>DASRCL010000001.1:0-142783 GCA_035653115.1 Gaiellaceae bacterium
GCCGCACTGGCCGTGGTCGCAGCCCTTCTTCGAGCCGGTCAGGCCGAGGTGCTCGCGGCAGAGGTCGAGGAGCGAGGTGCGCGTGTCGAGCTCGAGCGTGTGCTCGACGCCGTTCACGCGCACAGCGACCTCGATCCGGACCGGGGGCTCGACTGCGCTCACCCGGCGCTCCTACCCGAGCGTCGGTGGAGATAACGTCGCAAGTAGAAGAGCCCCTCGCGGGGCTCTTCCGTAGCAGGCCTGTAAGCCGGATTTTGTCGAGGGTGACCATCCCTCTGTGCAGCTACCCGGGCCCTGGGCGGGCAGCCTCGTGGCGGGCCCTGTTCGCCTTGCACCGGACGGGGTTTGGCTAGCCGCCGCGTCGCCGCGACGCTGGTGGGCTCTTACCCCACCGTTTCACCCTTACCTGCGACGTCTCCGGAGATACGTCGGAGGCGGTGTCCTTTCTGTTCCACTTTCCGTCGGCTTTCGCCGCCTGGCTCACGCCAGCGTCCTGCCCTGCGGTGTCCGGACTTTCCTCGGCGCCTCGTCGAGGCGCCGCGGTCACCCGGCCTGCACCTCGAAGTCTAACCCCGATTCGGCCCGGTCCACGCCGCGCTCGACGGCGACGCCGCCGTGCTCGACGCGCACCGTCCACGTCTTCCCGAGCGCGCGCACGTTGTCGAGGCACAACCCCTCGGCCCAATCGGGGAGGCCGACCGCCGTCGCGGTCAGCACGCCTGCGTGGCGATCGGGCTCGAGGCCGAGCAGCGCGCGCAGCAGCAGGACCGGGGTCGCCGCCGCCCACGCCTGCGGGCGCGACGCCGTCGGATACTCGACCGGGACGCCCGTGCGGCGGCGGGCGAAGCCGGCGAAGACCTCCGGCAACCGGTGCTCGAACTGCGCCGCGGCCTCGATCGTCCGGCGGACCAGCAGGTGCAGCTCCCGGACGCGGCCGGCGTTCGCGAGCCCCCACGCGATCAGGGAGTTGTCGTGCGGCCACACCGTGCCGTTGTGGTAGACGAGCGGGTTGTAGCCCTCCTCGTCCGCGGCGAGCGTGCGCACGCCCCACCCCGACCAGAGGCGGTCGCTCAGCAGCATGTCGACGACGGCGTCGCGGCGCTCCGGCGGCACGATGCCGCTCCAGAGCAGATGGCCCATGTTCGAGGCGACGGCGTCGATCGGGCGCTTGTCGCGGTCGAGGCCGAGCGCGTAGAAGCCGTCGACCCAGAACGCATCGTCGAAGCGGCGCCGCAGCTCCGCCGCATCCCGCTCGAGCCGGTCCGCGAGCAGGTCGTCGCGCCACACCTCGCGCGCGAGCTCGGCGAGCCGCAGCTTCGCGTCGTAGACGTAGCCCTGCACCTCGACGGCCGCGATCGGCGCCTCGGCCAGCGTCCCGTCGTGGAACACCATCGAGCAGTCCGAGTCCTTCCACGACTGGTTCCGGATCCCGCGTGACGCGCGCCGCGCGTACTCGACGAAGCCGTCGCCGTCGCGGTCACCCGGGCCGTCGATCCACGCCAGCGCCCGCCGCGCCGCGCCCTCGAGCTCGCGCGGCAGCGCCGGGTCCGCGGTCCAGCGCCAATGCTCCGAGAGCAGGATCAGGAAGAGCGGCGTCGCGTCGACGGAGCCGTAGTAGCGGCCCGCCCAACTCGACGCGGCCTTGCCGCGCCGCATCTCGTGGATGATCTTCCCCGGCTCCGCGTCGCGCAGAGGGTCGTCCTCCGTCGACTGCAGCGCGGCGAGGACGCGCAGCGCGCCGCGCGAGAAGTCCGGGCCGAACACCATCGTCTGCAGGCAGCAAATCAACGTGTCGCGGCCGAAGACCGTCATGAACCACGGCGTCCCCGCGGCCGGAACCGGGCCGAAGTCGTGGCCCGGTACCCGCATCCGCAGCGCCGCGAGGTCGGCGACCGAGCGCCGCCACGTCTGCTCGAGGTCGCTCCACGGAGAGCGCAGGCGCGGGGTCGTGCGGTGCCACTCGTCGAGCGAGGCGTCCGCGCGCAGCCGTTCCTGCTCGCGATGCGGCGCGAACTCGTCGGCGCCGAGCGGTGCGTCGCTGTCGAGCAGCGGCTGCACGCTCACCTCGAGCACCCAGCTCTCGCGGTGCGCGAGCTCGAGCGGGAAGCGGACGACGCCCCCGTCGATCACGCACGGCTGCGAAAAGTGCACGATCGTGCGCGCGGGGAATGTCGGGTCGGCGAAGACGGCTGTCGTGCCGTCCTCGCGCCACGTCGGCGACGTGGGCGGGGGAAGCGTGACCGCGGACGGGTTGCCGAAGCCGGGGTCGAGCTCCTTGACGGAGAAGATGTCGGCGAAGTCTGCCTCCAGCTCGAGCGCGACCTCGGTGGCGACGCGGGTGCGGCTGTGGTTCTCGATCCGGATGCGCTCGTGCATCAGGCCGCCGACGAAGCGCTCGCGCTCGATCGAGAGCTGGTCCGGCTGGAGGCTGTCGACGACCGGGTTGCCCGAGACGAACTGGACGAGGTGCGGCGCGGGCTGGCTGCTCGACAGAAGCAGCGGCGGCGCACCTCCGACGGTCAGCACGGAGCGTGAGAGGAAGCGGGTGTCGGCGGAGAAGAACCCGGACGCGGACGCCTTGCCGTCGACGTCGCCTGCGTCGTCGCAGACGCAGAAGGTCGACCCTTCGAGGACGGTCAGCGACACGGAAGCAGTGAATCAGGCGGCCGTGCCGGCGGCCTGGCCGCTCGCCTCGTCGAACAGGAGGACGCGCTCGAGCGGAACCGAGAACGTCCGCGTGGTTCCTGCCTCGAGGCGAGGTTCGACGGGGAGCTTCGCGACGACGTCGCGCTCGCCGAGCTTCAGGTGCGCGAGCTGCTCGTCGCCGAGATACTCGACGACCTCGACGAGCGCCTCGTACGACGCGGCGTCCGGCATGCCGTTCCCGAGCCGTACGTGCTCGGGCCGGAAGCCGGCGAGCTTGCCGCCGGCGTTGAGCCCGAGCGTCGTCGTGGGCAGCAGGTTCATCGCAGGCGATCCGATGAACGTCGCGACGAACGTGTTCGCCGGGTGCCGGTACAGCTCCTCGGGGCGTCCGATCTGCTGCAGAACACCCTTGCTCATCACGGCGATGCGGTCGCCCATCGTCATCGCCTCGACCTGGTCGTGCGTGACGTAGATCGTCGTCGTGCTGAGCCGCTTCTGCAGCTTCATGATCTCCGCGCGCGTCTGCACGCGCAGCGCGGCGTCGAGGTTCGACAGCGGCTCGTCCATCAGGAACGCATCGGGCTCGCGCACGATCGCGCGCCCCAGCGCCACCCGCTGCCGCTGGCCGCCGGAAAGCTGCCGCGGCTTGCGCTTCAGCAACTGGTCGAGCTCGAGGATCTCCGCCGCCTGCTGCACGCGCCGCTCGATCTCTTCCTTCGGCACCTTGAAGTTGCGCAGGCTGAAGGCGAGGTTGTCGCGCACCGTCATGTGCGGGTAGAGCGCGTACGACTGGAAGACCATCGCCACGTTGCGCGCGCCCGGCGCCACGTTGTTGACGACGCGGTCGCCGATCAGGATCCGCCCCGAGGTGATCTCCTCCAGCCCGGCGAGCATGCGCAAAGCGGTCGTCTTCCCGCAGCCGGACGGGCCGACGAGGACGAGGAACTCGCCGTCCGCGACCTGGATGTCGAGGTCGTCGACGGCTTTCGTCTCGTCGAACTGCTTCGTGACGTGGTCGAAGGTGATCGATGCCATCAGCAGGACTCCTCTTCGAGCTCGCGCGGCAGCGCGAAGTGCGCGATCGCGACGAACGAGTAGGCGACGGTGAGAGTGAGGAACGGCATCACGGCTGCGGCGATGCCGGCGAGGTTGACGACGAGCAGCACGAGCGTGAGCGCCGCGGTCGCGCCCGGCCGCCGCACGAGCGTCTCGGCGGCGGCGGGCACGAGCTGACGCAGCGACCGCTGGGGATCTGCGACGGCCAGCGTCCACAGCACGAGCTGGTAGACGCCGAGGAGGACCGCGACGTAGATCGCGAGGAACATGAGCGGGAGCCCGAGCGGCGACGTCGCGTAGAAAGGGACTGCGAGCGCGACGAGGACCGCGAACGCGGTGCCTGCCGCCGCGAGCTGGAGCCCGCGGCGCCAGTGCAGGCGCACGCCGTCGAGCGCGTCCGCCAGCGTGAGGTTCCCGGTGCGCACGAGCGTGACGGCGCAATGCGCCAGCGCCGCTGCGAGCGGCCCCGCCAGGACTGCCAGCACGAGCAGCGCATGCACCGCGAACGTCGCGACCCCGACCGCGACGAGCGCGGCCCCGAGGAGCGCGTTCAGCGGCACGAGACGCCACGAGTTCCCGTAGAAGTCGCGCAGCGCGAGGCGCAGCGCCTGGCCGGAGCGCGTCATCCCTTGACTCCCGACGAGACGACGCCGGAGACGAAGAAGCGCTGGAATGCCAGGAAGATCGCGAGGATCGGCAGGATCGCGATCACGCTGCCGGCCATGATCTCCGGCCACAGCGTCGAGTACGTGAATCGCAGCTCGGCAAGACCGAGCTGCACCGTGTAGAGGTGCGGGTTGCCCTGGCCGAAGATGATCAGCGGCCAGAAGAAGTCGTTCCACGTGCCCTGGAACTGCAGGATCGCAAGCGCCGCGATCGCGGGCAGCGCGAGCGGCAGCATCACGCGCCAGAACGTCTTGAAGTAGCCGGCGCCGTCGAGCTTCGCCGCCTCCTCGAAGTCCTTCGGGATCGTGAGGAAGTACTGGCGCATGAAGAAGAGGTTCGTCGCCGTCACGAGGTTGATCAGGATGTAGCCCTTGAACGTCTGGATCAGGCCCCAGTTCGTGAGCATCACGAACACGGGGATCAGGCGCAGCTGGTCGGGCACCATCAGCGTTCCGAGCACCGCGAGGAAGAGCAGCTCACGGCCCCAGAAGTGCAGCCGCGCGAACGCGTAGCCACCGAGGCCGCCGAGAAACATGTTGCACGCGGTCACGACGACCGCGAGGAACACGCTGTTCTTGATGTACGTCGGGAACGAGTAGTCGTGCCAGATCGAGCGCCAGGCCGACGTCGTCCACGGGTGCGGGATCAGCGACACGTTGACGCTGTCGGGGATCGTCTTGAACGAGGTGGCGATCGACCAGAGAAACGGGATCGCGAACAGCAGCGCGATCACGAGCAGCGCGAGGTAGACGATCACCTTGCGCGCCACATCCGCACGTGCGCGCGCCGGAATGTACGGCTGGGCTCCAGCGACGGCCTGCGCCATCAGAGCGGCTCCTGTCGACCGACCGTGAGCCGCTGCACGAGCGTCAGCGCGAAGATGATGACGAAGACGACGACGCCGGCGGCCGCCGCGATGCCGAAGTCGAATGCCTGGAACGCCTCGCGGTAGATGTAGAGCACCGCGGTCTGCGTTGCGTTGTTGGGGCCGCCGGTTCCGCCCGACGCGATGAACTGCTGGTCGAAGACCTTCAGCGCGCCGATCCCGAAGACGACCATGACGAAGAAGTGCGCCGGCCGCAGCAGCGGGAACGTGATCTTCCAGAACGTCCGCCACGTCCCCGTGTTGTCGACGGCCGCGGCCTCGTAGACGTCGGTCGGGATCGACTGCAGCGCGGCGAGGTAGAACAGCATCACCGTGCCGGAGGTCGTCCACGCGTTGAGGACGACGATCGCCCACGTCACCGTGCCTGCCGTGCTGAACCACGGAGTGGTCGTCCCGAGAGCGTGGTTGATGAGCCCGTCGGATGCGCCGAGATACAGCGCGATCGTGGTGATCGCCACGGACGACGCGAGCGACGGAAAGTAGAACGCCGCACGCCAAAAGTTCTTCGCGCGGATGTTCTGGTTGACGACGATCGCCATCACCAGCCCCACCGCCATCTCGAGCGGCAGCACGCCGGCCGTGTACTCCAGCGTGTTCTTGATCGCGATGTGGAAGATGGGGTCCTTCCACAGCAGGTCGTAGTTGTGGAACCAGATCGTCCCGCCCTGCTTGCCGAGGATTCCCCAGTGGAAGAAGCTGATATAGATCGCGTAGCCGAACGGGTAGATGAAGAACAGCCCGAACACGGCCATCGGCACGAGCACGAAGGCGTAGCCCCAGCCGGCCTCGCGCAGACGCGCCCCGAACAGCGAGTCCCTGCGCGAAACGGGTGCGGTGGTGGCGGCAGACGTCATCGGTCGGATGAGATCGTCCCTCCCGCGCGGCCTGGCGCGCGGGAGGGACGGTTCGTGCGATTAGCCGTTCCTGATCGCGTTGGCGGCGTCGTTCAGCATCTGCTGGACGGTCATGCTGCCACTGATGACCGCGGTCAGGTCGTTGTTCATCTTCGAGTACGCGGTCGCGAAGTGCGGGAAGCCCCACCCGTGCGCGTACTTCGCCGCGGCCAGGAAGTTCTGCCGGCCGCCGATCGCCTTCACGTCTGAGCGCGACGGCAGCGCGAGGCCCTTCGACACCCACAGCTTCTGACCCTGCTTGCCCGTCAGCCAGCTGAGGAGCGTCCACGCGGCCTGCTTGTTCTTCGACGCGCTCGCCATCGAGTACGAGACGGTGAAGGCGAGGTTGCCGCCGGTCTTCTGCTTCACCATCGGGAAGACGCCGTACCGCGTGTTCGGGTACGTCGACGACATGAACGGCAGCAGCCAGTTGCCCTCGAAGATGATGGCGGCCTTCTGCTTGCCGAGCGCCTCGCCGCACCAGCCCGAGCCGAGCTTGTCCGGCGTCTGCGCGAGCCCCTGCTTGATCAGCCCGACGTAGAAGTTCACGGCGGCGGCCGCAGCCGGCGACGTGAGCGAGTTGATGCCCGCGCCGTTCTGGAAGACGAACGGGAGGAGCCGCGCCCAGTCCGCGGAGAGGCAGATCGGCGCTCCGCCCTTCACGACGCCCGCGGCCTGGATCTTCTGCGCCGCGGCCTTCAGCTGCGCCCACGTCTTCGGCACCGAAGCGTGCGCGGTGCCGAGCATGCCCGTGTTGATCTCCATCGCGAGCGGCGACCAGTCTTTCGGGAAGCCGTAGATCTTCTTCCCGACCGTGAACGCGGCGAGCAGGCTCGGATAGAACTTGCTCGTGTCGTAATGGCTCGACTTGATGTAGCTGTTCAGCGGCTGCAGCACGCCCTGCGACGCCCATGTCGACGCGAGGCTCGAGTCGACGTAGAAGACGTCCGGCGGGTTGTGAGCGGCGAACCGCGCCGTCATGGCGGTCGAATAGTCGCCGTTGATGACGTTGTAGTTGACATGGATGTTCTTGTGCGTCTTGTTGAAGACGTTGACGATCTGCTGGAGCAGCTTGTCCTCGTCGGCGCCCGAGGACCAGCCGGCGAGCGTGACCGTCGTCGCCTTCGTCCCCGCCCGCGCCGTCGCGACGAGCGCTGCGGCGGCGAGCACGAGAACCGCCAAGGCGAGGAGTGCGGCAATCCTGCGCATTCGATCCCTCCTACTGGAACCGGTTTCATTCTGGGGGTGGGTGAGGTTAACCCGCAGGCTCGCCGGAAATCAAGCCTGCGTCGCGATATGACGCTTCGCCCCCTGCGGAGTTAGGCTGTGAACGTGGAAACGGTTCCGCCGGCTCCCGCGAAGATCGGCGACGTCGCGGCGCGCGCCGGCGTCGGCGTCGCCACGGTTTCCCGCGTCCTGAACGGGCGCTCCAACGTCGCCGAGCCGACCCGCGAGCGCGTCCTGGACGCGATCCGCGAGCTCGACTACCGCCCGAGCGCCGTTGCGCGCAACCTGTCGCTCAAGCGCACGTCGGTCGTCGGCGTCGTCATGCCGTTCCTCACGAACCCGTCGCCGATCGAGCGCGTGCGCGGGATCGTCACCGAGCTCGCACAGTCCTCGTTCGACCTGGCGCTGTTCGACGTCGAATCCGCCGGCCGGCAGGAGCGCGCGTTCCGCCTGCTCGCCGACTCGCACCGCACCGACGGGCTGCTGATCGTCTCGCTCGTCCCGCCGGCCGAGGAGGTGCGTCGCATGCGCGCGATGGGGATCGACGCCGTCCTCGTCGACGCCCGCGCCGACGGCCTGCCGGCGGTGGTCGTCGACGACGTCCACGGCGGGCGGCTCGCCACCCGCTACCTCGTCGAGCTCGGCCATCGCCGCATCGCGTTCATCGGCGACAAGCCGGCCGACGAGTTCCGCTTCCACTCGAGCCGCGACCGGACGATCGGCTACGAGCAGGCGCTCGCCGAGGCCGGGATTCCGGTGCGGCCGGAGTACGTCCGCGCCGGCACGCACAGCCGCCACGTCGCGCGGAGCATCGCGGAGGAGCTGCTGCGCCTGCCGGAGCCGCCGACGGCGATCTTCGCCGCGTCCGACACGCAGGCGCTCGGCGTGCTCGAGGCCGCGCGCGGGCTCGGCGTGCGGGTGCCCGACGACCTGTCGGTCGTGGGCTTCGACGACGTCGAGATCGCGTCCTACGTCGGCCTCACGACCGTCCGCCAGCCCCTGTTCGAGAGCGGCCGCCGCGGCGCCGAGCTGCTGCTGCAGTCGCTCGACGGGATGCCGCCCGAGCTGCAGGTCGAGACGCTGCCGCTCGACCTCGTCGTGCGCGCGACGACGCGGCCGCCGGCGCGCACCTGAGCTCCGCCTACGTCGCGGTATCGGCGGCGACCGCCCCGCCGGCGGCGTCGGCGGCGGCGAGCTGCGCCCCGCACTCCGGACAGAAGACGCTGCCGCCGCGCGCGTGCATCACGAACTCGCCGCAGCACAGGCACTCGAGCGACGCGCCGCGGAGCAGCGCGACGAGCTCCTGGTCGAGCGTCCGGTGGAGCGGCGCGACGTTCACAGCTCCCTGAACACCCCCACCACGCGTCCGAGGATCCGCACGTGCCTGGCGAAGATCGGCTCGAGCGACGAGTTCTCCGGCTGCAGCCGCACGCGGCCCTTCTCGCGGTAGAACGTCTTGACGGTCGCCTCGTCCGCCGATTCGTCGTCGCCTGCGAGTGCGACGACGATCTCGCCGTTGCGCGCGTCCTGCGCGCGCTGCACGATCACGAGGTCGCCGTCGAGGATGCCGGCCTCGATCATCGAGTCGCCCTTCACGCGCAGCAGGAAGTCGCCGCGCGTCGCCGCCGGCAGCGGCACGTACTCCTCGATGTTCTCCTCCGCGAGCAGCGGCCCGCCTGCGGCGATCTCGCCGACGAGCGGCAGCCGCGCGACGTCGCGCGCCTCCGGCTCCCCCGCGGGGGCCGCGTCGCGCCGCTCGCGGCCGAGCAGCTCGAGCGCCCGCGGCTTGGTCGGGTCGCGCCGCAGGAGCCCCGCGCGCTCGAGGTTCGCCAGGTGCGCGTGGACGGTCGACGGCGACGCGAGCCCGATCCGCTCGCCGATCTCGCGCACCGTCGGCGGGTAGCCGTGGCGATCGACGTACTCGACGAGGTAGTTCCAGATCTCCTGTTGGCGCGGGGTCAGCAAGGTCGTCTCCCTGAGGCGAGGGGCGGAGTGTCCGAACGTGTGTTCGCCACCAGGGTAGAGAGTCCTGCGGACGCCGTCAACCGCGGCACGCTTTCGTGATGACGGTGTTCACGATCGGGCACGGAGCGCGGCCGGTCGAGGAGCTGCTCGCCTGTCTCGGCGACGTCGGCGTCCGGACGCTGGTGGACGTGCGGCGGTTTCCCGGCTCGCGGCGCCACCCGCAGTTCGGCCGCGACAGACTCGCCGCCTCGCTGGCCGCGGCCGGCATCGCCTACCGCCACACCGCCGCGCTCGGCGGTCGGCGCAGCGGCGAGGCGGGCGAGGACGATTTCAGCTGCATCCGCGTGGCCGCCTTCCGCAGCTACGCCGCCTGGATGCGCTCGGCCGAGTTCCAGGCCGCGCTCGCGCGCGAGCTCGACGAGCCGGCGCCCTGCCTCATGTGCGCGGAGACCCTCTGGTGGCGCTGCCACCGGCGGCTCGTCGCGGAGCTGCTGCACGCGCGCGGCCACGACGTCGTGCACCTGCTCCGCCCCGGCCACGCGGAGCCGCATCGCCCGTGGGAGCCGGTGGCGGAGGTGCGCGGCGGCGTCCTCCACCTCTGCGGCGCTCCGGTCGCCTGATCAGCGCCAGCGATGGACGACGTGCCAGGTCCGTCCCGCGTCGGCCGTCTCGAGCAGGCGCCGCTGCGTCCCGCCCCCGAGCGCGAGCACGACGTACGCGATGTCGTGCGGCAGCGCGACGGCGGCGATGCCGAAGTCCCGCTCCGGCCGCGCGACGCGCGGGAGCGCACGCCAGCGGTAGCCGCCGTCCCGTGTGACGTAGAGCGTGCCGCGCGACTCCCAGATGATCCCGAAACCGTTGCGCGCCATCGTGAGGCCGAGCGGGTAGCCGTAGCTCGCGATCCCGCCGACGGCGCGCCCGAGGACGCTCGTCCACGCGATGCGCCGCCAGCGCCCGTGGACGCGGCGGAAGACGGCCTTCGCCTCGTTGCCCGCTCCGGGCTGCCCGACGCAGAGCGCCCACGCTCCGGCGACGACTCGGTCGACGTCCGGAGCCGTGTTCGCGCCGCGCGCGCACGGCGGCCGTGGCCGGACGGGCGCGGCCGCGCGTCGCCAGCTGCGCCCGCCGTCGCGGCTCTCGAGCCAGCGGCCGCCCGCCAGCTCGGCGCGGTCGATACCGCCTGCCGTCGCCACGGCGACGACGGGCCGGCGCGTGCGCAGCGCGACGCGCCACGTGCGGCCGCCGTCGTCGGTGAGCGAGACGGTCCCGGCGGACGGACATCCGAAGGTCGGGCACGAGGTCCAGCCGCCGCCGGCGATGCCGCGCGCGGGAGACGCGAACGCGATCGCGTTCGGCGTCAGCGCCGTCTGAGGCACGGTTGCGACGATGAACCCGAGCCTACGGCGCCGCGGTTCGAGCCCGGTTCGGCCGAGACGAAGAAGCCGCCCCGCCGGACGGCTTCGATGCGCTGGAGAGGACTTGAACCTCCACGGCCTAAGCGGCCACTAGGCCCTCAACCTAGCGCGTCTACCAATTCCGCCACCAGCGCGAGAGCCCGCGCAGTGTAGCGGCGCGTCAGCCGATCGGCGTCAGCTCGCGCTCGAGCGTCGCACGCTCCGACTCGAGCCACGGCGGCAGCGACAGCGCGCTGCCGAGCGTCTCGCGCGGCTCGTCGACGAGGAAGCCGGGGTCGTCGGTCGCAACCTCGATCAGCAGTCCGTCGGGCATCCGGAAGTACACGGACCGGAAGTACTTGCGGTCCTGGACGGGCGTCGGCCGCAGCCCGATCTCCGTCAGGCGTTCGAACCACGCCTGCTCGTCCGCATCGCCGTCCACGCGCCACGCGACGTGGTGCGTCGTCCCCGGCCCGATCAGCGCCGCCTCCTCGACGGGCTCGGCGAAGCGCAGCGGCCCGTCCTCGACGAACAAGCCGGCGTAGAGGTCGGGGTTGCCGATGGCGGCGACGTCGCGCACCCGCACCGCGTCGCCGGGATACAGGCGCAGGCGCAACCCGTCCGGGTCGAGCTCGACGGCCTCCGCCGTCACCGTCGGCAGCTCAAGGCCGATCGATTCGAGCGTCCCGCGCCCGAGACGGCCCGGCTCCGCGCGCGGCCACTCGAAGAACGTGAGCAGCGTGCCGGGCTCGCCCGTCGCGTCGCCGAAGTAGAGGTGGTAGCTGTGCGGGTCGTCGAAGTTGACGGTTTTCTTGACGAGCGCGAAGCCGAGCCCGCGATAGAAGTCGAGCGTCTCCTGCGCGTCGGAGCACACGCACGTCACGTGATGGAGGCGCGCCAGCTGCACGCCGCCGGAGCCTACTGCAGCAGGCGGAAGAGCAGGATCGTGTTGCCGAAGAAGAGCAGCGCGACCAGGATCGTCAGCCGCGTCAGGTTTCGCTCGACGATGTGCGTGCCGCCCTGCGAGGCGGGCGTGAAGCCCATGCCGCCGAGCCCGGTGTCGCGGCCCGAGTGCATGAGGATCAACCCGACGAGCGCCGCCGACAGCAGCACGTGGATGACGGAGAAGAAGGCGAGCATCGGCGGCGCCAGGGTAGCCCATGGAGAAGTGCCTACCCCGCGGCGGCCTCGAGGATCGCACGGACGAGGTCGCCGGCGATCTGGTCCTTCGTCACGTAGCTCGAGGCGCCCGCGCTGCGCGCGCGCGAGACGTCGTCCGTGGCGGCCGACCCCGTCAGCACGATCACGCGCGTCTCGGGCAGCTCCTCGCGGATCGCCTTCGTCGCGTCGATCCCGTCCATCAGGGGCATCGAGATGTCCATCAGGACGACGTCCGGCCGGTGCTCGCGGGCGAGCTCGAGCGCCTCGCGGCCGTCGGTGGCACGGCCGACGACGGTCAGGCGGCCGTCGGTGGAGAGGATCGCCTCGAGTGCCTCCGCGAACAGGCGCTGGTCGTCCGCGATCACCACCCGCACCCTGTCCGACCGCATCGGCGCACTAACTTACTCGTGTGGACGAGGCGGACGCCAGGCGGCGCATCCACGACCTGCTGGTCACCGGCGACAACCGGCTCAAGCAGGGCGTGGCGCCGGAGAAGGTGCGCGCGAGCTACGAGCAGGCGCTCGCGGTCGCGCGCGAGCACGGGCTCGAGGACGGGGTCGCGCCGCTCGTCGAGGTCAGGCTCGCTGACCTCGAACGGCTCGTTCGAGAATCGCCTCCACGCGAGCCGCCTGCCGCCTGAGGTCGTGCTCGGCGGCCGCGGCCCGCGCCGCGTCGTTCGGCACCGGCAGCGCCGCGGCCCTCTCGAGCGCGCGCGCGAGCTCGTCGACGTCGAGCGGGTCGACGAGGACGCCGGCGCCGTCGCGCACGAACTCCGGCGGCCCGCCGATCCGCGTGGCGACGACGCTCCGCCCGCACGCCATCGCCTCGAGCAGCGACTGGCCGAACGGCTCGAGCAGCGCCGGGCCGCACACGACGGACGCACTGCACATCCACGCGGGCACCTCGTGCTGCGGAACGGCGCCGACGACGCAAACGCGCGCGCGGCCTCGGAGCTGCGCCCGCAGCGGGCCGTCGCCGACGAACGTCAGCGAGCCGCGGCCGAGGCGCGCGAACGCGTCGGCGAGACGGACGACGTTCTTGCGTTCCGTCAGCGAGCCGACGTGCAGGTACGCCGGCGGTTCGAGCTCCTCGCGCCCGGGCACGGCACGGAACCGTTCGAGGTCGACGCCGGAGTCGACCACCTCGGTCTTCCCGCGCGCCTCGGGCAGCGACGTCTCCAGCTCGCGGCGCAGGTACTGCGAGACGCAGACGACCGTCGACGCGCGCCGGACGACGCGGCGCGTGAGCCGCGCGATGCCGGGGATCGAGCCGACGTTGCGCACGTCGCGCCCGTGCGCGGTGACGACGAGCGGCGCGTCGACGTCGGCCGCGAGCAAGCCGGCGGGGACGAGGAAGTGCGCCCAGACCACGTCCGGACGCGCCGCCGCCCGGACGCGCCTGCGCAGCTCGAGGTAGCGCGCCTTGCCGCCGCCGCGGGTGTCGAGCACCGCGAGCTCGACGTCGTGGCCGCGTTCTGCGAGCGCGCGCACGCCCTGCTCGACGAACGTGCCGAGGTCGGGGTCGCTCGGGCCCGGGTACATCTGCGAGACGACGAGGATCCGCACGGCGGGACGCGCTAACGAGCGCGGTCGTGCTCGCCCCACTCGTCTCGGAGCACGCCGCAGATCTCGCCGATCGTGCAGCGCGCGCGCAGCGCGTCGCGCATCGGCGGCAGCATGTTCTCGGTACCGCGCGCAGCGGCCCGCACCCTGGCGAGCGCGGCATCGGCGTCCGCCGCGTTCCGCTCGGCGCGCAGCCGCGCCGTGCGCTCGAGCTGGCGCCGTTCCGACGCGGGGTCGATCGTGTGCAGCTCGATCGGCTCCTCCGACCCGGACGTGAAGACGTTGACGCCGACGATCGGGCGGTTGCCCGTCTCGACCTCCTGCTGCCAGCGAAACGCCGCACTCTCGATCTCGTGCTGGACGAATCCCTGCTCGATCGCCTGGACGGCGCCGCCGAGATCGTCGACCTGCTCGATCAGCTCCCACGCGCGCCGCTCGAGCTCGTCGGTCAGCGCCTCGACGTAGTACGAGCCCCCGAGCGGGTCGGCCGTCGCGGTCGTTCCCGCCTCCGCCGCGAGGATCTGCTGCGTGCGCAGCGCGATCGTCGCCGAGCGCTCCGTGGGCAGCGCGAGCGCCTCGTCGAACGCGTTCGTGTGCAGCGACTGCGCGCCGCCGCAAACCGCCGACAGCGCCTGCACGGCGACCCGGACGACGTTGTTCTCCGGCTGCTGCGCCGTGAGCGTCGAGCCGCCGGTCTGCGCGTGGAAGCGCAGCGCGAGCGCCTTCGGGTTGGTGGCGCCGAACCGCTCGCGCACGATGCGCGCCCATAGCCGACGCGCCGCGCGGAACTTCGCCACCTCCTGGAAGAAGTCGTTGTGCGCGTTGAAGAAGAACGACAGCCGCGCCGCGAACTCGTCTGGCGAGAGCCCCGCCTCGACGGCGGCGGCGCAGTAGGCGATGCCGTTCGTGAGCGTGAAGGCGAGCTCCTGCACCGCCGTCGAGCCCGCCTCGCGGATGTGGTAGCCGGAGATCGAGATCGTGTTCCAGCGCGGGATCCGCTCGGCGCAGTAGGCGAACAGGTCGGTGGTGAGGCGCATCGACGGCCGCGGCGGGAAGATGTAGTTGCCGCGCGCGATGTACTCCTTGAGGATGTCGTTCTGCACGGTGCCGCGCAGGCGGTCGCCCGGAACGCCCTGCTGCTCGGCGACGAGCTCGTAGAGCAGGAGCAGCAGCGAGGCGGGCGCGTTGATCGTCATCGACGTCGACACGTCCGCGAGCGGGATCCCGTCGAGCAGGATCTCCATGTCGGCGATCGAGTCGATCGCGACGCCGGTGCGGCCGACCTCCCCCGCCGCGTGCGGGTCGTCGGAGTCGTACCCGAGCTGCGTCGGCAGGTCGAACGCGATCGAGAGCCCGGTCTGACCGCGCTCGAGGAGGTAGCGGTACCGGGCGTTCGACTCCTCCGCGGACGCGAACCCGGCGTACTGGCGGATCGTCCACGGCCGGCCGCGGTACATGTCGGCGTACGGGCCGCGCGTGAACGGGTACTCGCCCGGGAGCTCGAGCTCGTGCGGGACGTCGGCGGCGGTGTAGACCGGCTTCACCTCGATGCCCGATTCGGTCTCGCGCCGGTCGGTCGCCGCCATCGTGTCCATCGTACGCGCCTCTACCGCTCCTGAACCGCCGGGGCGTACCGTTTCGCCGTGCGCAGCGCAGCGCCGGTGCTCGTCGTGCTCGCCGCGTTCGCGGCGACGGCGGCGGCGCGCGCACCCGTCGCGTCGTGCCCGGACGACCCGGCGCTCGGGTCGCTCCGCTTCGTCCGCGCGGGGCACGTCCACGTCGTCTCGCTCGCGATCTGCGTCGACGTCGTCGCCGGCCGCGCCCCGGCGTCGCGCGCACAGACGCCGATCGTGTCACCGGACGGCCGCTTCTCCGCGACGATCCGCGCAACGGGTCGTGGGCAAACCGCGCGGCAGACGATCTGGGTGACGAACCTCGGCATCCACCGCAGCCATCCGGTCGCGTCGGAGACGCAGTACTACAAGACGATCGGGCCCGGCGACACGGCCGGCCCGCTGTGGCTGTTCGGGTTCTCTCCGGACGACAAGTGGATCCTCTTCACCGTCGACCCCGGCAGCTCGGCGTCGATCGCCGCCGACGGCACCGTCCTGCGCGTCGTCGCCGCGCGCGGTGGCCCTGTGCACAAGCTCGGGATCGCACTCGACTACGTGGACTACCACGCGTGGTGCGGCGACCGGCTGGTCTTCACCGCCGGGTTCGACCGCGTCGCGACGAACCACAAGAGCCTCCTGGTCGCCTCGCCTCCGTCGTGGCGTCCGCGGTCGCTGTGGCCCGACCCGCGGGAGTCGTTCGGCTCGGTGACGTGCGCGCCGGACGAAAGGTCGGTCGCCGTGGAGGCGCAGCACACGAGCGAGGACGCCGGTTTCTTCGCGCCGCGATGGCAGCTGTGGCGGGTCGGCCTCGACGGATCGCGCCGCATCCTCGACGTGCCGCCGCCCGGCACCGCGGATGAGTCGCCGCAGTGGTCGCCCGGCGGGAGGTGGCTGCTCTTCGTGCGCGAGCGCATGGGCTTCGGGGCCGTGATGCTGCTGCACGCGCGGTCGCTCTACGGGCCGGTGGCGAACCTCGGCTTCAGCCTCGGCTACTACGGCCACCACGACTGGCCGGTGCGCTGGACCGCATAGCCTGTGCGTCGTGAGCGTGCGGGTGCGCCTGTTCGCCGGGCTGCGCGAACGCGCCGGCTGGTCGCAGCGGGAAGTCGAGGCCGCGACGGTCGGCGACGTCTGGCCCGCGCTCGCGCTCGGCGACGAGCCGGCCGGGCTCCTCTACGCCGTCAACCAGGAGTACGCCGAGCGCGACCGGCCGCTCGCCGACGGCGACGAGGTCGCCGTCATCCCGCCTGTCTCCGGCGGTGCGTTCCTGCTCAGCGAGGAACCGCTCTCGCTCGACCGTGTCGTCGACGAGGTGCGCGACGAGCGCGCGGGCGCGATCGCGACCTTCACCGGCACGACGCGCGTCCGGTCGCGAGGCCGCACGGTCACGCACCTCGACTACGAGGCGTACGAAGGAATGGCCGAACGGGTGATGCGCCAGATCGCCGAGTCGCTGCACGCTCGCTACGAGGTGTGCGCGATCGCCATCCACCACCGCGTCGGCCGCGTCTCGACCGGCGAGACGTCCGTCGCGATCGCCGTGTCGGCGCCGCACCGGCGGGACGCGCTCGCCGCCTGCAAGGACGCGATCGACGAGCTGAAGGAGCGCGTGCCGCTGTGGAAGAAGGAGGTCTACGAGGGCGGCGAGGAGTGGATCGGGCGAGGCTCGTGACCGACGACTACCAGTACAACCCGATCCGCACCGGCCCCGACTGGCGCACGCGCGTCAAGCGCGCGGTCGGCCCGGTCGCGGCAGCCGCCGTCGCACTCGCGAAGTGGTCGTTCGTCCTCGTCAAGTTCTCGTCGATCTTCATCGCCGTCGCCGCGTACGCCCTCATCTGGGGCTGGGCCTTCGGCGTCGGCATCGTCGTCCTGATCCTGCTGCACGAGATGGGCCACTACGTCGAGGCGAAGCGCGAGCATCTGAACCCGAAGCTGCCGGTCTTCATCCCGTTCGCGCTCGCATACGTCCGCTACACGCGCGGCAACCCGTGGCAGACGGCGCGCGTCGCGATCGCTGGGCCGATCTTCGGCGGCCTCGCCAGCCTCGGCTGCTACCTGCTCGCACGCGCACAGGGGTCCGAGGTGCTGCAGGCGCTCGCCTACTTCGGCTTCTTCGTCAACCTGCTGAACATGGTCCCGATCGGCTTCCTCGACGGCGGCGCCGTCTGGAAGTCGGCGCGCTGGCTACGGCTCGGCGGCGGCGCCGCCAAGGCGCAGCTGATCTACGTCCTCTACTTCGCGACGGCGATCGGGCTCGCGCTCGGCATGTGGGCGGCGCACGTCACGCAGCACCGGCTGTGACCGACGACCGCGCGATCCTCGACCAGGGGACATCGGAGATCGACGGCTCGGTCGCGAAGATCGCCGCGGAGTTCCGCGCGGGGTTCGAGGCGGTCGCGCGCATCACGCGCCCGGCGGTCGCGCTGTTCGGGTCGGCCCGCGTCGCGGCGGGAAGCGCGCCGTACGAGGCTGCGCGCGCCGTCGGCCGGCGGTTCGCCGAGTCGGGATGGGCCGTCGTCACCGGCGGCGGCGGGGGCGTGATGGAAGGCGCCAACCGCGGCGCGAAGGAGGGCGGCGGGCTCTCCGTGGGGTTCAACATCGAGCTGCCGCACGAGCAGCGCCCGAACCCGTACCTCGACATCGTCTACACGTTCGACCACTTCTACGCGCGCAAGGTGTGCTTCGTGCGGCCGTCCGAGGGGTTCGTGATCTTCCCCGGCGGCTTCGGGACGCTCGACGAGCTGTACGAGGCGCTCGTCCTGATCCAGACCGGCAAGATCCGGCACTTCCCGGTCGTGCTCTACGACTCCGCGTACTGGAACGAGATGCTCGACTGGATCCGCGAACGCCTGGCCGCCGGCTCGATGATCTCGCCGGACGACGTGCAGCTGCTGCACGTCACGGACGACGTCGACGAGACGGTGCGGATCGTCCTCGGCTGCTACGAGGACCGCTGCGCCGACATGCCGCACGCTCCCGAGAAGGAAGACGCGCAGTAGGAAACGCGCCGGTCGCCTATCGTGGGCGCAGTGGAGCTGCGCGACCTTCCCTCCGTCGACGAGCTCGCGCGCGCGGCCGCCGACCCCCTGGCGGTCGAGGCCGCGCGGGACGTGCTCGCGCGGGCGCGGCTCGAGATCCGTGCGGGCCGCGACCCGGGTGACCTGGCCGAGCGGTTGCGCGCGGTGCTCGCCGACGTGCGCCGTCCGGCGCTGCGGCGCGTCCTGAACGCGACCGGCGTGCTCGTGCACACGAACCTCGGCCGCGCGCCGCTCGCGGCGGCGGCGCGCGCGCGCGTTGCGGAGGCGGCTGCCGGCTACTCGAACCTCGAGTACGACCTCGTCGAAGGCGTGCGCGGGTCGCGCCAGCACCACGTGGCGGCCCTGCTCGGCCGTCTCACGGGCGCCGAGGCGGCGCTCGTCGTGAACAACAACGCGGGCGCGCTGCTGCTCGCGCTCGCCGCGATCGCCGACGGGCGTGAGGTGGTCGTGTCGCGCGGCGAGCTGATCGAGATCGGCGACGGCTTCCGGATCCCGGACGTGCTCGCCCGGTCGGGCGCGCGGCTCGTCGAGGTGGGGACGACGAACCGCACGCGGGCCGCCGACTATGCGCAGGCGGTGACGGAGCGCACGGCGCTGCTGCTGCGCGTTCACCAGTCGAACTTCCGCGTGGTCGGCTTCGCCGAGCAGCCGACGGTGCGCGAGCTGGCCGCGGTGGCGCGCGAGCACGGCCTGCCGCTGCTCGACGACCTCGGCTCGGGCGCGCTCGTCGACGTCGGCGACGAACCGACCGCGGCGGAAGCGCTCGCGGGGGGAGCCGACCTCGTCTGCTTCAGCGGCGACAAGCTCCTCGGCGGCCCGCAGGCGGGGATCGTCGCCGGCCGCACCGAGCTGGTCGAGCGCCTCCGCCGGCATCCGCTCCACCGCGCGCTGCGGATCGACAAGCTCGGGGTCGCGGCGCTCGAGGGCACCCTGCTCGCCTACCTGGATCCGGATCCGGACGTGCCGGTGCTGCGCATGCTGCGCGCCGATGCGGCCGTTGTGCACGCGCGGGCCGAGCGGCTCGCGGCCGCGGTCGGCGGCGAGGTCGAGGAGACGGCCGCCCGCGTCGGCGGCGGCGCGCTCCCGCTCGCCGAGCTGCCGTCGTTCGCCTGCGCGGTCGAGGAGCCGCTCGCGCTGGCGCTCCGCCTCGGCGAGCCGCCGGTCGTCGGCATCGTGCGCGACGGCCGCCTGCTGCTCGACTGCCGCACGCTCACCGACGCCGAGGCCGACGAGGTCGCCGCCGCGGTTCGGCGCGCAAGGGCCGGCGCGTGACGTCGCTCGCATGGCGCTGACCGTCGGCACGGCCGGCCACATCGACCATGGCAAGACGTGGCTGGTGCGCGCCCTCACCGGCAAGGACACCGACCGGCTGCCGGAAGAGCGGCGACGCGGGATCTCGATCGACCTCGGCTACGCGCCGCTCGACCTTCCGGACGGCCGTCGCGTCTCGCTCGTCGACGTGCCGGGTCACGAGCGCTTCGTCCGCACGATGATCGCCGGCGCGAGCGGGATCGACGTCTTCCTGCTCGTGGTCGACGCGCAGGAAGGAGCGCGACCGCAGACGCTGGAGCATCTCGCGGTGCTCCGGCTGCTCGGCGTCGAGCACGGCGTCGTCGCGGTGACGAAAGCGGACGCCGTCGACGCGGAGACGCTCGAGCTCGCGCTGGACGAGGCGCGCGAGCTCGTCCCGGGCGCGGAGGTCGTGGCCGCCTCGGCGAAGACGGGCGCCGGGCTGGACGAGCTGCGGGCGGCGCTCGCGCGCCTGCCCGCGCGCGACCGCGGCCGCGGGGGTGCCGTGCGCCTCTACGTCGACCGCGCGTTCACGCTCCACGGCGTCGGCACGGTCGCGACCGGGACGCTCTGGTCGGGGTCGGTCGCGCCGGGCGACCTGCTGCGCCTCGAGCCGCAGGGACGGGTGGTGCGCGTGCGCTCCGTGCAGGTGCACGACCACTCGGTCGACGCAGCGGAAGCCGGCCAGCGCGTCGCGGTCAACCTGCCGACGGTCGAGCGCCGGCAGCTCGCGCGCGGGAACGTGCTCGTCACGCCCGGCCACTTTCCCCTGTCGTACCGTCTCGACGTCCGGCTCGAGGAGCTGTCGCCGGTGCCGCCGGCCGTCACGGTCCACGTCGGCACGAAGGCCGTGGCGGCGCGCGTGGTGCGGGCAGGCGCCTACGCGCAGCTGCGGCTCGCCGAACCGGTCGTCGCCGCGCGCGGCGACCGCGTCGTCCTGCGCACCGAGACCACCGTCGCCGGCGGCCGCGTGCTCGACCCGGCGCCGCCGCGACGGCTCGACCTCGAGCGGCTCGCGGTGCTGGAGTCGGGGACGCCGGAGGAGATCGTGCGCGCGCTCGTCCGTGCCCCGGTCACAGGGCGCGAGCTGCAGCAGCGCGGCCTGCTCCCGCCGGACGAGCTCGCGCGCGGGCTTGCCGCCGTGCGCGCCGCCGGCGAGTACGTCTTCTCGGACGCGTGGCTAGCCGAGCTGAAGGCGTCGGTGCGCGCGCGGCTCGCCGCACGCGCGGCGTCGCATCCGCTCGACCCCGGGGTCCCCCTCGCGGAGCTCCTGCCGCCGGAGCCGTGGACGCCGCACGTTCTCAACCTGCTCGCGGTCGAGCGGCGCGGCGCCAAGGCCTACCTCCCGGGCGCGACGGCGTCGCTCGGCGCGCGCACCGAGGCGGCCGACGCGCTCGAGACGGCGCTGCGGACGGAGGGGGTCGTGCGCGTCGACGACGCGGAGCTCGCCGCGTTCCTCGAGCAGCAGGGCCGGCTGCGCCGCGTCGGCGACGGCCTCGCGGTCTCGCCCGCGCTGTACGAGCGCGGGCGCGAGGTGCTGACGCGGCTCGACGAGATCCGCCTCGGCGCGTTCCGCGACGCGCTCGGCGTCGGCCGCCGCACGGCGCAGCTCCTGCTGGAGCGCTACGACGCCGACGGCCTGACGCTCCGCCGCGGCGACGTGCGCGTCCTGCGGCGGCAGACCACGCGCCCCTAGATGGCGGTAGGTTCGCGCGATGCGCTGGAGCGACGTCGCAACGATCGCGATCAAGACCGTCGAGGGGGGTGTCCTCGTGGTGCTGTTCGCCGTGGTCGCCGACGTCGTGCGGCCGAAGCGCTTCTCGGGGATCTTCGCCGCAGCGCCCGCGGTCGCGCTGGCGGGAATGACGGTGTCGGGCGTCGCGAAGGGAGCTCGCGAGGTGCACCTGAGCGCCGCCGGGATGATCGCCGGCGGCATCGGCATCGTCCTCTACTGCGGCACCGTCTTCCTGCTCCACCTCCGGATCGACGCGTTCCGCGCGGCGCTCGCCGCGCTGCCGATCTGGTTCGCCGTCGCGGCGGCGGCATACCTGCTCGTCGTCCGATGAGCCGCGTCCGCGAGTACGGCATCCGGTTCACGGCCGGAGCGGCGACGTCGCTCGCCGCGGCGCTCGTCGGCACCTTCGTCGGCGTGCGCGAGGCCGGGCCGCTGCTCGCGTTCCCCGCGATCTACCTCGCCGGGCTGACGCTCGTCGAGCGTCGCGAGGGCGAGCGGCCCGCCCGCGACGTCGCGGGCGGCGCGGTGCTCGGCGCAGTCGGGCTCGCGGCGTACGCGGCCGCGGCCGACTACACGACGACGCGGCTGGCGTGGCCGGCCGCGCTCGCCGTCGCGCTCGGCGCATGGCTCGCCGTCTCGTTCGCGCTCTACGGCGTGCTCTGCCTCGTGCGCCGCGCGTGATACTCCGGGCGGATGGTTCCCGAAGCGCCGCTCGAAGCAACGGACGCCGGCACCGTCGCGCGCGGCGAGGGGTGGTTCGTGCTCAACGCGCGCGACGCCGTCTGGTGGGAGCGGCCGGGCCGCGGCGCGTTCTGCGACTTCGAGGCGGGAACCGACTTCCGGCAGCTCGGCGTCAACGTGACGGTCCTCCGGCCGGGAGAGCCGATGGCGATGTACCACTGGGAAGCCGACCAGGAGGACTTCCTCGTCGTCGCCGGCGAGGCGCTGCTCGTCGTCGAGGAGGAGGAGCGGCCGCTGCGCACCTGGGACTTCGTCCACTGCCCGCCGGGGACGCGGCACGTGATCGTCGGCGCGGGCGCCGGGCCGTGCGTCGTCGTCTGCGTCGGCGCTCGCGAGCGGTCGACGGGGCCTGAGTGGGGCGCGTACAGCGTCTCCGACGCCGCGCAGCGGCACGGCGCCGGCGTCGAGCGCGAGACGACGGAGCCGCGCGAGGCGTACGCGCGCTTCGGCGAGAGCACGCAGACGCGCTACCGCGACGGCTGGCTGCCCGGGTGACGGACGCGGCGGCGCCGTCCTCGCCGGCCGCGCATGCCGTCGCGCTCGCGCGCACGCCCTTCTGGCGCGACGAGCGGCTGCGTCTGATCGGGACGCCGCCCGAGTTTCCCGACGCGGCGTTCGACGTCGGCGCGCGCGAGGAGGTCTTGCACGCGCTCGTGCTCGTGCTGAGCCGACTGCCGCAGGAGCGGCGCCTACGGTTCGCGGAGGCCTTCTTCTCGCGCTACGAGCCGGCGGCCGGCGCGGCGTCGCCAGGCCCGCGCGAGCAGCTCGCCGCGGCGGCGGGCGTCGCGCTGCTCGTCGTCGAGCTCGCGGTCGACGACCTCCGTACGGAGCGCATCGTCGACATCCTGACGGGTGCCTCGCAGGGCGACGACCTCACGTCGACGCCGCCCGCGGCCGTCGCGGCGGTGCAGAAGGCGGTGGCGCGCGTGCGCTTCGACCTCGAGCTCGAGGATCCGGCGGACGCGCGCGGGGCGGCCTCGCTCGCGCTCGCGGAGACGCTGATCCCCGCCGGCGAGGTGGTCGCTCTCAAGGAGGTCGTCGCGCGCGCGGCGTGGGCGGCGGCCGAAAGCTGGGAGCAGGAGCGCGTGCTCGAGCTCCTCGTCGACGCCGCGCGGATCGTCGAGCGCTCGGATGCGCGTTAGTCGCGGGTGCCGCGGCGTCCTGCCGCGCGCCGCGCCGCCGTACAATCGCCGGCCTGGAGCGGCACGGGCCCGGTGGCTCAGCTGGTCTTCAAAACCAGTCGGGCGTGGCAACCCCACGCTTGCTCGGTTCGACTCCGGGGCCGCTCCGTCACCGCACGCGGCGCGGGCGCGCCTTCCGCCGCCGTCACCCGTTCGAGTGAGCACCGAATGGCCAGTAGACGGCCGCGCGGCGCTGGGCCATCCTGAACATGGGATGTGGGGCGAAGGTGAGAGCGCCTAACGGAAGCGGCGAATCGGCACGCGTCGTCTGCTGCGCCGAGTGCGGCTGCGCGAGCGGCCTGCGCTGGGCCGGCTGGCGAGCCGTGCGGATCGACGAGCCGGAGTACGGCGAGCCGCCGGCGATCGCCTTCTACTGCCCCGCCTGCGCCGACGCCGAGTTCGGCGACGGCTGACGGACGTCCGGGGCTGCGACGATGCGGCGGACGCGGCCCCGGGCACATCCCTTGCGGCGACGCTAGGAGAACAGGCCGAGCACGCGGCCGAGCACGGCCGTGCCGAGCGCGAGTCCCGCCAGCTCGACAAGCCCGCGCGACGGCCCCTCGGACGCGCTGCGCTCGAAGAAGGCGCCCTGCACGACGACGAGCCCGACCGCCGCGACAACAAGCGTCGCGAGCACGGCGCGCGCGTGCCGTCCGAGCGGCCCCGGCAGGTCGCGCGACAGCCCGGGCGCCCGTCCGCCCGGCGGCGTGAGCCGCGCCGCGGCGCGCACCGAGGACGCGGCGTAGCCGAGGAACGGCAGCGGCACGGCTCCCGCGGCGAGCGTGAGCGCGATCCACGCCGACGGCATCGGCCGGAACACCGACCCGTGCACGAGCAGCGCGCAGCAGGTGACGGCGCCTGCGCCGAGCGCCACCGAGGTCCGCCGCAGCACGAGCCGGCGCTCGGCTCCGCTGAGCGACCGGCGCAGTCCGCGGACGAGCGCGAGGACGCCGGCGACGAACGCGACCTGCGCCGACGCGAACAGCAGCAGCCCCGTCAGCGCCACCGCTCGGGCGTCGTGGACGTGTTGCGGGTACCTGGCGTCGGCGGCGGCCGCGGCGAGGAGGGCTGCGACGAGCGCGAGCGCGCCGAAGCCGAGCTTCGCGGCGCGGCGCGTGCCTGCGAGGCCGAGCTCGTCGGCAAAGCGTTCGGCGACGAGGCGCGGCGACCCGAGGTCGGCGTCGGGGTCGCAGGCGAGGTGGTCGGCCAGCTCCTCGACGATCCTGGCGGCGCGCGCGCCGCCGATCCCGACGCGGGCGAGCTCGCGCCGCAGCTCGTCGAGGTAGTTCATGCGAGCACCGCCTCGACCGCGCGTGCGAAGCGGCGCCAGTCGTCGCGGCGCCGCGCGAGCGCGGCCCGCCCGCGCCGCGTCAACCGGTAGACACGGCGCCGTCGTCCGGACGCCGCGGACCACGAGCTCGAGAGGAGCCCGTCAGCCTCGAGCCGGTGCAGCACCGGGTAGACCGTCCCCTCCGGCAAGGCGAAGGTGCCGCCGCTGCGGCGCCGGAGCTCTTCGATGATCGCGTACCCGTGCAGCGGCGCATCGCGCAGCGCTGCGAGCACCAGCGCGTCCAGGTGGCCTTTGAGCGCCTCGCCGGTCATCCCTCGCAACCCTATACATAGCGACGCTAGGTGTCAAGGGCGCGAGTAGCATCGCGGGCGATGGCGCGGACAATCGCGGCGGCGCTCACGCCGCTGACCGAGGACGGCGACCGGCTCGACGAAGCGGCATTCGAGCCCTACCTGCGCTTCCTCGCGGACGGCGGCGTCGCCGGCGTCCTGGCGCTCGGCACGACCGGCGAGGGGATCCTGCTGACGGTCGAAGAGCGAAAGCACGTGATCACGCAGTACGCCGCGGGTCCGCTGCCGGTGCTGGCGCACTGCGGCGCGCAGTCGACGGCCGACACCGTCGCGCTCGCAGCGCACGCCGCGCAGACCGGCGTGGCGGGCGTCGCGGTGATCGCGCCGCCCTACTTCCAGCTCGACGAGCGCGCGCTGCTCGCGCACTTCGCGGCGGCGGCGCGCGCGTGCGCTCCGACGCCGTTCTACGTCTACGAGCTCGAGAAAGCCTCCGGGTACGCGATCCCCGTCGCGGTCGTCGAGCGGCTGCGCGAGACCGTCGACAACGTCGTGGGGATGAAGGTCAGCGACGCGCCGTTCGCAAAGGTGCAGCCGTACCTGATCGAAGGCCTCGACGTCTTCGTCGGCGCCGAGGCGCTGATCGGCGAGGGACTGGCCGCCGGCGCGGCCGGCGCCGTGTCGGGGCTCGCGGCCGCGTTCCCGCGCGTGGTCGTGGACGCGGTCCGCACCGGCGACTCGGCCGCGGCGGGAGAGCTGCGCGCGGTCGTCGAGCGCTACCCCCGGCACGCCGCGCTCAAGGCGTGCGTGCGTGCGCAGGGCGCGCCGCTCACCGAAGGCGTCCGCGCGCCGCTGCGCGCGCTCGCGCCCGTGGAACGGGAGGCGCTGCTCGCCGAGGTACCTGTCTAGCGCTCGCGCAACTCGTCGATCGCCCGCCGCGCGCGCTGGTGCACCTCGGCACGTCGGTCCGCCGGCTCGGAGACCTCCGGCGCCTCGTCCGCGGCGGGCGCGACCGCCTCGACGGGCGGAGCGGCGGCTGGCTCGGCCTCTGCCGGCGGCGGGACGGGCGCGGCCGGCGGCTCGGCCGTCCTGGCCGCGGCGAGCCGCTCGCGCAGGTCGTCCGCCGGGGAATCGACGGGTGCGCTGCGGCGCCGGCGCAGGAGCGCCCCGAGCCCGAGGCCGCCGACGACGAGCCCGAGCAGGCGCTTCACGAGCGCGATGCTACACTCCCGCCCGCTTCTCGCCACGCCCGTCGCGCCGTCACCCGAAGCGGCGCCAAGGAGGCGGGGCCGACTCAGTCCATGAGAAGGAGGAATTCGGGACGGTGCACGAGTACGAGATCATGCTGCTGCTCGACCCCGACCTCGAAGAGGCGCGGGCGAACGAGATCATCCAGCGAGTCCGCGACGCGGTCGACGGCGCCGACGGCCGCTGGGACGGCCACGAGCCGTGGGGCCGCCGCCGCCTCGCCTACGAGATCGACCACAAGGGCGAGGCCGTCTACCACCTCCTGCTCTTCACCGCGACGCCGGAGACGCTCGCCGAGATCACGCGCGTCCTCAAGATCACCGACGGGGTCCTCCGCCACGGCGCGTTCCGCCGCGTGAGGGGCTCGCAGCACCAGAAGGCCCCGGCGCCTGCCCCCGCAGCCGCGCCCGTCGCGGCCGCGGCTGCGAGCGGCGATGACGCCGGCGGCGGCGCGGAGTAGCCTGGATCGACTCAAGGAGAGGAGCGAGAACCATGGCGAACATCAACCGCGTCGTCCTCGTCGGGAACCTCACGCGCGACCCCGAGCTGCGGCACACGCCGTCCGGCATGGCCGTCTGCAGCCTGCGCGTCGCGGTCAACACACGCCGCAAGGACAGCGCCACCGGCCAGTGGACCGAGAAGCCGAACTACTTCGACGTCACCGTGTGGGGCAACCAGGGCGAGAGTTGCGCGCAGTACCTGGCCAAGGGCCGCCCCGTCGGGATCGACGGCCGCCTCGAGTGGCGCGAGTGGGACGCGCAGGACGGGACGAAGCGCCAGGCGGTCGAGATCGTCGCCGACAGCGTCCAGTTCCTCGGCGGCCGCGGCGAGGCCGGCGACGGCGGCAACCAGTTCGTGCCCGCCGGCGCGTCGGCAGGCGCCGACGCCGACTTCGGCGGCACCGACGACGACATCCCGTTCTAGAGGAGAGACGTGGCCCAGGCAAAGACCGATCGCTCGTCCGGCCGCAAGCGCGGCGCACCCGCGCCCGGGCGCCGGAAGAGCTGCTTCTTCTGCAAGACGAAGATCGACGAGGTCGACTACAAGAACGTCAACGAGCTACGCCGCTACGTGTCCGAGAAGGGCAAGATCCGCAACCGGCGCATCACGGGCGCGTGCCGGCGCCACCAGCGGCAGGTCGCCGTGGCGGTGAAACGCGCGCGCGAGCTCGCCCTGCTCCCCTACGTCGCCGACAAGTAGCGCGATGGAAGTCGTTCTCACGCAGGACGTCGAAAAGCTCGGACTCCGCGGCGAGGTCGTGAACGTCGCGCGCGGCTACGCGCGCAACTTCCTGCTGCCGCGCGGGCTGGCCCAGGTGGCGACGCCGGGGCTGCTGCGCGAGCTCGAGCGGCGCGACGCGCAGCGCGCGCGGCACGAGGCGAAGACCGTCGACGAGGCGCGCGCGATCGCGAACCGCCTCGCGAAGGTCGAGCTGCGCTTCGACGTGAACGCCGGCCCCACCGGGTCGCTGTTCGGGTCGGTCACCGCCACGAACGTCGCCGACCGGCTCTGGGAGCAGGAGAAGGTGCGCGTCGACCGCCGCAGGATCCAGATGGACGCGATCCGCCGGATCGGGCGCTACACCGTTCCGATCGAGGTCTTCCAGGACGTCGTCGCGGAGCTGCGGCTCGTCGTCGCGCCCGAGGGCGGCGAGCTGCCGCCCGAGGAGGAGCCCGAGACGCCGGAGCAGGCCGGCGCGGACCCAGCCGAGCAGGCGGGGTCGGGCGAGGGCGAGGGCGACGAGCCGGCGGCCGACGGCCCGGCCGCGCACGGCGCCGCGTCCGCGTAGCACGCGTCGTCCACACGTTTCTCCACGCGCCTGTGGACGAGGGCCCGGGGCGGCCGTCCACAGGCGGTGAAAAGACCTGTGGAACTGAGGCGAAATCTCGCGCAAAGACCGTCCGTTTCGTCCACTGTCGTGACGCGAACGTACGTTCTATAATCGCTGCATCCACGCACCTCGCGACAACCACCAGCGGCCTTTCCACACCCTTTCCGGCGACGCCGAGGCGGGGTTCACTACGCCGCGTATGGCCAGCCCACTCCCGGCTTCGGCGACCGCCCCGGTCCCGCCGCAGAACCTCGACGCCGAGGAATCGGTGCTCGGGGCGATGATGCTCTCCCCGCTGGCGATCGGGGCGGTCACCGAGTCGACGAACCTGAGCGCCGGGGATTTCTACCGGGAGAGCCACGGCCACATCTACAAGGCGATCCTGTCGCTCTACGCGAAGGGCGAGCCGGTGGACGCGATCACGGTCGTCGACGAGCTCGACCGCACGCAGTCGCTCGACGCGGCCGGCGGCGCCGAGCGCATCCACGAGCTCGCCGCGCTCGTCCCGGCCGCCTCGAACGCGGCCCACTACGCGCGGATCGTCAGCGAGATGGCGACCCTGCGCGGGCTGATCCGCGCCGGAAACGACATCGCGCGGCTCGGGTTCGACCGTCCCGGCGACATCGTCGAGCTCGTCGACCGCGCCGAGTCGATCGTCTTCAACCTCTCGCAGCAACGGGTCTCGACCGAGTTCGCGCACATCGACGACCTGCTCAAGGACTCGTTCGAGACGATCACCAAGCTGTACGAGGCCGGCACCGAGATCACGGGAACGCCGTCCGGCTTCCGCGACCTCGACCGGCTGACGTCCGGCTTCCAGCCGGGCAACCTCGTGATCGTGGCGGCGCGGCCGTCGATGGGCAAGTCGGCGCTGGCGCTCTGCATGGCCGCGAACGTCGCGGTGCGGCACTCGACGCCCGTGGCGCTCTTCACGCTCGAGATGTCGAAGGCCGAGGTGACGCAGCGCCTGATGTGCGCCGAAGGCAAGGTCGAGTCGCAGCGGCTGCGCACCGGAAAGCTGGCGGTCGACGACTGGCCGCGCCTCACGGCGGCGTGCGACAAGCTGGCGAAGGCGCCGATCTACGTCGACGACACGGGCTCCGTGACGATGATGGAAATCCGGTCGAAGCTGCGGCGCCTGAAGATGAAGGAGCCGACGCTCGGCCTCGTCATCGTCGACTACCTGCAGTTGATGACGAGCGGGACGACCGTCGAGAACCGGGTGCAGGAGGTGTCGCAGATCTCGCGCGCGCTCAAGGTGCTCGCGCGCGACCTCGACGTGCCGATCGTCGCGCTCTCGCAGCTCTCGCGGGCGGTCGAGCAGCGGCACGACAAGCGCCCGATCCTGTCGGACCTCCGCGACTCCGGCTCGATCGAGCAGGACGCCGACCTCGTGCTGTTCGTCTACCGCGACGAGTACTACAACGCCGAGGAGACCGACTCGGCCGGGATCGCCGAGCTCATCCTCGCGAAGCACCGCAACGGCGCGACCGGCACCGAGAAGCTCGCGTTCCAGAAGCGGTACGCCAAGTTCGCCGACCTGGCGGCGGCCGCGTGAGCGGGCGGACGACGGTCTGGATCTCGTCCGGCGCGACGTCGTACGCATGCCTGTGCGAGGCCTGCCTCGACGCAGCGCGCCGCGACGGCGTCCTCTTCGCCGACGCGCTCGCCTCCGCGCGAGTGCACGGCGAGCTTGCACGCGAGGCGGACACCGCCGTCGTGCGGTGCGGCGCCGGCCACACGATCGTCCTCCGCCGCGCCGAACGGCCGCTCGCGCTCCGCCGCGACGACCGACAACTCTCGCTCACGTGATTCCGGAGCGCCAGCACGTGTGGATCGGTCCGGACGCGACGGCGTTCGACGAGCCGTGCGACGCGTGCCTCGCGCTGCGCGAGTCGCTCGCCGTCGAGAAGCTCGTCGTGCGCGGCACGCTGCGGCGCGACGCCGACGTCGGATTCACCTCGTGCTCGCGCGGCCATCGCATCGTTGTGCACCGCGTCGCGCGAGCGCTCGCGCGCGCCTGAACGCCGAGCAGGCGCAGGACGGCCGTTGACGACCGCGCTTCTCGTCGCGGTCGCGTTCTGCTTCGCGTGGACGATCGGCTCCCACTACACCGGAGCCTGCATGGGGATGCCGTACGCCCTCGGCGCCGTCGGCGCGCGCACCGCACTCGCGTTGATGGCCCCGCTCGCGCTCGCCGGCGCAGCGCTCGCCAGCAGCAGGGTCGCGCACACGGTCGGCCGGAACCTCGTCGAGCACACCCCGACGCGGCTCGGCTGGCTCGTCGTCGTCGCCGCCGCGTTCGCGGTCACCGGGCTCTACAACCGGGTTCGGGTGCCCACGTCGACGATCCAGATCCTCGTCGGCTCGCTGGTCGGCGAGGCGCTCGCCGCGGGCAGCGGTGTGCAGTGGCACACCGTCGCCGTCCTGGTCGCGGTCTGGGTGGCCGCCCCGTTCGCAGCGTGCGCGATCGGGTTCGGCGGCGGGAAGCTGCTGCGGCGAGTCGAGCGTGTTGGGTTCGCGCTCGTCGCCGTGGGCTGCGTCGCGTCGTTCGCGATGGGCGGCAACGACGTCGCGAATGCGAGCGGCGCGCTGGTCGGGCCGCGCGTGCTCGGCGCGCACGCCGCCGGCGCGCTCTGCGGCGCGGGGATCGCGCTCGGCGTTGTCGTCACGGGCAGGCCGCTGCTCGACCGGGTGGCGTTCGAGATCGTCGAGGTCGACCGCGTGTCGGCGACGGCGGCGCAGCTGGTGCAGGCGCTCGTCGTGCTCGCGGCGGTCGCGTTTGGGTTCTTCACGTCGATGAACCAGGCCCTCGTGGGCGCGATGGCGGGAGCAGGATCGGCGCGCGGGCGGAACGCGGTGCGGCGGCGGACGCTGGCGGGCATCGTGCGCGGCTGGGCGCTCGGGCCGCCGAGCGCGTTCGCCCTCGCGTTCGCGGTTGCGCACGTCGTCCATTGGGGCGGCGGCAGCCTCGCGAACTAGAGTGCGCGACGTGCCCGCGACCGTGATCGTCGGGGCGCAGTGGGGCGACGAGGGGAAGGGCAAGATCGTCGACCTGCTCGCCCAGCAGTCGGATGTCGTGTGCCGCTACCAGGGCGGCCCGAACGCGGGGCACACGATCGTCGCCGGCGGGGAGACATGGAAGCTGCGGCAGATGCCGAGCGGCGTGGTCTCCGGCACGCCGTCGGTGATCGGCGCGGGCTGCGTCGTCGACGCGCAGGTGTTCGTCGACGAGGCCGACCTGCTGCTCGAACGCGGCATCGACCCGTCGATCGTGCTGCTGAGCGGCAACGCGCACCTGATCATGCCGTGGCACGTGACGATCGACCAGGCGTCGGAGCGCCGCCTCGGCAAGCTGCAGATCGGCACGACGCGCCGCGGCATCGGCCCGACGTACGCAGACAAGGCGTCGCGCATCGGGATCCGCGTGCAGGACGTGCTCGACGCGAAGATCCTGCGCGAGAAGATCGAGGTCGCGCTCGCCGAGAAGAACCTCTGGCTCGAGCGGATCTACGACGCGGAGCCGTTCGACCTGGAGCAGGTGTGGGCGCAGTACGCTGGGTTCGCGGAGCGGCTCGCCCCGTTCGTCGGCGACGCGTCGCTGTACGTCGACGAGGCATTGCGCGCCGGTAAGCACGTGCTGTTCGAGGGTGCGCAGGCGACGATGCTCGACCTCGACCACGGCACGTATCCGTTCGTGACCTCGTCGAACCCGATCGCCTCCGGCGCCGCAACCGGAATCGGTATCGGGCCGACGCGCATCGACCGCGTGCTCGGGATCGCGAAGGCGTACGTCACGCGCGTCGGCGAAGGGCCGCTGCCGTCGGAGATCGACGGGCCGCAGCAGGCGGAGCTGCGCGAGCTCGGCGGCGAGTACGGCACGGTGACCGGCCGCGAGCGGCGCTGCGGCTGGCTCGACCTCGTCGCGCTGCGCTACGCGGTGCGCGTGAACGGGATGACGTCGCTCGCGCTGACGAAGCTCGACGTCCTCTCGTCCTTCGCCGAGCTGCCGGTGTGCGTGCGCTACAGGCTGCGCGACGGAACGGAGACGGAGCATTTCCCGGCGCACCAGTCGGACTTCCACCACGCGCGCGCGGTCTGGGAGGTGTTGCCGGGCTGGCAGCGTCCGCTCGACGGGGCCTCGTCACTCGACGACCTCCCGGCCGCGGCGCGCGCGTACGTCGAGTTCGTGGCGCAGGAGCTCGGCGTCCCGATCGAGCTCGTCGGCGTCGGCGCAGCCCGCGAGCGCGTGCTCGCGTAGCGGCAGGCCGGCCGGCGGGCCGCCACCACACCCGCGGCACAGACTCGTGGCGAACTCGTATGGTCGGCTGACACCAGCCGTGTCCGGAGCGGCAAGCGCCGCCGCACGCGCGGCGTGCACCGGATTCGACGGTTGCATGCGGGAGTACCGGCCGACCCGATTGCGGCGTCACATCGGCGTCACAGACTCGTGGCGAAGTTGCGTCGACGTCTGACACCGGGCTGGTCTCGAACCGGCGTACGCTGAGGACGTGGCGATCGCGTTCTCCGGCTCGACGTGGGTCGAGATCGTTCTCATCGGCTCGATCGTCGTGCCGGTCGCGATCGCGTCCGTGCTCACCTGGTACTTCCTGCGCGCCTCGCGCCGCGACCCGGACGAGGAGCGGCTGCGGCGTGTCCAGGCCGAATACGAGGCCCGGCAGCGCGAGCGCAACGCCTGACGCGTTCCGCGACGGCCCTCCGGCTCCCGCCGACGCATCAGCTGATCCGCCCGAGCTCGTCCGGCGTGTCGACGTCGACCAGGAGCTCCGGGTCGAGCTGCACCTCGGCGACGTCGAGCTCGCCGTAGGCGCGGTAGAGCGCGTACGGCCCCGAAGCGAGCCGCGGCTCGAGCACCCGGAGCGCGCTCTTCGCCCATGCGCCCGGGAGCGGCCCCGTCTGCGGGACGGCCGCGTCGCGGCAGCGTTCGCCCAGCAGGCGCAGCGCCTCGGCGGTCATGCGCGGGCAGTCGACGGGCAGGAACACCGCCACCGCGTGCGCAGCGGCGCGCAAGCCGGCCACGACGCCGGCGATCGGCGCGCGGACGTCGCTCGCGTCGGCGACCACGTCGAACGGCAGCTCCCCCGGCTTGCCGACGACGAGCACCTCGTCGCACGCCTCGGCCAGCACTCGCCGCCCGCGGTCGACGAGCGTCTCGCCGTCGAGCTGCGCGAGCGCCTTCGGCGAGCCGAACCGGCTGCTCGCGCCCCCCACGAGCAGCACACCGGACAGCGCGCTCATCCGCCTGCGGGGGCGCGCGGCTGGAGCTCGACGCGCCACGGCTCCGTGTAGACGTTCAACCGACCGCCGCGCGCGAAGCCGCAGATCGTCACGCCGCGGTCTTGTGCCAGGTCGACCGCGAGCGACGAGGGGGCGCCGACCGCGACGACGATCGGCGCCCCCGCGACCGCCGCCTTCTGCACCAGCTCGAACGAGAGACGGCCGCTCACGCAGAGCACGTACCGCGCAAGCGGCAGCAGCCGCCGCCCGAACGCCCATCCGACGACCTTGTCCATGGCGTTGTGACGGCCGACGTCCTCGCGCACGCAGAGCAGCGTGCCGCCGGCGTCGAACAGCCCAGTGGCGTGGAGGCCGCCGGTCGTCGAGAACGCCGCCTGTTCGCCGTGCAGCCGTTCCGGCAGCGACGCCAGGACCTCCGCCGGAACGACGAGGTCGCTCGCGACGCGCGGCGCGTGCACGGCAACCGCGTCGAGCGCGCCCTTGCCGCACACGCCGCACGACGAGGACGTGTAGAAGTTGCGTCTCAGGCGGCCGGCGTCGAATCCCGCCGCGTCCAGCTCGACCGAGTTCGCGGCGAGATCGTCCGCAAGCGCGGCGCCAATCGGACGCAGCCCCTCAGACAGCGCGAAGCCGAGTGCGAGCTCCTCGTCGTGACCCGGCGTTCGCATCGTGACCGCCACCGGATCGCCGCCGATCCGAATCTCGAGCGGCTCCTCCACCGCGACCACGTCGTTCGCCTCTCCGCCGGGTACGCGCACGACGGCGACGCGGGCCGTCGAGTACGGCGGTGCGCTCACATGCGAAGCGTACGAGCTACGCAGGCGTGCCGGGAGTCGCTCCGCGACCGAGCAGGTACTCGTAGAGGCTGCGGTAGCCGTCGATGGCGTTCGCGACGTCGCCGGGGTCGTACGGGTCGCCCGACTCCAGCTGGCGCGTCACCCGCCGCGCCTCGGCGAACTGCCGCACCGTCTCCGGCTCGGACACATCCTCGCCCTCCCGCTCCTCGAGCGGCAACCCGCGCGCCGTCATCATCTCGGCCACGAGCTCGTCGAGCTCCGGCAGCGCCTCGGCGGGCGACTCACGGACGTCCTCGTCGAGCGCCGCCCAGCGGCTGATCCACTCGTGCTCGTCGAGGCCCGGCTCCTGCACGGCTGCATCCTTGCCCGCGACGCGAGGGTCGTCAAACCACGGGAGTAAGCTCCCGCGCGTGCAGGTGCTGGTCGTCGGCTCGGGCGCGCGCGAGCACGCGCTCGCGTGGCGGCTGCGGCACAGCCCGCTGCTGGACGAGCTGCACGCCGCGCCCGGCAACCCCGGCATCGCGACGCTCGGGCGCTGCCATCCCGTGCGCGCGGACGACGGCGACGGCCTGCTCGCGCTCGCGACGACGCTCGAGGTCGACCTCGTCGTAATCGGTCCGGAGGCGCCGCTGGTCGCCGGCGTGGCCGACGTGCTCCGGCAGAACGGCATCGCGGTGTTCGGGCCCTCGGCGGCCGCGGCGCGGATCGAGGGCTCGAAGAGCTTCGCGAAGGACGTGCTGCGCGCGGCAGGCGTGGCGACGGCGGAGACGCTGCCGGTCGCACGCGCGCCGTGCGTGATCAAGGCCGACGGGCTCGCGGCCGGCAAGGGCGTCTTCGTCTGCCGCGCACAGGAAGACGTCGACGCGGCGTTGCAGGCGGTGGCCTCCTTCGGCGAGAGCATGGTGATCGAGGAGCTGCTGGAGGGGCCGGAGGTGTCGGTCTTCGCACTCTGCGACGGGCGCCGCGCGGTTCCGTTCGGGGCGGCGCAGGACTTCAAGCGCGCGCACGACGACGACGAGGGACCGAACACCGGCGGGATGGGCGCCTACTCGCCGGTCGGCGACCTCGACCCCGAAGCGCTGGTCGCAACGATCCACCAGCCGGTGCTCGACGAGCTCGGCCGTCGCGGTGCGCCGTTCGTCGGCTGCCTCTTCGCCGGACTCATGCTGACGCCCGAGCCGAAGGTGCTCGAGTTCAACGCCCGCTTCGGCGACCCCGAGACGCAGGTGCTGATGCCGCGCGTCGAAGGCGACCTGCTCGAGGCGCTCGCCTCGGCGGCGCGCGGCCGCGCCCCCGGCGAACCGGTGCGCACGAGCGGCGGCGCCGCCGTGACGGTGGTGCTGGCGGCGCCGGACTACCCCGAACGGAGCGACTACCGCGGCGCCCGGATCGAGGGCGTCGCGGAGGCCGAGGCGACGGGTGCGCTCGTCTTCCACGGCGGTACGGCGGTTCGCGGCGACACGCTGGTGACGAATGGAGGCAGGATTCTGTCCGTGACGGGTACGGGTGAGACGGTGCAGGCGGCGCGCGAGCGCACCTACCACGCGGTGCGGTTGATCTCGTTCGAGGGCGCGCGGTACCGGTCGGACATCGCGGCGGGCGCACATGGCTGAGCCGGTCGTGGGCATCCTCGTCGGCTCCGAGTCTGACCGCGAGCGCATGCAGGCCGCCTTCGACGAGCTCGACGCACGCGGGCTCGCCTGGGAGTTCGAGGTGCGCTCGGCGCACCGGACGCCGGACGCCGTCGCCGACTACGCGAAGCAGGCGGCCGCGCGCGGGTTGAAGGTGCTGATCTGCGGCGCCGGTCTCGCGGCGGCGCTGCCCGGCGTCGTGGCGGCCCACACCGAGCTGCCGGTGATCGGCGTGCCGCTGCGTTCGTCGAAGTCGGTGCTCGACGGGCTGGACGCGCTCCTGTCGATCGTCCAGATGCCGCCGGGGGTTCCGGTCGCAACGGTGGGCGTCGACAACGCGAAGAACGCGGCGGTTCTCGCCGCCCGCATCATCGCGCTGGCGTGACCTCGGCGGACGCCGCGGCAGACGCCACGTCGCGCGGGTACCAGCGCAGGCCGCGAGCGAGCACGACGCAGCTGCCGACGAGCGGTAGGAGCATCACCACGAACGTCCACTGCAGCGCGTTCCGTCCGCCGCCGAACACGTAGTCGGAGACGGCGCCGAACAGCAGCGGCGCGAGCGCCTGCGCACCCGTGCGCAGAAACGTCCGGATCCCTTCCGCCCGCCCCCACATCAGCGGGACGACCACGTCGAGCCGCGCCGCGTCGAGCGGCGGGTTCTGCGCCGAGAGCATGAACGCGGCGACGATCAGGTACGGAACGGCCGCCGACGCGCTGTGCACGAACAGGGGCGGCACGAAGAGGACGGCGGTCGCGCCCGCGCACAGCGCCGGGACGAGGATGCGGGCGTTGATGTAGCCGCGCCGCAGCAGCCGGTCGCCGACGGCGCCACCGGCGAGCACGCCGGCGACCGCACCTCCGCCGACGACGAGCAGGAGCAGGTTCGCGAGCGCCGACGCGATCGCGTAGTGCTTCGTCGAGAATTCGATCCCGAACGTCTGCACGCCCGCGAGGAAGAAGTAGCCGCACGCGCTGGAGACGATCAGGATCACGTTCGTGCGGATCGCGAGCACGTACCGCGTCGCGGAAACGATGTCCAGGCGGCGCGGGTCCTCGCGCAGGACGAGCCGCGGGTCGGGCTCGATTCCGCGCGCCGCCGCGAGCCGCTGCGCGTCGGTCGGCTCGTGGACGTCCTCCGCGTGCCCGCCGCGCGGCGGTTCTCGAAGCGTCAGCACGAACCAGGCGAGCGCGAACGCCGGTACGGCGAGGATGACGAAGGCGAGTCGCCACGAGAGCGCGGCGAACTCTCCGGTGACGGCGAACCCGACCCCGCTGCCGACGAGCTCGCCGGCGAGGACGAAGCCGTAGATGCGTCCGCGTTCGGCCGCGGGGAAGTAGTCGCCGACGAGCGAGGCGATCGTCGGTCCAGCGACGGCGCTGACGCCGCCGAGGAAGAGCCGTGCCAGGAGGAGCTTCCCGAACGTCGGCACGGTCGCGCTCCAGAGCATCGCGACGCCCCACAGCACGATCGTCCCGCCGAGCAGCCACGTCCGGCGGACGCGGTCGGCGAGCGCGCCGAACGGAAGGCTCGCCGCAGCCGCGACGATCGACGTGACCGACACGAGCAACCCGATGTCGGTGTTCGAGATGTGAAGCGAATGCCGAAGCTCGGTCGCGGACGCGCCCACCGTCGACGCGTCGGCACTCGAGAGCGCGAGCACCGACGCGAGCACGACGACGATGCGTGTGCGTTCGGCTCCGCCGATCGTCTCCGTGAGCAGCCGGCCGGCGAGGCTGCCGAGCGCCCTCGCGCGGCTCTGCTCGCTCATTGCGCAGATTGTGGCCGACGCGGCCGAGCGCGCGCGGGTGCCGGCCTGAGCCCGCTCTACACTGGCCGCGTGATCGTGCGCTACTCGCGGCCGGAGATGAGACGGATCTGGTCGGAGGAGGGCAAGCTCGCGCGCTGGCTGGAGGTGGAGCTCGCGGCCCTCGAGGCGTGGGCGGCGCTCGGAGCGATCCCGGCTGCCGAGGTCGAGGCGATCCGCGCCGGCGCGACGGTTCCGACACCCGAGCGCGTCGCCGAGATAGAGCTGACGACGGACCACGACGTCGCCGCGTTCGTCGACGCGGTCGCCGAACGGCTAGGGCCGGAGGGCCGCTGGGTTCACTACGGCCTCACCTCGGCGGACGTCGTCGACACGGCGCTCGCGCTCCAGATTCGCGACGCGGGCGCACTCGTGCTGCGCGGCGTGGAGCGCGCGCTCGGCGCGGTCGTCCGCCGCGCCGAGGAGCACCGGCACACCGTTTGCATCGGGCGGTCGCACGGCATCCACGCCGAGCCGACGACGTTCGGATGGAAGCTCGCCGGCTGGGCGTTCGAGCTCGGCCGCGACCGCGAGCGGCTCGAGCGGGCGCTCGAGTCGTGCCGGGTCGGCCAGCTTTCCGGCACCGTCGGCACGTACGCGGCGGTCGACCCGGAGGTCGAGCGGATCGCCTGCGAGCGCCTCGGGCTCGAGCCCGACCCGGCGTCGACGCAGGTGATCGCACGCGACCGGCACGCGGAGCTCCTGTCGGCGCTGGCGCTCTGCGCGACGTCACTCGACCGCTTCGCCACCGAGATCCGCCACCTCGCGCGCACGGAGGTGCGCGAGGTCGAGGAGCCGTTCGCGACGGGGATGAAGGGATCGTCGGCGATGCCGCACAAGCGCAATCCGAAGGTGGCGGAGCGCATCTCCGGCCTCGCGCGCGTCGTGCGCTCCGCCGCGCTCGTCGGCCTCGAGAACGTGCCGCTGTGGCACGAGCGGGACATCTCTCACTCGTCGTCCGAGCGCGTCGTCGTGCCCGACGCGTTCCTGGCGCTCGACTACATGCTCGACCGCTTCGTCTGGATCGTCGACGGCCTCGTCGTTCACCGCGAGCGAATGGAGCGGAACCTGTGGGCCTCGCACGGCCTCTTCTTCTCGCACCGGTTGCTGCTCGCGCTCGTCGAGGCCGGACTCGAGCGCGGCGACGCCTATCGCCTCGTGCAGCGCACCGCCATGCGCGCGTGGGACGAGGAGCGCGACTTCCGGACGCTGGTCGCCGACGACGCCGAAATCCGCGCGCGGCTCGACGAGCACGCGCTCGCAGACGTGTTCGACCTGAACGCCACCATCGCCCACCTCGGCGGCGCGTTCGAACGACTGCGCCGTCTCGCCCCGAAGGAGGTCGCCATCCATGCCTGAGGCAGCCACGCACGTCGCGAGCGGCAAGGTTCGCGAGATCTACAGCATCGACGACGGACGCCTGCTCCTCGTCGCGAGCGACCGCATCTCGACGTTCGACGTGATCCTGCCGACGGAGATCCCCGACAAGGGGCGCGTGCTGACGGGACTGTCCGCGTTCTGGTTCGCGCGGACGAGCAGCGTCGTCCCCAACCACCTGCTCGGCGTCCGCGACGACGGGCGTTCGACCGAGTGCCGGCGTCTCGACATGCTCCCGATCGAGTGCGTCGTGCGCGGCTACCTGTCCGGCTCCGGCTGGAAGGACTACCGGGCGACCGGCGCCGTCTGCGGCCATCGCCTTCCCGAGGGCCTCGTCGAGTCGCAGCGCCTGCCGCAGCCGATCTTCACTCCGTCCACGAAGGCGCAGACCGGCCACGACGAGAACATCGACCGGACGGCCGCCGCCGAGCTCGTCGGCGCGGAGCGATTCGACCAGGTGGAGGCGACGGCGCTCGCGCTCTACGAGCTCGCCGCGGCGTACGCCGCGGAGCGCGGCATCATCCTCGCGGACACCAAGTTCGAGTTCGGCGTGGACGCCGAGGGCCGGCTGACACTCGCGGACGAGCTCTTCACTCCCGACTCCTCGCGCTTCTGGCCGGCCGACGACTACGTCCCCGGGAGGACGCCGCCGTCGTTCGACAAGCAGTTCGTCCGCGCCTACTGCGAGTCGCTCGGCTGGGACAAGACGTATCCCGGACCGGAGCTTCCCGACGACGTCGTCGCCGGGACGCGCGCCCGCTACGTCGAGGCGTTCGAGCGCCTGACGGGGATCGCATTCGACGAATACCTCGCCGACCCGTCGGTGGTGGTCGCGTGAGGGCCACGGTGCTCGTCCGGCCGAAACCGGGCATCCTCGATCCACAGGGTCAGGCGGTCGAGACGTCCCTGCGCCACCTCGGGTTCGGCGTCGACGACGTCCGCGTCGGGCGTCTCGTCGACCTCGACGTGGCCACGGACGATCCCGACGAGGCGCGCGCGCAGCTCGACCGGATGTGCCAGCAGCTCCTGACGAACCCTCTGATCGAGAGCTACGAGGTCGTGCTCGCGCAGGAGGCCGCCGCGGTATGACCGACGCGGCAGCGCCGGTCGTCGCCGTCGTCGTCTTCCCCGGCTCGAACGACGATCGCGACGCGCAGCTGGCGCTCGAGCGGCTCGGCGCGCGCGCGCCTCGCATCTGGCATACCGACGACGCCATCCCCGCGCAGACGGCAGCCGTCGTCCTCCCGGGCGGGTTCTCGTACGGCGACTACCTGCGCTGCGGTGCGATCGCGCGCTTCTCTCCGATCATGCGCGCCGTGACGCGGTTCGCGGCGAACGGCGGCCTCGTGCTCGGCATCTGCAACGGTTTCCAGGTGCTGACGGAGGCGCGCCTGCTTCCCGGCGCGCTGCGGCCGAACGCGTCGCTCTCGTTCGTCTGCCGCGACGTCCAGCTCGAGGTGACGCGGACGGACAGCGCCTTCACCTCCCGCTGTGACGCGGGCGCACGACTCACCATTCCAGTCAAGCACGGCGACGGGTGCTGGTTCGTCGACGACGAGGCGCTCGGTGAGCTCGACGAGGCAGGCCAGCTCCTCCTCCGCTACGCGGACGGCGCCAATCCGAACGGGTCCGTCGGCGCTGTGGCAGGCGTCTGCAACGCGGACGGGAACGTGTTCGGGTTGATGCCGCATCCGGAGCATGCAGTCGACCCGCTGCTGGGGTCGACCGACGGCGCGCTGCTGCTGGGGTCGCTCGTCGACGCAGCTCGACTGTCGATCGCGGCGCTCGTCTAGGCGTCGCCTCCCAGGCCGAGGACGGTCGCGAGCGCTGGCGTCTTCGCGAGCGCGGCGCGCAGCCGGTCGAGATCGCGCACGCGCAGCGTGACGGGCCCGCGCCGCACGGCGCCGCCGGTCGCATACGCGAATCGCACGAGCCGCTCGCCGCCGGCGACCTCGAGCAGCTCCACGACGGACTGGAAGCGGCGTTCGCCGACGCGCTGCGGCAGTGCGAGCCGCTCCACCAGGACGGCAGGCCCCCACGGAGTCGATGTCTTCGTCATGTCTTCGACAGTAACGAGACAACTGCAACGTGTGGGAAACACGACTGTGCCGAGAGTGTGAATAATGCGCGGCTCGCAGGTTTGGCACGGCCGCGCTCCGTTCACGAAAGCGACGATGGATCGGCCGTACCGTGGACGAGATCGCGCAGGCTGCTCGGGCCGCTCCCGCGCAGCGAGCACCGCGGCGGTCGTGCTCGTCGCCATCCTGTGCGCGACCGTCGGAGCGCCGCGCGCCGCCGCCGCGCCCGGCGTCCAGTTCGGCCTCACCGACGACGCGTGGCTGACAGACGGGCCCGGCACGGTGCAGGCGCGGGTCGCGCAGCTGCGCGCGCTCGGCGTCGAGATCGTCCGCTACACGCTCGACTGGAGCACCGTCGCGCCGACGCGTCCCGCCACCCCCGCCGACCCGACGGATCCCGCCTACGACTGGAGCAGCCCGGACACCGTCCTCGACACGCTGCGCAGCGCCGGCCTGTCGGTGCTGCTGCAGCTCGACGGGACACCCGCCTGGGCGAACGGCGGCCACGCCGCGAACTACGCACCGACGTCGGCGGCGGCGTTCGGCGCGTTCGCGAAGGCCGCGGCTCGGCACTACCCGTGGGTCAAGAAGTAGCTGATCTGGAACGAGCCGAACCAGGTGCGCTGGCTGCGCCCGACGACGCCGGCCGTCTACGTGACGCGCCTGCTCAACCCGGCGTATGCCGCGATCCACTCCGTGATCGCCGGCGCATCCGTCGGCGGAGGCGCGACCGCACCGCGCGGCGCGACCGGCGGCGTCTCTCCGGTCGCCTGGATCGCCGGGATGCGCGCGGCGCACGCTCGTCTCGACGCCTACGCACACAATCCGTACCCACTCGACCCGAAGCACGAGTCGCCGACGTCGGGTGGCTGCGCGCGGTGCGCGACGATCACGATGGCGACCGTCGGGAAGCTCGTCACGCTCGTCGCGCGCGCGTGGCCCGGGGCGCGCATCTGGCTGAGCGAGTACGGCTACCAGACGAACCCGCCCGACCCGATCCTCGGCGTCCCGTACGCGCTCCAGGCCCGCTACGTCGGCGAGGCCGCGTACGTTGCGTGGAAGACGCCGCGCGTCGACCTGCTGATCCACTTCCTCTACCGCGACGAGCCGAACGTCGCGCGGTTCCAGAGCGGCCTCGTGACCCTTCGCAACGCGCGGAAGCCGTCGTTCGCCGCCTTCGAGGTACCGCTGGCCGAGGTCGCGCGCATGGGGACGCGCACGTCGCTCTGGGGACAGCTGCGCGCACCTGCTGCCGGAAGCAGCGGTGCGATCCAGCGGCGAGCCGGCTCCGCCTGGCGCTCGCTCGCGACGGTGCACGCATCTCCGCGCGGCTACTTCCGCTGGACCGGCAACCTCGCGCCCGGCAGCGTCGTCCGGATCCGAGCGGGCGCCGTCGTGGGCGCGCCGCTGACGATCACGTAGCGGCAGCGGACATCGACGGTCCGCGGCCGCGACTCACGCGTCGATCGGGACGTGCCCCGGCTCGGCCGCGACACGCGCGAGCCACCGGCGCACGTTGTCGTAGGGGTCGAGCGAAAACTCCCCTTCCTCGGCGACGTGCGTGTACGCGTACAGCGCGATGTCGGCAAGCGTGATGGAGTCGCCGACGAGCCAGTCGCGCCCGCGCAGCCCTTCGTCGAGCGCCGCGAGCGCCTGTTCGCCGCGCGCCTTCAACTCGCGGAGACGGCCCTCGTACCGCTCGCGCGGCCAGCCCGAGTAGGTGACAAGGAACCGGGCGACCGCGACGGCCGGCTCGTGGTCGTACTGCTCGAAGAAGAGCCACTGCAGCACCTTCGCCCGCTCGAAGCGGTCGTCGGGCACGAATCGCGTCCCCTCGCCGAAGTACCAGATGATCGCGTTCGACTCGGCGAGCGCTCGGCCGTCGTCGAGCACGAGCGTCGGCACCCGCCGTGCCGGATTGAGTCCGTCGAGGAACGTGCGCGGATCGGAACGGTCGACGACGTCCACGTGCCGGCGCTCGTACGCCGCGCCGAGGTGCGCGAGCAGGAGCCGCACCTTGAAGCAGTTCCCGGAGATCGGGCTGTCGTAGAGCAGCACGCGTCGACTATTGCAGCTCGAACGCGTTTAGCGGGCCGCAGCGCTGGGAGGACGAGTGCGGCGTCCGAGACAAACAGAGGAGGTACGCGGTGGCGACGATCGACGTCCGCGCGCGCGACAAGGACGAGCTCGCACGGTCCCTGGGATGGTTCAGCGTCGCGCTCGGAGCGGCGCAGCTCGTCGTGCCGAAGGCGATGTGCAAGCTGGTCGGCGCGACCGGCGAGGGCACGGCGCCGCTGCTGATGCGCCTCTTCGGTCTGCGGGAGCTGGCGCAGGGGCTTGCGATCCTCGTGCGGCCCCGGCCGACGGTGTGGGTGTGGTCGCGCGTGGCGGGCGACGCGCTCGACGTCTCGGCGCTGGGCGTCGTCGCGGCCCGCAACCCGGGGCGTCGACTCCGGGCCGCCGTCGCGGCTGCCAACGTCCTGCCGATCGCTGTCGCCGACGTGTTCGAGGCGAGACATCTGAGCGCGCAGCAGGGTCCACCGCAACGCGGCCGCCGCATCCGCAAGGCCGTCACGATCAACCGGCCACGCGACGTCGTCGAGCAGGCGTGGTCCGAGGCGCAGGAGCTCAGGAACAAGGTCGACACCGCAGGCGCCGCGGTGCTGTTCCGGGAGGCATCCGGCGACCGCGGCACCGAGCTCGTCGTCGAGTACGTGGAGGACTCCCGCGCCGGCGACCTCGGAAGCGTCGCGAAGAAGCTGACGGGCGGCGACCTGCCGACGCAGCTCGCCGACGACCTGCGCCGCCTCAAGCAGCGCATCGAGACGGGCGAGGTCGTGCGCTCGGACGCGTCGCCCGACGGCCACTTGCTCGCAGACCACCTGATGCAGCGTGCGGCGCAGCCGCTGGAATCGGTGCGATGAGGGCGGCGTGCTGGACCGGTCGCAATTCTGTTGCGGTCGAGAACGTACCCGACCCGCAGATCCTGAACGAGCGCGATGCGATCGTCCGTGTGACGTCGACGGCGATCTGCGGCTCCGACCTGCACCTGTACGACGGCTACGTGCCGACGATGAAGCGCGGCGACATCCTCGGCCACGAGTTCATGGGCGAGGTCGTCGAGGTGGGACGCGCCGTCCACAACCTGAGCGTCGGCGACCGCGTCGTCGTCCCGTTTCCGATCGCGTGCGGCGCCTGCAACGCGTGCCGGCGCGACGAGTACTCCCTCTGCGAGAACACGAACCCGAACGCGCGGCTCGCGGAGAAGCTGTGGGGCTTCCCGACCGCGGGGATCTTCGGCTACTCGCACCTCACCGGCGGCTTCGCAGGCGGCCAGGCCGAGTACGTGCGCGTTCCGTTCGCGGACGTCGGCCCGATCAAGATCGACGACGCGAGCATCCCCGACGAGACGGTGCTGTTCCTCTCCGACGTCTTCCCCACCGGCTACATGGGCGCCGAGTACTGCGAGATCGAGCCGGGCGACGTGATCGCGATCTGGGGCGCGGGTCCCGTAGGGCAGTTCGCGGCGGCGAGCGCCTTCCTGCTCGGCGCCGAACGCGTGATCGTGATCGACCGGTTCGAGTACCGGCTGCAGATCGTCCACGAGCACACCGGCGCGGAGACGCTGAACTACGAGGACGTCGACAAGGTTCCGGAGGCTCTCAAGGAGCTGACGGGCGGCCGCGGGCCGGACGCGTGCATCGACTGCGTCGGACTCGAGGCGCACCACCACGGCCCTGCCTACGCGTACGACCGCGTGAAACAGGCGCTGCGCCAGGAGACCGAGCGTCCGTTCGCGCTGCGCGAGGCGATCCTCAGCTGCCGCAACGGCGGCGTTGTCTCGATCATGGGCGTCTACGGCGGGCTGATGGACAAGTTTCCGATCGGCGCGGTCATGAACCGGGGCCTGACGATCCGCAGCGGCCAGTGCCACGTGCAGCGCTACATGCGACCGCTGCTCGGGCGGATCACGCACGGAGAGATCGATCCGAGCTTCGTCGTCACGCACCGGATGACGCTGGACGACGCGCCGCTCGGCTACGAGCTGTTCAAGCAGAAGGAGGACGACTGCCTGAAGGTCGTCCTCAAGCCCTGAGGATCAGCCGGCGTCCACTTCGCCGGGCCCAGCGCGACGCCGCCGGTAGAGCGCGGCGCCGATTGCACACGCGACGAGGGCCGCCGCAACCGCGGCGCCGGCGATCGCCGGCGTGCTCGCGCCGTGACCGGCGGGCGCCGACACGGCAGCGGCCGCGACCGCGGCATGACGGAGCCGCGCGGTCGCCGGCGAGCGCCGAGCCGTGGCGGGCGTCCGCTCCGCGGCGGCGCGGCGACGTGCCGGAGGAAGCAGGCCGCGGCTCGAGAGCAGCTCGCGGAAGATGAACCGCGCCTCGTCCTTCGTCGCCACCGACGGCAGGGACGCGATGCCGGGCAGGACGGGCCGCGGTGCCCTCACGTGCAACAGGTGCGACCACCGGTCGAGGTACGTCGTCGGGTCGACGGCGCCGTTGTACTGCAGGAACAGGAGGTTGCGCGGGTGCACCTCGAAGTGCAGGTGCGGCGGCGTCGACGGAAACGCGTCGCCGGAGTTGCCGACGAAGCCGAGCACGTCGCCGGCGCGGACATGCGTCGCATGCAGCGCGAGCGGCGTGTATCCCGAGAGGTGCGCGTAGTAGAACTCGTCTCCCGCCTCGTCGCGCACCCACAGCCGCCAGCCGCCGAGATGCTCCCACCCGACGCGGTTGAGCGTCCCGGTCGCCACGGCGACGACGGGCGTCCCGAGGCTCGCGAAGATGTCGTCGCCGTGGTGCCAGCCGCCCGGGACGTCGGAGCGGAAGGCGCCGTAGGAGTCGCCGTAGCTCGCGTTGCCGACGACGGGGAAGAGGAAGCGCTGCCGCGCGAGCGGCGGCGTCACCCGGAGCGGGCGGCCGCTCAGCAGCGCCTTCCGCCGCTTCCGCGCGGCTGCGAGCGCGCGCGCTTTCGCGCTTCGCCTCGGCTTCTTCTTCGCAGCGGCGCGCGGCGCCGTCGTCGGCTCGGGCTTCGTCTTGGCCTTCGGTTTCGCCTGCGCGGACCGGCGCGGAACGGCCCGCGCCGGCAGGGGCGCCGGCGTCGGCGTCACGTCCGCGAACGCGACGAGCACGTCGACGCCCGCCGGGACGCCCTCGTGCGGCGCGAGCAGGTGCAGGTCGAGCGCCGCGAAGCGCCGGTGGCCCGGCGGCGCAGCGGCCGCGGTCGACACGCGCAGCGTCGCCCAGGCGCCGACGTGCGCGAGCTGGCCGGCGGCGAGCGAGGTCGGCGAGCCGCCGACGCGGAGGCCGGCGACCGCGCTCCCCGCCGCGACGCGCCCGCGCGCGACGACGAGCCGGACGCTCGAGGCCCTGACCGCGCCGCCGAACAACGACACGCCGCCGGCGGTCACGGCGGCGCCGGCGCAGCCGCGGACGACGGCCGAGCCGGCGGCGGCGATCGGCGTCCCGGCGACGGACGAGCGCGCGGGTGAAGACGCCGTGGCGAGCGCGCCGGCCACGCGCGCGAGCCGCGCCGCCGGCGAGACGATGGCGGCGAGCCCCCCGGCCGCGCACCCGCGGTCGACGTCGACCGCACGAAGCGGCGTGGGAGGCGGCGCGGGCGCACGCGGAGCGGTGGTGGCCGCGGGGGAGGTGGTGGCCGCGGCGGTCGTGGTCGCGGCTGCCGTCGTCGCCGAGGAGGTCGTCGGCGGCGCAGCGGTCGTCGTCGCGGCGGTCGTGGTCGGCGCCGTCTCCGTCGTGACGGTGTCCGACGGCGCGGCCGAGCCGGCAGGAGCGCCGGTGTAGGCGCCGGCGACGCCGACCAGGGCGAGCGCGGCGCAGGCTGCGAGACGGCGGGCGCGCACGCGCCCATGGTAGGCGGCATCTCTATGAGGCGACCGTGCCGCGAGCGCCGTGCGAGGACGTGCGACGAGCCGGCCCTGCGCGGCACCACCACGCTCACGCAGGCGGCCTGACCCGGCGAAGCAGCGCCGGCTGGCTACTTGCCGCTCTGGTCGATCAGCTCGATCCGGTACGAGTCGGGATCCCTGACGAAACAGAGCCGCGAGCCGCCCTCGCGCACCCGATACGGCTCCCGCTCCGGCTCGATCCCCTGCTCCTTCAACGCCGCCAGCGTCGCATCCAGGTCATCGACCCCGATCGCGATGTGGCCGTAACCGGTCCCCAACTCGTAGCTGCGGCCGTCCGTGTTCCAGGTCAGCTCCAGCTCCTCCTCCTGCCCCGGCACGCCGAAGAAGTAGTTCGTCGCCTCGTGATGGCCGTCCCGCACGATCGGCAACTCGCGCCGAAACTCAAACCCCAACGCCTCGTAAAACGCGCGGCTCCTCGCCGGATCGACAATCCGGTACATCGTGTGCAGGTAGCGCGTCATGGCTCGCGATCCTAGCCTGCGCGCATCCTTGCGGCGGAATCGCGGCGCCAGGCCTCGGCGGCAGGGACCAAGCTCCGTGACCCCGCCGTGAGCGCCGTCGAGCTGGCCCATGCAGCCTCGGCCTGGGCGGTGCGTCCGGCGACCTTCAGCGCGCGGCGAGCGCCGCCGCGGCGGCACCGAGCCGGGCGCGAAGACGGTCGTGCGCCGCTTCCGGAGCGCCGACCGCGTCGAGGCCGACGAGCGCCGCGCCGACGACGGGCGGCGCATCCCCGACCATCACGCGCAGCCGCGACCCGAGCGCGGCGACCCCAAGCTCGACGCCGGCGAGCAGCCGCTCGTCGCCGCACTGCAGCAGGGCGCCGCCGAGCACCACCTCGACGTCCTCGTCGAGCAGGTCGAGCCGGGTAAGGGCGGCGCGAACCATCGTCACGACCTCGCCGGCGAGCCGGTCGACGATCGCCGCGGCGATAGCGTCGTCCCGGGCCGCGGCGAACACGAGCGGCGCCAGCTCGCGTAGCTCGTCGACGGTGACGCGCCGTGCGTGCAGCGCCCGCGCGAGCTCGACGGGCGTGGAGAGGCCGAAATGCGCCGGAACGGCCGACTCGAGAACCGTGCGCGGACCGCGTCCGTCGTGGCTGCGCGCAGCGGCGACGACGGCCGCCATCCCCACGTCGGACCCTCCGCCCCAGTCGCCGCTGATCTCACCGAGGGACGCGAACCGCGCCTGGCGGCCGTCGGGGGCGACGCCGACACAGTTGATGCCGGCACCGCAGACGACGGCGACGCCCCAGCCGCTGCTCGAACCGGCGCGCAGCACGGCGAACGTGTCGTTGCCGACGACGAGCCGACGCGCGAGGCCACGCCGCTCCGCGGCGCAGCGGTACGCATCCTCCTCGTCGTCGAAGTCGAGCCCCGCGAGCAGCAGCACGGCCAGGTCCGCCTCTTCCCCGAGCTCGCGTGCGAGCCGCTCCACGACGTCGATGCTTCCTTCGACGCCGAGCTGGTCGGGCGAGCTCTGCGGCCCTCGGACCGCGCCGATGACGTCGCCGTCGCTCGTGAGGAGCGCCGCGTCGGTCTTCGAGTTCCCGCCGTCGACCGCGAGGATCAGGCTCACGACGCGGCGGCGAGGACGAGGCGGTCGACGAGCTCGTCGACGAGCTCGAGCTGGCCGACGAGCGGATGCGCGAGGAGCGCCTTGCGCACGTCGACGAGGTCGCGGGAGACCGCCGCCCGAGCAGCCAGCCGCTCGTACGCCGCGACGTGCTGCACGAGCCCGAGCAGCTCCGGGGCGAGGGGCGGTTGCGGCAGCGGATGCGCTCCGCCGGCATCGACGCGTGCTGGAACCTCGACGACGTCGTCGTCGGCCATACCCGCGAGCGTCCCGCCGTTGCGGACGTCGACCTCGTGCACCGCGCCGTCGCCCTCGACCAGGGACTGGACGAGGCCGAGCGCCGCCTCGCTGTAGTACGCGCCGCCGCGCTGCATCAGCAGCGGCGGGCGCTCGACCAGCGCCGGGTCCCGGTAGAGCTCGAGCAGCTCGCGCTCGATCTCGGCCACGACCTGTGCCCGCGGCGTCGCGTCGAGCTGCTCGCGCACGACCTCGTCGTGCGCGTAGAAGTAGCGCAGGTAGTAGGAAGGGATTGCCGCGAGCTCGTCGAGCACCCGCCGCGGCAGGTCGACGTCGTCGGCGAGCTCGTCGCCGTACTCGTCGAGCAGCTGCGGGAGCACGTCGACCCCGTCGACGCGCACCGCGCGCACCCACGTGAGGTGGTTCAGGCCGACCTGGTCGACGACGACGCTGCGCGGCTCCACGCCCAGGAGGCCGGCGAACCTGCGCTGGAAACCGATCGCGACGTTGCACAGCCCGATCGCACGATGGCCCGCGTCGAGCAGCGCGCGCGTGACGATCCCGACGGGGTTGGTGAAGTCGACGATCCACGCATCCGGCTGCGCGAGCGCACGCACGCGCTCCGCGATCCCGAGCACCACGGGCACGGTTCGCATCGCCTTCGCGAACCCGCCGGCGCCGGTCGTCTCCTGCCCGACGCACCCGCACGCGAGCGGCTCCGTCTCGTCGCGCAGGCGCGCCTGCTGCCCGCCGACGCGGATCTGGACCAGGACGAAGTCAGCGCCGGCGACCGCGCCGTCGAGGTCGCCGGTCACGTCGAGTGTCCCGCGGAAGCCCTGCGCCTCGAGCATCCGCGCCGCCATCTGCCCGACGACCTCGCGCCGCGTGGCGTCGATGTCGTGCAGCACGAGGTCCGAGACCTGAAGGCGCGTCAGGCCGGACACCAGCTCGGGCGTGTAGGTCGAGCCGCCGCCGACGACCGCGATCTTCATGCCGGCGACCCGACGAGCGGCTGCTCGGACGGCTGCTCGCCGACATCGGGCTCCGCGTGGTGGCAGGCGACGAGGCGGCCGGGGCCGAGGCTGCGCCGCAGCGGCGTGACGGTGCGGCAGACCTCGGTGGCGAGCGGGCAGCGCGGCGCGAACCGGCAGCCCTCGTGCGGCTCGACGACGCGCGGCGGCTCGCCGGCGTCTTCGACGTCCGCGAGCCCGAGCGGCGCACGCGGATCGGGAACCGCGGCGAGCAGCAGCTTCGTGTACGGATGCTTGGGGCGGTGCAGGACGTCTTCGGTCGCGCCTTCCTCGACCAGGTGTCCCCCGTACATCACGAGCACGCGGTCGGCGACGTAGCGTGCGCTCGCGATGTCGTGGGTGATGTAGAGGAACGAGACGCCGCGGCTCGCACGCAGCTCGGTCATGAGATTGAGGATGCCGATCCGGATCGACACGTCGAGCATCGACACGGGCTCGTCTGCGACGATCAGCTTCGGGCGGAACGCGAGCGCCTGCGCGAACCCCACGCGCTGTCGCTGGCCGCCGCTCAGCTGGTGCGGGAACTTCCGCAGCATCGCCGCCGGCGGCACGAGGCCGACGGCTTCGAATACGCGCTCCGCCTCGACGCGCCGCTCGACACGCGAGAGCTCGGGCCGGTGGAGCTTGATCGCGCGCTTCACCCCGTGCGACACGCGATATGCGGGATTGATCGAGCTGAACGGGTCCTGGAACACGAGCGGCACGTCGCTCGCGTAGCGAAGCCGCTCCCGCCTTGTGCGCAACCGGTCGATGCGCTTCCCGTCGAAGACGATCCGGCCGCGCGTCGGCCGGTACACGCGCGCGAGCAGCCGCGCAACCGTGCTCTTGCCGCTTCCGCTCTCGCCGACCAGCGCGACGATCTCGCCCCTGCCGATCGTGAGGTCGACGTCGTCGACGGCGTGCAGCGTCTTGCCGGAAAGCACGCCGCCGATGCGGAAGTGCCGCGTCAGCCCCGTCGCGACGAGCAGCGGCTCGCTCACGCTTCGACCGCCGCCGCCGGAGCGGGCTCCGCATCGGGCACGTAGAGGTGACAGCGGACGAGGTCGCCGCCCACGTCGACGAGCGGCGGCGGCACCGCATGCGACCGGTCGGTGGCGAGCGGGCAGCGGGGCGCGAACCGACAGCCGGACGGCGGCTCGACGAGGTCCGGGGGCGAGCCGGGGATCCCGGCCAGGTGGGTGCGAGGACCGGCCACGCTCGGGAACGAGTCGAGCAGGCCGCGGGTGTACGGGTGCAGGGGCGCGTCGAAGACCCGGCGGGTCGGCCCGAGCTCGACGATCTGCCCCGCGTACATGACCGCGAGCCGGTCGGAGAAGTGGCTCACGAGCGACATGTCGTGCGTGACGAAGATCACGGCGAAGGAGAGCTGGTCCTGCAGCTGCTTGATCTGCTTCATCAGCGAGCGCTGCGCGACGACGTCGAGCGCAGACGTCGGCTCGTCCATGATCACGAGGTCCGGCGTGAAGAGGAGGGCCATCGCGATCATCGCCCGCTGCCGCATTCCGCCGGAGAGCTGGTGCGGATAGCTGCGCAGGTGCAGCGGGTCGATCCCCACCAGGCGGAGCACCTCCTCGGAGCGCGCGCGGATCTCCCGCGCACTCATCGTCGAGTGCGCCCTGCACGCGTCCCGCAGCTGCGCCTCGATCGTCAGCACCGGGTTGAGCGCGTTCATGGCGCTCTGCATGACGACGGAGAGCTCGCGCCACCTGATGTGCCGCAGCCTCCGCTCGCTCAGCGCAACCATGTCGCGGCCCCGGAAGACGATCGACCCGTCGAGGATCTCGCCTCCGAGCGGCGGGCCGAGCAGGCGCGCGATCGCGTACAGGAGCGTCGACTTGCCGCAGCCCGACTCGCCGACGATGCCGAGGAACTCTCCCTCGTCCAGGTCGAGGCTCACGTCGTCGACGGGCACGACGGGGCCGCTCTCCGACGCGTACGCGACTCGCAGGCCGCGCACCTCGAGCAGCCGCTCACCCACGCTGCACCCTGCGCACCTTCCGCAGCGCGGGATTGCTGACCTCGTCGAAGGCATAGTTGAGCAACGCGAACGCGGCCCCGAGGAGCGCGACGCAGACGCCCGGCATCACCGCCCACAGCACCATCCCCGCGCCGAGCGCCTCGTTGTTCTGCGCCCAGTAGAGCATCGTCCCCCAGCTCAGGCTGTTCGGGTCGCCGAGGCCGACGAACTGCAGCCCCGCCGCCGTCAACACCGCGTAGAGCGCAGCGCCGAGAAAGCTCGCGACGATCAGCGAGGTCATCGTCGGCAGGATCTCGAACACGATCACGTACAGCCGGCGCTCTCCGCGCACGCGCGCGGCCTCGAGGAAGTCGCGGTTGCGCATCGACAGCGTCTGCGCCCGCAGCTGCCGCGCGCCGTACGACCAGCCGAGCGCACCGAGCACGACGACGAGCGTGAAGAATCCGGCGTTCTTCTCGTACGCCGCGAGCACGATCACGAGCGGGAAGATCGGGATGACCAGGATCACGTCGGTGATCGTCGACAGCAGGCCGTCCGCGAAGCCGCCGAGATAGGCCGCCGACACGCCGACGATGACGGCGATCGCGGTCGCGAGCCCGCCGACGGCGAACGCGATCAGTAGCGACTGCCGCGTTCCCCAGATCAGCTGCGACAGGACGTCCTGGCCGTAAGCCGTCGTACCGAACCAGTGCGAGGAGGACGCCCCGAGACCGGGGCGGAAGATCTCCGCGTTCGGGTCGTCGGGCGCCAGCTGGCCCGGGAAGAGCGCCAGCACGACGAAGCCGAGGAGCAGCAGCGCGCCGACGAGCGCCTTGCGGTTGTGCAGCAGCGCGCGGACTGCGCCTGAGCGCAGCACCGCCCGCGCGCGCGACGGGCCGGCGGGCGCAGCCGGCCGCAGCGGCTCCGCGACCGCGGGAGCCGTCACCGAAGCTCCCTCGTTCGCGGGTCGACGAACGCCGTCACCGCGTCGGCGACGAGGATCGCCGACAGCACGGCGACGACGATCAGCAGGAACAGCGCCTGCATCAAGGCGTAGTCCTGGTTCTCGACCGCCTGCAGGAACATCCAGCCGACGCCGGGGTAGTTGAAGACGAACTCGACGAGGATCGCGCCGCTGACGACGAAGCCGAGCGACATCGCGAACCCCGTGAGGTTCGGGAGGATCGCGTTGCGGCCGGCGTACGTCCACATGATCCGCCACTGCGAGAGGCCCTTCGCGCGCGCCATCCGGACGTAGTCCTCGGAGAGGACGGTGATCATGTTGTTGCGCATCGTCAGGATCCAGCCGCCGATCGAGGTGACGAGGATCGTCGCCGCCGGCAGGATGGAGTGGCGGAGCGTGTCGGAAACGAACGCCCACGACCACGCGACGTTCGTCGTCACGTCGTACCCGCCGCTCGCGGGCAGCCAGTGCAGCTTGATCGCGAACAGCCAGATCGCGAGCAGCGCCAGCCAGAAGTACGGGAACGCCGACGTGACGATGAAGATCGGCGGAAGCATCGCGTCGAAGACGCCGCCGCGGCGCCACGCCCCGACGATGCCGATCAGCGTCCCGAGCGAGAACGCCAGGATCGTCGTGATCCCGACCAGTGCGAGCGTCCACGGCAGCGCCTGCAGCACCTCGTGCATCACCGCCTGCGGGAAGAACGTCAGCGAGATGCCGAACCGGCCGCGCACGAGGTCGCCCAGGTACGCCACGTACGCCGCGCCGAGGCTCTTGTGCGTGCCGACGCCGAACGCGATCTCGAGCGCGTGCAGCGCCTGCGGGTTGATGTGGCCCTTGTAGCGGGCCATCATCGCGAGCGCCGGGTTGCCGGGCATGAGGCGCGGGATGAGGAAGTTCAGCGTGACCGCCGCCCACAGCGTGATCACGAAGAACGACAGCCTGCGCAGGACGAACCTCATCGCGCGCGCCTCCGCCCCCGGCTCACGTCCCTATCCCTTCGGCCTCAGGTGCAGCAGCATCACGCCGATGTCGGGCGTGTTGTACGCCGCCGGCTGCGCGAAGGGGTTGCTCGGCGTCACCCAGCCGGTGATCGACTTCGTGTTGTACTGGTACCAGTCGACCTGCTCGGTGACCGGGATGACGGGAATCCGAGAGGTCATCACCGCCGCGAGCTTGCGCACGATCGAATGCTGGAGCGCGCTGCTCGTCGTCGCTCCGTACGCGTCGATCAGCGCGTCCACCTTGCGGTCCGAGAACCGCTCGTAGTTCGACGACGCCGTCTGGCCGATCGGAGCGGTGTTCTTCGAGTAGAGCAGCTGGCGCAGCTCGTAGTACGGCGCCGGCCCGCCGGTCTCCGCTCCGTAGGCGAGCTGGAACTTGCCGTTGTAGATGTCGGCGTCGTAGGTCGTGCTGGAGAGGTTCTCCGGCTGGATCTTGATCCCGACGGCGCTCAGCTCGCTCTGGATCACCTGCACCGACGCCACCCAGTCCGAGTAGCCGCCGATGTTGACGATCGTGAACGAGAGCGGCTTCCCCGACGGCGTGTGGAAGACGCCGCCCGACTCCTTGTAGCCGGCCGCCTTCAGCGTCGCGATCGCCTTCGCGGGGTTGTACGAGAACTTCTTCGCCGCACCCGCGGGAAGCCAGCTCTTGTACGTCGGCGACACGATCCCCGTCTGGTTCGAGGGCGGCTCGTAACCGTACTCGCCGATCTGCGAGACGCGCGCGCGGTCGATCGCATATGCCATCGCCTGCCGCACGGGCAGCGCCGACAGCACCGGATCCGTGAGGTTGATGAAGATCGAGACGTTCGCGACCGGCGGGAACCAGATGTGGTGGTACGGGCTCTTCGAGAGGTAGTAGCCCTTGATGTTCGGGATGAACTGGCTGCCCCACTGCGCCTGGTCGTCGGCGAGCTCCTGGTTCGCCGGGTCGTTCGACGTGAACGACGGGTAGTACACCGTCTGGATCTTCGGAACTCCCCGCTGCCAGTAGCCCGGGTTCTTCTGGAAGACGATCACCTGCGGCGAGCACTTGCTCATCGTGTACGGGCCGGTACCGACCGGATGCGCGTCCGTGTAGGTGACCGGATTCGCGACCGATGCCCAGACGTGCTTCGCGACGATCGGCGTCGCGCCGGCGATGTAATAGAAGTACGGAACCGCGGACGTCTTGAAGGTGAAGGCGACCTTGCTCGCGCCGACCTGCGTCACGGACCGGAGCACGGACCAGTCCGCGTTCAGGTCGAGCGCCGGGTGCTTCTTCAGCAGGTCGAAGCTGAAGACGACGTCGGCGGCGCCGAACGGCTTGCCGTCCGACCAGCGCACGCCCTTCCGGATCGTGAATGTGAGCGTCCTGTTGTGGTTGCTCCACCGGTACGACGACGCGAGCCAGGGCGTCGCCTTCGCGCTCTGCAGCGCGTTCACGAACACGAGCTCCTCGTAGACCGTGCCGAACGAGAGGAAGTTCACCGAACCGTTGTAGGGATTGAAGCCGCACGTCCAGGTCGTGCCGCTCTCGTTCGAGATCGTCACCGACGACGCGCTCGCCTTGCCGGCCGCGAGGCCACCTCGCGGCGCGCTCGTCCCGGCGCCCGCCCACGCCGACGCCGCGAGCACCGCCGCGGCCAGCGTTCCGACCACTGCCATTCGTCTCATCCCCGACTCCTCCCCCGGTCGACCGACCGGGCGTCGCTTTGCAGATCCAACACGCTCCGCCCGCCCCTCGCGGCGTCGGCCGCGAGCGCGAGCGCGCCGACGAGCGGCGCGTCGTACGGGAACGCCCCGACGACGAGGTCCGGTGGGTACGGGACGTGCGCGTCGAGCGCCGCGCGGAGCGGCGCCTCGATCGCGTCCCACGAGCGGACGATCCCGCCGCCGACGGCGATCAGCTCGGGGTCGATCGCGACGGCGAGGTTGACGAGGTGGAAGCCCAGCTCGGCCACGAACTCGTCGACGAGCCGCGCGAGTCGGCCGTCCGCCGCGACGCCTCGGAACACGTCGGCGGCGGTGCGCGGCTCGCCCGTCCGCGCGCCCGCCAGCGCCGCGAGCGCCATCCCGCTGACCGCGTCCTCGAGAATCGATGCACCGGCCCGCCCGACGTCGGACGGCCGGCGCAGGCTGTAGCCGATCTCGCCGGCGGCTCCGTGCGCGCCTCCGACGACCTCGCCGCGATGGACGAGCGCGGCGGCGAGGCCGGTGCCGAGATTCAGGTACACGGCCGGGTCGACGCCGCAGAGCGCACCGAACCGCGCCTCCGCCTCGGCGGCCGCCTTCACGTCGGTCGCGAGCCGCACCTCCGCGCCGTCGAACGCGCCGCGCAGCACGCGGCCGAGCGGCAGGTCGCCCCACCCGTCGATCGCGGGCGCCAGCTCGACGCCGTCGGCGCTCGGGATCCCGAAGGTGCACGCGCAGACGGCGCGCAGCTCGCCGGAGACGCGTGCCGCGAGCTCCTGCGCCTGCGCTACCCCCTGCTCCAGGTTCCAGCGGGCACCCCGCTCCGGGCGCGTCGGGAGGACCGTCTCCGACAGCCGTCTCCCCTCCAGGTCGGCCACGGCGGCGGCGATCTTCGTCCCGCCGAAGTCGAGGCCGAGCACGACCGGCTCCCCCACGAATAGGAAACTAACCTATTCTATTCTGCGTGACAAGCGACCCGCACGTCGGCCGCGGAGGCATGGCGGCGACGCCGCAGCTCATGCGCTCGCTCAACGAGCAGCTGCTGCTCGAGCGGCTGCGCACGGCCTCGCCCTCGTCGCGGCCTGAGCTCGCTCGTGCGACGGGCCTGTCGAAGCCCACGGTCGCGCAGGCGCTCGCGGCGCTCGAGCAGGCGGGCCTCGTGCACGTGGCCGGCCACCGCACGGGCCTCCGCGGCCCGACTGCGCTCCTCTACGAGCTCCGGCCGGACGCTGTGTTCGTGCTCGGCATCGACGTCGGCCGCGAGTACGTGCGCGGCGCGGTGGCAGACATCACGGGCACGATCCGCGCGAAGCTGAGCCGGCGCGTCTCGGGCGCCAGCGCGCGCGGCCGCGTCGCGGAGGTCGTGGCGCTGGGGCGCGAGCTCGTCGAGGCGACGGGCGCGCGCCGGCGCGACGCGCTGCCGCAAACCGTCGTCGGGACGCCGGGCGTCCTCGACCAGTCGCGCGGAGCGCTGCGCATGGCGGCGCACCTTCCGGGCTGGGAGCAACCTCAGGTGCTTGCCGAGCTACGGGAGCGGCTCGGGCCGGCGACGGTCTTCGAGAACGACATCGACATGGCGGCCGTGGCCGAGCGGAACCACGGCCACGGCCGCGACGCCGCGACGTTCGCCTTCGTCTCGGTCGGCACCGGGATCGGGATGGGCGTCGTGATCGACGGGAAGCTGCACCGCGGCGCGCACGGCGCGGCCGGCGAGATCGCGTACCTGCCGCTTGCGCCGGACGACGTCGACGCGCGCGAGGCGCGGCATCGCGGCGCGCTCGAGGCTGCCGTCTCGTCCGCGGCGGTGGTGCGGGCGGCGCGAGCGCACGGCCTCGACGGCCGCCTGTCGGCGCGCCGGGTCTTCGCGCAGGCGGCGGCGGGGGACGAGCGCGCGCGCCGGGTCGTCGCACGTGAGGCGGCGCTCGTGGCGAGGGCGCTCGCAAGCGTCGTCTCGATCGTCGACCCGGAGCTGATCGTGCTCGGCGGCGGCATCGGGAGCGCGGACGGCTTCGCGGCGACGGTCGGCGAGCAGCTCGCGGCGCTCGCCCCTTTCGTTCCCGAGGTGCGCGTCAGCGCCCTCGGCGAGGGCGCCGTCGTGCAGGGCTGCCTCGCGACCGCGCGCGACCTCGCGTGGACGCGCATCCTGCGTTCGCGTGCCGAGGCGGCGGGCGCCGCCCGCGCGACGACGGCCTGACCGAGGGTAGGGAGCCAGCCGCAGAGCGTGCCCGGCGACGCGTCGGAGATTCTCCGCCGCCCAGCCGGTTCAACGCAGACAACTAATTATCCGGATCCTGGACGAGGCACTGCCACGAGCCGCCTTCACTCCCGGCAGAAGTTCGCCGCGTCCTCGCGCCGGCTCGGTCGACGGCAGCGGCTCGCGTTCCCACGGCGAGCTTCGCGTAGATGTTGTCGAGGTGTTTCTTCACCGTTCCCGGGCTGACGACGAGCACCTCCGCCACGGCGCGGTTACTCGCGCCGGCCGCGACGACCTGCAGCACCTGGCGCTCGCGCTCGGTGAGCGACGCCCGCGCGACGGCGCGGCTCGCAGCGGCCTCACCCGCCTCGAGGTGCGGTCGCAAGAGCTCGGCGAGCAGCAGCTCGCCGTCGGAAAAGTCGCGGTCGGTTCGGCTGAGCCAGACTCCGACGAGATGGTGTGGCGAGCCGCCGAAGCCCACCGTCAGCTGGTGGGCGATCGCGGCGGGGCGGAAGAAGTCGGCGTAGAGCCCGCCGTGCCGAAACCTGCGCACGCTGACGACGTCGGAGAGCCGGTGCGCCGACGCATCGCCGGCCGCCTGCAGGTGGATCAGTGGGTGCTCGGCCATGTGGCGCAGGAACGTCGCCAGCAGCGACGGTGCGAGTGCGTCGGCCGGCTCGAGCGGCGGAGCAGCCGTGCAGGAGACGGCCGGCTCGGCGAGCGCGCCCGCCGGCGGATCGAACCGGAAGTCGTTGAAGTTGACGACGTCGCAGGGAACCGCCTTTGCGAGCGCGGCGAGCAGCGCCATGTGGTAGTCCTCGACCGAGCAGATCGCGTCCGCATCGGCAACCAGCTCCAGGACCGCCCTGACTGCCCTCGTGTTCATGGTGGCGTAGCGCAAAGATACGCCGCCGGCGTATGGCCCGGCGAGAGGGCGTCTGATCTTCTTCTCTCGTCGAGCAAGGAGCATTCAGATGACGGCAGCCGGTGGGACGATCGACGAGGCCAAGCTCGAGGCGTTCATGGGGAGGGCGGTGACCGACATGGGCGCGATCATCAGCGCGCCGCTGTTCGTCATCGGCGAGCGACTCGGCCTCTACAAGGCGATGGCGGGAGCAGGGCCGCTCACCTCGCAACAGGTCGCGGAGCGCTCGGGAGCGGCGGAGCGCTACGTTCGTGAATGGCTGCGGAACCAGGCCGCCGGCGGTTACGTCGACTACGACGCGGAAAGCGACACGTACACGCTTCCCGACGAGCACGCGCTCGCGCTCGCCGACGAGAACAGCCCGTTCTACATCCTCGGCGTCTACGACTCGGTCGCGTCGCTGTACGCCGACGAGGAGCGGATCCTCGAGGCGTTCCGGAGCGGCGGCGGCATGGGTTGGCACGAGCACGACCACCGCCTGTTCCGCGGAACCGAGCGGTTCTTCCGGCCGGGATACCGGGCGCATCTCGTCAGCGAGTGGATTCCCGCCCTCGACGGCGTCGAGGAGAAGCTCGAGCAGGGCGCGAAGGTCGCGGACATCGGCTGCGGCCACGGCGCCTCCACGATCATCATGGCGCAGGCGTTCCCGAACTCGGAGTTCTACGGCTTCGACTACCACGACGCGTCGATTGAGCGGGCCCGCGAGGCCGCGCGAGAGGCAGGCGTCGGCGACCGCATCACCTTCGAGGTCGCGCGCGCGAAGGACTTCCCGGGCACGAACTACGACCTCGTAACGGTCTTCGACTGCCTGCACGACATGGGCGACCCGGTCGGGGCGTCCGCCCACGTGCTCGAGACGCTGTCGCCGAGCGGCGCGTGGATGATCGTCGAGCCGTACGCGAACGACCGCGTCGAGGACAACCTCAACCCGGTCGGCCGCGTGTTCTACGGCGCTTCCACGATGATCTGCACGCCGGCGTCGCTCGCCCAGGAGGTCGGCCTCGCCCTCGGCGCCCAGGCCGGTGAAGCCAAACTCGCCGAAGTGATCAAGCAAGGCGGCTTCACCCGGGTCCGGCGCGCGACGGCGACGCCGTTCAATCTCGTACTCGAGGCGCGACCCTAGCCGTCATTCCAGGCGGATGTGGGAGCTGCGCGCTGCACGCGGGGCGTCGACGCGAGCGCTCACCGTCGAAGCGGCGCGGCCTTGGCGAGGATCTGGCCCGTCGCGTCGGTTTCGCGCGCCTGCGCGTGCTCGGCGTAGCGGCGCCTGTGGGTGCGTTCGTACTCACCCGGTTCGAGCCCCGCAAGCAAGGCGAAGCACGCGCGCGTCCCCTCGTGGCGTTCGCCGCCGTCGTCGACGAGCGTCGGGATCGTCTCCACGTCACCGCGCTGCTCGGGGTACGGCGCCACCTGCTTCGCGACGAAGTCGATCCCGAGCTCGGTCAGCCGTTCCCGTACCGCGGACGAGTACGGACACCACTCCGCCTGGTACAGCGTCAGCACCCGGGCAACGTTAGTCGTCCACCAGGTCCTCGCGGACGAGCCCGAACAACACCGCGTCCTGCCATTCGCCGTGCCGCAGGTACGCCCGGCGCTGCACGCCCTCGCGGATGAACCCGGCTCGCTCGGCATGCCGGATGGCACGCTCGTTGAACGCGTAACACGCGAGCTCGAGGCGGTGGTAGCCGAGGTCGAAGAGGAGGTGCCGCTGCAGCAGCCGCGCCGCCTCGTCGGCGATCCGGCGGCCGCGGAAGTCGGGATGGATCGCGAGCCCGCCGAGGTGCGCGATGCGGTGCCGCTCGCTGCGCACCTCGAAGCCCATCGCGCCGGCGCGCTCGCCGTCCACCTCGACCACGAAGCGGCCGAACCGGTGCGGCTCCCGCTGCGAGCGCTCGACCTCGGCGGCGATCCCGGCGCGGTCGAAGGCGCGCCCGCCTCCGAGGTACGGATGCGTGTCCGCGTCGTTGAGGAGCTCGACGAGCCAGTCGACGTCCGCATCCTTCGCCCGCCGCAGCGTCACGCTCACGGCGCCTGCGTCACGCCCAGCGAGCGCGACGGCAGCCGGACCGCGCCCGACCCGAGGGCGACTCCGCCGAGGATGAGGGCGAAGCCGCCGAGCTCGGCGCCCGTGACGCGCTCGTGCAGCAGCACGACGCCGTACACGAGCGCCGTCGCCGGCAGCAGGTACGTGACGAGACTCGCGCGTGCAGCGCCGTAACGGCGCAGCAGCCGGAACCAGACCACCTGCGCGGCCGCCGTCCCGAGAAGCGCGAGCGCGAGGACGCATCCGAGCGCCGGCCACGTGAACCGGCTCGACGACGCCTGCGCGAGCCCGAACGGCAGCATCACCGCCGTCGCGCCGACGAGCGCCGTCGTCGACAGCACCGGACCGGTCACGCCGCGCACGAGGTGCTGGCCGTACAGCGTCGAGATCGCGTAGGAGATCGAGGCGAGCACGACCGCAGCCGTCCCCGCGACGCCGAGCCAACCGCCGCCCGGCGACACGCCCGTCAGCAACGCGACGCCTCCGATGCCGAGGAAGACGCCGAGCGCGCGCAGGCCGCGCGGCCGCTCGTCGGGCCGGAACCGAACCGCGAGCAGAGCGACGAAGATCGGCACCGACGCGTTCGCGACGGCCGCGAGCCCCGACGAGATGTGCCTCTCGCCCCACGCGATCAGCGTGAACGGAATCGCCGAGTTGAAGAGGCCGAGGACGTACGCGCCGCGCGGCGCTTCGAGGAGGCCGCGCAGCTCGCCGCGGCGCGCAAGCAGCAGCGCGAGCGCGGCACCGGCCACGACGACGCGGATCAACATCATCGTCGCCGGCTGGATGTCGCGGCCGGCGACCTTGATGAACAGGTACGACGCTCCCCACAGAAGAGAAAGCGCCGCGACGAGCGTCGGGTACCGCTGCGCCACGCGGTCACTGTACGGGGTCAGACCCGGGTCTGACCCCGCGACGCCGCGCGCCGGAACGGCCACGGCCGAAGCGGCATCGCAATACGCAGGCCAAGTCACACGGCCGTCACGAACCGGTGACGGTTCGGGTTCGACCCTCGCTGGGCGCGTCGCGCGAGGGTCGGGGTCAGACCCGGGTCAGACCCCGGCCGTTCGCACACGCCACGAACCGGGACGCCGGCAGCGGGCGAAGCGCCGTTCGCGCGGAATCCCTTACACCGACCGAATCGTCCGTTGACGCGTCCGTGCGAGAAGGAGCGGGAGAACGCCGCGCGCCGTCGTAGAAGGAGCGCGGTCGGGCTGCGGTTCCCTCCGGTGGGGCGGCGGGAACCGCAGCCGCTCGACGCGCCGCCGCGCCACCGCAGCCCCAACGCGCCCGCCGCACGATGCGCCGCGCACCGCCCGCCCCTCCCAAAGCCCGCACTTTGCGACGCGCGCGCGGAAACCGTCAGGACCCCCGGATACGCTGGCCGCCTGAGCTCCGTCGCCGACCAGCCGCTGCACCGGGCGCTCGGTCTCTCCGACTGGGAGTTCGGACGGATCCGCGAGCTGCTCGGCCGCGCGCCGAACGACTTCGAGCTCGCCGTGTTCAGCCTGCTCTGGTCCGAGCACTGCGGGTACAAGCACTCCGCGCCGCTGCTCAGGCGTCTGCCTCAGCGCAGCCCGCGGGTGCTGCAGGGCCCGGGCGAGAACGCCGGGGTCGTCGACCTCGGCGGCGGCATCGCGGTCGCCTTCAAGGCCGAGTCGCACAACCATCCGTCCGCCGTGGAGCCGTTCCAGGGCGCCGCCACCGGCGTCGGGGGCATCCTCCGCGACGTCGTGGCGATGGGCGCGCGGCCGATCGCGCTCCTCGACGCCCTTCGCTTCGGCGAGCCCGACTGGCACTTCCGCCGCGCCGTCGCCGGCATCGGCCACTACGGCAACTGCGTCGGGGTCCCGACCGTCGGCGGCGAGTGCGCGTTCGACGAGGCCTACGCGCGCAACCCGCTCGTGAACGCGATGTGCGTCGGGCTGCTGCCGACGGAGCGCGTGCTGACGGCGAAGGCACGCGGAGCAGGCAACGCGGTCGTCCTCTACGGCGCGCTGACCGGCCGCGACGGCATCGGCGGCGCGTCGGTGCTCGCCTCCCAGGACCTCGACGGCTCCGGCGAGAAGCGGCCGTCGGTGCAGATCGGCGACCCGTTTCGCGGCAAGGCGCTGATCGAGGTGTCGCTCGAGCTGGTGGAGCGCGACCTCGTCGTCTCGCTGCAGGACTGCGGCGCCGCAGGGCTCGCCTCGAGCCTGTCCGAGATGGCGCGCGACGGCACGGGCGTCGACGTCCACCTCGACCGCGTGCCGCTGCGCGAGCCCGACCTCGAGCCGTGGGAGGTGATGATCTCCGAGTCGCAGGAGCGGATGGTGGCGGTCGTCGCGCGCGACCGCGTCGACGACGTGCGCGCGGTGTGCGCGCGCTGGGAGCTCCCGTGCACGGTGGTCGGCGAGGTCGCGGAGCACGGAGAGCTGCGCGCCTGGTGGGACGACGAGCTCGTCGGGTCGATCCCCGCCGCGCTCCTCACGGACGAGTGCCCCCGCTACGCGCTCGACCCCGCGCCGCGGCCCGTCGCGGCTGCGCCCGTCGCGGCGGTCAACAACGAACCGAAGAACTGGGTGTTCGAGCAGTACGACCACCTCGTCGGATCGCGGACGGTGCGCCGCCCCGGCCTCGACGCGGCGGTGCTGCGCGTCGAGGGCACGCGCGGCATCGCCGTGTCGCTCGACGGCCCGCGCCTCGGCGAGCGCGATCCGCTCGCGGCCGGCTGGGGCGCCGTGATGGAGGCTGCGTTGAACGTGGCGTGCGTTGGCGGAGAACCGCTCGCGCTCACCGACTGCCTCAACTTCGGCAATCCCGAGAAGCCCACGGTCGCGTGGGAGCTCGAGCAGGCGGTCGAGGGAATAGCAGCCGCCGCCGCGGAGCTCGGAATCCCCGTCGTCTCCGGAAACGTCTCGCTGTACAACGAGACGGGCGGCCGCTCGATCCCGCCGACGCCGGTGGTCGGCTGCGTCGGTCTCGTCCGCGACCTGCGACGCGTCCCCACCGGCTGGCGCAGCGGCGACACCGTCTGGCTGCTGCGCGGCCGCGGCGCCCGTCTCGTCGAGTTCGTCTGGCGCAACGCGCATCGGTTCTCGCTCGCGCACGACGTCTCCGACGGCGGCGTCGAGCTGGCGTTGCGCGAGGCCGCGACGTGGTCGGGCCGCGAGCTCGCACCGACCGGTTCGCAACCGGACGCGGAGGGCGTCGTCGTCGCCGGCGCGCAGGCACCGGAGTGGCGCGACGCGGTCGAGCTCGGGACTGTCGCGTAGATGTGCGGCGTCTTCGGGATCCGCGCGCCGACGCGCGACGTCGCGCGCCTCACCTACTTCGGCCTCTACGCGCTCCAGCACCGCGGGCAGGAGTCCGCCGGCATCGCCGTCAGCGAGGACAGCCGCCTGACTGCGCTGCGCGACCTCGGCCTCGTGCCGCAGGTGTTCGACGAGCGCAGCCTGTCCGCGCTGCGCGGTGACCTCGCGATCGGGCACACGCGCTACTCGACGACCGGCGGCAACGAATGGGCGAACTCGCAGCCGCTGCTGCACCACGGCCGCGCGCGCACGGTCGCGATCGGCCACAACGGCAACCTCGTCAACGCCGCCGAGCTGCGCGCGGCGGTCGGCAAGCGCCTCGCCTCCACCTCGGACTCGGAGGTGGTCGCGGCCCTGATCGCCGACGACGCGCGTCCGCTCGAGCAGGCGATCGTGGCGGCGCTCGCGCGGCTCGAGGGCGCGGCGACCGTCGTCGGGCTGGCGGAGGGGACGCTGTTCGCGTTCCGCGACCCGCACGGGTTCCGGCCGCTCGTGCTCGGGCGGCTGGGGGGCGACCCCGTCGTCGCGTCCGAGACGTGCGCGCTCGACCTCGTCGGCGCCGAGCTGGAGCGCGAGGTGCGCCCCGGCGAGCTCGTGCTCGCAGACGACGAGGGCGTGCGCGTCGTGCAGGCCGTCGAGCCTGCCGAACGCGGCGCGCTCTGCATCTTCGAGTTCTTCTACCTCGCGCGCCCGGACACGCGCCTCGCGGGCGTCGAGGTGCACGCCGCGCGCGTGCGGATGGGATCGCGGCTCGCCGCCGAGGCGCCGGTCGACGCCGACCTCGTGCTGCCGATCCCGGACTCGGGCACACCGGCGGCGATCGGTTTCGCGCGCGCGACCGGAATCCCGTTCAGCGAGGGGCTGATCAAGAACCGCTACGTCGGGCGCACGTTCATCCAGCCGGAGCAGGGAATGCGCGAGCAGGGGATTCGCATGAAGTTCAACCCGTTGGCTGAGGTGCGCGGGAAGCGGCTGGTGGTCGTCGACGACTCGATCGTGCGCGGCTCGACGACGCGGCAGATCGTGCAGATGCTGTTCGACGCCGGCGCGGCCGAGGTGCACGTGCGGATCTCGTCGCCGCCGGTCGTCGCACCGTGCTTCTACGGCATCGACCTCGCGTCGGAGAACGAGATGATCGCCGCGCACGCGACCGTCGACGGAGTGCGCGCGGCGATCGGCGCGAGCAGCCTCGCCTACCTGTCACTCGCGGGGCTGCAGGCGGCGACCCGCCGTCCCGAGGGCGCGCTCTGCCGCGCCTGCCTGACGCGCGACTACCCGACGCGCGTCCCGGCGGACGCGGCGAAGCTCAGGTTCGAGCCGGTTCCGTAGCGGCTACTGCTCGAGCACGCGCGAGGCCTTCGCGATGCCGCGCGAGATGAGGTACGCGGACGTCGTCCACTTGACGAAGTCGACCCACTCCGGCGCGTTCACCAGGCTGGAGACGCCCGCCACGATCGCGACGATCACGGCGCTGACGACCCACCAGAACCACTCGGCGTTGCCGGGCATCGGCAACCGTGCGCCCGCGGGCCAGTTCGGCCCCCAGTTCGGGCCGACGTTGCCGTAATGGGCGCGCGTCTCGGACTCGCTCGGATTCTCCATCGGTGACCTCCTCGTGGCGTTTGCCGCAAGATTCAGCGCGAGACGCCGAGATCCTTCGCGCGCCCGTACCGGACGGCGCGGTTGACCTGCCGCGGGTCGAGCCCCTGTTCGAGCAGCTGCTGGCGCAGCTCTCCCTCGGCGGCCATCCTGAGGAACAGCCAGACGAGGACGCCGAGCGTCACGATCGAGCCCTCCGCCATCATCACGACGCCGCCGAGGTTGAGGTCGTGCACCGGCGTGATCCCCCACTCCGGCGCGTGCCGGTACACCCCGTAGAACGCGCTGGACGACCAGATGAAGACGTTGCCGAGCACGGTCTCGATCAGGCGCACGGCGAAGATGAAGCCGATCTTCGTCCCGGTCCCGAACCACTGCGGCGCCGGCAGCGTCTCGAGCACCGGCTCCCAGATCAGGCAGCCGCAGGTGAAGAACATGAAGTGCTCCAGCGCGTGCACGGCGTCGTGGTGCAGCGCGCCGTCGTAGAGGAACGGGATGTGCCACACGTACAGGTCGACCGCCCACACCGGCAACGCGACGAGCGGATGCGTGAGCACGCGCAACCGGTCGACGACCGGAAGCGCGAGGACCGGCCGCAGGATCGGCCCGGTCATCCCCGCCACGAAACAGAGCGGCGCGAGGTCCCCGAGGACGACGTGCTGGAGCATGTGCATGAAGAAGAAGTCGTGCTCGCCGAGGTAGTCGAGCGGCGAGTTGAGCGCGAGGACGACGAGCGCGATCCCCGTCCAGAACGAGAAGCGGCGCCAGCCGGGCACCGGCCGCCCCTCGCGCGCGAGCGTCCGGCAGCGACGCACGTACAGCACTGCGACGACCACCGTCGGCACGATCTGGAGCGGCTCGAAGCTCCACGGGCTGAGCAGCGACGGCGAGCTCACGGCGCTGGAAGACTAGAGGCGTGCAGCTCTTCCACTACCACCTCGTGACGTCGGAGCTGCGCGAGGTCGAGGCGCGCTACCTCGGGAAGCTCGGCTTCCACCTCGTCGCACGGTACGGCCGCGTGGGTGACGACCACGTTGCGATCGAGTCGGGCGTGTCGTGGGACAAGCTCGACCGGGACGGCTTCAAGCTGCGCCTCTCCGAGCTGGAGCGCGGCGCCGTGAACGTCGTCGTCCAGCCGGGCCACTGGCGGCTACCCCGCGTCGACCACCTCGGAGTCGCGCTCGACGAGGACGAGTTCCAGGCGGTGCTCGGACGCGCGATGCAATGGAACCTGCGCGTGCAGGAGCACGGCGGACGGCGCACGTTCGTCGCCACCAACGCCGGCTACCGCCTCGAGATCCATCCACCGCGCGAGTGGATCGAGGAGATGCTCGCGGAGTCGTCGGAGCTGCAACTGGCGGAGCTGCAGCTGCGCGCCGACGAGCCGGAGGCGAAGGCGGGCGCGCTCGCCGACATCCTCGGCGTCGACAGCGACGGCGGCGCGGTGATGGTCGGCGAGACGCTCGTCAGATTCGTCCCCGGCGGCCCCGAAGGCAGGCCCGAGCTGCACGGCGAGCGGTTCGTCTAGCACCGGCAGCGCCTTCCGGCCACGGTCGTAGACTCCGCCTCCTGGGGAGCACGCAGCACAGCTACGCGGCGGCCGGGGTCTCGCTCGCGACCGCGGGGTCGGTGGTCGAGCGGCTGCGCGCCGCGGTGCAGTCGACGGGGGCGACGGGCTTCGGCGCGTTCGCCGGGCTGCACCCGCTCGACGACGACCGTCTGCTCGCCGCCTCCACCGACGGCGTCGGCACGAAGCTGATCCTCGCGCGCGAGCGCGGACGGCTGCGCGCGTGCGGCGCCGACCTCGCGGCCCACTGCATCAACGACGTCGCGACCTGCGGCGCCGAGCCGCTGGTGCTGCTCGACTACGTCGCGGCGAACACCATCTCGCTCGACGAGGTGGCGGAACTCGTCGACGGCGCGGCCGCCGTCTGCCGCGAGGCCGGCGTCGCGCTCGTCGGCGGCGAGACGGCAGAGCTGCCGGGCATCTACGCCGAGGGCGAGCTGGACTTCGCTGGGACCTGCGTGGGCGTCGTCGCGCGCGGCGACGTCATCGACGGCTCGACGATCGCCGCCGGCGACGCCCTCGTCGGCTTCCCCTCGAGCGGCGTGCACGCGAACGGCTTCACGCTGCTGCGGCGCATACTGGAGGAGGAGGACTACGACGGCGACGACCTGCTCGCGCCGACGCGCCTCTACCTCGACGTCGCGCGGCGCCTGCGCCGGCGCGCCAAGGCGTTCGTCCATGTCACGGGCGGCGGCATCCTCGGAAACCTCGAGCGCGTCCTGCCGGCGGGGCGCGAGGCCGAGATCGACTGGAGCGCGTGGCGGCGCCCGCCGGTCTTCGGCTGGCTCGCCCGGCACGTCGCCGAGGACGAGCTGCGACGCGTCTTCAACCTCGGCATCGGCTGGTGCGCCGTGGTCGCCGAACCGGCTCCGGGCGACCTCGTCATCGGCCGCGTGACGTGATCGGCGTTCTCGTCTCCGGCAACGGAACGAACCTGCAGGCGCTGCTCGACGCCGGGCTGCCGGTCGCCGCGGTCGCGTCCAACCGCAAGGACGCGTTCGCGCTCGTGCGCGCGCGCGAGGCGGGCGTGCCGGCGGCGACGTTCTCGCTCGCGTGCCACGCCGATCGCTCCGAGCGCGACCTCGTGATGGCGACGTGGCTCGAGGAGCACGGCATCGAGCTCGTCGTGCTCGCCGGCTACATGCACCTGCTGACCAAGCCGTTCCTCGACCGTTTCCCCGGCCGGATCGTCAACGTCCACCCCTCGCTGCTGCCGCGCTTTCCGGGTGCGCACGCGATCGACGACGCGCTGGCCGCAGGCGTCGAGACGACGGGCGTGACGGTGCACTACGTCGACGAGGGCCTCGACACCGGTGAGGTGATCGCACAGGTCGAGGTGCCGGTCGAGCCGCGCGAGACCCTCGTCGCGCGCATCCACGACGCCGAGCACCGCCTGCTGCCGAAGGTGGTGAGCGACCTGTGCCTCGCGCGCTCCTGAGCGTGTGGGACAAACGGGGCGTCGCCGAGCTGGCGCGCGGCCTCGCGGCCCTCGGCTGGGAGATCGTGTCCTCGGGCGGCACCGCCGCGCACCTGGAGGCGGAAGGCGTCGACGTCACGCGCGTCGAGGAGGTGACGGCGGCGCCGGAGATGCTCGGCGGCCGCGTCAAGACGCTGCATCCGCGGATCCACGCAGGCATCCTCGCGCGGCGCGACGTCGACGACGACGCCGAGACGCTGGCGGAGCACGAGATCGATCCGATCGACCTCGTCTGCGTCAACCTCTATCCGTTCGCCTCGGTCGCCGGCCGCCGCGGCGCCTCCGAACAGGAGGTCGTCGAGATGATCGACGTCGGCGGACCGTCGATGCTCCGTGCCGCCGCCAAGAACTTCGCGCACGTGGCGGCGCTGTCGGCGCCGGAGCAGTACGAGCCCGTGCTGCAGGAGCTGCGCGAGCACGGCGAGGTGCGTGCGGAGACGCGACGTGCGCTCGCGCGCGCCGCCTTCGCGACCACGGCGGCGTACGAGGCCGCGATCGCGAGCTGGTTCGCCGAGACGGAGGCGTTTGCCGAGCAGCTCGTCCTCGCCTTCACGAAGGTCGCGGATCTGTCGTACGGCGAGAACCCGCACCAGGCCGCCGCCTACTACGCGGAAGCCGGCGCGCGCCGCCACCTGCTGTCGCAGGTCGAGCAGCTCGGCGGCAAGGATCTCTCCTATAACAACCTCGTCGACCTCGAGGGCGGCCGGCGCGTGCTGCGCGAGTTCACGCTGCCCGCCGCCGTGATCGTCAAGCACGCGAACCCGTGCGGCGTTGCGGTCGCGGCGACGATCGAGGATGCGTGGGAACGCGCGCTCGCCGCGGATCCGGTGTCGGCGTTCGGCTGCGTCGCGCTGCTCAACCGGCCGGTGACGGGGGCGCTCGGGGCACGGATCGCCGAGCACTTCGTGGAGGTGCTGCACGCACCCGCGTACGACGAGGCGGCGGTGACGGCGCTGCGGACGAAGAAGGCGCTGCGCATTCTGTCCGACGGCGAGCGCCGCGCCGAGACGCCGGGCGAGCGCGACTTCAGGCGCGTGCTCGGCGGGCTGCTCGTGCAGGGGCGCGACGCCGACGTGCAGAACCGCGAGACGATGAGCGTCGTCTGCGGCTCGCTGACAGAGAGCCAGTGGGGCGACCTGCTGTTCGCGTGGCGCGTCTGCAAGCACGTGTCGTCGAACGCGATCGTGATCGCGCGCGACCTGCAGACGGTCGGCGTCGGAGCGGGCCAGATGAGCCGAGTGGACGCGGTGCGAATCGCGGTGGAGAAGGCTCGCGCCCACGGTCACGAGCTCACGGGCGCGGTTCTCGCGAGCGACGCGTTCTTCCCGTTCGCGGACGGCCCGCAGCTCGCGCTCGAGGCCGGCGTGAGCGCGATCGCGCAGCCGGGCGGGTCGCGGCGCGACGACGACGTGGTCGCGGCCGTCGAGGCCGCGGGCGCGGCGATGGTGTTCACCGGCCGCCGCCACTTCCGGCACTGATGACGGCGGAAGCGACGCACCGGATCGGGCGCGACGACGTCGTCTGGGCTTTCTCGCCCGACATGACGCCGGTGCTCGAGGTCGACCCAGGCGCGATCGTGACGCTGGAGACGAACGACTGCTTCACCGGCCAGATCCGGTCGGAGGAGGATCTCGTGACAGAGATCGACCTCGAGCGCGTCAACGGCGCGACGGGACCGCTTGCCGTGCGCGGCGCCGAGCCCGGGGACTCGCTCGTCGTGGAGCTGCTGCAGGTGCGTCCGGCCGAGCGCGGCTTCGCGACGCTGATACCCGGCATCGGCCAGCTGATCGAACAGGTGCGCGCGCCGCTGACGCAGGTCTTCCGCGTCGACGGCGACACCATCCACATGAACGACCGCATCTCGTTCCCGCTGCGGCCGATGGTCGGCGTGATCGGCGTCGCGACCGACCGCGACACGATCCACAACGGCTTCGCGGGCGAGCACGGCGGCAACCTCGACGACCACCTGCACGGCCCCGGCGCGACCGTCTACTTGCCGGTGCGCCAGCGGGGAGGGATGCTCGCGATCGGGGACATGCACGCCTCGATGGGCGACGGAGAGGTCTGCTTCACCGGCGTCGAGATCGCCGGCGAGGTGACGATCCGCGTCGGTCTGCTGAAGGGCAGGCACGGAACGTGGCCGGTCACCGACCTCGCCGACCGCTGGGTCGTGCACGGCACCGCCGGCCCCGACTTCACGGAAGCGCTCGACCGAGCCGTCGAGGAGGCCGCGCGCTTCCTCGTGGACGAGTGGCGATTCACGATGGAGGAAGCGTTCGTCTTCCTCTCCGTCGCCTGCGACGCGAACATCTGCCAGGCGTGCCGCCCGCAGGAGTTCTCGACCATCGCGCGCGTCGCGATCCCGAAGGTGTCGGCCGCGCCGCGGCCCTTCCGCGACGCGGCCGACGCGCCGACCGCTCGCTACGGCGCGTAGAACCGGTAGAAGTGCGCGCCGAGCCCGGCCCGGTTCACCGCCATCAGGACCGAGAGCATCTCCTCGAGCGCGCGCGCCTGTCCGAGGTCGCCGGCGTAGACGGGTTCGTAGCCGGCGTCGCGGATCAGCTGCTCGGTCACGCCGCGCGCCTCTTCGTCGGCCGCGTACAGGTTCGAGGGCGGCACGTCCTCAGCCGCGATGCGGTCGTAGAGGACGGCGAAGTTGAGGTTGAACGACTTCGCCACCGGCCCGCGCGTGATCGACTTCACCTCGTGCGCGAGCGACGGGAACTCGTCGTTCCGGCCGCCGAACGCGTTGGTCGCGTCGATCGCCACCTTCCCCTCGAGACCCTCCACCTTGCCGAGCGCCTCCGCGATCGAGTCCGACGGCACCGCGACGAGGAGGACATCGGCGTCCGAGACGTCGCCGCCCTCCCGTCCGATCTCGGTGACGTCGTGACCTGCGGCCCGCCACAGCCGCGCCAGGCCGCCGCCGACGTTTCCCCTGCCGATCGCCGCGATCTTCATGCACCCTCCCGTGGTCTCGTTTCACGGTGCAACGCCGGAGGCGGAGCTAGGCTTCCGCCCGCGTGCCCCGCGAGTACCCCACGCTGATCGACCTCGTCGGCGGCACGCCGGTCGTGCGCCTGGACCGCGTCTCGCGCGGAGTTCCCGCGACGATCCTGGCGAAGCTCGAGTTCCTCAACCCCGGCGGGTCGAACAAGGACCGGATCGGGCTCGCGATGATCGAGGCGGCGGAGCGCGAGGGGAAGCTGCGACCGGGCGGCACGATCGTCGAGCCGACGTCGGGGAACACCGGCGTGGGACTTGCGATCGCCGCGGCCCGCAAGGGCTACCGCTGCATCTTCGTCATGCCCGACAAGATGAGCCAGGAGAAGATCGCGATGCTGCGCGGCTACGGCGCCGAGGTCGTGATCACGCCGACGGCCGTCGACCACGACTCGCCGGAGTCCTACTACTCGGTCTCCTCGCGGCTCGCCGAGGAGATCCCCGGCGGCTTCAAACCGGACCAGTACTCGAACATGGCGAACCCGGAGGCGCACTACCGCACGACCGGGCCGGAGATCTGGGAGCAGACCGGCGGCGAGCTCGACGCGATCGTCGTCTCCGTCGGGACCGGCGGCACGATCAGCGGCGTCGGCCGCTACTTCAAGGAGCGCAAGCCGGAGGTGAAGATCGTCGGCGTCGACCCCGAGGGCTCGATCTACACCGCCCGCAGCGAGAGCGACTTGCACCCGTACCTGGTGGAGGGCATCGGCAAGGACACGTGGCCCGAGACGATGGATCCGGACGTCGTCGACGAGTGGATTCGCGTCTCGGACCGCGAGTCGTTCCTCGCCGCCCGCCGGCTCGCGCGCGAGGAGGGACTGCTCGTGGGCGGATCGTCCGGCTCGACGATCGCGGGCGCGCTCCGCTACGCGGCCTCGCTGCCCGCGGGCGCGCACGTGCTGACGATCCTCCCCGACTCGGGACGCAACTATTTGTCGAAGTTTCTCGACGACAACTGGATGATCGAGCACGGGTTCCTTGAGCGCTCCGCGCCGGCGCCGACGGTGCGCGAGCTGCTGCACGCCAAGCACGTCGAGACGCCGCCGTTGCTGACGATCGCAGCCCACCAGAAGGTGTCGGAGGCGATCGAGCTGATGGAGCGCTACTCGGTGTCGCAGCTGCCGGTCGTGCGCGGCGTCGCCTCGACGGAGCCGCGCGACGACGGCGTGGGCGGAGCGGAGACGAACGGCGACGTGTCGTCGCTCGCCGACGTGATCGGATCGCTGCAGGACCGTGACCTGCTCGAGCGCGTGTTCAGGAACCCCGACGCTCTGCACGAGGACGTGGCGGCGGCCATGCAGGCGCCGCTCGCCGCCGTCGAGGCGACCGCGTCCGTCGACGACATCGTCACCGCGTTGACCGGCGGGACGAACGCCGTGGTCGTCGCCGACGCCGGCCGCCCGATCGGCGTCCTCACCCGCAGCGACCTGCTCGACTACCTCGCGCACGCGCGGTAACGGACGGCAACCGTGCGCGACGCAACGGATCGCGGCGCTGCGGCGTTGTGCCGGTAGGAACGCGAAAGGAGGCCCAGATGGGCGACCGGATGCAGCGCGTGAAGGGGAAGGCGAACGAGGCGGCCGGGAAGACGAAGGGCTCCGCAGGACACACCGCCGGCAGCACCTCCACCGAGGCGAAGGGCGCGGCCCAGGTCGCGAAGGGCAAGGCCCAGCAGGCCGCCGGGAAGGCCCGCAGCGCGGCGAAGAAGGCGACGCGCTGAGCGCGTAGCGATCGGCGGGGGTCGGGCGCCGGCCCGGCCCCCGCCCGTCGCCGGACGATTCGAGGCGGCGGCTACGTTCTCAGCCACGTGGCGACCGCATCCACCACGGTCACGCTCGCGCAGGTCCGGCGCCTCGTCGTCGCCGCACAGCGCTTCAGCCGGCGTTTCCGCCGCGCCGGCGAGGCGGAGGTGGAGGCGGAGATCCGCCGCCTGACGGCGGTACAGCTCGACTCGATCGCGACCGTCGAGCGCGCGCACAGGCTCACGCTGTCGTCGCGCGTCGGCGCCTTCGACGAGGGCGTCGTCCCCCGGCTGCTGACCGACGGCCGCGTCTTCGAGTACTGGGCGCACGAGGCGTCGCTGCTGCCGATCGAGCTCTGGCCGCACTTCCGGCGCACGATGCAGGGAGGCGGACACTGGGGCTCGCACGACCGCGCGCTGCGCGAGCACGCCGACCTGGTCGAGCCGATCCTCGAGCGCATCCGCGCTGAAGGACCGCTCGGCTCGCGCGACTTCGAGGGCGCCGGCAGCGGCGGCATGTGGAACTGGAAGCCGGCGAAGATGGTGCTGGAGGCGCTCTGGGACCGCGGCGTGCTCGTGATCGCCGGCCGTCAGAGCTTCCAGCGCCGCTACGACCTGGCCGAGCGCGTGATCCCGCGCGCGTATCTCGACGCGCCGGTGCCGAGCGAGGAGGAGACGCTGCGCGAGCTGGCGCTGCTCGCGGTGCGCGCGCGCGGCGCCTTGACGGAGGCGGCGATCCGCGAGCACTGGCGGCTGAAGGGCGGCCGGGCGCGGCTGCACCACCACCTGCTGGCGCTCGTCGACGAGGGAAGGCTGCGGGAGGTGCACGTGGACGACGACGGGCCGCCGTTCTACGTCTCGCCGGAGGCCGGGCTCGGAGGCGACCTGGCGCCGCCGACGCTCGTCTGCCCGTTCGACAACCTGCTGTGGGACCGTCCGCTGCTCGTGCGGCTGTTCGGGTTCCGGCACGTGATCGAGGTGTACAAGCGCGAGCACGAGCGGGTCTACGGCTACTACGTGCTCCCGCTGCTCGCGGGCGACCGGTTCCTCGGCCGCGCCGACCTGAAGGCGGACCGGGCAGAAGGCGTGCTGCGCGTCCGCCGCTTCACGGCGGAACCGCGGGCGCGCGCCGTCGACGCGAAGCTCGAGCGGGCTGCGGCGCGGCTCGCGCGCACACTCGGCCTCGAGCGGGTCGAGCATGCGTGAGGTCGGGGTCGCGGAGGCGCGCCGGATCGCGGTGCGTGCGCAGCTGCTCGACTGCTCGGCGCAGGGAGTGCTCGACACGGTCCGCCGGCTCGGCTTCCTGCAGCTCGACCCAATCTCGACCGTCGCGCCGCCGCAGCACCTCGTGCTGTGGAGCAGGCTCGGCCACGGCTACGACCGCGCCGAGCTCGACCGTCTGCTCTGGGAGGAGCGCAAGCTGATCGAGTGGAACGCGTTCCTCTGGCCCGCCGAGGACCTGCCGCTGCTGCTCGCGCGCATGCGCCGCGACGACCGCCCGCTGGATCGCCGCATCGACGCGTACCTGCAGGAGCACGCGTCCTTCCGCAGGTACGTGCTGCGCGAGCTCGAGCGGCGCGGGCCGCTGCTCTCGCGCGAGATCGACACGCACACGACCTTCGACGACCACCGCTGGTGGGGCAACCGCCAGGTCGGTCTGATGCTGCAGGTCCTGAACGCGCGCGGCGAGGTCGCCGTCGTCGGCCGCCGCGGCAAGCAGCGCGTCTGGGACCTCGCCGGACGCTGGTACCCGCAGGTCGACGTCCCGCCGTGGCCCGAAGCCAAGCGCGTGCTCGAAGAGAAGCGCTTCCGCGCACTCGGCGTCAAGCTCGAGCGCGGGAGGCTGGTCGCGCACCCGGAGGCGGAGGACGGCCCCGTGCCGCGCCGCACCACGTTCCTCTCGCCCTTCGACCAGCTCGTGCACGACCGCGACCGCGCGGAGGCGCTGTGGAGCTTCTTCTACCGGCTCGAGATGTACGTCCCGCAGGAGAAGCGGCAGTACGGCTACTACGTCCTGCCGATCCTCGCGGGCGACCGCGTCGTCGGGCGCATCGAGCCCGTGCACGACCGCAAGGCAGGGGTGCTGCACGTGAAGGGCGTCTGGTGGGAGGGAAAGCCGGTCGCGATCGAGCGGCCGCTGCGCAGCCTCGCGCGCTGGCTCGGCGCCCGACTAACCTCCTGACATGGACTTCGAGACGCGTGCGATCCACGTCGGCCAGGAGCCGGACCCGGCGACGGGCGCGGTCGTCACGCCGATCTACCAGACGTCGACCTTCGTGCAGGAGGCGGTCGGCGTGCACAAGGGCTTCGACTACGCGCGGGTCGCGAACCCGACGCGCACGGCGCTGCAGGAGGCGCTCGCCTCGCTCGAGAACGCGAGCCACGGGATCGCGTTCGGCTCGGGCCTGGGCGCCACGACGACGCTGATGCATCTCGTCGACCCGGGGCAGCGGGTCGTCCTGATCGCCGACGTCTACGGCGGCGTGTACCGCATGACGTCGCAGGTGTACGAGCCGAAGGGCTACGAGTTCACGTACGTCCCGGCCGCCGAGTTCGACGACAACCTCGCCTCCCACCTCGACGAGCGGACCCGGCTCGTGTGGGTCGAGACGCCGTCGAACCCGTTACTGAACGTTGTCGACATCCGCAAGGCGGCCGATGCGGCTCACGCCGCCGGCGCGCTGCTCGTCGTCGACAACACGTTTGCGACCCCGTACCTGCAGCAGCCGCTCGACCTCGGCGCAGACGCCGTCGTCCACTCGACGACGAAGTACCTCGGCGGCCACAGCGACACGGTCGGCGGGTTCGTCGCGACGAGCGACGACGCGCTCGCGGAGCGCCTCTACTTCCTGCAGAAGTCGCTCGGCGCGGTTCCGGGACCGTTCGACTGCTGGCTGGTGCTGCGCGGCCTGAAGACGCTCGCCGTCCGCATGCGCCAGCACTGCGAGAACGCGCGCGCCGTCGTCGAGCTCCTGCAGGGCCACGACGCCGTCGAACGCGTTTTCTACCCGGGCCTCCCCGACCACGCGGGGCATGCGGTCGCGCGCGCGCAGATGCGCGACTACGGCGGGATGGTGTCGTTCCTGGCAGCGAGCGACGACGAGGCGGTCGAGCTCGTCGCGCGCACGAAGCTGTTTCGGCTCGCGGAGTCGCTCGGCGGCGTCGAGAGCCTGATCGAGCACCCGGCGCGGATGACGCACGCGTCGACCGCCGGTGCGCCCTTCGCGCCGCCCGGCAACCTCGTGCGGCTGTCGGTGGGAATCGAGTCGGCCTCCGACCTCGTCGCCGACCTCGAGGCGGCGCTGGAGCGCACGCCGGCACGCATCCGGTAGCCCTGGGCGTGCAGCCGATCGACCTCCACTTCGGGAGCCGCCCGCAGGCGATCGGCGTCTACCTCGTCGAGACCGACGACGGGCCGGCGCTTTTCGACTGCGGTCCCGCCTCGACGGTCGATGCGCTCGACGCGGGCCTCGCCGCACACGGCGTCGAGCTGCGCGACGTGCGGCACCTGCTGCTGTCGCACATCCACCTCGACCACGCCGGTGCGGCGGGAACGCTCGTGCGGCGGCACGAGGACCTCGTCGTGTGGGTGTCGCCGGTCGGCGCGCCGCACCTGGTCGACCCGTCGCGTCTCGAGCGCTCGGCGCGCCGCCTCTACGGCGAGCTGTTCGACCCGCTCTGGGGCGAGCTGCTGCCGGTGCCCGAACGAAACGTGCGTCTCGCGGAGGGCGACGTGCTCGGCTGGGACGCGTTCCCGACCGTCGGGCACGCCTCGCACCACGTGAGCTACCTGCGCGACGGGACGCTGCTCGCGGGCGACGCGACGGGCGTGCGGATGCCCGGCGCCGAGTACGTGCTGCCGGTCTCCCCGCCGCCGGACCTCGACGTCGAGGCGTGGCACGAGACGGCGGCAGAGATCCGCCGCCGCGGGCCGGACCGGCTCGCGCTGATCCATTTCGGTGTGCACGACGACGTCGCGTCGCATCTCGACCGGCTCGACGCGGAGCTCGACCGGTGGGCCGCGCGCGTGCGCGGCGGGATGAGCCAGGACGAGTTCGTCGCGGCGGCGCTCGCCGACGCGGGCGACGACGCCGACGCCTACGACCGCGTGGCGCCGTTCTGGCAGAGCTGGCTCGGGCTGAAGCGCTACTGGGAGACCCGCCCGGCGTGATCCGCCTCGGGCCGTTGCGCGAGCGGGAGTTCCGGCTCCTGTTCGCGGGTCGGACGATCTCGATGCTCGGCAGCGCGATGGCGCCGGTGGCGCTCGCGTTCGCCGTCCTCAACACGCTCCACGGCTCGCCGTCCGACATCGGGTACGTCCTCGCGGCGCGCCAGGTGCCGGTGATCGTGCTGCTGCTCGTCGGCGGCGCGCTCGGCGACCGGCTGCCGCGCCACCTCGTCATGGTCGGCTCGAATCTCGTCAGTGCCGCGAGCCAGGCCGCGGCGGCGGCGCTCCTGCTCGCGGGCAACGCGCGCGTGTGGGAGCTCGCCGCGCTCGCGGCCGTCAACGGCGCGTCGTCCGCGTTCTTCTTCCCGGCGAGCTCCGGGCTGGTGCCGCAGACGGTGCCGGGCCCGCTGCTGCAGCAGGCGAACGCGGCGCTGCGGCTCGGGCTCAACGCGACGAACATCGTCGGCACCGCGATCGGCGGCCTCGTCGTCGCGGCCGCGTCGCCGGGCATCGCGATCGCCGCGGACGCCGTCACCTACGTGGTTGCGGCCGCAGCGCTCGCACGCATGAGCACGCGCGCGGCCGAGCGCGTGGAGACGACGAGCGTCCTCCGCGACATCCGTGCCGGCTGGGGCGAGTTCTGGGGGCGGACGTGGCTGTGGGCGATCGTGCTGCAGTTCGCGGTCGTCAACGCGCTCCTGACGGGCGTCGTCAACGTGCTCGGTCCGCAGGTCGCGAAGCGGCACCTGCACGGCCCGGCGGGCTTCAGCACGATCCTCGCCGCGGAGACTGCGGGCTTCGTGCTGAGCGGCGCCGTCATGCTGCGCTGGCGCCCGCGCCGCATCCTGCGCACGGCGACCTTCGGCGCCTTCGGCGTCGTGTTCGTCGAGCTCGCCTTCGCGCGGCCGGAGGCGCTGCCGGTGGTCGTGCTCGCCGCGTTCACCACGGGGTGGTGCGTCGAGATCTTCGGCGTGCTCTGGGACACGACGATGCAGCAGGAGATCCCGGGCGAGCTGCTCTCGCGGCTGACGTCGTACGACGCGCTCGGCTCGTGGGTCCTGCAGCCGATCGCCCTTGCGCTGGCGGGTGCGGTCGGGGCGGCGGTCGGCTACCGGAGCGCGTTTCTCGGCGCGGCCGCGCTGACGGCGGTCGCGACGGCCGCCGTGCTGCTCTCGCGCGACGTGCGCACGCTCGAGCGCCGACGCGTCTAGCTCGACTCGCGCAGGATGTTGCCGCCCGACGTCTGGGCGAGCGCCATCAGGACGATCTCGTCGACGTTCACGTGCGGCGGCCGCGTGAGCGCGAACAGGATGCAGTCGGCGACGTCCTGCGGCCCGAGCGCTCCGCCGAGCGCGACGTCGGCGTACACCGCGCGCGCCTTCTCCTCGTCGCCGTGGAAGCGCACCTGCGAGAAGCGCGTGTCGCCGACGAGACCCGGCGCGATGTTGGTGACGCGCACCGGCTTGCCGTGCAGGTCGTCGCGCAGCGCACGCGTGTAGCCGTGCACGGCGAACTTCGACGCGACGTACGACGAGCCGTTGGCGTAGGACCAGATGCCGGCGACGCTGCCGAGGTTCACGATGTGCCCGGCGCCGCTGTCGATCAGCGCCGGCATGCACAGGCGCGTCATGCGCATGAGCCCGAGCACGTTCGTCTCGATCACCTCGACCTCGTCCTCCTCGCTCGCCTCCCAGGCGGGGTCGCGCCCGCGCGCCAGGCCGGCGTTGTTGACGAGGACGTCGACGCCCCCGAGCTCGCCGAGGGCATGGCGGACGAACGCCTCGCAGCTCGCGCGGTCGCGCACGTCGAGCGGCGGGTCGGTCGAACGCGAGCCGCCGACGACGCGCGCGCCGGCCGCCTGGAGCGCCTGCACGGTCGCCGCGCCGATGCCGCTCGAGCTGCCGGTGACGATCGCGCGCTTTCCGTCGAGGGCGGCCACGGGCGGACATTAACTTCGGCGTTCAAACGAACCGAGCGGTTCGTCGTCCAAGTGCGAGGATGACAGGCGTGAACGCGGCAGGGCGGTCGAGGCGCGTGCTGCTCGTCGGGGTGGCGCTCGTCGCGCTGCTCGGCATCGTCGCCTACGCGAGCCACAGCGGCGTGACCCGCGGCGGCGGCTCGGCGGCGCCGACGCCCGGCTACGTCAGCTGGATGATGTCGGTCTTCCTCGTCCTGTTCGTGCTGATGATCCCGTACACCGTCTGGGTGTACCTGCAGCAGACGCACGAGCGTCTCGCGTCGGGCCAGCGCAGCTTCCAGGCGCGCGTCGCGCGCTCGCTCGCGTTCCTGTTCGTGATCGTGCTGATCGGTCTCGGCTACCGGTGGGTGCGCCACCACACGCACCTCGGGAACGCGCTGCCGCACTTCCACCTGTTCGGCTCGTCGGCGCCGAGGCGGCTCCCGCCGGGCGGTCACGCCCGCCCGGCCGAGCCCAGGTTCGAGTGGCCGGTGCTCTGGGCGACACTCGTGCTGGCCGCCGCCGCGGTCGGCGCTTGGTGGTGGTCGCTGCGCAGACGCGGGTCGCTCGCGCCGCTCCCGCAAGCTGCCGAAGGCGACCTCGCCGAGGAGGTGTCGCAGTCGATCGGCGACGCGATCGACGATCTCGAGGCGGAGCCGGACGCGCGCCGCGCGGTGATCGCAGCGTACGCGCGGATGGAGGGCGTCCTCGCGCGACAGGGCGCCGGCCGGCGCGCGAGCGAGACGCCGCTCGAGTACCTCCGGCGCGTGCTGCTCGAGCTGACGGCGGAGCGGCTCGCCGTCGGCCGGCTCACGGACCTGTTCGAGGAGGCGAAGTTCAGCCGCCACGAGATCGACTCGTCGATGAAGCGCGACGCGATCGACGCGCTGCGCGCGATCCGCGACGACCTGCAGGGCGCGCCGGCGTGAGGTCGCACCGCTTCGACGTCGGATTGCTGGCCGTCGTCTTCACCGGCGCGTACGCGTACTTCGCCTTCGCGCTGCCCGGCGACCGGACGGTCGCGACGCACGTGTACGAGCTGGCGCTCGGCGCGCTGCTCATGTTCGCGGTCCTCGCCGAGCTCCGCCAGGCGCTGCCGCCGCGCGAGCCGTCGCGGTTCGAGGCCGCGCTGCGCGAGCGGGCGCGCTCGGATCCGCGGCTCGAGGACGTCGACCAGCTCGAGCGCGAGGTGACGCTCGCGATCGGCACCGCCTACGATCTGCACGTGCGCCTGCTGCCGCAGCTGCGCGAGATCGCGCAGACACGCCTCGCGCGCACCGGCCGCGTCCCCGGCCCCGAAACGCTCGGCCGCTGGTGGGAGCTCCTGCGGCCCGACCGGCCGGAGCCGGGCGATCGGTTCGCCCCGGGGATTCCACGCGCCGAGCTGCGTGCGCTCGTCGCCGACCTGGAGCAGCTATGAACCTCGACGAGGTCGGCGGGCACGCGACCGCGATCCTCGACGAGGTCGAGAAGGCCGTGATCGGCAAGCGCGGCGCGCTCGAGCTGCTGATGCTCGGCGTGCTCGCCGACGGGCACGTGCTGATCGAGGACTACCCGGGCCTCGCGAAGACGCTGATGGCGCGCTCGTTCGCGCGCGCGACGTCGCTCGAGTTCTCGCGCATCCAGTTCACGCCCGACCTGATGCCGTCGGACGTCACCGGCTCGTCGGTGTTCGACCAGCGAAACGCCGATTTCGAGTTCAGGCCGGGTCCGATCTTCGCCAACCTCCTGCTCGCCGACGAGATCAACCGCGCGCCGCCGAAGACGCAGGCGGCGTTGCTCGAGGCGATGCAGGAGCGGCAGGTGACGAGCGAGGGCACGACGCGACCGCTGCAGCCGCCGTTCCTCGTCCTCGCGACGCAGAACCCGATCGAGTACGAGGGCACGTACCCGCTGCCGGAGGCCCAGCTCGACCGGTTCCTGCTGCGGATGTCCGTCGGCTACCCCGAGCGCGAGGACGAGTGGCGCGTGCTCGCCGAGCGCGCCGAGCGCGGGCGCGACGAGGTGGAGATCGCGCCCGTCGTCGACCGGGAGACGCTGCTCCGGATGCAGGCCGCAGTCGAGAACGTCTACGTCTCCGAGGCGGTCGGCCTCTACATGGTCGACGTCGCCGCCGCCACCCGCGCGGCGCAGTCGGTCCAGGTGGGTGCGTCGCCGCGCGGCTCGCTGGCGCTGCTCAAGCTGTCGCGCGCCCGCGCGGCGCTTGCCGGCCGCGACTACGTCACGCCCGACGACGTCAAGGCCGTCGCCGTTCCGGCGCTGGCGCACCGACTGACGCTGAAGCCGGAGCTCTGGGTGCGTCGCGTGTCCGCCGACGACATCGTGCGCGAGCGGCTCGACACCGTCCCCACCCCGGCCGCCGAGGATCTCGCGCGCGCGTGACGCGCACGGCGTCGCCGAGGCTGACGTCGTACGCGGTGCTCGGCGTCGTCGGCCTGCTCGCGGCGCTCGTCTTCGGCCGGCCGGAGCTCGTCGCGCTCGCCGCGCCGTTCCTGCTCGCGCTCGGCGTCGGGCTCGCGTCCGCCGCGACACCACGGCTCACCGCGTCGTTCGCCCTCGACGCCGCGCGCGCCGTCGAGGGCGACGAGGTGACGGGGCGCGTCACGGTCGCGGCCGCGGGACCGGTCGACCGTCTCGACGTGTACGTGCCGGTGCCGCAAGGGCTCGAGGTCGCCCACGGAGACAACCCGTTGGCGCTCGTGCTCCGGCCGGGAGTCGAGCGCGAGCTACCGCTGACGCTTCGCGCGGCGCGCTGGGGCGGCTACGCCATTGGCCCGCTGTTCCTGCGTGCGCGCGACGCAGCCGGTCTGCTCGCGTGGGAGGCGGTCGTCGCGGGGACGCGCGAGCTGCGGGTGTATCCGCGCGAGCCGACGCTGCAGCGCGTCGTGCGGCCCGTCGAGACGCAGGTGTTCGCCGGCAACGAGGTGGCACGGACGAAGGGCGACGGCATCGAGTTCGCCGACATCCGGCCGTGGGCGCCCGGCGACGTCCTCCGTCGCGTGAACTGGCGCGCGAGCGCCCGCCGCGGCGAGCTCTGGGTGAACGAGAGCCATCCGGAGCGGAACACGGACGTGATCCTGTTCGTCGACTCGTTCGCGGAGGCGCGGACCGGCGGAGCGGGGACGCTCGACCTGTCGGTGCGCGCGACGGCGGCGCTCGCGGACGCGTACCTGCGCCGACGCGACCGCGTCGGTCTGATCGGCTTCGGCGGAATCCTGCGCTGGCTCGTTCCGGGCACCGGCGTCGCTCAGCTCTACCGCATCGTCGACGCGCTGATCGACACGCAGATCGTGCTCTCGTACTACTGGCGCGAGCTGGACGTGATCCCGCGGCGCACGCTGCCGCCGAACGCGCTCGTCGTCGCGCTCACGCCGCTGCTCGACCCGCGCTCGGTGGCCGCGCTGCTCGACCTGCGCAACCGCGGCTACGACCTGGCGGTCGTCGACGTCTCGCCCGTGCCGTTCGCGCTGCGGCCGGCGGAGGGCGACGCGCGGATCGCGTTCGACCTGTGGAAGCTGCGGCGCGAGGCGATCCGGCACCGGCTGACGTCGGCCGGCGTCGCCGTCGTCGAGTGGCAAGAGGGAACGCCGCTGCAGGCGATCGTGGAGGAGGTGCGGCAGTTCAGGCGCTACGCCTGGCGCGCACGCGGCTGATCGCCGCGTCCGGCGCGGTCGCGGCGCTCGCGGGCGCCGGCGCGGTCGCGGCGACGGGCGGCGCCCGCTCCTGGCCGGTGGCGGCGGGCGCGGCCGGGCTCGGGCTGCTCGTGCTCACGGCGGCGCTCGCGCTGCGCGCTCCGTCCGCCGTCGGCTGGGCGGTGCTGGTGTGCGGCGCCGGCTATCCGGCGGGCCGTCACGGCGGCTCGGACGTGTGGGCGGCGACCGCCGGCGCGCTCCTCCTGCTCGCCGCCGAGCTCGCGTCGTGGTCGATCGACGAGGACTCCCGGATCGAGACGGAGCGGCCCGTCCTCCTCCGGCGCGGCGCGTTCGTGACGGCGCTCGCGCTCGGCTCGTTCGTCGTCGGGCTGATGCTGCTCGCCGCGGCCCACGTCGCCGCGGGCGCGAGCCTCGTCGTCGCCGGCGCCGGCGTCCTGGCCGCGGTCGTGGCCGTCGCCGTCGTGCTTCGGCTCGTGCGAGGCGTCGGGGGTCAGACCCGGGTCTGACCCCGACCGGCGCGGACGCCGTCACGAAGGTGTGAAACCCGCTGCAAACCGAACGGAGGGGGTCTGGCCCCGCTCCGACCCCGGATCCCGGTCGGCGGCGCGAGCCGGGGTCTGACCCGGGTCAGACCCCGGCGTCCGGGCGCGCGGCGCCGCCACCGCGCGACCGCCCGCGCGCCAGGCCAAGGCACGCGGCCCGGCGCGCCTCGCTTCCTACGCCTGCAGGACGGCGGTACGCGACTCGCTGTGGCCGTTCTGCTCGTTCGCCACCGTCACCACCGTGTACGTGTGCTTCTTCACCGGCTTGAAGTTCGCGGTGAACGTGATCGACTGGTCGGCGCGCAGGGTCGCGACCGGCTGTCCGACGGCGACCAGCTTCTTGCCGTCGTACACCTTGTAGGTGACGCCGATGCCGGAGCCGACCTGCGCGTAGTAGTTGAGGTACGGCACGTACACCGTCACCTTCGGCGCGACGCCGGCGGGAACCGTCTGCGTCGTCCCGTCGATCAAGCGTGCGAGCGCGGAGAAGGCCGCGAACGCCGGCTTGTGGGCGCCGGAACGCTGCTCGAGACCGCTTTGCCACTGGTTGCCCACGCTGTCGCGGAACGTGAACCAGATGAACATCTGCACGTTCGGGTCGTTGCGCGCGATCGTCAGCGCCTGCCGCGCGTATGCCGCCTGCTGCGCGTAGGTGACGCCGTGCGGCTCAGCCGGCTTCGTCTCGTGCCCGTACTCGGTGATCCAGATCGGAACCGTCCGGTGGAACCAGCGGCGGAGGTCCTGCTCGAACTTCGGCAGCGTCTCCAGCGTCACGTTCGGGTAGCGCACCTTCGCGAGCGGCGGCAGGTTTGGCGACACCGGATACGGGTGGTGCGCCCACGCGTCGAACTTCAGCCCGTTCACCTGCGAGAGCAGGTGCGCAAAGGTCGCCGGTGCGACGGATGCGCTGACCGAGGTGAGCGGCTTGTCCCGGCCGCGCGCCGAGGTCTCGCCGATCGCGACGTGCGCGGCCGGGTTGCCAGCCTTGATGCCCGCGTACGCGGCCTTGTACAGCTTCCCGTAGTTCGCGGGGCCGACGATCTTCTTGCCCGCGTACTGCGGCGTCAGGAAGAGCTGCAGGTTCGGCTCGTTCCAGACGGAGTAGAGCCCGACCGTGCCGTGACCGCTCGTGCCGTCGTAGCGCGCCGCGAGCATGTGCGCGAACGCCGTCAAGTCGCTCAGCTTCGTCGGCATGTGATTCGGCGACTGCCCGCCGTTCGCCCACTTCGGCGTGCCGGTGATGTCGATCATCACGCGCATCCCGTGCAGCCCCGCGTTGGCGACGAGCTCGTCGAGGTCGGCGAGGTGATAGGCGGGATCGTTGCCGTCGAGCGGGTCTGCCGGCCGCTTCGGCGCGATCGTCGGCCAGCTGGCCGTGGTGTGGATCACGCTCGCGCCGGTCGACGCCGCCGCGGCGAGGTTCGCGTCGCGGCTCGGCGACCACCTGAACGACGGGTCGTCGAAGAATCCAATCGGCATGCGAGTCGATGCCCTCGCTCCCGCCAGCGGAAGCGCGAGCAGCGCCACCATTGCGATCAACGCCAGACGTCCCGCACGCGGCACGGGCATCCCCTCCTCAGTTCGCTGGGCGACTTCGAACGCCGGGACGGTAACGGCGCGCTTTGAGCGGCATGTAAAGAGCGCGACAGGCGCGAGTACGCTTCCCGGCCGTGGCGCGTCGTGCGTGGCTGCGATTCCCACCGGTCGCGCCGGCCGTCGCAATCTGGCTCGCCTGCGGCGCCGTGCTCGCGGCGGTGACGAGCCGCGTCTCCGACTGGTTCGTGATGACGGACGAGCTGCTGTACGAACGACTCGCGCTCTCGGTCGTGCGGCTCCACTCGCCGCTCCCGCACGTGCACGGACGCGTCGTCCCGAACGTCGCGCAGCTCTACCCGCTGCTGCTCGCGCTCCCGTTCCACGACGGGTTCGTCGGCCACGACCTGCACCGCGCGCACGCATTCGACGCATTCGTGATGAGTTCGGCGGCCGTTCCCGCCTACCTGCTCACGCAGCGGCTGACGGGACGCGCGTGGGCCGCCGCGCTGGCGGCGCTCCTCTGCGTCGCGGTCCCGTGGATCGTGCTCTCGTCGTTCCTGCTGACGGAGGTCGCGGCGTACCCGGCGTTCGTGTGGGCCGTGTTCGCGCTGCAGGCCTGCGTCGCGCGGCCATCGGCGTTGCACGACGCGCTGGCGCTGGTCGCGCTCGTCGTCGCGATCCTGGCGCGCGCCCAGCTCGGCGTGCTCGTGGTCGCGCTCCCGCTCGCCCTCCTCCTCGCGTACGGACGCGACGTACGCGGGCTGGTGCGCGCGCACCGTGTCGTCGCCGCCGGCTACGCACTCGGGCTGGCCGCGACGCTCGCGCTGACGGCGACCGGACACAACGTCGCCGGCACGTACACGTCGGCGACGGGCGGAAACCCGCTGCCGGCCGGCGTCTGGCGGTCGCTGCTCGAGCACCTCGCCGCGGTGGCGGTCGGAGCAGGTCTGGTCGTGCCGGTCGTCGGCGGCGCATGGCTCGTCGACCGCGTCCGACGGCGGCAGCCGCGCGAGCAGCGCGCGTTCGCGCTCGTCGCCGTACCGGCGCTGCTCCTCGTCGCAGTTGAAGCGGCGTCCTACGAAGTCCGGTTCGGCGGCGGCGTCGTGCGCGACCGGTACGCGTTCTACCTCGCGCCGCTGCTCGTCGTCGCCTTCGTCGCAGCGCTCGCCGACCGGAAGCTGCCGACGTGGAGCCTCCTCGTCCCGGCGGCCGTGCTCGCGGTGGGACTGGCGCTGTCTCCGCTTCCTGTCTACGAGAAGCTGTACGCCGACTCACCGGCCTCGATCGTCGACAACTACCTGCGCGCGACGCTCGGCGGACTCGACGGCGCGCGCGGATTCCTCGTCGGCACGGTCGTGCTGGCGGCCGCGGTCACCGTCGAGGCTGGCGTGCTGCTGCGCCGCCGCGCCGCCGTCGCGCTCCTCGCAGCGCTCGCGCTCGCGCTCGCGTGCGCGCAGACGTCGTACGCATTCGTGCGCCTGTTCCGCGTCCCGGGAACGGCGGGCCGCCCGCTGACGCAGGACCAGAGCAACGTCTTCGACTGGGTCGACCGCACGGTCGGGCGGAACGCTCGGGTGGCGATGGTGCCGTACCCGATCGTGACCGGCGACTACTGGGCGAGCGTCGCATTCTGGTGGGACCTCGAGTTCTGGAACCGCTCGATCGCGTGGAACGTCGGCCTGCCCGGCGAGTTCGAGGGCACGCCCTCGACGTTCCCGAAGACGTACCTGCGCTTCGACCGGCTTGGTCGCGCGAACGTCACGCTGCCGGGCGACGTCGCGCAGGCCGTCTCCGACGCGCGCTTCCACCTCGCCGGCACCGTGCTGATCGACGACCGCAACGTCTTCCTCGTCGACCCCGAGCGGCCGTGGCGCGTCGACTGGACGACGAGCGGCCTCTACGACGACGGCTGGACGAAACCGAACACCGCCGGGACGATCCTCGTCTACCCGCTGCCCGGACAGGTCGGCGCGGTCGAGCGTTCGCTCACCGTCTACGCCGAGTCACCGCCCACGGTCGCGTCGCGGCCGTTCGTGCTCTCGGCGGACGGGCGCGCCTTCCGCGGCGCCGCGACACCCGGCGGCGTCACGCTCGGCGCGACCGTTTGCGTGCCGGCGACGCGCGCCGCGGGGGTGCGACTGAGCGCGAGCGGCGCCTCGCCGATCTACGGCGACCCGCGCACGCTGCAGAGCTTCGGCAGGCCCCGAAGCGGCGGGATCCTCGTCACGCGGATCGACGTCTCCGGCCAGACACACGGCGCCTGCACGCTTCCGCGCGGTACAACCCCGGGGTGAACGCCGCGTTCGTGATCGCGACGGTGTCGGCCGTGCTGACGGTCGGCGGGACGATCTGGCTCTTCGTCTGGGCGGCGCGCAAGGACGGCCAGGACCAGGAGCGGCGCGACCGCCACCTACCGAGGTAGCCGGCTTCAGCAGCCGTCGTTCCGGCGGATGACGAAGCTCGAGCGCGGCGTCGCGCTCGCGAAGTCGGCGCGCTGCTCGCACCTGTTGTCGCGGATCGTGTATCCGCTCCAGCCGCGGTTGTCCACTCCCACGACGCTCGACCAGAGGATCGAGAAGTACCCGTCGGTCGTGTGCCCGAAGCGGTCGTGCTCGAGTACCACCCCGGTCGGAGGGCCGACCGCCGGGCGGAAGTCCCACCAGGTGACGAAGAGGTCGAAGACGGAGCAGCGCACGAACGACGAGTCGCGGATCGTCACGTCGATCCCCTGCGCGAGCATGAGGCATTCGACGTGACGCCCTGGGCTGCGACTGACGTCGTGGAACGACACGCCGTCGATCAGCACGTGCCGCGACGGACGGGTGACGCTGTCGTCGGGGACGGCGATGAACGAGTTCGCGTCGCGGCTCGGGCCGACGCTGCCGCCGATCACGCTGATCCACGAGGACGGCGCGTCGATGAAGAACGCGCCCGCGGTGTCGACGTTCCGGAACGTCACGTGGTTCGCGGCGTCGACTCTCCAGCCCGCGATGCGCATGCCGCGGAATTCGACGTTCGACGCGCCGTCGAGCTGGACGGATCCGACGCGGACGCGCCCGCTTCCCGCGAACACCACCGGTCGACCTCCCGCCGTGAGCCGCTGCGGCGGATACGCGCCGGGTTGCACCGCGACCACCTGGTTGGGCCGGGCGGCGTGGTAGGCGCGGTCGAACGTAGTCGCGGTCGCGCCGACCGGCGAAATCGAGACCGCCGCCGCGGCGGTGGCGAGCAAGGGCGACGCAACCATGCCCGCATCGTGCCGGTGCGTCCCGACGGACCCGTCCCGCTCGCGGATCGACATGGGCGGTGCAGGGCTCGAACCTGCGACCCCCTGCTTGTAAGACAGGTGCTCTACCAGCTGAGCTAACCGCCCGCGCCCGGCGGCAGGGTAGATCATGCGACGCATGCAGGTGCGGCCGGCACCCGGATTCGAGCATCTCGGCGTCGCGGAGGTCTGGCTGCGGCACGCTGACGACGCGTCGTGGCGCCAGGCGTCGGCGGCAGCGCGCGCACTCGGCCTGACGACGCTCGAGGTGTGGACGACCGACGAGACGCCGGCGGTCGCGTCGTTCCTCGAGCGGCGCGGCTTCGAGATCGTCAGGCGCTACGCGATCTCGGAGCTCGACGTGGCGACCGCACCGGCGCCTGAGCCGCCGCGTATCCCGCTGACGACGCTCGCGCGGCGGCCGGACGTCCTGCCGGGGCTGTACGAGCTCGCCGTCGTCGCATACCGCGACCAGCCGGGGCGCGAAGCGTCGCGGCTGCCGCCGCTCGACGACTGGCGCGGCTGGAGCGTCGACCCGCACCCGCACGATGCGTTCTTCGTCGCGCTCGACGACGCTCGCGTGCTCGGCTACGGCTACCTCGCCGTCGACGGAGACGCCGGCACGCACGGCTTTACCGCCGTCGCGCGCGACGCGCGCGGCCGCGGCGTCGCCGGCTCGATCAAGCGCGCGCAGATCGCGTGGGCGCGCGAGCGCGGGCTGCGCACGCTGCGCGCCGCGAACGAGCTGCGGCTGACGCAGATGCTCGCGCTGAACGCCAAGCTCGGCTACCGGCGACTGCACACGGAGCTCGTCCTGCGCGGCCCGCTCGCGCCGCGCGACGCGTAACCCACGCGCGGCGACGAGGCGAGTACCCCCAGCGGGATTCGAACCCGCGCCACCGGCGTGAAAGGCCGGCGTCCTAGGCCGCTAGACGATGGGGGCGCGACGAACAGCGTACTCGGGTGACGCGACGGGAATCCGACAGAGACCCGCTTGACCGTTTCTACTCGCGGTCTCAGACTGTCGCGAACTCGACGAGGGAGGGCACCAGGATGTCGGTGATCATGACGCTGCAGATGCGCGGCGATGGCGAGCGGCTGGAGGCGTACGCGGCCGAGAACGAGGACTCGATGCGCCGCATCGCGGACAAGGCGAAGGAGCACGGGCTGATCGCGCACCGCTTCTACGGCAGCGACGACGGCCACATCATGGTCGTGGACGAGTGGCCGGACGAAGAGAGCTTCCAGCGGTTCTTCGAGGAGATGCGGCCGCAGATCGGGCCGATGTTCGGTGCTGTCGGCATTACCGAGGAGCCGCAGCCGACGTTCTGGCGGAAGCTCGACACGCACGACGAGGTCGGGTGGGAAGGCCGCTAGGGCCAGCGGCCTCGCACCGCGTCCTCCACGTCTGATCGGAGCACAATGGCGGCGTGACCGTCGGGCCCGCGCGCGCAGGCAACATCGACGCGGCAGTCGCGCCGCTGCGGGCGTCGCCGTGAGCACGAGCGCTGCAAGCGTCTCGTTGCGCCGCTGGCTCCGGCGCCAGCTGCGGGAGCCGGCGGTCCAGCGCGAGCGCCTCGAGGCGGCGATCGCGAACGACGATCCCGCGGAGGTGCGCCGCATCCTGCAGGCGGTCTCGTTCAACGACGCACAACGTCGGCACGTCGAGTCGCTCGTCGCCGAGTGGGAACGCGGCCGCGACTAACCACCACGCCGCGACGACGTCAACGAAGGTCGTGAGGCAGGCAGCGTGCATCGCGGCGATTGCTTGCGCGCTCGGCGTCGCGGCCGCGGCTGCGCCGGCGACGCGCGTGCCGCCCGCGGCGGCCGCGGCGCTCCACGCCGTCGCGCTCTCGCAGCGTGCCGGCTACCTCGACGCGGCGACGGCGGCGGCCGCCCGCTCGGAGATCGCCCGCGCCGCGCGGCTCGTGCGCGTGCTGCCCTCGGGCCGCCGCGAGCACGTCGCGGTGGCGTTGAGCGAGATCGCCGCCGTCGGCAACCGTCTCGTGCAGCCGCAGGCGGTCGCTCTCGTCGGCGAGCTGAAGGCGAACGACGACTACTTCGCGAAGCACTACGCACCCGTCCCGAAGACGGATATCACGGACGCGGACGGCGTCGTCTACCGGTATTTCGCCGGCCGCTGCTTCGAGTTCCATCCGCTCGCGAACTTCTCCGCGCTCGCGAACCTCGCGTCCGCGGGCGACGTGGAGGCGGTGCAGCGCCTCGCGACGGCGCTCGCCGCGCGAGGCGTCCACCTGTCCGGCGGCGGCATCGGCTGGCAGTACTACTTCCCGTACGGCGGCGGCACGCCCTGGCTGTCGGGGATGGCCCAGGCGGTCGCGGCGCAGGCGTTCGCGCGTGCAGCGGCCCTCGTCTCGAGCGGAGCTGCCGATCTGAGCGCGCTCGCGGCGGCGGCCTACCGCGCGATTCCGAACCGACTGCTCACCTCGGTCGCCGCCGGCCCGTGGATCGAGCTGTACTCGTTCGACCGGGCGCCGGTGCTGAACGCGCAGCTGCAGACGATCCTGTCGCTGCAGTCGTACGCGAACATGACGGGCGACGCGGGCGCCGGCGCCCTCGCCGCGCGGCTCGAACGATCCGCGGCGGCGACGCTGCTGCGGTTCGACACCGGCTACTGGACGTACTACGCGCTCCCGCGCGATCCCTCGCCGGTGGACTACCAGCAGTACGTCGTGCAGCTCCTGCAGCGGCTTGCCCCGCAGGACACGCGCTTCGCGGCGGCGGCGACGCGGTTCGCGTCGTACCTGCACCAGCCGCCTGCGTTCCGCCTCGCGAACGGGCCGCTCGCGTCGCTCGTCTTCTGGCTGTCGAAGCCGGCGACCGTGCGCGTGACGACGGCCGCCGGGCCGACGCGCGTCGTCTCGCTCGACGACGGCTGGCACACGCTGTCGTGGGCGGAGCCGCGACGCGCGGGCACGTACCCGATGCACGTCAGCGCCGTCGACTTGGCAGGCAACAGCGCGTCCTTCGACACGCTGCCGGCGCTGCGCGTCGTCGCGGCGCGATCCACCGCCAGCGCTCCGGCATCGATGCCCCCGCCCGCCGTCGGCCTCGCCGCCACCGCGACGTGGCCAGCGGGCGCGACCACTCCCGACGCGAACGCCGTCGCGTTGCTGCCGCAGACGCCGCTCGTCCTCCACGTCCTCGCCAACCCGCTACCCGCCGACGACCCGGGCCGTGCCGCGCTCGCGCAGTACGCCGCGTCGCTCGCGACGCAGCTTCGGCCACGCTACCTCGTCCTCGCTCCGGCGCCGACCGCTGCGACGGTGCAGGCGTACGCGTCGGCGCTGGCAGCGATCCGCGCAACCGTCGGCGCCGCCGCCCCGGGGTCCGTCGTCGCGCCGCTGCTCACGGATCCGTCGCTCCAGCCTGCGCTCGGGTCGCTGCCCGTCGTCGCCGTCCAGGCTCCGGCGACGCAGCCGTCGGCGTTCGGTGTGCCGGTTGTCGTCGACGGGGTCGCTCCCTCGGCCACGCGCACGTACGCGTGCACGCCGGCCGTCGTCGGGATCGTGGCGACGACACCCGTCCCGGCCGCCGTGGCGACGTCGATCGCGCACGGCACCGTCGTGTGTCCGGGGCTCGCGGCGACCGTCACGCCGACGGTGACATTCCCGGCGCAGCTCTCGCCGCCGGCGGGGGCGCGGCTGCAGCTCGCGTGCGACCGCGACTGTCTCTACCTCGCCACGCTCGAGCGCGCCGACGGGACGCCGGTCGTCGCCCGACGCGGTGCCGCGCGCGCGGGAGCGCCGATCGCCGTCTCGTTGCCCCGAACGACGCTTCGAGCCGGCACCTACCGGCTGGACGTGCGCGTCGTCTCCGAGGTCAACCCGGGCACCGTGTCGTCCGTTCTGAGCGGGCCGCTCGTCGTCGGCTGACGATCAGCTTCCGGGCTTGCGCCGCACGACCTGGATCCCCCACGCGGCGCCGGAGGCAAACAGCTCCTCGGCGTCGAGCTCGTCGGCCCAGCCGATGAAGTGGCGCTCCGGATCGTCCTCGGTCGACCCATAGACCGCCGCCCGGCCGGCGTCGAGCTGGGCGGTCGGGTCGTCGCCGCGCTCCAGCGCCGCGAGCCGCTCCTCGACGGCCGATCCTTCGGCGTACCCTTTCCCCATGCGGGGAGCGTACTCCCGCACCCATCGGGCCGGTAGCTCAGCTGGTAGAGCAGGGGACTTTTAATCCCAAGGTCGCAGGTTCGATCCCTGCCCGGCCCACTCCGCGATTAGCCGCCTCGTCGGCAACGGCCGACGAAGGTCCGAGAGCGGCTACCGGATCCCGGTGTCAATCTGAAGATCGAGGTGGGTGAAGTGGAGCGCGCGAACTCGGACGGTCGAGGGCAGGACGCGCATTCCGGACGTCGTGGTGATCGTGTAGATGCCGGGGACGAGCCGGATCCGGTACGCGCCCGAGTTGGTTGAGGTCGTCGTCGCAACGAGGCCGTCGCGCGTGAACATGATCCTCGCTTTCGCGGCGGGCGCCGAGCATGGCTTGCCCGCGACGCAGACCGGCGTGATCGGGCCGCGTTCGACGGTTCCGTAGACGCCGCTACGCGGGAGCGTGGATCCGCCCGCGGCTGCGGTGGCGGCGGCGGCACCGACGACGGCTGCGATTCCGATGACGCGTTTCATGGGCAAGCGACCACTCCCGAACGTGCAGGGTAAAAGCGCGTGCGCCGCCTTTGTACCCGATCGCGGCTGGGCACCACCGCTCCGGCGCGCTAGAAACAGGGCATGGTGGGATCACACCTCCTCGGGCGCTGGAGCGGACGGCAGCGGGCGCGTTCGACCAGGCGGACGGCCGCGGGTGCGGCCGCGGCCGCCGTCGCATTCCTCTCGCTGTACGCGCTCGTCCCGCACGGACGAGCCGCGGTAGCGACCCCGGCGGCGACCCGTCCGCAGCCGATCATCTACGGCTACCCGTACGCGTCGCGGTGCCCTGGTGCCGGACTCGCCCACGTGGTCGATCGCTGGGGGATGTACGCGTGCAACTGCACCTCGTACGTCGCCTGGGCGCTGTCGGCGAACGGTCAGCGCATCGACTGGTTCGTTCCCGGTGCGATGGACGCCTGGAACTGGCCGAACGTCGCGCGTGCGGCGGGGCTGGTGGTCGACCGGATCCCGAGGCGTGGTGCGGTCGCGGTGTGGCCGCATGTCGCACCGCCGTACGGACACGTCGCCTACGTGACGAACGTCGACCCCGACGGAAGGGTCGACGTCGCCGAATACAACTTCCCCCTCCTCGGGAGCCGCACGTTCATGTTCGACACGCGGACCGAGGTAACGACGGCCGGCGCGGTCTTCGTCCACGTGCCGCGTGCGCTCAACCGGCGGCGACGCGACGAACCGCTCCGGTAGTCCCGGAGGGACCTCCGCCGCCGATCACGTAGACGGCGCCGCCGACCGCGACGACCCCGGCGTTGCGCACCGGGAGCGAACCCGCGACCGGGCTGATGCGACCCGTCCGCGGGTTGATCGCGGTAACCGCGCCGGTCACCGTGCCGGCGCTGTCGACGCCGCCCGCGACGTAGACACGCCCGCCGCGCGCGAACGCCTGCGCTCCGCTCGTCGCGTTCGGCAGCAGGCCGACCGCGCGAACGTGTCCCGTCGCGGGGTCGTAGACGAACACGTGCGCCGAGGCGCCGCCGGCAGAGGTTCCACCGGCGATTACGACCTTGCCGTCGACCGCCGCGACCGCGGGATAGCGCAGGCCGATCGGCAGCAGCGCCGCCAGCTCGAAATGGCGCCCGTCGCTCGTGCGATAGATCTCGCGCCGCGGAGCATGGCCGTCGTAGCCGCCGACGAGGTAGATCGTTCCACCGACGACCGCGCTCGAGAGATCGGAGAGCGCACGCGGCAGATGCGCGACGACGGAGCCCGCGCCGCTCGCCAGATCGAAGCGCTGCACCGCGCTGCTGCTGGCCGCGGCGCCGCCGCCGAACACGAACAGGCTGCGGCCGATCAGCGCGCCCGTCGCGTCGTGGAACGGTTGCGGAACGGTGCCAAGCCGCGCGAGCGCATGCGTGGTCGGGTCGAGCGCGAAGACGCCGTTCGTCGACGCACTCGACGCGTCGAGACCGCCCGCGACCAGGATCCGACCGCCGTCGGCGACGGCCACCTCGCGTTCGACGGGGGCCGGCAGGCGGAAGGACGCCACCGTGCGCAAGGCCGCGCGGCCGGCAGCTGCGGCTTCCGTCGGCCGCGGGCGCGCGGCGAGCAGCTTCACGAGCGTCGGGATCCGTTGGGCGTCGGCGGTGCGCAGGACGTCGAGCCCGTCGGGCGTGTTCAGGTAGCCGGGCGCCGTCCCCGGGTGGTCGGTGTGGCCGTATTGCCAGACGATCCGGTGCTTGCGGATGCTGACGAGCACGACGCGGTCCCGGTAGTCGTCGTTGATCGCGATCAGGTCGGGCGCGATGCGCGTCGCGAGCGACGGGTGGTCGAGCTCGCCGGGACCGCTCGTGGGCGCGTAGCGCCAGAGGACGCGGCCGGTGCGCGTCATGATGATCGCCGCCCCGGGTCTCGAGTAGTCGGCAAGCAGGATCCGGTTCGGTGCGAGCAGCTGCGGGTCGGAGGGATACGCAACGGGAGCCGCAACCGTCCAGCGCAAGCGCCCGTTCGGGCCGATGTCGTCGATCCACGACCCGTTTATCTCGCTGACCAGCGTGCCTCCGTCGGGGAGCGGCGTCGCTCCGTTGACCGCAGCGAGGAAACGCGGCGGGTCATGCCGGCACACGCCGGTGGTTCCGTACTGGCGCACGATCCGGTGAGCCGGCGAGATGAACAGCACGCGGCAGTTGTAGGCGTCGGCGACGGAGACGAGGTGATTGCGCAGCAGGTACGCGTCGTCGGGCGTGTTCAGGTACCCCGGCGCGCCGCCCTTCCGGTTCACGTGCCCGTACCGCCACAGCACCCGTCGACCGGGAAACGAGATCACCTGGATCGTGTGCTGGTCCTCCTGGTTCGAGATCACGGCCCGATGGTTGGGGCTGAAGAACGTGTCGTCGTCGAACACGAACGGCATCGCGAGCGGTCCTGCGGGGTACCGCCAGTAGATGCGATGCGCGCTGTCGACGAGCAGCATCCTGTTGTTGCCACGATCGGCGATCAGCAGGTAGCCGGGGATCGGCGGCGGCGGCCGCAGCACGACCGTCGGCACCCGGCGTTCCGCACGCCGCGTCGTCGCTCCGCGGGACTGCGCGAGCACCGCCGCGATCGCGGCGACGACGGCAAGAGCAACGGCGACGGCGCCGACGAGGCGGCGGCGACGCCTGCGTCGCTTCGCCGCAGCTCTCCGACGCGCGACATCGACCGGCAAGCCGGGAATGTACGCCTCGTGCCGTGAACGGCCGCTGAACGTCCGCACTAGGTGCGCGGGCGCGGCGAGTTCAGCTCGTGCAGACCGCGCCGGAGTGGCCGAGGACGTCGAGGATCCCGTCGAAGCTGGATGGCGCCCTGAGCGTGAAGCGGCCGGCCGTGCGCAGACGCACGAGCGTCATCCCGTTCGTGCTTCGTTCGACGCATCCGGTCGGCGGCGAGATCTGCCAGTACGGCGTATAGCGGACGTCGAGGCGGTAGAGCCCGGCCGAGGCGACCCAGCCCGAGATCCGCGTGTGACCGAGCGCGAGGAGCGCGCTCGGCGCGCTGCCCGAGAGCAGCGGGTCGCGCGCGCGCACGCGGTAGATGCGCCACGTGGCGTCAGCGAAGACGAGGCGCAAGCTGCGGTCGCCGACGACCATCCTCCGCTCGGCGGGGCCGCCGTCCGGGTCGAGCTTCGTGCTCGGCAACAGCACGTAGCGGACCGACATCGCGCGCAGCCAGCGGTTGTACGCACCGCGCGTGAGATGCCGGCGATACAGGACGGGATTCGTCGCGATGTCGAGTTGGCGGTACCAGCCTCGTGCGAGCGCGAAGCCGGCGCGCGGGATCCAGTACGACTCCCAGTGCGCCGCGGTCGGCACGACCTCCACGCGGTAGAGCGGAGGTCCGTGACTGCGCAGGAACCGGATCGCCGGCTGCCAGAACGTCGCGGTCGCCGGCTGCCCGTCGGCGCGGTACGGGATCAGCATCACGTACGGGATCAGGTTGTACGCAACCGAGGCGGCGATCGCGGAACCGACGAGCAGACGCGGCCTGAACCGCGCGTGTACCGCCGCGAGGAGCATGAGCGGGAACACGAAGCCGCGGAGCCGCGTCCAGTTGTCGCCGATCGCAGACGGCACGAGGAACGCGACGACGCTGCCGGCCCCCCACACGACGAACAGCCAGAGGATCACGCGGCTTTGCGCAGCGCGCGCGCTGACGACGACGCCGAGTGCGCACACGCCGAGCACGCAGATCAGGTCGCGGTAGTCGAACGGATACGTCCCGCTCGTCGGGAAGACGACGAGGACGACGACCTCGAACAGGACGAGCAGCGACAGCGCGCCGGCGACGCGAATTCGATGCGTTCGCGAGCCCGCCCGCGCGAGCGCCACCGCCGCGAGGATCGCGATCAGGAACACGAACGCGAGCGGGCTCAGACCGAGCGTCAGCGCCGCGAGCAACGAGAAGAGCGCGATGCGGCCGCGCTGCAGCGCGTGCAACCCTCCGAGCAGTGCCGCGAAGCCGACGGTGTAGCTGTAGAGCCCGGTGAAGAGCGGCGCCGCGGCGAGCACGGCGAACGCACGGGTCGCCCAGCGCGCGTGCGTGCCCCACTCGCGGTACGCGATCATCACGAACAGCTGCGCGGAGGCGACGGCGGCGCCGAAGACGAGCGGCAGGTTCCCGACGACGGCGGCCGGCAGGTAGTAGAGCAGGCTGTACGACGCGAGCGGGTAATGGCCGGCGTACCAGAGGTTGTCCCATAAGACAACGCCGTGGCGGACGAGGAACGTGCGATACAGGTGCGCCGGCGCGTCGCCGGGCGCCGGGCCGGCGAACAGCAGCAGGCCGGCGACCGTCGCCGTGAGCGCCGCCGCGACCCAGCGCTCGCGCGACTCGCGGATCAGCGGCGCGCCGGACGGCATCGGGACGAGCGGCGCCACGGAGGCCACGATCGTCTCAAACCCCCGCGCGTCGGCGCGTCGGGAGCGGCTGGCTATTACCTTGCCATGCGGCCACCGGATGACTCGCCGCCGACTCCTCCTCGCCGCGTGCTCCGCGACGATCGCCATCGCGACGGCGGGGGTCGTCATCCCGCAGATCGCGAGCTACGGCTCGATCTGGCGTGCCGTCGCAGGCCTGCGGCTGGGCTGGATCGCGGTGCTGCTGGCGGTCGCGGCGGCGAACGTCGTCACCTTCGCGCTGCCGTGGATGGTCGCGCTATCCGGCCTGTCGTTCCTGAACGCGCTCCAGCTCACGCAGGCGTCGACGGCGTTCACGCTCGTCGTGCCGGGCGGGGCGCCGCTCGGGATGGGCGCGTCGTTCGCGATGCTGCGCTCGTGGGGCTTCCCGCGCGCTGCGGTCGCGCGTGCCGTCGCGCTCACCGGCGTCTGGAACCAGCTCTCGACGTTCCTCTTCCCGGTCGTCGCGGCGCTGGCGCTCGCCGCCGAGGGCTCGGGCGGAGGTACGGTGAACCTGATCGCGCTCGGAGCGGCGCTCGTGTTCCTCGTCGCCTGCGTCCTGATCGGGCTCGCGTTCTACCGGCGAGACGTCCTCTCGTTCCTCGTCTCGGCCGTGCAGGCGCTGCTCGGCCTGCTCGCGCGGGCTCGGCGGCGCGTCCGTCGCCGCTGGACGCGTGAGGACGTCGAGAGCTTCCGCAGCGAGACGCTCGGCAACCTGCGCGCGGACTGGCCCACCCTGACAGTCGCGACGCTCTCGAACCAGCTGACGGCGTATGCGCTGCTCGACCTGTCCGTCCGCGCCGTCGGGATCGACCTTCGCGAGGTCAACGTCGCGGAGACGTTCGCAGCCTGGTCGCTGGCACGGCTCCTCGCCTCGCTGCCGCTGACGCCCGGCGGGCTCGGGTTCGTCGAGCTCGGGCTGACCGGGATGCTGGTCGGCTTCGGCGGCCCGAACGCGAAGGTCGTCGCCGCCGTGCTCGTCTACCGCGTCCTGTCGATCGTCCCGACGACGTTGCTCGGTCTCGTCGCGTTCGCGACCTGGAACCGCTTCCGGCCGGACGGCGGTGACGGGCGCGGTTCACACGTCGTCGAGCCGCGAGCCTGACGGAGCGCCGGGCTCGCCGTCCTCACCCTCGCGCCGCGAGGAGCACCGCTCGTGCGAGTCGCGTGACGGCGGCCGGCGCGAGCGAGCCGGCGGGCAGCTCGACGACGAAGGAGCTCGCGTTCGGGAATTGGTGCGTCTCCCAGGTGACGGCGCTGCCGGGCTCGCGGGCGAGCGGCGCGAGACGAAGTCCTGCCGCGCCGGCGAAGCGTCGTTCCAGCGCACGGCTGCCGGTCGAGTCGTCGACGCGGTCGAGATGCTGGTGAAACCAGATCGAGACCGCCGGCCGGACCCGCAGGATCAGCCGGTAGGCGATCCGCGCCTCCGGCTCCGAGAGCGGCCGTGGCCCCGAGTCGTAGACGCCGGTCAGCCGCCGCCAGCGCCACGGAAAGTTGCGGTTGAGGTCGACGCCGCGCGCGTTGCCGCGGGTTCCGGCCGCGGCGCCGTCCGGGTTGAGGTCGGCGACGATCCAGAGGTCGGTCTCGGCGGGCGCAGCGGTTGCGATCAACCGGTCGGCGATCGCGATCCCGGCGCGCTCGTCGCCGTGGATGCAGCCGACGACGAGCGTCTTGCGCGGCGTGTCGGGGTCGCCGGTCTCAACGGCGGTGATGACGCGGCCGTCGACGGAGCGGCCGAGGACGAAGGTGCGGTGGATTGCGGGATCGGCGCCCGCGTCGCCGCCGACCGCTCCCGCGTGCGCAGCCGCGGCCGCGGCGAGGACGCAGAGGAGGATGAGGCCGGGTCGCCGCATGACCGCTCACGGAGGCGTGCCCGCGTCGACCAGCCGCGAATCCGGACCGCTGCTCCGGTGCGGCCACGCGTTCGTTTTCTCGCTCTTTGCGGGAAGATCGGAGGCGAGAAGCAGGCCGTCGATGGGTATCTCTGCCACATGACGGGGTCGAGCGACGCCGACCGCAGCGGCGACGGATGGCGCCGGGCCGTCCGTCTCTGCGACGAGCTGCTGCAGGCGCTGGCCGCGTTCCGCCCACGCGACGAGGCGATCCTGCAGCTCGAGCGCGACATCGAGGACACGCGGCTCGACGCCCTGCGCTCGGCGCGCCGCGCCGACCGCACGACGGAGTTCGCGCCACCGGCGGTGCTACCGCCGTCGGCGCCCGCGACGCCGCCGCCGCAGCGCCGGCCGTCCTCCCGCTGATCCGGCGGCGGCCCGTCGGGCGGCTCAGTCCTCGCGATGCCGCGGCTGCGGGTGGTCGCGGTCGAGCTGCTCGCGCGCCTCGCCGATCTTCTCGACGGCCAGCCAGGTCTCGTGGTTTTCGACCACGCGCTCGACGCGCGGGTCCTCGTGTCCGGGCACGGTCACGAAGCGGTAGCGCTCGGCCGCGACGCGCTCGTACTGCGCGACGGAGATGTCGAGCATCTCGAAGCAGGACGCGCGCCCGCACTCGCAGTGGAACCGCGCGTCGCCGCGGATGCCGTGCCGTTCGACGCCCTGCTCGATCTGCTCGTTGATCGCCCGGAACACCTCTTCGTTGCGGGCCGCCCGCTCGGCGAAATTCATCGCGCGACACCTACCACAGATTGCCCCGGCGAACAGGATCGGGTGACGAGCAGGCAAGAATCGCCACCCGATCCCGCTCTCAGTGTGCAACCGTCGGCGGCCGACGGAACTGGCCGAATTGGGTGGGCGAAGCGCGTGTTCAGATTCCTTGTCGCGACGGACGCGGCGCCCGCGGCGTAGCAAGCGCGCAGCGCGACGGCTTCGCAGCGCGGAGGCTTACGCATAGGTACTCATGCGCCTGCGCATGAGTACCTATACACCAGCCTGTCAGCGCTTCGGCGAGGTCGTGCTGTCGACGAGGACGGCCGCGACGACGATCAGGATGAAAAGGAGCGCGAACGGCGCCATCTTCGGCGACTTCATCAGCCACACCGTGTCGGCCCCGAGCAGCAGCAGGACGCCGATCGCGGCGCTCGGCTGCCACGGGACGCGCGCCGGGCGGACGTCGCGGGTACGGGGTGCGTCTGCCACCGCAGCTCGGATGATCGCCCCGCCTGCTCAGGACCGCCACTCGCCGATCGGCCAGGCTGCGGCGCGCCCGCCTGCCTACGAGCCGCGCCGGAGGGCGCGCTTCAACACGGCGAGTGTCTGCGGACCAAGCACGCCGTCAGGCGTCAGCCGGTGCGCGCGCTGGAAGCGCTGCAGGGCACGTGTCGTCGCCGGGCCGTAGGTGCCGTCGACCCGTCCCACGGCGTAGCCGAGCGCGGCGAGCGCCCGCTGGAGCCGCTTCACCTGCGCCCCGGTCGCGCCGGGCGTCAGCGGCCCCGCGGGCGCCGGGGCGAGCGGCGAGGGCGCAGTCGTCGTCGCGGGCACCGTGGTGGTGGTCGGCGTCGTCGTCGCCGCTCGGCGGCCGCTCCCCTGGAACGCGCCGGTCGCAACGAGCAGGATCACGACGAGGCCGACGACGGCCGCTGCAGCGGCCGCGAGGACGCGCCGGTCGGCGGCGAGGCGGTGCGAGCCCGGAGCCGCGCGCGGCTCCGCCGCCACCCAGTCGTCCTCGTCGCCCTCGCGCCCGCGGTCCGGAGCCGGCGCGGCGGGAGCCGCCCACCAGTCGTCGGGGTCGGCCGGCGGCAGCTGTTCCCGGTTCGCCACCGCTTGAAGGTACTCCGCTGCGGCCCTCGCGTCATCCGCGCGCCGCGGCTCGAGCCGCTACCAGCCGTACGCCGCGCCGTCCTCGTGCGGCGCCGGGCGCGGCGCGCGCGGGGGCTGGGCGCGTACCGGACGGGCCGTCCGCGGCGCCTGCGCCGTGCGCCAACTCGCCAGGCGACGGCGGATTGCGAGGGCCCCGCGGTCGCCGTGGACCGCAGCCGCGTAGCCGCAGCCGGCGAGGGCGACGCAGAGCAGGGCAGCGCCCAAGCCGACTGTCGTGGCGACGACCCCGAATGCGAACCCTGCCGCAGCAGCAACCAATCCCTTGGTGGACACGTCTCTCCTTCTCGACGACGGAACGGGCTCCGTCAGTTCGGCCCGCGCGGGCGTTCTCCTTGCGGATCCCCCGGACCGGGCGACGCGGTGCCCGAAAGGGGGATCGGGGGTAACGGTCGCGGGGAGCGCTGCCGAAGCAGATCTCGCTGTGGCGATCTTCTCCCGTGTGACGGCGGCTGCCGCCCGGCCGGCGCCTGGGACCCCGCAGCCGGCGCAGACAGCAGGCCCGCACTGGCGAATCCTGGTCGTCGACGACCACTGAAGGTGCGGCAGGTCGTGCGGCTGATGCTCGAGTCGGAGGGCCACGAGGTGCTGCTCGCGCGGGACGCCAGTGACGCGATGGCGGTGCTCGGCGCGGCGACGTCGCCCGTCGACCTCGCGCTGATCGACATCAACCTGCCCGGGATCGACGGCCGCCACCTCGCGGCGCAGATCAACGCGCTCTCGCCACCGACGTCGATCCTGTACCTCTCCGGCGCCGGCCTCGACGACCTCGCCGAGGCGGGCGTCTACGCCGACGGCTGGCTGCTCCGCAAGCCGTTCACGAAGGACGAGCTGCTCGAGCGCGTCACGGCGCGCCTGGCATAGCGCCTCGCGACGCGCTTAGCGCGTCTCGAAACCGGAGAGGCCGGTGGGCGCCTCCGCCGTCGCCTCGACGTCCGTCACCGACGCGCCCCGCGGGCCGCGCCGGCAGAACTCGGCGACGGCGGCCACGGCCTCCTCCTCTCCCTCCAGGACGACCTCGACCGCGCCGTCCGGGCGGTTCCGCGCCCATCCGGCGACGCCTCGCTGCGCCGCCGCGCGCGCGACGGCGAACCGGAACCCGACGCCCTGCACGCGGCCGTGGACGATCAGCTTCCGCCGGACCATCGCCGGAGCATACGAGGCTCCCGGCGGACGTTTTCCTGGCTCCGCGCCGCGGTAGGTCGCAGCGGTGCCGTCCGTCCTGCTCGTCGACGACGACCGCGCGTTTCGCGACTCGCTGCTCGCGTACCTGCGCGAGCTGCTGCCGGACGGCACCGTCTGCGCGGTGGCGGACGGCAACGCGGGCTTCGCCCGCGCGCTCGAGCTGCGCCCCTCGCACGTCCTGCTCGACCACGTGATGCCGGGACCCAACGGCGCCGAGGTCGCACACGCGCTCACGCAGGCGCTCCCGGCGACGCGCGTCGTGATGCTCTCGGGCGCCGACGACGTGGACGCCGCCTTGTTTCCGGCCGACGTCGTCCTGATCCGGAAGGACGAGCGGCTGCACGAGCGGCTCGCCGAGCTGTTTCGCGCGCGCTAGGAGAGATTGGCGAAACGGGCGCGGCGGGCTAGTTCCGCCTCACCGCGTTGCCGCATGGCAGTCCACTGCTTGCGGCTGTCGGAGTAGCCGCCCGGCATCCACCGTTCGCGGCGCGCGGCGTCTTTGATGAGGCTGCGAACCTCATCATCGGTCATGTCCTTGATGTCGACGCACCGGCGCTTGGCCACCGGTCAAGCGTAGCTCTATGCGCGAAAAAATGGCGCGTGCGCTAGAAAGTTCAAGCGCGAGCCGACCGAGAAATCGCGAGGTCGGCGTGGAGGCGGACTCGCTCACCCGTCACCGGGTGAGCGTTTCGCCAATCTCTCCTAGTTGCGCCGCTGCCGCTCGGCTTCGAGCGCCTCCCGGCGCAGCTCCGCCTCGGCCTGCGCCCAGTTCTCCTCGGGGCTCGCGCCGTTCGTCAGCCAGAGCTCGAAGGCCCGCCGCGCGATCTGCTCGTCCGTGATCTCGGGCTCGCTGCGCTCGGCCGCCACGGCCTCTTCATCCCGCCGAGCGGAGGCCGAGAAACGTCAGCCGCGAGTCGCTGCGACGCAGCCGCGACTCCCCATGCGGCGGCTGCGGCAGCCGCCGCCGCGGCCGCCGCGTAACTGCGCGCCTCGTCTCCGGAGGCGGCGAGCCACCCGAGCCAGACGACCGCCGCCGCGACGGCCGCGAGGACGTCGTGCGTCACGGTGGGCATCCGCCGGAGCGTCGCGGCGGCCGCTGCGAAGGCGACCACCGCCGCGGCAGCGAGGACGCCGCCGCCGAGCAGGCCGTGGCCGCTTGGATCGAGCAACGTCGACGTGAAGTGCCCGCTACGGATCCACACCCACCAGTCGGCGGTGGAGAACGGGGGCGAGATCAGCGGTTGCGTCACGTAGCCGGCGCCGAGGGAGACGGCGGATGCGACCGCGACGAGCAGGACGGTGCGCGGCGCCGCGCGGAGCAGCGGCGCGAGGCCGAGGACGGCGATACCGAGGATGCAGACGAGGTAGCGCGGGCCCGGGGTCGCGCCGCCGAGCGGGCTGTAGTACGACATGTTGTAGAGCAGGTACAGGAGCACGACGCCCGCGCCGAGCGCGACCGGCGCGCGCGCGCCGCGCCGCCAGAGCACGACGGCGCCGGCGACGCCGAGCGCGACCAGCGGCGCGAGCGCGATGAGCCCGCGCGATCCGCCGAGCAGCTCCCACAGCACGTGCGGACGGGGCCAGCGCACGCCGAAGAATCCGACGCGGTTCGCGCCCGGCTGCTCCCGTCCCGTCGCTCGCGACACGAGCAGCGAGCCGCTGTACGACACGTGCCACGGGCTCCCGTACACCCACGTATCGAACGCGAGCAACGGTGCGACGCCGCACGCTGCGGCGGCCGCGAAACGCGTGGCTCCTCTCCGGCCGGCGACGCGCAGCGTGTACACGGCGAGCGCGGCCACGAGCAGCGCGAGCGGATACTCGACGACGACGCCTATACCCGCGAGCAGCCCGGCGAGCGCCGCACGGCGCGAGAGCGCGAGCACGAACGCCGACACCGCGACGAGCGCAGCGAGCGCGTGCGAGAAGAAGACGCTGCCGAACGGAAGCAGCAGCGTCGAGAGTCCGAGCGCGACGGCGACGGCGACGCCGCTGCGCGGCTCGATCTCGTCCGCGGCGCGCCGCACGACGAGCAGCGTCGCGAGCGCGGGCAGCACGGCGCCCCAGAGCCCGAGCAGCCAGAGGTCGAGCCGCGGCACGCTGCGCAGCGCGACCGGGTAGGGGGCGGAAGCGGACGGCACGTCGCGCAGCGCGCCGGCCGCGCGCAGCAGCAGGTACCACGGCAGCGTGACGAGCGCGAGCCCCGGCGCCTTGTTCGAGTAGTAGTGGCCGTGCCAGACCGCGACGTCGCAGCTCTCGCCGTGGATGCGGTCGATCGTCCGCCAGCCGTGCGCAAGCTGCTGGACGAGCGCGAAGTGGGACGTGGTGTTGCAGTCGGGCTGCCGGTACGGCAGGGCGAAGACGAGACCGACGGCCGCGAGGGCGAGCACGGCGCCGATCGACGCGCGGCGGGATCCCGTCACCGCGTGATCATGACGCGCGATGAGATTCCCGCGGGCGGCGGGTCCATTCCGACGATGCCGTCCACCGTGCCGGTCGACGTGCGCTTCGCGCCGTGTCGCCTCGACGTGGTCGACGCGCTCGCGCGGCTCGAGCTCGCCGCGCGCCGCCGCGGCGTGCGAATCGTCGTCGTCGGAGCGAGCGCCGACCTCCGTGCGCTGATCGAGCTCGCCGGGCTGAGCGACGTGCTACCCGTCGAGCCGCGGCGGTAGCCCGAACAGCGGGAACAGGCGCTCGGTGTCGAGGAAGAACGTCAGCTCGCCGATCCGGTCGCCGCGCAGCTCCACCACCTGCAGCGCCCACGGCGCGTAGCCGCCGTCCGCGCTCGGCTTGTACTGCCCGAACGCCGGCGAGCCGTTGGCGGTCCCGGCCGCGACGAGGCGTGACCCCTTGCAGCCGATGCCCGGGCCGAACCACCACGTGAAGATGTCGTCGCGGCCCTCGAGCCATAGGTCGTACGGCGGCATCGACTGGCGCGCGTCGTCGCGGATCAGCGCGGTGAGCGAGTCCATGTCGTACCGCTCGAACGCCGCGACGTAGCGGTCGAGGAGCGCGCGGCCGTCTGCGTCGAGCGGCGCCGGCGGCTGGAGCTCGACGTCGGCAGCCTCGAGCGTGGCGCGGGCGCGCTGCAGTGCGCTGTTCACCGACGCGACGCTCGTCTCGAGCAGCTCCGCCGCCTCGGACGCCTGCCAGCGGAGCACCTCGCACAGGATCAGCGCCGCACGCTGCTTCGGCGGAAGCCGCTGCAGGGCGGCGACGAGCGCGAGCCGTACCGACTCACGGCCGGCCGCGGCGTCGGCCGGGTCGGGCATCGGCTCGATCCACGTCACCTCCGTGGGCACGTTGAGGTTCTCGAGAACCGGTTCCCCCGCCGGTCCGAGGTCCATCGGTCGCGCCCGGCGCTTCGACGCCTGCAGCGCGTCGAGACAGACGTTGGTCGCGATGCGGTACAGCCACGACCTCAACGCGGAGCGTCCCTCGAACGCGTCGAGGTTCCGCCAGGCGCGCACGAGCGTCTCCTGCACCGCATCCTCGGCGTCGAAGGGCGAGCCGAGCATTCGGTAGCAGTAGGCGGTCAGCTCGCCGCGGTAACGCTCGACCGCGTCGAAGCTCGCCTCGGTCGCGGCGTGCGTCATCCCGACGATCGTAGTGCGTTCACCGCCGCCGCGGCAACCGCCGAGCGCCGAAAGGTAAGCGACCGCGCCGCGAGCGCACGAGCGCTCGCTTCAGACGACCTTCAGAGTTCGACGGGCATGCTGCGCGCGTGATCGAGGCGCGCGGCCTGACGAAGGACTACGGCGACAAGCGCGCGGTCGACGACCTCTCGTTCACCGTGCAGCCCGGGATCGTCACCGGTTTCCTCGGTCCCAACGGCTCCGGGAAGTCGACGACCATGCGCCTCATCCTCGGGCTCGACCGTCCGACACGCGGCGCCGTCACCGTCAACGGCAAGAGCTACCGCGACTTCCACGCGCCGCTGCACGAGGTCGGCGCGCTGCTCGAGGCGCGTTCCGTCCACACAGGTCGATCCGCGCGCAACCACCTGCTCGCGCTCGCGCAGACGCACGGCATCCCGCGCCGCCGCGTCGACGAGCTCGTCGACCTGGTCGGCCTGCACGACGTGGCGAAGAAGCGCGTGGGCAAGTTCTCGCTCGGAATGGGGCAGCGGCTCGGCATCGCAGCCGCGCTGCTCGGCGACCCGCAGACCGTGATGCTCGACGAGCCGGTCAACGGCCTCGACCCAGAGGGGATCCACTGGATCAGGACGCTGCTCAAGAGCCTCGCCGCGGAGGGGCGGACCGTCTTCGTCTCGTCGCATCTGATGAGCGAGATGTCGCTGACCGCCGACCACCTGATCGTGATCGGCCGCGGCCGCCTGATCGCCGACACGAGCGTCGCCGAGTTCGTCGCGGGCGCGTCGAAGAAGCTCGTGCACGTGCGGACGCCGCAGCCGCAGGGCCTGCAGGAGGCGCTCGCCGGCCTCGGCGCGTCTGTCGCGAACGTGGACGGCTACGTCGAGGTGACCGGGCTGACGGCGGAGGAGGTCGGCGAGGCCGCCGCCGCGAACGGCATCGTCCTGCACGAGCTGACGCCGCACCAGGCCTCGCTCGAGGAGGCGTTCATGGACCTGACGCGCGAGGAGCTCGAGTTCGCGACTGAGGGCGCGTCGTGAGCACGGTCGCGATCCCGACGATGGCGTTCAGGGGGCGCGTCACCCAGCTTCGCGTGATCCGGTCGGAGTGGACGAAGCTGTGGACCGTGCGCTCGACGCGCTGGTCGCTGCTCGTCGCGACGGTGCTGACGATCGGGTTCCCGATCCTCGCGTCGGCCGTCATCTCGTCGCACTGGGGTCAGCGCAGCCCGTCCGACCGCGCGCACTTCAACCCGCTCGACCCGGCGCTGATCGGCTCGCAGATCGCGCAGCTCGCCGTCGGCGTCCTCGGCGTGCTCGTGATCAGCGGCGAGTACTCGACAGGGTCGATCCGGTCGACGCTGACGGCGGTGCCCAAGCGGCTCCCGGTGCTGTGGGCGAAGGCGATCGTGTTCGCGTCGGTGACGTTCGCGTTGATGCTGCCGTCGGTGGTGATCGCGTTCTTCTCGAGCCAGTCGATTCTCTCGCGCCATCACGCGAGCTACTCGTGGTCGCATCCGGGCGTCGCGCGCGCGGTGATCGGGGCCGCGCTGTTCGTCACCGTCGTCGCGATCCTGACCCTCGCGCTCGGCACGATCGTCCGCAACACCGCCGGCGGCATCGCGACGTTCGCCGCGATCTTCTTCGTGCTGCCGCCGCTGATGAACGTCCTGCCGACGAACTGGAACAACACGATCTCTAAGTACCTGCCGAGCAACGCGGGCCGCGACATCCTTTCCATCACGCACGACGCGAACAACCTCTCGCCGTGGGCCGGCTTCGGGCTCTTCGTCGGTTACACCGCGCTCGCGGTCGCGATCGCGGCGTTCGTGCTCGCGCGGCGCGACGCCTAGGCCCGCGGGCGCCGGAAGATAGGGCTCGCGGCCCATACGGGCTGCGGCGATCTCCGCGACCGTGACGGCGTGCGTCTCGCAGTTGCGCTCGCCGCCGCCGCGCTCGCGCTCGCCGCCGCCGGAGTGGCCGTTTCCGCGCCGGCGCGCACGCTCGCGCCGTACCGCGGCGCGGGATCGTGGGTCTCAGTCTACGACGGCGGCGCCTGGGCGCACCCCGACGGTGTCGTGCGTACACTCGCCGCGCACCACGTCCACACGCTCTTCGTCCAGACCGCGAACGACGACCTGCGCCGCGACGTCTTCCGGCCGGCGGCCCTCGGGCGCCTGATCGACGACGCGCACGCGGCCGGCCTCTCCGTCGTCGGCTGGTACCTGCCGTCGCTCGCGACGCCCGCCCGGGACGTGCGCCGCGCATTGGCAGGCGCGCGGTTCCGCTCGGCGAGCGGCGAGGGCTTCGACTCGTTCGCGCTCGACATCGAAGCGACGAACGTGCGCTCGCTCGCGCTGCGCGACCGCCGCGCCGTGGCGTTCGCAGCCGCCGTCCGGCGCTCGCTTCCGGCGCAGACGGCGATCGGCGCGATCACGCCGGATCCGACGGGAGCGCTCTACTGGCGCGACTTCCCGTTCGCGCAGCTCGCGCCGTGGGTGGACGTGTTCCTGCCGATGGAGTACTTCACCTTCCGGACGAGTGGCGCCGCCGGCGTCAGCCGCTACACGGCCGCGAACATCGTCGCGATCCGGGGCGCCGTGGGCGACGCGCGGTTCCCGGTGCACGCGATCGGCGGCGACGCGCTCGGCGCGACGGCGAGTGAGCTGCACGCGTTCTTCGGCGCCGCGGCGCGCAGCGACACCGTCGGCGTCAGCCTCTGGGAGTACGGCGAGACGTCGCCCGCCCAGTGGGCCGCGCTCGGCGCAGCGGCGTAGGCGCGGGCTGAACGCACCCTTGCCGGTCGCTGGCGCCGGCCCGGTCGAGGGCCTAGCGTTGCGCCTCGTGACCAACGCGAGGTGGACGGCGGCCGCGCTGGGGGTCACCGCCGCGCTGCTGCGACTCCCGCACGCGTTCGGCGACTCACTCTGGCAGGACGAGGTCGCGTCGGCCCGGATCATCCGCGAGCCGACGCTGCCGGCGATGCTCCACCACGTCGTGCGGACGGAGTCGACGCCGCCGCTCTGGTACGCCGTCGCCTGGCTCGTCCACCACGCCGGGGTCTCGATCCACGACACCAGGCTCGTCTCCGTCGTGGCCAACGGCCTCGTCGTCGCGTTCGTGGTGCTGCTCGCGAACCGCTTCCTGCCGCTCCCGCTCGCGGCGTGCGCGGGCGCGTTCGCAGCCGTGACGGCGCAGCTGGCCGGCCACGGGCACGAGCTGCGCGCGTACGAGCTGTTCGCGCTGCTGGCGCTCGCGTTTGCGTTCTGCCTGCACGACGCGGCCGCGCGGCCGTCGCGGCGCCGCCTCGCCGCTCTGGCCGGGGTGACGTGCGCCGGACTGCTCACGCACTACTTCTTCGCGTTCACCGTCGCCGCAGGCGCGCTCTGGGTGTGGCTCGATCCGGCGGCTCGGCGTGTCCGCCGGCGCGTCGTCCTCGCGCTCGGCGCCGGCTGCGTCGCGTTCGCGCCGTGGCTGCCCTGGTTCGTGGTGCAGTTCCGGCAGCACCGCTACGACTGGATCGGGCCGTTCCAGGCACGCCTCGTCGTCGCGACGCCGCTGCGCATCTTCACGCCGCTGCTGCACGGCGCGGCTCCGGCGGTCGCGCTCGCGTTTGCCGTCGCGGGCGCCGCCGTCGTCGCGCGGCGCGGGCCGCTGGGACGGCTCTGCGCGACGCTCGCTCTCGGCCCGTACGCGCTCGCGGCGGCGACGTGGGCCGCGGGCGTGAACGTCTACGACGTCCGCAACATGATCGGCGTCGCGCCGTTCCTTGCGATTGCGGCGATCGCGCCGCTCGCGCTCGTTCCCGCGCGGGTGCGCATCCCGGCGGGGGTCGCCGTGTGCGCCGCCGCGGCGGCGGCGTTCGCGGTCGTGACGGTGAACCCGGCCGCGCCGTACTCGGCGCTCGCGCGGACGCTCGTGGCCGACGGCTGGCGGCCGTCCGACCCCGTGCTCGTGCCGTGGAACTACCGCGCGTACCGCTCGCCGCTCGCGTGGTACCTGCCGCACGCGTCGACGCTGGACCGCGTGCCGCTGCGCGAGGTGCGCGGCCGCATCGCGTTCGTCGTCGTGCCGCACGACGACGCGTTCCTCGTCGAGCGGCTCGGCCGTCGCCGCCCGCGGCACGCGGTCGCGCTCGCGGTCGCCTCACGTGTCTAAGACGGCGGGGACCGCGCTTTCCGCCTCGCCCGGCAGCGCGAGCAGCGCGGCCGCGGCGACGACGAGCGCGAACGCGCCGATGCGCACGCCTCCGAGCACGCCGCCCGGAAGGTGCTCGCTGAAGAGCGCGATCCCCGCGGCGATCGGGAGCGCGTTCGTCAGGAGTGTCGACATGCCGGCGCTGACGAGCGCGCTCCCGCGCTGGAACGCGAGCTGCAGCAGCACGAACGCGCCGCCGTGCGCCGCCAGCACGACCGCGACGAGCACGAGCCACAGGCCGCCCGCGACGACCGCCTTCGTCGCGACGTCGCCGGCTGCATAGAGCACGCCCGCTCCCGCGCCGAGGCCGGCGCCGGCCGCGAGCGGCGCCGGCACGAGCGCCGCGGCGACGACCGCCGAGCACGCGAGCCACACGGCGATCGCGTCGACGTGCGGATGCTTCACGCCGCTCGTGTGCGAGCCGAGCGTCAGCGCGAGCAGGACGAGCCCGAGCACCGACAGCGCGACGGCCGCCGCGTGCGCGCGCGAGAGCGGCGCGCCGCGGCGCCGCGCGAATCCTGCGATGAGCGCGATCCCCGCCGCCGATACCGCCTGCACCAGCGACAGCGGCGCCAGCGCGAGCGCGACGACGTACAGCGCCCAGCCGACGAGCCCGGTGACGAAGCCGACGACCCACGCGCGGTTGCCGAACAGCAGCCGCAGCCCGCGAACCGGCCGCCGCAGCTCCAGCTTCGGCAGCTCGGCGGCGGCGCCGTGCTGCGCGACCCAGCCCCAGTTGAGCGCCGCCGCCGAGAGCAGCGACAGCGCGAGCCCGAGCGCGAGCGTCACCGGCGCGCGTTCTGGAACGGCAGGTACGCCTCGGCCGCGAGCGCCGCGACGCCGACGCGCGGCAGGTCGCGGCGCCGCTCGACGACGACGAAGCGCCGTTCCCAGCGCGGGAAGAACTTGCGGTTGAACGCGAGCAGGTTGTCGAGCTGGAAGTGCCCCTTCAGCGACAGCAGCGCGCGGCGCTGCACGCGCTCGAGGTGCGACAGCTCCACCTCCGGCGCGAGCAGAGCTGCGAACGGCGCGAAGTTCAACGAGACGTGCTCGTAGCCGTGCTCCTTCGCCCAGGCGATCGTCTCGACGATCAGCCACTCGTTGAAGCCGTTCGGCGTCTCCGGCAGCCGCGGCATCGACGACAGCGACAGCGCGTTCGCGGCCGGCGAGAGCGCGAAATGCAGGAAGCCGGCCGCGCTGCCGTCGGGCGCGAAGCCGACGACGAAGAGCGCGTTCTCGTCGCCGAGGCGGAACAGCGCGTCGAGCGCCATCACGAATCCGCGCTCGGGCTGCGAACCGCGCCACGTCCGCGCGACTCGCTCCAGCTCGTCGCGAAGCGGCGCGTCGATCTCGCTCGGCCGCAGCACGCGCGCGACGTACCCCGCACGCTCGAGCCGGTGCACCGACTGGCGCACCTTGCGGATCGCGCGGCCTTCGATCGAGAAGGACGCCGTGTCGACGACCGCTTCGTCGCCGTGGTAGAGGGCGCGCAGCCCGCGCCGCTCGTAGAGCGGCAGCCACCGCCCCGAGACGCCGAGGATCGCGACGCGCCAGCCGCGCGCGTGCGCGTGGCGGAAGAACGCGTCGACGAGCGGCTCGAACCGCTCCGGCGGGCCAATCGGGTCGCCGGAGACGATCGCGACGCCGCCGACGACGCGGTACGCGATGAACGCCTCGCCGTCGGCGTCGAAGAAGTAGGACTTGTCGGCGCGCAGGACGAACGGCGCGAGCGTGTCGACGCCCCACGTGGCGACGAGCGCGCGCGCGAGCTCGCGCTCGCGCTCCTCCTGGCGGACGCGGTGCCGCCACGGCGCGACCCACGCGGCAAGCGTCCACAGCGTTCCGGCGACGCCGAGCATCAGCAGCGAAAGCGGATACCAGTGCCCGAACCCGTCTGACAGGTGCGGCGACCCGTGGAAATGCAGGCCGAGCAGCCCGCGCACGATCTCCTCGAACGCGAAGCGGATCGTGAACGGCTGGTCCGCGTCGATCCGGTTGAACCACAGCGCGAGCACGCCGTAGCCGACGATCGTCGCGGCGGAGACGATCGCGCGCGAGACGACGATGCTCCGCGTCGCGACGTCGCCGGGCGCGTCGAAGTCGCCGCGCCGCGCGACGAGCAGCACGAGGATGGCCAGCGAAGGCAGCGTCCCCTGGTTGACGCCGTGCAGCACGTGCACGACGATCGAGGCGAACGAGACCGTCACCGCGGCCTGCCACGCGCGGTGCGAGCGGCGGGCGAGGCCGCGCGAGGCGACGAGCAGCACGACGCTGATCAGCACGCCCGACGCGCGCGCGAGCGGCCCGACGGCGTCGGGGATGAAGCTCCGGACGAGGCCGGTGCTGTCGCCGGGGAGCATCGCGTGCAGCAGGTGGAGGACCGCGCCGGTGGCGACGATCGCCGGCACTGCGAACGTCGTCTCGCGCCGGCGCGGGCGCGCGGCGATGAGGGCGCACGCGACAGCGACGAACGTGGCGGGCAGGTACGTCGACGCGATGCGCGACGCGATGTCGAACGCGTCGTGCCCCGAGATCTGCTGCACGATTGCGATCGAGACGCCGTTCGCGACGTAGCTGAGCGTGCCGACGATAAGCGCGAGCCCGAGCGCCGCGGTCAGCCGCTCGATCCGCGCCCAGCGCGCGTACGCCGCGATCAGCATCGCCGCGAGGGCCCAGACGACCGCGTACCACGCGAGCGGCGCCGCGTCGTGCTTCGACAGCTCGTCGAGCGGCAGGGCGTTGGCGACGCGCGGCCCGCCGATCGCCGGCCGCATCAGGTAGAGCCAGCCCGTCGCGGCGAGCGTCGTGAGGATCGCGACCGGAACCGCGCCCGCTCTACGGACCACGGAGCACCTTCGACGCCGCGAGGTACGCGCGCGCCGCGTTGCCGCGCCACAGCGCCCAGTTGTGCCCGCCGTGGACGAAGACGTAGTACTTGTGCGGGATGCGGTCGCGCTCGAGCGCCCTTGCGAACCACTGGTTCTCCTTGAACCCGTGGTCCTTCTTCGCGATGTAGAACCAGATGAAGGTGTGTTCGCGCCTCAGCGCCTTCCGCACGTGCTTCAGCATCAGCAGCGGGCTGTTGTAGTCGTAGAACTGCTTCGACTTGCCGAAGATCGAGGGGATCGGGTCGGCCTTCGAGTAGCCCGACCAGCTCTCGAGCAGCCTGAACTCGCCCGGATGGTGCAGGCCGATGTTGAGCGAGCCGTAGCCGCCCTCGGACAGGCCGGCGAGGCCGCGCGCCCACCCGTGCGGGATCGTGCGGAAGTGCGTGTCGACGTAGCGCACGACGTCGCGCGCCAGGAACGTCTCCCAGGCCGAATGCGGCCGCACGCCGTTCGCCCACTCCTCGTCGGTGAACGAGCCCGTCGATCCGAACGGCATCACGAGGATCATCGGCCGCGCCTTGTGCAGCGCGACGAGCTCGTCCTCGACGACACCCATGCGCACGGTGGCGAGGAACGCACCGGGGCGGCCCGGGACGCCGTGCAGCAGGTAGAGCGTCGGGTAGCGGCGGTGCGGGTGCGCGGCGTATCCGGGCGGCAGGTAGAGGTCGACCGGCTGTCGGCGGCCGCCGAGCGCGGGGCTCGCGACGTAGACGCGGACCGTCGTCCCGCGCACCTTCACGTACGCCGGGTCGTGCGGCGGCGCGAAGCCGCGGTACAGCCAGTAGTTGTCGACGTACCTGTATACGCCGAACGCCCCGACCGCGAGGAAGGCGAGCAGCGCCGCCGTTCCGGCGAGCAGCCACGGCTTCCGCGAAGGAAGGACCACCTGCCCCGTCGCCATGGGCGACTTGTACGCCGGTCGTCCTGAAGAGGGGCTGAATCGGCCGTTGAGCTGTCGTTAACGCTGCGGCGCAGCGAGGTGGCGCAGCGCCATCGTCAGCCACGCCGCCGCGTGCGCCTCCCACAGCGACGTCGTGTGGCCGCCGCGGTAGATCGCGAAGACGTGGGGAACGTGCGCCGCCGTCAGCTCGCGGTTCAGCCGCACGTTCTCCGGGCGGAACCGGTCGTCGCCGCCGCCGACGTAGAACGCGAAGAACGTCGGCCGCACGCGCTCGTCCGACCGCAGCGCCGGGATCTGCAGGTGCACGTTCGTGATCGCGCCGCGCGGGAGCGCGAGGATCCCCGACGGGTCGGTCGGATGGAAGTAGCCCGACCAGGACTCGATCACCGCGAACGAGCCGAGGTGGTGCAGACCGAGGATCGTCGCGCCGTAGCCGCCGGCCGAGACGCCGACGAGCGCGCGCCCGCGCCGCGCCGGGATCGTGCGGAAGTGCGCGTCGACCCAGTGCGGCAGCTCCTCCGCGACGAACGTCTCCCACTCGCGCCCGCGCCCCCAGTTCAGGTACTCGGGGTCGGTGTCGGTGTCGCGCGACGCCTGCGGCACGACGAGGATCGCCGGGCCGGCGTCGAGCAGCGCGTCGCCGACCCAGCCGTTCGCGCGATACGCGCTGCCTGCCGCCGGCAGGCCGTGCAGGAAGTAGACGACGGGGTAACGCAGTCGGCTGGTCGAGTACCCCGGCGGCAGCACGACGAGCGCGTGCGCCGTGCCGCCGAGCGCGTACGACTCGATCTGCTCGTCGACGCCCCGTTCCGCGTGCTGCGTCGTCGCCCAGGCGGCGGTCGCGGTGCCGCACGCGACAACGAGCGCGACGACAATCCGCCATTCAGAAAACCTGCGTAGCGTGTTCTTCGTGAGCTTCATCGCCGCGCTGACGACTGCGCTGCTTCTGCCCGGCTTCACGACGGTGGCAAACGGGCCGAACGGCGGACGCGTGTTGAGCGGCCTGTTTCCGGGCGCCGCACGCGCCGGAGACGTCTACCTGCCGCCGGGCTTCACGCCGAGCAGCCGCTATCCGGTCGTCTACCTCCTGCACGGGATGCCGGGCTCGCCGTCGGAGTTCATCCAGGGTACCGACCTGCTCGACTGGGCCGACGCCTCGATCGCGAGCGGCGCGGTGCGGCCGTTCATCGCGGTGATGCCGGCGGCCGGCCCCGACGGAAAGTACAACGGCGAATGGGCGGGGCCGTGGGAGCGGATGCTGGTGCACGGCGTCGTGCCGTGGGTCGACACGCATCTACCGACGATCGCGACACGCCGCGGGCGGACGCTCGCGGGCCTGTCGGCCGGCGGCTTCGGCGCGTTCGACATCGGGCTGCGCAACCCCGCGCTGTTCGGGACGATCGAGTCGTGGAGCGGCTACTTCGCGCCGCTGCGCGACGGCCCGTTCAAGAACGCGCCGCCGTCGGTCCTCGCGGCGAACGACCCGCAGCTGCTCGCGCGCAGCGAGGCGTCGAGGCTCGCGCGCTACCGGACGCGCTTCTTCGTCGCGACCGGGCCGTACCACAGCCACTGGTTCAGCCCCGCGCAGACGATCGACTTCGCCGACGAGCTGCGCGGCCTGCGGCTCGCGGTGCGCGAGCAGACGGTCGCGACCCGCAAGGGCGAATGGCGCGACCAGATGGAGGCGGGCCTGACGTTCGCGCTGTCCGCTCAGCGGTCGGCCTAGCGGCTCGCGAGCAGCGCGGCGAGCGCACGTTCGGCCTCGGCGACGACGGCGGTCGCGAGCTCGGCGTCGGCCGGCGCGAACGCGTCCGGCGCGGCGCGGTAGAGCTCGACGAGCCCCCACGCTGCGGCCGGTCCGCGCAGCGCGAGCATCAGCACGGCTCCGACGTCGAGGTCGCGCAGGACGGCGGCCTCGGCGGGGTCCGGATCTGGCTCGGCGAGCGACACGGCGCGCGCGCCGCGGCCGGCGAGCACGTCGGCGGTCGCCGGGAACTGCGAGACGAGAAACCCGCGCCCGAGATGGAACGTGCGACCCTCGGGCGCGTGCTCGGCGATCTGCACGAGCACGTCGCCGATCACGCGCGAGACGATGCAGCCGACGCCGCCGATCTCGTCGGTCAGCGCGCGGCAGAGCTCGGACGCGAGCGCCCAGACCGTCGGCGCGTGCGCGAAGCGACCGGCGTCCTCCAAGGGTCGAAGTCAATGCGCTCGGCGCGCGCGATGCAAGCGCCTGCGTAGACTCCGCCTCCGCATGACGTGGCCGATCGCCGACCGCGACGCCGCCGGTTCGCTCGGTCGCGCGCTTCGGGAGCTCTCCTACGACGAGGACTCCGTCGACGCGCTGCTCGACGACGAGGTGCGCGGCGCCGCCCCGCGCGACGTGCCGGTGTACGAGCGCCGCCTCGACGCCTCGCCGCTCGCGACCGCCGTCCGGCTGTTCCTGCTCGAGCTGCCGGTGACGCGCGGGGCGCTCGAGGAAGCGGTCGGAGGCAACGGCGCCGCGGCCGTTCTACGGATCGGCCTGGCGCAGGAGCAGGACGGCCTGCTCGTGCCGCGCTCGCGGCTCCTGCCGGTCGAGGGCCTGCTGCTCGCGTTCGACCACTTCTCACGCGGCGACGACGATCCCGAAGGCTACGTGGCCGCCTACTCGCCGACGGCATCGTGGCTCGCCGCGCTGACGCCGCGCCGGCGCGTGCAGCGCGCGCTCGACGTCGGAACCGGAAACGGCATCCATGCGCTGCTCGCGTCGCGGCACGCCGCTCGAGTCGTGGCGACCGACGTCAACGACCGCGCGCTCGCCTACACCGAGCTCAACGCCGCGCTGAACGGCATCGCGAACGTCGAGCCGCGGAAGGGCAGCCTGTTCGAGCCGGTCGCCGGCGAGACGTTCGACCTGATCACGTGCAACGCGCCGTACGTCGTCTCGCCCGAGCGGCGCTGGCAGTACCGCGACGCGGGGCTGCCGGCCGACGAGGTCTCGCAGCGGGTCGTCGAGGGGTGCGCGTCCGCGCTCGCCGCCGGCGGGTTCGCGTCGATGCTCGTGAGCTGGGTGGCAGAGTCGCGCGACGACCCCGACGTCCGGCTCGACGAGTGGCTCGACGGAACCGGGTGCGACGCGTGGGTGCTCGGTCTCAGCGGCGCCGACCCCCTCGACCACGCAGCCGGCTGGAACGAGCATCTCGCCGAGGACCGTCAGGCCTTTGCGGCCGCGCTCGACGAATGGGTCGAGTACTTCGAACGCCTCGGGGTCGAGTGGATCTCCGAAGGCGCCGTCCTCCTGCACAAGCGCGCGGCGAGGCAGCAGACGATCCGGGCCGACGACGTCGACGAGGACGAGCTCGAGTACGCCGGCGATCAGATCGAGCGCGCGTTCGCCGCCCGCGCGCTGCTCGACCGCCTGCCCGACCGCAAGGCCGTGCTCGAGACGCGGTTCACCCTCGCCGACGCCGTCGAGATCGAGCATCGCCGCGGCGACGGGACGGACGAGGCCCGGCTCGTCCTGGACGAGGGGACGCACGCGGAGGTCGTCGTCGACCTCGACGCGGCGGACGTGCTCGCTGCGCTCGACGGCCGCCTGACGCTCGGCGACGCGGTCGACCGCATCGCGAAGCGCCTCGAGCTCTCGCGCAGCGGCACGACGCAGCTCCGCCGCGACGTGGTCGCCGCGACGGTCGAGCTGTTCGAGCTCGGGATGGCGGAGCTCGTGGACGCCTGACGGTTTCGCTCAGCGCGTCTGGCGCGAGACGACGTATACAGCGACGGCGTGCAGCTCGTCGGACGTCAGCCTCGGGCGCACGGGCATCACCGCTGCGAAGCTCTCGACCTCCGCCACGGAGAAGTGCCCGACCGCGAGGTCGCCCCCGTCCACGTTCGTGTCATGCCCGGTCAGCGTGTGGCAGCCGGAGCACGAGTGCGAGAAGACGGCGCGTCCCGAGACCGCCGGGCCGCCGCCGCAGCCGGCGAGCAGCAGTAGCGCTGCGGCGAGGACGAGCAAGCGGCGCATGCGCCGACAGTCTGCTCGTCGACGGCGGACGTGGTTCACGTGCTCGACGTGCCGCACCCCGGGCGTCGCGGGCGCGCGTCGGCTGCGTACCGGCCGTCACGACGTGCGGTTGCCGAGCGTCACCGCGAGCGTCCTCGTCGCGCCTGCGCGGAGAATCGTGACCTGCACGGTGTCGCCCGGCTGGTGGGCCTCGATGAGCGCGCGCAGCCGCTGCGGCGTCGTCACCTTCACGCCGCCGACCGACGTGATGACGTCGCCGAGCTGGATCCCGGCCCTCGCCGCACCGCTGCCGCTCCGGACGCGCGACACCCTGGCGCCGTTCGCCGCCGGGCCGACGAAGACGCCCATCTCGGCGTGCTTCGCCGTCCCCGTCGCGACCAGCTCAAGCGCGATCTGCGCGACGAGGTTCGACGGGACGGCGAAGCCGATGCCGTCGAAGACGCCCGAGTCGCTCTGGATCTGCGAGGTGATGCCGATCACGTCGCCCTGCATGTCCAGCAGCGGCCCGCCGGAGTTGCCGTGGTTGATCGGGGCGTCCGTCTGGATCGCGTTCTCGATCGGGGTCCCGTCCGGCGCCTGGATCTCACGCCCCGTCGCGCTGACGATCCCGCTCGTGACGGTGTCGACGAGGCCGTACGGGTCGCCAATCGCGACGACGCCTTCGCCGATCTGCACCGCCGAGGAGTCGCCGAGCGTCACGGGGACGAGCAGCGACACCGGCGCGTTCACGTGCACGACGGCGACGTCGGTTGACGGATCCTGTCCGACCAGCGTGCCCTTGTACGTCGAGCCGTTCCGGAACCTCACGCTGATCGAGGCCGCCCCCTCGACGACGTGCTGGTTCGTGACGATGTCGCCCTTCGTGTCGTAGACGAAGCCGCTCCCCTCGGCGGTCGAGCTGCCGCTCGAGCCCGGGAACGGCGAGTTGCTCGACCTGGAGTCGACGGTCAGCTCGACGACGCTGCTCGACCACTTCTTCGCGATCTCGGCGACGGTGAGCGTCGAGCTCGAGGCGATGTTGGCGCTGTTCGCAGGCGCGACGGTGCGGACGGTGGTCGTGCGCGAGTGCGACGTGAGCGAGACGGCGATCGCACCGACCGCGCCTCCGGCGAGCGCCGCGGCCGCGACCGCGGCGACGACGCGATTCCTCGTCCTGGCCATGTGAGTGTCTGCTCCCTCTCTTTCGATCCGCGTTGTCCCTCCACGGTGCCCGCGGAAGCGAAGCTCAGGCTTCGACCGACCTAGGAAGTCCCTGAGAGATCCGCCGCAGGCAGAGTTCCGCCGTGCCGGCGCTGCCTCCCCCGATGCGGATTCGCGAGTTCCGGCGCCTCTGGGTCGCGATCCTCCTGTCGGGCTTCGCCGCGCAGATGATCGAGGTCGCCGTCGGCTGGCAGGTGTACGCGATCCACCACGACGCATTCGACCTCGGGTTGATCGGCCTCTGCGAGTTCGTCCCGCTGCCCCTGCTGGCGCTGCCCGCGGGGCAGCTCGCCGACCGGCTGTCGCGGCCGCTGGTCTTCTCGGCGTCGGTGCTCGCGCAGGCTGGGGTGGCGGGGCTGCTGCTCGCGGTCACCGTCGGCGGCGCGCGGCAGCTCTGGGCGTTCCTCGCCCTCGCCTTCGTCACCGGGGTCACGGGCGCGTTCGGCCAGCCGGCGGCGCGTGCGCTGACGCCCGAGCTCGTGCCGGGCGACCTGCTCGCGGGCGCGCTCGCGCTGCGCTCGATCGCGTTCCAGGTCGCGACCGTCGCGGGCCCGGCGGCCGGCGGGCTGCTCTTCGCCCTGCGGCCGGAGGCCGTCTACGCCGTGGGCGCCGCGTTCCTGGTGCTCTCGGCCGGGGCGCTCGCGCGCCTGCCGCGCCGGCAGGGGGCGGACTCGCTCGCGGCCGAGCCGGGTGTCGCGAGCCTGCTCGGGGGGATCCGGCTGATCCGGCGGACGCCGATCCTGCTCGGCGCGATCACGCTCGACCTCTTCGCCGTCCTGTTCGGCGGCGCCGTCGCGCTGCTGCCGTTGTTCGCGAAGTCGGTGCTGCACGTCGGCCCGGCCGGGCTCGGCGTGCTGCGCAGCGTGCCCGCATTCGGCGCGCTCGCGGCGGGGATCATCCTCACGCGCCGGCCCGTCGGCGGCCGCGCCGGCCGGAAGCTGCTCGTCGTGGTCGCGCTGTTCGGCGCGAGCATGGTCGTATTCGGGCTGTCGAAGTGGTTCTGGCTGTCGACGCTCGCGCTCGCGGTGAGCGGGTTCGTCGACATGTTCTCGATGAACATCCGCTCGACGACGATCGCGCTCGCGACGCCGAACGTGCTTCTGGGGCGCGTGAACTCCGTCGAGCTCGTCTTCATCAGCGCGTCGAACGAGCTTGGGGCGTTCGAGTCGGGCGCCGCGGCAGCGCTGCTCGGGGCCGTCCCCGCCGTGGTCGCCGGCGGAGCCGTGACGATCGGGCTCGCGCTCGTCTGGCCGTGGGTGTTCCCCGCGCTCGCGCGCGTCGACCGGCTGGAGTCGCTTCAGGTTCGCGCCGAGGCGGCATAGCTCAGCCGCCCGTCTTCGAGAAGTGCTGCCAGTCGGGCGACGACGTCCAGCGCCCGCCCCAGAACCACCCGACGGAGGCGAACGCGCGCACGAGCACCCCGCCCGCGACCGCCATCCCGCGCCGGTAGCGCGAGCGGTTCAGGTAGCGACGCCCGGCGGGCGGCAGCACGCGGCCGCCTTCGACGTACGGGTTCTCCACGGTGTTGACGTCGACCGCCTCGCCGTAGGCGTGCACCGACCACTGCTTCGGCCCGGGCGCGACGGCGTAGCGGCAGTTGAACGCCGACGTGTTGTCGGCCGCCATCGAGCGGTCGTCGCTGCCGCCGTACGCCGACACGGGCCGCATGCGGTGAACCGGAAACCGCGCCGCGTACAGCCGGGAGAACACGGCCTCGACGTCCCGGACCACCGCCGCGTCGACGACCAGCTCGCCGCGGTGTGCACGCCCGTCGAAGCCGACGTAGGAGACGTAGACGCGGCGCAGCTGCGACGGCCCGACGGGACAGCCCGGTCGCCACGACTTGCCGAGCAGCGCGGCGGTGACCCGCGCGGACGCAGCGTGGAACGGCGGGAGCGCGGCGGCCATCGCGGATCCAGCGTACTTTGCGGCCGTGCTGACCCTTGCGCTCGCACTCGTGCTGCACGCGTCGTGCGCGCAGCGGATCGTCGTCGTCGCGCCGGACGCGCGGTCGACCGTGGCGTCGCTCTCCTACCTCGAGTGCGGACGGCGCGTCTTCGGACCCTGGCGCGCCCGTGTCGGCTACGCGGGCGTCTCCGCGCACCATCGAGAGGGCGACGGGACGACGCCGCTCGGCACGTACGCGATCGGCCCCACCGTCTACGGGCTCGAGCCGCGGCCGCCGCTGCACCTCCGCTACCACCGCCTCGTGTGCGGCGACTGGTGGGACGAGGACCCGCGCTCGCCGGCCTACAACACGTTCCGGCACGTCCCATGCGGAACGCCGCCGCCCTTCGGGGGCGACAGCGAGGCGCTCTGGCGCGCGACCGTCGCCTATCGCGAGTTCGCGGTCGTCGAGTACAACGCGCACCCGGTTGTGCCCGGGCGCGGGTCGGCGATCTTCCTGCACGTCGACACCGGGCGGGCGACGAACGGCTGCGTGTCGCTGCCGCAGGCCGAGCTCGGCGAGGTGCTGCGCCGCCTGCGGCCCGGCGCGACGATCGAGATCGCCATCGCATAATTTGCGCTTCTATGTATAGTAATGCAGCAGATGGCGACCGCCGCGATCCTCGGCTGCGCCGGCTACGCCGGCCAGGAGACGCTCGACCGCGTGCTGGCACACCCTGCGCTCGAGCCGGCGGCCCTCGGCTCCGACACGTATGCGGGGCAGCCGGCGTGGGCTCTCGACCCGCGCCTCGGCGGGTCGCTGCCGGCGTTCGTCCCGAACCACGAAGCGGCGGCGGCCGGCGCCGACGTCGTCTTCGTCTGCCTCGACCACGTCGAGGCGGCGGCGTTCGAGCCGCCCGAGGACGCGGTCGTCGTCGACCTCTCCGGCGCGCACCGGCTGCGCGACGAGGCGCAGGCGCGCGCGTGGTACGGGTCGGCGCCCGGCGCATGGAGCTACGGGCTGCCGGAGCTCTACCCGCCGGACGGCCCGCTGATCGCGAACCCCGGCTGCTACGCGACGGCGGTTCTGCTCGCACTGGGGCCGCTCGCGGAGGCGCTCGACGGCGCGATCGTCGATGCCAAGTCGGGCGTCTCGGGCGCCGGAAGGACCCCGAAAGCGTCGTCGCACGCCGGCTCGGTGCTCGAGAACCTCGCCCCGTACGCCGTCGGTGCGCACCGGCACGCGCCCGAGATCGCGCAGCAGCTCGGCTTCGCGGTCTGCTTCGTCCCGCATCTGCTGCCGGTGCGCCGCGGCCTGCTCGCGACCTGCTACGTCCACACCGACGCGGACGCACGTGCGCTCCTGGAGGACGCCTACGCGGCGAGCACCGTCGTCCGCGTGCTGCCCGAGCAGACGACGCCGGAGCTGGCGCGCGTGCAGGCAACCGACGCGGCCGAGATCGGCGTCTTCACCGACCGTGCGACCGGCACGACGATCGTGATCTGCGCGCTCGACAACCTGGGCAAGGGAGCCGCCGGGCAGGCGGTGCAGAACGCGAACCTCGCGCTCGGCGTCGACGAGACGGCAGGCCTGCGGCTCGCGGGGGTCGCGGTATGAGCGTCACGGCCGCGGGCGGATTCGTTGCCGCCGGCGTCCACGCGGGCATCCGCAAGCAGAAGCGGGACCTTGCGCTCGTGCGGGCGACGCGGCCGGCCACCGGCGCCGCGCTGTGGACGCAGAACCGCGTCCTCGCCGCACCTGTCGTCGTCTCGCAGCAGCATCTGGCTGCGGCCGAGCCGCAGGCAGTGGTCGTCAACTCGGGCGTCGCGAACGCGGCCACCGGCGCCGCGGGGATCGAGGCGGCGCGGACGACGGCCGCACATGCGGCGCACCTGCTCGGGCTGCGCCGCGAGCAGGTGCTCGTGCTCTCGACGGGGGTGATCGGCGCGCCGCTGCCCGTCGACCGCGTGTGCGCCGGGCTCGACGCCGCGGCCGCCGCGCTGTCCACGGGCGGCGGCGCCGACGCGGCCGAGGCGATCCTCACCACCGACACCAAGCCGAAGACGGCCGTCCGGCGCGCGCACGGGTTCACCGTCGGCGGCATGGCGAAGGGGTCGGGGATGATCCATCCGAACCTTGCCACGATGCTCGCCGTCGTGACGACCGACTACCCGCTCGCGCACGGCGAGGCGATCGAGTTCCTGCGGCCGGCGGTCGACGCGAGCTTCAACTCGATCAGCGTCGACGGCGAGTGCTCGACGAACGACGCCGTCGTGCTGCTCGCGTCGGGAGCGGCCGGCACCGAGCGCACGCCCGCGACCGACGAGGCGTTCGCGCTTGCCCTGCGCGGCCTGTGCGCCGACCTCGCGCAGCAGATCGTCGCCGACGGCGAGGGCGCGACGCTGCTCGCGGAGATCAACGTCAGGGGAGCGCTGGACGACGCGGAGGCCCGCGCGATCGCGCAGCGCATCGCCACGTCGCCGCTCGTCAAGACGGCGCTGTTCGGCCGCGACGCGAACTGGGGTCGCGTGCTGATGGCGGCGGGCAGCGCGCCCTTCGACGGAGGCTACGCGCACGTCGACCCGCAGCGGATCTCGCTCGCCTACAACGGCACGGCCGTACTCGTCGACGGCGCGCCGCAGGAGGTCGAGCCGCCGGTCGACGGCGCCGTCTGCACGATCGACCTCGAGCTCGGCCTCGGCGACGGCAGCGCCGCGTACCTGACGAGCGATCTGTCGTACGACTACGTGCGCATCAACGCGGAGTACCGCAGTTGAGCGCGGCGCCCGCGCCGAGCCGCCTGATCGTGAAGGTCGGCGGCGCCGTCGCGCGCGAGTCGGCGGGACGGATCCTCGGCCTCGCCGAGGAGGGACACCAGGTGATCGTCGTGCACGGCGCCGGGCCGCAGATCACGCGCGAGATGGAGCGGCGCGGCATCCCGGTCGAGTTCGTGCAGGGTCGCCGCCGCACGTCACGCGCCGCGGTCGAGGTCGTGCGCGAGTCGATGGAGCAGGTGAACGCCGAGCTGTGCGCGGCGCTCGGCGAGCGTGCCGTCCCCGTCCTCGGCCACCGGGACGGTTTGCTGGCGGTGCCCGTGCCGCCGCTCGGCCAGGTCGGCGACCCGCTGCCGTGCCGGCCGCGGAAGATCCTGCAGGCGCTCTCCGCCGGGAGGGTGCCGATGGTCGCGCCGCTCGCGGTCGGACCGTTGAACGTCAACGCCGACGACGCCTCGGCCGCGCTGGCGCTCGGGCTCGGCGCGAAGCGGCTCGTGTTCCTCACCGACGTGCCCGGCCTCTTCGTCGACGACGAGCTGGTCGACGCGATCGACGCCGGCCGCGCGACGCGCATGCTCGACGAGGGCAGGTTCGAGGGCGGCATCGTGCCGAAGCTGCGCGCGGCCGCACTCGCAGCGGCGAGCGGTATCACCGCCACGATCGGCAACACGCTCGTCGTCGCATGACAGCCACCTCTTGCGACACGCTGCTGCCGACGTACGCGCGGCTCGACGTCACGTTCGTCGACGGCGAGGGCGCCTGGCTCGTCGACGCGGCCGGCAAGCGCTACCTCGACTTCGTCGCCGGCATCGCCGTCGTCGGCCTCGGCCACCGCCATCCGGCGCCGCTCGCCGCCGCCCAGGCGCAGCTCGAGCGGCTGTGGCACGTCTCGAACCTGTACTGGACGGAGCCGATGCAGGAGCTCGCCGCCAGCCTGTCGCAACGCGTCGGCGGCGCCCGCGCGTTCTTCTGCAACTCCGGGGCCGAGGCCGTCGAGGCGGCGCTCAAGTGGGCGCGCAAGGCGACCGGCCGCAGCGAAATCGTCGCGCTCGAGGGGTCGTTCCACGGGCGCACGCTCGGTGCGCTGTCGGTCACGGGCCAGCCGGGGAAGCGCGCGCCGTTCGAGCCGCTCGTCCCGGGCGCGCGCTTCGCGGCGCCGGACTCGCTCGCCGACCACGTCGGCGGCGAGACCGCGGCGATCCTGCTCGAGCCCGTGCAGGGAGAAGGCGGCGTGCATCCGCTCTCGTCCGACGTGCTCGCGCATGCGCGCGGGCTGGCCGACGCGCACGGAGCGCTGCTGATCTTCGACGAGGTACAGACTGGCGTCGGTCGCAGCGGGTCGTTCTTCGCGTGGCAGGAGCTCGGCGTGAAGCCTGACGCCGTCACGCTGGCGAAGGGCCTGGCGAACGGGCTTCCGCTCGGCGCCCTCCTCGTCTCGCAGGACGCGCCGACGGGGTTCGCGCCGGGCGACCACGCATCGACGTTCGGCGGCAACCCAGTCGCCTGCGCCGCCGCGTGCGCCGTCGTCGACGCGGTCGACGAGACGCTGCTCGCGCACGTGCGGACGCTGTCGTCGCTGTTCGCGTCGCGGCTGCCGGTGCGCGGGCTCGGGCTGCTGCTCGCGCTCGACACGGACGGCGCCGCCGGTGACGTCGTCGCGGCCGCGCTGGAACGCGGACTGCTGGTGGGCTCGGCAGGGCCGCGGACGATCCGGCTGACCCCGCCGCTGACCTTGACGGAGGACGAGGCTCTTCACGGTCTCGCGACGCTGGAGGAGGTTCTGTGACGACGAAGTTCGAACGGCAGGGGACGATTTTGCGGCTCGTGCAGGAGCAGTCGCTGTCGACCCAGGCGGAAGTGGCGGAGGCGCTGCGCGCCCACGGGATCGACGCCGTGCAGGCGACCGTGTCGCGCGACATCGCGCAGCTCGGGCTGGTGAAGGTGCGAAACGCGGAGGGGCGGCTCGCCTACGCGCTGCCCGGCGCGGCGGACGTGCGGCGGCTCGACGAGCTGCACGCGGCGTTGCGGCGGTGGATGGGCGAGCTCGTCCCGACGGGCAACCTGCTCGTGATCAAGACGCCGCGAGGCTTCGCGGCGGCGCTCGCAGATGCGATCGACGAGGCGAACCTGCCGGAGGTCGCCGGCACGATCGCCGGCGACAACACGGTCTTCGTCGCCGCTCGCGAAGGCGTGACCGGAGCGCAGCTCGCCGAGGAGATCCGGAGCAGGTTGCAGTGAGCGTCGCGACGCAGCGGCGTAGCGCCATCCTGGTTGCCCTGCCGGTCGGCGAGCGGGTCGGGATCGCGTTCTCGGGCGGGCTCGACACGAGCTGCGCGCTCGCGTGGATGCGCGAGCACGGCGCGATCCCGTACGCGTTCACCGCCGACCTCGGCCAGTACGACGAGCCGGACGTCGCCGCGATCCCCGAGAAGGCGCGCGCCTTCGGTGCCGAGGAGGCGGTGCTCGTCGACTGCAAGGGCGCGCTCGCGCGCGAGGCGGTCGTCGCGCTGCAGTGCGGTGCGTTCCACGTCGCGACCGCGGGCCGGCGCTACTTCAACACGACGCCGCTCGGCCGCGCCGTCACGGGGACGATGCTCGTCCGCGCGATGAGCGAGCACGACGTCGAGATCTGGGGCGACGGCTCGACGTACAAGGGCAACGACATCGAGCGCTTCTACCGCTACGGCCTGCTCGTGAACGAGCAGCTGTGCATCTACAAGCCGTGGCTCGACGCCGCATTCGTCGGCGAGCTCGGCGGCCGCAGGGAGATGAGCGAGTGGCTGCTGGAGCGCGGGCTGCCGCATCCCGACTCCGTCGAGAAGGCGTACTCGACCGACGCGAACCTGCTCGGCGCGACGCACGAGGCGAAAAACCTCGAGCAGCTCGACACGTCGCTGAAGATCGTCGAGCCGATCATGGGCGTCCGGTTCTGGGATCCCGCCGTCGCGGTCGAGCCGGAGACGGTGACCGTCGCATTCGACGGCGGCGTCCCCGTCGCGCTGAACGGCGAGGGGCTCCTCGACCCCGTCGACCTGATCCGCGCGGCCAACGAGATCGGCGGCCGGCACGGGCTCGGCATGTCGGACCAGATCGAGAACCGCGTCGTCGAGGCGAAGAGCCGCGGCGTGTACGAGGCCCCCGGCATGGCGCTGCTGCACGTCGCGTACGAGCGGCTCCTGACCGCGACCCACAACGAGGCGACGCTCGAGCGCTACGCGGACGAGGGGCGGCGGCTCGGGCGCCTGCTCTACGAGGGGCGCTGGTTCGACGTCCAGGCGTTGATGCTGCGGGATGCGCTGCAGCGATGGGTGGCGGCGCCGATCAGCGGCGAGGTGACGCTCGAACTGCGGCGCGGCGACGACTACACGATCCTCGACACGCGCGGCGAGATCACGTACGACCCGGAGCGCCTGAGCATGGAGCGCAGCGCGACCGCGTTCACGGCGGCCGACCGGATCGGCCAGCTGAACGTGAAGGTCAACGACGTCGCCGACACGCGGCGGATGCTGCAGACGCTGGGGTGGCCGCTGTGACGCTGTGGTCGGGACGCGTCGAGACGTCCCTCGCACCCGAGGCGTGGGAGTTCCTGAAGGCGGAGGACGCCGAGCTGCTGCGGTACGACCTGCAAGGCACGCTCCTGCACGCGCAACGGCTGCACGCGGCGGGGCTGCTCGACGGCGACGAGCTCGTGGAGGTCGAGCGGCGACTCGCGGCGATCGGCCCCGACGACCTGGAGCCGGACGACGAGGACGTGCACACGGCGATCGAGCGCCTGCTCGGCCCGCTCGGACGCAAGATCCACGCCGGACGTTCCCGCAACGACCAGGTCGCGGCGGCGCACCGTCTCTACGTCCAGGACGCGTGCGACGAGGCGGCCGACGCGATTCGCGCCCTCGCGCACGCGGTGCTGGGGCACGCAGAGGCGAACGCGCACACACCGATGCCCGCGTACACCCATCTGCAGCGCGCGATCCCGGTCACGCTCGGCCACCACCTGCTCGCGTGGGTGGAGATGCTCGAGCGCGACCGGACGCGCTTCCTCTCGGCTCGCTCGCACGCCGAGCCGTCGCCGCTCGGCGCGGGAGCGGTCGCAGGCTCGACGATCCCGCTGCCCCCTCCTCCGGTCGCGATGCGCAACTCGATCGACGCCGTCGCCGACCGCGACTTCGTCCTCGACTACCTCTACGCGTGCGCTGGGCTCTTCGTCCACCTGTCGCGGATCGGCGAGGAGCTCGTGCTGTGGGCGACCGCCGAGTTCGGGTTCGCGAGGCTGCCCGAGAACGCGGCGACGGGATCGTCGATGATGCCGCAGAAGCTGAACCCCGATGTGGCGGAGCTCGTGCGCGGCAAGGCGGGGACCGCGATCGGACGGCTCGCAGGACTGCTCGCGACGGTGAAGGGGCTGCCGCTCGCGTACAACAGCGACCTCGCGGAGGACAAGCACGCGACCTTCCGGGCGCGCCGCGACGTCCGCCTCGCGCTCGGCGCGCTGACGGTGCTGGTCGACGGGCTCGAGTTCGACCGCGAGCGGCTCGGCGCGGCCGCCGCCGACCCGCGGCTCCGCGCGACCGACGCGGCGGAGGCGCTCGTCCGGCAGGGAGTGCCGTTCCGCGACGCGCACGAGCGCGTCGCTTCGCAGGTGCGCGACGGGACGTTCGCGCCGCCGCCGCCGGAGGCGGAGCACTACCTCCGCGACGTCCGCGGAATCGACGTCGTGTCCGCCGTGCAGGCGGCGAAGGCGCGGTGGGCGTGACTGCGACGGCCGCCGCGACGCTGCGCGGACGTGACCTCCTCCGCATCTCGGACCTCACGCCGGCCGAGGCGGAGCTGATCCTCGACACCGCCGTCGAGCTGCGCGAGCGGCCGCGGCAGCCGCTGCTCGACGGCGCGACCCTCGGCCTCTACTTCGCGAAGCACTCGACGCGCACGCGCGTCTCGTTCTCGGCCGGGATGGCGCAGCTCGGCGGCGCCGCGATTCCGCTGACGCCGGAGGAGCTGCAGCTGTCGCGAGGAGAGTCGCTGCCCGACACGGCGCGGGCGCTGTCGCGGTACCTCGACGCGCTCGCCGTGCGCACGCACGCGCACGAGGAGCTGGAGGCGTGGGCGGAGTGGGCGACGATTCCGGTGATCAACGCCCTCACCGCCGCCGAGCATCCGTGCCAGGCGCTCGCCGACGCGCTGACGATCCGGGACCGCCTCGGCCGGCTGGGCGGCGCACGGGTGGCGTGGGTCGGCGACGGCTCGAACGTGCTCGTCTCGCTCGCGGCGCTCGGCGGGCTGCTCGGCTTCGACGTCGTCGCCGCCTGCCCCGCGGGCTACGAGCCGCCGGACGGCGTGCTGGACTCGCTCACGCGCGACCCGCGCGAGGCGGTTGCGGACGCCGACGTCGTCGTCACCGACACCTGGGTGTCGATGGGGCAGGAGCACGAGCGCGCGCGGCGGCTCGCGGACCTCGCGCCGTACCGCCTCGACGACACGCTGCTCGCGCTCGCCGCGCCCGACGCCTTCGTGATGCACTGCCTGCCCGCCCATCCGGGCGAGGAGATCACCGCGGAGGTGCTTTACGGCCCGCGCGCGGCGATCTGGGACGAGGCCGAGAACCGCCTGCACGTGCAGAAGGCGCTCCTCACCCTGCTTTTGCGGTAGTCCTCAACCGCGGAGCGCGGGCAGCCGATAGACGCCGGGTGGAAGCCGTCGCCGTTCCGGTCGTTCCCGCGCTGCGACTCGGCGAGCTGCTCGTACGCGCCGGCCACGCGACGCAGGAGAACGTCGACAGCGCGCTCGAGCTCCAGCCCGTCCTGCGCAAGCGGCTCGGCGAGATCCTCGTCGAGAAGGGCTGGACGTCGACCCGCGCCGTCGCGGAGACGCTCGCCGCCCAGCAGGGGCTCGACTTCGTCGACCTGACGCAGACGGCGGTCGACCAGCGCGCGGCGACGCTGTTGAAGGAAGGGTTCGCACACGAGCACCAGGCATTGCCGGTGCGCTTCCTGCAGGAAAACCTCGTGCAGATTGCCGTTGCCGATCCGGGCAACTTGCAGACGCAGGACGAGCTGCGGCTCGCGCTCGGTGTCGGGTTCCGCGTGGCGGTCGCCGACGCGCCCGCGCTCGCGGCGACGATCGCACGTACCTACCGCCTGACGGTGGCCGTCACCGACGCGCCGCCGGACGACGGGCTGGACGACGAGGTCGCCGCGGCCAACGCGCTCGATCTCGTCAACGACCTGATCGCGCGCGCCGTCAACCACGGCGCGTCAGACGTCCACGTCAACCCGCAGCCGCGCGAGGTGATCGTGCGCTACCGCGTCGACGGCGTCATGCGCGACGCGCAGCCGATCGAGAAGCGGATGCAGCACGCGGTCGCGTCGCGGATCAAGGTGATGGCGTCGCTCGACATCGCGGAGAAGCGGATGCCGCAAGACGGCTCGTTCGTCGTCTACAGCGGCGGCTCGCCCGTGGACGTGCGCGTCGCGGTGCTGCCGACGAAGCACGGCGAGCAGATCGTCTTGCGCCTCCTGCTGCGCGAGACGAAGCTCGAGCTTCCCGGCCTCGGCATGAGCCACGAGATGGAGTCCGTGTTCATGCGGTCGATCTCGCAGCCGTTCGGCGCCGTCCTGACGTGCGGCCCGACGGGCTCCGGCAAGACGACGACGCTGTACGCGGCGCTCGACCGGCTCAACGACGGCATGCGCTCGATCGCCACGATCGAGGACCCCGTCGAGTACCAGCTGCCGGGAGTGATGCAGACGGAGGTGAACAGCCGCATCGGGCTGACGTTCGAGCGCGGGCTGCGCACGATCCTGCGCGCAGACCCGGACGTGATCCTCGTCGGCGAGATCCGCGACAGCGAGACCGCGAAGATCGCGATCCAGGCGGCGATGACAGGGCACCTCGTGCTGACGACGCTGCACACGAACGACGCGTCGGGCGCGATCGCACGGCTGCGCGCGCTCGACGTCGACCCCGACCTGCTCGCCGGCGCGATCAACTCCATCCTCTCGCAGCGGCTCGCGCGGCGCATCTGCCCGCACTGCCGTGAGCCGTACGAGCCGTCGCCGGAGGAGATCGCCGAGATGAACCTCATCTCGACGGCGGGCACGCCCACGCTCTACCGGCCCGTCGGCTGCCTGCAGTGCAACGGCGGCTACGTCGGCCGCGTGGCGCTGTACGAGCTGATGCCGGTCCACGGGCTCGGCCGCGTGCTGATGGAGGGCTCGACCGACGAGATCTTCGACGCCGCGGTCGCGGCCGGGATGCGGACGCTGCGCGAGGACGGGGTGCGGCTCGCGCTCGCAGGCGTCACGTCGCTCGACGAGGTCCGCCGCGTCACCGGCGACCGCCGCGCGCTCTAGGTTCTCGCTCTACCCTGCGGCCGTGAGGCCGTTCCGGACCGCGGCGCCCTACTACGCCCGCTACCGGCCCGCATACCCGCCGGAGCTGGTCGCGCGGCTCGTGCAGGCGACCGGCGTCGACACCCGCTCGCGCGTCCTCGACCTCGGCTGCGGCCCGGGGACGCTCGCGATCCCGCTCGCCGCGTACGCGGGACAGGTCGTCGCCGTCGACGCCGAGCCGGAGATGCTCTCCGAGCTCCGACGCGCAGCGCCGCCGAACGTCGTCGCGATCGAGGCGCGGGCCGAGGACGTGGACGAGGCGTGGGGCTCCTTCCGGCTCGCGACCGCCGGGCGCGCGTTCCACTGGTTCGACACCGGGCTCGTCCTCGAGCGCCTCGCACGGCTGACGCCCGCGCTCGCGCTCGTCGGCGACCACCTCGGTCAGTCGGAGGCGCAGTCGCGCGCGCTGCAGGTCGCGGCCGAGCTCGTCGGCGCGCCGCCGCTCGAGCGACCGCAGTTCCGCTACGTCGACGTCCTGGCCGGGAGCGCGTTCTGCGACGTCGAGGTGATCTCGGTCGAGGTCGAGCGGACGTGGACGCCGGCGGAGCTGATCGGGATGGCGTACTCGACGTCGGCGGCCTCGCCCGAGCGCCTCGGCGAGCAGCGCGCCGAGTTCGAGGACCGGGTGATGCGCGAGCTCGAGCCGAGCTACCGCGAGCGGATCACCGTCGACGCCGTGGTCGGGCGGCAGCCCGAGGTCGCTCCCGGATCCATCAAGGCCTCTTGAGCGAGCGGCGGCGCCGGTACGCGCGCGTCTTCGTCCGGTTGCCGCAGAGCTGCATCGAGCACCACGTCGCCGAGCGGTTGGGCGAGTAGTCGTAGAACGCCCAGCGGCAGTTCCGGCACGCCTTCAGCCGCCGGAGCGTCCCGTCGAGCGCGGCCCGGACGGCGACGGCGACCACCTCGTCGAGCGCGTCCCGTCCCTCGAACGCCACGCCGCCGTCGCCGTCGAAGCGGATCCGCAGCCGCGCCGTCGCCCGGTCGAGCGTGCGCAGCGCGTCGCCGGACACGCCGAAGCCGTTGTTCCCGAGCGCGACCTCGCGCAGCGCCTCGCGCAGACGCCGCGCCCGCGCGCCGTCGCTCGGCCGCAGATCGCGCTCGGCAAGCCAGTCGGGCAACCAGTCCACCTCGTTGTGCAGGTCGACGCTGTTGATCAGCAGCTGGACCTGCCGCAGCGGCTCGGGCGCCGCCTTCGGGACGTCGTACCGAGGCACGTTGCCTCTCATCCTAGACACCAGTAGATTCCTTCTACTGGTGTTGCTACGCCGGACGCTCTTCCCGCTGCGGCTCGTCGCCGCCCGCCTCGCCGCGGGCGGTCGTCGCGTCGCGCTCGTCGCGGTCGGCGTCGTCGCCGGCGCCGCGGTCCTCGCCGCGGTGCTCGCCGGCCGGCTCGTGATGCAGGACCGCTCACTCGCGCTCGCGACGGCGCGCCTCGACCCGGCCGACCGCGTGGTCGAGGTGTCGTGGAGCGGCGCGACCAACAGCTTCGCGCCGCTGAACCGCGCCGTGGCGCCGCTGATGCGCCGGGTGACGGGCACGCGGCCCGCGGCGGCGATGCTGTTTCGCGAGGCGTCGGTGCAAGGCCGGCTCGTCAACCTGCGCGCCGCCGACGACCTGCCGCGCTGGGTGCGCCTCGTCTCCGGCCGCATGCCGTCACTCTGCGTCCCGACGCACTGCGAGGTCCTGCGCCTCGAGGGGTCGGGACCGATCCCCTCGACGCGCTACCTGCACCTGATCGAGGTCGGGCACGCGGTGCTCGAGCCGGGGACGCCGTTCGCGCCGTACGTCCTGCCGGCCCCGGCTACCGAGATGGTGGCGCGCGCGGTGCGGTACCACACGCCGCAGCCGTCGCCCGTCGTGATCGCGAACGGCGTCGCGGGGCTGTCGGCGACGCCCGAGCTCGAGACGTTCTACCGCTCGTACGCGTGGTTCGTGCCCGTGAACGGCGGCGACGTCCACCCGTGGGCGATCGACGACTTCCGCCGCAAGATCGAGCGGCTGACGGCGCAGGTCGACGCGAGCTCGGCGCTCTTCGAGGTCACCGCGCCGACCGACCAGCTCGCCGCCGCCGCGTCGGCCTCGACCGCTGCGGCGCGGCGCCTGCTGCTGCTCGGCGGCGAGGGCGGCGCGCTGCTGCTCGCGTTCACGATCCTCGCCGCGGCCGCGCTGCGGCGCGACGTCGGCGACGCACGGCGGCGCCTCACGTGGTTCGGCGCGCGCCGCTGGCAGATCGAGCTGTTCACGTTCGCCGAGGCCGCGGCGCTCGCCGCCGCCGGCACCGTCGTCGGCTGGGTCGTCGGTGGCGGAGTCGCGGCGCTGGTCGCGCGCCGCGCTGGGTCACCGGCCGGCGCCGTCGTCACGCACGCGCTGCTCTCGAGCGGCGGCGTCGCCGCCGCGCTCTGCGTCGCGCTCGCGGCCGCGATCCTCCTCTACGCGACGGTGCGCGCACCGTCGGTGCAGCTCGGCCGGCTCGCGTTGACGCCGCTCGACGTGGCGGCGCTGGGAGCGCTGGCCGTGGTCGTCGCCGGGTGGGCGCGCGGGTCGGTCCACGCCGACCAGCTGACGGCGAGCGGCGGGGGCACCGGCGCGTTCCTGCTGCTCGTCCCCGCCCTGCTCGTCTTCGTGGCGGCGGTCGCCGCGGCGCGCCTGCTCGCGCCCGGCCTGCGCGCGCTCGGACGCGGGGGCAGGCGCGGCCCGATCGCGCTGCGGCTGGCCGCGAACTCGCTCGCGCGCAACCCGGGGCACGCCGCCGTCGCCGCGACGTTCCTCGTCGCGAGCCTCGGGCTCGCGCTGTTCGCCGTCGCCTACCGCGCGACGCTGATCCGCGGCCAGCACGACGAGGCGAACTACACGGTCCCGGCGTCGTTCGTGCTCACCGAGGACCTGTCGCAGCTCGTGCCGGTCCTGCACGGAGCGCCGGCCACCGCGTACCCCTTCCGGCCGCTGCCGGTGATCCGCCTCTCCGGGAACGTGCCGTCCGGGGCGACGTTCGGCTTTCTCGGCGTGCCCGCCTCACAGCTGACCCGCATCGGCGGCTGGCGACGCGACTTCGCCTCGCAGCCGCTGCGGCAGCTCGCGCGCGCGATCACGCCGCCACGGAACGAGTCCCTCCGCACGACGGCCCTGCCGCCCGGCCGCCGCTTCACGCTTCCGGCGACGGGCAGCGGCGACCGCGTCGCCGTCCGCGCCTTCTTCCGGTCGAAGCTCGACGACTACGTCGCGGTGCCGCTCGGACAGACGCCGCTGCACGGCGGGCACGTGCTGCTGCACGGCCGCATCCCGTTCCGGCATGCGACGCTCGCCGAGCTCGAGCTCGACATCGTCGACAACGGGCGGTTGACCGCGAACGGCGGCCTCGGCATCCAGCCGAGCGCGAAAGGCGAGATCACGTTCGGGGATCCGCGCGTCGACGGCCGCCCGGTGCACCACGCGTTCGCAGGGTGGATCGGGACGGGCGGCGTCAGCGGCGGCTCGACGCGGGTCGGCTACGTCCTCACGCCGGAGCGGACGGGCGTGTTCCGGCCGCTCCAGCCGACGGACGGCACGCCGATCCCCGTGCTGGCCACGCCGGGCGTCGCGGCCGAGGCGGGGCCGCGCGGCGTCATCCCGCTGCAAGTGGAGGGCGAGCAGGTGCCCGCGCGGCTCGTCGGGGTCGTGAGGCGGTTCCCGTCCATCGTCGGCGACGCCGTGGTCGCCGACCGCGCCGCCGCCTCGACGCTGCTCGACTCGCACTCCCCCGGCCTCGGGACGACGGACGAGCTGTGGCTCGACGTGCCGGCGTCGCACGAGGCGGCGACGGCGCGGCTGCTCGCGCACCGGCCGTTCACCCAGCTGTCGGTGCAGTCGCACGCGGCGGTCCTCGCCCAGCTCGAGGCCGACCCGCTGGCACGCGGCGCGCTCTACACGCTCGCCGGCACCGCGGGTGTCGCCCTGCTGCTCGCGCTCGTCGGGCTGCTGCTGGCCGTCGTCGGCGACATGCGCGACGAGCGCGGCGAGCTGTTCGACCTCGAGGCGCAGGGTGCGGCGCCGGCGACGATCCGCGCGCACCTCAGGCTGCGCGCACTGCTCGTCGCGGCGTTCGGCGTCGCCGGTGGGATGGCGCTCGGCGCCGTCCTGTCGGCGCTCGTCGTGTCGCTCGTCGCGGCCACCGCGAGCGCGTCCGAGCCCGAGCCGCCGCTGCGGCTCGCGCTCGACCTGCCGGTGCTCGCGCTGGCCGCGGCCGCGTACGTCGTCCTCGCCGCGGCGCTCGTCGGAGCGGCGACCGCGCTGCGCGGCCGCGCACCGGCGCGGGCAGCGGAGGTCGACGCATGACGGTGGCGATCGAGCTGAGGGACGTCTTCCGCGTCCACTCGACGCCGGAGGGCGACGCTGCGGCGCTGCAGGGGCTCTCGCTGCGCGTCGACGACGGCGAGGTGCTGACCGTGCTCGGCCCGAGCGGCTCCGGGAAGTCGACGCTGCTCCGACTCCTCGCGGGGCTCGACCGGCCGTCGGCGGGCGTCGTGCGCGTCTACGGCGAGGACGTCGGCAAGCTCGACGGCCGCCGCCTCGCCCGCTACCGCTCGACGCTCCTCGGCTACGCCGACCAGCACTACGCGCGCGCGCTGGCGCCCGAGCTGTCGGCGCGCGAGCTCGTCGCGCTGCAGCTCGGCCTGCACGGAACGCCGCGGCCCGACCGCCTGCGACGCGCGGACGAGCTGCTCGAGCGGGTAGGCCTGGCCGACAAGCGCGATCGGCGGCCGGCGCAGCTCTCGGGCGGCGAGCAGCAGCGCGTCGCGCTCTGCGCGGCGCTCGCGCACCGGCCGAAGGTGTTCCTCGCCGACGAGCCGACGGGGGAGCTGGACGCCGCGACAGCGGATCAGGTGTACGCGATGCTCGCGGAGCTCGTGCGCGAGCACCGCTGCACGTCCGTGATCGTCAGCCACGACCCCGAGTCGGCGCGGATCGCCGACCGGATCGTGCGCATTCGCGACGGCCGCGTGTCGGAGGAGTGGGCGCGGAGCGACGACGCCGCCGGCGACACGATCGTCGTCGGACGCGGCGGCTGGCTGCGGCTGCCGGAGGAGCTCCTCCTCCGCGCCGGCATCGGGACGCGCGCCCGCGCCGTCCTGGCCGACGGCCGGCTCGTCGTCGAGCCCGCCGGCGGCGGCGGCCCCGAGCGGCCGGCACAGGACGCGCCGCCGTCCGCGCCCGCCGCGGCGGCAGCGGCCGGGCGCGTCGTCGTCGAGGCGCGGGGCGTCGTCAAGCGCTACGGCGCGACGGGCGTGCTCGACGGCCTCGACCTGTCGCTCGAGGGCGGGCGGCTGCACGCCGTCACCGGCCCGTCAGGGTCCGGGAAGACGACCCTGCTGCACCTGCTCGCGGGGCTCGACCTTCCCGACGGCGGCAGCGTGGTCGTCGACGGCGTCGAGGTGAGCGCGCTCGACCGCGCGGGGCGGGCGGCGCTGCGGCGGGAGAGGATCGCGTACGTCGGCCAGCAGGCCGGGCTCGTGCCGCACCTGTCGGCGCTCGAGAACGTCGAGCTCGCGCTCGCCCTGCGCGGCGGGGAGCACGGGCGCGCCGCCGCGGCGACGACGCTCGAGTCCGTCGGGCTCGGCGAGCGTCTCACGCAGCGCGTCGCCCGGCTCTCGCAGGGGGAGCGGGCGCGCGTGGCGCTCGCGCGGGCGCTCGCGGCGCGGCCCGCCCTGCTGCTCGCCGACGAGCCGACGTCGCGCCTCGACGGAGCGAACGCGATCGCCGTCGCGATCCTGCTCGCGCGCCTCGCGCGCGACACGGGCACGGCGATCGTCTGCGCCACGCACGACCCCCTGGTGATCGAGCAGGCGGACGGCGTCGTCCCGCTTGCCAATCTCCCTCGTTCGGGGGAGAACCGATACCCATAGTCAACCGATTCAGGTGAGGCAGTGGCCTCTCTCGACCTGCGGCAGTCCACCATCTTCTCGCGCCTGCGGGGCCTCCTCGAGGTCACGCGCCTCGTCCGCACGAGCGACGAGCTGCCCGAGCTGCTGCAGGCGATCGCCCGCACCGTCTCCGACTCGCTCGCCTTCCGTACCGTCGTCATCAACCTCTACCGGCCGGAGTGGGACGACTTCATCGTCACGACGGTCTACGGGAGCGACGAGGCGCGCGAGGCGCTGCTCGGCCAGGTGCGCCAGCCGAAGGACTGGGAGCCGCTGCTCGACCAGCGCTTCCTGCAGCGCGGCGCGTACCTCGTCCCCTACGGCGAGTTCGACTGGAGCGAGCACGAGGCGTTCACGCCCGACTTGCCGGTCGCCGACGACCCCAACGCGTGGCATCCGGAAGACGCCCTGTTCGCGCCGATGCGCGCTCCCGACGGACGGCTGCTCGGCATCCTCTCCGTCGACGAGCCGATCTCCGGGCGCAAGCCGAGCGGCGACGAGATCGACGTGCTCGTGGCGGTCTCGGAGCACGCGGCGCTCGCGGTGCAGGCGGCGCAGGAGGCGGCGCGCGCGAAGGCGAACCGCGAGGCGCTGGCCAAGCTGCTCGCCGTCTCGGCGAAGCTGAACGAGTCGAACGAGACGCGGGAGCTGCTGCAGGTCGTGTGCGACGCGATCGCCGAGGCGCTCGGCTTCGAGAAGGTCGCCGTTCAGCTGCTCGACCGCTCGACCGAACGCTTCCTCACCGTCGCCGAGATCGGCTTCGACCCGGACGAGAACCTCGGGGAGCCGCTGACCGTCGACCAGGTCGACCGCCTGCTGCGCACCGAGCTCGCCGAGGGCTGCATGCTCCTCTCCTCCGACGAGGCGCGCGCGATCCTGCCGGAGCGGACGGGCGGCTACCGCTCGAAGCTGAACGGCCGCGGCGCGAAGGCATGGCAGAACCATTGGCTGTTCGTGCCGCTCTACGACCGCCGCGGCGGCCGCGTCGGGTACATCTGGGCCGACGACCCGCAGGACCGGCTGCTGCCGGAGCCGGAGCGTCTGCAGATCCTGCGGGCGTTCGCCAACCAGGCGATGACGGCGCTCGAGCAGGCGGCGCAGCTCGAGGCGATCCAGGAACAGCACCAGCATCAGCGCGCGCTGATCGACGCGTCGCCGATCGCGATCGTCGACTTCGACCTCGACGGACGCGTCCGCTCGTGGAACGCCGGCGCCGCCGCGATGTTCGGCTGGAGCGAGTCGGAGGTGATCGGCCGGGTGAGCCCGATCGTGCCGGCCGAGGAGCTCGACTTCTTCCTCGACAACATCCAGCGCGTCCGCGTGACCGGCGAGTCGATGCACGACCTCGACCTGCGCCGGCTGCACCGCGACGGCTCGCTGATCGACGTCAGCATGACCGTCGCGCCGATCCGCAACGCCCAGGGCGAGATCGTCGGGGTGCTCGGCCTGATGGTCGACATCACGGCACGCAAGCGCTCCGAGCGCGCGCTCGCCGCGAGCGAAGGGCGGAAGGACGCCGTGCTCGCAGCCGCCCTGGACGCCGTCGTCATGGTCGACCACGAGGGGTTCGTGCTCGAGGTGAACCCGGCGACGGAGGAGATCCTCGGCTGGACGCGCGCGGAGGCGGTCGGCAAGCCGTTCCTCGAGCTGATGGTCGCGCCCGGCCACCGCGACGAGCTCGCCGAGGTGCTGCGGACGGGCAGCGGCGCGCTGCTCGGTTCGCGGCTCGAGATCAACGCCGTCCGCTCCGACCGCCGGGCCTTCCCGGCCGAGCTCGCGATCACGCGCGTCGACGTCCCCGGGCCGATGCTGTTCGCGGTGACGATCCGGGACGTGACGAAGCGGCGCGACCGCGAGGAGCGGCTGCGCGAAGCGGAGGCGAAGTACCGCACGCTCGTCGAGCAGCTGCCGCTCGCGACCTACATCAACGAGATCGGCATGCCGATCCGCACGCGTTACATCAGCCCGCAGATCGAGTCGATGATCGGGTTCCCCGCGGAGGACTGGCTGCGGGACGGCTTCTTCCTGCAGCGGGTGCACCCGGACGACCGCGACCGCGTCTGCGAGGCGATCGAGCGCACGCACGAGACCGGCGAGGACTTCCGCATGGAGTACCGCCTGATCTCGGCGACGGGCGGCGTCGTGTGGGTCCTCGACGAGACGATCGCAGTGCGAGACGAGGAGTACCGGCCGCTCTTCCTGCAGGGCTTCTTGATCGACGTGACGCACCGTCACCACATCGACGACGCGCTCCGGCACAGCGAGGAGCTGCACCGGCTGGTGGTCGAGCACTCGCGCGACCTGATCGCCGTCGTCGACGCCGACGGGAGGACGGTGTTCATGTCCCCCGCCGTCAAGGACGTACTCGGCTACGAGCCGTCGGAGGTCGTCGGCGGATCGTGGAGCGACATGGTCCATCCGGAGGACTCGCTCGCCGTCGCCGCGTACTTCATGAACCGCGCCGCGGGCCTCGACGTGCCGCCGATGTCGGCGCGCACCCGCCACAAGAACGGCATGTGGGTAACGCTCGAAGGGACGGTGTCGGTGATGAACGAGGGCGGCGGGACCCAGTTCGTCTGCGTGTGCCACGCGGTGCCGCAGGCGCTCCGCGTCGCGTCGTAGATCAGGCCGCGACCGCGTGGCGTGTGCGCCACGCAGACCAGCCGCCCTCGAACGAGCGGACGGCGCCGCCGGCGACCTCCACGACCCGGTCGGCGATCCGGTCGAGGAAGTAGCGGTCGTGCGACACGAAGACTGCGGTCCCCTCGAAGCCCTCGAGCGCCGACTCGAGCATCTCGACCGACTCGATGTCGAGGTGGTTCGTCGGCTCGTCGAGGAGCAGGCAGTTCGCGCCCTGTAGCATCAGCAGCAGGAGCTGCAGCCGCGTCCACTCGCCGCCGGACAGCGACTCCAGCGGCCGCCGCACCTGCTCGTAGGCGAAGAGGAACTTCATCAGCCGTGACACCGCCTCGCCTTCCGAGATCGGCGCGGCGCGGCGGACCAGCTGGAGCGGCGTCGCCGCCGGATCCTCCGGCCGCCGGTCCTGCGCCAGCACGCCGAACCTGATCGACGGCCCGGCCTTCCGTTCGCCGGCGTCCGGCTCGAGCTCGCCGGCGAGCAGCCGCAGGAGCACGGACTTCCCCGCGCCGTTCTCGCCGACGACGCCGACACGCTCGCCGCGCAGCACGGCAAGGTCGACGTCGCGGAGGATCTCGCCGCCGCCGAGCGCGACGGACGCGGCGACCAGCTCCACGATGCGGTCGCCGCCGCGCGCGTGCGGCCGCAGCTCGAGCGCGATCCGCCGCCGCTCGAGCGCCGGCCGCTCGATCTTCTCCATGCGGTCGATCTGCCGCTGCTTGTTGCGCGCCTGCTTGATGTGCCGCTCGTCGACCACGCGGTGCGCCCAGTCCTTGAAGCGGCGCACGGCCTCCTCGAGCCGCGCGATCTCCTTCTGCTGCGTCACGTAGAGCTGCTGCTGCCGCTGCAGCTCGAGCTCGCGCGCGAGCGTGTACGCGGAGTAGTTGCCGGGCCACACGCGCACGCGGCCGTCCGTCAGCTCGGCGATCGCCGACACCGTCTCGTCGAGCAGGTAGCGGTCGTGCGAGACTGCGACGACGGCGCCGTCGAACGAGCGCATCAGCGCCTCGAGCCGTTCGCGCGCCTCGACGTCAAGGTGCGCCTCCGGCTCGTCGAGCAGCAGGACGTCCGGGTCGCGCAACAGGCACGCGGCCAGGCCGACGATCTTCCGCTGTCCGCCGGAGAGGAAGCGCGTGGCGCGCCGGAGGTCCGCCTCGTCGAGCCCGAGGTCCCCAAGGAGCGCCCGCGCGCGCCCCTCGAAGCCCGGGCCTCCGGCGGCCGTCCACCGCTCGAGCAGCTCCTCCTGCCGGCGCAGCAGGCGCGACAACCGGTCGAGGTCGGCGCCCGCGTCCCCGAGCTGCGCCTCGACGCGCGCGAGCTCCGCCTCCAGCTCGTGCAGGTCGGGCCGCGCGGCCCGGAGCGTCGCCTCGGCGTCCCGTTCGTCGCCCTCCGGCTGCTGCGGCAGGAACGACACGACGAGCCCGCGCCGCTGGGTGAGCTCGCCCGCGTCCGGCTGCTCGAGCCCCGCGAGGATCCGCAGCAGCGTCGACTTGCCGCTGCCGTTCGGGCCGATCACCCCGAGGCGTGCCCCCGGCTCGACGTCGAGGTCGAGCCCTTGGAGGATCGTCCGCGACCCGAAGCTCTTCGCGATCCCGCGCGCCTGCAGCAGCGACATGCGTGCAGGCTAGAGACGACGCTCGTTTGCTGCTCAGCTGCCGCCGTGGACGAGCGGGTCCCACGGCGAGGGGACGTCGATCGTCAGGATCACGACTCCGCCCGTGCCCGTCGCACGCGACGCCATGCACGGCCCCGTCGGAACGGCGGGCGCCGCCGGGCAGTCGGGGATGATTCCCCAGTAGATCCAGCTCTGGAAGGTCGCGTTCCAGACGGGGCATGCGGTCGCCGTCGTCTTCTGGGTGGTCGGGCAGTACGCCGAGGTCTTGATCGGGAACCCGGGCGTGGGGTCGACCGGTTTGGGGCCGATTCCTCTGCTCTGGTCGTCGAGCCGGACGCCGCCGAGGCAGACGTTGTAGTGCGCGAGCCCGTTGTTCGTGACGGCGAAGCGGACGCTCTTGGAGATCGTCCACGTGAGGACGAGGCTCGGCGCGGAACCCGAGACGTAGTTGACGTTGACCGCGCTCGGCGTCAGTCCCTGGGCCTCCTGGAAGCTCGAGCAGACGCCGCTCGGAATCGCCGTCGCCGCGAGCGCGACGCCGAGCGTGCTTCCAGGGTTCGTGCCGCTCGCGTTGGCGTTGATCGTCGACTGGTTCGTGATGCTCGCCGACCCGGTGCACGTCGAGCCGGTGCACGCGTCGACCGTCTGCGCGATCGTGAAGCCGACGCTGGTCTGCGTCGTCGAACCGGTCGGCGGCGCCGTCGCGACGACCGTGTAGCCGATCCCGACCTTGTTGATCGTGAGGTCGGCGAAGGTGGCCGTACCTGTCGCGTTGGTCGGCTGGGTCGTCGTGCCGTTGAGGCTTCCGGAGCCGGGGTTCGCGCCGATCACGAGATGGACGCTCGTGTTCGACGCCAGGTTCCCGTACGAGTCGACCACCTGTACGGCGACCCCCGGTGTCGGAAGCAACGCGTTGATCTTCGCATTCACCTGCGCCTCGGTCGGCTGCTGCGTGAACCGAAGCGCGTACGGCGACGCCGGACTCACGCTTATCTGCGAGCTCTGCCGGCTCACCTGGGCGGCGGCGTCCGTGATCCTGAGCTGCGCCTGCTCCGCGTCGAAGTCCGTCACACCCGTCACCGTGCCGACGCCCGTCCCGCTCCCCCACGTGAGGGTCCCGTAGCTCGGAGCGACGCCGCCCGCAGGCTTGCCGCCGAAGATCGCCGGAGGTGAGGGCGACGGGTCGAAGCCCGACAACGATGCCGTCGCCGATCCCGGATAGTCGGTCTTGACGTTGCCGTAGAGGTCGTAGGCCGTGACCTGGGCTCCGAAGGGCGCGCCGGCGATCACGGCAGCAGGCGGCTGCGTCGTCCACGCGAAGCTGCCGAGCGGGCCGGGATTGACGACGAACGAGCTGCTCGTCGCGGTCACGATCCCGTCGGTGACCTTAAGGCTCGTACCTCCCGGCTCGGTGCGGTAGTCGATGAACTGGCCTGTCAAGACGCCGTTCGACCAGGACGGATACACAGCAACCTGCGGACCGGTCGGCGCAGCATGCAAACCACTGACGTTCGCAGTGCCTCCTTGGTAGTCCGTCTTGACGTTCCCGTACGCGTCGTACGCTTTCGCCGTCGCCGTGAACGGCGTGCCAGCCACTTGCGAACTCGCGGGTTCCAGCGTCCACGCGAAGCTGGCGAGCTGGGCCGGCCTGATGTCGAACGCGTTCGACGTCCCGGCCGCACCCTGCGAGCCGTCGGTCACCGTCAGCGTGTCGCCCGTCTCGGCCTTGTAGCCGATGACGGTCGCCGTCGCCGAACCGCCGCTCCACGTCCCGAACCCGCCGTACGACGG
>DASRCL010000002.1:0-56663 GCA_035653115.1 Gaiellaceae bacterium
GACCGCGCCCGCGGTCGCAAGGCTGCCGGCAAACGTGCCGGCGATCGTGGCGTACGCCCGGTAGGGCGGCGGGGTCGTCTGGACGGTCATGCCGGATACCCTGTCTCACATATGGCTGAGCTGAAAACGTCGTCCACGTACTCGCCGACCGGCGACCAGCCGGGCGCGATCGAGACGCTCAGCGCGGGTCTTCGCGCGGGCGAGCAGTACCAGACGCTGCTCGGCGCGACCGGCACCGGCAAGACGGCGACGATGGCCTGGATCATCGAGAAGGTGCAGAAGCCGGCGCTCGTGATCGCGCACAACAAGACCCTGGCCGCACAGCTCTGCAACGAGTTCCGCGAGTTCTTCCCGAACAACGCGGTCGAGTACTTCGTCTCGTACTACGACTACTACCAGCCCGAGGCGTACGTCCCGCAGGCCGACCTCTACATCGAGAAGGACTCCTCGCAGAACGACGACATCGCGCGTCTCCGCCTCGCGGCGACCTCCGCGCTCTTCACGCGGCGCGACGTGATCGTCGTCGCCTCCGTCTCGTGCATCTACGGCCTCGGCTCGCCGGAGGAATGGCGCGAGCGCCTCCTCTACCTCGAGGTGGGCACCGAGTTCGACCGCGACGCGGTCCTGCGCAAGCTGATCGAGTCGCAGTACGTGCGTAACGACACCGTTCTCGGCCGCGGCCGTTTCCGCGTCAAGGGCGACATCCTCGAGGTGCAGCCCGCGAACGCCGAGACGGCGTACCGCGTCTCGTTCTTCGGCGACGAGGTCGAGCAGATCACGCACTTCGACCCGCTCTCCGGGGAGGTCTACGCGAAGCTCGACAACCTGGCGATCTGGCCGGCGACCGAGTACGTGACGTCGAAGCCGACGATCGAGCGTGCCGTCGGCGAGATCCGGGGCGAGCTCGAGGAGCAGGTCAAGAAGTTCGAGGCCGAGGGCCGGATGCTCGAGGCGCATCGCATCCGCCAGCGCACGGAGTACGACCTCGAGCTGCTGCAGGAGCTCGGCTTCTGCAACGGCATCGAGAACTACTCCCGCATCCTCGAAGGGCGTCCGCCGGGCTCGCACCCGTTCACGCTGCTCGACTACTTCCCCGACGACTTCGTCGTCTTCGTCGACGAGTCGCACCAGACGATCCCGCAGATCGGCGGGATGTACGAAGGTGACCGGTCGCGCAAGCAGACGCTCGTCGACTACGGCTTCCGCCTGCCGTCCGCGCTCGACAACCGGCCGCTTCGCTTCGACGAGTTTCTCGCCAAGGTGCCGCAGATGGTGTTCGTGTCGGCGACCCCCGGCCCGTGGGAGCTCAAGCAGTCGACGCGCGTGGCCGAGCAGCTGATCCGCCCGACGTACCTTGTCGACCCGGAGGTCGAGCTGCGTCCCACGAAGAACCAGATCGACGACCTGCTCAACGAGATCCGCAGGCGGGAGGAGGTCGGAGAGCGCGTGCTCGTCACGACGCTGACCAAGAAGATGGCCGAGGACCTCACCGACTACCTGCTCGAGGCCGGCGTCAAGGCGCGCTACCTGCACTCGGAGGTGGACACGCTGGAGCGGATCCAGATCATCCGCGAGCTACGCCTCGGCGACTACGACGTCCTCGTCGGCGTGAACCTGCTGCGCGAGGGTCTCGATCTGCCCGAGGTGTCGCTCGTCGCGATCCTCGACGCCGACAAGGAGGGGTTCCTGCGCGGGCGGACGGCGCTCGTGCAGACGATCGGGCGCGCCGCACGACACGCGAACGGCAAGGTGCTGATGTACGCCGACAAGCTGACCGAGGCGATCAAGGGCGCGATCGACGAGACGAACCGGCGGCGCGCGGTGCAGATCGCCTACAACGAGGAGCACGGCACGAAGCCGATCTCGATCACGAAGGGCGTCTCGGACATCGCGGAGTTCCTCGCGCTCGAGCAGCCGCACGTCCCGACGTCCCGCCGGCGGCGCGGCGACAAGGTGGAGGGGATGTCGCGCGAGGACCTCGAGAAGATGGTCGTCGACCTCGAACAGGAGATGTACGTCGCGGCGGAGGAGCTGCGCTTCGAGTACGCGGCGAAGCTGCGCGACGAGATCAAGGAGCTGCGGCGGGAGCTGACGGCGCTGGCGCCGGCATGACGCTCGGCCTCGTCGTCTCGATCCTCATCTCCGGGCTGTTCACCGGTGCGCTCGCACGGCTGGCGCTTCCGGGCCCGGACCCGATGCCGCTCTGGATGACGATCGCGATCGGCCTGACCGGCTCGATCGCCGGCGCGGTTCTCGGCAACGCGATCTCGAACGGCAACGGTTACGTCGTCTCGTTCCTGTCGCTCGGGATCGCGATCGCGCTCGTTGCGGCGTACCGCAAGTACGTGCAGAAGCGGCCGGTCTGGGGCACGGCCGCGCGCGCCGAGCAGGCCGAGCACTACCGCGGGCTCGAACGGATGCGCCTGGAGGCGATGCTGCGCGAGCTGCACCGCGCGGGGCTCCTCGACGACGAGGAGCTGGCGGCGAAGCGCGAACGTTTGCGGACGCGTCAGGCGGAGAGGTAGCGCCGCATGATCGCACGCATCATCGGGCTGATCATCGTCGGCTTGATCGTCGGCGCCCTCGGCAGGCTGGTGCACCCCGGACGCGACCCGATGCCGATCTGGCTCACCATCGTGATCGGAATCGCGGCGGCGCTGATCGCCGGGCTCCTCATCGGCGGCATCCTCGGCTTCATCCTCGCCGTGATCATCGCGGCGGTGCTCGTCGGCATCGTCGGCGGCCGCCGCGGCGGGCGCGCGCGCACCATCTAGGGTTTGCCGGAGCGTCCTCGGGCGTCCTCGACCGCGAGCGGCTCGCGGCCGCGCGCAAACGTGCGCGTCGCGGTCAGGGCCCAGTCGTCGTGCCGCCAGATGTACGTCTCGACGCGCAGCGTGGCGTCGGTTGCCGTGTAGACGACGCAGCCGCGCGCCTCGCCCAGCCGCTGCGGGCGCGGCCGTCCGAGCCCGGGCGCGACCGATACGACGACAGCCCGCGCGTCGCCCGTGATCACCTGGAACTCGTGCCGTTCGCTGACCGCGCCCTGGTGGATGTGGCCGCCGAGGATCAGGTCTGCGCCGCCGTCGACGAGCCGCGACAGGACATGCGTGCGGCGCGCCACGGGCTTCTTGCGCGAGCGCCACGGCGACCCGACCAGCTGATGGTGCAGTGCCACGACCTGCAGCGCGCCGGGCCGGGCGTCGCGGAGACGGGCCGTCACCCGGTCGAGCTGCGCGTCGCTGACGCCGCCCGACTGGTGCCGCCACGGCCGGACGCTGTTCACGCCGACGACGTGTACCCGCTCACTCGCGTAGACGGGCTCGACCGTCTGCCATTCGCGCTCGAACTCCGCCCACGGCGACGTCAACCGCGCCGGGAACGTATAGGGGATGTCGTGGTTGCCGGGCACCGCGAGCACGGGGCGGTCGAGACGTCGGAGGAACGCAGCCGCGCGTGCATGCTGGTCGCGCCGGCCCCGGTGCGTGAGGTCTCCGCTCGCGATCACGAGCTCCGGGTCGGCCCGGCCGATCAGGTGGCGCAGCGAGTCGAGCAGGAGCGTGTCTTCCTGCACGCCGAAGTGGAGGTCGGAGACGTGCAGGAGGCGCGTGGACACCGGCGAAGCAGGCTATACAGTGATCGATATGGCCGACGAGCAATCGACCGAGATCTTCGACGATCTCTATCTCGGCCTTCGCGCCGGCGGCGCTTTGCGGAAGCAGCGTCGCGGCGAGGAGCTGACCGCCGAAGAGCGTGAGGCGCTCGGCCGCTGGCAGCGCCTCTCGCCGTGGCGCAAGGGCATCGCGATCGGCGGCTTCGCCGTCGGCACGTTCGGACTCGGCTTCACGGTCGGCGGCCTCGTCTTCGGCCGCTGGCGCAAGGCTTGATCCGCACCGTCCGCGGCGACATCACGAAGCAGCGCGTCGACGCGATCGTAAACGCGGCGAACGAGTCGCTCGCGGGCGGCGGCGGCGTCGACGGCGCCATCCACCGCGCGGCGGGGCCGGAGCTGCTCGCGGCGTGCCGCGCGCTCGGCGGCTGCCCGACCGGCGACGCGAAGGCCACCGCCGGCTTCGCGTTGCCTGCGTCGTGGGTCGTGCACGCGGTCGGGCCGGTCTGGCGCGGCGGCAGCGAGGGCGAGGACGAGCTGCTGGCGTCGGCGCACCGTCGCGCACTCGAGGTGGCGCACGCGCTCGGGGCGCGCACGGTCGCGTTCCCGGCGATCTCGTGCGGCGTTTACGGCTATCCGCTCGAGCGGGCGGCGCCGCTCGCCGTCGCAACCGTGCGCGAACGGGAGGACGACTTCGACGAGCTCCTGTTCGTCCTGTTCAACGAGGACGCGTACCGGGTGTTCGCCGACGCGCTCGGCGAGCCGGGCTGATCACCGCTGCAGTCGGACGCCGGCGCGCCGGCCGATCACGGCGGCGTCAGGGCGTCGCCAGAGACCGAAGCTGACCTCGAAGCCCGGCGTCGTCCGCTCGCCCTCCAGGCCGAGCGCCGCGTCGATCGCGCGCCGCATCAACTCCGCCATCGCGACGCTCGAGCGCGCGGACTCCGCGGCGAGCGCTGCGTACTGCCGGTCTTCGAGTATCAGGTTGAACCGCTGCCCCATAGGTACTTGTGTGTATGCACATGAGTACCTATACGTCACCCGCCGCCCGTCACGAGTTTGTGTCGCGGGCGCCAGGAATCTGTGCCTATCGCGCCTCAGCCTCCTTGGGCGAGAAGATCACCGCCGGCACCTCCTCCTCAGCGGGGTCGACGTCGCGCAGGACGACGTCGAAGAGGGTGACGACGACGGCCGCGACCGGTACGGCCAGGAGCACCGCCCAGCCGCTGAACAGGATCCCGACCGTCGTGACGGAGACGAGCACGAGCAGCGGCGACAGGCCGACCGCGTCGCCGAGCACCTTCGGCATGACGAGGTAGTCCTCCAGCAGCCGGACGCCGACCAGGCAGATGAGCGCAAGGATCGCCGTCTCGAGCGAGTGCGTGAAGCCGACGGCGACCGCGAGGCCGCCCGCCACCAGCGGGCCGACCACCGGGATGATCTCGACCAGTCCGGCGAACGACCCGACGAGGATCCAGTACGGCTCGTGGATCAGCCAGAACAGCAGCGAGAGTGTGGCGCCGACCGCGACGATCAGCAGCACCTGACCGCGCACGAACGCGCCGAGGCGGAGGTCGATCAGCCGCCACGTGTCCCGGACGACCTTGCGCCGCGGTCTCGGTAACAGCGAGCAGACGACGTCGACCGCCCTGTCACGCTCGAAGATCCAGTACGCGGCGGCCGCGAACGTGAAGAAGATCCCGATCAGGACCTCGAACGCCTTCATGCCCACCTGTGCGGCGGGCCCGATGAGGTGCGACGCCTTGGGCAGGTGCTGGAGCCGCTTCTGCAGCGCGAGGAGCAGCTGGTGCTTGACCCCGCTGGAGTGCTTGGCCGCGTGCGCGATCTCGGCCTTGCCGCTCGGGCTCAGGGCATGGTCGACCTGGTGTAGCGCCGCGGGGACGGCGAACGACAGACCGACGGCGATCGCGGCGATCAGCGCGAGGTAGTGCAGCGCGAGCCCGACCGGTCGCGGCACGCGGTGCCGCGCAAGCCAGTCGATGCCGGGCCGGATCGCCGAGGCGATGATCATCGCCATGAAGAGCAGCGCGACGACGAGCTTCAGCTTCCAGAGCGCGAGCGCCAGCACGATGATGCCGCCCGAGACGAGCGTCGCGATCGCAGCCTTGCGCGCCGTCGATCCCACGCCCCCGTTGTTCCCTGCCTGCCGGGGCTGCAATCGAATCAGAACCCGCTCAGGCGATCCTGGCCGGGGCCGTCGTTCAGCGTGAGCACGAGCGACGGTGCCGGGATCATGTGGTCGTCGGACGTCGGCACGATTGCGGTCCCGACGGCGAAGTACTCGATCACGTGCGAGCTCCAGCCGTGCGAGCCCTCGTGCAGCTGCACTCCCACGATGCCCTCGGCCTGCAGCGCCTCCGCCTCCGCCTGCATCCGCTCCATCGCGAGCTCGCGCGCGTCGTAGAGCGCCTGCGTGTAGTTCGGCATCTCGGCGTTGCGCCCGATCCGCCGGAACCAGCCCCCGAGGCCCTGGTGCGCGACGTGGTAGACGCACGTCCCCATCACCATCCCTACTGGCCGGTAGCCGGCGGAGAGCAGCGTCCAGAAGTCCTGCCCGCTCAGGTCGCTGGTGAACGGCCGCCCGTTGGGAGCGCGGTGGAGCACGCCCTCGCGGTGACGCACGGCCGTGCCGATCGCGACGAACTCGGCGAGGTCGCCGCCCCACTCGTACCGCGAGACGTCGAGGCGGACGCCGACGACCCCGTCGGCGCCGAGTTGGTCGGCCTCCTCCTCCATCCGGGTCATCGCGAGCTCGCGCGCGTGGTACATCGCCTGGGTCAGGACGTCCATCTCCTGGTTCTGGCTCCACTGGCCCGCCTGGAACCCGATGTGGTAGATCGAGCTGCCGACGACCAAGCCGAGCGGGTCGAAGCCGGCCTGCTTGACGAGCAGGAACTCGTTGACGCTCAGGTCGCTCGTGAAGAAGCGCCCGCCGGTGGCGCGCATCCGCTCGAGCCGTTCGCGGCCGTGCTCGGGGATGCCGACGGTCGAGCCGGCGTCGTAGGACTCCTGTTCCTGCAGCTCCTCGCTCACTGCGTCTCCTTCCCGATCCCGACGGCGATGTAGGTCGGCGGCGGCTCGCCGTCGGGCTGCAGCTCGACGACGGCCGTGCCGAGCACGTGCAGCTCGACGATCAGATCCGTGCGCTTGCCGTTCTGGTCGACCTCGTGCTCGTGCTGATGCTGCTCGATGCGGACGCCGACGAGGCCGTGTGCCCCGCATTCGTGCGCCTGCTGCTGCGCGCGGCGCATCGCGAGCGCGCGCGCCTCGTACATCCCCTGCGTGTAGTCGGTCAGCTCCTGGTTGCGCATGCTCGCGAAGAAGCCCTGCTGCGCGTTTTGCGTCTGCCAGCTCGCGACGACGTAGACGACCGTCGTCGCAGCGACGAGGCCGACCGGCCACCATCCGTGCGCATAGAGCTTCGCGAACTCCTGGCCGCTGAGGTTCGAGAGCACCGGCTCGTCGCCGAGGTCGTAGCGCCGCGAGCGGACGGCCGTCCCGAAGGACGCGAACTCGATCAGCCCCTGCGACCAGTCGAACTCCGCGCGCGACAGCCGGACGCCGACGACCGCGTCCGCACCCGCCCGCGCGGCTTCCGAGCGCAGCCGGCCGAGCGCCAGCCGGCGCGCCTCGTTCCACGCCTCCGTCTGCGTGTCGAGCTCCGTGCAGCCGCCGGCGGCGAACGACCAGCTCGACGCGTACGGCATGAACTGCCAGCCGACGTGGTAGACGCTCGTGCCCATCACCTGCGTCACCGGCTCGAAGCCGCCCTCCCGCACGAGCAGGAACTCGTCCACCTCGAGATCGCTCGTGAAGAAACGGCCGCCGCGCGCGCGAAGCTGGTCCAGCCGCTCCTGCGCCGCGAGCGGGATGCCGCCGGCCTCGACGGCCGCGAGGCTCTGCGCGTCGCGCTCCTCGTGCGCGCCCGCGCCGTCACGGCCGCCGCCGCGCCGGCCGAACAGCGAGCTCATCGCGCCACCACGGGGGAGCCTGCGCGGCGGAGCAGCATCATTTCTCGAGCAGGCGTTCGAGCGCGACGCGGCCGCGCTCCGTGGAGCGTGCTTCGGCGACGAGCGTGCGCGAGACGTCGTCGAGCCACGCGTCGAGCGGGAGCTCCTCGTTCTTGAGCGCGATCCCGCGCACGACCGTACGGCGCCGGCAGGAGACGCTGCCGTCGGCGTGCTCGAGCTCGTACTGGTCGTCGCCGAGCGTCAGCGCGATCCGGCGGACGCGCTTGCCGCCGAACATGCCGCCCTTGCGCTCGACGCGCACACGCGATCCGAATGCGCCCTCGAGCTTCGTCGCCAGCGCCTCGACGAACGTGCGCAGGTCGCCGGCGTCGGCGCGCAGCGACGCCGCCAGCAGGTCGAAGTCGGTCTCGGTCACCCGCCGCGATCCTACGACACCCGCCTCTACGGAGCCCTAGGCGAACACGTGTTCGGGAGGTACAATGGCCTTCCCATGGCAGCCGACGAGCTGGTCGTCCACGGCGCCCGGGAGCACAACCTGAAGGACATCACCGTCCGGCTCCCGCGGAACCGCCTCATCTGCATCACCGGGCTGTCGGGCTCGGGGAAGTCGAGCCTGGCGTTCGACACGATCTACGCCGAGGGGCAACGGCGGTACGTCGAGTCGCTGTCCGCGTACGCGCGCCAGTTCCTGCAGATGATGGAGAAGCCGGACGTCGACTCGATCGACGGCCTGAGCCCTGCGATCTCGATCGACCAGAAGACGACGTCGCGCAACCCGCGCTCGACGGTCGGCACGGTGACGGAGATCTACGACTACCTGCGCCTGCTCTACGCGCGCGTCGGCCGCCCGCACTGCCCTGTCTGCGGCCGGCCGATCTCGGGCCAGTCGATCGACTCGATCGTCGAGCAGATCCTCACGCTGCCCGAGGGGACGCGCTTCACGATCAACGCGCCGATCGTGCGCGACCGCAAGGGCGAGTACCGCGACCGGTTCGAGGAGCTCCGGAACGAAGGGTTCTCGCGGATCAAGGTCGACGGGGCCCAGTACACCCTCGACGAGCCGCCGACGCTCGACAAGAAGTTCAAGCACACGATCGAGGTCGTCGTCGACCGGCTCGTGATGAAGGACGACCTGCGGACGCGGCTGACGCAGTCGGTCGAGACGGCGGTCGCCCTCGCGGAGGGGCTCGTCGTCGTCGACCAGGTCGACGAGGGCGTCGAGACGACGTACTCGCAGAACTTCGCCTGCCCCGAGCACGGCGTGTCGCTGCCGGAGCTGCAGCCGCGCATCTTCTCGTTCAACGCGCCGCACGGCGCGTGCCCGCGCTGCACCGGCCTCGGCGCGCAGCAGGAGATCGATCCCGACCTGCTCGTCCCCGACCCGACGCTGTCGATCGACGACGGCGCCCTCGTCCCGTGGTCGGTCGGCGGCAGCGGCTTCTACGAGTCGGTCATCCAGGCGATCGCCGACCGCTACGAGATCCCGACGGACGTGCCGTGGCGCGAGCTGACGACCGACGAGCAGGACTACTTCCTCTACGGCACCGGCGGCGACAAGGTGTACGTGCAGTACCGCAACCGCATGGGTCGCCGGCGCTCGTACATGATCGCCTTCGAGGGGATCGTCTCGTCGCTCGAGCGCCGCTACCGCGACACCGACTCCTCGACGCAGCGCGAGCGGATCGAGGAGTACATGTCGTTCCGGCCGTGTCCGGTCTGCAAGGGCGCGCGCCTGAAGCCGGAAGTGCTCGCCGTCACCGTCGGCGGCTTCAACATCCACCAGTTCACGCAGATGTCGATCACGCGCGCGCTCGAGTTCCTCGACGCGCTCGAGCTCACCGAGACGGAGCAGCTGATCGGCCACCGCATCGTCAAGGAGATCCGAGAGCGGCTGACGTTCCTCGACGACGTCGGCGTCGGTTACCTCAACCTCGACCGCGCCAGCGCGACGCTGTCCGGCGGCGAGGCGCAGCGTCTGCGGCTCGCGACGCAGATCGGGAGCCAGCTCGTCGGCGTCCTCTACATCCTCGACGAGCCGTCGATCGGGCTCCACCAGCGCGACAACGACAAGCTGATCGGCACGCTCGAGCGGCTGCGCGACCTCGGCAACACGGTCGTCGTCGTGGAGCACGACGAGCAGATGATGCGCACGTCCGACTGGCTCGTCGACATGGGCCCCGGGGCGGGGGAGCACGGCGGCCATGTCGTGGCGGAGGGGCCGCCGGCGAAGGTGATGCGCACGAAGAAGTCGGTGACGGCGCAGTTCCTGTCGGGCGAGCGCGCGATCGCCGTGCCCGAACGACGCACCGACGACAACGGCTGGTTCAGCGTCCTCGGCGCCGCCGAGCACAACCTGAAGGGGATCGACGTCGACTTCCCGATCGGCAAGTTCATCGCCGTCACCGGCGTGTCCGGCTCAGGGAAGTCCACGCTCGTGAACGAGATCGTCTACAAGGCGCTCGCGAACCAGCTGCAACGGACGCGCACCCGGCCGGGCGCACACGCCGGCGTCGAGGGGATCGAGGCGTTCGACAAGGTGATCGAGATCGACCAGCGCCCGATCGGCCGCACGCCGCGCTCGAACCCCGCGACGTACACCGACCTCTTCACGCACATCCGCGAGCTGTACTCGCTGACGCCCGACGCGAAGGTGCGCGGGTACAAGCCGGGGCGGTTTTCGTTCAACGTCAAGGGCGGCCGCTGCGAGACGTGCAAGGGGGACGGTCAGATCAAGATCGAGATGCACTTCCTGCCGGACGTGTACGTGCCGTGCGAGACGTGCAAGGGCAAGCGCTACAACCGCGAGACGCTCGAGGTGCGCTTCAAGGGAAAGACGATCGCCGACGTGCTCGAGATGTCGGTCGAGGAGGCGCTCCGGTTCTTCGCGAAGATCCCGAAGATCCGCCGTCGGCTGCAGACGCTGCACGACGTCGGCCTCGACTACATGACGCTCGGCCAGCCGGCGACGACGCTGTCGGGCGGCGAGGCGCAGCGCGTGAAGCTGGCCGCGGAGCTGTGCAAGGTCGCGACCGGCCGCACGCTCTACATCCTCGACGAGCCGACGACGGGCCTCCATTTCGCGGACATCGAGAAGCTGCTCGAGGTGCTGCAGCGGCTCGTCGACGGCGGCAACACCGTGCTCGTGATCGAGCACAACCTCGACGTGATCAAGCAGGCCGACTACATCGTCGACCTCGGTCCGGAGGGGGGCGAGGCGGGCGGCGAGATCGTCGCGACCGGAACGCCGGAGCAGATCGCGCAGGCGGCCGACTCCTATACCGGCCGGTTCCTGCGGCCGCTGCTCGAGCGGAGCCGCGCCAAGGCCCGTGCGGCGGCGTGAGGGTCGACTGGCACAGCAAGAAGCAGGTCGTCGGCCTGCTCGCCGCCGTCTGCGCCGTGCTCCTCGCCGCGGGGCTCGCGACCGGCTGGCACAACCGGCACAAGACGATCTGCCCGAACGGGCAGCAGCCGGTGAAGGAGCGATCGGTCGTCCTCGGTCAAACGGAGTACCGCTGCCCTGACGGCAGTACCATCACCCTCTCCTGACGCCGGCGAGCGCGGCGTGCGCGACTGGTGGCTGCGCACGCTGCTCGTGCTGCAGCGGCCGCGGCCGGTCTTCGTCGCGCTGCGCGACGACTCCTCCGACGCCGCCGGAGACCGCGCCGAGCAGGTGATGCTCGTCGTCTGGCTGGCGGGGATCGCGCTGATCCTGCTCGATGCCTCGAACTACCTCGACCCCGTCGGCCGCGACTGGCTCGACCTCACGATCTGGGCGTTCCTCGCCGGCGGTATCTACGGCGTCTTCGCCTACTTCGTCGTCGGCGCATTGCTCCACGGCACCGTCAAGGCGCTCGGCTCGCAGGGGTCGTTCCGGCGCACGCGGCACGTGCTCGCGTTCGCGGCGACGCCGCTCGCGCTCTCGCTCGTGCTGTGGCCGCTCAAGCTCTCCCTCTACGGCGAAGACTGGTTCCGCAGCGGCGGGCGGGACGCGGGCGCGGGCCGCGCCGTCTTCGACCTGCTCACGTACGGCTTCTTCGTCTGGGCGCTCGCGCTGCTAGTGACCGGCGTCCGCTCCGTGCACGGCTGGACGTGGGGGCGCGCGGCCGCGGCGTGCGCGCTCGCCGTCGCCGCGCCGGTCGCCGCTTCGCTCGCCGTCGCGTTCGCCTAGCAGGTCAGGTGCCGCGCCGGCCCTCGGCGACCGCGAGCTCGAACCGCTGCAGCTCCTCGTCGGAGATCCCGTACGTGTGCTGCTCCTCCGGAAACGCGCCCGAGCGAACCTCGTCCGCGTAGCGCGCGACGGCGCCGCCGATCTCTGCCGCGATCTCGGCGTAGCGCTTGACGAAGCGGGGCGTGCGGCCGGCGTACATGCCGAGCATGTCGTGCCAGACGAGCACCTGCCCGTCCGTGCCCGCCCCGGCGCCGATCCCGATCGTCGGCACGGCGAGCGCGCGCGACACGCGCTCCGCGACGGGAGCGGGCACCGCCTCCAGCACGACCATGAACGCGCCCGCCTCCTGCAGCGCGAGCGCGTCTCGGTAGAGCTGCAGCGCTGCGTCGGCGGTGCGCCCCTGCGCCTTGAACCCGCCCAGCTTCGTCGCCGACTGCGGCGTGAGGCCGATATGGCCGATCACGCCGATGTTCGACTCTGCGATCGCACGGACGCGGGAGACCATGCGTCCCGCGCCTTCGAGCTTCACCACGTCGGCGCCGCCCTCCTTGACCATGCGGATCGCGCTCGCCACAGCCTGCTCGTCCGACACCTCGTACGTGCCGAACGGCAGGTCGCCGACGACGAGCGGACGGCGCGCGGCCCGGGTCACGGCGCGGGTGAGGAAGATCATCTCGTCGAGCGTCACGGGCACGGTCGAGTCGTGCCCGAGCATCACCATCGCCGCCGTGTCGCCGACGAGGATCAGCTCGACGCCGGCCTCGTCGGCGAGCCGCGCCGCGGGGGCGTCGTAGGCGGTGATCATCACGATCTTGTCGCCGCGCTGCTTCATCTGCGCGAGCTCCGGCAGCGGCAGCTTTCCCGGTGCGGGCGTGGCGGGAGCGGGCGTGCGAGGGCGGGTGCTCATGGCGATGCTCCTTCGGCGAGACGGACGTTGTCGACCAGGCGGACGCCGTCGACGCGGGCGGCGACGGCGAGGGTGGGGCCGTCGAGGTCGGCGACGGCGACGTAGTCGGCGTCGAGTCCCGCCTCGGCGAGGACGACGCGCGCGCGGCCCGCGTCGCGTGTCGCGAGTGCGCGCGGGATGGCGAGTGCGCGCTGCCGCTGCTCGGCCGACAGGCGCGCGTTGCGCGACGAGAGCGCGAGCCCGTCGGGGTCGCGCACCGTCTCGACGACCCGGATGGTCACCGGCACGTTGAGGTCGCGCACCATCTGCTTGACGACGGCGACCTGCTGTGCGTCCTTGCGGCCGAAGTAGGCGAGCTGCGGGCGGACGACGTTGAACAGCTTCAGGCAGATCGTGGCGACGCCGCGGAAGTGCCCCGGCCGCGCCGCTCCCTCCAGTCCCTCGGCAACGCCCGCGGGCTCGACCCACGTGGCGAAGCCGGGCGGGTAGAGCTCGGCGGCGTCGGGGGCGAAGACGACGTCGACGCCGTGCTGCTCCGCGACGGCGGCGTCGCGGTCGAGGTCGCGCGGGTACGCGGCCAGGTCGCCGCGTTCGTCGAACTGCGCCGGGTTGACGAAGACGCTCGCCACGACGACGTCGCACTCCGCGCGCGCCGCGTCGAACAGCGCTGCATGGCCGGCGTGGAGCGCGCCCATGGTCGGCACGAGGCCGACGACGCCGTGGCGCGGCAGGTCGAGCTCGCCGATCGTCGTGACGACGTTCATGCGCGCGTCGCCTCCGCGAGGGCCGCGTAGAGTGGCTCGTCCGGCGTCCCCCGGAGCGCGTCGCGGTGCCGCTCGATCGTCTGCCAGTCGCCGCGCACGATCGGCCCCGTCTGCTGGAACCCGTTCGCGATCGTGCGCTCCATCAGCGGGACGAGCGCCTCCGGCGGGACGCCCGCCTCCTCGAACAGCCCGGCCGCCGTCCGGTACAGCGTGACGAGGAACGTCGACGCGAACGAGGCGCCGGCGTGGTAGAGCGCGCGACGGTCGTCCGCGAGCACGAACGGCCGCAGGCCGAGCGTCCGCGCGAGCCACGTCGCGCGTTCGAGCGCCTCCTGCGACTCGCCGGTGACGGCGCCCCACGCGCCGTCGAGCTGCTCCGGACCGCGCGTCGTCGTCAGCGTCTGCAGCGGGTGCACCGAGAAGCGGCGCTCGTGCGGGCCGAGCGCTGCGAGCGGCGTCGCGCCCGAGACGTGCGCCACCCACGGCCCCGGCTCGATCGCGCGGGCCACGTCCGCAATTGCGCGGTCGGGCACGCAGAGCAGGCGCAGCTCGGCCTCCGGGCGCACGTCGACGCCGCGCTCGCGCAGGCGGGCGACGATCGCCGAGCCGGCGCGGCCGGCGCCGATGACTGTGACGGATTCGAACATCTGGCTCCAGCTCCCCACGGGATGCCGGGCAAGGCAAAGCGTACCGCCGGAAAGAGCCCGGCGCGCGCCCCCCGTCGTCCGGGCGGCGCGTCACGATGCGGGTGCTAGGTTCTGCCCGATGCCGATCTACGAATACGTCTGCATGAGCTGCGAGTCGCACTTCGAGGAGCTCGTCGGGATGTCCGACCCCGACCCGGCCTGCCCCGACTGCGGCAACGCGAAGGTGGCGAAGCAGTTCTCGACGTCGTTCGCCGCGCACGGCACCTCCGGGCAGCCCAGCTTCGGCTCCGGCGGCTGCTGCGGCGGTTCGTGTGGCTGCTGCTGACGGCGCGCTGAACCTGCTCGCGTACGGCGACGTCGTCGCCGGCTGCGAGCGCTGCGCGCTCGCGCGCACACGCACGCAGGTCGTGTTCGGCTCCGGCTCGCCTGCCGCCGAGCTGATGTTCGTCGGCGAGGCGCCGGGATTCCACGAGGACAAGCAGGGCGTCCCGTTCGTCGGTGCCGCGGGGAAGCTGCTGTCGACGCTGCTCGAGGGCATCGGCCTGCGGCGCGACGAGGTCTACGTGGCCAACGTCCTGAAGTGCCGGCCGCCCGGAAATCGCGACCCGCTGCCGGACGAGATCGAGGCGTGCGAGCCGCACCTCTGGAAGCAGATCGAGCTCGTTCGCCCGACGCTCATCTGCACGCTCGGCAACTTCGCGACGAAGCTTTTGTCGGGCCGCCCGGACGGGATCACGCGCGTCCACGGCCGCGAGCAGCGCGCCACGCTCGGCGGCCATGCCGTGACGCTCTATCCGCTCTTCCACCCGGCGGCCACGCTCTACACGCCGCGCATGCTCGACGTGCTGAAGGCCGACTTCGCACGCATCCCCGAGCTGCTCGGCCGCTCGGCCGTGCCGGCGGCACCGGCGCCTGCGCCTGCGGTCGTGCCCCCGCTGGCGGCGAGCCTCGCGCAGCCGGTTCAGCTCGGCCTCTTCTGACCCGGTGGAGGTCGTCACCGCCTCGCCGGCGGAGACGGAGGCGCTCGCGGCCGAGCTCGCGCAGCGGCTCCGTCCCGGCGACGTCGTCGCCGTCTCCGGCGAGCTCGGCGCGGGGAAGACGACGTTCGTCCGCGGCGCGGCGCGCGCGCTCGGCGTGTCGCAGCCGGTGTCGAGCCCGACGTTCACGATCGGCCACCGCTACGACGCCTCGCCGCCCGTCGCGCATCTCGACCTCTACCGGATCGCGGGCCTCGACCCGGAGGAGTGGGGCGACCTCGAGCCGTACTTCGACGGCACCGTCGCCTTCGTCGAGTGGCCGGAGCACGGCGGCGACTGGCTCCCGGCGCCGCGCGCGCGCGTTACCCTCAGTCACGTCGACGAGACGCACCGCCGCGTGCGCATCCACGTTGCCGAGGATCCTCGCGTTTGACACGGCCACGTCGTTCGGCGCCGTCTGCGGCGTCGGGGAGCGGCGCGCCCGCGCGGCGCGAGCCGGCGACCTGCTGAAGGCGGTCGACGAGCTGGTCGAGAACCCGCGCGACGTGGAGGCCATCGTCGTCGGCCGCGGGCCTGGCAGCTTCACCAGCATCCGCATCGGGCTCGCGGTCGCGCGCTCCCTCGCCCTTACGCTCGGGGTCCCGGTCGCAGGCGCGACGACGCTCCACGGCTACGAGGTAGCACTCGCCGTGGTCGACGCGCGGCGCGGCGAGGTCTTCACGCCGGGGCCGCGCGTCTGCCGCCCCGAGGAGCTCGACGTCACGGGCAGGACGCTCGTCGGCGACGGCGCCGTTCGTTACCGCGCGCTCTTCGAAGCCGCCGGCGCGACCGTGCCGCCGGACGACGACGACGCGCACCTCCCCGACCCGCGGCTGCTCGTCGCGCACGCGGGGCCGTTCGGGGCGGCGGAGCTCGTCGAGCCGCTGTACGTGCGCGAGCCGGACGCGAGGCCGGTCGCGTGACGGCGGTCGCGCTGCGGATCCGCGCGCTCGAGCTCTCGGATCTCGGTGCGATCGAGACGATCGAGCAGCGCGCGTACCCGACGCCGTGGTCCCGCTCGATGTTCGCCTCCGAGCTCGCGAAGCCGACGTCGATCTGTCTCGGCGCGTTCGAGGGCGACGAACTCGTCGGCTACGTCATCAACTCGCGGTACGTCGACGCCTGGCACGTGATGAACGTCGCCGTCGATCCTGAGCGGCGGCGCCGCGGGATCGCGTCGGCGCTGCTCGAGCGTCTGTTCGAGCTGACGCGAGACGACGAGCGGCGCGGCTACACGCTCGAGGTGCGCGTGTCGAACGACGGCGCGATCCGCCTGTACGAGAAGCTCGGGTTCGAGCCGCGCGGCATCCGCCGCGGCTACTACACCGACAATCGAGAAGACGCGCTGATCATGTGGCGCGACGCGCGGCAGGGCGAGTCGTGAGCATCGGACGCGCGGCGGCTTGATCCTCGGCCTCGAGACGTCGTGCGACGAGACGGCGGCCGCCGTCGTGACGTACGACGGCGACATCCTGTCGAACGTCGTCGCCTCGCAGGCCGAGCTGCACGCGCGCTTCGGCGGCGTCGTGCCCGAGGTCGCCTCCCGCAGGCATCTGGAGCTCGTTACGCCCGTCGTCCGGACGGCGCTCGCCGAGGCGGACGTCACGCTCGACGAGCTGGACGCGGTCGCGGTCACGCAGCAGCCCGGGCTGATCGGCGCGCTGCTCGTCGGCGTCTCCGCCGCGAAGGCGATCGCCTGGGCGCGGCGGCTGCCGCTGATCCCCGTCGACCACCTGCACGGCCACGTGGCCTCGCTGTACCTGCGGCCGCTCGACCTCGAACCGCCGTTCACGTGCCTGCTCGCGAGCGGCGGCCACACGATGCTGCTCGAGGTGACCGACCGCAGCGGCTACCGCGTCCTCGGCACGACGCTCGACGACGCCGCCGGCGAGGCATTCGACAAGGGCGCGCGGCTGCTCGGGCTCGGGTACCCCGGCGGGAAGGCGATCGACGAGCTCGCGCGCCGCGGCGACCCCGACGCGTACGAGTTTCCGGTCGCGCGCGTTCCCGGGCTCGACTTCTCGTTCTCCGGGCTCAAGACGTCGCTGCTCTACCGGGTGCGCGACCTGCCCCCGGCCGAGCGCGAGCGCCGGCGCGCAGACCTGGCGGCCGGCTACCAGCGCGCGATCGTGCGTGCGCTGGTCGAGCGCGTCGAGGCGGCCGGCGGCGACCGCATCGCCGTCGTCGGCGGCGTCGCGGCGAACTCGGAGCTGCGTGCGGCGCTGCCGCACGCCGCGCTGGCGCCGCTGCCGCTTTGCACGGACAACGCCGCGATGATCGCCTCGGCCGCCCGCTACTCGGCTCCCGTCCCGTACCCCGACTACCTTGTCCTCGATGCGCGTGCCACGGCGTAGCCTCGGCGCGGTCGTCGTCGCCGCGATCGTGGCCGCGCTCGTGACGACCGTCGCCGCCCACGGACGCGACCGCGCCGCGGCGCCTACCGCCGTCAGCTGGCTCGGCCTCGTCGGCGAGCCGCGCGCGCCCGTCCCGAACGGCGAGCGGATGATCGTGGTGTTGAACACCCCCTCGGTCGCACAGCGCATCGCGAAGGTGCGGTACGCGACGGAGGCGCAGGAGCGCGCGTGGCGCGCCTCCGCGTACGCGGCGCAGGAGCAGGTGCTTCTCCGCCTGGCGGCGGAGGGCGCCTCCGTCAAGCCGGACTTCTCCTACTCGATGGTCCTCGACGGGTTCTCGGCGGCGCTCGACGGCCGCGCCGTCGCGCTCCTCGAGCAGATGCCGGAGGTGCAGGGCATCTACCCGGTGCGCGCCGCCTACCCCGCGGCGTTGTCGTCGACGCTCCTGCGGACCGCGGCCTACGGCGCGGCGAGCGGCCACCGGCCCGCGGCCGAGCTCCCGGGCTACGACGGGCACGGGGTGACGATCGCGCTCCTCGACACCGGCGTCGACGAGGCGCAGCCGTACCTGCGCGGGCACCTGCTGCCGGGACTCGACCTCGTCGGCGGCGGCGCGACCGCGGGTGCGCGGACGAACCCGCAGGATCCGGCGCAGGTCGAGCGCCACGGCACCGAGCTGGCGGGGATTCTCGTCGGCGCGGGCGGCCCAGGCGGGCTCCACGGCGTCGCACCGGGCGCGACGGTGCTGCCGCTGCGCGTCGCCGGCTGGCAGCCCGCGGCCGACGGCGGCGAGCTCGTCTACGGTCGCAGCGACCAGCTGATCGCGGGACTCGAGCGCGCGGTCGACCCGAACGGCGACGGCGACGCGCACGACGCGGTCCGGGTGGCTGTCGTCGGCGTCGCGGAGCCGTACGCCGCCTTCACCGACGGACCCGAGGCGCGGGCCGTGCAGGGCGCGCTCGCGCTCAACACGCTCGTCGTTGCCCCTGCGGGCAACGACGGCGCCGCCGGCCCGGCCTTCGGGTCGATCGCCGGGCCGGCGGCGGCGCCGGCGGCGCTCGCGGTCGGCGCGACGGATGCGCGGACGGCGCTGCCGAGCGTGCGCGTCGTGCTGCGGCGCGGGCTCGACGTGATCTACGACCGGACGGTTCCGCTGCTCGGCGCAGTCGAGCCGCAGCGCGCGCTGACGCTGCAGGCGGCGACGCCGCGCTCGACGACCGGCCTCGCGGGCACGAACCCGGCGGACTTCTTCGACACGCGCGGCGACAGCCTCGTCGCGGGGCGCGCCGCCGTCGTTCCGATCGGCGCCGACCCGGAGCAGGCGGCGGTCGCCGCGTCTCGCGCCGGGGCGGCCGCCGTGCTCCTCTACGGCGGGTCGCTGCCCGCCGGAGCCATGCCCCTCGCGGAGGACGAGACGGCGCCCGTGGTCGTCGTCCCTGCTGCCGCGGCGGCCGAGCTGCTGGCGGCGCGCCGCGCCGGCATCAGCACGGGCGTCGCCATCGGGCCGGTGCAGAGCGTGCGCAACCCGGCGCAGGGGTTCGCCGCGGGCTTCTCGTCGCGCGGGCTCGCGTTCGACAGCGGCGCCAAGCCGGATCTCGCCGCGCGCGGCGTCGCCGTGGCGACCGCGGAGCCGGGGACGGCGCCGGACGGCTCCCCGCTTTACGGCACCGTCAACGGCACGAGCGCGGCCGCGGCGACCGTCGGCGGCGCCGCGGCGCTGCTCGCCGAGATGCGGCCGGCGCTCGACGGGCCCTCGCTCGAGAGCCTGCTGGTCGGCTACGCGCAGCCGGCCCCGGCGTCGCCGCTGCAGGTCGGCGCCGGCACGCTGCGGCTCGGCGCATCCGCGGTGGGCGAGGTGGCGGCGCAGCCCGCCACGCTCGGATTCGGCGTCTGGCAGGGCCCGCGCTGGCATTCCACGCGCACGCTCGTGCTGCGCAACGTCTCGACGCGGCGCCTCGAGATCTCGGTCGACGCAGTCGCCGGCCAGAACTCCGAAGCGCTGCACTTCTCGATCTCGCCGAACCTGCTCACGCTGCGCGTCGGACAGGCGAAGCGGGTGCAGGTGACGGTGACGGCGCCTGCGCCGCCCGGCGTGGACGCCGTGACGGGCGTGATCGAGATCGCGCCGGACGGCAGCGAGACGCTGCGCGTGCCGTGGGCGCTCGACTTCGAGCGCACGACGCCGCCGCTGCTCGCCCACCTCACGCTGAGCGAGAGCGCGTTCAAGCCCTCCGACTCGGCGCCCGCGCTCCTCTCGCTGCAGGCGGGGACGCTGCTCGCAGCTGGCGGGCTCCAGATCGAGCCGGTCTCGCGCCTCGACATCCTCCTCTACGACGCGGGCGGGCGGTTCCTCGGCGTGCTCGCGCGACTGCGCGACCTGCTGCCCGGCTCCTACAGCTTCGGCATCACCGGGCGCGGGCCGAACAGCATCCGGCTCGCACCCGGCCGTTACGAGCTGCGGCTCGCCGCGTGGCCGGTGCTGCCGGCGACGGCGAAGCCGAGCCGGGCGCAGGTGTCGTTCCGGATCGAGTAGATTCCCGCCTCGATGGCGACGACGGAGTCGCACCTGCGCGAGAACCCGTTCGAGCTCGCGCAACGGCAGCTGCAGCGCGTCGCGGACATCTTCGGCATCGACGACCGCCTCGTCGGCGTGCTCCGCGAGTGCAAGAAGGCGGTGGAGGTGTCGATCCCGACATCGCTGGACGACGGATCGGTGCGCGCGTTCAAGGGCTGGCGTATCCAGCACAACATCGCGCGCGGCCCTTCGAAGGGCGGCATCCGCTACCACCCGGACGTCACGCAGGACGAGGTCAAGGCGCTCGCGATGTGGATGACGTGGAAGTGCTCGCTGATGGGGCTGCCGTTCGGCGGCGCGAAGGGGGGCGTCGCGTGCGACCCGAAGGCGATGTCGCGCGGCGAGCTCGAGCGGATGACGCGCCGCTACACGTCCGAGATCATCAACGAGATCGGGCCTGAGAAGGACATCCCCGCACCGGACGTCGGCACGAACGCGGCGACGATGGCGTGGATCTTCGACACGTACTCGATGAACAAGGGCCACTCCGTGCTCGGCGTCGTGACGGGGAAGCCTCTGACGATCGGCGGCTCGCTCGGGCGCGAGGAGGCGACCGCGCGCGGCAGCGTCTTCTGCCTGCAGGGCGCGCTGCGGAAGCAGAACCGCTCGATCGAGGGCCTTCGTGTCGCCGTGCAGGGGTTCGGCAACGTCGGCTCGTTCTTCGCGAAGCTCGTCGCGGAGCTCGGAGCGACCGTCGTCGCGATCACGGATTCGACGGGCGGCCTCCACAACGAGCGAGGTGTCGACGTGGCCGCCGCGTTCGCGCACAAGCGCGGCGGAGGGTCGCTGTCGGAGCTGACGGGCGGCGACCGGATCTCGAACGACGACGTGCTGCTCGTCGACTGCGACGTGCTCGCGCCTTGCGCGCTCGAGCAGGTGATCACCGAGGTGAACGCCGACCAGATCCGCGCGAAGCTGATCGTGGAGGGCGCGAACGGGCCGGTGACGCCGACCGCGGACGAGATCCTCGAGGACAACGGCGTGCTCGTGCTCCCGGACGTGCTCGCAAACGCGGGCGGCGTCGTCGTCTCGTACTTCGAATGGGTGCAGGGCCTGCAGGAGTACTTCTGGAAGGAAGACGAGGTCAACGAGCGTCTCAACGAGATCGTCACGCGCGCGTTCGAGGAGACGTGGGCGACGTACGAGGAGCGAAAGACGTCGATGCGCATGGCGGCGTACGGCCTCGCCGTCGAGCGTGTCGCCGACGCGACGATCACGCGCGGCCTCTATCCGTAGCTGAAGAAACCAGCAGGCTCGTGGATAGTCGGCGTAGGTCGCGGGAGTTGCCGCCGTCTCGCGCGTGCGCACGAAGGGGAGGTGGCGCGGCGCAGCGCGGATAAGCTCGTCGCGGAGGCGACGCCGCACTGAGGATCACGCTCTACCACGCGCACGGCTGCCATCTCTGCGACCGCGCCCGCTCGGTGCTCGACCGTGTCGGGGCCGACTACGAGGCGGTCGATATCATCGGCGACGCCGAGCTGGAAGCGCGGTACCGCGAATGGCTGCCCGTCGTCGAGATCGACGGCCGCCGCGCCTTCGTCTACCACGTCGACGAGGCGGCGCTCCGGCGCAAGCTGGGGCGCGCGTGAAGGTCGAGCGGCTCGCGGACGCCGAGGCGTTTCTCGCGCGCGCGGGCGGCTGGCTCGCGGAGCGGGAGGCGCTGCACAACCTCACGCTCGGCGTCGTGCACCGGTACGCGGCGTCGCCGGGCGTCTACGGAGACGTCGTCCCCTACTTCGGCGTCGCAGTGGAGGGCGGCCGCATCGTGGCGTGCGTGTCGCGGACTGCGGCGGTCGGCGCGATCCTCTCCGAGGTGGACGCGGACGGAGCGGCGGAGGCCCTCGCCGGCGACGTACACGACGCGCTGCCCGGCCTCGCCGGCGTCGTCGGGCCCTCCGCCGGGACGAAGCGGTTCGCGGCGACGTGGGCGGAGCTCAGCGGCGCGGCGCCGCGCGTCGCACTCGAGCAACTGATCTACGAGGCCGAGTCGGTCGTCGTGCCCGACGTGCCCGGCCGTGCGCGCGCGTACCGGCGCGACGACCGCGAGCTCGTCGTCGACTGGCTCGCCGCATTCGCGGGGGAGGTGCTGCTGCCGGAGCGGGTCGACCCGGAGGAGTTCCTCGACCGCCGGCTCGCCGACCCGGACACTACCGTGCTGCTCTGGGAGGACGGCGACGAGCCCGTCTCCCTCGCGATGTCGGGCTCGCCCACGCCGAAGGGCATCCGCGTCGGTCCCGTGTACACGCCGCCGCCGCGCCGCCGCCGCGGGTACGCCGCGGCGGTGACCGCGGAGGTGACGCGCCGGGCGCTCGAGGGCGGCCGCCGCTACTGCTTCCTCTACACGGACGCGGCGAATCCGACGTCGAACTCCGTCTACCGCGGGATCGGCTACCGGCTCGTCGGCGACGCCACGCAGTGGCGCTTCTGACCGCGAGGCGGCGAACGCGTCGGCCGCGTCATGCGTCGCTCTCGAACCGAACGGTCGATCCGGAACCCTTGGGCACAATGGCCCGCGTGATGCTGCAAGCCGGTGGAAACGGAGGCGGAGCGGACAGGCTGACCGTCGGCGTCGCCGCCCGGCTGTCGCGGTACCTGCAGGTGCTGACGCAGGCGAAGAAGATGGGGAAGGAGCGGATCTCGTCGCAGGAGATCGCCGATTACACCAACATCAACGCGACGCAGATCCGCCGCGACCTGTCGAACTTCGGCAAGTTCGGCAAGCGCGGCGTCGGCTACTCGATCGACTCGCTGCTCGGCGAGATCCGCAAGATCCTGCGCACGCAAGGCCAGCACAACATCGCGCTCGTCGGCGCGGGGCGGCTGGGCCAGGCGATCGCGAGCTCGCCGATCTTCGCCGAGCACGGCATCAACATCGCCGCCATCTTCGACTCGAACCCCGACATGATCGGCCGCGACATCGGCGGTGCGGCGGTCGAGGACGAGCGGCGGCTGAAGGACGTCGTTCGCGAGAAGAACATCGTCGTCGGCGTGCTCGCGGTGCCCGCCGCATCCGCGCAGAAGGTCGCCGACGACCTCGTCGACGCCGGCGTGCGCATCATCTTCAACTACTCGGAAGCGCTGCTCGACGTCCCGAGCGACGTCACGGTGCACACGTCGAACCCGGCCGTCGAGCTGCTGCACGCGCTGTACTTCCACCTGACGTAGGTTCGCGCCGCGTGCGGATCCTGCTGTGGCACGGCTACCTGCTCGGCGGGACCGGCTCGAACGTCTACTCGCGGGCGCTCGCGCGCGAATGGAGCCGCGCAGGGCACGACGTCGTCGTCGCCTGCCAGGAGCGAGAGGCCGGGCAGTACGACGTCGGCGGCGCGGCCGCCGTCGTCCCGGAGCTGCCGAATCGGCTGCTGCCCGTCTTCGTGATGGACCGTTACGAGGGGCTCGAGCCGAAGTTCCTGCAGGACTTCACGGCGTCGGAGAGGCGCGCCTACGTCGACGCGAACGCGTCCGTGCTGCGCGACCTGCTCCCGGCCGACGTCGTGTTCACGAACCACGTGCTGATGGGCGGCGCCGTCGGCGCGGCGACCGGAGCGCCGTTTCGCGTCAAGGCGCACGGCTCGGAGCTCGAGTACTCCATGCGCGGCCGGCCGGAGCTCGCGCGCTGGGGAGCCGAGACGCTCGCCCTCGCCGATGCCGTCTACGTCGGCTCCGGGCACATCCGCTCGGTGCTCGAGGAGGTCGTCGGCCACGTCGAGCGCGTGCACGAGGTTCCGCCCGGCGTCGACGTCGACGAGTTCGCGCCGGAGGAGCGCGACCGCGCGCTGGCGGCGCTGCTCGACGAGGCGCGCCGCGACCCGCCGAACCCCGGCAACGCGAGCGAGCGCCTGCCCGACGAGGGCAACGCCGCACGGCTCGACGCGTTCCTCGCGCCCGACGAGCCGACGGTCGTCTACTTCGGCAAGCTGATCGAGCAAAAGGGCGTGCACGTGCTGCTCGAGGCGATGCACCACGTCGACGCGCGCCTCGTCGTCGTCGGCTTCGGCCCGTACCGATCGACGCTCGAGGCGGCTGCACCCGAGCGGACGCTCTTCACCGGCCCGCTCGAGCACCGGCATCTCGTCCACCTGCTGCCGCTCGCGGACGCGACCGTGGTGCCGTCGATCTTCCCGGAGGCGTTCGGGATGGTCGCCGCCGAAGCGGCGGCGGCCGGGTCGCCGCCGCTCGTCGCCCGGCACTCGGGACTCGCCGAGGTCGCAGCCGGGATCGAGGCGGAGTACCCGGAGCGGCTCCGCCACCTCGCGTCGTTCGCGACCGGCGACGCGCGCGAGCTCGCCGCCAAGCTGAACGAGCTGCTCGCCCTGCCGACCGCGGACCGGCGCGCGCTGCGCGAAAGCGCCCGTCGCGCCGCCGTCGAGCGCTGGTCGTGGTCGTCGATCGCCACGCGCCTGATCGCCTGACGCGTGCCGCGGCGATCGGGACGCGCAGCAACGCGTTGGGTCGCCGACCTCCGAGCTCCTCGCGCCGCCGCCGCCGGAAGCCGGGCGTCCCGGCTGAGCAGCGGCTCCGGTTACGCTCCCCCGAATGGGCGAGGAGCAGCGCGTTCCCTGGCAGGAGCTGCTGTCGGCGTCGCAGGAAGCGTTCGACGCGGGTACCGACTTCACGGTGGCGGTCGAGGAGGAGTTCGCCCTCCTCGACCCGGTCACGTTCGACCTCGTCAACCGCTTCGAGGAGCTGTACGCAGCGGCGGTCGAGACCGACCTCGCGCCGAACGTCGTCGGCGAGCTGATCGCGTCCGAGATCGAGGTGCGGACCGGGCGGTGCGTCGACTTCGGCGAGGCGGCCGCGGCGATGGCGGAGCGGCGCGGCCAGATCTTCGCGCTCGCGCGCGACCTCGGGCTGGCGCTCGGGGCGACCGGTACGCACCCGTGGAGTCGCTGGCAGGACCAGCGCATCATCGACACGCCGCACTACCGCCGCAACGACGAGATCCTGCGCTACGTCGTCTGGCGCAACAACACGTTCGGCCTGCACGTGCACGTCGGGGTCGCGGGCGCCGACCGCGCGATCCGCGTCCACGACGCGCTGCGCAACTTCCTGCCCGAGCTGCTCGCGCTGTCGGCGAGCTCGCCGCTCGTCGAAGGCGTCGACAGCGGGCTGCATTCCGCGCGCACCGAGATCTTCACGCGCATGTTCCCGCGCTGCGGGATCCCCGACCCGTACGGCGGATGGCGCGGCTGGCAGGAGTACGTCGCGTTCCTGTACCGCACCCGCTCGATCAGCGAGCACACGCAGATCTGGTGGAGCGTCCGGCCGCACCTCGCGTTCCCGACGATCGAAATCCGCATCTGCGACGGCCAGCCCGACCTCGGCGAGGCGCAGTCGCTCGCCGCGCTCTGCTACGCGCTCGCGGCGCGCTGCGCGAGGGCGCTCGACGAGGGCGAGCCGCTGCCCGACCTGCCGCACCGCCTGCTCGAGGAGAACCTCTGGCGTGCCATCCGCTACGGCCTCGGCGGCGACCTGATCGACTTCGAGCGCGGCGAGCCGGTTCCGGCGCGGCGGGGGATCGAGAAGCTGGTCGAGTGGGTGGCGCCCGTCGCCGACGAGGTCGGCGCCGCGCCGTTCCTCGCCGTCCCGGACCGCAACGCGGCGGAGCGGCAGATCGCGCGGCTCGCGGAGGGTGCGACGCTGCGCGACGTGTACGTCGAGCAGGTGCAGGCGGGGGAACGGATCGGTGGGTGACGAGGAACGCGAGCCGTCCCTCGAGGAGCTCGCCGCCCAGCTCCGCGACCTGCCGGTCGACCAGTTCGTCGCCGCGGCCGCCTCGACGATCGCCAGCCTCGGCTTCGCCAAGCTCGACGCAGGCGACCTCGCGCAGGCGAGGAAGGCGATCGACGTGCTTGCGGCGCTGCTGCCGCACCTGGAGGGGGACGTGAGGCGCGACCTGCAGGCCGCCCTCAGCAACCTTCAGGTTGCATACGCCGGCTCGGACTGAACCGCGGGTCCGGCGGGAGCTTGTGATACATAATCGCCCGCGCCGAAGCCCTTCGGCGCTTGACTTTGTGAGGGAGCGAAACGCATGGACTGGTTCAGGCATCACCCTGTCCTGATCGGCCTTGTCGGGGCAGGCATCGCCGTTGGCTACGGGCTCTACCTGACCTGGTGGCTGCTGCGGCAGCCGGCAGGCAACGAGCGGATGCGCGAGATCGCGCACGCCGTGCAGGAGGGCGCCGCCGCATACCTGCGCAAGCAGTACACGACGATCGCCGTCGTCGCGATCGTCCCGTTCATCCTGATCGGCGTCTACCACAAGCTCGGCTGGGGGACGGCGTTCGGCTTCCTGATCGGCGCTGCGCTGTCGGCGGCCGCGGGCTTCATCGGCATGAACGTCGCCGTGCGCTCGAACAGCCGCACGGCCGAGGCGGCGCGCGGCGGCCTCCGGCCCGCGCTCAACGTGGCGTTCCGCGCCGGCTCGGTCACCGGCCTGCTCGTGGCCGGGCTCGCGCTGCTCGGCGTGACGGGCTACTACTGGTTCCTGACCGCGGCGATCAACGACTCGCCCAAGCGCGCGATCACCGACCTCGTCGGGCTCGCGTTCGGCGGCTCCCTCATCTCCGTCTTCGCCCGTCTCGGCGGCGGGATCTTCACCAAGGCGGCCGACGTCGGCGCCGACCTCGTCGGGAAGATCGAGGCGGGGATTCCCGAGGACGACCCGCGCAACCCGGCGGTGATCGCCGACAACGTCGGCGACAACGTCGGCGACTGCGCGGGCATGGCGGCCGACCTGTTCGAGACCTACGCCGTCACGGCTGTCGCCGTGATGCTGCTCGGCACGCTCGAAGGGCTGTCCGACGCGCGCCTCTACCTGTACCCGCTCGCAATCGGCGGCGTGTCGGCGGTGGCGTCCGTGATCGGGACGTTCTTCGCGCGCCTCGGACGCGGGGAGAACGCGGTCATCAACGCGCTCTACAAGTCCGTCATCGTCGCGACCGTGCTGTCGGCGCTCGGCTTCATCCCGATCACGATGGGCTTCGACAAGGGCGCGTACGGGTTCGGCGACCTCTACATCTCCGCGATCGTCGGCCTCGTCGTGACGTTCGCGCTCGTCGCGATCACCGAGTTCTACACGGGCACGCGCTGGAACCCGGTGAAGGCGATCGCGCGCGCGTCGGTGACCGGGCACGCGACGAACATCATCGAAGGGCTCGCCGTCGGCATGCAGGCGACGGCGGCGCCGGTGATCGTGATCGCGGCGGGGATCCTGATCGCGCACCACGTCGCGGGCCTCTTCGGGATCGGCGTCGCGGTGATGGCGCAGCTGTCGATGACCGGCCTGATCGTCGCCCTGGACGCGTACGGCCCCGTCACCGACAACGCGGGCGGGATCGCCGAGATGGCCGACCTTCCGGAGGAGGTGCGCGGCATCACCGACCCGCTCGACGCGGTCGGGAACACGACGAAGGCGGTCACGAAGGGGTACGCGATCGGCTCCGCGGCGCTCGCCGCGCTCGTCCTCTTCGACTCGTACACGAGCGGCCTGCACACGCAGGCGAAGGGGACGAGCGCCCTCGCGAGCGTCTCGTTCAACCTCTCGGACGCGTGGGTCGTCGCCGGTCTCTTCATCGGTGGTCTGATGCCGTTCCTGTTCGCGTCGCTCGCGATGCAGGCCGTCGGCCGCGTCGGCGGCGAGGTCGTGCAGGAGGTGCGCCGCCAGTTCCGCGAGCACCCGGGGATCATGGAGTACACCGAGCGGCCGGACTACAGCCGCGCCGTCGGCATCGTCACGGGTTCGGCGATCAGGTCGATGCTCGCACCGGCGCTCATCCCGGTCGGCTTCCCGATCGTCGTCGGCCTGATCAACCCGCGCATGCTCGGCGGGCTGCTGATCGGCACGATCGTCACCGGCCTGTTCCTCGCGATCGCGATGACCTCCGGCGGCGGCGCCTGGGACAACGCGAAGAAGTCGATCGAGGACGGCGCCTACGGCGGCAAGGGATCCGAGGCGCACGCCGCCGCCGTCACCGGCGACACCGTCGGCGACCCGTACAAGGACACCGCCGGCCCCGCGATCAACCCGATGATCAAGATCACGAACATCGTCGCGATCCTGATCATCCCGCTCCTGATCAGCGTGCACGGATAGCCGGCGCCCGCGCGTGGCGCGGGACGTCGTCGTTCATTCACCCGCAACGCCGGTCGTCGTACGCTGGCGCGATGCGCGTCCTCCATCTGTCGCTGCTCGTCGGCTCCGACGTCGTCGGGCGTGCCGGCGGGCGCATCGGCCGCGTCGACGACCTCGTCGTCCGCCTCGGCGGCACCGGCTACCCGCCGGTGACCGCGCTGCTTGCGCGCGTCGCCGGGCGCGACGTCTTCATCTCCGGAGACGCCGTCTCCGACATGCAGCACGGGCGCGTCGAGCTGTCGACCGACCGTATCGACCTGCGCCCGTTCGAGCGCCGCGCGCAGGAGGTGCTGCTCCGCAAGGACGTCCTCGACCGCCAGCTGATCGACGTCGACGGCGCGCGGCTGCGCCGCGCGAACGACATCGAGCTGGCGCGGATCGAGGGCTGGTGGCGTGTCGTCGGCGTCGACGTCGGCCCGCGCGGGATCGTGCGCCGCGTCGTCCCGCGCCGGTTCGCGCGGAAGCTCGGCGACAGCCAGGTGCTCGACTGGGCGGTCGTGGAGCCGTTCACCGGCCACGTGCCGACGGTGCGCCTGCGAGCGCCGCACCCGGGGCTCGCGCGGCTGCACCCGGCAGAGCTGGCCGACCTCGTGGAGGCGGCGGGCCACTCCGAGGGCGCGGAGATCCTTGCCGCGGTGCACGCCGACCCCGAGCTGGAGGCCGACCTGTTCGAGGAGCTCGACCCGTCGCACGTGCGCGAGTACCTCGAGGAGCGCGACGACCGGGAGATCGCGGGGCTGCTCGCCCGCATGGAGACGGACGACGCCGTCGACCTGCTGCTCGACCTGGACGAGGAGCGCCGCGACACCGTGGTCGCGCTGCTTCCGTCGGTGCAGCGGCGCCGCGTCGAGACGCTGCTCGGCTATGCCCCTGCGACCGCGGGCGGCCTGATGAGCCCGGACTTCGTCTGCCTCTACGGCCAGGCGAGCGCCGAGGAGGCGCTCGACCGGCTGCGCATGTCCCGCGCGGCGCCGGAGACGCTCGAGACGGTGTTCGTCATGAACACGCAGCGGCGCGTCAGCGGCGCGATCGCGCTCGCCGACCTCGTGCGCGCTGATCCCCAGTCGGCGCTGAGCGAGATCGCGCCGCTTCCGCGCGTCGTGCCGCTCGACGCGGAGCTGGAGGAGATCGCGCGGCTGATGACGGACTACGACCTGACGGTTGTGGGCGTCGTCGACGGCGAGCAGCGGCTGCAGGGGGTGGTGACGGTCGACGACGTCCTGGAGCTGGTCCTGCCGCGCGGGTGGCGGCGCCGGTTCTCCCTGGACGACGAATGAGCGTGCTCCGCCGCCTGCTCGGCCTGCGCCTGCCGCGCAACAGGCTGGTCGCGCTGCTCGCGATCCTGGGCCCCGGCCTCGTCGCCGCCAACGCGGGCAACGACGCCGGCGGCATCGCGACGTACGCATCCGCGGGCGCGCGCTACGGCTACGACCTGCTGTGGATGATGGTGGTGATCACCGTCTCGCTCGTCGTCGTGCAGGAGATGGCGGCGCGGATGGGCGTCGTCACCGGGAAGGGGCTCGCCGACCTGATCCGCGAGCAGTACGGCGTCCGCTGGTCGCTGTTCGCGACCGCGAGCGTGCTCGTGGCCAACCTCGGGATCTGCATCTCCGAGTTCGTCGGGATCGGCGCCGCGCTCGGGCTCGCGCACGTCCCGGTGCAGCTGTCGGTTCCGATTGCGGCGATCGGCATCTGGCTGCTGCTGCTGCGCGGCACCTACCGCGTCGCGGAGCGGATCTTCGTCGCGATGACGATCCCGTTCTTCGCCTACCCGGTCGCGGCGATCCTCGCGCATCCGAGATGGCTGCAGGTCGGGCACGCGATCGTCGCGCCGCACATCCAGACGTCTCCGGGCTACGTGCTCCTGTTCATCGCCACCGCCGGCACGACGATCACGCCGTTCATGCAGCTGTACCTGCAGTCGGCGGTGGTGGAGCGCGGCCTCGGGCCCGACGACCTGAACCAGGAGCGCGCCGAGGTCGTGTCCGGCTCCATCTTCGCGAACGTGATCGCGAGCTTCGTCATCATCGCGACCGCGGCCACGCTCTACGTCCACGGCCACCGGAGCGTCGACACCGCCGCCGACGCCGCGCGCGCCCTGCGGCCGTTCGCGGGCCGCTTCGCGGAGGTGCTGTTCGCGGTGGGCCTGCTCGGCGCCAGTCTGACCGCGGCCGCCGTGCTGCCGGTCACCGCGGCGTACGTCATCTCCGAGACGTTCGGGTTCGAGAAGGGCATCTCGCGAACTCCGCGCGAGGCGCCGGTCTTCGTCGGCGTCGTCACCGCGCTCGTGATCGTCGGCGCCGCCGTGGCGATGATCCCGGGGGTGCCCGTCTTCCGGCTGCTCGTCGGCGTGCAGGTCGTGAACGGCGCGCTGCTGCCGATCACGCTCTGGTTCGTCTGGCGCCTCTCGGCGAGCCGCGAGGTGATGGGCGAGCACCGCAACGGCAGAACCTTCAACGTCGTCGCCGGGCTCACCGTCGCGGCGACGTCGGCGCTGTCGCTGATCCTCCTCGGCGTCACAATCAGCGGTGGTTGAGACCTCGAGCGCGTACCTTTAGCGTCGTGGCAAAGCGCTTCGTCGTCCCGCTCGCCGGGTCCGTGGCGATCGTCGCCGCCGCCACGCTGCTCGTGTGGGCGCTCACTCCGATCGCTCCGCGCGTAAGCCTCGGCGTCGTCTACGTCGTCGCGGTGCTTCCCGTCGCAGTGCTCTGGGGGCTCCGCTGGTCGCTGCCGGTGAGCGTCGCAAGCATGCTCGCGTTCAATTTCTTCTTCCTGCCGCCCATCCACACGTTCACGCTCAGCGACTCGGCGAACTGGTTCGCGCTCGCCGCGTATTCGACGACGGCGGTCGTCGTGAGCGAGCTCGCCGCCCGCGCGCGCCGGCGCGCGGCGGATGCTGAGCAGCGGGAGCGCGAGGCGTCGCTGCTCGCGGAGGTCGCCGAGCACCTGCTCGCGGGAGGGACGGTGTCCGAGCAGCTCGGCTGGATCGAGTCGCGCGCCGCCGAGGCATTCGGCGTCGACACCGTGCGCATCGACCTCAAGAGCCGCACGGTGACGCCTGCCGGCCGGTCGGACGCGCTCGCCGCGCTCCTCGCCGTGGCGCTGGACCGCGAGCGCCTCGAGCGCGAGGCCGTTGAGGCGGAGACGCTGCGCCGCAGCGACCTCGTCAAGACGGCGATCCTGCGTGCGGTGTCGCACGACCTGCGCTCGCCGCTGACCGGGATCACGACTGCGGTCGGCGCGCTGCGCAACGAGAGCCTCGTCTTCAGCGAAGACGACCGGCGCGAGCTGCTCGAGACGATCGCCGTCGATGCGGCGCGGCTCAACCGGCTCGTCGCCGACCTGCTCGACCTCTCGCGGCTCGAGGCGGGGGCGGCCGAGCCGGAAGCCGAGGTGCTCGCGCTCGACGAGCTCGTCCACGAACTGGTCGCCGACCTGCCCGACGGGCGGCGGGTCCAGGTATCCGGCGAAGCGCCGCTCGTCAGCGTCGACCCCGTTCACGTGCGGCGGGTGCTGGTGAACCTGCTCGAGAACGCGCTCAAGTTCTCGCCGCCGTCTTCGCGCGTGCACGTCCGGTTCACCGCGACGCGGAAGGAGGCGATTGTCCGCGTGGTCGATAGCGGCCCTGGGATCCCGGCGCGCGAGCTCGATCGCGTCTTCGAGCCGTTCTACCGCGGCGCGAGCAGCGTCGGCGCGGGCCTCGGCCTGGCGATCGCGCGCGGGTTCGCGGCCGCAAACGGCGGGCGCGTCTGGGCCGAGTCGCGGCCGGGACAGGGAACGACGTTCGCGCTCGCGCTGCCCGTCGTGCGCGTGCCGACGGAGGTCGTCGCGTGAGTCAGCGCGTGCTCGTCGTCGACGACGAGCCGCAGATCCTGCGCGCGCTCGGCACCACGCTCCGTGGCGCTGGCTACGTCGTCGACACCGCGGCGACCGCGGAGGCTGCGCTCGCCGCAGCCGCCGCACAGCCGCCCGCGGCGGTGATCCTCGACCTGGTCCTGCCCGACGGGAGCGGGACGGACGTCACGCGCGAGCTGCGTGCATGGAGTGACGCACCGGTGATCGTCCTGTCGGCGATCGGCGAGGAGCGCGACAAGGTCGCAGCTCTCGACGCCGGTGCCGACGACTACGTGACGAAGCCGTTCAGCGTCGACGAGCTGCTCGCGCGGTTGCGCGCGGTGCTGCGGCGGCGGTCGTCGGAAGGCGAACCGGTGCTGGAGGTCGGCGACCTGCGTGTCGACGTCGCCGAGCGGATCGTGACGCGCGGCGGGGAGCGTGTGAAGCTGACGCCGCACGAGTTCGACCTGCTGCGCGTGCTCGCGCAGAACCGCGGCAAGCTGCTCACGCACCGCATGCTGCTGCGCGAGGTCTGGGGGCCGGGGTACGCCGACGAGGCGCACTATCTCCACGTGTACGTGTCGCATCTACGCGCGAAGATCGAGCTTGATCCGTCGCGACCGCAGCTCGTCGTGACCGAGCCCGGCGCCGGCTACCGGCTCGTCGACCCGTCTTGAGAATCTCTTAAGGGGGCGCGCCGGAAGCTTGAGGCCGCGTTGACGCGACGCTCCGTACGTTGGCTGCATGGCAAACGTCATGCATCCGCGCGGGTGGCTGGAGCGCCGCCGTGCACGGCGCGAGGCGGACTACTGGATCCGCCATGGCTTCGAGTCGCGGTACCCGTGGCGCGCTCACGTCCGAGCGGGAGCGCCGCTCGGCGGCGCGCGCAGTCCACAGCCTGATCGGCGAGCTCGACGGCTCGAAGCTCCCCGGTGCCACGCCGGTGCGCCGCGTCGCGCTGCGCCCGCACGTCGAGCTGCTCGAGCGAATCGAGACGCGGCTCGCCGACGGCGTTCCGGTGTCGGCCGGCGGCATGCTTGCGCTCGACGAGCTGCTCACCAGCCCCGGCAGCTGCGTGTTCGCCGAGGTCGATGATCCGCGCGCCGAGCTGAGCAAGGTGCTCCGAAAGCTGGACGTGCGCTGATGGACGACGTCGCCGCCGTTGCCGTCTCGTTCGTCGGCTTCGCGTGCTTGTTCGTACTCGTTTGGGCGCTCGCGAAGCTCTGATGTCCGGCGCCGACGCGTTCGGGCTGGTGGTGTCGCTGGCCGTGCTCGTGTACCTGATCTACGCGCTCTTCGCCGGCGAGCGCTTCTGAGCGATGGGGCAAGGAATCGCCCAGATCGCCGTCTTCCTCGGCGCGGTCACGCTCGCCGCGTACCCGTTCGGGCTCTACATGGCCCGCGTCTTCGACGACGGCTACACGTTCCTCGCGCGTCTCGAGCGCGGCTTCCACCGCGCGATCGGCAACGCCGGCGCGCAGGAGCAGACGTGGAGGCAGTACGGCACGACACTGCTCGTGTTCAGCCTCGCGTTCGAGCTCGTGCTCTACGGGATCCAGCGGCTGCAAGGCCACCTGTTCCTGAACCCCGAGCACCTGCACGGCGTCGCGTCGTTCATCTCACTCAACACGTCGATCAGCTTCGTCACCAACACGAACTGGCAGTACTACGCCGGCGAGTCGACGATGTCGTACCTCACGCAGATGGCGGGACTCGCAGTGCAGAACTTCGTCTCGGCCGCTGTGGGGATCGCGGTGATGGTCGCGCTCTTCCGCGGGTTCTCGCGCCGGTCGGCCCAGACCGTGGGCAACTTCTGGCGTGACCTCTACCGCGCCCTCATCCACGTCCTCCTGCCGCTCGCCGTCGTCGGCGCTGTGATCCTCGTCGCAGCGGGCGTGCCGCAGACGCTGCACGGCTACGCGCACGCGACGACGCTGCAGGGCGCGCACCAGACGATCGCGCGCGGCCCGGTCGCGTCGCAGATCGCGATCAAGCACGTCGGCACAAACGGCGGCGGCTTCTACAACTCGAACTCGGCGACCCCGTTCGAGGGGCCGGGCAGCTTCGGCGGGTACTTCGAGCTGTTTCTGGAGTTGCTGATCCCGTTTGCGTCGGTGTTCATGTTCGGGCGCTGGGTGCGCGGAATGCGCAACGCGGTCGCGATCTTCGCCGCGATGTTCGTGCTCCTCGTCGCGGGCGTTGCCGTCAACTTCGTCGCCGAGCAGCACGGCTCGCAGGTGCTGCGCGCGTCCGGCGTGAGCCTCGTGCACGACGGCTCGCAGACCGGCGGCAACATGACGGACAAGGAGACCCGCTTCGGGATCGCGGAGACCGCCGTCTTCACGACAGGCACGTCGGCGACGTCGACGGGCGCCGTGATCGCGGGGCACGACGCCATGACCGCGGTCGGCGGCGCCGTGCCGCTCACGAACATCTTCCTCGGCGAGATCATCTTCGGCGGCGTCGGGTCCGGCATGTACGGGATCCTGTTCATCATCGTCCTCGCGGTGTTCGTTGCCGGCCTGATGGTCGGGCGCACGCCGGAGTACCTCGGCAAGAAGATCGAGGCGCGCGAGGTGAAGCTCGCAGCGCTCGGCGCGCTGTTCCCCGCCGTCCTGATCCTCACGCTGACGGCGGCCGCGATGGTCACGAAGGCCGGCCTCGCGTCGGTCTTCAACCCCGGCGCCCACGGCTTCACGGAGGCGCTCTACGCGTACACGTCTCAGGCCGGCAACAACGGCAGCGCGATGGCGGGGTACGGAGCGACGAGCTTCTCCGCGTACCTCGGCGGCATCGACATGCTGTTCGGCCGCTTCGTGCCGCTGATCGCGGCGCTCGCGCTCGCGGGCGCCCTGGCCGCGAAGAAGACGGTTCCGGCGTCGGCGGGGACGTTCCGCAGCGACGGCGCGACGTTCTCCCTGCTCCTCGTCGGGATGATCGTGCTGACGGCCGGCCTGATGCTGCTGCCGGCGCTCAGCCTCGGCCCGATCGTCGAGGGGCTGATGCACTGATGCGCCGCTCGATCCTGGCCTCGGTCGCCGCGATCGTGCTGTTCACGGCCACGTTCGGGTTCCTCTACCCGCTGGCGATGACGGGGCTCGCCGCGGTCGCGTTCCCGCACCAGGCCGGGGGCAGCCTCGTGGTGCGCGACGGCCGCGTCGTCGGGTCGCGGCTCGCGGCGCAGGGGTTCAGCGGTGTGCGCTACTTCCACGAGCGGCCGTCGGCGACGAGCCCCGCGTACAACGCTGCGGGCACGACGTTCTCCAACCTCGGTCCGACAAGCCCCGCGCTGACGAAGCTCGTCGCGCAGAACGCGCAGGCCGTCCTGCGCCTCGAACGGCGCTACGACCCGAAGCTGACGATCCACGACGTCCCCGTCGACGCGGTCGTGCCGTCCGCCTCGGGGATCGACCCCGACATCTCGCTCGCCTACGCGCACCTGCAGGCGCGCCGCGTCGCCGCCGTCCGCCACCTCCCGCTGGCGACCGTCGAGGCGCTCGTCCGGCGGCACACGGACGGGCGCTGGCTCGGGCTGTTCGGCGAGCCGGGCGTGAACGTGCTCGAGCTGAACCTCGCCCTCGACCGTCTTCGGAGCGCGTGATGGCGACCATCGCCTCCACGGCGCTGCCGCGCCGGCGCTCGAGCGTCTTCACCCGCGACCTCGTGGTGCAGGCCGCCGCGGACTCGTTCCCGAAGCTCGACCCGCGGCTCCAGCTGAAGAACCCGGTGATGTTCATCGTCGAGCTCGGCAGCGCCATCACGACGGTCGTCTTCTTGAAGGACCTCGTGCAGGGTCACGGCGCGCAGCTCTGGTTCGTCGGGGTCATCTCGCTCTGGCTCTGGCTGACCGTGCTGTTCGCGAACTTCGCCGAGGCCGTCGCCGAAGGGCGGGGCAAGGCGCAGGCGAACGCGCTCCGCGCGACGCGCACGACGACCTCCGCGCTCCGGCGCACGAGCAGCGGCGCGCTCGAGGAGATCGCGGCGCCCGACCTGCAGAAGGGCGACGTGGTGGTCGTCGAGGCGGGGATGATCATCCCCGCCGACGGCGAGATCCTCGAGGGCGTCGGCTCGGTCGACGAGTCGGCGATCACCGGCGAGTCCGCACCGGTGATCCGCGAGGCCGGCGGCGACCGCTCGGCCGTGACGGGCGGGACGAAGCTGCTCTCCGACCGCCTCGTCATCGAGGTGACGCAGGAGCCGGGGAAGTCCTTCCTCGACCGCATGATCGCGCTGGTCGAAGGCGCCGAGCGGCGCAAGACGCCCAACGAGATCGCCCTGAACATCCTGCTCGCCGGGCTCACGATCACGTTCCTCGCCGCCGTCGTCACGCTGCGGCCGTTCGCGATCTACGCGGGGACGCCGGTCTCGCAGACGGTGCTGATCGCGCTGCTCGTCGCGCTGATCCCGACGACGATCGGCGCACTGCTGTCGGCGATCGGCATCGCCGGCATGGACCGCCTCGTGCAGCGGAACGTGCTCGCCATGTCGGGGCGCGCGGTCGAGGCGGCAGGCGACGTCGACGTGCTGCTGCTCGACAAGACCGGCACGATCACGCTCGGCAACCGGCAGGCCGACGAGTTCCTGCCCGTCGACGGCGTGTCGGAGCGCGAGCTCGCGGAGGTCGCGCAGCTCGCCTCGCTGGCCGACGAGACACCCGAGGGCCGGTCGATCGTCGTCTTGGCGAAGGAGCGCTTCGGTCTGCGCGAGCGCGACCTGGGCGAGCACGAGTTCGTCCCCTTCAGCGCGTCGACGCGCATGAGTGGCGTCAACATGAACGGGACGGTCGTGCGCAAGGGGGCGGCCGACGCGGTGAAGCGCTTCATCGCGGAGCAGGGCGGCGCCGCTCCCGCCGGCCTCGACCGCATCGTGCAGGGGGTGGCCGAGCAGGGCGGCACGCCGCTCGTCGTGTCGAAGGACAACTTCGCCCTCGGCGTCGTGCACCTGAAGGACATCGTCAAGGGCGGCATGCGGGAGCGTTTCGACGAGCTGCGCCGCATGGGCATCCGCACGGTGATGATCACGGGCGACAACCGCGTCACCGCGGCCGTGATCGCGCGCGAGGCGGGTGTCGACGACTTCCTCGCCGAGGCGACCCCCGAAGCGAAGCTCGCGCTGATCAAGGAGGAGCAGTCGAAGGGCCGCATGGTGGCGATGACCGGTGACGGCACGAACGACGCGCCCGCGCTCGCGCAGTCCGACGTCGGTGTCGCGATGAACACGGGCACGACGGCCGCCAAGGAGGCCGGGAACATGGTCGACCTCGACTCGAACCCGACGAAGCTGATCGAGATCGTCGAGGTCGCGAAGCAACAGCTGATCACGCGGGGCGCGCTGACGACGTTCTCGATCGCGAACGACGTGGCGAAGTATTTCGCGATCCTGCCGGCGATGTTCGAGTTCACCTACGCGCACGGCGGTCATCGCGGGCCACTCTGGTCGCTGAACATCATGCGGCTCGGCGACGCGAGGAGCGCGATCGTCTCGGCGATCGTCTTCAACGCGCTGATCATCCCCGTCCTCGTACCGCTCGCGCTGCGCGGGGTGAAGTACCGCGCGGTCGGGGCGACGGCGCTGTTGCGACGCAACCTGTTGATCTACGGGCTCGGAGGCGTGATCCTGCCGTTCGTCGGGATCAAGCTGATCGACCTCGTCGTGCACAACGTCCTGGGGGCCTGATGTGCGAGGCCACTACCGCATCCTGCTGGGCATGGCGCCCGGCGTCGGCAAGACCTACCGCATGCTGCAGGAGGGGCGCGCCGCGCACGCCGAAGGGCGGGATGTCGTCGTCGGCTATCTCGAGCCGCACGACCGCAGCGAGACCGCGGCGCTCGCCGAGGAGCTCGAGCGCGTGCCGCACCTGCGCGCCGCGTACGGCGGTCTCGAGCTCGACGAGATGGACGTCGACGCGGTCCTGCGCCGCGCGCCCGAGCTCGCGCTGATCGACGAGCTCGCGCACACCAACCTCCCCGAGGCGCGCAACGAGAAGCGGTGGCAGGACATCGAGGAGATCCTCGCCGCCGGGAGCGACGTGGTCTCGACCGTGAACATCCAGCACCTCGAGAGCCTGAACGACGCGATCTTCGAGCTCACCGAGGTGCGAGTGCGCGAGACGTTCCCGGACTCGGTGCTCGAGCACGCCGACGAGGTCGTGCTCGTCGACCTGACGCCCGAGGCGCTGCAGGCGCGCATCCGCGCCGGCAAGGTCTACCCGCGCGACCGGATCGAGGCGGCGCTGCTCAACTTCTTCCGGGCCGACCGCCTGTCCGGCCTGCGCGAGCTCGCGCTGCGCGAGGTCGCGGAGGACGTCGAGTCGCGGCGTCTCTCGGTCGTCCTCGACCCGCTGAGCGCGCAGGCGGTGGCCGAGCGCGTTCTCGCGCTCGTGACGCCCGAGCCGCGCTCGCAGCGAATCCTGCGCCGCGCGTGGCGTTCGGCGCAGCGGCTCGGCGCACCGCTCGACGCGCTGTGGGTGCGGCGGCCGGGTCACGAGCCCGACGAGGAGGAGCTAATCCAGCTCGCGGCGCTGCGGCGGCTCGCGACGATTCTCGGTGCGCACTTCCTCGAGGACGAGGGCGATCTCGTGTCGAGCGTGAAGCGCGTCGTCGCCGAACGCGGCTCGACGTACGTCCTCGTCGGCACGCCCGATGAGAGCCGCCGGCGCGAGATCCTCCGGGGCTCCCTCGTATCTGCGCTGGTGCGCGAGCTGCCCGGGGTCGACATCCGCGTCGTCGCGAATCGGGCGGAGCGCGCGGTGGGGACGTGATCGGCCGGCGGCGCAGGGCCGTGTACCAGGGTGAGGGACGGATCCTCGTTCCGTTCTCCGGTGCGCTCGACCCGACGGCGCTGCGCGCGGCGCTGCGAATTGCGCGCGCGGAGGAGGCGACGCTCGTCCCTGCGTACTTGCTCGTCGTGCCGCTGCAGTACGACGAGGACTCGCCGCGCACCGACCACGTCGCCGTCGCGCTGCCGTTACTCGAGGCCGTGGAGCTCGAAGCGGCGCGTCGCGGCGTACCCGTCGACGCACGCATCGAGAAGGGCCGCTCGCTCACGCACGCGCTGCGGCGCCTGTGGGAGGTCGAGGCGTTCGACCGCATCGTGGCGTCGTCGTCGAGCTTCACCGCGAAGGAGCTCGCGTGGCTGCTGACGAACGCACCGGCGGAGACGATCGTGCTCCGGCCGGCTTCCGCCGTCGCCGCCTCGCTATAGGTTCAGACGATGCCGCGACTCAGGCGTTACCTGATCGGCCGCCCGATGCCGTCGGGGGAGATCGAGGACACGCTCCTCCCGGTCGGGCTCGCGCTGCCCATCTTCTCGGCCGACGCGATCTCGTCGGTCGCGTACGCCACAGAAGCCGCGATGGTGGTGCTCGTCGGCGTCTCGCTCGGGGCGTTGCACTGGACGCTCCCGATCTCGATCTCCGTCGCGGTGCTGATGGCGATCGTTGTCGCGTCGTACCGGCAGACCGTCCACGCTTACGAGCAGTCCGGCGGCGCATACGTCGTGGCGAAGGAGAACCTCGGCAAGCTGCCATCGCTCGTCGCGGCGGCGGCGCTGCTCGTCGACTACATCCTCACGGTCGCCGTCTCTGTCGCCAGCGGCATTCTCGCGATCACCTCGGCGGTGCCGTCGCTCGGCTCGTACAACGTCGAGCTCTCGCTCGCCGCGATCGCGCTGATCGCGCTCGTCAACCTGCGCGGCGTGCGCGAAGCGGGCGTGCTCTTCGCGTTACCGACCTACGGTTTCGTCGTCGCCCTGTACGCGGCGATTGCGACCGGCGTCGCGAAGTGCGCGGTGAGCGTGTGCCCGCATGCGGTGACGCCGCACGCGCTGCCGGCCGGTGCCGGCACGGTCGGCGTGCTGATCGTCCTGAAGGCGTTCGCGTCGGGCGCCTCGGCCCTCACCGGCGTGGAGGCGATCGCGAACGGCGTCAACGCCTTCAAGCGCCCGCAGTCCGCCAACGCCGCGCGCACGCTCCTTGCGCTGGGCGTGATCGCGATCTCGCTCTTCCTGGGCGTTTCGTGGCTCGCCGTGCACATGCACGCGCGGCCGAGCTCGACCGTTTCGGTGCTGTCGCAGGTCGCGCGCGGTGCCTTTCCCGCCGGCGGGCAGACGTCCTTCCTGTATTGGGTCGTGCAGATCTTCACGTTCGCGGTGCTGGTGCTCGCGGCCAACACGTCGTTCCAGGGCTTTCCGCGCCTATCGGCGCTGCTCGCGCGCGACGGCTTCGTGCCGCGCCAGTTCACGAACCTCGGCGACCGCCTCGTGTTCTCGAACGGCGTGATCGTGCTCACCGGCGCGGCCTGCGGCCTGATCGTCGCGTACCACGCGAACGTCAACTCGCTGATCCATCTCTACGTCGTCGGCGTGTTCACCGCGTTCACGTTGTCGCAAGCCGGGATGGTTCGCTACTGGAACCGCGCCCGCGAACAGGGCTGGCACTACCGCGCGGTCGTCAACGGGATCGGCGCCCTGACGACGGGGGTCGTCGCGGTGATCGTCGTCTACTCGAAGTTCACCGAGGGCGCTTGGCTCGTCATCGTGACGATCCCGCTGCTCGTCCTGCTCTTTCTCGGCATCAACCGCCACTACCGGCGCTTCGCACGACGGCTTCGCGCCGGGGTCGCCGCGGTCCGCCGCTCACGGTCGCCGACGAACGCGGTGCTGCTGTGGGTGGAAGCGATCGACGTCGCGACGGAGGGCGCGCTTTGGTATGCGCGCCGGATCGCGAACGGCTCTCCGGTGCGTGCGCTGCTGGCGCCCGGCGCGCACACCGACCCGGGGATCCGCGCGCGCTGGTGGAGCTTCGCGCAGGAGGAGCCGCGGCTGGAGGTGCTCGAGGCTGACGAGGGGCGAATGCACGCGATGCTCGAGGAGGTGTGGCAGCTGCCGCGCGGCGAGTCGGACTTCGTGACGGTCGTCGTTCCGGAGCAGTTCAAACGGCAGTCGCTGCTGTCGGCGGCCGGCCGCACCTCGTTCCGGCTTAAGCTGCGGCTGCTGGGCGAGCCAGGGCTCGTCGTCACCGACGTCCCCGTTGTTGCACGCGAGCAGCGACCGCAAGGCCGCACGCCGAAGCGGCTCCTCGGCCGCATCCTCCTCGCGAACGTGCACGCCGGGTCGCTCCGCGCCCTCGCGTACGCCCAGTCGCTCGGCCTCGACGACCTGCGGGTCGTCAGCTTCGCGTTCGACGAGGTCGAGGCGAGACGATTCCGCGACCAGTGGGAGCGGGCCGGGATCGCGCTCCCGCTCGACCTGCACGAGGCTCCGTACCGCGACATCGGCACGCCGCTGCTCGCGTACATCCGCGATCTCACGGCGGACCCCGAAACGGCCGTGAACGTCGTCATGCCCGAGATCGTCGTGCGCGGCTGGGCGAGGCTCCTGCACAACCAGCGGGCGCTCTACATCAAGCGGCTGCTGCTGTTCGAGCCGCACGTGATCCTGTCGTCGGTCCCGTACCAGCTCTTCCGCTGACTCCTCCGCCAGGGCGTTCCGCCCGCGGGCGTACCATCCGCGCGTGCCGCGGCGGCGACGACAGAGCCACGGGCTGGAGCGCGTCCTCGGCGCCCCGGCCCTGTTCGCGACCGCGTACGGCAACGTCGGCTCGTCGATCTACTACGCGCTCGGCCTGACCGCGGGGATCGCGCTCGGCCTCACGCCGCTCGTCTTCATCATCAGCGGCCTCATCTTCGCGGCGACGGCGGCGACCTACGCCGAGGGGACGGTGCGCTATCCGGAGGCAGGCGGCTCGTCGAGCTTCGCCCGCCACGCGTTCAACGAGCTCGTCTCGTTCGGGGCGGCCTGGGCGCAGATGCTCAACTACGTCATCACCGTCGCGATCTCGGTGATCTTCGTCCCGCACTACCTCTCGATCTTCTACGGGCCGCTGAAGACGACGCCGTGGGACGTGATCGTCGGCATCGCGCTGACGTGGCTGCTCGTCGGGATCAACATCGTCGGCATCAAGGAGGCGGCGCGCCTCAACATCGGCCTGGCGGTCATCGACTTCACGACGCAGCTCCTGCTCGTCTCGCTCGGGTTCGCGCTCATCTTCCACCCGCACGTGCTGCGCGCGAACGTGCATTTCGGCACGGCGCCGACGTGGAGCGCGTTCCTGCTCGCGGTGCCGGTGGCGATGATCGCGTACACCGGCATCGAGACGGTCTCGAACCTGTCGGAGGAGGCGCGCGACCCGGTGCGCTCGATCCCGCGCTCGATCTCGTGGGTCGCGGTCGCGGTGTTCGCGATCTACTTCACGCTTCCGTGGGTCGCGCTCTCGGCGATGCCGGTCGTGAAGCACGGCGCCCACTACGTGACGACGCTCGGCCAGAACCCGCCACACGGGTTCAAGAACGACCCGGTGCTCGGCCTCGTCGACAACCTCGGCCTGCACGGGGCGCTGCTGCAGGCCGCGCGCGTGTACGTCGGCCTCCTCGCCGCGACGATCCTCTTCATCGCGACGAACGCGGGAGTGATCGGCGCCTCGCGCATCACGTACGCGATGTCGTCGCACCGGCAGCTGCCGGAGGTGTTCCGGCGGTTGCACCCGAAGCTGAAGACGCCGTGGCTCGCGCTGATCGTGTTCGGCGCGATCGGGCCGACGATCTTCCTGCTCTCGGGGCAGGTCGACTTCCTCGGGCGCATGTACGCGTTCGGGGCGATGCTGTCGTTCACGATCGCGCACGTCGCCGTCACGGCGCTGCGGATCAAGCAGCGCGACGAGGAGCTGCAGTGGCGTGCCTGGCCGAACATCCGCATCCGCGGCGTCCACTGGCCGCTGTTCGCCATCTTCGGCGGGATCGGCACCGCCGCGGCCTGGCTCGTCGTGATCGAGCAGGACGCGCCGACGCGCTACGCCGGCTTCGCGTGGCTGGCGGCGGGCTTCGTCTTCTACCCGCTCTACCGCCGCCGGCTCGGGCTGCCGCTGCGCGTGACGACGCGCGCGCCGGTGCCGCTCGGTCCCGCGATCGCGCTCGAGTACCGCTCGATCCTCGTCCCGATCGTGACCGGCCCGGAGTCGCGGGAGGCGGTCGAGGTCGCGGCGCGGCTGGCGACCGAGCGCGCCGGCCGGATCGTCCTGCTGCGCGTCGTCGTCGTGCCCCTCGAGCTGCCGCTCGACGCAGACCTGAGGGTGGAGCTCGCCGAGGCGGACCACCTGCTCGACGAGGCACGCGCGGTCGCCGAGCCCTACGGCGTGCGCGTCGTCGAGCGCGTCGTGCGCGCGCGCCACGCCGGCCGAGCGATCGTCGAGGAAGCGGAGCGGCGCGGGTCGGAGATCATCGTGCTCGGCGCGCCGCGCGGCCGGCACCGCGCGATCTTCGGCCACACCGTCGACTACGTGCTCAAGCACGCGCCGTGCCGCGTGATGGTCGCGGCGGGCAGGAAGGCCGCCTGAGCATGTACCGCAAGGCGACCGCCCTCAGCGCCGTCCTGATGATCGGGCTCGGCGTGGCGCTCGTCGTCGTCACGCTCCTGCACGGGTTCGGCGTCGGCATCCTGCTCGGCGTGCTGTTCATGGCGGCGGGCACGGGCCGGCTTTGGCTGCTCGACCGGCGGCGGGTGCGGTAGTGGCGCGGAAGCTGCCCGGGCTGAAGCGCGACCTCGACGCGCGCGCGCTCTTCTCGGTCGCCTACGGCGAGATCGCGTCGTCGATCTACTTCGCGCTCGGCGTGCTCGCGGCGCACGCGCTCGGGTTCACGCCGCTCGTGCTGCTCGTCGTCGGCGTGCTGTTCCTGATCGTCTCGTTCTCGTACGCCGAGGGCACGACGGCCCTGCCGGAGACCGGCGGCGCCGCGACCTTCGTGCGCCGCGCTTCGAACGACCTCGCCGGCTTCCTCACGGGCTGGGCGCTGTTCCTGGACTACCTGATCGTGATCGCGCTGTCGGCGCTCTTCCTGCCGCACTACGTCGGCGCCGCGCTGCACGTGCAGGCGCTGCAGCAGGGGCCGTGGGACGTCGTCGTCGCCGTCGGCGTGATCGTGCTCGTCGCCGTCGTCCGCCTCGTCCGGCGGCCGTCGCTGTACGGCGTCGGGATCTTCGTGCCGGCGCTCGACCTGCTGACGCAGCTGCTGCTCGTCGCGCTCGGCTTCGCACTCGTGTTCTCGCCGCACGCGCTGGCGCGCGGAACGTCGCTCGGCACGAACCCGACGTGGCATTCGCTGGCGTTCGCGCTGCCGCTGGCGATGCTCGCGTTCACCGGCCTGGAAACGGTGGCGAACCTGGCCGAGGAAGCGCGGCGGCCGGGGGTCGACCTGCCGCGCTCCGTGTTCGGCGGCATCGCGACCGTCGTCACGACGTACGTCGCGATCGCGGTCGTCGCCGTCTCGGCGTTCCCCGGTGCCGGCACCGAGCTCGGCCACCGCTGGATCCGCGCGCCGCTGCTCGGAGTCGCCGCACGCATCGGGACGCACCTGCCGGGAGGGCTCGACGGCGCGCTGCGCATCTACGTCGGGCTGACCGGCGCCCTCATCCTGATCACGGCCGTGACGACGTCGATCTCCGGCTTCTCGCGCCTCGCGTACTCGATGGGCGAGCACGGCCAGCTGCCGCGCAGCTTCAGCCGGCTCAGCCGCCGCGCCCACGTCGCGCCGGCGGCGATCGTCTCGGTGGCGGCCGTCGCCGCCGCGATCGTGGTCGCGACGGCGTTCTTCACCAACGACGTCTCGTTCCTCGCGAGCCTCTTCTCCTTCGGCGTCCTGGTCGCGTTCACGGCGGCGCAGCTCGCCGTGATCAGGCTGCGCATCCGCGAGCCGGACCTGCCGCGTCCGTACCGCGCGCCGTTCGGCGTGCAGGTCGGACGGCACGAGCTTCCGCTGCCGGCGATCGTCGGCTCCGTCGCGACGTTCGCGATCTGGATCGTCGCGATGGCCACGCACCCCGCCGCGCGCTACGCCGGCCCGGCGTGGCTCGTCCTCGGCGCCGTGATCTTCGTCACCGTCCGCAGCGCCCGTGGCGAGGGGATCTTCGAGCGCGTGCGGTCGCCGAACGAGCGGCCGGCGGCCACCGCGGTCCAGTTCTCGCGCGTGCTCGTCCCGATGAAGCTCGGGATCATCGGCGAGGAGATGCTCGCGACGGCGATCCGGCTCGCGACGGAGCACGAGGCGAAGGTCGTCGCGCTGCACGTCATCCGCGTGCCGCTCGACGCCGCTCTCGACGCGCCCCTCTGGGACGAGGAGGAGCGCGCCGACGCCTCGCTCGCCGAGGCCCGCCTGCTCGGCTCCGAGCACGGCGTCGAGGTCGAGGGCCGCACCGTCCGCGCCCGCTCGATCGGGCAGGCGATCGTCGAGACGGCGCGCGAGACGGGAGCCGACCTGATCGTGATGGGCTCCGCGCCGCGCTGGCGGCGGCAGTCGCGCTTCTTCTCGCCCACCGTCGACTACGTCCTCCGCAAGGCGCCATGCGAGGTGCTGATCGTGGCGTTCCCGCAGTCGGTGATGGACGAGGAGCTGGCGGCGACGTAGCCGCGCGGAGTACCCTGCCGCGCTGTGAACGCGATCGTGGTGGGCAGCGGCCGGGTCGGCTCGGCGGTCGCCCTGCAGCTGCAGGGCTCCGGCTGGGACGTGACGGTGATGGACGAGAACGAGGACGCGCTCGGGCGGCTCGGCGAGAGCTGGGCCGGCGGCTTCATCGTCGGCCACGGCATGGATCTGAAGCTCCTGCGGGAGGCGGGGATCGAGGACGCCGACGCGGTCGTCGTCGCGACCGACGGCGACAACACGAACATCGTGATCGCGCAGGCCGCGCAGAACCTGTTCGAGGTGCCGACGGTGATCGTGCGCATCCTCGATCCGGGCCGCGCGCAGTTCTACGCGACGCGCGGGCTGCGTGTCATCTGCCCGACCTCGTCCGCGATCGAGCAGCTCGTCGCGGCCGTGCGCGCCGCCGAGGAGGCGACCGTCTAGGTGGCGGCCCGATGTACGTCCTGATCGCCGGCGGCGGCAAGGTCGGCGCGAACCTGACGAGGTCGCTGCTGCGTGCCGGCCACGAGGTGACGCTGATCGAGCAGAAGCCGTACCGCTTCGACAAGCTCGAGGCCGAGTTCGAGCACCAGGTCGTCCGCGGCGACGCGACGGAGCTGTTCGTGCTCGAGCGCGCCGGCATCAAGCGGCCGCCCGACCTGCTCGTCGCGGTGACCGGGGACGACGAGGACAACATCGTCATCTGCCAGCTCGCGCGCGAGAAGTACGGGATCGAGAAGGTGATCGCGCGCATCAACGACCCGCGCAACCAGCCGTACTTCGACCTGCTCGGCATCTCCCCGACCGTGTCCGCGACCGGGTCGATCATGGCGCTGATCGAGCACGAGGTGCCCGAGCACGGGCTCATCCACCTGCTCGAGCTGCGCAAGGAGAACCTCGAGATCGTCGAGGTGGCGATCGACAAGTCCGCCAACTGCCAGGGCAAGCGCATCCGCGCGCTGCGGCTGCCGGAGGGCGCGCGCCTGATCTCGGTCGTGCGCGAGGGCCGGGCCGAGGTCCCGGACGACGAGACGCAGCTGGAGGCCGGCGACCAGGTGCTCGCCGTGCTCGAGCCCGGCAAGGAAGACGAGCTGCGCCGGGCGCTCCTGCGCGACTAGCAGGCTTCGGCGGCCCGGCGCGAGGCGTCGAGCGCCGCCGCTACCGTTCCGCCGTGCGTCGCCCGGGCACACCCGTCGTTCTGGCGTGGTTCGCCGTCGCCGCCGGCGCCATCTCGATCGTCTCGGCGCTCACGCCGGAGTTCGCGAACCGCGTCGACCTCGTCAGGGGCGTGCTGCCGCCGGGCGTGCCCGAGGCGGTGCGCTCGGTCGCGCTGGCGCTCGGCCTCGGCCTGATCTGGCTCTCGCGCGGGATCGCGCTGCGGAAGCGGCGCGCGTGGTGGCTCGCGGTCGCGGTCGTGGCCGCGTCGATGGCGGTGCATCTCGCCAAGGGGCTCGACGTCGAGGAGGCGACGATGCACCTGCTGCTCCTGATCGCGCTGTTCCGCGCACGCCGCCACTTCGTCGCGCCCGGCGACCCCGCGACGGTCCTGCCGCTCGTGCAGGTCGGCCTCGCCCTCGCCGTCTGCGCCCCGGTGGCCGTGATCGCGGAGATGGAGACCGACCGCTACTGGGAGCGGATCGAGGCGGCGGTTCTGCTCGTGGCGGCGGCGCTCGGCGCCCGCGCGCTCTGGCTGCTCTTCCGCCCGCATCCCGTGACGCCGCCGCACGACGCCGAGCGCGAGCGGGCGGCCGAGATCGTGCAGGAGCACGGCGCGGACAGCCTCGCCTACTTCGCGCTCCGCCGCGACAAGAGCTACTTCTTCTCGCCGGGCGGCGGCTCGTTCCTCGCCTACCGCCTGATCGGCCGCACGGCGCTCGTCGCGGGCGACCCGATCGGCGGCCACGAGGAGCGCCGCGAGCTGATGGCGGAGTTCCTGCGCGTCGCGCACCTGAAGGGCTGGCGCGTCGCGGTGGCGGGCGCGGCGGGGGACGCGCTCGAGGATTACGCGGCGCTCGGGTTCAAGTCGATCTACCTCGGCGACGAGGCGGTCATCCGGCCGGCGGAGTTCTCGCTCGAGGGGCGCGCGATCCGCAAGGTGCGCCAGTCGGTGTCGCGCCTCCAGAAGAACGGCTACGTGGTGCGCGTCCTGTCGACGGCGGACGCCGACGAGGCGCTGCGCGCCGAGCTGCGCGCGGTGTCGGAGGAGTGGCGGGGGAACTGGCCGGAGCGCGGCTTCACGATGGCGATGGACGCGCTGTTCCTCTACCCGGACACGGTGCTCGCCGTCGCCGTCGACCCCGACGGGCGCGTCGGTGGATTCCTGCAGCTCGTGCCGTCGCCCGCGAGCGAGGGATACTCGCTCGCCTCGATGCGCCGCCGGCGCGACACGCCGAACGGGCTGATGGAGTACCTGATCACGGAGACGGTCGCCTGGGCGCGCGAGCACGCCGTCACGGAGGTGTCGCTCAACTTCGCGGTCTTCGCCGACTTCCTGCGCGCCGAGGAAGGCGCGTCGCGCCTCGTGCTCGCGTTCCGCTGGCTGCTGCTCAAGGGCGACAGGCTGTTCCAGCTCGAGCGGCTGCACAGCTTCAACCGGAAGTTCTTCCCGCACTGGCGCCGGCGGTACTTCTGCTTCGAGCGCTGGAGTGACCTGCCGCTCGCGGGGCTCGCGTTCCTGCACGCCGAGTCGCTACTCACGCCGCCCGGCCCGTGGGGGCGGCGGCCCGACCTGGCGGCCCGCTGATGAAACGGCTCGCGATGGGCCTGGCCGTCCTCGTCCCGGCGCTGGTCGCGTCGCACGGCTCGCGAGCCGCCTCCGTCGGCATGGACTGGCCGTTGTTCGGCTACGACGCCGCGCGGCACGACAGCGCGCCGGCGGCCGGGATCACGGCCGCGAACGCGGGCATGCTTCGCCGGCGCGCCGTCCGCGTCGACGGCACGGTCGACTCGTCGGCGATCTACCTGCACGGCGTCGGCGTGCACGGCTCGAAGCACGACGTCTTCTTCTTCACGACGACGTACGGCAGGACAGAGGCGATGGACGCTGCGACGGGGCGCGTCCTCTGGCGGTTCACGCCACCCTCGTACGCGGCTGTCGCGGGCTCGGCGCGCATCACGAACTCGACCCCCGCGGCGTCGTCCGACCGCACCGCGGTCTACGCGTCGGCTCCCGACGGGCGGCTGCGCAAGCTGCGCGTCTCCGACGGGAAGGTGCTGTGGACGGCCGTGCTGACGCGCGATCCGACGCACGAGAAGCTGACCTCGTCGATCAACGTCTCCCGCGGCATGGTGCTCATGACCACCGGAGGGTACATCGGCGACGCGCCGCCGTACCAGGGTCACGTCGTGACGCTGTCGGAGAAGACGGGGCGGATCCTCCACGTCTGGAACGCGCTCTGCTCGAACCGTCACGCGCTGCTCGTCCCGAGCACCTGTGGCGCGAGCGACGCCGCGATCTGGTCGCGGAACGGCGCCGCCGTCGATCCGTCGAACGGCGACCTGGTTGTCGCCACAGGCAACGGATCGTGGAACGGGTCGACGAACTGGGGCGACAGCGTCCTCGTGCTGACGAGTACCGGGTCGCGGCTGCTGCGCCACTACACGCCGGCCGACTACGACCGGCTCGACTCGGCCGACCTCGACCTGGGCTCGACGAGCCCGGCGCTCCTGCCGAACGGCTACGCCGTTCAGGGTGGCAAGGACGGCATCCTGCGGCTCCTCGACCTGCACCGGATGCGCGCACGCACCGGCGGGGAGCTGCAGAGGCTGCCGCTCCCCGGCTCGACCGACCTCTTCTCCGAGCCCGCGGTCTGGAACGGGCGGTGGGTGTTCGTCGCGAACGCAGCCGGCACCGAGGCGCTGCTCTTTCGCGGCGGCCGGCTGCATCCGGTCTGGTCGAACCGCGCCGGCGGGACGTCGCCCGTCGTGTCGGGATCGCTGCTCTTCGTCGCCGGCAGCGGCGCGGTGCGGGTGTACGTGGCGACGAGCGGCCGGCTCGTGGCGACTCTGCCGAGCGGTCAGGCGCACTGGCAGAGCCCGATCGTCGCCGACGGCCGCGTCGCGGTCGCCGAAGGCGACGCGAACGCGCACGCCACGACCGGCGTGTTCGACATCTATTCGCTGCGCTGAAAGGCGGTCGTCAGCCGGCGCGCCGGCGCCTGACTTGCGGGCCCTGCGTGCCGAGCGCCGCGTAGGTGATCGCTTGCAGCGACTCGTTGAGGTTGCGCAGCTCGTGCGCGATCACCGTCAGCTCCTCACGACGCTCCTCGCGCGCGTTCAGGCGCGCGAGCTCGTCGACGACGCGGTCGAGCCGTTCCAGCAGCGCCTCGAGCTGGCGGTCCGTGACCTGGCGTTGATCCATCCCGGCGTCAACTGTATCGGCGCTATAGTCGCGCGCACGAACAAACGGGCGAGCGGTGAGGGAACCCGGTGCGAGTCCGGGACGGTCCCGCCGCTGTGAGGGGAGACGCCCTCCGCCACGACGCCACTGGGCGCGAGCGCCCGGGAAGGCGGCGGAGGGGGCGCCCCGAGTCAGAAGACCTGCCTCTCGCCTCGCAACCCCGAACCCCTCGCGGAAGGGAGGATTCGTGGCCACCAAGCTGGCTCTCACCTTCGTCCTGGCGCTCGCGCTGCCCGCCTGCGCGCTGGCGGCGACCGTCCACGTGCGCGTCGAGGGCAGGACGCGCACGATCTTCGCGCCGACGACCGTCACCGTCACGGCGGCGACGCCGCTCGAGGCGCTCGAGCAGGCGTCGATCGAGGGTGAGTTCTACTACCACGTCACGACAACCGCGTTCGGCCCGTACGTCGACCAGATCGGGCGCTACCCCGGCTCCGGCAGCAGCGGCTGGGTGTTCAAGGTCGACAACGCCTCGCCGCCGGTCGGCGCGGACAAGCTGCAGTTGAAGGACGGCGACACCGTGCTCTGGTACTACGCGACGTTCGGGCCGGCCGGCGGGCCGCCGACGCTGCAGGTGGCCGCGACGAAGGGCGGCTGCTACTCAGTCGTTGCCTATGACGACAACGGAAAGCCGACCGCGGTGACGGGGCTCGTCTGGCACGTCGGCTCGAAGCACGCGATCGCGGGCGCGACCGGCAAGCAATTCTGTCCCGGTCCGCATCGCGGCTTGCTCGTGCGCGCCACCGCGCCCGCGGCCGTCCGTTCGAACGCGGTGAAGTGAGGCGGCTCGCGCTCCTGCTGCTCGCGATTGCAGTCGCCGGGTGCGGCGGCGCCGCCGGCGCGCACGGGACGGCGACGCTGTGGGTGACGCGCGACCGCGGAACCCGCGTCCTCTACGCCGGAGCGGTGCCCGCCGGCCTCAGCGCGATGCAGGCGCTCGAGCGGCGGGAGAAGGTGAGCACGCGCTACGGCGGACGGTTCGTGCAGTCGATCGACGGGATCCAGGGCGACGCGTCCGGGCAGCGCGACTGGTTCTTTTTCGTGAACGGCGTCGAGTCGAACGTCGGCGCCGCCGACGTGCGGCTGCGGCCCGGCGATCTCGAGTGGTGGGACTACCGCTCGTGGCAGGGCGGCGCGATCAGCGTGCCGCTCGTCGTCGGTGCGTATCCAAAGCCGTTCACGCGCGGCTTCGAGTGGGCGCAGCCGGCGCCGACGAGCGTCGTTGCGGCAGGCGTCCCCAGGGTCGTCGCCGTCCGGATCGCGGCGCAGGTGCACGGCAGCGTGGCCGCGCGCGTGCACGGGCGGAACGCCGTCGTGATCAGCGACGCGTTTCCGCCGCGGCGCGCCCTGCTGCGGCGGCGAGGCGCTGGCTTCGTTCTCGAGCTCGGAGCGCTTGCCGCCCGTCGGCTGGCGCGCGACCCGCACGCGCTCGCGCACGAGTACGGGAGCGCGGGCTGAGCGCGGTGCCCGCAGCGGTCTTGCTCGCGGCGGCGGTCGTGGCGGCGCTGCTCGCGACGCACACGTTGTCGGTCGCCGTGATCTGCGTCGTGCTGCTGGCCGCGGCGTGGCGCGCGCCGGCGCGGAGGCGCTGGCCGTACCTCGTGGGCACGCTCGTCTCCGCGCTCTTCCTCTTCTGCGTCACGCCGTTCGTCGAGCAGGTCGGGTCGCACCCGCTCTGGACGGGGCCGACGGTGCCGGTGCTCGGCACGCTCGACGTGACGACGGAGGAGCTGCACGGCGCGCTGTTCCAGGCGCTGAGGCTGGCGGCGGTCGGGCTCGCGTTCGCCGTCTACGCGCTGCGACTCGACCACGACCGGCTGCTCGCCGGCGCAGGCTGGGCGCGAAGGTCGGCGCTCGCCGTCGCGCTCGCGACGCGACTCGTCCCGCTGCTCGAGCGCGACGTGCGCGACCTGCGCGTCGCGCTGCGCGGCCGCAACGTCGATCTCCCGGCGGTACGCCTGCTCTCGCCGCTCCTCGCCGGGTCGCTCGAGCGCGGGCTGAACGTGGCCGAGGCGATGGAGGCGCGCGGTTACGGACGCGCGGCGCGCACGCGCGCGCCGCGGCCGGGGTGGGGGATGCTCGACCGGGTCGCGCTCGCCGCGGCTGCGGCGCTCGTCGGGGCGGGGGCGCTGTGGCTGTAGCCGCGGTCGAAGGCGTCCGCTTCGCCTACGGCGACGGCGTCCGCGCGCTCGACGGGGTGTCGCTGTCGATCCGCGACGGCGAGCACCTCGCGCTGCTCGGCCCCTCCGGCTCCGGAAAGTCGACGCTGCTGCGTGCGCTGGCGGGGCTCGTGCCGCACTTCCACGGCGGCACGTTCGCGGGGCGTGTCGTCGTGGGCGGCCGGGACACGCGCGAGGCGCGTCCAGCCGACCTCGCCGGGGTCGTCGCGACGGTCTTCCAGGACCCCGAGGACCAGGCGGTGCTGAACCGCGTCACCAACGAGGTCGCGTTCGGCCTCGAGAACCTGGCGACGCCGCCGGGCGAGATCTGGCCGCGCGTCGAGGAGGCGCTGGCGGCCGTCGGTGCCGAGCACCTCGCCGACCGCGCCGTCGCCGAGCTGTCGGGCGGCGAGCTGCAGCGCGTCGCGCTCGCCTCGGCGCTCGCGCTGCGCCCGCGCCTCCTGCTGCTCGACGAGCCGACGTCGCAGCTCGATCCGGACGCGGCGGACGCGTTCTTCGACCTCGTCGAGTCGCTGCCGTGCGCGGTCGTCGTCTCGGAGCAGCGCCCCGCGCGTCCGCTCGCGCACGCCGACCGCGTGGTTTTCGTAGAGCGTGGGCGGGTCGTGCTCGACGCGCCGCGCGAGGACGCGCTCTCCTGGCTGGCGGCGAACCGACCGGCGTACGTCGAGCTGCCGCCCGAGCTCCTGTGCGACGTTCGCGGCGTGGCGTTCTCCTACGGCGACCGGGGCGTTCTCGCCGGCGCGGCGCTTCAGGTCCGCCGCGGGGAGATCGTCGCGCTGACCGGTCCAAACGGCGCCGGCAAGACGACGCTCGCGAAGATCGCCGCCGGGCTGCTGCGCCCGGACGAGGGCTCGGTCCGCCACGGGCGTGCGGCGCTGCTCGTCCAGGACCCGGGGCGCCATCTCGTGACCGAGCGCGTGCTGGACGAGGTGGCGCTCGGCGCCGACGAGCGCCGCGCGCTGCGCGCGCTGCGCGACGTCGGCCTCGAGTGGGCGCTCGAGCGCCACCCACGCGACCTGTCGGCCGGCGAGCGCGAGCGGCTCGCGCTCGCGGCGGTGCTCGCAACCGAGCCCGAGCTGCTCGTGCTCGACGAGCCGACGCGCGGCGTCGACCCGGAGCGGAAGGCGGAGCTGGCGGCGCTTCTGCGCGCGCACGCGCCGCGGCGCGGAACGCTCGTCGTAACGCACGACCTCGTCTGGGCGCGGTCGCTCGCCGACCGGATCGTCGAGCTGAGCGGAATCGTCGCCCATGCGTAGGCTCCTGGCCGCCGCAGCCGCGATGCTCGCCGCCGCGCTGGTCGTGCAGGACGGTGCGCTCGCGACGCTGCTCGGCGCGGGCGCGCTCGTCGTCGCAGGCGTCGCGTGGTTCGAGGGCGGCCGAAGCTCGACGCGCGAGCTCGCGGTCGTCGCGACCGTCGCGGCCGCCGCGGCGGCGGGCCGGGTCGTGTTCGCGGCAGTCCCCGGCGTGCAGCCGGTCACAGTCGTCTGCGTCGTCGCCGGCGCGGCGCTCGGCCTGCGCGCCGGGATCGCGACCGGCGGAATCGCGGCGTTCGTCTCGAACATCTTCCTCGGCCAGGGGATCTGGACGCCGCAGCAGATGCTCGGCTGGGCGGCGTGCGGCGCCGTCGGCGCGCTGCTCGCGCCGCTGCTGCGCCGGCGCATCGTCCTGGCCGCCGTCACCGCCCTGCTCGGCTTCGCGTTCAGCGCGACGATGGACGTCTGGCTGTGGTGGGGGTTCGCGCCGCACACCCCGGCGGCGCTCGCGGCCGTCGTCGGGCGCGGATTGTGGTTCGACGCCGCTCACGCGATCGGCAACGTCGTCATCGCGCTCGCGGCCGGGCCGGAGCTGCGGCGGATGCTCGACCGCTACGCGCTGCGGCTGCGCACGGAGGTCGTATGGGCGTAGCGACCCTCGCCGCCTCGCTCGCGCTCGCCGTCTCTCCGATCCAGTTCCTCCAGTCGCACGAGGCGAACGGGGCGTACGCCGAGAGCGGCGGCAGGTCCGACCCGTCGCTGACGGCGTGGGCCGTGCTCGGGCTGCGTGCCGCGGGTGCTCCGTCTCCCGGCTCGCTGGCGTACCTGCGCGCGCAGGAGCCGGCGCTGCAGTCGCCGACGGACGTCGCGCTCGTCGCGCTCGCCGAGCAGGCGCTCGGCGCGGACGCCAGCGCGCTCCGCGCGCGGCTTCGGCCGGCGCCCGACGGAGAGATCGGAGGGACGCTGAACGCGACGTTCTGGGGCGTGCTGGCGGACGGCGGCGCGAGCGCGGCGACGCGGCGGTTCGTCCTCGCGCACCAGGCCCGAAGCGGCGGCTTCGCGTGGTACGCCGGCGGCCGGCCCGACTCGAACGACACGGCCGCCGCGCTCGAGGCGCTGCGCGTGGCGGGCGTGCAGGGCGCGCCCGTGAGACGCGCGGTCCGGTTCCTGCGCACGTTCGAGAACCGCGACGGGGGGTTCGAGCTGACGCGCGGGCGCGGCTCGGACGCGCAGTCGACCGCGTGGGCGATCCAGGGTCTGGTCGCGGCCGGCGTCGCGCCGCCGCACGCGGCGTTCCGCTACCTCGCGTCGCTGCGACAGCCGGACGGCAGCTACCGCTACTCGAAGCGGTACGCGACGACGCCGGTCTGGGTCACGTCACAGGTCCTCGCCGCGCTCGCGCGCCAGCCGTTCCCGCTGCGCGAGGTACTCCACACGCGGTGACGGCCTCCGCGGCGTCGCAGACCGTTCGAGCTTCCTGATCTGCATACTCGCCACGTGGTCGCCGCCATCCTGACGATCGGGAACGAGCTCGTCGCCGGCGACGTCGAGAACACCAACGCGTCGTGGCTCGCTCGGCGGCTGCAGGAGCTCGGGGTGCGCGTCGCGATCAGCGCGTCGGTGCCCGACGACGAGCGCGCGATCGTCGACTTCGTGCAGCGCGAGCGCGCGCGGGTCGACCACCTGCTCGTCACGGGCGGCCTCGGGGGCACGCCCGACGACCTGACGCGCGAGGCGCTCGCGGCGGCCTTCGGGGTCGAGCAGGAAGTCGTGCCGGAGCTGGCGGACGAGCTGCGCGCGCGCTTCCGCGGCGACCCCGAGTATGCGGCACGCTGGGCCGCCCTGCCGCGCGGGTCGCTGCCGCTCGAGAACCCGCTCGGCGGTGCACCCGGCTTCCGGCTCGAGAACGTCTGGGTCCTGCCCGGGCTGCCGCGCGAGATGGAGGCGATGTTCGACCGCTACGCCGACGAGCTGCGCGCGGAGCGGCCGATCGGCGTCTGGCGGCGCACGTACGCCACGCGCGAGTCGACGATCGCGCCGGCCCTCGTCGAGGCGACCGGGCGCTGGCCGAGCGTCGGCGTCGGCTCGTACCCGACGTTCGCCGTGGACGGCCCGCGCGTCGAGGTGGTGCTGAAGTCGAGCGACCCGGCCGAGCTGGACGAGGCCGCAAAGTGGCTCGCGGAGGCCATCGATACGCTGACCGGGTCGTGCCCGTCGCCCAGCCCGAGTCGTACCTCGCCGACCTGAACCCGGCTCAGCGGGAGGCGGTGCTGACGACGGAGGGGCCCGTCCTCGTCGTCGCCGGGGCCGGCTCCGGCAAGACGCGTGTGCTGACGCACCGCGTCGCGCACCTGCTGGCCGCGCACGGCGTCAAGCCGAACGAGATCCTCGCGATCACGTTCACGAACAAGGCGGCCGGCGAGATGCGGGAGCGCGTCGAGCGCCAGCTCGGCCCCGTCGCGCGGGCGATCTGGCTGATGACGTTCCACGCCGCCTGCGGCCGCATCCTCCGCCGCGAGGCGGAGCGGATCGGCTACCGGTCGAACTTCACCATCTACGACTCGGCCGACCAGGTGCGGCTCGTCAAGGCGTGCCTCGAGGAGCTGGAGCGCGACCCGAAGCGGTTCGTCCCGCGCGGGATCCATGCGCAGATCTCCAACGCCAAGAACCGTCTCGTCGGGCCGGACGAGTACGCGGCCCGCGTCGCGAGCTTCTACGACCAGACGGTCGCGGACGTCTACGCGCTCTACCAGCGGCGGCTGTTCGCGTCGAACGCCGTCGACTTCGACGACCTGCTCATGCTCACCGTCGACGTGCTGCGTCGCTTCCCCGAGGCGCGCGAGAAGTGGTCGACCTCGTTCCGCTACATCATGGTCGACGAGTACCAGGACACCAATCACGCGCAGTACGTCCTGCTCAAGCTCCTGTCCGAGACGCACATGAACCTCATGGTCGTCGGCGACCCGGACCAGTCCATCTACTCGTTCCGCTCGGCCGACATCAACAACATCCTCGACTTCGAGCACGACTTCCCGAACGCGAAGGTGATCCCGCTCGAGCAGAACTACCGCTCGACGAACGCGATCCTCGCCGCCGCGAACGAGGTGATCTCCCACAACCGCGAGCGGCAGGAGAAGAACCTCTGGTCGGACCTCGGCGACGGCGAGCCGGTGCGCGTGGTCGAGACGGAGGACGAGCACGCGGAGGCGCGCTTCGTCGCGGCCGAGATCGCGGCGCTGATCGAGGAGGGATACAGCGCCGGCGAGATCGCCGTCGTCTACCGCACGAACGCGCAGAGCCGCGTGCTCGAGGACGTGCTGGTGCGGCAGGGCGTCGCCTACCAGGTGATCGGCGGCCCGCGCTTCTACGAGCGCGCCGAGAT
>DASRCL010000003.1:0-181544 GCA_035653115.1 Gaiellaceae bacterium
CTCGTTCACGGTCATCACCGGCATCCCGGACGACGACCGCGCGACGATTGTCCCGTTCATCGCGAAGGGCCGCAACACCGTGCTGCAGGTCAAGGACGAGTCGATCGACAACCTCATGAAGAGGTTCGACACCATCAAGTCCGCGATCGACCCGTACCCCTACGCGAAGGAGATCGGCTGGGAGGAGAGCGCGGACGCGGATTACGACGTGCTCGACGTGCTGGCGATCATGACCGCCCTCAACCCGATCCTCTATCCGAACGAGAGCAACGGCAACGGCGACATCACGCACCCGATCATCGCCGCCGACCACAAGCGCGCGTGCCTGAAGCGGTTCGAGGAAGACACGCAGGCCTACAACCGGCTCGCATACCTCCTGCCGGACATGCTGCACCTGTACGACCTGATTCGGTCCGACGCTCGCGACCGGTACAACGAGACGGGCAAGGGGAAGCGCGGCGGCCGGCTGCGCGTCATGACGAGCCGGAAGGTGAAGGACCGCAAGACGGGAGAGAAGCGCACGATCGAGAACGCGCTCTACTTCCCGTTCCTCCGCACCGGCAAGAACGCGTTCGGCAAGCGCGGCACCTGGGAGCTGACCTACTCGGCGACCTTCGCCATCCTTGCTGCCTTCCGCAACTTCGTCGTCGAAGGCGAGGACGGCACGTATGAGTGGAGGGGCGGCTTCGAGGCAGTCGAGCGGGCGTGGCGTAAGCTCGGCGCCGAGCTCGTGATCACCTGTCAGGACACCGCCGAGACGCTCCCCGAGCACAAGATGGCCGTCCTGCTCGGACGGAACCGTCCGCTCTGGAACGGGCTCCACAAGATCGTCAAGGAGTACCTGACGCGACAGGAGTCGGAGCAGCGGGCCGCGGAACTCGAAGCGGAGATCAAGCGTCTCCGCGAGCTCGCCGGCCAGCCCGCCGGCGGTTCGCAGCAGTAGCGCGCCTACGAGGCGAGGGGACCGGTCGATGCCGGCCCCCCTCGCCCTATAGGATCCGGTTCAGCCCCGGCCGACGGAGCACGACGTCAAGTCCTCCTCCGAAGGCGGGGTCGCGATACCCCATCGACACCGGCCCACGGGCCGCTCGCGAAGGAGGGATTGATCGATGTTCAGCGTCGAGAACGCGGACTTCATTGCGGACAAGCTCGCGTCCGAGCTCCTGCCGAATCAGGAGTTCCGCGAGGTGGCGAAGAATGCCGAGGAAGCGGTCGCCCGCCGCACCGCCGTCGACGGTGTCCCAGACGGACGCATCGAGTTCGACGTCGACTGGCCGCTGCTCGAGGAGACGGGACAGTGGTTCATCGCATGCGCCGACAACGGCGACGGCATGTCGCGCGTCGAGCTCGACCGGTACATGACGACGCTCGCCGTACAGGGCGCGGGACGCAACCAGTCGTTGCGGGGCAACCAGGGTATGGGACTGAAGATCGCGGGTCCCACGAGACACAAGAAGGGCCTCCTAATCCGGTCGCTCAAGAACGGCGAGGCGACCATGGTGCAGATCGGCTGGAACGGAGAGGAGTACGGCCTGATCCCGCTCGGCTCCAACGACGAAGTGATCGTCCACGTGCCCGAGGACATGTTCCCCGAATTCATCCGTGCGAAGGGCTCGGGCACGGTCGTCACGTTCCTCGGCAGCACCGAAGACGCGAATACGTTCCTGCCGCCCGGGCAGGCGCGCGGGTGGCTGTTCAAGTACCTGCACCAGCGCTTCTTCCGTCTGTCCGACGACGGGACCGAGGTCCTCGTGCGGGTGCCTTCGGGCGACGAGGACGAGTGGCCGCGGACGCTCGACGAGGCGAGTGACCGCCAACGCGGGGTCGGCGGTCGCTCTTTCAACCTCTCGAAGGTGCGCGGCACTGCGAGCATCTGGGACGACGCCGCCGACCGGCAGGGTGACGGTTATCGCGGCACCGTCGAACTCGCCGGCGACGCTGCCAGTGACGTTCCCGCCGCGCGGCTGCACTGGTGGATCCTGCCGTCGGGAGCCGGGACCGACGTCTCGAGCCGCACGGCCAGCGGGGGAAGCATCGCCGTGCTCTTCCAGAACGAGCTGCACGACTGGCGGATGAGCAGCCAGGCCAACCCTTTCTTCGCTCGGCTCGGGATTCTCTTCGGCAAGCCGAGGATCGCGTTCGTCCTGGAGCCACTCGGCAGCACCATCAGCTCCGACTTCGCACGCGCGCACGTGCTCGTCGGCGGAACGCCGGTGTTCGAGAGCGATGCGTGGCAGGTCTGGTCGGAGCAGTTTCGGGCCGAGCTGCCCGAGCCGATCAAGCAGACCATGCTCGACGAGCAGGCGCGGCTCCAAGCCGAGGATCCCGATCGCGCGCGCCGAATCCGCGACCGGCTCAAGGACGTCATGTCGTTGCTGCGGCCGCGCCGCTTCCGCCGCGCCCCAGAAGGCACGGCCCGCGGAGGCGGTCCGGCTGTCAGCGGGCCCGACGGCGGCCCCGGCGAAGCCCTGGAGCGGCCGCTTGGCCCGGGACAACGGCGGAGAGGACCGCACGCCCGCGGGATCGGCGCGGTGCTGACGCAGGTGGAGCCCGACGGCGAGCCGACTAACGAGGTGTTCGCGATGCTGAACCTCGAGCCGAGATGGGTTAGCGAGCAAGAAGCCGAAACCTTCCCGATCGTCAACGGCAACGGGAAAGGTCTGCACGACCGAGCCGCTGCGCTCGCCGGCGAAGACGGCGCAACGGCGAGCATCCTCCTCCTCAACCGTGAGTTCCGCGGCTACCAGACGATCGTGGCCGCCATCAACGACTGGGCAAATCCCGACGGCGACGACGGGAAGGCGGCCGTGATCGAGGCGGCCGCGCAGGAATGGGTGGAACAGAAGATGGTCGAGGCCGTCAACGGGCTGCGTCAGCTCGAGAACGGGTCGACCTGGCTTCCCTCGCACTTCGACGACGCGCTCAGCCCGGTCGCGCTGACGGCGGCATTCATGGCCGACCGCTACCACACCCTGCGCGAGGTCAAGCGCGCCGTCGGCGCGATCCGGCAGGAGCGCGCGGCCTCCGCCTGAGAGTGCCCGCTGCGGGCGAGGCGACGGAGCCTCGCCCGCAGCGTCTACAGGAGCTCCTGCGAGACGAGTGCCTCCACGAGCGTGAGCGTAAGGCGAGGCGGAGCGGCGTTCCCAATCGCCTGAGCCTGCACACTCCGCCTTCGGAACTCCTGGAAACGCACGAAATCGGGCAGGAACTGAAGTCGCGCTGCTTCGTGCGGCGTGAGCGTGCGAGGACGAAGCGGGTGCACGTATCGCCCCTGCCCCATCGAGCCGAAACCGCTCGTGATCGTCTGCGCCGGCGCGTCCCAACGAAGCCTTCCGTACATCGAGCGGTAGGAGTGGTTGCCGTGGTGGCACAGCGGCCGCAGCTCATTCGGAAGATCGAATTCGTCGTGCGCGAACAGCCATGCGATTCGATCCCGGTTCGCCGCAGTTGGCACCGACGGCATGTCGAACGCAGTCTCGTTCTCGCGTTCGAGCAGATCTTCGATCGCCCAGCGCACGTCTCTACTGGGCACATCTGGGAGAGCCCACTGCAAAGGCCTCTCCCTCGTCGCGACGAGAACATGGCGGACCCGCGACTGCGGCACACCGATCCGGCTCAGGTTGAGCCGGCGCTGCGTCACCCAGAAGCCGAGCTTCTCGAGCGCCGCCGCACATCGCGACACGGCACCGCGGCGATCCGCGCCAACCCCGCGAACATTCTCGACGATGATTGCCTTCGGCTCGACTAGTCGGGCCGCCCGTGCAACAGCGACGTACAAGTCGTTGCGGGAATCATCGTGGCGCGTGTGGTTGTTGAGGGCAGAATGTCCCTGGCACGGCGGTCCTGCTAGCAGGAGCGAATCCCCCGGAACGTTCGCGAACAGCCTTCGCTCGGCTGACCTCAGGCGCGCGTCGACGCGACCCACTACCTCCGAAAGGTCGGCGGTGGAGTAACACTCGCTCGGGCCGCCGAGCGTCGCACGCATCACGCTCAGCGTCTCGGCATCGCTATCGACAGCAAGGGCGAGCGCGGCGGATCGATGGCAGCGCCGCGCCCCCTCAAGTGCTCCCAGCGTCAAGCCACCGAGTCCTGCGAACAAGTCGACGATCGCAATCGGAGGCGTCCCGCCTAGCGGCGCCGGGAGTCGATCTCGGCGGAGGTACTCAGCATCGAGGTCGCGGTAGGACTCGGCACGAAAGCCGGGCCTAGACTGCACATCCTGGACGGGAAGCACGCTCATCGGGTTAACGAGGATCTCAGAGACGCCGGTCGGATCCTTGAGCGGCGCGGATCAACGCCGCGGCCCAATCAGGTACGCGCGACCTGGGCTGACGTCCCCGACGCGAGGCGACGCATCATGGCGGCGAACCGGCGCCGCGATACCGCGCTCGAGCTCGCGGTGCGCTCCAGGCTCCATGCTGCCGGACTCCGATTTCGGGTCGACCTCCCCGTCCGCGTAGAGGGCGCTCCGCGGCCCATCCGCCCGGACGTCGTCTTCCCGAAGCAGCGGATCGCCCTCTTCATCGACGGCTGCTTCTGGCACGGATGTCCGGAGCACGGAACGCTGCCAGCCGAGACGAACGCCAGCTACTGGTCGAACAAGATCGACGAAAACCGCGCGCGAGATGCGAGACACGACGCGGTCTTGACGTCCGGGGGCTGGACCGTTCTTCGGGCATGGGAGCATGAGGATCCCGATGCCGTCGTAGACCGGGTTGCAGGGCTCGTTCGGCTCCGACGTCGCGAAGCGTAGGACGCCCGCGGCGGCCGCTGACCAAACCTACTCTCTGGTCCGCACCGCCAGAATCGCGGTGATCGGCCCGGCCATAATCTCGCCCGAGCCCGTCGCGAAGACGAAACCCGTCGCTGGCACTCCGACCTTTCCCCTCCTCCCCGCGGGCGAGCCGCACCGCGGACGAAGGATCGCCACCCCGCTGCTGGACGTTGCGGTAGTGGTCGCTGTCGACGTACTCGTAGGCGTCGAGTTCGAAGGTCGACTCGTCGTCTCACCACGCGACGTCGTTCCAGCCGTCCGCGAGGAGGACAGAAGTGACCTTGGCGATGTCGATCAGGATGCTCGCGGGGCTCCTCCGAGTCGATGTGACACGCCGAGCTACCGGACAAATGGGAGGCGGGACGCAGATGCATCCTTTCGATGCGGTCCGAGTCGGCTCGTTCTGCGGGCACAGTCCGCCGGTCGGAACCCTGACGAGTTGCCGGCGCCGCGTCAGGGTCTGGGGGCGCCCGCATCAATGATGAGCTCCTATGTCAATGACACGGTTGCCGTGCATCTGCGTCGGTCCGCGTCTGCACGGAGCTGCTGGTAGACGGCGTCGGAGAGATGTCTCTTCAAGGCGCGCACGGCGTCGCGTTTCGTGCGGCCTTCGCTTTGGCGTCGTTCGACGTAGGCGCGGGCGCGCGGGTCCATCCGCGCCTGGGTCAAGGCCATCATGTGCAGTGCGTGGTTGAGGCGGCGGTTGCCGCCCTTGTTGAGCCGGTGCCGTTGCGTCTTGCCGGACGAGGCCGGGATCGGCGCGGTGCCGTTCATGCGTGCGAAGCGCGCTTTGGTCTGGATCCGGCTGATGTCGCCGACCTCGCCGATGATGCGGGCGGCGCCGAGGTAGCTGATCCCGACCAACTTCGGTAGCCCGCTGTCGAGCGCTTTCACTGACTGGGCGATCTCGCGTTCGAGCTGGCGGATCTCGAGGTCGAGGCGGCGAAGTGCTTCGATCCGCCGGCGCGCCAGCGTTGCTTGCACGCTGCGGTCGCGTCCGAGCAGCCGCTCGGCCTCGTCGCCCTGGCCGAGCAGGTAGCAGGCGATGCCGCGGCCGACCCAGCCGGTTGACTCGACCCCGAAGCGCCGCTCCCCCGGCGCCTGCTTGACAACCCACGCGTGCAGAGCACGGTGGGCGCGCGGCTCGTTCGCGAACTCGCGGGCCGCCAGCTCGCGGCCGAGCTCGTCAACAAGCGAGACGGCGAGCGTGTGCTTGTGCGCGTCGATCCCGATCGTGACCACATGAACCTCCCTCGAGCTGGGGCGTACGATGCGGTCGAGCGGTGCGCAGGCACGCGTAGGGCGGTCCAAGCTCCTATGAAGCGACGCCGCTCAACCAGGTGAGCCCCGGAGGGACACTCACCAGCGGAAGGCCACGGCCAAACCGAGCATGAATCTGCAGAGTCACCTCCGGGGCTCGCTGCCGTCGAAAATCAAGACGGCGCTACGCGCAGAGATAACACGCATGCATCTGTGTCCGGCCTGCTATCCGTGTGAGTAGCGGCGCCGGCTGCTCGGGGTGTTCGTGATTGAGGCGGGCGTCTTTCAGCTCGGCGAGGTAGGCGCCGACGAAATGTCCGTACGCGTCCTCGCGACGGGCTGGCGGAGCGGCTTGCGAGGGAACGTGGGGAGTTATTGGCGACCTATTGGCGACCTCGCCATGCCAGCCTGTGAGCGTGGCGACACGAGCGAGGAAGGCGCGGACCGACGTCGAGCTGGACGGTCAGCTCGATCTCTTCGACGAAGCCTGGGCCCGTCCGCTTCCGACAGTGGCCGGCCAACAGGAGAACCTGAACGGCGATCTCGAGGAGCTCCCCGCGGGGATCGCCCACCCGAGCGAATGCGCTGGGATCGGTAGGCACACCGACGCCGATCGCGCCGTCCTGAGGGCACTCGAGGAAGCGCTTTCAGCCGCACGTGATGCGAGGGACGACCGGCCGCCCCTCGTCGTCCTCGCCTCTTCCCTCGGCGTCCTCGGTCTGCCGTCCACTCCTCCGCAGACGATCGGCGTCGCGCTGCGGCAGGCGGGCGAGGACTGGCTACGCCGGCTCGAGACCCAGCAGAAGAGCGAGAGCACGCTCGTCGGCTACCGCGTCGCGATCGATGATCTGCTCGAGTGGTCGGAAACGAACGCGCGCGACGTCCTCACTGAGGCCGCGATCGTCGATTACCTGCACTCGTACCAGGAGCGAGCGCAACCGGCGGAGGCCAGCTACTACCGGCGCTTCGTCCTCCTGCGTAAGTTCGTGCGCTGGATCTGCCGGCGCGACGGGGTTCCCGACCCGTTCCTCGATCTCGACGCGCCGCCCAAGCCCCGCCAGGAGCGCGACTGGCTAACGCCCGAGGAGTTCCGACGCCTGCTCGACGCCGCCGGCCGTCCGGAACGGAACCTTCCCGGCCTGGCCGAGCGCGACCAGCTCGTGCTCCTCAGCCTTGTCCTCACGGGCCTACGGCGCTCCGAGCTCTGCGGCCTCGACTGGCGCGACCTCGACCTCGACGGCCGCAAGCCGTCCCTGCTCGTCCGCTTCGGGAAAGGCCGCAAGCCGCGATGCCAGCCGCTCCCGACGAGCCTGGCGCGTCAGCTGCAGAGGTTGGCCGACGCCCACCACCCCGTGCCGGCCGACCCGGTCTTCTGTGGGCTCCAAGGCGGACGCCTTTAGGAGACGATCCTCGCCGACATCATCGCCCGCGCCGCGAAGCGGGCCGGGCTCGAGAAGCACGTCACCACGCACACGCTCCGCCACACGGCGGCGACCTGGCTGCGCCAGGAGCTCGGCGACACGCGTCTCGTCGCCGAGTACCTCGGCCACGCCGACCTTTCCACGGTCGCGCGCTACGCGCACGTCGACCGCAAGGAGCTGTTCGAAGCGGCCGGTCGACTCGAGGAGCTCGCCGTTGCTCCGGATGGACCGCGAGCGCCACGCGACGTTGAACCGGCTTCCGACACTGGTCACTCGGACCAGCCCTCGGCCTCGGACGAGACGACGAGCACGCCTGCTCTCGGACGTCATCGACGTCGGCGTCGGGGAGACATCGTCGCCGCTGAGACAGCACGCGACGCAGCGACCTTGGTGACATCGGACGTCGGTGACAGCTCACGTCACCAAGGGCGTGACGGAACCTACGTGCGGCGTAGATGGGTCCTCCGTAGGTTCCGTCAGGGAGCTCGGGCCGCAGGGGGACACGCCGTAGGTGCCCGGCGGGCGCTCCCGTTAGCTGCGGACGTACCGGGTTCCGCGCCGCGTGCCCACCCGCTCGAGACGCCCGTCGGCCACGAGCTCGTCGAGGAGCCGGAGTGCTTCTGTCCGGTCGAGGCCCGTCCGCTCGCGCACGCGCGCGTTCGTGAGCGGAGGACCGTCATCGGTCGCAAGCTGGAGGACCAACTCCTTCAGCGCTTGTCGCGTCAGGCGCAGGCCGGCAGGTGGCGCCAGGGTCTCGTTCAGCGTGTAGCCGGCGCCGCCGCGACTTCCGTGCTGCACTAGGAACTGGGCGTCGCGAAGGCGGTGAAGCGCTCGACGTGCCTCGCCTGTGTCCAGGCCGATGAGCTCCCGCACGCGGGCATTGGTGAGACGCTCGCCTCGGGCTGCGTGTACGAGCAGGATCCGGTCGCTCGGCTCGATCAGCCCTCGTGCCTCGACCTCACGGACCCACGCTCGCTCGGACGGCGTTACCGCGCTGCGAACGGGGAGAGTCACCGAGACGGCGTGGCCCGAGTCCTCGAAGAGGGGCGGATCGAGCATCTCTTCGAGCATCGAGTCCACCATGACGTCCACGCCGCGTCCCGCATCCTCGGCGAGGCCGAGGCGTCGCAGCACCGTGATCACGCGGAGGTTCCTGGCAGCCTGAGTTTCCCGCATGTTCTCCACCGTCACGGGCTCAGGGAGCCCGCCGGGGGAGACGATCCGCACGAGCTGGGGATAGAGCTCGATGCGCGTCGAGGTTCCTTGCATCTCGTAGGACCGGTGCGCCAGCGCGTTCGCGACCGCCTCGCGGAGAACCACGTGCGGGAGCCGCGGGAGTTCATATCGCCGGAGGCCGAGGACGACGAGCTCGCTGCCCAGTTCGCTCATGACCTCGTCCACTGCGCGCCGCAACTGGCGATGGAGCGGACCCCGGATCTCGGTGCGCTTGTCGTACTCCGCCCCGTCGGCTGGGTAGCGGAGGATCTCGATGAACGCCTTGCCGAGCCGCTCGGCTGGATCGGGAAGGAGATACAGCGAGCCGGCGATCGTTAGACGGGCCGGAGCGTTCCCGGTCAGCAGACCGTGCTCGGCAAGTCGGTCGGGCACGTCCCGCGTCCAGCCGAACGCTGCTGCCAGCTCCGACAGGACGTCGGCATCGGTGTCGTCGAGTGTCGCTGCTGATTCGGTCTCCTCGAAGCGCTGGAGCGAACGCTCGTTGATGAAGCGGGCGAGTTCGCCACCGAAGAGCGCGACCTTCATCGTTCCGCGCCGGACGAGAACGCGCCCGCTTGAGGTTTGCGAGAACCCCTCGACCCTCCTCGCGATCGAGAGCACGACGACCGGCTTGTCGTCGACGCGCAGCTCGTGCACCGAGTATCGGCCTGGATCCCGAGCCTCGCGCATCGTCGTGTGGGTGTCGTCCAGCAGGCCCGATGTGAGCTCCCGTCCGACGATGACGCCGGCATCGTCGACCCCGATGAGGATCACGCCGCCATCCGAGTTCGAGAACGCGACCGCAGCCTCTTGCACAGCTGTGCGGTTGAAGCCGCTCTTGCGCTCAACGAACTCGCTCTCCGACGGGAAGGCTTCGTTGAAATCGCTCGAGGACATGAAGAGCGGGTCGGGAGTCGGGTTCGAAGGGTGAAACGGGGGATATGCCATAGTTCTGTTCTCGCTTTGGGCGCGATCAGAAGAATGGCATATTTCGGGGACGAGGTCAGCCGACCCAGCGCAGCCGCTTGACCGCTCCCCTGAGCTCGTGGGCGTTCACGCGCGTGTAGCGCTGCGTCGAGTCGAGGTGCTTGTGGCCGAGCAGCTCCTGGATCTGGCGCAGGTTCGCGCCCGCACGAAGTTGCTCCGAGGCGAACACATGTCGGAGCGTGTGCGGCGTCACCCGCTTCCGCTCGTTCACGCCGGCCGCGTCGACGTAGTGGCGAAAAACCTGGCCGAGCTGCGTGTAGTGGAGCCGGTTGCCCTGGACACCGACGAAGAGCGCCTGCTCGGTCAGCGGCGCGCGTGTGGCGTAGTACTGGGCGAAGAGCGGCGCGAGCGCCGGGTGGATCGGGACCGTCCGCTGCCGTCCGCCCTTCGCCCTCCGGATCCGGAGGAGCTGGCGCGAAAGGTCGACGTCGTCCCAGTCGAGCCCGAGCAGCTCCGCACGGCGCAGACCGCCGTACGCCATCAACGCCAAGAGCAGCCGGTCGCGCTCCGGCTTGCCCGGGAAGTGGCCTTCCCAGAGATCGTCGCGCGCGGGCTGGGCGAGCAGCCGCTCGAGCTCGTCCATCGTCAATGTGTCCGGCAGCGCTTCGTGCTTCTTCGGCGTCCGCAGCGGTAGTGCGGGGTCGCGAACGATTCGCTCCTCCTCGACGAGGAAGCGGAAGAAGCACTTGAGCGCCGCGGTCGTCCGCGCCTGGCTCGAGACCGCCGGCCGGCGCTTCTGCTCCTCGGCGAGGAACGCACGCAGGTGCGTGACTCGAACCTCATAGGCCTGCTACGGAAAAGCCCCGCTCAGTCGGGGCTCTTCTACGTCACCTCCCGGCGGAGACGAAAGCTCAGCTCCGCGCGTCCTCGACGACCGCGCGCGCCGCGCCGAGCGCGGTGAGCGCTCCGGCCGCGACGGCGGCCCAGAAAGCGAAGCGCGCGAGCGTCGGCTCGTCCACGTGCGTCGCGGTCGCCACCGCCACCGTCGCGGCCGCGTACATGCCGAGCGGGAAGACGGTGCCCCACCGCCTGGGGTGGAAGCGCGGCCGCGGCCAGCGCAGCTCGGCGGCGGCGAGAACGGGAAGCCCCGCCGTTGCGCACGCCCAGAGCACGAGCGCGGCGACGCGCAGCGGCCGGTGCGCGACGAGCAGCGACAGCCGCGCGGCCGCGAGCGTCGAGATCGCGATCGCGCCCATCGCGATCCAGACGTCACCCTGCGAGACACGCAGCTCCGACGACGGTATCCCGGCGAGGATCGCGGGGTACAAGACGAGCCCGACCGCGAAGACGACGACCGCCGGCCCCGCGAGCGACCGCGCGGCGAAGGTCGCCAGCACGACGAGCGACTGCGTCGAGACGACGAGCAGCAGGCGCGTGCCGGTCGGTGCGCCGAGGTCGCGCGTGCGGCGCAGCCCGAGCCACATCGCAACCCACGCAGCCGTCGCGAGCCCGAGCAGCACCGCCGGCAGCGCGTGGACGTGGGCGAGCGCGAGCCTCGTCCCCAGGACGGCCGTCGCCGCGACGGCTGCGAACGACTCGGGGCTGGCACGGCGGTGCCGCCAGTGATCGGCCCAGGCCGGCGCGACGGCGACGTACACGGCTCCGGCGAGGACGCCGGCGGCGATCGACAGCGCGCGCTGGCCGAGCTCGGCCGCGCCGACGGAGACGATGCCGAGCGCCATCACCGCCGGAAACCCGGCAGCCGCGCGTATCGAGGCGGCCACGGTCCGTGTTTCGCGAGTACACAATCCGGTTATATCGTATTGCGATGTTGATCCAGAGGACACGGGGGAGCGCCCACTCGAGGCGTGCCTTCCTCGCCCGGCCGTTCCGCGAGGCGCGTCTTCGTGCGTACATCGCGCGCGAGCACCGCGCGGGACGGCCGCTGGCCGAGATCCTGCGCGACCCGTACGTGACGCGCTGCGGCAGCGACAGCTTCTGCCGGCAGGTGCTCGTCGACCCGCGCACGATCGGCGCGCTCGAGCAGAACACGCGCTCGGATTTCGAGCGTCTGCGTCAGGCCTGCTGACGCAGACGGCACGCGTCAGTCGTCGTCGGTGACGCTGTCGGCGTCGCCGCTCGACGTCTTCGCCCACGGCCCGCCCTCCGGCGGGTCGTCGGCGCCGTCGGGATCGCGTCCCATCGCCTCCCTTGCGAGGCGTTCGCGCTCGGCGTTCGGGTCGTCGTCGTGAACTTCCATGCTCCGCACGTGCCCGTACGCCGTCGCGGCTAACCGTCGATCCGTCCGTCGTCGATCGGCCAGACCCGGTGCGCTCGTGCCGCCGCCGCCGGGTCGTGCGTCGCCACGAGGCACGCCGTGCCTGCCGCCGCGGTTGCGGCGATCGCGCGGCAGGCGAGCTCGGCGGAGCCGGCGTCCTGGTGCGAGCGAGGCCGAGCTGGTCGAGCAGGGGCTCGACCGCGGCGCGCGAGGTTGCGCCGAGGCGCGCGGGAAGCGCGACGTCTCCTCCACCGACAGCTCCGGAAGCAGGCAGAAGCGCTGCGCCACGTACGCCGTCGCTTCCCAGCGCGGCGGGGCGCTGTCCGCGCCCGGCACGAACACGGTGGCGCCGTCCGCGCGCAGCCATCCGCCCGCGAGCATCAGCAGCGTCGACTTCCCCGAGCCGGAGCGCCCGAGCAGGACGCCGATCTCGCCGCGTCCGAGCTCCAGCGACGTCGAGGCCGCGGCCGCACGCAGCGCGTCGACCGCGCGGCACCCGCACCCTCGTGACGCTACTGCACGACGGAACGCCGTTAGCCGCGCAGGACGACCTCGAGCGCGGTTCCGGCGCCCGGTGCCGACCGCAGCGAGAACGCACCGCCGATCGCCCGCGCGCGCTCGCGCATGTTGCCGAGGCCCTGGCCGGCGCCGCCGCCAACGGCGTCGAACCCGGCGCCGTCGTCGCGCACCTGCACGACGCGCTCGCCGTTTCGCTCCTCGATCACGACCCATGCGCGCGCTGCGCCCGCGTGCTTGCGTGCGTTCGCCAGCCCCTCCTGGACGATCTTGAACAGCTCGATCTGCTCGTCGGGCCCCAGCTCGATCGCGGGGTCGATCGAGAGTTCCACCTCCAGTGAGCCGTCCGCCGTCAGCACGTCGACGTAGCGCCGCAGCGCTGCGTCGAACGGCGCGCGACCGGCCGCCGACGACAGCGCGAGGATCGCGTACCGCGCCTCCTGCTGCGCGAGCAGCGCCGCCTCCTTCAGGCGCGGGATCGTCACCTGCGGGTCGGCGCCCGCCTCGAGCATCGAGGCGTGCGTCGACACCGCGAAGAGATACTGCGCGAGGCCGTCGTGGATCTCGCGCGCGACGCGCGCGCGCTCCTCGGCCACCGCGCGCCCGAACTCGGAGCCGCGGATGGCGCGCCAGACGCCGACGAGGAGGACGCCGTAGGCGAGCAGGCGCAGGAAGTCGCCCTGCGAGACGTCGTCCTCCCGCACGAGCGGCGTGAACAGGAAGTGGAGCGCGGAGAACAGCATCAGCGTCGCACCGAGCGCGAGCCAGTAGTCGAGGTCCTCGCCGCGCAGGCGGAAACGGTTGCTGAACCCGACGAGCGAGAGCAGGAACACGAGCGCGTTGACGGCGAGCGCCCCGTCGAGCGACGGCGGCATCCCCGTCGAGTGGCGCGAGTAGAGGTTCGGCAGCGTTCCGCCGAGCGAATCGGACAGCGCCCAGACGACGATCAGCGCGCCGACGCAGACGACGAGCGCGTTGCCGAGGACGAACCGGCGGCGCTCGATCCGGCCGCGGACGAACGGCGCGGCGGCGATCAGCGCCCAGCCGAAGATGCGCCCCGCGACGGACGCCCACAGCTCGGTCGGCCGCGACGTCTGCGCGACAGCCGGGAGCACGTTGAACGCGAGCCACGCCATCGACGTGACGAAGAAGCCGCAGCAGAGCAGGAGGTCGAACCGGCGGCCTTCCACCGTGAAGCGCGTCCCGCTCAGCACGGCGACGAGCGAGCCGGCGAGCAGGTAGACGGTGGCGAGCACGAGCTTCAGCTGCGGCAGGTGGTACGGCTGGCGCAGCTCCGGGTACGACAGGAAGAGCGCGAGCGCGGCCGCCAGCAGGCCGACCAGGAGTACCTGACCCCACAGGAATGCCTCGTAGCGGTCGTGGTCCATCGCCGCTGCTATCGGCACAATCGGCCGAGCGCATGACCGTCCGGATCCTGATCGTCGACGACCACCCGCTCACGCGCGACGCGCTCGCGGGGCTGCTCCAGGCGAACGACTTCGACGTCGTCGGCCAGGCGGGCAGCGGAGCGGAGGCGATCCAGGCTGCGCGGTCGCTCCAGCCGCAGCTCGTGCTGCTCGACCTCTCGATGCCGGACATGGACGGGCTGACGGCGCTTCCGCTCGTGCGCGAGGCCGCGCCTGGCGCCGAGGTGGTCGTGCTCACGGCGTCCGAGGACGAGGACAACCTGCTCGGCGCGATCCGTGCCGGCGCCGCCGGCTACCTGCTGAAGAGCGAGCCGCCCGACAAGATCGTCGGGTTCCTGCGCGGCGTCGCGCACGGGGAGGCGGCGCTCTCGGGCGCCGTCGCCAGGCGGCTGCTCGACCAGGTGCGCGAGGGCGGCGACGCACGCAACCAGGTTCCCGACTCGATCGCGCAGGCGCTGTCGGCCCGCGAGCTCGAGGTGCTGCTCCTCCTCGACCGCCACCTGGGGACCGACGAGATCGCGCAACGGCTCTTCATCTCGGAGCACACCGTCCGCTCGCACGTGAAGAGCCTGCTCGCGAAACTCGGCGTCTCCTCGCGTCGCGAGGCGCTCGAGCAGCTCGACCGCGCTCGCCGTTAGGGATCGAAGCCGCGAAGCGCCTCGTCGACGAGCGACGGCAGCGTCTTCACGTTGTAGCCGCCCTCGAGCACGGCGGCCACCCGCGGCGCGAGCTGCGTCGCCCGGCGCGCGAGCTCGCCGAACAGGCTCGTCGACAGCCGCAGCCCGGCGAGCGGGTCGTCGACGTGCGCGTCGAAGCCGGCCGAGACGAGCAGGAGGTCGGGCTCGAAGCGCCGGACGGCGTCCTCGGCGGCTGCGAACGCGCGCAGATAGTCGGCGTCGCCCGTGCCCGCCGGAAGCGGCAGGTTGAGCAGCGTCTCGCCCTGCTCGCCGGGGCCGCCCGTGCCGGGGTAGAAGGGCCACTGGTGCAGCGAGACCAAGAGGATCGTCGGGTCGCCGCCGACGATGTCCTGCGTCCCGTTGCCGTGGTGGACGTCCCAGTCGAGGATCGCGACGCGCTGGAGGCCCAGCTCCGCCTGCGCCCACCGTGCCGCGACCGCGATCGAGTCGAAGAGGCAGAAGCCCATCGCGCGCCGCCGCTCGGCGTGGTGGCCGGGCGGACGCGCGAGCGCGAAGCCGCCGCGCCGAGCGGCCTCGATCGCGGCGCCGGCGGCGAGCAGCGCCGCGTCGTAGGAGGTCTCGGTGCAGATGGTGTCCGGGTCGAGCCAGCCGACGGTGCGGCGGACCTGCTCGACCAGCGCGGCGTCGTGGCAGCGCAGGATGTCGGCAACGCCCGCCGGGGCACACTGGACGAACTCGAACCGCTCGTGGAGCGCGGCGACGCGCGCCTGCGACTCCGGGTGGGAGCCCGTCGGATGCAGCTCGGCGAACGCGGGGTGGCTTACGACTTCGATGCGCGGCGCACGTTCTCGAGGATCTCGGCCAGCGGCCGGTCGCCCTGCCCGCGGCCGACGAGGTAGCAGAGGAGCGGCGCGTTCGTGCGGTCGCCGCTCTCATGCGCGGCGATCTTGGCGATCTTCAGGAGCGTCTGCGCGTCCTGCTCGGACAGATCCTCGTCGTTGCCGGCCGCGGCGGCTGCGCGGCGTAGCCACTCGTCCATCGGCGCAGGTTACTTCGCGCGTTCCTCGAGCCGGCCGGCGAGCGCGCCGAGGCCGAGCTCGTGCGCGTGGCGGGCGGCACGCGACCAGTCGGGCGGGGTGGCCGCGAGCTTCGCCAGGGGCGCCTGCGCGTCCATCGTCGCGATTCGCTTGTAGAGCAGCAGCTGCTCGGCCACCTGCGGGAAGCGGCCGTCGGCGAGCGCCTGCTCGAGCGACCCGTGCTGCTTCAGCACGTCGGCCGCCTTCTTCGGGCCGACGCCGGGCGCGCCCGGGATGTGGTCGGACGGGTCGCCGCGGAGGGCGATGAAGTCCGGCACCTGCGCAGGCTCGACGCCGTAGCGCTCGCGCACCTCGGCGGGCCCGACCCGCGCGAGCTCGCTCACGCCCTTCACCGGCTGGAGGATCGTCACGCGCTCCGAGACGAGCTGGAACGCGTCGCGGTCCGACGTGGCGACGACGACCGGTCCGTTCCAGGCGTGCGCCGCCGCGGCGAGGAAGTCGTCGGCCTCGTAGCCCGGCGCCTTGCCGACGAGGAAGCCGAACGACTCGACGAGCGCGGGCAGCAGGCCGAGCTGCTCGAGGATCGACTGCTCGAACTCGCGACCCGACTGGTACTCCGGGAGCGCCTCGTGGCGGTAGGTGGGCGTCTCGAGCGAATCCCACGCGACCAGCACCGACGCCGGCTGCTCGGCGTCCCAGAGCCGGACGAGGAAGTTCGCGAACCCGACCAGCGCGTTGAGGCGGATCGACTTCGGCAGCGCGTGGTAGGCGCGGTGGGCGAGGGAGTCGCCGTCGATCGCGAGCAGGGTGCCGCTCACGCGCCGTCGCCGCCGAGCGACGCCTCGAGCTCGTGGATCGCCGCCATCAGCCGCTCCGTCGTCTCCGCCGCGTCCGCGCCGACGGGAACCGGCGCGCCGTAGCGCACACGCCACGGCCGCAGCCGATGCAGCCCGTCCGTGCCGCGGATCCCCGCGGGCACGAGCGGCACCGCGGCCTCGATCGCGATGCGGGCGGCGCCGCTGTGCGCCTGAGCGCGAAAGCGCTTGCGCAGCCCCTTCCGCCGGCGCGTCCCCTCCGGGAACATCGCGATCACGTGGCCGTCGCGCGCGAGCCGGACGGCGGTCGCGATCGCCTCGCGGTCGGCACGCCCGCGGTGCACCTTGAAGGCGCCGCACGCGTGGAGCACCGGCCCGAGCGGGAACCAGAAGAGCTCGGACTTCGCCATGAAGCGCAGGAACCGGTTCGGCCAGAGGCCCAGCCCGAGCGGCCACGGGTCGAGGTTCGACACGTGGCCGGCGGCGAGCACGAACCCGCCCTCGGGCGGCAGGTGCTCGCGGCCGAGCGCCTCGTAGCGGAAGACGAGGCGCGCGACGGGCCAGGAGAGCAGCGCAATCGTGGAGTAGAGCGCGGAGGGCCGCGGCGGGCGTGCCATGAGCGTGGGCTGGACGGAGCTCATCGGGAAGCGGAAGGCGCGCGCGGTGCCGGCGCCGGGAGCGGATCGGTGCGGGAGTATCGCCCATCGCGGGCCCGGCGCTATCGTGGCGCGGATCATGGCAGCCACCAAGGGCCGCCGGCTCGTGATCGTCGAGTCGCCGGCGAAGGCGAAGACGATCGCCGGGTACCTCGGCAAGGACTACGTCGTCGAGTCGTCGATCGGCCACATCCGCGACCTCCCGAACAGCGCCTCGGAGATCCCGGCGCGCCTGAAGGAGGAGGGCTGGGCACGGCTCGGCGTCAACGTCGAGAAGGACTTCGAGCCGCTCTACGTCGTCGACCCGCGCAAGAAGAAGGTCGTCTCGGACCTCAAGGCGAAGCTGAAGGACGCGGACGAGCTGCTGCTCGCCACGGACGAGGACCGCGAGGGCGAGGCGATCGCGTGGCATCTCGTCCAGGAGCTGAAGCCGAAGGTGCCGGTGCGCCGGATGGTCTTCCACGAGATCACGCGGCCGGCGATCGAGCGCGCGCTCGACGAGACCCGCGAGATCGACAACCGGCTCGTCGACGCGCAGGAGGCGCGCCGCATCCTCGACCGGCTGTACGGCTACGAGGTGTCGCCGGTGCTCTGGCGCAAGGTCATGCAGGGCCTGTCCGCGGGCCGCGTGCAATCGGTGGCGACCCGGCTCGTGGTGGAGCGCGAGCGCGAGCGCATGCGCTTCGTCCCCGCCGACTTCTGGGACGTCGTCGGCACGTTCGAGCCGGGGGAGTTCACCGCGCGCCTCGCAGCCGTCGACGGCAAGCGCGTCGCCAGCGGTCGTGACTTCGACCAGCGCGGCGCGCTGCGCTCCGGCGACGCCGTGCAGCTGTCCGAGGCCGATGCGCGCGGGCTCGCCTCGGCGCTGGACGGCGCCGGCTTCCGGGTCGCCTCGGTCGAGGAGAAGCCGTACACGCGCCGGCCGGCGCCTCCGTTCATGACGTCCACGCTGCAGCAGGAGGCGAGCCGCAAGCTGCGTCTGTCGTCGCAGCAGACGATGCGGATCGCGCAGCGCCTCTACGAGAACGGCTACATCACCTACATGCGAACCGACTCGACGACGCTGTCCGAGTCGGCGCTCGCGGCGGCGCGCGAGCAGGCGCGCGAGCTGTACGGCGCGGAGTCGGTGCCGGCGGAGCCGCGGCGGTACGAGCGCAAGGTCAAGAACGCGCAGGAGGCGCACGAGGCGATTCGCCCGGCCGGCGACCGTTTCCGCACGCCGGACGAGGTGCGACGCGAGCTCTCCGGCGACGAGTTCAACGTCTACGACCTGATCTGGAAGCGCACGATCGCCTCGCAGATGGCGGACGCGCGCGGGCAGACGGTCTCCGTCCGCATCGGCGCCGGAACGGCCGACGGCCGCGCGGTCGAGTTTGCGACCGCGGGCACCGTGATCACGTTCCGGGGCTTCCTGCAGGCGTACGAGGAAGGTCGAGACGACGCCGGCGACGACGCCGAGGAGCGCCGCCTGCCGCCGCTCGCGGAGGGGGACGTGCTGGCGGCCACGGCGCTCGAGCCCGAGGGGCATTCGACGTCGGCGCCGGCCCGCTACACCGAGGCGAGTCTCGTCAAAGCGCTCGAGGAGCGCGGCATCGGCCGCCCGTCGACGTACGCGGCGATCATCGGGACGATCCTGGACCGCGGCTACGTGCGCAAGCAGGGGCAGGCGCTCGTGCCGGAGTTCCTCGCGTTCGCGGTCGTCAACCTGCTCGAACAGCACTTCCCGCGGCTGGTCGACTACGAGTTCACCGCGCGGATGGAGGACGACCTCGACGAGATCGCCGGGGGCGACGAGTCGCGGACGGAGTGGCTCCGCCGCTTCTACTTCGGCGAGAACGGCGACGGGGGCCTCAAGGACCTCGTGGAGTCGCACCTCGCCGACATCGACGCGCGCGAGGTGAACACGATCGAGATCCCCGGCAGCGACATCGTCGTGCGCGTCGGCCGCTACGGCCCGTACCTCGAGCGCGGCGAGCACCGCCAGACGCTGCCGCCGGGGATCGCCCCCGACGAGCTCCGGCCCGAGCTGGCGGAGGAGCTCCTCGCCCAGGGGAACCGCGAGACGGAGCTCGGCGTCGACCCGGAGACGGGGCGGACGGTCGCGCTGCGTGCGGGGCGCTACGGCCCGTACGTCACCGAGGTGCTGCCTGAGGGCGACGGGGGAAAGCCGCGCACCGCCTCGCTGCTGAAGTCGATGTCTCCCGAGTCGGTGACGCTCGACGACGCGCTCCGGCTGCTGCAGCTCCCGCGCACCCTCGGCGTCGTCGACGGCGAGGAGGTCGTGGCCGCCAACGGGCGCTACGGGCCGTACGTCAAGAAGGGCCGGGAGTCGCGCTCGCTCGACACCGAGGAGGAGCTGTTCACGGTCACGCTCGAGCAGGCGCTCGAGAAGCTCGCGCAGCCGCGCCAGCGCGGCCGCCGCGCCGCCGCCCCGCCGCTCAAGGAGCTCGGCGCCGACCCCGTCAGCGGCCAGCCGGTCGTCCTCAAGGAGGGGCGCTTCGGACCGTACGTGACCGACGGCGAGACGAACGCGAGCCTGCGGGCGGGCGACACCGTCGACACGCTCACGCCGGAGCGGGCGTACGAGTTGTTGCAGACGAGACGAGAACGCGGCCCGGCGAAGAAGCGCTCGTCCCGGAAACGTTCCTGAATGGGGACGGTTCTCCAACATCCGCAACGCAAAAGCGTCCATACTGAGAGCACGGGCCGGAGGAATGGCCGCGCCGTCGCGCGCGTTCGGAAGGTCTAGCGAGCCGGTCCTAGAAACGAAAGGACATCGAATACCACTTGACTCAGAGCCAGCTGAACGAACTGCTTGAGACTGAAAGCGCACGCTCGCTGATCGAGGCGGGCGAGGAGCGCGGCTGGATCGAGCCCGCCGAGCTCGAGGCGTTCGCGGTCGAGAACGACCTCGGCGATCCCGACGTCGAGGAGCTCGTCCGCGAGCTCGAGACGAAGGGGCTCGAGGTTCGCGAGCCGGTCACGGAGGAGCGCAACAAGAAGGCGCCGCCGGAACCGGTCGTGTACGAGGCCGATTCGCCGTCGGGCGCCGGCGACAGCCTGCAGCTCTTCCTCGCCGACGTCGGCAAGCACAAGCTGCTGACCGCGCACGAAGAGGTCGTCCTCGCGAAGGCGATCGAGCGCGGCGACGGGCGCGCGAAGCGGCGCATGATCGAGTCGAACCTGCGTCTCGTCGTGTCGATCGCCAAGGGCTACCGCGGTCTCGGCGTTCCGTTCCTCGACCTGATCCAGGAGGGGACGCTCGGCCTGAACCGGGCGGTGGAGAAGTTCGACTGGCGGCGTGGGTACAAGTTCTCGACGTACGCGACCTGGTGGATCCGGCAGAGCGTGCAGCGCGCGGTGGCGAACCACGCGCGCACCATCCGGGTGCCGGTGCACGTCGTCGAACGCCAGCAGAAGCTGTCGCGCGCCGCGCGCCGGCTCGAGGTGGAGCTCGGGCGCGAGGCGACGAAGGAGGAGCTGGCGGAGGCGACCGGGCTGCCGCTGCAGCATGTCGAGGAGGCGCTCTCGGCGGCGTCCGCGTCGGTGTCGCTGAACCAGACGGTCGGCGCCGACGACGAGGGCGAGCTCGGCGATCTGTTTGCCGACCGCGAGGCCGCGGATCCGTTCGACGAGGCGGAGGAGTCGCTGCGCCGCCAGAACATCCGCAAGGCGCTCGACGCGCTGCCGGAGCGCGAGCGGCGCATCCTCGAGCTCCGGTTCGGCTTCGACGGCGAGCCGTGGACGCTCGAGGCGATCGGGCACGAGCTCGACCTGACGCGCGAGCGCGTCCGCCAGCTCGAGGGGCAGGCGCTCTCGCGGCTGGCGGCGCTGCGCGAGCTCGCCGGGCTGGCCGCGTAGCTTTCGCGACGACGATTCGGTGCCGGGCCCGGTGCGGGTCTGGCACCGTTCGCGCGTGGACGACGTCTCGTACGTCCGGCGCGAGTACGCGTCACTCGACCGGCTCGAGATGCGGCGGCTCGACCGCACGGCCTGGCTGCGCTTCGACGAGCTCGACGAGGAGCAGACGCTGCTCGCGGCGATCGCCGAGGTGCGGCCGCGGCGGATCCTCGACGTCGGCTGCGGCGGCGCGCGCGTTGCGAGCACGTACACCGCTCCGGAGGTCGTCTGCGTCGACCAGTCCGAAGCGGCCGTCGTCGCCGCGCGAGAGCGTGGCCTCGAGGCGCACGTCGCCGACGCGCAGGCGCTGCCGTTCGACGACGCGAGCTTCGACGTTGTCACCTGCAGCCACACGCTCTACCACCTTCCCGACAAGGATCGGGTGCTCGCCGAGTTCGTGCGCGTGCTGCGGCCGGGCGGCCGCTTCGCGGGGATCTACAACGCACCGCAGCACCTGGTGGAACTTTGGCAGGCGGTCGGCGCGGAGTGGGGGCGCGACGACTTCGACTCGGAGAGCGGGCTCGTACTTCTGCGGCGTCACTTCGCGCGGGTGGAGCGCCGGATGCGTGGCGGCGCCGTGCTCTGGATCGGGCGCGACGACCTGCAGCGCTACCTCGACGCGTACGTCGAGCTGATCGGACCGCTCGCGGCGCCGGACGGGCCGTATCCCTTCGTCGCAACGCGCGCGAAGTGCGTCTTCGTCGCCGACGTCTGAGGCCGGCGCGAAAACGTGTGCGCGGCGCCTTGCGTCCGGGCGGCGTCCGCGTGTCCCTTCGAGTCACGTCGGGCGCAGCCCCGGCCTGGCTCTGAGCCAGGCCGGGGCTCGAACCGACGTGTCCGACAGCCGAAAATCGGCGCGCAGACGGCGTTTGCGTCTGCCGCCGATCGTCGCTTTCGGTCCCGTCCTGGCTCTGAGCCAGGCCGTGGCCGGAGCGGACAGCGCGGAGCCACCGGAGGCGCGGTGGACGCGCGCGCTAGGTGGTCGGCAGCTCGTGCGCAGTGCCTTCGAGGCTCGGGCGGTCCTCTCGCGCGGCGCCCTCGGCCTGGCGGATCTCGTCGTCGGTCATCGGCCACTTCTCGAGTGGGTAGTGACACGCCGCCCACTGGCTCGGCCCGAGCTCGCGCAGCTGCGGCGCCTCCACATCGCAGTGGCCGCGGTGGAACCGCGGACAGCGCGTGTGGAAGACGCACGCCTGCGGCGGGTTGATCGGCGACGGCACGTCGCCCGTCAACATGATCCGCTCGCGCCCGTTCGCCGACGCACGCGGCACCGCCGACAGCAGCGCCGCGGTATACGGGTGCTTCGGGTGCGTGTAGATCGACTCGCTGTCGCCCAGCTCGACGACGTGTCCGAGATACATGACGGCGATACGGTCGGCGATCTGGCGGATCACCGACAGGTCGTGCGAGATGAAGACGTAGGTCAGGTTGAAGTCGCGCTGCAGGCTGCGCAACAGGTTGAGTACCTGCGCCTGGATCGAGACGTCGAGGGCGGAGACCGGCTCGTCGCAGACGATCAGCTTCGGGGACAGCGCGAGCGCGCGGGCGACGCCGATGCGCTGACGCTGCCCGCCCGAGAACTCATGGGGGTAGCGGTTGTAGTGCTCGGGGCTGAGCCCGACCGTCTCGAGCAGCTCCATCACGCGCGTGCGCGCGTTGCTCTGCCCGTGGATCGCGAACGGCGTGCCGACGATCTGCCCGACCGTCTTGCGTGGGTTGAGCGACGCGTACGGATCCTGGAAGACCATCTGCATCTCACGTCGCAGCGGCCGCAATTGGCGCTGCGACAGGCGCGTGATGTCCCGGCCGTCGAAGACGATCCGCCCCGCGGTCGGGTCGAGCAGTCGCAGCATCAGCCGGGCGGTCGTCGACTTGCCGCAGCCCGACTCTCCGACGATGCCGAGCGTCTCGCCGCGGCGGACGGTCAGCGTCACGTCTTCGACTGCGTGCACCTGCGCCGTCCCGCGCGCAAACACGCCCTGCTTGACCGCGAAGCGCTTCGTCAGGTGGTCGAGCTCGACGAGGTTTTCGCCGTTCCCGACGACGGTGCGCGCGCCGGCATTCGCGGCCGCGGTCGCCTCGCTCACGCGGCGTCCCTCGCGAGCAGCGAGCGCTGCGTGCCGAGCTCGACCTTCCGCTCCCATGGCAGGTGGCACGCGTCCGGATGCGCGTCCGGCACCGGCGCGACGAGGGGCGGCACCTCGGTCGGGCACGGCTCGAACCGGTACGGGCAGCGCGGGTGGAAGGGGCAGCCGGACGGCGGCGCGATCAGCGACGGCGGCGCCCCCTCGATCGGGACGAGCCGTTCGAGCCGCTGCTCGATCGACGGCATCGAGTCGAGCAGGCCCCACGCGTACGGATGCTGCGGCCGCCCGAACACCTGCTCTGCCGGCCCGTACTCCATGATCCGGCCTGCGTACATCACCATCACCGAGTTCGCCGTCTCGGCGACCACGCCGAGGTCGTGCGTCACGAGGATGACGCCGATGTTGTACTCGCGCTTGACCTCCTCGATCAGCTCGAGGATTTGCGCCTGCACCGTCACGTCGAGCGCGGTCGTCGGCTCGTCGCAGATGAGCACCGACGGGTTGTGCACGAGCGCCATCGCGATCATCGCGCGCTGGCGCATCCCGCCCAGAACTGGTGCGGGTAGTCGCGCGCGCGGTTGCGTGCGTTCGGGATGCCGACGTGGTCGAGGAGCTCGACCGCCCGTGCGAGCGCCGCCTCCTTGCTGATGTTCGCGTGGGCGAGCGCCGCCTCGGCGATCTGGTCGCCGACGCGGTACATCGGGTGCAGTGACGCGAACGGGTCTTGGAAGACCATCGCGATCTCCTTCCCGCGGACCTTGCGCAGCTCGTCCTGCGGCAGCGTGAGCAGGTCGCGGCCCCGAAAGAGGATCTCGCCGGAGATGAGCGTGCGCTTGCGGTTCAGCAGGCCCATCGTCGCGAGGTTCGAGACGCTCTTGCCCGACCCAGACTCGCCGACGACGCCGAGCGTCTCTCCGCGCGACAGCGTGTAGGAGACGTCCGTCACCGCCTGGACGATCCCGTCCGAGGTCGGGAACCGGATGGTCAGCCCGCGGACGTCGAGCAGCAGGTCGTCGTTCGAGCTCACGCGTAGCGGACTCGGGGGTCGATGAACGCGTAGAGGATGTCGACGACGAGGTTGGCGAGCGCGACGGCGACCGCGGCCAGCAGCACGACACCCGCCACGATCGGCAAATCCTGGTTCGTTGCGCTGTTGATCGCGAGGTAGCCGAGCCCTTGCAGGTTGAACACGCTCTCCGTGATCACCGCGCCGCCGACGAGCAGCGCGATGTCCATCCCGAACATCGTCACGATCGGCGTCAGGCTCGCGCGCAGGCCGTGCTTGAAGATCACGCGCCGCTCCGACAGACCCTTGGCGCGCGCGGTGCGGATGTAGTCCTCTCCCAGCGTCTCGAGCAGGTTGTTGCGCGTCATGCGCGCGTAGAACGCCGCGTACAGCAGCGCGAGCGTGATCCAGGGCAGGATCATGTGGGAGAAGAAGCCGCCGACGGAGCTGGCTGGAGAGACGTAACCGGTGCCCGCGGTCCAGCCGAGGCGGCTCCAGAAGATGTACAGCATCATCAGGCCGAGCCAGAAGACGGGCGTCGAGATCCCGAAGAGCGCGAACCCCATCGCGAACCGGTCGGTGAGGCTGCGCCGGCGCACCGCCGAGATGACGCCGATCGCGACGCCCGAGAGCAGCCAGAGGATCGCGGCGCCCGCAATCAGGAGCAGCGTGCGGGGGGCACGCGAGAACACGAGCGACTTCACCGACGCGCCGCTCGCGAACGTGTAGCCGAGGCCGGGCCAGCCGTACTGGTCGCCGGCGAAGAAGTGGTAGGCGAACTTGCCGAACTGCACGTACCAGGGCTTGTCGAGACCGAGACGATGCTCGATCTCCGTGATCTCCTGCTGCGTCGGCGAGTGGCCGGCGAAGCGCAGCGCCGGGTTCCCGGCCGGGAGCTTGTAGAAGACGATGTACGTGATCCCGATCACGCAGAACACGACGACGATCGTCCAGACGAGCCTGCGGGCGATGTAGAAGATCATGGCTTCGGCTTTTCCTTCTGGCGGGAGTGCAGAAGCCGGCGGGACGCACGATGCGCCCCGCCGGCTGTGTTACCGCGTTACGGCTTGACCGAGACCAGCGAGTAGGCGGTGCCGTCGCTGAACTGGTCGTAGTTCCAGTGCGTCACCTTCGGACCGACGATCGTGACGTTGTTCGACCAGAGGTACGGAACCCACGGCACGACGTTGGTCATCATGTACTTGTCGAGGTTCTCCCAGCAGTTGATCCGCGGCTGCCCGGTCAGCTTCTGGCAGCTGCTGATCTGATTGTCCACCGACGGGATGTGGCTCAGATCACCCTTCACGCCGAGCTTCTGCGAGGTGTTCAGCGCCGGCGTGATCCCGACCAGCGAGTAGTTCGTGTTGCCCTGCGGGATGATCGCCTTGCTGTCGAACAGCTCGGCGAAGAACGTCGAGGCGTCCGCGTAGTCCTTGCCCCAACCGGGCCGCGACGAGATCGGGATGTTCTTCGACGTGGTCTGGATGGTGGTGTAGGCGCCGTTGATCTGCCGCACCGTGAAGGTGATGCCGATCTTGGCCGCGTCGGCCTGGATCACCGGGAGCATACGGTTGTCGAGCGCACGCGTGTCGGCGATCAGCAGCACTCCCTTGCACGCCGACGCGGTGCACTTGCCGGTGTGGCCCGGGTCGTACTTCGACTTCTTCATCTCCGCCTGCGCGAGCTGCAGGCTGCCCGCTTCGTTCGGCGTCGCGTACGGGTCGTACTCCGCGAGGCCGCCGTTGTAGAGCACCGGCGGGACGATGTGCGTCGCGATCTGGCCTTCGATCGCACCGCCCCACGCGAGCCGCAGCGACTGCTTGTCCATGATGTAGTTCATCGCCTTGCGGACGTGGATGTCGTCGAACGGCGGCTGCGTCAGGTTCATCGTGATGTACCAGGTGCGGTCGCCGACGTTCGGCAGCAGCCGCGGCTTGAGCGACGGGTTCGTCTCGTACTGGCGCAGCGTCTTCGGAGACGGGCTGGACTGCTCGTCGTCGTACTGCCCCGCCTGCACCTTGTTGAAGATGTCGTCCGCGTTCGAGTTGATCACGAACACGAACTTGTCCGGGTAGTTCTTGCGATACGGATCCGTCGCCTGGTTGTAGTTCGGGTTGCGCACCAGCGACAGGTGGTTCCCGTTCGCGCCGGCGTAGCCGCTGAACGGCCGGAGTGACGAGCAGCTGCTGAACGTGCCGGCCGAGCCCGCGAGCATGTACGGCCCGCTCGAGATGAGGTCGCGGCCGTAGTTGCCGGGCTTGCCCTCGAAGCACTTGCCGACCTCGGGCGGGATGGGCGCCGTCGCCGGCAGCGACATGCGGTAGTTGAAGTCGCCCGTCTTCTGCGTGAGGTGGATCACGAGCGTCGAGTTGTTCGGCGTCTGGATGCCCGATACGGGGACGAGATTCTTCGTCTTCGCGCTCTGGGCGGCCGCCGCGTTCCAGCCCTTGATGACGGTGAAGTAGAACGCGTACTGGCCGCCGTCGTTCGCGTCGGCGAGCCGGTTGAGCGCGTACGCGACGTCCTTCGACGTGACCGCGCGGTTGACCGGCGGACCGAACTTCACGCCGGACCTGAGGTGGTACGTGTACGTCAGCCCGTTGCTCGTCGGCGTCGGCACCGACGTCGCGAGGTCACCTACGAGCACGTTCCCGGCTGCGCCCGGCAGGTGCTTGTAGCCGATCAGCGTGCGCAGGAGCAGGTTGGTGTAGATGCCCCACGCGTTGCCGAGGTACTCCCCCGTCGGGTCGAAGTTGTTCGTGAAGCCGAAGGACTGCTCCCAGCCGACGGTGTAGGTGCCGCCCTTGGCGGGCTTGCCGTTGTCGTAGCTCTTGCTCGGCGAGGTGGCCGAGGAGGCCTGGTTGGACGAGTTCGAGTTGGAGCTCGACTTCGAGCTCTTCTTCGACGAGCCGCATCCTGCCGCCAGGGCTCCGAGAGCGACGACCGCGGCGACGAGGACCGCGATGCGGAGGTATCTCCTCATGTCGCTTGTTACTCCTCCTTCCTTCCACCCGCGTGGGGGGCCGGGGTTGTGGGTCGTGGTGGTCAAAGTGTCAGGTTCGCTGCGTCAGCGCTCCGTCCTCACGTCGAACGCGTCGCGAAGGCCGTCGCCGAGCAGGTTGAAGGCGAGCGTGGTGAGAATCAGGAATGCGCCGGGGAAGAGCATCAGCCACCACGCGACGTCGTAGAGCTGCGACGCGTCGTTCAGGATCGATCCCCACGACGGCGTCGTCGAGGGCACGCCGAGCCCGAGGTACGACAGCGCCGCCTCGAACAGGATGTTCGTCGGGATCAGCAGCGTCGTGTAGACGATCAGCGGGCCGAGCAGGTTCGGCAGGATCTCCTGCCAGAGGATCCGGAACGTGCTGGCGCCGGCGGCGCGCGCGGACTCGACGAACTCCTTCTCGCGCAGGCTCAGCGTGTACCCGCGCACGATGCGCGCGATGTACGACCAGGAGAAGATCGTGATCACGGCGATCACGACCGGCAGCCCCGGCTGCAGCAGGCCGAAGAAGCAGCCCTGCTTGGTCGTCGAGCAGGCTGCCACGATCCCGACCGCGATGAGGATCTGCGGGACGGCGAGCAGGACGTCGGCTGCCCGCGACAGGATGGTGTCGACGATCCCGCCGAAGAACCCCGCGGTCAGGCCGACGACGAGGCCGATGAAGACGGCGATCCCGGACGCGACGACGCCGACGAAGAGCGAGATCCGCGCGCCGTACATCGTCCGGACGAAGAGGTCGCGACCCTCGGCGTCGGCGCCGAACCAGAGGTGGCTGTTCGGCCCGTAGGGCACCCCGTAGGGATCGAGCGAGTTCGGGACGATGTCGTTCGGGCCGTGCCCGGTGACGGCCTGCGCGATCGGGCCGCCGATCGCCGCGACGACGATCAGGAGCACGATCGCGATCCCGCCCGCGAGCGCCGCCTTGTCCTGGCTCAGCCGCTCCCAGAAGAGGCGGCGCGGCGACTTCCGCGCGACGGCCGCCGGCTGCTGCAGGGCAACGGCACCTCCTGCCGCCACCTGGAATTCTGGCGGATTCGTCATCGCCTGCGGAAAGCGTAATACCCGCCCGTCGGATCGTGCGGCGATACTCACAACGCACATCCAGTGGCTTCGTCTCCCTTACACGGCCGATGAGCGAGCTCCGTCCGGACGGCGCGCTGCAGGGGCGCATCGTGCGTCTCGAGCCGATCGGTGAGCAGCACCGGGACGGTCTGCGCGACGCGGCCGAGCGGGAGCCGCACATCCACCGGTTCACGAACATGTACTCGTTCGGGTTCGAGCGGTGGTTCGACCTGGCGCTCGCGGCGGAGCGCGAGATCCCGTTCGTCGTCCTGGTCGGCGGTCGGCCGGTTGGCTCGACGCGTTACCTGAACCTTGAGCCGCTCCACCGCCGTGTCGAGATCGGCTGGACCTGGCTCGAGCGGGCGCAATGGGGGACCGGAGCGAACGTCGAGGCGAAGTACCTGCTGCTCGAGAACGCGTTCGAGCGAGCCGGGCTGATGCGTGTCGAGTTCAAGACCGACGCGCGGAACCTGCGCGTCCGCGGGGCGCTTCTGGGGATCGGCGCGACGTTCGAGGGAATCTTCCGCAAGCACATGGTGCTGCCGGACTCGATCCGCGACTCCGCCTGGTATGCGATCGTCGACGACGACTGGCCGCGGGTGCGGGAGCTGCTCCAGCGGAAGATCGACGCGCACGCGAGATGAGGTGCGCGCAGGACGTCGCGCCGGTGCGCGCGGAGCCGGCCGACGACGCCGAGCAGGTGACGCAGCTGCTTCGCGGCGAGCCGGTGCGGGTTGAGGGCCGGCTCGGCGAGTGGGTGCGGATTGCGACCGCCTACGAGTACCCGGGATGGGTGCGCGCCGAGGCGCTCGAGGCGGGGGAGGGCGCGGTGGCGCTCGGCGGCGTGGCCACGCCGCTCGAGGCGGCGCGGCGGTACCTCGGCACGCCGTACCTGTGGGGCGGGCTCACGCGAGCCGGCATCGACTGCTCGGGCCTCGTCCACATGGCGTACCGAGCCGCGGGTCGGCTCGTACCGCGCGACGCCCACCAACAGGACGAGGTCGCCGTGGAGGTGTCCGAGCCGGCGGCGGGCGACCTCGTCGTCTATGGCTCGCCCGTCGACCACATCGCATTCTGGGTCGGCGACGGGCGGATCCTCCACGCGACGGGCCGCGACGGCGGCGTCGGGGTCGTCGAGGAGGCGGAGTCGGCCGAGCTGCGCGCACGCCGCCGTCGAGTCGTGCGGCTGTAGGCGGCCCTCCCTCGAACGGGGGTGAGGTGGTTCTAAAGGCGGCCTGAACCCAGGCCGATAGCTGGCCCGTGGACGCAGCCGAGCGCAACGCCATCCTGACGCGCTATCGCGAGCACACTGCTCGCTTCGAGTCGGTCGCCGCGCGTCGCGACGCCGGCGTCGCCGAGGTGATCCCGTTCCAGCCCCTCAAGGAGCTCGAGCAGGAGCCCACGGCGCGTGAGATCGAGGTGCTACAGCTGATCTCCGACGGCCTCGTCAACCGCGAGATCGGCGTCCGCCTCTTCCTGTCGGAGGAGACGGTCAAGAGCCACGTCCGCCACCTCCTGGCGAAGCTGCAGGCGCGCAGCCGCGCCCACGCGGTGGCCGTCGGCTTCCGCCGCGGCCTGATCAACTAAGCCGCCCGGCCGGCCGAAAGGCGGCCCCTAAAAACGACTAGGCCGCCCGAAGGCGGCCCGGTCGGAGTTCAGATGGTTTTCCCCTCCCTGTGGACAATCCCCTGAACGGGTGACGTAGGGCTGTGGAAAGACCAGTTGAATACGGCGGCTCTACCAGGAACCGAGGCCCCCGGCGATCGGGGTACCGCGGATGATACGAGCAATCTTGCGCATAGTTAGTTCCCCCAAATGACGACAACTGACGGCGACCTCGAGCCTATACCCCTTTCGGGGGATATGCAAGTCCTTAGTCGAGTTCGCGACGCGGCCAGCGAACTCGGGTGGCAGCTGCTCGCTTACACGGCTGCACTGGTCGCGACCGCACTAGGTCTTGCGGCGGCGCTCTTTGAAGCTGGAGTCCGGGCCGGCGACATCTGGTCGGTGCTCGCGCTCGCGGTAATCGCCGCGTACGCGCAACGAACGAAGATCAATCTTGGGGGCACCTACACCGTCTCCATCTCGCTCTTGCCGGCGATCTTCGCTTGCGCCCTGTTTGGGCCGCTGGCCGGAATGATCGTTTACGCGCCGTCCGCGTTCAGTTTCCCTTACCCCTGGGTGGGCCGCGTTTCGTACTTCGGGAGCCGCGCGGGGACAGGCGCAATAGCCGGCGGCGCCGCCCTGCTCGTCCAGAACCTCATGCCCAGCGGCCTCGGTTCGGTCGTCGTTGGGGCCGCCGTCGCGGCGACTGTGGCGATTGTGGCGGATGCAAGTTTCGTCGCTATCACCAACGTTTTCCGCGGCCACGGTGGCTACATCGAGTGTGTGCGATACGGCCTGTCTGTTACCGGCCCGTCGGCGCTCTTCTATAGCCCGGCGGTGGCGTTCCTCGTTTTGGCGTACAAGGACATCTCACCTTGGACGATCCCGCTCTTCTTCGCTCCCGCACTTGCAGCGCAGCGCTGGTTTTTGATGTATCAAGAGCAGCGGCGGCTAGTTGCTGAGCTCGGCGGGGTCAACGAACAGCTGCGTGCGGCGAACCTCTCATTCGCCAAGGGCCTCATCGCGACGCTCGATGCTCGAGATCAGTACACGGCAGGTCACTCAGCGGCAGTCGCGATTTACGCGCGTGACATAGCGAGGCGCATGGGCCTTTCGGTCGAGCTATGCGATCTAGCGCATTTGTGCGGCCTAGTCCACGACATCGGGAAGATCGGACTTCCCGCTGGGTTACTCGAGAAGCCAGGTGCACTGACGCTCGACGAGCGACGAGAGATGCAGCGACACTCCGAAATCGGCGAGCGAATCTTGGCGAACGTCGATTCTTACGCCGAGATCGCGGCTGTTGTGCGGCATCATCACGAACGTGTCGATGGCCAAGGCTACCCAGACGGGCTGCAAGCCGAAGAAATCCCTTTGCTGGCTCGAATCATCGCCGTCGCCGATGCTTATAACGCGATGACCTCGGATCGGCCGTATCGAGACGCTATGCCGAGCAGAGTCGCGCGCCTTCGGCTAGCCCAAGCTGTCGAAACGCAGTTTGATACGGCCGTGGTTGCCGCATTCGAGGCGATTCTTGCGGGCGCGACGGAGGACTACCGCTTGGGCCGCCGCGACGATTTCGAGTTCGGGCGGGATCTAGAGGATTCGCGCTCGATGCGGTCAGCGTTGTCGGCGTAGCTTAAGAGGTCTGCATAACGAGCAGCCGCTTCGGCGCGGGATCTCACGCCGAGCTTCTCCAACACGTGGCGCACGTGCACTTTCGTCGTCGAATCGGCGATGACAAGTGCTGCGGAGATGTCGCGGTTTCGGAACCCCTTCGCGATGAGGCTCAGGACTTCCAGCTCACGCGGTGAAAGCACCGCATGAGGATCCTGTGCGGCCGGCAGCTGGATTGACGCGCGGCGCGCCAAGCCAAAGTCGTTCGTTCTACGGAAGAGCCATGCGAGCTCTCTTCGAGCGCTCGCGTTGCTTGCCGTGGCCAACAACAACGGCTGAGACGCGCGAAGTCCGACTAGCAACGCCTTCCACATTCCGAACGTTCGCGCGATGTGAATCGCACCCTGCGCGCCTACCTCATCGCCAGCATCCGCCGCAAGGATCGCGCGAGCGGTTGCAGCAAGCGCGCGGACTTCTACCGCTGTTGACGCGCCATCTGCGCAGGTCGCGTTTGCGATTGCTTCGCGGCGGTCCCCGCAGACGGCATGCGAGATTGCTGCGATCCCGAATAGCTCGCCTGTTGTGCTCGGGGTGTCCTTCGGAATGACATCTGGAATGGCAGCGACGGCGGCTTCGGGCGCGCCAGTTGCGAGAGCGATTTCAGCACGAACGATTTGGCGATTGATCTCGTGGTGTGCGTTCGGGTGCTCCTCGACGTAGGCGTCGAGTCGCTCGAGGTGTCGGTGCGCGTGCGTGAACCGCCGCAGGCCGACGTTGACAGACGCCAGTACCGCATCAATGTGCGGGCGGGCGAACGTAAGACCGAGTTCTTCCACTTCGGACAGGGCTGTGAGCGCAAGTTCGAGCGCTCGCGGAAAGTCGGCCCGTAGCGCGTAGGCATAGCTCGCGTTGAGAACGATCGAGGTTCTCATCCTCGGGTCTTCGCATCGGACGCGCTCCCGAAGCGCTTCTTCGATTTCTGGGCGCGCGGGATACCCCGCGATGATCCGCTGATGCAACAGCTGGACGCTCGCCCACCTCACTAGATCGGTTGGTGAGTTATCCCTCCGGGCTTTAAGTAGTCCGACTACATCGCTGGGAATCGGGACCTCTTCGTGGAGCGAGATCAGCGCGAGGCCATAAAGGGCTTCCCCGATGTCGGCGTGGGTGGAGTGGCCTGCGAGGACGTCTCGAAAGGCGATCTCTGCACGTCGCGGTTCAAACACGCCCCACGCGCTTTGGCCGCGAACCATCGCTGCCCTTGGTCTCAATGGATGCCCTACCTCGAATCGGCGTTCTGCGCGTTCAGCAAGGCTTGCCGCTAGGACGAATTCGCCAACGCGGAGTGCGACCTCGGCATCGATCAGGTCGACGACTGCTGGCGGGAAACCAACGCTTCGCTGGGCGAGGACGGCTGAACACCTTGCGAGCGTTTCGATCCTTCCGCGCGAGAGGAGCGGCCGGTATGCGCGCTCCAAGGTCCGCTCCATGAGGTCGAATAACTCAAAGCGGAGGATAAGCTCGAAAGCACGCGACCAGGCTCCGGCTTTCTCGCAGGCTGCAATGGCTGTCCTGGCTCGGCACTCCCCTTCCGGCTCGGTGCGTAGCTTGAGCAGGAGAAACTCGCGGATGAGCGGGTGGAGCTCCGGTTCGTCCGACGCAGTGAGGAACCCGATCTCCCGCGCGTGCTCGATCGTCTCGTCGGCGTCCGCCCAGCGGCTTCGGAGCGCAGGTCTTGACGTTTCGGGGAGGAGCGCCATCTCGATCAGGCGGTCGCGGAGCGTCGGCGTCGCCGCGGCGAAGAGCTCTTCGGCGAGGTACTGGTGGAGCGTGTCGGGAACCGACTCCGCCGGGGCTTCCGGCGCGCGCGGGCTCGCGGCGAGAGCCAGCACCGCCGGCCAGCCCTTCGCCTGCTCGAGGAGGCGCTCACGGCCTCTCGCGCCGCCGACGACGGCAGCGGCCTCTTCGGGATCCATGGTGAGTGTCTCGCGATCGAGCTCGAAGATCTCGCCGTACAGCGCCCGACGCGACGTCGCCCAGTCCGGACGGACGCGGCTTGCGATCATCACCCGCGCGTCGATGCGCTCGACGAGGATCGCGAACGCGTCGGCGACCTCCGGCACCTCCGCGAGCTCGTGGTAGTCGTCCACGATCAGCCACTGGACACGCGCCTCGTTGACGCGCTTCGCAAGCGCCGCGGCGATGTCCCGCGCCGCGCGCTGCGGGTTCGGCCGCGCGCGAAGGTACGTCTGGAAGTCGGCGAGCCGAGCGCCGCCGAGCCGCTCGACCTCGGCCGCCACGTCCTCGGCGAGCACGACGATGTCGCGGTGCGCCGGCGTGCACGCGACCCAGGCGACCCGTTGCACCGTCTTCGCCCACTGCCGCGCGAGGGTCGTCTTCCCGTACCCGGCCGGGGCAGACAGAAGCAGGATCCGTTCCTGGGCTGCGTCGAGCTGCTTCATCAGACGCGGCCGTTCGATCGGACCCCGTGGCCGGCGGAGCGCCGGCCGCTCGGTTGTGCTCGCGGTCATGCTGTGCCTGCCTTGCCCTCGCCTCGAGGCCGCCGCGGCGCCTCGTCGCCTGCTCGCTCACCGTAGCGGCGCTGGGGCCGCTGTGGAAGGGCTGTGGCGTCCGCGGCGGAGGGTGGCGCCGCGGACGCCTCTTCGCCGTCAGCCCCCGTTGTCCGCTCGCGCGGACTCCAGGCTCGACGCCAACGGGTCCTCGCCCGTCAGCAACCGGAACGCGATCGGGATCTGGCGTCGTCGTGCGACGCCGAGCTTCTGCCGGAGGACGTCCGAATGCGCCTTCGCCGTGCGGGACGAGATGCCGAGCGCGTGCCCGACCTCCTCGTTCGACAACCCCTGTGCGATGAGCTCGACCACCTCGCGCTGGCGCGGTGTGATGCCGGTGGGATCTCGGAGTGCCTGCATGCCGGGAGGCTAGGCGGCGCCCCGTTCGGGAGGCATCGATCGAAGGGTGTATCTATGCGGCGAGCCGGGCGTGGCGGCCGACGAACGACGCTTCGTGGCCGCGCGCGTTCGCCGCGCGCAGCTCGTCGCTGTCGAGCGCGCCGATCCGCTCGAGCAGGTCGAACTCGTCGCGCAGGTGCGTGCGCATCATCTCGGGACCGTCGGTGGCGATCGTGAAAGACACGCCGTGCGCGACGAACGTGCGGAACGTCTCGCGGACCGCGTCCGCGTCCGGCAGCGCCTTCGTGAGCAGGTTGCTCGTCGGGCAGATCTCGAGCGTCACGTCGGCGGCACGGATCGCGGCCATGACGTCGGCGTCGTGCTGCGCCAGGATGCCGTGCCCGATGCGGTCCGGTCGCAGCGACTCGACGACCTCGCCCACCTCCTCGACGCCGTACTCCTCGCCTTCCTCGCCGACGTGGATCGTGACGCCGAGCCCGGCGTCGCGCGCGAGCTCGACGTGCTCGCGGATCTGCGTGTAGTCGTACCGGACGCCCCCCGGCCGCGGTCCCGCGATGTCGACGCCGACGATGCCGCGTGCGCGGTAGCGCACCGCTTTCTCGACGATCACCATGTTCTGGTCGGCCGAGAACGTCCGGTCCATCATCAGGATCAAGCCGGCGCGCACCTGCGGATACTCGAGTGACGCCAGGTCGAGCCCCCGCGTCGCGGCGAGGATGATGTGGTCGAGGTCGCGCTCGCCGCCACGGTTCCGCTTCATCGGGTTGAAGCGCAACTCGAGCGTCGTGATCCCCTGCGACCGGTATGCGCCGCCGATCGCGGCGTGGACGCTGCGCTCGACGGCGAGCGGCGACGACTGGATCAGCTCTGTGAGGTGGTAGATCCGGTCGAGGGAATCGAGGTCGGGAACGCCGCGAGGGTCGGAGACGGTGACCATGCGGTCGAACTCCCAGAAGTCCCGCGTCGGCAGCGCGATCCCCTGCTCGTGCGCGAGGCTCCACATGATGTCCGAGGCGACCGAGCCGCCGAGGTGCGTGTGCAGCTCGGCGAGCCCGTCCTCGACCATGCGCCGATGCTACTCGAGCGCAGCGACGTGGTCGGCGAACGCACGCGTGCGCTCGACGAGCTCGCGTGTGGAGTCCGACCACCAGCGCTTGACCGGGTCGGGCCGCTCCGCCACCGCACGCTGGACGAGGTCGGCCCAGCCCGGCAGCTCCCGCGCCGCCCAGGACGCCGCTTCGTCCTTCGAGACGATCGTTCCGTGCCGGACCGTCCAGAGCACACGGCAGAGCGTCAGCACGACGTACGTCTGCTTCCACCAGTTCATCCCCGACGGCGCCTGCTCCATCGGCTCGTGCGCCCACTGCGCGTACTCGGCGAGCGCAGCGCGCGCTTCCGCCCGCAGCTCGTCGGCCGCGACCGGCTCGACGAGCTCCGAGAGAGGCGGCCCGTCGAGCACGATGCCGTGCTCGCGCAGCGTCCAGCGCACGAGTGCCTTGTTGCAGTGCGCGTCCCACACCGGCGTCGTCGAGCCGTGGTCGAAGTAGAACCAGCGGTCGCCGGTCGTCCGCCGCAGCTCGGCGCGCGGCGCGTACGACCCCTCGAGGTGCCTGCCCCACGGCGCGCGCCGGTCGAACAGGCGCCGGTGCACCGCTTGCAACGCGTCCTGCTCGCGCGCGTCGGGGTCGCGCTCGACGACGCAGAGGAAGTCGACGTCGCTCCACTCGTCGCCGGCCCCGAGCGCGAACGAGCCGTGGAGGTACGTGCCGACGAACACGTCGCCGAGGATGTTCCGCTGCTCGTCGACGAGCTCGACGAGCAGCTCGTCGAGCTCGGGGAACCCCGTCACCGCGGGATCGGGTCGGCCGCCTGCGACTCGACCAGCGCGAGCGCGAGCCGCACCGCGTCCTCCAGACGTCGCTCGTCGACGAGCTGCGGCGTCTCCTCCGGCAGGTGGTACTCGTCGTACGGGAAGTGGGCGAGCGTCACCGCCGGTACGTTCGCGTCGGCGAACCAGTGCGAGTCGACGCCGCCAGTCGCGGGGCCCGTCGTCAGCTCGTAGCGCTCGTCGAGCCCCAGCCGGCGCGCCTCGCCCAGCGCGCGCTCGAGCAGCGTCTCCGGCGAAGCGAGCACGTTGAGGGTGTCTCCCGTGCGCGATGCAGTCGAGGTTCACCATCCCGGCGACCTGCTTCAGCTCGCCGCGGATCTTCGCCTCGTCGACGTAGTAGCGCGACCCCGTGAGCTTGATCTCCTCCGCCGCGAACGCGACGAAGCGGATGCCGCGCTCGAGCGTCCGCCCGCGCAGGGCCTCGGCGACGCGGCGGACGCCCTCGACGCCGGACGCATTGTCGATCGCGCCGGGTCCGCGCCACACGGAGTCGTAGTGCGCCGACACCACGACGTGCTCGTCGCCGTCGCCCGGCATGTCGGCAACGACGTTGCGCTCGCGCAGACCCGGCAGGAACCGGCCGCCGACCTTCATCCGCACGCGCATCCCGTCGCGCAGCCGCTCCGCGTCGCTTGCGGCGAGGAAGGCGGTGGGCGGCGTCGTCACGTGCACGTGCGACGACATGAACGGGATCGCGCCCCGGCTGAACGGGCTCGACAGGAGGCGCGCGCGCTCCCGGCCGTCGGCGTCGACGACGGCGAACGTCGAGAGCTTCCCGTCGCCGACGGGCGCCGGGCCCTCGCCGATCTTGCGCACCGTCCCTTCGCCGTCGAACGGGGCGGCGTATCCGCACGGTCCAGCCGCCCAGCGCTCCCCCTCGACCTCGACGAACGGCTCGTCCGGCTCGTACCCGAGCAGGTCGAACTCCTGGAAGCGAGGCTTGAGCCCGAGCTCGCGGAACGCGTCCGCGACGACGTCGGCGGCTCGCGCGGCCGCGTCGCTGCCGGCGGTGCGCGGCCCGACGTCGGCTGCGAGCGCCTCGACCAGGTTCACGCTCGCGAGTCTAAGTCCCGTCGCGGCGCCGCCGGCGACCGGCCCGCATAGCATCGGGGGCATGCGTCCGCGCCCGGCCCGTCTGCAGCGCCTCCCGCAGCAGTACTTCGTCACGCTGCTCGCGCGCGTCGCCGCCGCGGCCGCGGAGGAAGGGCCGCCGCTCGTCGACCTCGGGCGCGGCAATCCGGAGACGGGCCCGCCGCCGCATGTCGTCGAGGCGCTCCGCCGTGGGGCGCCCGACCCGCGGGCGCACGGCTACTCGCCGATCCGCGGCCGCGCCGAGACGCGCCGTGCGATCGCCGACCGCTACCGCGACGTCTACGGCGTCGAGCTTGACCCGGAGCGCGAGGTGGCGATCGTCCCCGGCACCAAGACGGCGCTCGCCGAGCTCCCGCTCGCGCTCTGCGACGACGGCGACACAGTCCTGCTGCCCGACCCGTACTACCCCGACTACCCGTCGGGTGTTGCGCTCGCCGGCGCGCGTCTAGCGACCGTGCGCCTGCGCGCGGAGCACGGCTGGACGCCGGACCTCGCGGAGGCGCCCCCTGCGGCGCTGCTCTACCTCAACTACCCGTCGAACCCGTGCGCCGTCTGCGCGCCCGCAGCGACCTTCGAGGACGCCGTCGCGTGGGCGGAGCGCACCGGCGGCGCCGTCGTCCACGACGCGGCGTACGTCGACCTCGTCTTCGACGGCCGCCGGCCACGCAGCTTCCTGGCGACTCCCGGGGCGAAGGAGGTCGGCGTCGAGCTGTGGTCGGCCTCGAAGACGTACGGCATGGCCGGTTGGCGTGTCGGCTTCGTCGTCGGCAACGCGGAGATCGTCGAGCGCGTCAACCTGTTCAACGACCACGCCCGTGTCGGCCTGTTCGCGCCGGTCGAGGAGGCGGTCGTCGCGGCGCTTCGCGGTCCGCAGGGATCGGTGGCCGAGCGCGTCGCGACGTACGAGCGCCGGCGCGACACGGTCGCCGCCGCGCTCGCGCAACCGCTCGTCTGCGAAGGGACGTTCTACGTCTGGCTGCGCCTCCCGGAAGGAGTGACCGCGGAGCGGCTCCTGACCGAGCACCGCGTCGCCGTCGCACCCGGAGAAGGATTCGGACCGAGCGGAGCAGGGTGGGCGCGGCTCTCGCTCGCCGTCACCGACGCGGCAATCGCCGCGGGCACGGAACGGCTCGCGCGCGCGCTCGAGGTCGTGGCGGCTTGAGGATCGGCGTCGTCGTCCCGTTCTCGTGGTCCTACTGGGGCGGCGTCGTCGAGCACGCCGAGCACCAGGCGGCGGCGCTGCGCCGCCGGGGCCACGACGTTGTTGTCATTATGGGCAACGACCCTTCGGGCCGGCTGACTCGGCTGCTGCACCCGCGCACCGGCCGGCACGGGCCGCTGCCCGACGGGATCGTCCCCGTCGGGCGCTCCGTGGTGGTGCCTGCGAACGGGTCGCTGCCGAACATCGTGCTCTCGCCTGCCACGCCCCGGCGCGTGCGGCGGATCCTCGCGCGTGGCCGCTTCGACGTCGTCCACGTGCACGAGCCGATGACGCCCGCGATCGCGGTCGCGACGCTCGCCCTTGCACGCTGCCCGATCGTCGTCACGCACCACGCGCACGGCAATCTCGCGTGGATGCGTTTCGGCGTCCCGCTCTGGGGCTTCCTGATGGACCGTGTCGACGCGCGTATTGCCGTCTCGCCGATGGCGGCGGAGTCCGCGGCACGGTGGCTGCCCGGCGACTACCGCGTCATCCCGAACGGCGTCCTGATCCCGCCCCAGGCCGACCCGGCCGCGCGCGACCACGCCGTCGTCTTCGTCGGCCGGCACGACCCGCGCAAGGGGCTGCCGACGCTGCTCCGCGCCTGGCCGCGCATCCACCGCGAGACCGGTGCGCGTTTACGGATCATCGGGACGGATCCGCTGCAGTACCGGCTCCTGCACGCCCGCCTGCGCTTCGACGAGGCGGGAATCGACGTGCTCGGGATCGTGACGAACGAGGTGCGGACGCACGAGCTGCTGCGCGCGAAAGTGTCGGTGACGCCCGCGCTCGGCGGCGAGAGCTTCGGGCTCGTGCTCGCGGAGGCGTTCGCGTGCGCGACGCCGGCCGTCGCCTCGGACATCCCCGGTTACGCGGCGGTCGCGACGCCGCAGGCGGCGCGGCTCGTTCCGCCGAACGAGCCGGACGCGCTCGCGGACGCCGTGATCGACGTGCTCGCCGACGAGGACAGGCGCGTCGAGATGGGGCGAGCGGCACGCGAGCACGCCGTCGCGAACTACGCCTGGGACGACATCGCGCGCCGGCTTGAGGAGACCTACGTGGAGGCTGCTGCGTGAGCAAGCGTTGGCGGGGCCTCCTCGTCGTGCCCGTCCTCGGCGGCGCGATCGCGCTCTTCGTCTTCCACGGACCCGACTGGCACCTCGTGCACGACGCCTTCACCGTCGTCCGCTGGGAATGGGTGGTCGCCGCGATCGGTCTGAACCTCGCTTCCGTCCTGACGCGCGCGCTCGCCTGGGAGACGGCGATCAAGCAGTCGCTCGATCCGCCGCACCCGCGCTTCCCGCTCGTCTTCTCCGCGTTCTCGGTCGGCCTGTTCGCGAACGCCGTCCTGCCCGGGCGCGTCGGCGAGGTCGCGCGCGTCGCCGTGCTGCGCCGACGCCTTCCGCACCGGCGCGGGACGGCGGCGACGCTGATCGGGTCCGTCTTCGCACACCGCATGTTCGACCTGCCGCCCGCGGCGACGCTCGTCGTCTTCGTGCTCGTGACGGCGCGGCTCCCGGGCTGGGCGCTCGGCTCGATCGGCGCGGCGCTCGCGATCGGCCTGATGCTGATGCTGGTCGCGCTCGTGCTCGCGCGGCGGCAGCGGCGCGAGCTGGAGGAGCTCGGGCGCGTCCGGCTCCTGCTCGCGCGCGCGCGCGAAGGCCTGACGATCCTGCGCACCCCGCGCGCGGCCGCGACTGCGGTCGCGTTCCAGTACCTCGGCTGGTTCTGCCAGCTGCTCGCGGTGTGGGCGGCGATGCGCGCGTTCCACATCTACCAGCCGCTCTCGGTCGCGGGGCTCGTGCTCGTCCTGATCAACGTCGTCACGATCGTCCCGTTCTGGCCCGGCAACGTCGGCGTCGTGCAGATCGCGATCGCCACGTCGCTCGTCGGCTACTCGGTCGCGTACGCGCGCGGGTTCGCGTTCGGGATCGGGCTGCAGGCGATCGAGGCGTCGGTCGGAGTGGGCGTCGGCACGATCTTCCTTGCACGCGAAGGCCTCTCGTACGCGATGCTCAAGCAGCTCGACCATGGCGACGACGCCGACGACGCCGCGGAGCCGGAGCTCGACGGGGTGGAGCGCGCGAATGCGGGTGCTCGCGTGCCCGGCTAGCCTCAAAGGCGTCCTCTCGTCGCGGCAGGCGGCCTCGCTGCTCGCTACCGGCGCGCGCCGCGTCGACGGCGTCGAGGTCGACGAGGCGCCGGTGGCGGACGGGGGCGAGGGCTTCCTCGACGTCGTGCACGCGGCGCTCGGCGGCGAGCTTCGCACCACCGTCGTCGCCGGGCCGCTCGGGAGACCGGTGCAGGCGACGTGGCTGCTCCTCGCGGACGGCACCGCGGTCGTCGAGTGCGCGCAGGCGGTGGGCTTGCCGCTCGTCGCCGAATCCGAGCGCGACCCGCTGCGCGCGACGAGCCGCGGGGTCGGCGAGCTGCTGCTCGCGGCGCTCGCCGGCGGCGCTCGGGCGCTGCTCGTCGGCGTCGGCGGCACGGCGACCGTCGACGGCGGCGCCGGCATGCGCGCCGCCGTCGACGCCGAGCGGCTGCGGCGCGTGCCGATGCGGGTGGCCTGCGACGTGCGGAACCCGCTGCTCGGCGGGCAGGGGGCTGCGCGCGTCTTCGCGCCGCAGAAGGGTGCCCGGCCGGCGGACGTCGAGGAGCTCGAACGGCGGCTGGCCGCGCTCCGCGAGCTCGCTCCTTACCGCGACCTCGCCGGCGCCGGCGCGGGCGGCGGCCTCGGTGCGGCGCTGGCGGCGCTCGGCGGCGAGCTCGTCGAGGGCGCCGAGCTCGTGCTCGACCTGATCGGCTTCGACGAGCGCGCGCGCAGCGCCGGCGTGGTCGTGAGCGGCGAGGGGACCGTCGACGCCACGACGCTGGCCGGTAAGGCGCCCGGTGCGGTCGCGCGACGCGCCGCGCGGCTCGGCGTGCGGTGCGTCCTGTTCGGCGGCGTCGTTCGCGACGGTGTCGAGGCGCGCGCGCTGTCGGGCCGGCCCGAGCGGGCGGCCGCAGACCTCGTGTGGCTCGGCGAGTCGCTCGCGCGCGAGCTCGAGCCTACGCGCCGCTCTCGCGGAGGCGCTTCGCCATCGTGACGAGCAGCGGCCACGCGATCGACGCGTTCTCCTCGACCAGCGGCCGGAACTGCCACGGCGTCAGGCCGTGCGCCCTCACCTCGGTCTTGGCGGTGATCGTCGCCGAGCGCGGCCCTTCGTCGAGCAGCGCGACCTCGCCGAAGTAGTCGCCGGGGCCGAGCGTGCGCCGCTCGTCGCCGCCGACGGCGACCGTCGCCTCTCCGCTCTCGATCACGAAGAACCCGACGCCGCTCCCGCCTTCGACGGTCATCTCGCTGCCTGCCGGGAACGTGCGGTCGGTGAACGCGCCGGAGAGCCGTTCGAGCTGCTTGCGATCCAGTCCCTGGAAGAGCGGGACGCGCTGGAGGAGTTCGATGGGAGCCGCCATGCGGCGATCCTAAGCGTTGTCGCTCGCGCGTGCGAGCTCTTCGATCCGGCCGCGCACCGTCTCCAGCTTCGCCGAGCAGATGCGGTACAGCTCCTCGCCGCGTTCCCAGAGCTTCGTCAGCTCGTCGACGTCGGCGTCACCTCGCTCGAGCCGCTGGACGATCGCCTCGAGCTCGCGCTGCGCCTCCTCGAACGTCGGCTCGCTCACTCGACCCTCGCGCCGAACTCGCCGGTCGACACGCGCACGCTGATCCGGTCGCCGGCGGAGACCTGCTCCGCCGAGCGCACGACGGCGTCGTCGCGGCGGACGATCGCGTAGCCGCGCTCGAGCGTCGCGAGCGGCGAGAGCGCACCGAGCCGCGCGTGTGCGTTGTCGAGGCGCGCACGCTTGCGCTCGAGCACGAGGAGCGGCGCGCGGCGGAGCCGCTCGTGCGCCGTGTCGAGGCGCTGCGCGTGCTTCTCCGCCGATCGCTGCGCGCCGAGGTGGAGCGCTGCACGCGCGCGCTCGAGACGGTCGCGCAGCTCGGCCGCGTCGGGGACGACCAGCCGCGCCGCGGCGGTCGGCGTCGACGCGCGTGCGTCGGCGGCAAGGTCGCAGAGCGGCGTGTCCTGCTCGTGGCCGACGGCGGAGACGACGGGGACGGTGCACGCGGCGACGGCGCGCACGACACGCTCGTCCGAGAACGGCAGCAGGTCCTCGAAGCTGCCGCCGCCGCGGGCGAGCACGATCACGTCGACGCCGCGCGCGCACAGATCGCCGAGCGCGGTCGCGATCGCGGCCGGCGCCCGCGGGCCCTGCACGTACGTCTCGGCGACGAGGACGTTCGCCGGCGGAAAGCGCTGCACGATGTGCGTGAGCACGTCGCGCTTCGCCGCCGCGTCGTTGCCGGTGACGAGACCGACGAGGCGCGGGAACCGTGGCAGCGGCCGCTTCCGCTCCGCCGCGAACAGCCCCTCCGCGGCGAGCTTCGCCTTCAATCGCTCGAGCGCGGCGAGGTGCGCGCCGAGCCCGAAGCGCTCGATCGTCAGCGCCTTCAGGCGCAGCTCGCCGCGCTGCTCGTACAGCTCGGGGCGTCCGAAGACGTGCACGCGCTCGCCCTCCGCGAGGTCGAGCCGCAGCGCGTCGAACTGGCCGCGCGGCATCTGCACCGGCAGGGAGGCGCCGTCGTCGGGGTCCTTGAGCGTGAAGAAGACCGATGCCCAGCGCGCCTGCCGGCGCAGCTCCGTCACCTCGCCTTCGATCCACAGCGTCGGCAGCCGGTTCAGCCACGTCGCGACGCCGGCGTTGAACGCGCGCACCGAGTAGACCTTCCGGCCGTCGACCTCCGTCGCCTCGACCTTCACCGGGTCGATGCTAGACGCGTCGGTCGAAGAGGCCTCTAAAGGAGGATCTCGGCGGCGGTCTCGAAGCTGCAGCCGCAGCGCGTCAGCTCGACCGCGCGGTGCAGATCGGCGTCCGAGTGCGCGATCTTCTCGGCCAGGCTCAGCGGGTATCCGGCCTCGATGAGGACGTGCAGCCGCCAGGACTCCACCTTCTCGCGCTCCGACTGGGGGTATTCGATCGTCTGAGGCATCGGTGTCCGCTCCGTTCGCCCCTCTACAGACGAACCCTGCCGCCGAAAGTTGGCGGCCGGCCCTGGGGGAGAGTGCGGGCAGCGGCTGCCGCGCTTCACGCCCGCGCCGTCAGCTCCTCGAGGCGGCGCTGGAGGTCGTGCAGACGAGCTTCGAGCACCGTCCGCTCCGACTCGGCGTCGGCGGCGATGTCGTTGAGCCGCTCGCGCAGGCCCGCCTCGACCTGGTGCGCTCGATGCTCCAGCGCGCGCAGCGCCTCGTCTCCCTGGCGGTCGAGGGCCGAGCGCATGCGCGCGAGCCGCTCCTCGATCCGTTGGCCGGCGGCGTCGGTGACGCGATCGAGCCGTTCGGCGAGCACGCCTTCCGCCTCCCGCGCGAAGCGCTCGACGGCGAGGTCGAGCTCGCGCGCGAGCCGTCGCGCCGTCTCCTCGCGCTGCGCGCGCAGCGTGCTGTCGAACTGCAGCGCCGCCGCCTCGGCATGCCGCGTCGTCTCGCGCTCGACCGCTCGCTGAAGCTGCTCGACCTGGCGCCGCTCGACGTCGGCGAGCGCGCTCTGGATCCGCGTCGCCGCCTCGCCGGCCTCCCGCTCGATCAGCTGCTGCAGGTCGCGCTCGCGCTTGCGCAGCAGCTCCGCCAGGTCGTGCAGCGCCTGCCGCCGCTCGTGTGCATGCTGCTCGAGCTCCGCCTGCGCCTGCGCCGTCACCTGCGCCGCGTTCGTGTCGAGCTCGGCGCGCAGCCGCGCGATCAGCTGCTTCTGCTCGTCGATCTCCGTCTGCAGGCCCTCGGCGTCGCGGCCGATCCGCGCCTCGACCTCGGCCATCAGCTGCCGCTGCCGCGACTCGACCCGCTTCAGCTCCGCGACGAGCCCCTCCTGCAGCTTCTCGACGTCCGCGGCCCAGCCGGCGAGCCGCTGCTCGACGTGGCGCTGCACCTCGAGGATGCGGTCGTTGAGGCGTGCGCTCGCGTCCCGCTCGCGCTCGGCGACGTCGCGCCGCCGCTCCTCGGCGATCCGACGCGCCTCCTCGGCGAGCTGCGAGAGGGCCTCCGCCCGCGACCGGGCGAGCACCCGCGCGAGCTCCTCGCTGCGCTGGTCGAGCTCTCGTGCGACGACGGCGTCGAACTCGGCCTTCCCGCGTTCGATCTCGCGCGCCAGCACGCCCTGCTGCGCGCGCAGCCGACGCAGGAGCAGCAGGCACGCGAGCGCCGCCAGGACCGCCACGCCGGCGGCCGCGATCGCGGCGATCGTCGCGGGAGTCACGGCGCTCATCGTAGGCGCGCGGCGACGGCTGCGACGGCCAGCGCGACCGTCGCCCACGTCAGCAGCCGCAGCGCGCTCTCGAGCGGCGCCGTGCCCTCGAGCGTCCCGTACTCGCGCCGTGCGCGCCGGACCGGCGTGGACAGCGCGCGCTGCGCGAGGCTGGCCGCGAGCGCGTACACCGCGGCGGCGACGCCCGGCACGCCGATCGTCTGCACCTGCGCGAAGTACGCCGTCAGTGCGGGAAAGGCGCCCCACGCGAGCGCGAAGCCGACGTCGTTGTGGAACGCCAGCTCCAGGTTGTACGCCGGAACGAGCACGGCGCCGACGGCGACGAACACGAGCAGCCCGAGCCCCCAGGCGAGCGCGGCGTAGACGCCGACGGCGACGGCGCCGGCGAGGCCGCCGGCCGCGAGGGCGACGAGCGCCGGCCCGGGGATCCGCGTCGCGAGCGGCCGCCCGTGCAGCTCGTCGAGCGCGTGCGCGGCGATCCCCATCGCGAGGAAGAACGCGAGCAACGTGAGCAGCAGCCGCTCGAGTCGGAAGTGCGGCGCGACCGCCGCTCCGACGGCGACGTACGACAGATGCCAGAGCGTGTACGGCGGGTGGAGCAGCGTGACGTAGTCGCGCGCGCCGCCGCGGCGCAGCGCGTACCACGCCGGCCTCAGGTCGCGCGGCGTCCCCACGTCACCACGCCCGCGCCGAGGCTGAGCCGCCGCGTCTGCACGGCCTCGATCCCGGCCGCACGCCACGCGGCGGCGAGCCGCGGCAGCGGCCACGCGGCGTCGTGCGCCCGGATCGAGCCGTGCAGGAAGTCGCCGACCTCGCGCCAGCCGCCTCCGATCGCGCGCCCCGCGAGCGGCAGCCCGGCGCAGGTCCAGAGCTCCCACGGCAGCCGCCAGGCCCCGCGCGGCACGCCGAACTCGAGCCCCGCGATCGTACCGCCCGGCTTCACGACGCGCGCGAGCTCGCGCAGCACGGCGGGCGGATCCTCGACGTAGCGGAGGAGGTACGTGAACGTGAGCGCGTCGAACTGGCCGTCTTCGAACGGGAGCGCGCGCGCGTCGCCCTCGACGAGTCGCACCTTGCGGGCCGCCGCCGCGAGCGCGACCCGGCGGCGCGCCTCCACGAGCATCGCCGGCGTCCGGTCGACACCGACCACGAAGCAGTCCTTCTGGCGGACGAGCTCGAGCGCGACGGCCGCGGTGCCCGTCGCGACGTCGAGCACCGTGTCGGTCGGGCGCGCATCGACGCGCGACACGAGGAAGCGGCGCCAGCGCGGGTCCTGCCCGAAGGAGAGGATCGCGCCCCAGCGGTCGTAGGTCGGACCGAGCGGCGCGAACAGCTCGGTCGCTTCCATAACGTGTCCATCATGACGCTCGCCGACGAGCTCGAGGCGGTCGCGGCGGCCGCGGCCGCCCACGGCGCCGTCGCCGGCGTGCTCGCGGCGGAGCCGCTCGGCGGCCGCCGGTTCTACCTCGTCGCGTTCGTCGCGGACGACGACCGCCGCTGGCTCGTCGTCGACGAGGCCGCCGCGCCCGTCGCGCTGCGCACCGACGTCCGCGAGGTCGCGTCGATCGTCGCGATGTGCGAGCTCGCAGGCGATCTGGCCGGCGGCGGCGACCTCGACGAGCTGCGCTCGCGGCTCGCCGAGCTGCGCACGACCGAGGCGCTCGACGGCGTCGAGGAGGCGGAGGAGGCGGCGCTGCGGCTGCAGCGCGCCGTCGGGGAGCCGCCGCGCGTCGCGTCGCCCGGCTACCTCGACGCGATCGGGGCGGCAACCGTCGCGCTGGAGCGCGCGCTCGGCGACGACGCCTCGCCGTTTGCGGCGGCGCTCCGCGCGGCGACCGGCGCGGTGGACGAGTTCGTCCGCGACGTCGAACGCGCCTACCTGGTCGAGCTGCGCTAACGTGGCCCGATGGAAGGCGGCGGCTTCGGATTCCCGTTCGGCGGCGACCCCGAGGATCTGCTGCGCGGGCTGCGCGAGTTCGCGGAGCAGCAGGCGGAGTCGGTGCAGGAGGCCCAGCGCGAGCAGTTCGCGACGCTGACGCTCAACACCGCGGTCGAGCTGACCGCCGCGGCGCTCTCGCAGTTCCAGCCCCAGGGGGCGATCGACGAGCAGTCGATCGCGCTGCGCGACGCGATGCGCGTGCTGTTCCCGGAGGCGGTTGCGCTCGTGAGCGCCGCGCGCCAGGGCTTCATGCGCGAGCAGTCGTAGCTCCACTACGATCGCGCCGCACCGTGGCTGTCCTCGACCGCGCGATCGTCCGGCTGCTGCCGGCCGTCCCGAAGCCCGTCGTGCGCCGGCTGTCGTCGCGCTACATCGCGGGCCCGCAGCTCGAGGACGCGGTCCACGTCGTGCGCCGCCTGAACGCGGGCGGGAAGCGCGCCACGATCGACGTGCTCGGGGAAGAGATCGCGAACCCGGACGAGGCGCGCGCGATCGCGGGTCAGTACCACGACGTGCTCGCGCGCGTCGATTCGGAGTCGCTCGCCTCGGGCATCTCGGTGAAGCTGTCAGCACTCGGGCTGGAGCTCGACCTCGACCTCTGCCGCGAGAACCTGGAGGCGGTCGTCGCCGACGCCGCCGCCCGCGGCCGCTTCGTGCGCATCGACATGGAGGACTCCTCGACGACCGACCGCACGCTGCGGCTGTACCGCGAGCTGCGCGAGGACGGCCACGCGAACGTCGGCGTGGTGCTGCAGGCGTACATGCGGCGGACGATGGACGACATCGAGGGGCTCGACGACGTCCGGCTCTGCAAGGGGATCTACGTCGAGCCGCCGGAGATCGCATACCGCGAGTACGAGGCGGTGCGCGCGAACTACGTGCGCGCGCTCGAGAAGCTCCTCGCTCAGGGCTCCCGCGTCGCGATCGCGACGCACGACGAGTATCTGATCGGCGAGGCGCTGCGCCTCGTCGCCGGCCTACCCCCGGACCGGTACGAGTTCCAGATGCTGCTCGGCGTCCGCGGCGGCCGCGCCGACGAGCTCGTCGCCGCCGGCCACCGCGTCCGCGTCTACGTCCCGTTCGGCGTCCACTGGTACGAGTACTCGCTGCGGCGCTTGCAGGAGAACCCGAAGATCGCCGGCTACGTGGCGTCGGACACGCTCGCGCGCGTCCTCCACCGATAGGCTCAGTAACCCGGAGGCGGCGCGCCCGGCCCCGCGTCCTCCTCCTCGACGACCGTCCGCCGCGGTCCCCAGCGGCGCGCAGGGTAACCGTACCCGGGGTCGCCGGCGACGTACGTGCGCCGCCGGAGGTATCCGGGCCCCCACGAGCTCCAGAGCAGCAGGTCGAGGATCAGCCCGACGATGCCGAGGACGAAGAGGATCCAGCCGACGGTGTTGACGTTGACCGAGCCGGGGTGAGACGGATGCACGGCGAGCGCGAGGATGAGCCCCGCGGCGGTGATGATGAGGCTGACGGCGATTCCCATGCGCGCGTGATGCCCGCGCCGCCGGAAGCTAACCGCGCACGACGAGCGAAAAGCCGCCGTCGACGACGACCGTCTGGCCGCGGATCATCTCGGCGTCCGGGGAGCAGAGGAAGGCGACCGCGCCGGCGATGTCCTCCGGCGCGACGAGGCGGCCCACCGGGTTGGCGCGTCCGGCAGCGAGCATCTCGTCGCGGTTCGGGAAGGCGTCGAGCGCGTCCGTCTCGACGACGCCGGCGGAGACGGCGTTCACGCGGACGCGCGGTGCGAGCTCGACGGCGAGGTAGCGCACGAGCGCCTCGAGCGCGGCCTTCGACGCGCCGACGAGCGTGTAGTTCGCGAGCACCCGCCGCGCGCCGAGCGACGAGATCGCGACGATCGACGAGCCGTCGGGCATCGCGGGCGCGGCCGTCTGCGCAAGCCGCAGCAGCGCGTGCGCGTTCGTCCCCAGCGTCCAGTCCCAGTGCTTCGGCTCCGCCTCGAGCGCGGGCCGCGACACGCCGGACGCGGCGTTGTGGACGAGCACGTCGAGCGGCCCCAGCTGCCGCACCTCCTCCAGCACGCGCTCCGACCCGATGTTGCCGCGCACGAGCACGGGCTCCGCGCCGAGCGCTCGCAGCTCCTGCGCCGTCTGCTCGGCCGCCGCGTCGGAGCGGAAGTAGCCGATCGCGACGCGGCGCGCGCCGTCGCGCGCGAGGCGGAGCGCGATCGCGCGGCCGATCCCGCGCGACCCGCCGCTGACGAAGACGTTCAACGCGCCGAGCGCGGCGGCAGCGGGTCGTCCGCGGGCGCCGACGAGGGGATCTCGTCCCAGCCCGGCCGCGTGCGCGGCTCGCGCGGCCCCTCGTCCGCCTTCGACGACGCGTGCCCGAGGCGGTCGAGACGTTCCATCTGCTGCTCGCCGTACCGGCGCACGTCGCTGTCCGGCGGCAGCGTCGCGATCAGCTCCTCGACGCGCGCGCGGATCTGGTACGCGAAATGCGGCGTCGCAGGCCCGACGAGGGCGTCGATGTCGTCGCGCGTCGGTTGCGTCATGGCGCGCGAAACCCTATCGCTAGCGTGAGCCGGTGCGGCTCACGAAGGTCGACCTGATGCTGTTCGGGACGGTCCTGCTCTGGGCGCTCAACGTCACCGTCACGAAGTACGTCCTCGACCACGGCTTCCGCCCGCTCGCCTACGCGACGATCCGTTACGGCGTCGCGACCGGACTGTTCTGGGCGTTCACGTACGGGCGCGAGCGCACGTTTCGCATCCGGTTGCCGGACTCGAAGCTGGTCGCGCTCGCGGCCGTGCTCATCTACCTCAACCAGCTCGGCTTCGTCTACGGCGTCGACAAGTCGAGCGCGTCGACGGTCGCGCTGCTGCTCGGCACGACCCCGATCTGGGTCGGGCTGATCGCGACCGCCGTCGGCTTCGAGCGTCTGCAGCGGAGCTTCTGGGCGGCCGCCGCGCTCTCCTTCGCCGGTGTCGGCCTGATCGCGGCCGGGAACGGCGGCTTCTCGGGAAAGATCGTCGGCGACGCCCTCGGCGTCTTCACGGCGCTCAGCTGGGCGAGCTACTCGATGGCGATCGCGCCGCTCATGCGCCGCTACTCGCCCTTTCGGATCAGCGCGCTCGTGCTCGCGCTCGGCTGGGTGCCGCTGGCGGTCACGGGCGCCGTCCAGACGCTCGGCCAGGGCTTCCACTTCAACGGCCTGACGTGGGTCGCGTTCGGCTACGCCGTCGTCGGTCCGCTCTTCCTCACCAACATCCTCTGGTTCACGGCGATCGACCGTGTCGGCCCGTCGCGCGCCGCCCTGTTCGGCAACCTCCAGCCGTTCTTCGGGCTGTTCTTCGCGCTGATCCTGCTCGGCGAGCGGCTGAACGGCTGGGAGATCCTCGGCGGTGTCGCGATCTTCGCCGGCATCGTGCTCGAGCGCGTGAGGCGCAGGCCGGTCGAGCCGCCGGCCGACTAGACTGCGGGTCGTGAGCGACGACTTCATGCCGCTCGACGGCTGGGACCACGTCGAGCTGTGGGTGGGGAACGCGAAGCAGGCCGCTTACTACTACGAGCACGCGTTCGGCTTCCACCTGACGGCGTACGCAGGCCCCGAGACGGGCGTCCGGGACCGCGCGAGCTACGTGCTCGAGCAGAACGACATCCGCTTCGTCCTGTCGAGCGCGCTGCGCCGCGACCACGAGATCGGCCAGCACGCCTACGTCCACGGCGACGGCGTCAAGGACATCGCGCTGCGCGTCCCCGACGCGACGGAGGCCTACCGGCAGGCGGTGCAGCGCGGCGCGCGCGGCGTCCAGGAGCCGCATCCCGTGGAAGACGAGTTCGGCCGGGTCGTGCTGTCGACGATCGCGACGTACGGCGACGTCGTGCACACGTTCGTCCAGCGCGACGGCTACGAGGGCGCGTACCTGCCGGGTTACGTCGCCCAGGAGTCGGCCGCGCCGGCGGACGTCGGGCTGCTCGCGATCGACCACATCGTCGGCAACGTCGAGCTCGGCCGCATGCAGTACTGGGTCGAGTTCTACGAGCGCGTTTTCGGGATGACGGAGATGATCCACTTCTCCGACGAGGACATCTCGACCGAGTACTCGGCGCTGATGTCGAAGGTGATGACGGACGGGCAGGGGAAGATCAAGTTCCCGATCAACGAGCCCGCCGAGGGCAAGCGCAAGAGCCAGATCGAGGAGTACCTCGAGTTCAACCACGGCCCGGGCGCGCAGCACATCGCGATGCAGTCGCGGAACATCGTCGAGACGGTGGAGGCGCTGCAGCGCCGCGGCGTCGTCTTCCTGTCGACGCCGGATACGTACTACGACGAGACCCCGACGCGCGTCGGCGAGATCGACGAGAGCTGGGACGACCTGCGCCGGCTGCGCATTCTCGCCGACCGCGACGACGACGGCTACCTGCTGCAGATCTTCACGAAGACGGCGCAGGACCGCCCGACGCTCTTCTTCGAGGTGATCGAGCGCCACGGCGCGCGCGGGTTCGGCGACGGCAACTTCAAGGCGCTGTTCGAGGCAATCGAGCGCGAGCAGGCGCTCCGTGGCAACCTCTAGCCCGTCCCCCGCGTTCCTCGAGACGGTGGCGCGGCAGGCGCGTGTCCTGGAAGCGGCCGCGCACCGGCCCTGGCCGCCGCCGGACGAACCGTGGGTGCAGGCGCAGACGTGGATCGACCTGGCGTTTCTGCACTGGCGCGTCGACCATGCGGAGCTGCAGCGGCTCGTGCCGGAGTCGGTGTCGCTCGACGCGTTCGACGGCTCGGCGTGGCTCGGGATCACGCCGTTCCTGCTCACCGGTTTTCGCCTACGCGGGCTGCCGCCGCTGCCGCGCGTCTCTCAGTTCCCGGAGCTCAACGTGCGCACCTACGTGACGCACGGCGACAAGCCGGGCATCTGGTTCTTCTCACTCGACGCCGCAAGCACGCTTGCGGTCGAGGCGGCGAAGCGGCTGTACCGGCTGCCGTACAACCGGGCGCAGATGCGTTACGAGCGGATCGACGAGTTCGTGCACTACGAGTCGGCGCGGCGCGGCGCGACGTTCAGCGGGCGCTACCGCGGCGAAGGCGCGCTGTTCCACGCGGAACCCGGCTCGCTCGAGCACTTCCTCACGGAGCGCTACTGCCTCTACACCGAGGACGGCGGCCGGCTCTACCGCGCGGAGATCCACCATCCGCCGTGGGACCTCCAGCGCGGCGAGGCGCACGTCGACCTGAACACGATGGCGCCGCTCGCGCTGCCGGACGAGGCGCCGCACGTCCTCTTCTCGCCGCGGCAGGACGTCGTCGTCTGGCCGCTGCACGAGGTCGTCTGAGCGCACTTACGCTTCGGACGTGACACCGCAGCGGCGGTCAGCGCTCGTCTCCGTCGCAGCGGCGGCGGCACTCGTCCTCCTCAAGCTGAGTGTCGGCCTCGCGACGCACAGCCTCGGCCTGGTCTCGGAGGCTGCGCACTCCGGTACCGACTTCGTCGCCGCGCTTCTCACGTACTTCGCGCTACGCTGGTCGGCGCGTCCCGCGGACGTGACGCACCAGTTCGGGCACGGCAAGGCGGAGCACCTGTCGGCGCTCGCCGAGGCGGCGTTCCTGTTCGTCGCGAGCGTGTTCATCTCGGTGCGCGCCGCCGAGCGGCTCGCCGGCGCCACGCACGGGCAGGCGCGCGCGACGTGGTACGCGTTCCTCGTCATCGGCGTCGTGATCGCGATCGACGCCAGCAGGGCGAGCGTGTCGTGGCGCACGGCCCGCAGCTCGGGAAGCGCCGCGCTCGCGTCCAACGCCCTCCACTTCGGCAGCGACCTCGCCGGGTCGATCGCCGTCCTGCTGGGGCTGCTGTCGACGCGGCTCGGCCACCCCGGCGGCGACCCGATCGCGGCGCTGTTCGTCGGCGCGCTCGTGCTCCTCGCCGCGACGCGGCTGATCAAGGCGAACGTCGACGTCCTCATGGACCGCGCGCCGGCGGACGCCGAGGCGGCGGCCCGCGACGCGATCGCAGCCATGCGCCCGGCGGTCGACCTGCGCCGGTTGCGCATGCGCCAGGCGGCGGGCAGGCAGTTCGCCGACGTGGTGATCGCGGTGTCGCCCGCGGCGGCAGTCGGCCAGGGGCACGCGGCCGCGGATGCGGTCGAGGCGGCGGTGGAGCGTGCGCTGCCGAACGCGGACGTCGTCGTGCACGTCGAGCCGGTTGCGGAGGAGGCGAACCTGCGCGAGCGGGCGCTCGCGGCCGCGGCCCAGGTGCGTCGGATCCGCGAGGTGCACAACCTGGCGCTCGTCGACGTCGACGGCCGCACCGAGCTGTCGCTGCACGTGAAGCTGCCAGGCGAGCTGTCGCTCGACGAGGCGCACGCGATCGCCGAGGAGCTCGAGCACGCGATCCGGGCGGCCGTGCCCGAGATCGCGGGTGTGCAGACGCACCTCGAGCCGCTCGCGGAGACGACGTCGGCGAGCGAGGTGGAGGCGGACGGCGCCGCCGTCGTCGCGCGCGTGGTGCGCGAGGCGACCGGCCGCGAGCCGCGCGAGCTGCGCTTCCTGCGGACGGACGGCGGGCTCGTCGCGTTCCTGACGCTCGGGCTCGACGGGACGAGCCGTCTCGAGGACGCCCATGCGCGCGCGAGCGAGATCGAGGAGCGCATCCGCCGCGAGCGCCCGGACATCGCCGACGTGATCGTCCACACCGAGCCGTAGCGCGGGCCGGCAAGGCACCCGCGCGCGGCGCTGGTGGCGGGGCGACGGGGTCTGACCCGGGTCTGACCCGGGTCTGACCCCTTCGCGGCGTTTGCAGGAGGTTCTCGTCTAGGCTCCCGCGCCGTGAAGCTGTGCATGTTCACGCCGAAGGAGCTGCAACTCGAGCGTGGCTGGCCGGGACGGATCGACGGCGACCGCGTCGTGCAGCTGGCGGCGCAGACGCTGCAGGCGTTCTTCACCGGCGGCGGCTCCGCGCGCGAGCACGCCGAGTATCCGCTCGCCGAGATCGACCTGCGCCCGCCCGTCCTCCACCCGCCGGCGGTGCGCGACTTCATGGCGTTCGAGGAGCACGTCGCGAACGCGCGCCGCCTGCGCGGGGCGGAGGTGCCGCGCGAGTGGTACGAGATCCCCGTCTTCTACTTCTCGAACCCGGCGGCCGTCTACGGGCCGGAGGCGGCAGTTCCGTATCCGGACGGGACGCAGGAGCTCGACTACGAGCTCGAGTGCGCCGCGGTCGTCGGCGCCGGCGGCGCGATCGCGGGATTCACCGTGATGAACGACTGGTCGGCGCGCGACCTGCAGCGCACCGAGATGCGCGTCGGCCTCGGTCCGGCGAAGGGGAAGGACTTCGCCACCTCGTTCGGCCCCGTCCTCGTCACCGCCGACGAGTTCGACGGGCGCGAGGGGGAGATGGTCGCGCGCGTGAACGGCGAAGAGAGATCGCGCGGCAACCTGCGCGACATGTTCCATCCGTGGGACGCGATCCTCGCGCAGGCGGCGCGCAACACCGCGCTCCGTCCGGGCGACATCATCGGCTCCGGCACCGTCGGCACCGGCTGCATCCTCGAGCACGGCGACGGGAGGTGGCTGCAGCGCGGCGACGTCGTCGAGCTGGAGATCGAGGGGATCGGCGTCCTGCGGAACACCGTCGCATGAGTCGTAGGCACGACGGAGGCTCGCAAGGAGCGCAGGTGCCGGCGGCGACGGCGCCGGAGCGGGGGCTGATCGGCGCCGACGACGTCCGCGCCGCGGCGCGCGTGCTCGACGGCGTCGCGCACCGCACGCCGCCGATCACGAGCCGCACGCTCGGCAGCAGCGTCGTGCTGAAGCCGGAGAACCTGCAACGCGCCGGGGCGTTCAAGTTCCGCGGCGCGTACAACAAGATCGCCTCGCTCGGCCGCGGCGCCGAGGTCGTCGCGTTCTCGTCCGGCAACCACGCCCAGGCGGTCGCGCTCGCGTCGTGCCTCCTCGGCGCGCACGCCACGATCCTGATGCCCGAGGACGCACCCCCGAACAAGCTGGCGGCGACGCGCGGCTACGGCGCCGAGGTCGTCACCTACGACCGCTACAGCGGCGACCGCGAGACGATCGCCGCGGAGCTCGCGCGCGACCGCGGCGCCGAGATCGTCCCGCCCTACGACGATCCGCTGATCGTCGCCGGCCAGGGGACGGCGGCGCTCGAGCTGCTCGAGGACGCCGGCCTCGTCGACACGCTCGTCGTCCCGGTCGGCGGAGGCGGGTTGATCGCCGGCTGCGCCACGATCGCGAAGCACATGGGGGTCGGGCGCGTCGTCGGCGTCGAGCCCGACGCCGGAAACGACTGGAAGCAGTCGATCGCGCGCGGCGAGCGCGTGCAGATCGAGGTTCCGAGAACGATCGCCGACGGCCTGCAGACGACGGCGCCCGGGCGGCTGACGTGGGAGGTGGCGCGGCCGCTCGTGGACGAGATCGTCACCGTCGCCGACGCGCAGATCGTCGAGGCGATGCGCTTCGCCTTCGAGCGGCTGAAGCTGGTGGTCGAGCCGAGCGGCGCCGTCGGCCTCGCCGCCGTCCTCGAGGGTCTCGTTTCAGACGGCCGGGTCGGCGTGATCCTCAGCGGCGGCAACGTCGGCGCCGACCGCTTCGCCGCGCTGATCGCGTGAGCGGCGCACCTCGAGCGCCACGCGCGCGCGCTCGTAGGCGAGCCGGAACAGCTCGATCACGTCGTCGACGTTCTCGTCGGCGATCGGCGTGGAGACCCAGCCGGTATGCGGCAGGACGTGGTGCGGCTGCGCGCGGCCGGTCTCGACCAGCATGTTGCGCACGGTCTTCTGGAAGCGCAGGTCGGCCCAGCGGCCGCCGTGCAGGTGGCCGATCTCCCGGCGCCCGACCCGGAACTCGACGCCGCCGAAGCGGTGCTCGTGCGCGGTGACGCCCTCCCAGGACGCGACCTCGGCCGCGATCCGCCGCGCGTTATCCTCCATCCATGCCGTTCTACCAGCGTCTCGGCGACCTGCCGAGGAAGCGGCACGTCGTGCACCGCGACAACGGCACCCTGCTCACCGAGGAGGTGATGGGCTTCGAGGGCTTCTCGGGGCTCGAGTCGATCCTCTACCACCTCCAGTCGCCGTGCCGTGTCGTCGAGGTCGGCGAGTTCGAGCCGATCGTGCGCGAGGAGTGGGTGCCCGAGGCGCACGCGCACCGGCACCTGCGGACGTGGGACGTGGCGCCGCGCGGCGACGCCGTCTCGGGGCGGCAGCTGCTGATGTGGAACGGCGACGTGGAGATCTCGCTCTGCAGGCCGAGCGAGCCGATGGACTACTTCTTCCGCAACGGCGAGGGCGACGAGGTCGTGTTCGTGCACGAGGGCTCGGGGACGCTCGAGACGATCTTCGGCGACCTGCCGTACGCGCCCGGCGACTACGTCGTCATCCCGCGCGGCACGACCTACCGGTTCGTCCCGGAAGGCGACCAGCGCTACCTCGTATTCGAGACCCCCGGCCTGATCACGATCCCGAAGCGCTACCGCAACGAGCACGGACAGCTGATGGAGCATGCGCCGTTCTACCACCGCGACATCCATCCGCCGTCGGAGCTGCACACGCATCGCGACCGCGGCGAGTACACGGTGAAGGTGCGCGTGCGCGACGGCTACCAGACGTACGTCGTCGACTACCACCCGTTCGACGTCGTCGGCTGGGACGGCTACGTGTACCCGTGGACGTTCTCGATCCACGACTTCGAGCCGATCACCGGCCGCATCCACATGCCCCCGCCGTCGCACCAGACGTTCGCCGGCCCGAACTTCGTCATCTGCTCCTTCTGTCCGCGCAAGCTCGACTTCGACCCGGAAGCGATTCCGATCCCGTACCACCACTCCAACCTGCAGAGCGAGGAGATGATCTACTACGTCGACGGCAACTTCTCCTCGCGCAAGGGGATCGAGGTCGGCTCGATCACGCTGCATCCGTCCGGCCTGCCGCACGGCCCGCAGCCGGGGCTCGCGGAGAAGTCGCTCGGGATGACGGAGACGCACGAGTACGCCGTGATGTGCGACACCTTCCACCCGCTTCGCCTCACGACGCTGGCCGCCGAGCTCGACGACGGCCGCTACATGTTCTCGTGGGCCGAGGACGCCTCCTCCAACGGCCGCACGCCGGACGAGGATCCCGCCGGCGTCACCTCGCACTTCTGAGTCAGACGCGAACCGCGAAGGGCCGTTCGCGTTGACGCTCGTCGCGCTTCCGGAACCGTTCGACTTCGCGCTCTCGACCGAGCGCTTTCGCGCGTTCGGCGTCGACCTTGCCAACCTGTGGCACGAGGGCGGGCTGCACCGAGTCGTCGGCGGGTGCGAGGTGCGCATCGAGGCGGCGCCCGGCGGCGTCGACGTGGAACCGCACGATCCCGGCATCGAACGCACCGTGCTCAAGCTGCTCGGCGCCGAGTTCGAGCTCGACCCGTTCTACGAGTGGGCCGCCGCGGATCCGGTGCTCGGCCCGATCACCGTCCGGCTGCGCGGGTTCCGGCCGCCGCTCGCGCCGGACCCCTTCGAGACGCTCGTCACCTCGATCACCGCGCAGCAGGTGTCGCTGTTCGCCGCCTTCGCGATCCGGAACCGCCTGCTCGAGCGCTTCGGCCAGCGCGCGGGGTTCGCATACGCGTTTCCGACGCGGGAGCGGCTCGCCGCCGCCCGCGAGGACGAGCTGACGGCGATCGGCTTCTCGCGCAGGAAGGCGCAGTACGTGCTCGGGCTCGCGCGCAGCGACCTCGAGCTCGAAACGCTTGCCATGCTCGACGACGACGAGGTGCGGATGCGAATCACCTCGCTCCGCGGTCTCGGCCCGTGGACCGCCGAGTGGTTCCTCGCGCGCCATCTCGCGCGGCCGCGCGCCTGGCCGGCCGGCGACATCGCGCTCCAGAAGACGGTGCGCGTTCTCTACGGTGTCGGCGTGGAGGAGATCGGCCCGCGCCTCGAGCCCTTCCAGAACCTGTCGGCGCACTACCTGCTCACGGGCGCGCGCACGCCGTGAGGATCCGGCGCGCGACCGAGGCCGACGAGGCGGTGCTGCGCGAGCTCTGGGAGGAGTTCGAGCGGGAGGTGCCGTACCCGAACGGGCCCGGAGAGCCGTGGGAGGACGAGTGGCGCGACACGCTCGACGACATCCGCGGCGGCGGAGTGTTCCTCGTCGAGGACGACGGCGGCGCGGCCGGCGTCGCGCGAATCGAGGCGCCGAACGTGCACGGGGAGGCGCACGTGCAGCTCGTCCACGTCCGGCAGCGGGCGCGCCGGCAGGGCGTCGCGAAGGCGCTGCTGCGCGAGTGCGCGGCCGACGCGAAGGAACGCGGCGCGTCTCACGTGACGCTGGAGGTGCTGACGACGAACGAGCAGGCGCTCGCCGTGTGGCGCCGGCTCGGCTTCCGGGAGTACTCGGTCGCGATGGCCGCGCCGCTCGACCAGCTCGAGGAGCGCCTGCAACCGCGGGCCGCCGGCGTCCACCGCGCCTCGACGCACGTTCAGTCCGACGACCTCGAGTCGGTCGAGCGCGCGCTCGCGCAGTTCGTGCCGCGGCTGCAGTCGCCGCAGGTGACACGGAACGCGAGCTGGACTCGGATCTCGGACCCCGCGCTCGACGGCGACCGCGACGCCCACGGGCGGCTGGCGGGCGAGCTCTCGGACCGGCTCGGCGCCGTCGTCGTCGCGCTCGCGCAGGAGGACGACGTCGTGCGCTTCCGCCTCTACGAGCGAGGGCGCATGGTCGACGAATACCTCTCCGTCCCCACGTACTACGGCCCGTTGTCGAAGGGCGACGAGCTCGCTCTCGAGGCGAACCCGACGCTGGTCGCGCGACTCACGGGCGCGTCGCGCGACGAGGTCCGCCGCGTCGCGCGCACCGCCGCGACACCCGCCGACCTGCCGCCGGCGCCGGAGCTCTACGAGCAGGTCGCGGCGCTGATGGGGCTGGAGCCGTGAAGCTCGTCGACGCCGCGCGCTGCCCCTACTGCGCGCGCGTGCGCATCGCGCTCGCCGAGAAGCAACTCGAGCCGGAGACGGTCGAGATCGACCTGTCGAACCGGCCGGCGTGGGTCTACGAGCTGAACGCAACCGGCCGCGTGCCGATCCTGGACGACGGCTTCGTGCTGCCCGAGTCTGCCGTGATCATGGAGTACCTCGAGGATCGGTATCCGGAGCGGCGGCTCCTCCCTGCCGATCCCGTCGAGCGGGCGCGTGCGCGTTTGCTCGTCCACCGCTTCGACGACAACCTCGGCCGTGACTACTACGCCTTCCGGCGTGGCGAGGAGAACGAGCTCCGCGAGAGGCTCGAGCAGCTCGAGTTCGGGCACAGCCTGTACGCGGACGCCGCGTACGCACCGTGGGTGATGCGCGCCCGCGAGCTCCTCGGCGTCGCGCTGCCGCCGCGCCTCGACGCCTGGCTCGAGTCCGTCTCCGGGCGGCCGGCGTTCGCAGCGGAGCTCGAGACGGTGAGGTCGCTCTGAGCGAGATCGCGATCGACGAGCTGTCGGCGCGGCTCGGCGAGGTCGCCGTCGTCGACGTCCGGACCGAGGGCGAGTACGACGGGAGCCGCGGCAAGCCCTGCGACCCGAGGCAAGGACACATCCCGGGAGCGCGCAACCTCGACGTCTACCGGCTCATGAAGATGTCGACCGACGACGTGCGGGCGGAGCTCGGGCTGGAGCCGGGCGCGGAGGTCGTCGCCTACTGCCACAGCGGCTCGCGTTCTGCGATCGCGGTGCAGGTGCTGCGCGCGCTCGGCTACGACGGGCGCAACTACGTCGGCTCGTGGCACGAATGGTCGCGGCACGACGACCTCCCGGTCGAACGCTGACCGCGCGACGCGGGCGGCGGAGAAGATCCGCCGCCCGCGTTCTCGGCGCTACCTGAGGATCGTGTCGCAGTAGGTGGTGTCCGGGCCGCTCGGGCTCGGGCACTGCGTGGTCTCGGCGAACTGCGCCGCCTGTCCGAAGTCGTTCGACGTCCCGGGATAGTCGCCGCCGTACGTGAAGCCGCCGAGCTTCTTGTTGTACGCGAACCACGGGTACCAGCAGAACGGCGTGCCGTAGCTCGCCGCGCCGCAGTACTGGTCGACCTCGGCGCGGCCGCCGTAGTCGCTGACCGCGGCCCACGCCTGCGGCGAGCTGCCGTCGCCGAACGTCACGCCCTTGACGACGAGCGGCGAGAAGCCGAGCCAGGTCGGCACGTCGTACGAGTAGCAGGGCGCCTTCGTCGCGCTGCCGGGCAGGCAGAACTGGCCGCCGGGCTGCGTGAACGGGCTCGTGTGCCCGATCTCCCACACGAGCGCGTTCGGCGTGTCGTCGACGAGGCCCCAGCCGACGGAGTTGCCGATCTGCTGCGTCGAGTACGCCGGCATCAGCGGCCCGTCGGCGTTGCTGTTCAGCACGATCGTGCCGGAGTGGCCCGTCGTCAGGTCGGTGACGGTGATGTGCATGCCGTCCTTCGCCGCCGTCACGTACTGGTGGTCCGTGATCGTGTCGCCCGAGTGCATGACGAGCGGCCGGCCGTTCGCGGAGTCGAGCAGGGGTGCGTTGAAGGCGGCCGACTCCGAGTTGCCGTGCTTCGACACCTCCCATACGGGCGAGCAGGCGACCCAGTCGCCGGGCGCGTAGACGACGTTGAAGCCGCCGCCCGACGCGCAGCCCTTCAGGTCGCTGTTCGGATAGAACTGGAGCTCCAGGAACGCCTGGTTGTCGAGGCTGTTCGGGTCGCTGACCGTGCCGCCGATCCAGAACGTCGGCCCGACGGCGTCGACCGCGGTCCGGCCGTCGTGCGGGAGCACGACGGTCCACGTGAGGTCTTGCGCCGACCCCGGGTGGTTCGACACCGGGTCGAGCTCCGGCTCGTCGTGGCCGGTGCAGCTCGCCGTGTACCAGACGAACTCCTGCGGATGGTGGCCGATGCAGAGCGACTGGTCGGTCGGCGGCCCCGCGTGAGCCGGCGCGGCCGCGAATGCGACGGCGGCCGCGGCCGCGAGGACGAAAGCCCGGACGGCCCAACGAGCAACGCGCATGTCTCCCCTTTCGACGGTCGTCAACCGGCTGAACCTACGCCGCGCGCGCGGCGAAGGGAAGCCAGGGGCGTCAGCCGGCGGCCGCCGCGAGGAACGCCCGGCAGAGCTCGCGCCCACGCAGCTGCCAGGCCGGCAGCTTCTCGTCGACGTCGCGCTCGAGCTCCTCGAGCGGCTTCGGCAGCTCGCGGTCGTCGTCGGCGAACCAGCGCAGCACCTGGTCGCGCGTCACCTCCGGATGGAACTGCACCGCCCACGCCCGCTCGCCGGCGCGGAACGCCTGCGGCACCGGACCCCGTGCGAGCTGCACCGCGCGCGCCGGGACGTCGAACGTGTACGCGTTCGCGTTCAGCGCCTCGAAGCGCCGCGGCAGGACGCCGAGCACCAGGTCGCCGTCGCCCTCGTCGGTCAGCTCCGTTTCGTAGAAGCCGGCGAGCGGCCGCTCGGCCCGCGCGACGCGAGCACCGAGCGCGTGCGCGAGCGTCTGCGCGCCGAGGCAGACGGCGAAGAGCGGCGTCGCGTCGTCGACCCAGCGGCGCAGCGCGTCGTACTCCTCGTTCAGCCACGGATGCTCGAGCTCCTCGCCGACGTTCTGCTTGCCGCCGAAGACCATCACGGCGTCGTAGCCGTCGGGCGGCGGTGCGCCCTGCCGCTCGATCTCCCACGGGACGAGCTCGTGCCCTTCCTCGCCGGCGACGTCGGCGAACAGCTCCGGCTGCACGTTCGGGCCGTGCGTGACGGCGAGGATCCTCATCAGGCCGTGGGCACGTCCGCCTGCTCGAGCAGCTTCCGCAGGAGCTGCGCGCCTGCCGGCGCCTGCGCGACGCCGTTCGTCTGGTTGTTGTTGTTGAAGAACGCGTACGCCTCCTCCGCCTCGTTCGCCAGCTCGCGCAGCGGCGGCACCCATTCGCGCAGCTCCTCCTCGGAGTAGAGGTAGTCGAAACGCGTCGCCGCCGAGCCGCCGCGCACGTTCCACGTGCCGGCGTTGCGCCCGTGGAAGCGGACGTAGGCGACCGGCGTCGTCGTCGCCACCAGCGTCGCCGGCACGTTGCCGGCGTCGACCTTCGGCGCGTCGACGACGACCCACGTCATGCGTCGCTCCTCCAGCCAGCGCAGCAGCTCGGCGCGCACCTCCTCCGCGTACCACGACCGGTGCCGCGGCTCGAACAGGAACCCGTCCCCGCCGACCTGCTCGCGCGCCCACTCGAGGTAGTCGAGCGACGCCGGCTTCCACGTCACGTACGGCGGCATCTGGAAGAGGATCCCGCCGAGCTTCCCGCGCTCGCGCAGCGGCCCGAGCGCGTCGAGAAACGTGCGGAAGACCGCGGCGCGGGCCTCGCGCGACGGTCGGTCGACGCGTCCGCGCTCGTCGACGGGCAGCCCGTCGCGCAGCTCCGGCGGCACCTGTTCGAGCCGCACGGGATGGCGCGTCATGAGGCCGAACGCCTTCACGTGCATCACGAAGCCGTCGGGCGTGCGTTCCGCCCAGCTGCGCACCATCTGCTCCGTCGGCACGCGGTAGAAGGTGGAGTCGACCTCGACGGTGGAGAAGTGGCGCGCGTAGAACGCGAGCCGCTCGCGCGGCGCAACGCCCTCGGGGTACCAGTGCTTGGAGAGCGCCTCGTCCGCCCACGAGCACGTCCCGATGCGCACCGCCGCCGCCACGCGCCGAAAGCGTACGCGTCCGCCCCTGCGAGGCGCCGCCGCGAGGGCTTCTAAGATCGTCCCGTGGCCGACTCCCGCCCGATCGGCGTCTTCGACTCCGGCGTCGGAGGCTTGACCGTCCTCCACGAGTGCCTCGTCACGATGCCGCACGAGGACTTCGTCTACCTCGGCGACCATGCGCGGCTTCCGTACGGGCCACGCGAGCGCGGGGAGGTGCGCAGGTTCGCGCACGAGATCGGCCTGTACCTCGAGCGGCAGGGTGTGAAGATGGTCGTCGTCGCGTGCAACACCGCCACCGCGGCCGCGCTGCCCGACCTGCAGGAGCAGCTTCGCGTCCCCGTCGTCAGCGTCATCGTCCCCGAGGCGCACGCGGCCGTGCAGGCGACGCGGAACCGGCGCATCGGGCTGCTCGCGACGGAGCTGACGGTCTCGAGCGGCCGCTACGAGCAGCTGATCCGCACGCTCGACGCGGGCGCGCGTGTCACATCGGTCGCGTGCCCCAGGCTCGTGCCGCTGATCGAGGCCGGCGACACCTACAGCGACCAGCTCGTCGCGGCCGTGCGCGAGTACGCCCGCCCGCTCAAGGAGGCCGGCTGCGACACGGTCGTCCTCGGCTGCACGCACTATCCGCTGCTGCGTCCGGTGTTCCAGCGGACGTTCGGGCGCGACGTCACGCTCGTCTTCTCGGCCGACGAGACGGCGCGAGAAGTCGCCGAGACGCTTGCGCGCAAGGGCTTCGACAACGACGCCGGCCGGGAGGGGACGTACAGGTTCCTCACGACCGGCGACCCCGCCCTCTTCCGCTCGCTCGGCGAGCGCTTCCTGCAGCTGCCGCTCGGCGACGTGGTGCAGGTGCAGGTCGCCGAGCTCGAGGCGGCCGCATGACGCGGAACGACGGGCGCCGGCCCGACGAGCTCCGGCCCGTCGAGGCCGACGCGAGCTTCCTCGTGCAACCGCACGGCTCCGTGCTGTGGTCGCAGGGCAGCACGCGCGTCCTCTGCACCGCGAGCGTGCAGGACGGCGTGCCGCGCTGGCTCTACCGCTCCGGCCGCGGGTGGATGACCGCGGAGTACTCGCTCCTGCCCGCCTCGACCGGCGACCGGACGGAGCGCGAGGCGACGCGCGGGAAGCAGAGCGGGCGCACCGTCGAGATCCAGCGGCTGATCGGGCGGGCGCTGCGCGGCGTCGTCGACTTCGGGGCGCTCGGCGAGCGCACGGTGTACCTCGACTGCGACGTGCTGCAGGCCGACGGCGGCACGCGCTGCGCGGCGATCACGGGCGCGTACGTCGCGGCGCGGCGCGCGCTCGACCGCTTCGGGCTGTCGAAGGCGCTGGTCGGCTCGGTCGCCGCGGTCTCGGTCGGCGTCGTCGACGACGTCGCGCTGCTCGACCTCGACTACTCCGAGGACTCGAACGCCGAGGTCGACGTCAACGTCGTCATGACGGGGGACGGGCGCCTCGTCGAGGTGCAGTCGACGGCCGAGCGGGTGCCGTTCGACCGCGCCCGGCTCGACGAGCTGCTCGACCTCGCCGCATCCGGGATCGAGGAGCTGCAGCGATTCCAGGACGATGCCGTCGCCGCTCCCCGTCCTTAGCGCCGTCGAGCAGCTGAGCTGGGGCAACGTCGCCCTGCGGCTCGTCGTGGCGGGTGCGCTCGGCGCGGCGATCGGCCTGGAGCGCGAGTGGCGCGAGCAGGAGGCGGGGCTGCGGACGCACATGATCGTCGCGATGGGCGCCGCCCTCTTCACGCTCGTGTCGGCGTTCGGCTTCCACGACATCCTCTCGAGCGGCGGACCGAAGGTGCTCGTCCGGCTCGACCCGTCGCGCATCGCCGCGCAGATCGTCAGCGGCATCGGCTTCCTCGGCGCCGGCGCGATCATCCGCAACGGTCTGACGGTGCGCGGGTTGACGACGGCGGCGTCGCTGTGGCTCGTCGCGGCGATCGGGATGGCGGCCGGGGCGGCCTTCTACTCGGCGGCGGTCGTCGCGACCGCGCTCACGCTGTTCGCCCTCTGGCCGCTTCGAATCACCGTCAAGCGGTTCGTGCGCGGCCTCGTCCCCGAGGAGCGGCGCCTCACGCTGCGGATCCGCGAGGGAAACTCGATCGCACCGCTCGTCGACGTGCTCGGCCCGACCAGGCATCTCTCCGTCGACGGGCGGACGGTGCAGGTCGAGCTCGAAGAGGTCGACGAGGCGCTGGTCGCAAGCCTCGCCGACCGCGACGACGTCGAGGCGGTCGAATGGCGGCGCTGAAGGTCACGCTCTGCTCGGCGAACGAGCACAAGCTGGCCGAGATGCGCGAGCTCCTGCCCGACGACTGGGAGCTCGAGCTGCTCGGCGACGTCGAGTACCCGCCAGAGGACGGGCCGACCTACCTCGAGAACGCGCGCATCAAGGCGCGCTACGGCCGGCTCGTCGGACCGCAGAACCGCTGGATGGTCGCAGACGACTCCGGGATCGAGCTCGTCGCGCTCGGCGGCGGCCCCGGCGTGCTGACGGCGCGCTGGGCCGAGGGCCGCCACGTCGAGAAGGCGCTCGCGGCGCTCGACGGCGCCGCCGACCGGCGCGCCCGCTACGTCTGCGAGCTCGTCGCGCTGTCGCCCGCGCGCGAGGAGTTCCGCGGCACCGGCGTGCTGCCGGGCCGCATCGCCCCGGCGCCCGCGGGACGGGAGGGCTTCGGCTTCGACCCGGTGTTCGTGCCGGACGGCGAGACGCGGACGGTCGCGCAGCTCGGCGACGCGTGGAAGGCCGAGCACTCGCACCGGGCGCGCGCCGCGCGGGCGCTCCTCGACGCGATCGGCCTCGCGACTTCCTAGGTGTGCGCCAGGATCGGCTCGATCTGCGGTCGCGCGAGGAACGCCGCGGCGCGGTCCGGTGCGAGGGTCTGCGCGAAGCCGCGGACGAGCGCGGCCGCCTCCGCGCCGGCCGCGGCGGCAGCGTCGTCCGCGCCGAGGGCGTAGGCGGTCTCGGCGAGCGCTGCGCGCGCGCTCCAGCGCGCCGGCGCTCCGACCAGCGAGTCGGCGAGCTCCACCGCCGCGCGCCGCGTGTCGAGCGACTCCTGCTTGCGTCCCGCGCGTGCGAGCGCGAGCCCGTACAGGGTCAGCGACCGCGCCTCGTACTTGCGGCGCCGCGTCCGCCGCGCGAGCTCGAGCGCCCGCGCCGACCACTCGAGCGCCGAGTCGACGGGCTCGGCGTGTAGCGCAATCTCGGCGCGCGCTGCCGCGAGCCGGCCTGCGATCAGCCACGTCGTCCACGCCGTGGCGTGCTCCGCGGCGGCCCACCGCGCCGGCCACGCCGCCTGCGCAGCGCCGACGTCGCCCGCGAGCAGGTCGGTGAAGACGAGGTCTGAGCCGGCGAACTGGCGCGGCATCCCGAACGCCATCGACGCCGACAGCTCGAGCGCCTCCTCGCTGCGCCGCCGCGCCTCCTCGAGGTCGTACAGCTCGCGGTAGGCGAGCGCCGAGTAGTTCAGGAGCCCGCGCGGGTTCTGGCCGAGCTCCTGCGCGATCACGAACAGCTCGTCCCAGATCGCGATCGCCTCCTCGTGCCGTCCGAGGCCCGTCAGCGTCAGTGCCTCCGTGCCGCCGCCGCGGAGCAGCGACTCCGCGATGTGGACGTCGGCCGCGAGCGCGCGCGTCTCGCGCGCGAGCTCGAGCGCGCGGTCGTAGCGGCCGGTCCAGTACAGCGTGTCCGTGTGCAGGTGCAGGTGATGCGTGCGGTCGAGCGCACGTGCGCCGGGAACCCAGAGGCGCAGCGCGCGTTCGCCGAGCTCGAACGCGCGGTCGAGGTCGCCGTCGGCTCCGCGCATCGCGAGCGCCTGGCTCTCGGCTGCGATCGCCGCAGCGCGCGCGGCCTCGTCGCCGATCTCGTCGGCGAGCGAGGCGGCGGCGCGGGCCGTCTCGAGCGCCTCCGCGTCGCGCTCGGTCCAGACGTACGCGTGGTGCAGCGCGAGCAGCGCGTCGAGGCGGTCGCGGCCGGCGAGCTCGTCGACGAGCGGGGCGAGCTCCTCGACGGCGCGCTCGTAGTCGTCGAGCTGGACGAGCGCGACCGCGCGCTGCAGGCGCACCCGGCGCTTCTCGTGCTCGTCCTCCGTCAGGTCGAGCGCCATCGTGTAGAGGTCGACGACCGCGCTCTGCGCCCAGCTGCGCCGAGCCGCCTCCGCGGCTGCGAGCAGGTACGGGATCGCCCGCGCGGGCTCGCCGGCCTCGCGCCAGTGGTGGGCGAGGATCGTCGAATGCTCCTGCGACGCGCCGGCGACCGACTGCTCGAGATGGGCGGCGACGGCCGCGTGTCGAGCCCGCCGCGCGGCGCGCGGCAGCGTCGCATACGCGACCTCGCGGATCAGCATGTGCTTGAACGTGAACTCGACGTCGCCTGCGATCCGGCTGACCGGCTCGCGACGGACGAAGTCGCGCGCCTCGAGCGCCGCGAGTGTCCCGTCGACATCCTGAACGTCGCCGGTGGCGGCGACGACGCCGCGCCAGAAGGCGCGGCCGACGACGGCGGCGGCGAGCAGCGCCGCGCGCGCGTCGGGGCGCAGCGCGTCGATGCGCGCCGCGATCGCCTCGCGCACCGTCACCGGCAGGTCGTCGCCGGCGCCGGCCTCGGCGACCGACGACACGAGCTCCTCGAGGAACAGCGGGTTGCCGCCGGCGGTCTCGACGAGGCGCGCGAGGTCGCCGGGCGTGCGGTCGGCGCCGAGCCGGGCCGCGAGCGCCTCCGCATCTTCGGCGCGGAGCGGCTCGAGCGGGATCGTCGTCTGCGACGTCAGTCCTGCGCCCCACGACGGATGCGTGTCGCGCAGCTCGGGGCGCGCGGTCGCGAGGAGCAGCACCGGCGTCTCGCGGACGTGCGCGGCCAGGTACTCGAGCAGCGCGACCTCGCTCGGCTGCGCCCAGTGCACGTCCTCGAAGAGCAGCACCGTCGGCTGCTCGTGCCCGAGCTGCTCGACGAGCCTACGCGCGGCGTAGAAGAGCAGCTGCGCGTTCCACACCTGCTCCGCCTCCGGCCGCTCCCGCCCGCCGTCGCCGTCCACGGAGAGCCCGACGAGCAGCGCGAGGTACTGCGCCGTCTCGGCCGCCTCCGCCTCGCTCATCACGCGCGCGACGAGGCGCCCGAGCTTGTCGCGCGCGAGCGCCGGCTCGTCGGAGTCGAGGATGCGCGCCGCCGCACGCGCCAGGCGCGAGAACGCCTGGTAGCCGACCTGCTCCTCGTACGGCAGGCAGCGGCCGCGCAGGAACCGCGCGCCGCGCGCCTCAACCTGCGCCGCGAACTCGCGGCAGAGCCGCGACTTGCCGATACCGGGCGGCCCGATCACCGTCACGAGATGCGGCCGCGCCTCGTCGGCGCAGCGATCCCAGACGGTCTGCATCAGCTCGAGCTCGCGGTTGCGCCCGAGCATGGGTGCGCGCGGCCGCCGCGCCGCGTCCGCGCCGTCCTCCACGGCGTCGACTGCGAGCCACGCGGCGAGCGCCTCCGACTTGCCCTTCGCGTCGACGCGGTCGTGCGGCTCGTAGCGGATCGCGCCGCGCGTCGCACGGTAGGTCTCCGCGCCGACCAGCAGACGTCCGGCCGGGGCGGCGGTTTGCAGCCGCGACGCCGTGTTGACGACGTCCCCGGTCGCGAGCGCGTCGGTCTGGCCGCCGTCGAGCGTCACCACGGCTTCGCCGGTGTTGACCGCGGCGCGCGCCGCGAGGCCGAGGCCGTGCTCGCGGTTCATCTCGTCGATCGACGCCAGCACGCGAAGCCCAGCGCGCACCGCGCGTTCCGCGTCGTCGCCGTGAGCGGTCGGCGCGCCGAACACGGCCATCACGGCGTCGCCGATGAACTTCTCCAGCACGCCGCCGTAGTGCTCGACGCAGCGCTTCGCGTGCGCGTGGTAGAGCTGGAGCAGCTCGCGCACGTCTTCCGGGTCGGCGCGGTCCGAGCGGGCGGTGAAGCCGACGAGGTCGACGAACAGGACGGACACGAGCTTGCGTTCCTCGCGCGCCGCCGGCGCCTCGAGCGCGGCGCCGCAGCTGTTGCAGAAGCGCGACTGCGGCGGGACGTCCGCGCCGCAGCTGCGGCAGCGCGCGGTGTCGGTCGCGACCATCCGCCAAGTGTCCCGCGCGCGGCGGGCGGCGGCAACCCAGCCCTCAGGCTAGGACGCCAGCGCCGCGTCCGTCGGCAGGGCGCGGTGGGCGCGCCACCAGTTCACCTCGGCGCCGAGCACGATCACGTTCGCCATCAGGTACAGCCAGACGAGCAGGATCGCCGGCCCCGACAACGTCTGGAGGACCGGGTTGTGCTTCGTCGACTCGACGTACACCGGCAGGAACTGGAACGTCGCCTCGAGGATCACCGCGGCCGTGATCGCTCCCGGGAGTACCTCCCGCAGCGTGAGGTCGACGTTCGTCAGCACGTAGTAGGCGGAGGCGAGGAAGACGAACAGGCCGACCGCCGACACGACGATCGCGACGATGCGCGCCGTCACCTCGTTCGCCTGCAGGCCCATGTAGCGCTTCAGGATCTCCTGCCCGACCGAGCCGATCAGCAGCGACACGAACAGCGCGACGAGCGATCCGACCATCATCAGCGTCGCAAGCGCCTTCCCGTGCAGGAAGCCGCGGTTCGGCCGGCCGTAGACGATGTTGAAGGCGCTCTCGAGCACGCTGAAGAGCGACAGCGACGACCAGAGCAGGAACGCACCCCCGACGAGGCCGAGCGCAGTCGCGTTGTCCTGGATCGCGCGCACGGCGTTGAGGATCGACGTGACTGACGTGCTCGGGAACGTCTTCTGCAGCTCGCGCACGAAGAACGAGTTCGGGTCGGCCTCGTGCACGAGGCCGAGCAGCGCCAGCGCGAGGAAGAGCAGCGGGACGAACGAGAGGAGTGCGAAGTACGCGATCATCGCCGCCAGGTGCGTGCCGCGGTCCGCGAAGAACTTCCTCAGGAGCGGCCTCACTGCCGCGCCAGTATGCTCGGCGCGATGGATGCCTCCCAGGCGATCGCCGACCTGAAGGAGATCTCCCCGCAGGTGCGCGACGTCGTCGTGATCGGCCCCGACGGAGCGCTCGTCGCCTCGAATGCTCCCGACGCGGAGGCGACGGCGCTCGCCGACGGCGCGAAGCGGCTGATGGCGGCCGCGGACGATCTGCGGCCGGGCGTCGCGCAGCTCGAGGCGGCGACCACCGCCGGCAGTGTCTTCGTCGTGCGCGACGGCGAGCGCACGATCGCCGCGACGACGACGCCGGACCCCACGGTCGGCCTCGTCTTCTACGACCTGAAGACGGCGCTGCGCTCGATCGACGGCGACGCAGGCGCGGGGGACGGCGACACAGCTCCCGATCCCGCTGAGGCGAAGCCGAAGCGGCGGCGCGCGCCGGCGAAGAAGAAGGACGCCGATGCCGCGGCGTAGCGCCGTGACCGGCCTGCTGCTCGCCGCGGGCTCCGTCGCGGGCTCGGTGCTGGTGCGGCGCCGCGCGGCGCGCCGGCGCGAGCGCGTCGACCTGTACGGCGACGACGGCTCCGTCCAGTCGTACGCGGAGGGCAGCCCCGAGGCCGACCGCCTGCTGCCGATCGCGCGCGAGCTGCTGTCCACGGCGCCGCGGTGAGCGTGGCCGAGCTGGGCGCCGCGCTGCGCGAGGCGGCGTACCTCGAGGGCGACTTCGTCCTCCGCTCCGGGCGCCGCTCACGCTACTACCTCGACAAGTACCGCTTCGAGACGCGGCCGGACCTGCTCGGGCCGCTCGGCGACGCGATCGCCGCGGCCGTCCGCGAGCACGCGCCGGACGCCGTGCGGCTCGCCGGCCCGGAGCTGGGCGCGGTCGCGCTGGCCGCGGCGGCGTCGCTCGCGGGGGGGCTGCCGTTCCTGATCGTGCGCAAGGAGACGAAGGGCTACGGGACGGCGCAGCGCCTCGAGGGCGTGTACGAGCCGGGCGAGTGCGTGTGCCTCGTCGAGGACGTCGTCACCTCGGGCGGGGCGGCCGTCGAGGCCGTGCACGCGCTGCGCGCCGCCGGGTTGCGGGTCGCGAACGCGGTCTGCGTCGTCGACCGGGAGGAGGGCGGCGTCGACGAGCTCGCGCGCCACGCCGTCCGCCTGCGGCCGCTGTTCCGGGCCTCCGAGCTGCTCGCCGCAGGGGCAGAGTGCCCTGGAAATCCGCATGGTTGAGCGGTATCCGACCGCGTTGTTAGGGTAGGTCCCCAAGGTCTGAACCTCGAAAGCCCCCGACGTAGGAGGATCCCTTGACGAAACAGGACTTCATCCAGGCGGTCGCCAACAAGAGCGGGCTGTCGGCCCGCGACGCCGGCAAGGCCGTGGATGCCTTCCTGGAGACGGTCACGGACACGCTCAAGAAGGGCGACTCGGTCAACTTCACCGGCTTCGGCAAGTTCTCCGCGTCGCAGCGTGCCGCGCGGCAGGGCGTCAACCCCCGCACAGGCGAGCGCGTGCAGATCGCAGCGGCGACGGTGCCGAAGTTCTCTGCCGGCAGCCAGCTGAAGGCAGCGCTCAAGAGCTAAAACCGTCTCCAACGGGGTCTTTCGCGAGGGGCGGCCGCGGCCGCCCCTCGTCGTTCCGCCGCCCGCCGCGTTACCGTTCGCCTCGATGCAGGTCGCGACGCTCACCTTCGCCGATCGCCTCGCCGGCGAGGTGGAGCGGAAACGTTCGCAACTCGTCGTCGGGCTCGACCCGAACCCCGACCTGCTGCCCGTCGAGCTGCGCGGAGACGTCGCGCGCTTCTGCTGCGGGATCGTCGACGCGGTGGCCCCGCACGCGGTCGCGGTCAAGCCGCAGCTCGCCTTCTTCGAGGCGCTCGGCGCGGCGGGGATGGCGGCGTTCGAGCAGGTGTGCGAATACGCGCGCCGCGCCGGCCTGCTGGTGATCGCGGACGGAAAGCGCGGAGACATCGGCTCGACCGCGCGCGCGTACGCCGACGCGTACGTCGACGGTCCCGCGCCGCGGTCCGACGCGCTGACGGTCAACCCGTGGCTCGGCCGCGACTCGCTCGAGCCGTTCCTCGGCGCGGTGCGGCGGAACGGCGCCGGGCTGTTCGTCCTCGTCCGCACGTCGAACGCGAGCGGCGACCTGCAGGACGCGATCCTGCGCGACGGCCGGCCGATGTGGCACCACGTCGCCGCCCTCGTGGACGAATGGGGCGAGGAGCTCGTCGGCGAGATCGGCCTCTCGTCGGTCGGCGCCGTCGTCGGCGCCACGCATCCGCGCGCCGTCGCGGAGGCACGGCGGTTGATGCCGCGCACGATCCTGCTCCTGCCGGGCGTCGGCGCGCAGGGCGGGCGCGTCGCCGACCTGACGCGCGCGTTCCAGAGCGGACCGGCGAGCGCGCTCGTCAACGCGGCGCGTTCGGTGATCTACGCGTACAAGGTCGCGGGCAGCGACTACCGCGACGCCGCGGGCGCCGAGGCAGCACGGCTGAAGCGCGCGATCTGGGCCGCCTCGGGCTGGTAGTGGAGGCGAACCTGCGGCGCTACGCGGCGCCGGCGGCGTTCCTCGCGGCCGTGACGCTGGCCGTCGTGCTCGTGCGCGCGGGTGTGGAGGCCGGCTCGAAGCCGGCGGCGCCGACGACGGCGCAGACGAGTGCGCGCCAGCGCACGGTCCGGCGGGTCGCAGCCCATACGCACACGCACGCGCACCGCACGGCGCGCTACTGGACGGTGCGGGCCGGCGACACGTTCGGGACGATCTCCGCGAAGACGGGCGTTCCCGTCACGACGATCGAGCGGCTGAACCCGCGCGCGTCCTCGACGACGCTGACGATCGGCGAGAAGGTCCGGATCAGATGAGGCGCGTCGCGCTGCTCGCGCTCGTCGCGGCGCTGGCGGCGCCGGCGGCCGCGCGCGCCGCAGGGCCGCACGTGGACGCCGACGCGTACCTGATCGAGGACGCAAGGACGGGCGAGGTGCTCGCCGCGCACGACGCGCACGAGCGCCGGCCGATCGCCTCGATCACGAAGCTGATGACGGTCATCGTCGCGCTGCACCACCATGCGCTTGGCGACGTCGTCACGGTCGACCCGCGGGCCGCCGAGGTCGGCGAGGAGAGCATCTACCTGCGCGCCGGCGAGCAGCTGACCGTTCGCGATCTCGTCGAGGCCGCGCTGATCCAGTCCGCCAACGACGCCGCCGACGCCCTCGCGCTGTCGGTCGCGCCCGACTACACCTCGTTCGCGGCGCTGATGAACCGGGAGGCGCGGACGCTCGGCCTGCGCGACACGCACTTCGTCCGACCCGACGGCCTCGATGCTCCCGGCGAGTACTCGACGGCCGCCGACGTCACGACGCTCGCACGCGACGCGATGCGGGTCCCGTTCGTGCGGGAGACGGTGCGACGCGAGACCGCGGACATCGCCGGCGGGCGCGTTCTGCACACGTGGGACGACCTGCTCGGCGTGCTGCCGGGCGTGATCGGGGTGAAGACCGGCCACACGAACGAGGCGGGCTGGTGCCAGGTCGCCGCGATCCGCGGTCGCGGCGTGACCGTGTACGCCACCATCCTCGGCAGCCCGGACCGGCAGCAGCGCGACGACGACCTGGAGCGGCTGCTCGTCTGGGGCCTCGCGCGGTTTCGCACGGTGCCGGTCGTGCAGGCCGGCCGCGCGTACGCGGCGGTCGCGCTGCCGTACGGGCGCGCGCCGGTCCAGCTCGTCTCCCCTCGGCCTGCGCTCGCGACGGTGCGCGTCGACCGGCCGCTCGTCGAGCGCGTCGTCGCGAGCGCGTCCGCGCCGCTGCCGGTGCGCGCCGGCCAGGTGCTCGGCCGCGTCGAGGTCTGGGGCGGCGGCAAACTCCTCGCCCGCCGGCCGCTCGTCGCTTCGCGGACGGTTAACAGGCCGGGCCTGCTCGGGCGAGTAGGGTGGTATGCAGGCAGAACCTTCCACCACGTCGTCGACTGGTTCTGAGAGGCTCCCGAGGCAGGCCCTGTAGATGATCGTCACCGTCACACTGAATGCGGCGATCGACCGCACGCTCACCGTGCCGAACTTCCAGCGCGGCCAGCGCCACCGTGCCAGCGCCGGCGTCACGCTGGCCGGCGGCAAGGGAATCAACGTCGCGCGCGCGCTCAAGCGGCTCGGCGTGCCGGTGGTGGCGACGGGGCTCGTGGGCGGGGCGACGGGTTCGCGGATCGTGGAGGAGCTGACCGGCGAGGCGATCCTCAACGACTTCGTGCACATCGAAGGCGAGTCGCGCACGTCGACCGCGGTCGTCGACCCGACGGGCGGCACGTACACGGAGATCAACGAGTGGGGGCCTGCGGTGCGCGAGGAGGAGCTGCAGACGCTGCTCGAGAAGCTCCGCTACCTGACGCAGGGCGCAGAGCTCGTCGTGTTCGCCGGCTCGTTGCCGCGCGCGGTCGACGACGACTTCTACGCCGAGACGGCGCGTGAGCTCGCACGGCGGCACGTCCCCGTCGCCGTCGACTCCGAGGGCGAGCCGCTGCGGCTCGCGCTCGACGCGGAGCCGTTCCTCGTCTCGCCGAACCAGCCGGAGGCCGAGGCGCTCGTCGGGCAGGAGTTCCACGACGACGAGGACTTCCTGCTCGCCCTCGACCAGATCGCGGAGATGGGCGCGCGCAACGTGATCATCACGACGGAATGGGGGTGCGTCGCGCTGCTGCGCGAGGAGCGCGCGACGCGCCGCTTCCGCGCCGTCGCGCCGCGCGTCGAGCCGGTCTCCACCGTCGGCTCCGGCGACGTTCTGCTGGCGGCGTTCCTCGCCGCGCGGCAGGCGGGCCGCGCGCACGAGGAGGCGCTGCGCGCGGCGGTCGCCGCCGGTGCCGCCGCGACGCTCGAGGTGGGCGCGGGCCGCTTCGATCCTCGCCAGGCCGGGCGGCTGCAGGCCGGCGTGGAGGTGGCCGAGCTGGCGCCGGTCGAGGCGTAGTTTCCGGGACGGGCGGGGACGACGCCGACATGCGGTCTCGCTGGTCGCAGGCGCTGGTGCTCGTGCTCGTCCTCGTCGCCGGGGTTGCGGCCGGGTGCGGCCACTCGCACGCGAAGACGAAGAAGCCGCTGACCGTCACGACGCCGGCGCCGCAGCAGACCACCACCGTCAAGACGGGCACGCCGACGGGGCCGACGAACACCGCGAAGACGACGACGTCGGCGAAGTAGCGCGTCCGGCTTCGCCGGTACCCTTCCCGGATGGACGTCGGGAAGTTCGCCCTGGAGGCCGCGTCTGCGGCTCTGCCGGCGAAGTTCTCGAAGGAAGGCCTGACGTTCGACGACGTCCTGCTCGTCCCGGCCGAGTCGTCCGTCCTGCCGAACGACGTCTCGACGGCGACGCGCGTGACGCGCACGATCGCGCTCGAGATCCCCGTCGTCTCCGCAGCGATGGACACCGTGACGGAGTCGCGGCTTGCGATCGCGATCGCGCGCGAGGGCGGGCTCGGGATCGTCCACCGCAACCTCTCGATCGCCGCGCAGGTCGCGGAGGTCGACCGCGTCAAGCGCTCCGAGGCGGGGATGATCGGCGACCCCGTGACGCTGCCGCCGGACGCGCTCGTCTCGGACGCGCTCGAGCTGATGGAGCGCTACCACATCTCCGGTGTCCCGGTCACCGACGCGGACGGACGCCTCGTCGGCATCCTCACGAACCGCGACCTGCGCTTCGAGCGCGACCTGTCGCAGCCGGTATCGGCGCTGATGACGTCGCGCGACCTCGTCACCGCGCCTGTCGGAACGACGCTCGGCGAGGCAGAGCGGCTGCTGCACCGCCACCGCATCGAGAAGCTGCCGATCGTCGACGCGGACGGCCGCCTGCGCGGCCTCATCACCGTGAAGGACATCTCCAAGCGTGTCGAGTTCCCGCAGGCGACGAAGGACCAGCACGGGCGGCTGCGCGTCGGCGCCGCCGTCGGCGTCGGGCCCGACGCGCTCGAGCGCGCCCAGGCGCTCGTCCGCGCCGGTGCGGACGTCCTCGTCGTCGACACCGCCCACGGGCACTCACGCGCGGTCGTCGAGATGGTCGAGCGGGTCGCGTCGCTCTCCGGCGACTTCGAGGTGGTGGCGGGGAACATCGCGACGCCCGACGCGGCGCGCGCGCTGGTCGACGCCGGCGCGGACGGGTTGAAGGCCGGGGTCGGGCCGGGTTCGATCTGCACGACCCGCGTCGTCGCCGGAGTCGGGGTGCCGCAGATCACGGCCGTCTACGACGTCGCGGAGGTGGCGGCGGATCACGGCGTCCCGCTGATCGCCGACGGCGGGATCACGTCGTCGGGCGACGTCGCGAAGGCGATCGCCGCCGGCGCGGACGCGGTCATGCTCGGCTCGATGCTCGCGGGGACGGAGGAGTCGCCCGGCGACGTCGTGTTCGCGCAGGGCGAGCGATTCAAGGAGTACCGCGGGATGGGGTCGCTCGGCGCGATGAAGGCGCGCGGGTACTCGAAGGACCGCTACTTCCAGGGGGACGTGGAGGACGTCGAGAAGCTCGTGCCCGAGGGCATCGAGGGGCGCGTGCCGTACAAGGGGCCGCTCGCCGGGGTGCTGCACCAGGTCGTCGGCGGGCTGCGGCAGGCGATGGGCTACTGCGGCGCGGCGACGATCGACGACCTCAAGCAGGCACGGTTCGTGCGCATCACCGGCGCCGGGCTGCGCGAGTCGCACCCGCACGACGTGACGATCACGAAGGACGCCCCGAACTATCGGCGCGGCTGAGGTCATCGAGCTTCCGCAGGGCACGCCCGGGCCCGAGGACCGTCCGGTGCTCGTCGTCGACCTCGGCGGCCAGTACTCGCAGCTGATCGCGCGCCGGGTGCGCGAGGCGCGCGTCTACTCCGAGCTCGTCTCGCACCGCGTCTCGCCGGAGGAGATCCGCCGTCACAACCCCGTCGCGATCATCCTGTCCGGCGGCCCCGCGTCGGTGTACGCCGACGGGGCGCCGCGCATCGACCCCGAGGTCTTCGAGCAGGGCGTTCCGACGCTCGGGATCTGCTACGGAGCGCAGCTGCTCGCTCTCGAGCTCGGCGGGCGCGTCGACCGCACCGGCGTCGGCGAGTTCGGCAAGGTGGCGATGCGCGCGAGCGGCGGAAGGCTCTTCGGCGACCTGCCTGCAGAGCAGACGGCGTGGATGTCGCATCGCGACACCGTCGTCGCGCCGCCCGAGGGAGCGCAGGTCGTGGCGACGTCCGAGCACACGCCCGTGGCGGCGTTCGAAGACGACCGCCGGCGCGTCTACGGCGTCCAGTTCCACCCCGAGGTCGTGCACACGCCGCACGGACAGGAGGTGCTGAAGAACTTCCTCTACGACGTCGCCGGCGCCGCGCCCGCGTGGACGCCGGCCGCGGTGATCGAGGAGCAGGTCGAGCGGATCCGCGCACAGGTCGGGCGAGAGCGCGTTCTGTGCGCGCTGTCGGGCGGCGTCGACTCGGCCGTCGCAGCGCTGCTCGTGCATAAGGCAGTCGGCGACCAGCTCACCTGCGTGTTCGTCGACCACGGTCTGCTGCGCAAGGGCGAGGCGGAGCAGGTCGTCGAGACGTTCGACGGCCTCTTCCACGTGCCGCTCGTGCACGTGCGGGCGCAGCAGCGCTTCCTGTCGCGGCTCGCGGGCGTCGCCGACCCGGAGCAGAAGCGCAAGATCATCGGCGAGGAGTTCATCCGCGTGTTCGAGGACGAGTCGCGCAAGCTCGGCGACGTCCGCTGGCTCGTGCAGGGGACGCTGTACTCGGACGTGATCGAGTCCGGCGGCACCGAAGGCGTCGCCGAGACGATCAAGTCGCATCACAACGTCGGCGGCCTACCGGCGGACATGCGCCTGAAGCTCGTCGAGCCGCTGCGCCTGCTCTTCAAGGACGAGGTGCGGCGCGTCGGCGAGGAGCTCGGCATGCCGGAGCGGATGGTCTGGCGCCAGCCGTTCCCGGGACCCGGCCTCGCGATCCGCATCATCGGGGAGGTCACGCCCGAACGGCTCGAGACGCTGCGCGACGCCGACGCGATCCTGCTCGACGAGATCCGGCGCGCGGGGCTGTACCGCGACCTCTGGCAGAGCTTCTGCGTGCTGCCCGCGATCCGCTCCGTCGGCGTGCAGGGCGACTCGCGCACCTACGGCTACCCGATCGTGATCCGCGCCGTCACCTCGGAGGACGCCATGACCGCCGACTGGGCGCGCCTCCCGTACGACCTGATCGAGGCGATCTCGGCGCGGATCGTCAACGAGATTCCCGCCGTCAACCGCGTCGTCCTCGACGTCACCTCCAAGCCTCCGGCCACGATCGAATGGGAGTAAGCCCTTGTCGAGGCGCACTGTGAGCGAGCACGGGCGACGCCCGCGCCGGCGGCGGCTCGCGGTGCGCACGCAGCCCGCGTAAATCAATAGACGCAACCGAGACGTAGTCGGTCCTCGGTGCACGCACGACCGTGCGTAGAGTCTCGGCTTGGCTACGCCGCCTTACCGGATCGAGAGCGCTCGGCTCGTCCTTCGCTGTTACGAGCCGCGGGACGCGCCGCTGCTTGCGGACGCCGTCAACTCGAGCCTCGACCACCTCGCGCCGTGGATGCCGTGGGCGGCGCCGACGACGGTGGAGGACGAGGTGCAGCTCCTCCGGAGGTTCCGAAGCCAGTTCGACCGCGACGAGAACTACGTCTACGGGGTATTCACGCCGGACGAGACGCGCATCGTCGGCGGCGGCGGGCTCCACCCCCGCAGCGACCCCGGCTCGCTCGAGATCGGCTACTGGATCGCCGGCGACGTCCTGCGCCGCGGGTACGCGACGGAGGTGGCCGCGGTGCTGACACGCGTCGCGTTCGACCGAGGCGGCCTCGACCGCGTCGACATCCAGGTCGACCAGAAGAACGAGCGCAGCCAGGGCATCCCGCGCAAGCTCGGCTTCACCCACGAGGGGACGCTCCGTCGCCGGCTCGAACGGCGCGCGGGCGAGCAGCGCGGCGACTCGATGATGTTCACGATGCTGCGCGAGGAGTACGAGCGGGCGCCTTGGCGCGAGTCGTATCCGTATCGCGCCTACGACGTCCTCGGCCGCGGGCTCTGACCGTCGACGCCGGCGCGCGGATCCGCTACGCCAGCGCGCGCTCGAGCGCGTCGCGGCCGCTCGGTGGACCGTGCGCCGACAGCACGAGCTCGACCGGCTTGTCGAGCAGCGGACGGAGGCGTGCCGCGACCTGCTCGCGCGACACGTTCGCGCTCAGCCACTCCGAGCGGATCGCCAGGCCGTCGCCCCAGTCGGCCAGCGAGTCGCCGGCGACGACCGTGCGTGCGCGCTCCACCCAGTAGGCGAGGTCGTTCCGCGTGCGCCCCGCGAACGCCGCGATCCCGAACGGCGGCGGCTCGTCCGCGGAGACCGGATGAAACTCGCCCCCGCCCTCGTGGATCAGCCAGCGCAGGTCGGTGCTGACGAAGCCCGCGTACTCGTCGCGCGAGACACCGAACGTCGCGACGAGGTCGTCGAGCGTGTCGGGCAGCGCGGCGTGGACCGGCCACCCGAACTGGCCGACGAGGGACTGCGTGTCGCGTTCGTGCCACGGCGCCGTCAGCACGATCGCCGTCTCCCGCTCGCCGGCGAGCCGCAGGAGCGGGCCCGGCACCGCGAGCGGGTCGAAGAGGAGCAGACGCTCGCCGTCGTCGATCGCGTGCGACGACACGTCCGGTCCCCACGACGCGCCGGGTTCCCATTCCGGGTGCGGCGCCTGCCAGTCCCAGATGCCCGCGGCGAGCTCGCGCACCGTCAGCTTCTCGGGCCGCCGGCGACGTAGATCACCTGGCCGCTCACGTACGACGCGTCGTCCGAGCAGAGGAAGGCGATCGTCGAGGCGACGTCCTCCGGCCGGCCGACGCGGCGGAGCGGAACCTCGCCCGCCACGTGCTCCGCGAACTGCTCGAACGGCACGCCGACGCGCTCCGCGGTCTGCCGCGTCATGTCCGTCACGATGAAGCCCGGCGCGACGCAGTTCACGTTGACGCCGAAGGGCCCCAGCTCGATCGCGAGCGTCTTCGTCATCCCCTGCAGCCCCGCCTTCGCCGACGAGTAGTTCGTCTGGCCGCGGTTGCCGAGGGCGGACGTCGACGAGATGAGCACCATCTTCCCGCTCTTTCGCTCGACCATGTGCCGCTGCGCCGCACGCACGGCGTAGAACGTCCCCTTGAGGTGCGTGTCGACGACGGCGTCCCAGTCCTCGTCGGACATCTTGAAGAGCAGGTTGTCGCGGATGATCCCCGCGCACGTCACGAGCATGTCGAGCGAGCCGCCGTGCGACACTGCCGCCTCGACTGCGGCGTCGACGTCGTCGCGCTTCGTCACGTCGCAGCGAACCGCGTGGCCGCCGATCGCAGCAGCAGTCTGCTGCGCGCCCTCCTCGTCGAAGTCCGCGACGACGACGGCGGCTCCCTCGTCCGCAAACCGCTTCGCGGTCGCCGCGCCGATCCCCTTGGCGCCGCCGGTCACGAGCGCCGTCTTGCCGTCGAATCTCGCCATGCGCGCGACCCTATAGGGTCCGAACGTGGAGTTCCGCGACATCCTGGCGCGGCGCCGCATGCACCGCGCGTTCCTGCCGGAGCCGCTCCCGCGCGACCAGATCGAGCGCATCGTGTCCGTCATCAGGCACGCGCCGTCCGGCGGCTTCAGCCAGGGTTCGAGCATCGTGGTGGTGACCGACGCGGAGCGCCGCGCCGCGATCGCGCGAGCGTTCGGCGACGAGCACTACTCGACGGATGGCCGGAGCTTCGTCGCCGATGCGCCGGTGCACCTAGTCGTCTCGGCCGACGAGTCGCTCTACCACGCGCGCTACAACGAGCCAGACAAGCTCGCGGCGACGGGCGGAGTCGAGGTGACCTGGCCGGTGCCGTACTGGTTCGTCGACGCCGGCGCGTTGATGATGCTCGTGCTTGCCGCGGCGATCGACGAGGGACTGGCGTCGGCGTTCCTCGGCCACCCCGAGCAGAAGCGGATCTTCGACGAGCTGCTCGGGCTGCCGCAGGAGGTCGTGCCGATCGGACTGGCGCTCGTCGGCAAGCCGGGTCCGGCGCCGCCGCTCGGCTCGCGCCTCAGGTCGAGGCGGCGGCCGCTCGACGAGCTGGTGCGCTGGGAGGCGTGGTGACCGCGCGCGGATAGCGCGCGCGGACCTCGTCCACGAACTGCGCGAGCCGGTCGGCGATCGTGCCGTCCCGGATCTCGAGCACGTTCTCCGCGTTCGTCTCGCCGCTCCGTGAAAGGTTGAACGACCCGACGAGGGCGACGTCGTCGCACACGCACACCTTCGCGTGCATGAAGTCGTGCACCGTCCCCTCGCCGTACGGCGTCGACGCCTTGCCGGAGAACGCGCCGGCAAGCACGCGCTCGAGCAGCGGCAGCTTCCACGAGAGGTTGCCGTTCACGCTCCACTGGCCGATCACCTCGCGCACCTGCGTCGCGTCGACGCAGCCGGCCACGTCGACGCGGCCGTCGGCGACGGCCTGCGCGAGCGCGCCCAGCACCGTCCCCTCCGTGATCACCGGCGAGCAGATCCGGATGCGTCGCCGTGCGCGCCGGAGCAGCTTCGCCACCCGCGCGGAGAGTTCCTCGCCGTTGCCCGGCGTGAACCACGGCCGCACGCCGGCGACTTCGCGCGGCTCGACGAGCCCGCTGCGCGCGACGTCGCCCGTCGACCACAGCTGCTCGAAGTCGAGCTCGAAAGCCTTCGCGATCCCCGGGTCGGAGACGACCACGACGACGTTCTCCTGGCGGGACCACGAGTCGTCGGTCCAGTTCGCGGAGCCGGTCCACACGTCGCGGCCGTCGCGCACGGCGTACTTCTGGTGCATCAGGTCCGGCACGCCCGCGATCGGCTTCGACTCGACCGGCAGCGACGCGATCAGCTGCGCGTCGGGCTCCGGCGGCGGCGGCACCGGGATCGGGTTCGCGTGGTCGACGTCGTAGGCGAAGCGAATGCGCACGCCGCGCGCAGCTGCGCGGCGCAGCGCCCCGCCGACGACGTCCGCCGTCTCCGCGCCGAGGTTGAAGTCGTACTGCGCGACGTCGAGCGTGTCCGTCGCCACGTCGACGAACGCCGCGACCTCGCGTGCGACGTCGACCGCGGCCTGGCCGCCGTCCGTCAGAGTTCGGATCAGGATGCGCTCGTTCATCGACCGTCTCGTCGCCGCACGCATCGGCGCGACCACGAACTTCTACCGCGAGGGCCGCGGCGCGCGCCTGCGTCGTGACCGAGTCGCCGCCTATCTCGAGGCCCGTGCCGACGCTCCTCTGCTGCTCGTGGGCGAGGCGCCCGGCTACCGCGGCGCGCGGGTCTCGGGCGTCCCCTTCACCTCAGAGCGCCAGCTGAGCGGAGCCGGCACCGCCGAGGCGACGGCGACGGTGGTGCACCGCGTGCTCGACGAGCTCGGGCTCGCCGAGCGGGTTCTGCTCTGGAACGTCGTGCCGACCCACCCGGGCACGCCTGTCTCGAACCGGCGACCCACCGCGGGAGAGGTCGCAGCCGGCCTGCCCTTCGCACGGGAGCTCGCCGTCGGACGCACCGTGGTGGCGGTCGGCCGCGTCGCGGCTGCGGCGCTCGCCGCACCCTACGTCCGCCACCCGTCGCACGGCGGCGGCGGTGCGTTCCGCGAGGGGCTGCTACCATTTCGCGCCGGCGGACCGCTCGTCCGCCGTTTCCTCGTATGAAGACGTACAACGCCAAACCGGGCGAGATCCAGCGCGACTGGGTGCTCGTGGACGCCGAGGGGAAGACGCTCGGCCGCGTCGCGACCGTGATCGCCGACCGCCTGCGCGGCAAGGGGAAGCCCGCCTTCACGCCCCACGTCGACACCGGCGACTTCGTCGTCGTCGTGAACGCCGAGAAGATCGCCGTCACCGGCAAGAAGCTCGAGCAGAAGATGTACTACCGGCATTCGGGCTACCCGGGCGGCCTGCGGCAGCGCACCCTCCGCGAGCAGCTCGACCGCCAGCCGACGGAGGTGCTGCGCAAGGCGGTGAAGGGGATGCTCCCGCGAAACCGGCTCGGCAGGCAGCAGCTCACGAAGCTGAAGATCTACGCAGGCCCCGAGCATCCGCACGAGGCGCAGGCTCCGACCCCGCTCGAGGTGTAACGGGATGGCGACCCCCGCCCAGTACCTCGGCACCGGCAAGCGCAAGACGTCCGTCGCGCGCGTGATCCTGCGGCCCGGCAGCGGCGCGACCTGGATCAACGGGCGCACGCTCGACGAGTACTTCCCGCGCATGGTGCACCGCATGCTGGCGACCGCGCCGCTCAAGATGGTCGGACTCGACGGCCAGTACGACCTCCGCGTCCGCGTCCACGGCGGCGGGCCCTCGGGGCAGGCGGGGGCCGTGCGGCACGGCATCGCGCGTGCGCTCGTCGAGGTCAACCCGGAGCTTCGCGTGCCGCTCAAGCGCGCCGGCTTCCTCACGCGCGACGCGCGCGTCGTGGAGCGGAAGAAGGCGGGCCTGCACAAGGCGCGCAAGGCGCCGCAGTTCTCCAAGCGCTGACGCTGCCGCGTTGGCACGCAGGTACTTCGGCACCGACGGTGTCCGCGGCGTCGTCGGCGAGTTCCTGACCGCGGAGCTCGTCGAGCGGCTGGGTCGGGCGGCGGCGCTCTGGACGGGCGCGGCGAAGGTCTTCGTCGGGCGCGACACGCGCGCGTCGGGCGTCGAGCTCGAGCAGGCGTTCGCGCGTGGGGTGATCTCCGCCGGCGGCGACGCGATTCTCGGCGGCGTGCTGCCCACACCCGCGGTCGCGCTGCTCGCGCTCGACCTCGGCGTCGTCATCTCGGCTTCGCACAACCCGCCCGAGTACAACGGCGTCAAGTTCTTCGACGCGTCGGGGCACAAGCTGTCGGACGAGGCCGAGGAGCAGATCGAAGGGCTCCTCGCTGCCGCACCGGGCGTCGACCAGGGCAGGATCGAGCACGTCGAGATCGCGACGGAGTCGTACCTGCAGCACGTCCTCGACCGCTTCGGCGCGAATCTCGGCGGACTGCGGATCGTCGTCGACTGCGCGAACGGCGCCTACTCGGGCCTCGCTCCGCGCGCGTTCGAACGCTGCGGCGCCGAGGTGCACGCGATCGGCGACCAGCCCGACGGGACGAACATCAACGTCGGCTGCGGCGCCACCGACCTCGCGCTGCTGCAGCAGACGGTGCGCGCGTCCGGCGCCGACCTCGGCATCGCGTTCGACGGCGACGGCGACCGCATGCTCGCGGTCGACGAGCGCGGCGAGATCGTCGACGGCGATCAGATCCTCGCGATCCTCGCGCTCGACCAGCAGGTCGACCAGGTGGCCGTGACGGTGATGACGAACCTCGGCTTCCACGCGTTGATGCGCGAGCACGGCATCCGCGTGCACACGACCGACGTCGGCGACCGTTACGTGCTCGAAGCGCTGCAGCACGAGAACGCGATCCTCGGCGGCGAGCAGTCCGGGCATATCGTCTTCCTGCGCGACCACGTCACCGGCGACGGCCTCACCGCCGGACTGCTGCTCTGCGCCGCGCTTCGCGGGCGCACGCTGAGCGAGGCGGCCGGCGTGATGACGCGGTGGCCGCAGGCAAAGGAGAACGTGCGCGTCGCGCAGAAGGAGCTCACCGCAGGGATACGCGGCGAGGTGGAGCGGTTGAACGCGCAGCTCGGCGAGCGCGGACGCGTGCTCGTCCGGCCGAGCGGCACCGAGCCCTTGATTCGCGTGCTCGTCGAAGCGGAGAATGCCGAGGTTGCCGACGAGACCTGTGCTAGCATCGCGGCGCTCGTTCGACGAGAGCTCGGCTGATCGCGCCCGACGCAGGGCCGGTCTCGCAAGCCGGGCTCTTCCTGTTAGTGAAGCCGTCTACGCGGGCAAATTCCGGGTTTTCCGGCCGGTGAAGGGAGGCTCTCGCCATGTGTGGGATCATCGGATACGTCGGGGCTCGCCCCTCGAAGCCGCTTCTGATCCAGGGACTCGAGCGTCTCGAGTACCGCGGGTACGACTCGGCCGGAATCGCGCTCCTCGAGTCGCACGGGCTCGACTACGTCCGCGCGGTCGGCAACCTCCAGAACCTGAAGGCGGCGGCCGACGCGAACGGGTCCGTGGCGACGACCGGGCTCGGACACACGCGCTGGGCGACGCACGGATCCGTCACCGAACAGAACGCGCATCCGCTGGCGGCGTGCGACGAGCGCAAGCTGTCGATCGTGCTCAACGGCATCGTTGAGAACTTCCGGGAGCTGCGCGACGAGCTGCGCGCGCGCGGTCACACGTTCACGTCGGAGACGGACGCCGAGGTAGTCGCACATCTGATCGAGGATCTGTACGACGGCGACATCGTCGCGGCGGTGCGCGCGACGTACGCGCGCCTCGAAGGCCATTTCACGTTCGTGCTGATCCACCACGACCACCCGAACCACCTCGTCGGCGTCCGGCACCAGACGCCGATGGTCGTCGGCATCGGCAACGGGGAGAACTTCCTGGCGTCGAACCTCGCCGCGTTCCTCTCCGAGACGCGGCGCGTGCAGTTCCCGGACGACGGCGAGGTCGTCTCGATCACGCCGGAGCGTGTCGAGATCGTCGACGCGCACACGGGCGAGCCGGTCGAGCACGACGTGATCGAGATCGACTGGGACGACGCCGCGGCGGAGCGATCCGGCTACGAGACCTTCATGCTCAAGGAGATCTACGAGCAGCCGGAAGGAGTCGCGGAGACAATCGGAGACCGCGTCCGGCACGGTCATCTCGTGCTCGAGGGGCTCGGGATGACCGAGGACGAGCTCGCCGAGCTGAGCCGGATCGTCGTCGTCGCGTGCGGCACCGCCTACCACGCGGGCGTCGTCGGTCGCTACGCGATCGAGGAGTGGGCGCGCGTGCCCGTCGAGCCGGACGTTGCGAGCGAATGGATCTATCGCAACCCCGTCGTCGACCCGGGCACCCTCGTGATCGGGATCTCGCAGTCGGGCGAGACGCGCGACACGATCCAGGCGATGCGGCTCGCACGCGAGAAGGGCGCGCGTACCGTGGCCATCACGAACATGATGGGCTCGCAGATCACGCGCGAGGTCGACTCGGTGCTGTTTACGCGCACCGGGCTCGAGGTCGGTGTCGCCGCGTCGAAGACGTTCACCGCACAGGTGTCGCTGCTCTTCCTGATCGGGCTCAAGCTCGCGCAGTGCCGTCAGACGTTGCCGCCCGACGAGATCGAGTTCATCCTCGACGAGCTCTACGACCTCCCGGCCAAGATGCGGCGCTTCCTCGACGGCGACCACCCGATCGACGAGATCGCGCATCGCTTCCACGACGAGCCGTTCTTCCTGTACCTCGGGCGGCACATCGGCCTGCCCGTCGCACTCGAGGGCGCGCTCAAGCTGAAGGAGATCTCGTACATCCCCACCGAGGCGTACTCGGCCGGCGAGATGAAGCACGGTCCGATCGCGCTGCTCGAGGAGGGGACGCCGGTCGTCGTCGTGGCGACGAACATCCACGTGTACGACAAGATCGTTTCGAACATCCAGGAGACGCGCGCGCGCGGCGCCCACGTCATCGCGATCGCGACCGACGGCAACGAGGACATCCAGCATCACGCCGACGACGTGATCTACGTACCGAAGTCGCCTGCGTTCATCCAGGCGCCGCTCGCGATCCTGCCGCTGCAGCTTCTCGCCTACCGCATCGCGCGCCTGCGCGGCCTGAACGTCGACCAGCCGCGCAACCTCGCGAAGACGGTCACGGTCGAGTAGGGCCGAGCGGGCCGGCCGCCCTGGCTGCGGCACCGGGGCGGCCGTCCCCACTCATCGTCCGCCCGCTTCCGGGCGGCGGCCATCCCCGTTTCGGGTCAGGCGGCGACGGCGTCGCCGGCGCCGCAGCACGCGATCGCCGTCTCGACGAACGCCCGCACGGCCGGGGGCGCGTACCGGTCGCGATGCTGGGCGATCGCGATCACGCGCGGCGGCAGCTCGGGGAGGTTCGTGACGGTGACGCGAGGATCGGCCGTGTCGACCGTCAGCAGCGGCACGATCGCGTTGCCCATCCCCGCGGCGACGAGCGCCTGGACGGTCGGATTGTCGTTCGACCGGAACGCCCAGCGCGGCTCGATGCCCTGGACGCGCAGCGCGCCCTCCAAGTGGGCGACGGACGGGCACGCGCGGAAACCGACGAGCGGCTGCGCCGCGATCTCGTGCAGGTCGGGGCGACCGTCCGCGATGGGCGAGCGGGCCTGCGTCACGAGCACGTACGGGTCGCGGATCAGCTCGACCGTGTCGAGCGGCGCGTCGCCGACGGGAAGCATCACGAACCCGACGTCGACGTCGCCGCGCTCGACCGCGCCCGCGATCTCGTCGTCTTCGAGCTCGCTCAGCATCACGTCGATCTGCGGCCACTGCGCGGCGTAGCGCGCCATGATCTCCGGCAGGACGCGGGCGCCGACCGACTGGAACGTGCCGACGCGCAGCGTGCCCGCCTCCCCGGAGCGCAGCGCCTCCAGGTCGGCCTGCGCCGCCTGCAGCCGTGCGACGATCGACTCCGCGTGGCGGAGCAGCAGCCGTCCGGCCTCGGTGAGGCTGACCGGCCGCGGGCCGCCGGGACGCTCGACGAGCCGCTCGCCGACGATCCGCTCGAGCGTCGCGATCTGCTGCGAGACGGCCGACTGCGTGTAGCCGAGCCGCTGCGCCGCGCGGCCGAACGAGCCCTCCGTCGCGAGCGCCTCGAGCGCGGCGAAGTGCCGTAGCTCCACCCCGAGCCATCTATCAGGTTCCATGATCAACATCAATCATACATTCATTTGCGCTGATAGTCGCTGCTCAGGCACCGTTGTGGCATGACCCTGATGACCGCAATTCTCTTCCTGCTCGCCGTGCTCGCGCTGTGCGTGGCCGGCGCCGCCTTCGGCGTCGACTCGCGCTTCGACCAGCCCGGCCGCCAGCTCTAGCCCCCCACCACCCACGCCGCTACGACGGCTCATATACCCTACAGGGGTATGTGGGCGATCAACGGCATCACGGCCGCACTGCGGATGGCGTGGGAGGTCTGGTGGGCGCTCGTGCTCGGGTTCGCGCTGTCGGCCGTCGTCCAGGCGTGGGTGCCGCGCGCGCCGCTCGAGCGGTCGCTCGGCGGGCGCGGGCCACGGCCGGTGGCGCTCGCGACGGCACTCGGCGCCGCGTCGTCGTCGTGTTCGTACGCCGCCGTCGCGATCGCCAAGTCGCTGTTCGCGAAGGGCGCGAGCCTCGTCTCGGCGATGGCGCTCCAGTTCGCCTCGACGAACCTCGTCTTCGAGCTCGGACTCGTCCTCTGGCTCCTGCTCGGGTGGCGGTTCACGCTCGCGGAGTTCGTGGGCGGGCTGTTCCTGATCGCGCTTCTCTGGGCTGCGCTCGCGCTGCTCGTGCCGCGCCGCCGCGAGGCGGAGATCCGCGTCCACGCGCAGGCGGCGGACGCCGGTCACGTCCATCCGACCGCCGCCTCGGCGCTGCCGTGGCGCAAGCGGATCGTCTCGGCGCAGGCGTGGTCGGACGTGGCGCACAACTTCCGAGGCGACTTGCAGATGCTGTGGAAGGAGATCGCCGTCGGCTTCCTCGTCGCCGGCTACGTCTCGCTGCTCCCGCACGCCTTCTTCCGCGCGCTCTTCCTCACGAACGCGCCGGCGCCGCTGCGCATCGTGGAGAACGCGCTCGTCGGACCTGTCGTCGCCGCGCTCGCGTTCGTCTGCTCGATCGGCAACGTGCCGCTCGCCGCCGTCCTCTGGTCCGGGGGGATCTCGTTCGGCGGCGTGATCGCGTTCCTCTACGCCGACCTGCTGATTGTCCCGCTCGTCGTCGTCTACGCGAAGTACTACGGCCGCCGCTTCGCCGCGCTGCTCGTGGCGGCGATGCTGGCGGCGATCGTCGTCGCGGCGCTCGCCGTCGACGGCGTGTTCGGCGCTGCCGGAGCCCTCCCGCAGCGCGCGGCCGGCGCGTCGATCACGGAGCGGCCCGTCACCTGGAGCTACACCTCGATCCTCGACCTCGTGTTCGCGGCCGTGTTCGTCGCGCTGGTCGCGCTGACGCTGCGGCGCGGGGCGAAGGATCCCGTCTGCGGCATGACGGTCGACCGGCACGCCGCCAAGCCGACGGCGACGTTCCGCGGCCGCACGTACTTCTTCTGCGGCGCGCACTGCAAGCACGCATTCGAAGCGAACCCGGAGGCATATGCATGAGTCACGGATACGTCGTCGGCAACCAGAAGGACGCGCTGCTCAAGCGCCTCCGCCGGATCGAGGGGCAGGTGCGCGGCCTCCAGCGGATGGTCGAGGACGAGCGCTACTGCATCGACGTCGTCACGCAGGTCTCGGCCGTCACCGCGGCTCTCGACGGGGTCGCGCTGAAGGTGCTCGAGGACCACGTCGCCCACTGTGTGCGCGAGGGCGGAGACGAGAAGGTGGGCGAGCTGATGGACGCGGTCGCGCGGCTCGTGCGCAGCTGACGAGGCTCACGCTTCGTCGGGGCCGCGCCGCAGGCGCTTGGTCGCCGACCGCCGCCGCTTCTCCTCGAGACGCCGCTCCTGGGCCGCCATGGTCGGCGTCGTCGGCCGCCGCGCGCGCCGCACCCGCGCAGCCTCGCGCAGCTGCACGACGACCCGCTCGCTCGCCAGCTCGCGGTTCCGCAGCTGCGACCGCTCGTCCTGCGCCACAGCGCGGACGACCGGGCCGACCCGTGCGAGGACACGCTTCTTCTCGGCGTCGGTGAGGCCGGCCGACGCCGCGACGTCGAACAGCGCCTCGACACGTGTCGAGCTCTTCTGCGCGTGCTGGCCGCCCGGTCCGCTCGAGCGCGAGAAGCGGAACGCGACCTCCGCCCGAATAAGATCGACGTCCATGGCCGCGATTCTCCTGGACGTCGACGGCGTCCTGCACGTCTCGGGAGCGCCGATCGCCGGGGCCGCGACGGCGGTGCGGCGGCTGCGTGACAACGGCCACCGCCTGCGCTTCGTCACGAACACGACGACGCGGTCGAAGGCGCAGGTCGCCGACCAGCTGCGCGCGTTCGGGATCGAGCTCGACGACGCGGAGCTGCAGACGACGGGCGACGTCGCGGCGCGCGCGCTCGCGGGGAAGCGCGTGCTCGCGCTGACGATGCCGGGCATCCTCGACGACCTGCAGGGCCTGCAGCTCGTCGGCATGAACGTCGACGCCGTGCTCGTCGGCGGAGCGGACGAAGGCGAGGAGACGGGCCGCGTCTTCTCGTACCTGAACCTGAACCGCGCCTTCCACGAGCTGGAGGCGGGCGCAGCCCTCTACTGCCTGCACAAGAACAAGTGGTGGCAGACCGCCGACGGCGCCCGCCTCGACGCAGGCGCGTTCGTCGCCGGCCTGGAGTACGCGGCCGACGTCGAGGCGACCGTTCTCGGCAAGCCGAGCCCGAACTACTTCCAGGCGGCGCTCGACGCGCTCGACGCCGAGCCTGCGCTCGCCTGGATGGTGGGCGACGACCTCGACAACGACGTCGTCGGGGCGCACCGCCACGGCATGCGGACGATCCTCGTGCGCACCGGCAAGTTCCGGCCCGACGAGGTCGAGCGCTCGCAGGTCCAGCCGGACGGCATCGTGTCGTCGATCGCCCAACTGCCCGACTGGCTCGAGGCGAACCTGTAGACGTTGCGCGTCGGCGTCGACCTGATCGAGATCGACCGGATCCGCCGTGCGCTCGACCGGCACGGCGACGGCTTCCGCGAACGCTGCTTCACGGCCGCCGAGATCGCCTACTGCGATTCCAAGCCGAATCCGCCGCAGCACTACGCCGGCCGTTTCGCCGCGAAGGAGGCCGTCGGCAAGGCGCTCGGCTCGGGGGTGCACTTCACGTGGAAGGAGATCGAGATCCGAGGCCGGCCGAAGCCCGGCGTCCACCTGAGCGGACGGACGGCGGCATGGGCCGAGCGTCTCGGAGCCCAGCGCATCGAGCTCTCGATGACCCATTCGCGTGAGCTCGCGGCGGCGGTGGCCGTCGTCGTCGATGCCGGGGAAGCCCGATGAGGCTGCCGCCGCTCGCGACGGCGGAGGAGATCCGGCGCGCGGAGGAGGCCTACCAGGGATCGCTGGAAGAGCTGATGGAGCGAGCCGGGACCGCCGTCGCGGAACGCGTGCTGCGGCTGCACCCTTCGACGGTCACCGTCGTTTGCGGCAAGGGCAACAACGGCGGCGACGGCCGCGTCTGCGCCCGTGTCCTGCGCGAGGCGGGCATCGAGACGCGGGTCGTCGACGGCGTCGGCGACCTCGGCGAGCCGGAGGTGGTCGTCGACGCGCTGCTCGGCATCGGTCTTCGCGAGGCGCCGCGCGAGGACGCCGCACGCATGATCGAGCGCATGAACGCGACCGGCCGCCCGATCGTCGCCGTCGACGTTCCGTCGGGCGTCGACGCCTCGACCGGCGAGGTGCCCGGAGCGGCGGTGCGTGCTGCCGAGACCGTCACGTTCGGCGCCGTGAAGGTCGGTCTCGCGGTTGCACCGGGCCGCCTCCACGCCGGCGACGTCCACCTCGCGCCCATCGGACTGCGGGTGCAGGAGCACGTGCACGCGCTCGTCCACGCGTCGGCGCTCCTGCAGGTGCCGCGGAAGGACCGCTCCTCGTCGAAGTACTCGGCCGGCTCCGTGCTCGTCGTCGGCGGCTCGCGCGGGCTGACCGGCGCGCCGATGCTGACGTCGCTCGCCGCCTTTCGCGCCGACGCCGGCTACGTCACGGTGGCGGCGCCCGAGTCGACGCTGCCCGTCCTCGAGACGCGCCTGCTCGAGGCGGTGAAACGGCCGCTGCCCGAGGATGCGCAGGGCCGCCTGCTGCCGCGCGCGGCGGACTCGATTCTCGCGGCGGCCGAGAAGGCGGACGCCGTCGCGATCGGGCCCGGCCTCGGCCGCAGCGAGGGGACGGTTGCGCTCGTCCGGCTCCTGCTCGAGCGGCTCGAGCAGCCGGTCGTGCTCGACGCGGACGGGCTCTGGCAGCTCGAGCCGTTCACGCGCGCCGCGCCGACCGTGCTGACGCCGCACGGCGGCGAGCTCGCCCGGCTCCTCGGCGTGGACGCGCGGGAGGTGGACGCGCACCGCTTCGGGCTGGTGCGCAGGGCGGCCTCACGATTCGGCTGCGTCGTGCTGTTGAAGGGAAGCGACACTCTCGTCGCCGCTCCGCGCGCCGGCGTCTTCGTCAGCCTGTACGGCGAGCCGTCGCTCGCGACCGCCGGCAGCGGCGACGTGCTGACGGGCGTCGTGGCGGCGTTCCTCGCGAAGGGGCTCGACGCGCAGCTCGCGGCCGCGCTCGCGGCCGCCGCCCACGGCGTCGCGTCGAAGCTGGTGCCGCACCAGGCCGGTCTCGTCGCGAGCGACCTGCTGCCGGGAATCCAGCGCGCGCTCGGCGGCGACGGCTGGCAGTTCCCGGAGATCTGACGCGGTGCCGAGGTCCGAGATCACGATCGACCTCGGGGCCCTGCGCCGCAACGTGCGCACGCTTCTGCGCGCGCTCGATGGAAGCGAGCTGTGGGCCGTCGTCAAGGCGGACGCGTACGGGCACGGCGCGGTGGACTGCGCCGCCGCGGCGCTCGACGCCGGCGCAAGCGCGCTCTGCGTGGCGACGGTCGCCGAGGCCGTCCAGCTGCGGCGCGAGCTCGTCGACGCGCGCATCCTCGTCTTCGGGCCCGCGACGAACCGCGAGGTCGCGGTCGCACGCGAGGCGCGGCTCGAGCTCTGCGTGTCGCACGACGAGCTGCCGGAGGGAGTCGCCGTGCACGTGAAGCTCGACACGGGGATGGGGCGCTGGGGCGTGGCGGAGCTGCCGGCGCCCGCGCGCGAGGTGGTGGGCGTGATGACGCACCTCGCAACGGCCGACACCGATGCCAAGTTCGCGCGCCGGCAGATCGAGCGTTTTCGCGCCGCGACGGCCCCGGTCGCGCACCTCACCCGGCACGTCGCGAACAGCGCCGCCGCGCTGCGCCTGCCGGAGGCCCGCTTCGACGCCGCGCGGTGCGGGATCGCCATCTACGGCCTCTCGCCGTTCGGGACGGACGCCGGCGAGGACGGGCTCGAGCCGGTGCTCGCCTGGACGACCGAGATCGCGCTCGCGAAGCCGCTGCGCGCCGGCGAGTCGACGGGGTACGCGCGCCGGTTCGTCGCCGAGCGCGACACCTGGATCGGGATCGTCCCCGTCGGCTACGCCGACGGCTTCCGCCGTGACCTGTCCGGCACCGAGGTGCGCGTCGCGGGCGAGCGGCGCCGCGTCGTCGGGACGGTCTCGATGGACGCGTTCGCGGTCGAGCTCGAGCGGGAGCTGCCGCCGGGAACGCCGGTGACGATCGTCGGGCGGGGCCTGCCGCTCGAAGAGCACGCGCGTGCGGCCGGGACGATCACGTACGAGCTGAGCTGCGGCATCAACTCGGCGCCCACGCGGGCGCGGCGGGTCGTGGTCGACTCGTGAACGTCGAGCGGCGTGCGGAATGGCGCGACCGGCGGGCAGCGGCGCTCGCCGCGCGGCTCGAGCGGCTCGTCCCGCTGCACGGCGGCGAGCGCGTGCTCGACGTCGGCGCGGGTGCCGGCGCGCTCGCGTTCGCGCTCGCCCCGCGTGCGCGGTCGATCGTCGCCGTCGAGATCGACGCCGAGCTCGCCGCCCGCGCCCGCGCCGACGCGCCGGCGAACGTGGAGGTCGTGGTCGGCGACGGCGAGCAGCTCCCCTTCGACGCGTTCTCGTTCGACGTCGCGGCGACCTTGCGCACGCTTCACCACACGCGGCGGCCTGAGCTCGTCGTCGCGGAGCTCGTGCGCGTCACACGCCCCGGCGGGACGATCCTCGTCGCCGACCAGCTTGCGCCGGCCGACCCGCTCGCCGCCCTGGCGCTCACGCGGTTCGAGCGCGCGCGCGACCCCTCGACGACGCGCGTGCTCGCCGACGCCGACCTGCGCGGGCTCTTCGATGCGAACGGCCTCGTGCTCCGGCGCGCCGAGGTGACGCGGGAGCCGCGCGACCTCGACGAGTATCTCGACCTGGCCGGCTGCGAAGGCGAGTCGCGCGAGCGCGCCCGCTCGCTTGCGCCGGCCGGCTACGAGTCGGTCACCGGCTGGTACGTGCTCGCGCGAGCCTGAGCGCGCGTTCAGGGGATGCGACGGTCGCGCGCCGCGCGCGTGAAGGCACGTGCGAACAGTCCCGGCGCGAGCGCCTGCGCGACCGAGGCGGCCCGATACCAGCGCGGGACGACGATCTCGCGCCTGTCCGCGTCGATCGCGCTCAGCACGCGCCGCACGACGAACGGCGGGTCGACGACGAGGCGCGAGAACAGCGGGCCGAGGCGGCTGCGCTGCGGGAAGCCGGCGTCTCGACGAACCCCGGGTTCACCGTCAGCACGGACACGCCGCGGCGCCCGAGCTCCACCGCCAGCGAGCGCGACAGCGCGAGCTGCGCGTGCTTCGAGGCCGAGTACGGCCCCGACGCGACGGTTCCAGCGACCGAGCAGATCATGGCGACCCGCGCACCGGGGCCGAGGCCGGGCGCGAACGCGCGCACCGTCCAGACCGCCCCGAGGTAGTTGACGCGCACCGTGCGCTCGATCGCCTCGCCGTCGCCCTCGAGGAACCTCGTTCGGCCGCGCACGCCCGCGTTCACGACCAGCAAGTCGATCCGCTGGTGCCTCGCGAGCACCCGCTCCGCCGCCGCCTCGACCTGCGCACGGTCGGCGACGTCGCATTCCTCGTGCTCGTCGGCCGCGGACGGGCGGCGCGAGAGGCCGACGACGCGGTAGCCGCGCGTCTGGAGTGCGCGCACGAGCTCTGCGCCGATCCCCGAGCTGGCGCCGGTGACGACGGCTACCGGCAGACGCGCACGGTGCGCTCGGCGGTCGCGGTGCGACCGCGGACGTCGACGACGGTGGCCGTCAGTCGGTGCACGCCCTTCGCGGCGTGCGCGTCCTTCCACGTCAGCTCGAACGCGAGCGTCCCCTTGCGCGTCCCGAGCTTCCTGCCGTCGTCGCGGAAGACGACCTCGCGCACCGCCGCGGTCGAGTCGGCGGTGACGAGCAGGTGCTCGGGCCGCGTCACGCACGAGCGCGCCTGCGGTGCGAGCCACGTCACCGTCGGCCCGCTCACGACCGTCAGCCGCACGCGCTTGAACGTCGTGTTGGGCATCAGCGCCGGGCCGACGGTGTTCACGTTCTTCGACTCCTGGTAGTCCGACGCCATCACGATCGCGGAACGCTTGCCGGCGGCGAGTGTCGGCGCCTGGGTCGGAATCCCGAAGAGCACGAGGCCGGTCACCGGGTCGTACTGCGAAGCGCCGATCAGCACGCGCCCGTAGTTGAGGACGAGCGAGAGCGGGTCGACGCCCGCGCCGAGGTCGACCGCCTGCCCGATGATCAGCGGCCGGCCCGCGGTGACGCGCGTCGTCAGCAGGCGCACGTACGGCGGCGTCACGTCGTTCACCCACGAGTTGAGCAGGTACTGGCCCTTGTGCGGCTTGTTCGTGAACGGGTCGGTGCGCGAGTCGACCGACACGTAGAACGTGCCGAGCCGCGGGAACTCGGCGCCGGCCGCGCCGACGTCGAGGTTGGAGTCGACGGTGAGGGTGTTGACGTCGACCGGGGTGCCGGCGTAGCCCTCGACGTCGTTCTCGTCCTTCGAGCCGAGCACCCACGGGTCGACGAGCGCGTTCGACGACTGCGCGAGGATCGAGACGCCGAAGTTCAGGACCGGTTGGTTGATGGAGAGGGAGTAGAGGTGCTCGGCGCCGTCCTCGTTCATCGGGGCCCCGAAGTAGCTCGGCGGCGGGCCGAACGGCTCCGACGGGCAGCAGTACTGGCTGACGCGGTTCGTTCCCACGGCGGTGCTGCCGACCTGGAACTTCCTCAGCGCCACGACCGGTGCGCTCGCGAGCGCCGGCTTCTCGACGAGGAACGCGTACGGCACGCGCCGCTGGACGCTCCCGTTGGACAGGACGACGAAGCCGTAGTTGAACCCGGTGCCGGCGTTCGCCGCCACGTTAACCGTCACGGGGAACGGCACGGAGCCGCCGGGCGTGAGCGAGATCGTCGCCGGTACGCCGATCGTCACGCCGCTCGTCTGCGACTGCGGTGCGACGGTCACCGTCCAGTTGCCGGCCCCGCCACCCGCGTCGGAGACGGTGAGGAGCAGCGACTTCTGCTGCGCGCCCTGGTTCAGGTCGAGCTTCTCGAACGAGAGCGACTGCGGGTCGGTGAAGACGTGCGGGTCGGTCGCCGCGGTGAGGTCGGCGAGCCCGGCGCCCTCGAGCAGCACCGGCGCCTCCTGCGTGCGGGCGGTGTTGCCCCACGCGGGAGCGGCAGAGTCCATCAGCGCAGACTTCACCTGGTACGGCGACCACGTCGGGTGCTGCTGCAGCAGCAGCGCTGCGGCGCCCGCGACGTGCGGGGTCGCCATCGAGGTGCCCGCGAAGACGGCGAAGTTCGAGCCCGTCGTGAGCGGCGGCGTCGACGAGAGGACGTCGAGCCCCGGCGCGGAGATGTCCGGTTTGAGGTCGAAGCCGAAGTCGTTCAGCCCGGCGGAGGAGAAGCTGGTCATGATCCCCGAGCGTCCAGTCGGGATCTCCTGGATGCCCGCTGAGACCCGGATGGCGCCGCGCCCGCCGTTCGCGTCGAGGTACGCCTGCAGGCGCTGTCCGTCGAGATCGCTGATCATCCCGCCGCGGAGCGGCAGCTGGACGGGGACGGGGTTCGCCTCGCCCGGCCGGTTGTCGATCAGGATCATCCCGGCCGCGCCGCCGATCACCGCGCGCTCCGCTTTCGAGACGAAGCTGCAGTTGCCGCGGTGGACGAGCACGATCAGCCCCTTGACGGAGTTCTTCGGCAGCGTGCCGAGCGTGTTGTTCGGGTCGCTGGGGCTGCCGCACAGGTACGGGTCGACCGGCTTGTGGTTCGTCCCGACGACGGTCGAGATGTCGACGATCGGCTGGTCGGCCGTCGCCCACGACGCCGGCGGGTAGGTGCCGCCGACACTCTGGATCGGCACGTCCGTCAGCTGGGGCGGCCCGTTCGGGACGCTCAGCGCGGGCGCGAAGACGTGCGCGTTCGAGACCGCCGCGACGGTGATCGCGTCGGGAACCGTGCCGGGCGAGCCCGTCGTGCCGAGGCCGAAGTCGTCGCGGTCGTTGCCGGCGGCGATCACCGGCACGACGCCGGCGAGCGCCGTGTCGTGCACCGCCTCGTACATCGCGTCGTTCGCGGGGTCGGTCTGCGGGCCGCCGCCGGAGAAGTTGATGACGTTCATCCCGTCGGCGACGGCAGACTCGAACGCCTGCACGATCTGCGGCGTGTCGGCCTCGTGGCCGAGCGGCGTCGGGATGGTGAAGACGCGGTAGTTGCCGATCCAGGCTCTCGGCGCGACGCCGGAGAGGCCGGTGACCCGGGGGTGGTCGGGGCCGGCGGGCGCGGTGACGTTCTGGTCGCCTGCCGCGATGCCGGCGACGTGCGTCCCGTGCGGCTCAGTCGGGTCGAACACCTGGTTCGAGCGCTTGTCGCGCACCGGGCCGGGGAAGACGCGCGCGACGATCACCTTCGGCGTCGTGTAGCGCGTGTCGCCCTTGGGGAACCCGGCGGGATAGCTGAAGCCGGCCGGGTTCAGGAACGGGTTCTTCGGGTCGACGCCGGTGTCGACGACGCCGATCTTGATCCCCGCGCCCTGGTCGCCCGTCGCGGCCTCGAGCTGCGTCGCGTGGATGACGGCCGGGCTCGTGTCGTCCGTCATCGTGTAGCGCAGGCTGGGGTAGATCTTGTCGATCGCGCGGACGCGCAGAAGCTTCGGCAGCTCCGCCGCCCGCAGCTGCACCGTGATCCCGTCGAGCACGATGCGGAAGCGCTGCTGCAGCGTCGCGTCGGGAACCGCGGCCTTGACCTGCACGGCCGCGACGCGCTGCAGCCGTGCGAGGTGCGCGAGGTACGTCCTGGCGCTCGCGCTCTGCACGTCGAGGTGCTGGGCGGCCGACGCCGACGCCAGCCGGCGCTGCGCGAACCAGACCGCGAGCGGCGGTGCGGGGAGGCGCACGATCACGCGCGTCAGGTCGCTCGCCTGCAGCGGCGGGACGTGGAGGACGCCGGCGCGGACGCGCGGGAGGCTCGTCTCGCCGACCGGGCGGCGGACAGGCGCCAGCTTCGCCGGGGCCGCGGAGGCTACGACGAGCGCAAGCACCACGGCCAGCAGCAAGGCGCGACGCAAGGTGCCGCAGCGTACCCGATGGGGGTTAGAGTCGCCCGCGATGTTCCAGGGAAAGTTCCAGGGAAAGAACGCGCTCGTCCTGGGTGTCGCGAACAAGCGCTCGATCGCGTGGGCGATCGCCCGCCGCCTTGCCGAGGGCGGCGCGCAGGTCGCGTTCACGTTCCAGGGCGAGCGCATCGAGAAGAACGTCCGCGAGCTCGCCGAGTCGGTCGAGAGCCCGCTCGTGACCGAGCTCGACGTGCGGGACGACGAGGCGATCGCGCGCGTCTTCGGCGAGGTCGGCGACGTCTTCGGCGGCCGGCTCGACATCCTGGTGCACTCGGTGGCGTTCGCGGCGGCCGAGGATCTCGAAGGCCGCTTCGTCGATACGCCCCGCGACCGCTTCTGGATGGCGCTCGACGTCAGCGCCTACTCGCTCGTCGCGGCGGCGCGCGCGGCCGAGCCGCTGATGGAGGCGGCCGGCGGCGGCTCGATCGTCACCATGACCTATCTCGGCGGCGAGCGCGCGGTCCCGCACTACAACGTCATGGGCGTCGCGAAGGCGACGCTCGACGCGTCGGTGCGCTATCTCGCGTGGGACCTGGGTGCGAAGAACATCCGCGTCAACGCGATCTCGGCCGGCCCCGTCCGCACGCTCGCCGCGCGCTCGATCGCGGGGTTCCCGACGATGGAGTCGATCGTCGAGGAGCGTGCGCCGCTGCACCGCCACATCGACGCCGACGACGTCGGCGCCGCGGCCGCCTACCTGCTCGGCGACGAAGCGAGGAACGTCACCGGGACGACGCTTTACGTCGACTCCGGCTACCACGCGATGGGCATGTGAGGAACCGGGGGAGCCGTTTCGGCTCTCCCCCGGTCGCTCGAGAAATCGCTGCCCTTACGAGAACGGCTTCGTGACCATGTCGGCGATCACGAGCAGGAGCACCGCGACGTCGACGCGCAGCACGAGCAGGACGCGGTCGATCAGCGCGAGCGCCTCGGGGCTGCCGGGCTCGGCCGCCGCGATCTTCTTCGCGGTCGGCGACAGGAACCCGACGCCGGTGACGAACGTCGTCGCGTAGCCGACGAGCCCCGCGTCGATCCAGAACGTGCCCCAGCCCCAGTCGGTGTTGATCATCATCGCGACGCCCATCGCGACGACGACGAGACCGGCGGGCGCGAAGATCCGCTCGCCCGCGAACGCGCCGAACCGCGCGATCGCCGTCATGTCCTCCACGTTCGACGCGCGCTGCGCGCGCACGCCGAGCACGAAGACGAGGATGCCGCCACCGAGCCAGACGATCGCGGCGACCACGTGGATCGTCTTGAAGAGCGCGTACCAGTGGTTCGGAACCGCCGACGCGTCGAACGCGAAGACGACGACGAGCACCGCGACGGCAGCCGCGAGCGCGAGTGTGAGGGCGCCGTGATTCCGTGTGGCGGGCGCCGCGCCGACCGCAGGAGTCTCCATCGCTCGATTCAGACAGACTCGCCCGACGAGGTCAAGGCTAGGCACGCCGCGAGCAGCTCGTCGACGTCGGGCACCTCGCTCGTGTCGTACCGCCAGAAGCCGCTGATCGTCGCGTCCGTGTCGACGAGGAGCGCGCACCGCTGCGCCACGTCCTCGAACCCGCGGAACGAGAACCCGATTCCGAGCGCGCGCACCGCCTCGCCGTTGAAGTCCGACAGGAGCCCGAAGTTGAGGTCGAGCGCCTGCGTCCACGCGATGTGGCACCACGGCGAGTCGCGCGAGACGCCGACCGGCTGGACGCCTGCCTCGTCGAAGTCCGCTCTCCTGTCACGCAGGAGCTCCATCTCGTTCGTTCAGGTCGACGACCAGTCGAAGAGGTAGAAGACGAGCAGCTTCGGACCGTCCTCGAGCAGCTCGTGCAGGCTCACGGGCTCGTTCGGACCGAGGAAGACGGTCGCGTCCGGAAGGCGGTCGCCGCGCTGGAGCACGGGCCGAATCTACTGCGACCAGCGGCCGTCGATCTGCGCGGGCGTCCGAGCGTCCGTCTGCGCGAACTGGTGCGCGATGTTGCCGACGGCGTGCACCCGCGCGCCGTGCAGGAACAGCCACTGGTTCGCCGTCGGCCACGTGACGAGCAGCCACCCGCCGCCGGGCGACCAGGCGATCCCGCCGAAGACGCCGGGGCCCGCGAACACGAGCCGGCCGCCGACGCGCACCTCGCTCTGGCCGCCGAGCCGGCCGGCGACGGCGAGGATGTGCGTTCCGGGGCGGAACGCCGCGTCGAGGCCCGCCGCGCCCGGCGGCGCGACCACGCCCAGCGTGCGGCCTGCGCCGTCCAGGATCTCGATGCGCCGCGCGCCGACGACGGCGAGGCGGCGGCCGTCGGACGACCACTCGAGCGCGTGCGGGACGACCCGCACCCGGCGCCGCCAGACGAGCCGTCCGTCGGCCGTTCGCAGCACGACCGCACCGGCGACGGCGTAGGCCACCGTGTGCAGGCGCGCCGGATCCCACGCGGGCGGAACCGGAAGCACGTGCGCCGCGAGGAGGTGGTCGCCGGTGCCGTCGCCGGCGACGACGCGCAGATCGCCGGCGGAGAGGTAGGCGATGCGGGTGTCCACGTAGGTGCCCTCCCAGCGCGGCCAGCGCGGCCGCGGTCGCGCCAGCGTCCAGTGCACACGCCCGTGCGGATCCGCCGCAACCAGCTCGTCCCCGCGCGTCGCGACGACGTAGAGGCCGTGCGGTGACCACTCGGCGTCGTCGTACGCGAGCCGCCGCTTGGCGCCGTCGGCCTCGACGAGCCAGACGCCGCCGTGCGCCACCGCGAGCAGCCGGCCGCCGCCCGGGAGCGAGAAGAGCTCCGTCGCCGCCGGCTCGACGCCGACTGCGCGCCCGACGCGCTCGAAGACGGCGCGGCCCGGCGGCGACAGGGCCGCAAGCGCGACGGCCGCGACGACGGCGAGCGCCGCCGCCGTGGGGAGCAGCCGGTTGCCCGGGCGCGCGCGCGGCCTGGGCGACCGCTCGAGGTAGGCGCGGCGCACGACCTCCCAGGCGCGGTCTTCGGGCGTCATGCCTCCAGCTCCCTCAAGCGGTCGAGGCCGCGGCGGAGGCGCGAGTTGACGGTGCCGCGCGGCAGGTCGAGCAGCTTCGCGATCTCGCCCGGCGTGTACTCGAGCACGTAGCGCAGCACGACGACGGCGCGGTGCTCGGGCGAGAGCTCGCCGATGCGCGCGAACGTGCCGTCGCCGGGCTCGACGTCGGGTGCGGAGGCGACATGCTCGCCGAGCTCGACCTCCGCCCGCAGGCGGCGCGCCCGGGTCCAGTCGATCGCGCGGTTGACGACGATCCGGTGGAGCCACGGTGCGAACGGGCGCCGCCGGTCGAAGCGGTCGAGGTTGCGCACGGCCGCGAGGAACGCCTCCTGCGCGATGTCCTCGGACGCCGCGGCGTCGTTGGTGACGAGCAGCGCGGCGCGGTAGGCACGCGGCCAGTGCGCGCGGAAGAGCCGCTCCAGGTCGTCGACCGAGCCGTTCTGGGCAGCCTTGATCCAGGCGCGCTCCGCCACACGGAAGTCATACGGCGCCGGGACCTCGAGAGGTCCCCTGGGCGTAGACCGGGCATGCTCCGTCTCACGCTCGTGGCCAGTGCGCTCGCGCTGCTCCTGCCCGGCGCGGCTGTCGGCGCGGCGTGCTCGCCGCTCGACTGCAGCACGAGCCAGTTCGTGCTCGCCCACGGCCGCATGCTCGCCGTTCGCCAGTCCGTCGACAAGCCGCTGCGCGTGATCGACCTACGCACCGGCGGCACGCGCTGGCACCTGCCGCCGGGGGTCGTGAGCGGGCGGACGCTCGTGCACCAGGACGGCGCGCTGCTGACGTGGTACGACCTCGCGACCGGACGCCGCGTCGCCGACGCCATGCTGCAGCAGCGCGGGACGTTCTCCCTCGTCGGCGTCTCCCAGGACGGCGCGAGCGCGGTCGTCGCACGCACGCAGAAGCGGTCGACGACGTTCGCGATCGCCTCTCCGCACACGCAGCGGGTCGTGAAGCTCGGTGGGAACAACTGGTCGTTCGACGCGCTCGACGGGCGGTTCCTGTTCCTGATCCAGACGCTTCGCTTCGGCTACGAGGTGCGGCTGTACGACCTGGCCACGAACACGCTGCGGAAGCAGCCGCTGAAGGACCAGGACAGGAGCGCACTCATCTCCGGCCTCCCGTTCGCACGCGTCTCGTCTCCGAACGGCCGCTACCTCTTCACGCTCTACATCGGCGGCGACGGCAATGCGATGGTGCACGAGCTCGACACTGCGGCCGGACGCGCGTACTGCATCGACCTTCCCGGCAGCGGCGACTTCGCCGCGGCGGCCACGTGGGCACTCGTCCAGGCCGACGACGGCGACAACGGCACCCTCTGGGCGGTCAGCGTGGGGTACGGGCGCCTCGTCGCGATCGACGTCGCGTCGCACCGCCTCCGTGTCCGCTACTCGTTCCAGCGCGCGAGCTGGAACCCGAACGCTGGGATCGCTGCACTCGCGCCGGACGGACAGCACGTCGCGTTCACGGACGCGACCCACGTCTGGGTCGCCGACCTCGCGGACGGCCGCGTCGCGACGGAGCCCTCGCACGTCGCGATCGCGCTCGGCTGGAAGACCGACCAGAGCGCGTTGTGGGTCGTCGGCGAGAGGAGCCGCGTCAGCCGGCTGGCGCCGCTGCGGCTGCGGTGACCGCGTCCTCGGTCGCGGCGGCGATCTCGCGTACGACCTCGACGATGTCGCGATTCGCGTTCCACACGCGCAGCTGCCGGTCGGCGCCGTTGCCGCGCGCGAGGATCCCGCGCACGCCGTCGAGCTCGCGCTCGGAACCCAGCTCGCGCGCGTGCGGCTCGATGTCGCGGAGCGTCCGGCGGACGAGCTGTGCCACGGGCACGCGGTTGCGGCGGCCGGTCGCCAGGTCCATCACCGGCGCCTCCAGCCCGTAGCGGGCCGCGAGCCACTTGTTCTCGGTCGTCAGCATGCGGTGCCAGCTCGGGATCGGGCGGCCGGCGTCGTACTGCTCGCAGTACATCTTCACGATCGCCTGGAAGAACGCGGCGATCGCGACGACGTCCTCGATGCGCGTGACGGCGTCGCAGACGCGCATCTCGATCGTGCCGAGCCGCGGGTGGGGCCGGATGTCCCACCAGATGTGCGTGTAGTCGGCGATGCAGCCGGTGCGCTCGAGCTGCCCGACGACGTCGGCGTAGTCGGCGTAGTCGCGGAACCGCGGCGGCGGGCCCGAGCGCGGGAACGCCGCGAAGACCATCTGCCGGCTCGAGTGCAGGCCGGTCGGCTCGCCGCGCCAGAACGGCGACGACGCCGACAGCGCGAGCAGCTGCGGCAGGTGCACGAGCAGGCCGTTCATCACCTGGATCGCCTTCTCGGGGTCGTCGACTGCGACGTGCATGTGCATCCCGAAGATCAGCTCGCGCCGCGCCACGTACTGCAGCTGGTCGACGAGGTTGCGGTAGCGGTCGCGCGCCGTGATGCGCTGACGCTCGAACAGGCTGAACGGGTGCGTTCCCGCTGAGCCGAAGCGGCAGCCCTCGGAGCGCGCGATCTCCGCGACGTAACCGCGCAGCTGGCACAGCGCACGCATCACGTCGGCGGGCGTGCGGCAGACGGGCGTCGTCACCTCGAGCACCGACTGCATCAGCTCCGCGTGCAGTCGCTCCTCGTGGTCGCCGTGTCGCACGGCGGCGAGCACGCTGTCGATGTGCTGCACGAGGTCCCACGTCTCGGGGTCGAGCAGCATGTACTCCTCCTCGACGCCCAGCGTGTACGGCTCACCCTTGCCGAAGGAGTGCTCGAGGACGCTCGGCTGGTCGGCGCCGATCCCGCGGGCGCCCTTGCCGGTGATCGACGCGGGATAGATCTGCTTCACGGCGTGAGTATCACCGCTTCGGCTTCGATTTCCACCAGCCAGCGCGGATCGAGCAGCTGCGTCACGATCGCCGTCGTCGCGGGTCGCGCCCGCGCGAACGCCTCCGCGTGCGCGCGGCCGACGTCGGCGATGACCGACGCGTCGGTGACGTAGATGCGCGTGCGCACGACGTCGTCGAGGCTCGCGCCGGCTTCGGCCAGCGCGCGCTCGACGATCTGGAGGCACACGCGCGCCTGCTCGTAGGCGCCGGTGGGCGGGTCGCGGTCGCCGGGCATGATCGGCGCCGTCCCGGACACCCAGACGCGGTCGCCGACGCGGACGGCGCGCGAGTATCCGACTCGCTGCTCGAACGCGGCGCCGGACGAGACGAGCTGCCGTTCCACGCGGCTAGTGTCGCGGTTCGTGCAGGCGCTGCGCCAGGTCGACGGATGGGGATGCGGCGTCGCCGTCGGTGTGGTCGGCCGCACGCGGGGCGTGCACGGCGACACGGAGCGGCGGTTCCCGTGGGCGTCGGTGACGAAGCTCGCGACGGCGCTCGCGATGCTGGTTGCGCTCGAGGAGGGGCTGGCCGACCTGGACGAACCGACCGGCCCACTCGGGTCGACGTTCCGCCACCTGCTCGCGCACGCGTCCGGGCTGCCGTTCGAGGCGGGCGCTCCGATCGCGCCGCCCGGCCGGCGGCGGATCTACTCGAACTACGGCTTCGAGGTCGCCGCGGCGTTCGTGGCGGCGCGGGCGGAGATGCCGTTCGAGCGGTACTTCGCCGACGTATGGGCGGGAACGGGAATCCGCCTCGAAGGCTCGGCCGGCTCGGGGGCGAGTGGGACGATCGGCGACCTGCTCGCGGTGGCGGAGGAGCTGCGCGCGCCGCGGCGCGTCGCCGCGGAGACATTGGCGGAGGCGGCGACGGTGCAGTTTCCCGGGCTCGACGGCGTGCTGCCCGGCTTCGGCCGCCAGTCTCCGAACGACTGGGGCCTCGGCTTCGAGCTGCGAGACGCGAAGGCGCCGCACTGGACGGGAACGCGCAACTCGCCGCGCACGTTCGGGCACTTCGGCCGCAGCGGCACGTTCCTCTGGGTCGATCCCGAGGCGGACGTCGCCCTCGGCTGCCTCAGCGACCGCGCCTTCGGCTCGTGGGCGGCGGACGCGTGGCCGCGACTCGCGGACGCGGTGCTCGCGGAACGGGGTTAGCTACTCCTCGTCGCTCGGCAGGTTGTCCGCGTCGTCGGGGCTCGTCGTGCCGCGCATGTCCTCTTCCTCGCCCTGGCGGCCGGTCTGCGCGAGCTCCTGCTCGCGCTCCGTCGCAGGCGGGTTGTCCTTGTCCATCATTCGCCTCCGTGTCGATCCTCGATGGGTGGCGGTTCTGTCCCCGCTGCGCTGGAAACCTCACGTCGGCGGGCGACCACCTCCGCTGCGTGCGCTGCGGCGAGCGCTACTGGGCGAACGCCGTCCCCGCCGTCCAAGGCGTGCTCGAGCGCGACGGGCGCGTGCTGCTCGCACGGCGCGCGCTCGAGCCGCGGCTCGGCGAGTGGGACCTTCCCGGCGGGTTCCTCGACGAGAACGAGGACCCGGTCGCCGGGCTGCGCCGCGAGTTCCTCGAGGAGACGGGCCTCGCCGTCGAGCCGCTGGAGCTGCTGCGCGTCGACGTCGAGCCGTACGGCGACCGCTTCGTCTTCTCGGTCACGTGGATCGTCGCCGGCGAGGGCGAGCCGGCGGCGGCGGACGACGTTGCCGAGCTGCGCTGGTTCGCGCCGCCGGAGCTGCCCCCGATGGCGTTCCCCGGCCAGGAGCACGTCCTAGCCGCGTGGCTCGCGCGGCGCGAGCACGCGTAGCGCCCGCGGCTCGATCGTGAACTCGACCGGCGTGCGGAGCACGTCCGGCTCGCCGTCGACGGCCGCGTGCAGCCGGTGGTGCGGCGCGTCGACGACGAAGCGCGTGCCGCGCCGTTCGATCCAGTTCGCGCGCACCACCCCCGTGGGTGCGTAGAGGTGCAGCACGCCTTCGTCGAGACGTCCGCGTCCGCCGAGCGACAGCACGTCGAGGTCGTACGCGTTGTTCGCGACGAGCACGACCCGTGAGCGCAACGGGTCGCCGTCCAGCGTCACCGCGACCTCGTCGCGGCGGCGCGCGACGAGCACGAGCGCCCGCAGCCGCGCGAACGCATTTCGCTCGCGCCGGTGCTCCTCGCGGACATGCACGAGCTGCGCGTACGCGCCGAGCGAGACGTTGTTCAGGAACGGGCGGCCGTTCGCGCGGCCGAGGTCGACGAGGCGAGGCTCGCCGTCCGCCACGACCCCGAGCGCCGCGACTGGGTCGCGGCGGTCGAGGCCGAGGTCGCGGGCGAAGTGATTTCGCGTCCCGAACGGCACGACGCCGAACGGAAGCGAGCGCTCGGCAGCAACCGCCGCGACACCGGCGAGCGAGCCGTCGCCGCCGGCAACCGCGAGGACGTCGGCGGGGGCGTCCCGCGCCAGCTCGGCCGGGTCGTCGTCCTCGGCGAGGACGTGCACCGCGAAGCCGCGCCGCCTCGCAGCCGCCACCAGCCTGTCGACGTCTCCGCCGCCCGACCGCGGGTTGACGAGCAGGAACGGCGGCATCGTGCGGACCGTACCTGGGCTTTCGCCGTGCGAAAGATGGGCCGATCGGCTCATGCGTCCGTCCGGCGGCCTGACGATCATCTCGGCCATGGAAGAGCGCGGCATCCTCCACCGCATCGAGGACGATCTCACCGAGACGTGGGTCGAAGACTGGGCGCAACGAGGCGTCGGCGACATCGAGGCATATCTCGCCAAGCACCTCGCGTTCCTGACCTACCTCGACGAGACGTCCTAGTTTCCCGCCACCGCGGGCAGCGCCCGTCCCTACGGAGCGAGCGGAGAGCTTCTCAGCCCCCCGCCAGCCCCAGCTGCTTCTCGAGCGCGCCCTTCGGCATCGCGCCGACGGCGGAAGCCTGCGGCTCGCCGTTCTCGAACAGCACCATGAACGGGATCGACGCGACGCCGTAGCGCTGCGCCAGGTCCTGGTGGTCGTCGATGTTCACCTTGACGAGCTTCACCTGGTGCTCGTCGGCGATCCGGTCGAGGACGGGTGAGACCGCGTGGCACGGCCCGCACCACTCCGCCCAGAAGTCGACGAGCACCTTGCCGTCTTCCTGGAGCACCTCGCTCTCGAACGTTTCGCTGGTTGCGTTGGTTGCCAAGTCCGTTCCTTTCCGTAAGTCGTTTCGACGTCGTCAACGCCGAGCGGGAGCCGTTTCTTCCCGCTCGCTAGTCTCACCAAGCCATGTTCACACCGCTGCCGGACAAGCCGGATCATCCAGCGCTCGAGCTGGAGATGCTGGAGGTCTGGGAGCGCGAGCAGACGTTCGAGCGGCTCCGGGAACGGAATTGCGGCGGCCCGAAGTGGTCGTTCGTGGACGGCCCCGTCACGGCGAACAAGACGCTCGGCGTGCACACGGCGTGGGGCCGGACGCTGAAGGACGTCTTCCACCGCTACAAGGCGGCGCGCGGATACGAGATCCGGTACCAGAACGGCTGGGACTGCCAGGGGTTGTGGATCGAGGTCGGCGTCGAGCGCGAGCTGGGGCTGAACTCGAAGCGGGAGATCGAGGACTACGGCCTCGAGCGGTTCGCGGCCAAGTGCCGCGACGTCGTCGTCTGGTCGACGCGGGAGCTCGTCCGCGGCTCGCGGCGCCTCGGTCAGTGGATGGACTGGTCGAACGACTACTACACGTTCAGCGACACGAACATCGAGTACATCTGGCGGTTCCTGCAGATCGTCCACGAGCGCGGCTGGCTGTACACCGGCCACCGCTCGACGGAGTGGTGCCCGCGCTGCGGGACGTCGATCTCGCAGCACGAGCTGGCGCAGGGCGGCGTGTACCAGGAGCGCGCCGACCCGTCGCTCTACGTCCGCTTCCCGCTGCTCGACCAGCCCGGGCAGTCACTCGTCGTCTGGACGACGACGCCGTGGACGCTGCCGGCGAACGTCGCCGCCGCCGTGCACCCCGACGAGGAATACGGCCGGCGCGAGAACGGCGAATGGGTTGCGGTCAAGCCGTTCCCGGACGACGAGTACGTCGAGCGCAGGCCTGGGCGCGAGCTCGTCGGCCGGCGCTACCGGGCCGCATTCGACGACCTCCCGCCCGGGTCGCAGGTCGACCACCGTGTGATCCCGTGGGAGGACGTGACGATGGACCAGGGCACCGGGATCGTGCACATCGCGCCGGGTTGCGGCGGCGAGGACTTCGAGCTGTCGCGCGTGCACGACCTGGCGGTGCTGGCACCCGTCGACGAGTCCGGGCGCTTCTACGACGAGTACGGCTGGCTGCACGGCCTCTCGACGACGGAGGCCGCGGACCAGATCATCGGCCGCCTCGCGGAGACCGGCTTCCTCGTGCACGCCGGCCTCTACACGCACGCCTACCCGCACTGCTGGCGCTGCGACACGCCGCTCATCTTCCGGCTGTCCGACGACTGGTTCATCTCGGTCGACGAGATCCGTGACCGCCTGATCGAGGAGAACGCCAAGGTGCAGTGGGTGCCGGAGTACATGGGCAAGCGGATGGACGACTGGCTGCGCAACATGGGCGACTGGAACATCTCGCGCCGCCGCTACTACGGGCTGCCGCTGCCGTTCTACCCCTGCGCCTGCGGGCATCTGAACGTGGTCGGCTCGAAAGCCGAGCTGGCCGAGCGCGCCGTGGAGGGGATGGCGCAGCTCGAGGAGCTGCGCCGGCCGTGGATCGACCGCGTGCCGATCCGCTGCGCCGACTGCGGCGAGACCGTGCGGCGCATCCCCGAGGTCGGCGACGTGTGGCTCGACGCCGGCATCGTCCCGTTCTCGACGCTCGGCTGGCAAAACGAGACGTGGGTCCCCGAGGGGAACGCGACGGGCGCCGCGCGAGGGCTGACGCACGCGCCGCTGCCCGACCACGCGTACTGGGAAGAGTGGTTCCCGGCCGACTGGGTGTCGGAGATGCGCGAGCAGATCCGCCTGTGGTTCTACTCGCAGTTCTTCATGTCCGTCGTGCTCGTCGGGCGGTCGCCGTACCGGCGCGTGCTCGGCTACGAGAAGATGCTCGACGAGCAGGGACGCGAGATGCACGGCTCGTGGGGGAACATGATCCTCGCCGAGGACGCGTTCGCGCAGATGGGCGCCGACGTCATGCGCTGGCAGTACTGCGCGCAGCCGCCCGACCGCAACCTGCTGTTCGGCTTCGGACCGGCGCACGAGATCAAGCGCCGGCTCCTTACCTTCTGGAACTCCGTCAAGTTCCTCGTGGACTACGCCAACATCGAGGGCTTCGAGCCGTCGTGGGGCGAGCTCGAGCCTGCGGGCGAGCTGCGCCCGCTCGACCGCTGGCTGGTGGAGCGCACGAAGCAGCTCGTACGCGAGGCGACGGACGGGTACGAGGCGACGCTCACCGTCGACGTCCTGCGGGCGTTGGAGGCGTTCGTGGACGACGTCTCCAACTGGTACATCCGCCGCAACCGGCGGCGCTTCTACTCGTTCGACGCCGCCGCCTTCCGTTCGCTGTGGTACGCGCTCGTGCAGGCGCTCCGCGTGGTCGCCCCCGTGATGCCGTTCCTGTCCGACCACCTGTGGCGCAACCTCGTCCAGGACGGCCCCGGCTCCGTTCACCTCGCGGCGTGGCCCGAGGTCGAGCAGCCGGACGAGGCGCTGCTCGCCGAGATCGCGGAGGTGCGGCGCGTGGTGGAGCTGGGCCGCCAGGCGCGCGCCATCTCGGGGCTGAAGCTGCGCCAGCCGCTCCGTCGGATGGTGGTCGCGGGCGCCAACGGCGCGAGCTCCCACGCCGACGACATCGCCGACGAGCTCCGCGTGAAGGAGGTTGCGTTCGGCGACGTCGCCGCGGCGGAGCTGCGCGTGAAGCCGAACCTCCCGAAGCTCGGGCCGAGGCTCGGGCGTCGGCTGCAGGCGGTGCGCGAGGCGCTGCGGCGCGGCGAGTTCGAGGAGCTGGCGGGCGGCCGCTTCCGTGTCGACGGGCACGTCCTCGAGCCGGACGAGGTGCTCGTCGAGCGCGTCGGCGTGGCGGGCTGGGCGGTCGCGAGCGAGGCGGGGCTGACCGTCGCCCTCGATACGGAGCTCGACGACGAGCTCCGGCTCGAGGGGCGCCTGCTCGACCGCATCCACGAGGTGAACGTGCTGCGCAAGGAGAGCGGTCTCGCGCTGACCGACCGCATCCGGCTGTGGCTTCCCGAGCCGGAGCTCGTCGAGCGCTACCGCGACCGCATCAAGGCCGAGACGCTCGCCGTCGAGCTCGCCGTCGGCGAGCTGCGGCTCGAGCAGGCGTAGTCAGTCCGCCTGAGCGGCCGCGAGCTCGAGCTCGCGGCGGAGCTCCACGGGCAGGCGGAACTCGACGTCCTCGTCGACGAGCCGGTAAGGCTCGATTCGCGTCGTGCCGCGGTCGCGGAACCAGTTGCACACGCGCTGGACGAGCTTCTCGGGCGCCGACGCGCCGGAGGTGACGCCGACGATGCCGACGCCGTCCATCCACGACTCGTCGATCTCGCTCTCGTCGTCGATCAGGTAGGCGGCGACCCCGTGGGCGCAGGCCACCTCGACCAGGCGGTTCGAGTTGGACGAGTTGCGCGAGCCGACGACGAGCAGGAGATCGATCTCGTCCAGCATCTCCTTGACCGCCCACTGGCGGTTCGACGTCGCGTAGCAGATGTCTTCCTTCTTCGGCGCGTAGATCTGCGGGAAGCGCTCGCGCAGCGCGTGGATGATCTCGGTCGTCTCGTCGACCGACAGCGTCGTCTGCGTGATGTACGCGAGCTTCGCGTCCGGAGCGAACTCGAGCCGGTGCACGTCCTCGACCGACTCCACGAGCACGATCGCGTCGGGCGCCTCGCCGATCGTGCCGACGACCTCCTCGTGCCCGGCGTGGCCGATCAGCACGATCGTGTAGCCGTCGCCGGCGTAGCGCCGCGCCTGCACGTGCACCTTCGTGACCAGCGGGCATGTCGCGTCGATCGTGTTCAGCCGGCGCAGCGCGGCGTTCTCGTGCACGGTCGGCGCGACCCCGTGCGCCGAGAAGACGACCGTCGCGCCGACGGGCACCTCGGTCTCCTCCTCGACGAAGACGGCGCCACGCTCCTCGAGGTCGCGCACCACGTGCAGGTTGTGGACGATCTGCTTGCGGACGTAGACGGGCGGCCCGTAGAGCTCCAGTGCCTTCTCGACCGTCTCGACCGCGCGCTCGACTCCTGCGCAGAAGCCGCGCGGCGACGCCAGGAGGACCTTCTCGACCACGACACCCGCAGGGTACCGCCCGGAGAAACAAAGAAGCCCGCTGCTCGGGGGGTCGTCGCAGCGGGCCTCTTCGTGATCGCTCACCGCGACGGTATGGCCAGGAACGCGCGCCGCGGTTCGCGTCGCCCAGTGCGCAGGACGCTAGCGTTCCGCCGGGGCGGCGTGAATAGGCCGAGCGGCCCATCTTTTCAAGCGGGGCTGCCCGCCAGCCACCGGCGTACCATTCGACGCGCCCGGTGAGCGAATCGACACAAGCTCTTCTCTTCAACGCGTTGCCGCTCCTGCTGCTCGCGGCGGCGTACGCCGTCGTGACCGGCGCGATCCTGCCTGCGCTCTGGCGCGGCCGCCGCAGCGCTCACCCGCTCGACTGGGCCGTGACGCTCGTCTTCCCCGCGATCGCGGCGGCTGCGGCGATCTTCGGCTTGCTCGTCGTGCACGACCGCCGGCCGATCGGCGGCCACCTGTGGGCGTCGCTCGCCGCGGAGGTGGTCGCCCTCGCGCCTGCGCTCCTGCTGCTCTCGCGCTGGCGCGAACGGTCGTTCGTCGCCGGTGGCGTCGGCCGCTCGCTCGAGGCGGCCGAGCTCGTCTCCGCCCGCGACCGCGAGTTGCAGGCGGTTGCCTCCCTCTCGGGAGCGCTCGTGCGCGCGCGGACGCTCGAGGACGTCGCGGTCCCGCTCGTCCGCCACGTCACGAGCGTGCTCGGCGTCGGCTTCGCCGGCGCCGTCGTCGTCACGGAGGCCGGCGAGACGGCGCGCGGGGTGTACGCGGAGCTACGCGGCGAGCCGGCGGTGTGGTGGAGCACGATGGACGTCGACCTGCGGCACGAGCCGTCGGGGATCGCGAGCGCGTACCACGGCGCGGCGCCGGTCGTCGTCTACGACGTCGCCCCCTCGCCGCTCGTGAGCGCGCGGCTCGCCGAGCAGGTCGGCGCCAGGAGCGGCGCGTGGATCCCGATGATCGCGGACGAGCGCGTGGTGGGGGTGCTCGCCGTCGCCACGACGGACGAGAAGCGCGCGTTCTCCCCGGAGGATGTCGGCGTCCTGCAGGCGCTTGCCGGCGAGGCTGCGCTCGCCGTCGACCGGCTGCGGTCGGCGGCGGCGTTGTCGGACGCGCTCGACCGGGAGCAGGCGGTGGCGGAGATCGCGCGGCGCGTGCGAGGAGAGCTCGACCCGGACGAGATCCTCCGAGTCGCCGAGAGCGAGCTGCGCCGTGCGCTGCAGCTCGACGACGTCGCGCTGGCGGTCGACGGGGACGACGTGCGCGTCGAGGCGGCGCGCGCGGCGCCGCTCTCCGACGGCGAGCGCTTCCTCGTGGACACGGTCGCGCACGAGGCGGCGTCGGCGCTCCGGACGGCGCGGCTGCTCGCCGAGAACCAGCGCCGGCTCGAGCAGCAGGCCGCCCTCCTGCACGCGGCGCAGGTGGTGACGAGCGAGCTCGACATCGACACCGTCCTGCAGCGGCTCGTCGGGGAGGTGACGAACCTGTTGCGCGCCGACGCCGCCGACTGCTACCTGCTGGACGCGGAGCGCGGCGTTCTCCGCTGCGCCGCCGTCCACGGATTCGACTCCGAGCTCGTCGGGTTCGAGTTCACGCCGGAGCACGGCGTCGCCGCCGCGGCGCTGCGCGAGGTCCGGCCGGTTGCCGCCGACGAGTACGCCTCGATCGGCGCGCCCGTTCCGCATCCGGCGTACAGCGGGTTCACGCGTGCGGTGGTCGCACCGATGGTGTGGGGCGGCGAGACGCGCGGCGTGCTCGGCGTCGGCCTGCGCGACGGCACGCGCACCTTCTCGCGCGCGGACCTCGAGCTGCTCGAGGCGTTCGCGTCCCTGGCGTCGCTCGCGCTGCGCAACGCGGAGACGTTCGCCGAGCGGTCGCGGCAGGCGCGCGTGCAGCGCGGCTTCTACCGCATCGCGGCGCTGCTCGGCGAGCCGCTGTCGCTCGACGAGACGTACGACGCCGCCGCGCAGGCCGCCTCGGAGGCGCTCGGGGGCGACTTCGCGGCCGTCCTGGTGGGCGGAGAAGAGGGGCTGCGCGTCGTCGGCGGGCACGCGCTGCCGCCGCGCGTACGGGAGCTCGAGGTGCCGGCGGCGCTCGCCGACGCGGCTGCGGACGCGCAGCTGATCGCGGCGACCGACGTGGCCGCCGACGAGCGCTTCGGACCGGACTGGCGCAGCGGCCCGTTCGCGTCGCTGCTCGCGATCCCGGTCCCGGGCGAGCGGACGAGCGTCGTGCTCGTGTTCTTCGAGCGGCCGCACGAGTTCACGCACGAGGACCTCGAGCTCGCGCAGCAGGTCGCCGGCGCCGCGCGCGGCGCGCTCGACCGCAGCCGCCTGTTCGAGGCGGAGCGGACGGCGCGCGGGCTCTCGCAGCAGCTCGCGCGCACCGGGCGCCTGCTCGCGACGGAGCTCGACCCGGCGGCGGTGCTCGAAGCGGTGGTCGAGGAGGCGGTCGCGCTCCTGCGCGCGGACGCCGCGGCGCTCGCCGCGCTCGACGGCGACGAGCTGGTCGTGACCGCCGCCGTCGGCCACGCGGCAGACGACGCGATCGGCGAGCGCGTGCCCGCGTCGGGAACGATCGCCGGCGACGTCCTGCAGAGCCGCGCGCCGGTCGTGCGCACGCAGGCGCCGGCCGAGGAGGCACGCGACGAGCCGCTGCTCGCCGGGGGAAACCGCTCGTACCTCGGCGTCCCGCTCTCCGGGCGCGAGGGCGGCGTCGACGGCGTGCTCGCGGTCTACATGCAGGAACCCCGGGCCTGGCGCGAGGAGGAGGTGCAGGCGCTCGTCGCGCTCGCCGCCAACGCGTCGGTCGCGCTCTGGAATGCCGAGCTCTACCAGCGCGTCGCCCTCGAGCGCGAGCAGAGCGTCGCGATCCTGGCGAACATCGCCGACGGGATCGTTGCCGTCGACCGTGACGGCGACGTCGTGCTGTGGAACCGCGCCGCCGAGGAGATCACCGGCGTGCCGGCCTCAGAGGCGCTCGGGCGCACCCCCGCGCAGGTGCTGCAGCGCGAGCTCGAGTCGGAGGGCGGCGGGACGAACCGCCTCGTCGCGATCCCGCGCGGTGGCGGCGACGTGTGGCTGTCGCTCTCGGAGGCCGTCATGCGCGACCCGACGGGGGCGGTCGCCGGTCGCATCTTCGCCTTCCGGGACATCTCGTCCGAGCGCGCCGTCGAGCAGATGAAGTCCGACTTCGTCTCGACGGTGTCCGTCGAGCTGCGTACGCCGCTGACGTCGATCTACGGCTTCGCGCAGACCCTGCTGCGCAACGACATCGCGTTCGGCGACGAGGAGCGCCGGACGTTCCTCGAGTTCATCGCCCGCGAGTCGGAGCGGCTGACGACGATCGTCGACGCGCTGCTCAACGTGGCGCGCCTCGACACGGGAGACCTGCAGGTGTCGCTCGAGCCGACGGACGTCGCGGGCATCGTCGGCGACGTCGTCGCGAGCGTGCAGGCGGCCGTGAACGGCGACGGCCACCGCTTCGTCGCCGACATCGAGGCGGACGACCTCGAGGCGCAGGCCGACCCGGAGAAGCTGCGCCAGGTGCTCGACCAGCTCGTCTCGAACGCCGTCAAGTATTCGCCCGACGGCGGGACGGTGACGGTGTCCGCGCGGCGTCGCGACGGCGCCGTCGAGGTCGCGGTGACGGACGAGGGGATCGGCGTCGCGCCGTCGGAGCGCGAGCGCATCTTCTCGAAGTTCTACCGCGCGCCCGACGTCCACGGTCCCGGAACAGGGCTCGGCCTCTTCATCGCGAACGGGCTGGTGCGCGAGATGGGCGGACGGATGTGGGTCGACGAGAACGACGACGGCCGCGGCTCGCGGTTCGCGTTCGAGCTGCCGCTCGCGTCGCACGATGTGAGTTTTCGACCCGCTGAGGCATAACCGGCGCATGGCGACGCGGGTGCTGGTGATCGACGACGAGGCGCCGATCCGGCTGCTCTGCCGTGTCAACCTCGAAGCCGAAGGGATGGACGTGCTCGAGGCGGCCGACGGTCCGACGGGGCTCGAGCAGGCGCGGACGGCGCGGCCGGACGTGATCCTGCTCGACGTGATGATGCCCGGGCTCGACGGCTGGCGCGTCGCGGAGGAGTTGCTCGACGACGACCGGACCGCCGCGATCCCGATCATCTTTCTCACGGCGCGTGCCGAGCTGCGCGACCGCGCGCGCGGGATCGACCTCGGCGGCGTCGACTACGTGACGAAGCCGTTCAACCCCGTCGAGCTCGCGCCGCTCGTGCGCGACCTGCTCGGCCGCGTGGAGCGCGGCGAGCGCGACGACCTCCGGCGCGAGAAGCTCGTCGAGCTGCGCGCCGCGATCGACCGCGACTGACGAGCAAGGCCGAGCGGCGGAGGGCCCGTCCCCCGCACGGGCCCCGGCCGCTTCCCGACGAGCGGGTCGAGTCCGCGGAACGTCGCACCCGCGGCGCACGCGCACGTCCCCCGTCAGGGGGATCCTTCGCCGCTGGTTCCTGCACGCAGCGCGCGATTCCGGCGCGGCCGCTCAGCGGGCGGTCTGCGCGAGCACGATCGCCGCGAGCACGACGGCGGCGCCGGCGAGTTGCACGCCCCCGAGCGCCTCGGCGAGCCACGCCCACGCCACGAGCGCGCCGGCCACCGGCTCGAGCATGGCGACGATCCCGGCCCGCGTCGCCGTCAGGTGGCGCAGCGCCGAGACGAGCAGGAAGAACGGCACGATCGTCCCGAGTACGACCATCCAGACCGCGAGCGCCCACACCGGCAGGTGCAGCGCGTGCAGATGCCCGTGCAGCGACGTCGAGCGCGTGAGCGCGTGCGGCGGGAACGACCACCACGGCACGACCACCGCCCAGAACGCCGACGCGAACAGGAACCCCCAGGCGAGCAGCGACACCGCGTCGCGGTCGCCGACCGCGTGCTCGGCGAGCAGGACGTAGGTCGCGTACGCGACGGCGCCGAGCAGCGCGAAGACGACGCCCGGCGTCGACAGCCGCCGGCCGCCGCCGAAGAGGTCGACGATGAGCGTGAGCCCGACGAGCGCGAGTGCGAGCGCGACCCAGATGCGCCTGCGCACGAGCTCGTGCTGCGCGAAGCGGGCCCACAGCGCGACGAGCAGCGGCGCGAGGTACTCGATCAGCAGCGCGACGCCGATGTCGAGGCGGTGGATGGCGAGGAAGTAGAACCACTGGACGAACGCCAGGCCGGCGACGCCGAAGGCGACGAGGTACGGGAGCTCGCGCCGTCTCGGGCGCAGCCGCCCCGGCGAGGCGGCGGCGACGACCGCGAACAGTCCGGCCGCGGCGCCGAGCGAGCGCAGCTGCGCGAGTCGTTCCGACGAGAGCCCCGTGGAGAGGATCGTCTTCGACACGGAGCCGTTGACGCCCCAGAGCACCGCGGCGGCCGCGGCCATCGCGTAGCCGAGGCGCGGGCGGCGCCGCCGCGCGGGCGGGACGGGGAACGGCGCTTCGCTCACGACGACCCGCGAACCTACCCTTAGGTCGATGGCGGGCAGCGAGGGTCACCGGCGCGACGTCGGCGTCGTCCTCTCGGGCGGCGGCGTGAACGGCGTGATGATGGAGCTCGGCTTCCTGCAGCGGCTGCGCGAGAGTCCGCTCTGGCCGCGGGTCGCCGTCGTGTTTGGGACGTCGTCCGGGGCGCTGTCGGGCGCGATGGCGGTGCTCGACCGCCTCGACGAGCTCGAGCCGTTCCTCCTGCACCTGCAGCCGGAGCAGACGTTCAGGCCGAACCGTCTGTGGCAGCTGCCGTTCCTCGGCCTGCACGACTACGTGCTGCCGCGGACGATCGAGTCGGCCTTCGGCGACGTGGAGGAGATCGCGCGCGACCTCACCGCCGCCCCGATCGAGCTCGTCGTGCTCGCGACGGACGTGACGGACGACGACGCGACCGCCGCCGACGGTTTCGAGCTGGTCTACTCGTCGCGCCGCACCGACCCGCGGACGCTCGCGCAGGCGATCCTCGCCTCGGCGGCCGTGTCGGCGCTCGTGCTGCCGCTACGGGTCGGCGATCGGATCGCGACCGACGGGTCCTGGGTGCGGAACTTCCCGCTCGGGCACGCGGCCGAGCATCCGGAGGTCGAGCTCGTCGTCGCGTTCCGCTACCTGCCGCACTACCCGCGGCTCGGGGTCCTCGCGCTCGAGCGGATGCGGCGGCGGCTCGAACGCTTTCGCCGGCTGCCGCCGATCCGCGCGTTCCTCGAGGAGCTCGACCGCGCGGAGGAGCGCGCCGCGCGCGGCGAGCCGGCGCACCTCGCCGACATGATCGTCCGGCTCGCGCGCGTGTCGATCCTGCGCAACACGCAGCTCGAGGAGGGGCGCGTGTACGACCACGAGCAGGCGGACCGCGAACTGCGCCGCCTCCGGGACGACGTGCTGCAGCTGCTGGAGGCGCACCCGCCGCTGCAGGCGGCGGTCGGCGAGCGGTTCGCCGACGCGCGCTTCCCGTTCCGGCACGACGGCGTCGTGCCCCGCGTCGTCGTGCGCGGCTCGAACGAGGGCGCCGGCCTCGACCCGGGCTTCCGTAACCAGCCGCACTGGGCGGAGGACGAGAAGCGCGCGCTCATCCGCGCCGGCTGGCTGGCGGCCGACGCCGAGCTGCGCTCGATCGACGCGGCGCCGGCGGCGCCTACACTGGTCGACCTCGGGACGTAGCTCAGCCTGGTCAGAGCGCCTGCTTTGGGAGCAGGAGGCCGGCGGTTCGAATCCGCCCGTCCCGATCGGGCTACGTCAGCAGCCACTCACCGCCGCGCAGCAGCGGCGTCGCGCTTCCGGCGGCGTCGACGCCGTCGACCTCGAGCTCGTTCGAGCCGATCATGAAGTCGGTGTGGATCGTCGAGTGGTTGACGCCACGTTCCGACCGCTCGTCCGGCGAGAGCGGCTGCGCCCACGGCACGGCCTGCACGATCGCCGCGCCGAGCGCGATGTGCGACGCCGCGTTCTCGTCGAACAGCGTGTCGTAGAAGACGAGCCCCGTCCTGCCGACGGCGGAGTCGCCGTCGACGAGCGCGACCTCCCCGAGGCGCGTCGCACCCTCGTCGGTCGCGACGTGCGCTCTCATCACGTCCTCCCCGGAGGAGGCGCTGATCTCGACGGCGCGGCCGCGCTCGAAGCGCACCTCGAGGTCGCGCACGATGTTGCCCTGGATCTGCAGCGGAAGCGTCGAGCGGACGACGCCGTCGACGCGCCGCGCGTCCGGCGTCGTGAACACCTCCTCGGTCGGCATGTTCGCGACGTGCTCGATGCCGCCCGCCGACCGGTCGAGCGCGGCCTGCCACTTCGACTCCGGGTGCAGCCCGACCGTCAGGTCGGTACCGGGGCCGCGGTAGCGCAGGCGGTCGAATCGGCGCTCGTCGAGGGCGGCGGCGCGCGCCTGCAGCCGTTCGATGTGCGCGCGCCACGCGGCCACCGGATCCGGCTCGTCGAGCCGCACCGCGATCGCGACCGCCTCCCACAGGCGCTCGACGTCCGGCTCGCCGAACACGGCGCGCGCCCAGCCTTCGTTCGGATAGGCGACGATCGTCCAGTTGCAGAGGCCGTCGGTCAGCTCGAGCGACGCCTCCGCCACCTCGTGCATCCGCGCCTTGCCGACGCGCGCGCCGTCGAGGTCGGCGTACAGCTCGGGCTCCGGGTTGCCGCTGATCGCACAGAGCGCTCCGCCCATCGGCCCGAACTCGCGCAGCCGCTGCACGAGCCAAGGCGGCGAGAAGCCGAGCTGCTCCTCGCGCGCGAACTCGATGTGCGCGCGGCGCACGTGCTGGTCGGTGTAGAGGACGTCGACGTAGCGCGCTCCGGCCGCGTACGCCTCGCGCGCGACGGCGCGCGCGAGCGGCGCGTGCTCGACGAATGCGTTGATGCCGAGCGTCTGGCCGGGCTGCAGGTTGAGTCCGACCTTGACTGCGAGCCGCGCGTATTTCTCCAGCCTGTCCTCGGGCATGGCGGGCAACGATAGCCGGGGCGACGCGGCGCGGCGCCGCCGTACACTGACGCGCCGATGAGGATTTTGGCCGCGTCCGCGCTCGTGTGCGCGCTCATCGTCCTCCCGTCGTGCGGATCGTCACGGCCGAAGCTCTACTCGCTGGAAAAGACGAAGTCGTGCCTCGTCGCGAAGCACGTTCCGACCGGCGGTCGCCTCGACTTCGTCGCGACGACCGCGACCGGCGGCGCGTTCAAGGCGCACTTCGGCGCCAACTTCGTCACCGTCGTGTTCGGCGCGACGCAGACGGACGCGAACAACATCTACCAGGCGTACGTCAACTTCCACGCGCGGAACGTCGGCATCAGCGACGTGCTGCGCCAGCAGCAGAACGCCGTCATGCTCTGGCACGCGCACCCGTCGGACAACGCCGCCTCGACGGTCACCGGCTGCCTGCGATAGCGCTACACCGCGCCCTCCTCGGCGAGGAACCGCCGGAACCAGTAGAGAAAGACGACGAAGAGCACGACCGCCTGCTCGCTCGCCATCGTCACGCCCGCCACCTCCTGGTCGGCGAGGGGCGACAGTCCCCACACCCGCGGCCGCGCGTGGACGTAGAACGGGTAGACGGCCTTCGGCAGGAGCGCGAACAGGAGCCCGAGCGGCGAGGCGAGGACGAAGGCGGCGAACGCGTAGCCCGCACGCGCGCCGGACGCGAGCCGCCGCGGCACGTCGTGGACGAGCGGCCACCAGAACAGGATCCCGGTGCCGAAGTAGCAAGCGTGCTCGACGTGGATCAGCCACGACAGGTGGTGCAGCGCCGCGTCGTAGATGGCGGGGACGTGCCACGCGTAGTAGTCGACGAGCCAGAGCGGAAGCGCGACCGCCGGATGCGTCAGCACGCGCCACGCCCGGAACCGCGCCAGCGCGCGCTCCATCGGCCGCGACGCTCCTGCGACGGCGAGCAGCGGCGCCCACTCCGCGAGGATCACGTTCTGCAGCAGGTGCGCCGTCAGCAGGTAGTGCAGCCCGAGGTGGTGGAGCGGCGTCCAGAACGCGACGGCGAGCAGCAGCAGCGCGCCCGCGTAGGCGACGACGTGCCGGCGCTCCGCGCCGAGCCGTCCGACGGCGAACAGGTAGAGCAGCGCGAGCGCCGGGATGACGACCGTCGTGTCGACGTCGGCCTGCCAGGCGTAGAGCGAGTGCGCGTGCGCGAGGAGGATGGCGGCAGGCTACGGTCAGTCGAGCCATTGCGGCCGCTCGAAGCCGGCGACCTCTTGAATCGAGCCGTAGATCGTCTGCACGATGCGGGTGTCATTGACGGACAGTGAGGCTGTTCCGTACGGGAGCTTGTTCACCCGCTTTCTCTGGCTGTACTTCGAGTACGTGTTCACCGTGGACGTTGCGAGGCAGGTTTGCGGTAGGTCGAGCCTCGACAGCCAGTGCTGTTCGATCTCGTCCTGCCGGAGTTGGTGATCGGAGAACAGGTTGCACGCGAGTCGCACCCGGCGATCGTCGACGTCGAAATGCTCCCGGAGGAAGCGCAGGAAGTACGCGAGCATCTCCGGGTCGGAGTTGGTCAGCCGCACGGCGTTCCTGCTCTTCGCGCCCTCGCCCCAGTACAACATGCAGCCGGCGACGTAGTCGGAGCTCGCCTCGTGTGCGAGCGCACGGCCGTCCTGTTGCCACGCGAGGCGTCGGGTGCGTGCCGCCGCGGCCTTACGCTCGGCGGTGAGCAGCGGGCCGCGGCGTGAGTGCGCAACCAGCCGCGCTCGCGCTTCCTCGCCCAGCTCGACGTCGCGTACCCACCTGCTGACGGATGACTTCGAGACACCGAGACGCCGGTGAATCTCGTTCACCGACCACCCTCCGGCTCGGAGCTCGCGGGCCTGCCGCTGCTCCTCCGGTTTCATGCGACGCCGACGATACAGGGGGCGTCCGACGTCGAAGCGCCCGGCCGGAGTCGAACCGGCGACTAGAGGATGGAAGCCTCTCGTGAGTTCCGCTTCACCACGGGCGCGTGCGGCGTAGCGTAGCCGCGGCTAGCGGACGCGATCCGCGAACGGCTCGAGGTCTTCGGCGTGGAGGCCGATCTCTCCCGCTTCGAGCGCCGCCTTGACCTCGCGCGCGAGCTGTCGCCCTTCCGACGTCTGGTGGGGATCGAGCACGGTCGACATCGACGCGACCACGTTGTTCCCCTCGTGGAGCTGGACGTCGACGGTCGTGAGCTGCGACTTGTCGTCGATGTAGGGGTCGTCGGGGACGCCGACCCAGACCGTGACCGAGCCGCCGCCCGGCAGCGCCGCGTGCTCGACGATCGGCGACGTGCGCAGGCTCATCGTCCGCGGAGGCTAACAGCGGCGGTCATCGATGTCTGGGCCCGCCGCGGCCGCCGCAATGGGACCCTCGGTCCCGCGAAATCCCCCGTTCGGCGCTTTCGGTCGGAAGCCGGCACGTCGATCCTCCCCGCATGCCCAGGGTGGCGCTCGCCGCAATCGCCGCCGTGTTCGCCGCCGCGTGCCTCGTGCCCGCGGCCGCGATGCCTGCACCCGCGCGTGCGCACCGCGCGGCGAACGCGATGGCCGTCCTCGACCAGGGCGTCCTTCAGCAGCTGAACGAGATCCGTGCGCAGCACGGGCTCGTCCCGCTCCGGCTCAGCGCGAAGCTGTCGGCCGCCGCCGCGCAGCACTCGCGCGAGATGGCCGCCGACGGCTACTTCCAGCACAACTCGTACGACGGAACCGCGTTCTGGAAGCGGATCCAGCGCTTCTACGGCGCGACCGGCTACGGGTTCTGGTCGGTCGGCGAGAACCTGCTCTGGTCCTCTCCGGACGTCGACGCCGCCGGCGCGCTGCAGCTCTGGATGCACTCGCCGGAGCATCGCGCCAACATCCTGACCGCGCGCTGGCGCGAGATCGGGATCGCCGCCGTCCACGTCGCGTCCGCCCCCGGCGCCTACCACGGGCTGCCGGTGACGATCATCACCACGGACTTCGGCGTCCGGCACTAACACACGCCGTTACGCTTCCGGCGCGCGCCCGTAGCTCAGCGGAAGAGCGGCGGCCTTCTAAGCCGTTGGTCGGGGGTTCGAATCCTCCCGGGCGCATGCCATCATGCGGAGCCGCCTCGCCGTCGCACTCGCCCTCGTCGCAGCCCTCGTTGCGATCGCGCCTGCCGCTGGCGCCGCCCGCCGCGCGACCACGAAGCACGTCTTCGCGGCGTTCGAGGCGGGCGCGCTCGCCAGAGGCCTCCACGTCGTGAAGGAGGTTCGCGGCTCGTGCTGGACCGGGTCGGAAGCCACGGACCGGTCGGATTCCTGGCGGTGCATGAGCGGCAACTTCATCTACGACCCTTGTTTCTCGAGCGCGACCCCGGGAACCACATCACACGTGATCTGTGCGTCCTCGCCGTTCGTGCGCGGGGTCGTCGAGCTGGTCCTGACAAAGCGGCTGCCGTACGCGTACGGCAACGCGCACCACCGCGCGACGGCGTCCGCTCCCTGGGCCGTCCGCCTGACGAACGGCGTGGCCTGCGTCGCGCTCCAGGGCGCGACCGGCGCGATCGCGGGGATGCGGATCGGCTACGCCTGCTCGAACAAGGGCGTCCTCGTCGGGAACCCCAGGCGCTCGACGCCGACCTGGCGCATCTTTTTCGCGAAGTCGTTCGCCGCCTCGAACGTCAGACTCGTCCCGGTGGCCGAGGCCTGGTGGTAGGGCGCGGGCGGGGACGTGAACTCCCCGCCCGCGCGCGCCGGTCAGCAGCAGCCGTTCGGGCAGCAGTCCGAGTCGCAGCAGTCGGTACCCATTGCGCTCGCTCCTTTCGATAGATGGAGGTCGATGAAGTATATTGACGCGTGTCGATGAAGCAGCTCCACGTCCTCCCGTCGATCTGCTGCGGCCCCGACGCTCCGCCGCTCGAGGCGGACGAGGCGAGGCGCCTCGCGGAACGTTTCCGGGCGCTGGCGGATCCCACGCGCGTGGGGATCGTGAACCGCCTCGCCGCGGCGCCCGAGCTCTGCGTCTGCGACCTCACGGCGGCGTTCGACCTGTCTCAGCCCACGATCTCGCACCACCTGCGCATCCTCCGCGACGCCGGCCTCGTCGAAGCGGCAAAACGCGGCACCTGGTCGTACTACCGGCTCGTGCCGGAGGGGATCGAGCCGCTGCGCGCCGCTCTCGGCGCGCCGCCCGTGGGCTGAACGGCCGGCGGCGGGCCTGAGCCGTTTGCGAGCGCCCGCTCGAGGAAATCGCAACGGCAATCGACCAGGAGGAGCGAATGGCAGACCAGAACCTGAAGGGGAAGAAGGTCGCGATCCTCGCGGCCGACATGGTCGAGCGCGTCGAGCTCGAGGAGCCTCGGAAGGCGCTCGAGGACGCAGGCGCCGAGACGACGCTGATCTCGTTGCAGCCGGGAGAGATCCAGGCGTTCGACCACTTCGATCCGGCGAAGAGGGTCAAGGTCGACAAGACGGCGGAGGAGGTCGACGCCGCCGACTACGACGCGCTGATGATCCCGGGCGGCGTCGGCAACCCCGACCAGCTGCGCGGCGACGAGAACGTCGTCTCGTTCGTGCGCGACTTCTTCGAGCAAGGCAAGCCGGTCGCGGCGATCTGCCACGCGCCGTGGGTGCTCGTCGAAGCGGGCGTCGTGCGCGGCCGCAAGCTGACGTCGTGGCCGACGCTGCAGACGGACATCCGCAACGCCGGCGGCAACTGGGTCGACGAGGAGGTCGTCGTCGACCAAGGCCTCGTCACGAGCCGCAAGCCCGACGACATCCCGGCGTTCAACTCGAAGATGATCGAGGAGTTCGCCGAGGGCAAGCACGCAGGCCAGCACGAGAAGACGCAGGCGGCGAGCTGAGAGCGGTACTGCTCGACCTCGACGGGACGCTCGTCGACTCGAACTACCAGCACGCGCTCAGCTGGTACCGCGCGTTCCGCCGCTACGACATCGTCGTGCCGATGTGGCGGGTGCACCGCCACATCGGCATGGGCGGCGACCAGATCGTGCGCGCGATCTGCGGCGACGACGTCGAGCGGCGGCTCGGCGACGCGCTGCGCGACGCGTCGAAAGAGGAGTTCCGGCCGATGCGCGACGAGTGCGCGCCGCTCGAGGGCGCGCGCGACCTGCTCGTGGAGCTCAAGCGGCGAGACCTGGTCGTCGTGCTCGCCTCCTCGTCCAACCAGGACGATCTCGACCACTTCCTCGACGAGCTCGACGCGCGCGAGGTCGTCGACGCCTGGACGAACGCCGACGACGTCGAGCGAACGAAGCCGCACCCGGACATCGTCCACGCGGCGCTCGAGAAGGCTGGGACGAAGGACGGCGTGTTCGTCGGCGACTCGCGCTGGGACATCCAGGCGGCTGCGAACGCCGGCCTCGACACCGTGTGCGTCATCACCGGCGGGTGGTCGGAGCAAGAGCTGCGCGACCATGAAGCGGTCGCAGTGTTCGACTCCCTCGTCGCGCTGCGCGAGAGACTCGACGAGACGCCGCTACGATGACCTGCGCACGGTGGCAGTAGCTCAGTTGGTAGAGCCCCGGGTTGTGGTCCCGGTGGTCGTGGGTTCGAGTCCCATCTGCCACCCTTCCGCCGCGTCGGGCGCGTCCGCCGGCCGCCGCTAACCTACGCGGGCCCGGCCCCGTAGCTCAGAGGACAGAGCGGGAGCCTTCGAAGCTCCGTGCGTAGGTTCGATTCCTACCGGGGCCATTCGGATCGAGACGGCACGTCCGCGGATCGGACCGCGCGGCCGCGGGGACGAGCCGGGCCGTCGCGTTACGCTTCCCGCGCCGCGCGGGCGTGGCGGAACTGGCAGACGCGCCGGGTTTAGGTCCCGGTGGGCTTCGGCCCTTGGAGGTTCGATCCCTCTCGCCCGCACTGCGTCGCGGCCGCTCGCGGTCCGCGCGTCCACGCGTCGGCGGTCTGGTCTAATGGCCCTTCGTGGCGCACACGCTCGAAAAGCTCGACGACAACAGGGTGCGGCTGATCGTGGAGGTGCCGGCGCACGACGTGCACCATGCCGTCGAGCACGCGGCCGGCGACATCGCGTCGACCACCCGCATCCCGGGCTTCCGGAAAGGGAAGGTGCCGATGCCGATCCTCCTGCAGCGCGTCGGCCGGGAGCGCCTCTACAGCGAGGCGGTCGAGAGCCACATCGGCAGCTGGTTCTGGAACGCTGCGACGCGTGCGCGCGTCAACCCCGTCGCGCAGCCGGAGTACGAGTACGACCTGCCGTCGAACGACCGCGAGGACTGGCGCTTCTCGGCGACGGTCTCCGTCGCACCGCCGCCCGAGGTCGCCGACTGGACGCAGCTCGAGGTGCCGAAGCCGGAGGCGGAGGTGCCCGAGGACGCGGTGCAGGCGGAACTCGAGGCGCTGCAGCGGACGGTCGCGGAGCTTGTGCCGGTCGAGGGGCGGCCGGCGCAGGAAGGCGACACCGTCGTCGTCGACCTGCTGGCGTCTGACGGCTCCGCGCAGCGTGACTACGTCGTGGAGCTCGGCTCGGAACGGCTCGTCGAGGAGATCGAGAACGGGATCCGCGGCCTGTCGCCGGGCGAGCAGCGCGAGATCGCGTACGAGCTCGGCGACGGCACTCGGCGCACCGCGACGGTCGTCGTCAAGGAGATCAAGGAGCGCGTCCTGCCGCCGGTCGACGACGACCTCGTGCGCAGCGCGACCGAGTTCGACACGCTCGCGGAGCTGCGCTCGGACATCGAGGAGCGGCTGCGCGCGCAGGTCTCGGACGAGATCGAGTCCCGCTTCCGCGCCGCCGCGGTCGACGCGCTCGTCGTCGCGTCGAAGGTCGACCCGAGCGGCGCGCTCGTCGACCTGCGGGCGCGCGAGCTGATGGACGGGCTTGCGCGCAGCCTCGCGGCGCGCGGCATCGACGCCGACTCGTACTTCGGCCTCGTCGGGCAGACGCCGCAGCAGGTCGCCCAACGGCTCTACGCGGAGGCGGCGGCGTCGGTCGCACGCGAGCTCGTCCTCGAGGCGGTTGCGGACAAGCTCGGCATCGAGGTCACCGACGACGACATCCGCCGCGACCTGCGCGAGGCCGGCGAACCCGACGAGGACATCGAGCGCTTCATCGCAGAGGGCGGAGCAGACGCGTTCCGCGACGACCTGCGCCTGAAGAAGGCGCTCGACCGCGTCGCCGCCGAGGTGAAGCCGATCGCACCCGACCTGCACGAGGCGCGCGAGAGCATCTGGACGCCGGAGAAGGAGCAGCCGGCGGAAACCCCGAAACTCTGGACCCCCGGCACGTAGAGGAGCTGAGCGAATGCCACTGATTCCGATGGTCGTCGAACAGACCTCGCGCGGCGAGCGCGCCTTCGACATCTACTCGCGCCTGCTCGCGGAGCGCATCGTCTTCCTGGGTACGCCCGTCGACGACCAGATCGCGAACCTGATCATCGCGCAGCTCCTGCACCTCGAGTCCGAGGATCCGGACAAGGACATCTTCCTGTACATCAACTCGCCCGGCGGGTCCGTCTACGCCGGGCTCGCGATCTACGACACGATGCAGTTCGTCAAGCCCGACGTGCAGACGATCTGCGTCGGCATCGCCATGAGCATGGGGTCGCTGCTCCTCGCCGGCGGCGCGAAAGGGAAGCGGATGGCATTGCCGAACTCACGGATCCTGATCCACCAGGTGTCCGGCGGGTTCCAGGGTCAGGGCACCGACATCGAGATCCAGGCCCGCGAGGTGATCGGCCTCAAGCGGCGCCTGGAGGAGATCTACGCCCAGCACACCGGCAAGCCGCAGGAGGACATCTCGCGCGACATGGAACGCGACTTCTTCATGAGCCCCAGCGAGGCCAAGGACTACGGGATCATCGACACCGTCATCACGCACCGCGAAGCCGGCCGCGGAGAGGCCGCCACGCCCTAGCGGTTTCGGGCGATCGGCGCTAAAAGGAGTCCTGGAGATGGCGCGCGCCAGCGAGGGCAACGAGCAGCTTCTCTGCAGCTTCTGCGGCAAGTCGCAGCGCCAGGTCAAGAAGCTGATCGCCGGCCCCGGCGTCTACATCTGCGACGAGTGCATCGACCTCTGCAACGAGATCATCGACGAGGAGCTGACGACCCCGAGCCAGCTCGACCTCGACAACCTGCCGCGCCCGAAGGAGATCTACTCCGCCCTGAACGACTACGTCGTCTCGCAGGAAGAGGCGAAGCGGACGCTGTCGGTCGCCGTCTACAACCACTACAAGCGCGTCCAGATGGGCACCGACGACGGCGACGTCGAGCTCCAGAAGTCGAACATCCTCCTGCTCGGCCCGACGGGGTGCGGCAAGACGCACCTCGCGCAGACGCTCGCGCGCATCCTCAACGTGCCGTTCGCGATCGCCGATGCGACCGCGTTGACGGAGGCGGGCTACGTCGGCGAGGACGTCGAGAACATCCTGCTCAAGCTGATCCAGGCGGCCGACTTCGACATCAAGAAGGCCGAGACCGGAATCATCTACATCGACGAGGTCGACAAGATCGCGCGCAAGGCGGACAACCCGTCGATCACGCGCGACGTCTCCGGGGAAGGCGTTCAGCAGGCGCTGCTGAAGATCCTCGAGGGGACGGTCGCCTCGGTGCCGCCGCAGGGCGGCCGGAAGCACCCGCACCAGGAGTTCCTGTCGATCGACACGACGAACATCCTGTTCATCTGCGGCGGGGCGTTCGCCGGCCTCGACAAGATCATCGCGAAGCGGCTGGGCAAGAACGCGGTCGGCTTCGGCCGCGAGATCTCGGCGAAGCGCGACGCCGACAGCGCCGAGCTCCTCGGCCAGGTGATGCCCGAGGACCTGCTCAACTTCGGCCTGATCCCGGAGTTCATCGGGCGCCTGCCGGTCCTCTCCGCCGTGCACCAGCTGCGCCGCGAGGACCTCGTCCAGATCCTCACCGAGCCGAAGAACGCGCTCGTGAAGCAGTACCAGCGCTTCTTCGCCTACGACGACATCGACCTCGTCTTCACCGAGGACGCGCTGTGGTCGATCGCCGACAAGGGCCTGGAGCGCGAGACCGGAGCCCGCGGCCTCCGCTCGATCATCGAGAACGCGCTCCTCGACGTCATGTTCGAGCTCCCGTCGCGCAAGGACGTCCTCAAGTGCGTGATCACGAAGGAGACGATCGAGAAGGGCCTGAAGCCGACGCTCGTCACGAGCGCCGGCGCCGACGACACCGGCGAGCACGACGCGCTCGGCGAAGAGTCGGCGTGACGCCGGCGTGAACGTCGGCGACCGGTTCGGCCCGAGCTCCTGGATCGAGATCACGCAGGAACGGATCGACCGGTTCGCCGAGGCGACGGGCGACCACCAGTGGATCCACGTCGACCCGGAGCGCGCGAAGGAGGGACCCTTCGGCACGACGATCGCGCACGGCTACCTCACGCTCTCGCTGCTCCCGGTCGCGTCGTACGAGGTCGTCCCGCGCCAGGGGCGGATGGGGATCAACTACGGCGCCAACCGCGTGCGGTTCCCGGCGCCCGTGCCCGTCGGCTCGCGGGTGCGCGCGACCTTCGAGGTCGGCGAGGTGCGTGAGGTCGAAGGCGGTGGCCAGGTCACGATGACGGCGACGGTCGAGCGCGAGGGCGGCGAGAAGCCGGTCTGCGTCGCCGAGGTCGTGTTCCGCCACTACGACTGACCGCGGGCGAGGACCGCTCGTTCGCACGGACGGTGCGGGATACTTGCGCCGACGTGGGCAGGACCGACGCGCAGGAGACGCAGCTCGCATGACGTCGACCGGCGCGGACGTACTGTCGCGCGAAGCGCTCCGACTCGTCGAGCGCCTCCACCGCGAGCTGAACCCCGAACGCGAGCGGCTCCTCGCCGCCCGGCGGGAGCGCCGGGGCGAACGGCCGTCGTTCGTGCGCGCGCCCGAGGAGTTCGTGGTCGCACCGGCGCCGCCGGACCTGCAGGACCGGCGCGTGGAGATCACGGGGCCCGTCGAACGCAAGATGATGATCAACGCGCTCAACTCGGGCGCGCGTGTGTTCATGGCCGACTTCGAGGACGCGAACTCGCCGACCTGGGAGAACGTCAGCAACGGCCAGCGCAACGTGCGCGACGCGGTGCGGCGCGAGATCGCGCTCGAGACGCCCGAGAAGCGCTACGTCCTGAACGACGAGATCGCCACGCTCGTCGTCCGCCCGCGCGGCTGGCACCTCGTCGAGCGGCACCACACGGTCGACGGCGACCCGGTCAGCGCGTCGCTGTTCGACTTCGGGCTCACGGTCTTCAACAACGCGCGCGAGCAGCTCGAGCGCGGCACCGGTCCGTACTTCTACCTGCCGAAGCTGGAGTCGCACCTCGAGGCGCGGCTCTGGGCGCGGGCGTTCGCGCTGGCCGAGGACGCGCTCGGCCTGCCGCACGGCTCGATCAAGTGCACGGTGCTGATCGAGACGATCCTCGCCGCGTTCGAGATGGACGCGATCCTCTACGAGCTGCGCGACCACTCGTGCGCGCTCAACGCGGGGCGCTGGGACTACATCTTCAGCTGCATCAAGCGGATGGGCGCGGTGCTGCCGGACCGGGCGCAGGTGACGATGACGGTCCCCTTCATGCGCGCCTACACCGAGCTGCTCGTGAAGACGTGCCACGACCGCGACGCACACGCGATCGGCGGCATGGCGGCGTTCATCCCGTCGCGCCGCGACCCTGAGATCAACGCGGTCGCGCTCGCGAAGGTGAGCGAGGACAAGCGCCGCGAGGCGACCGACGGGTTCGACGGCTCCTGGGTCGCACATCCCGACCTCGTTCCCATCGCGACTGAGGAATTCGACGCGGTGCTCGGCGACCGCCCGAACCAGGTCGCGCGCAAGCGCGACGACGTGCACGTGACGGAGGAGCAGCTCGTCGACTTCCACGTCCCCGGCGGCGAGATCACCGACGAGGGGCTGCGCGTGAACGTCAGCGTGGGCGTCCGCTACCTCGACGCGTGGCTGCACGGCGTCGGCGCGGCGGCGATCGACAACCTGATGGAGGACGCCGCGACCGCCGAGATCTCGCGGGCGCAGGTCTGGTCGTGGGTGCAGGCGGGGCGCTTCGACGAGCGGCGTGTTCGCGACGAGATCGCGGAGGTCGAGGCGTCGCATGCGGCGAAGGAGGTCTTCGCCGACGTCGCGCTCTCGGTTCCGCTGAAGGACTTCCTGACGGTCGAGGCGTACGGCAGGCTCGATTGACCGCGGGGCTACAATCGAGCGCATAGTTCCTGCGTAGCCCCACCTGCCCCTAGGATGGGCCGCTCGATGAGCGGTGGCGAGAGCATGCAGCCCCGGTACGAGCCGCACGGCGTCGAGGAGCGCTGGCAGCGGACGTGGGAGGCCGAAGGCCTCTACGAGGCGGACCCCGACCCGTCGCGGACGCCCTACGTCGACTGCCACCCGCCGCCCAACGTGACCGGCGCGCTGCACACGGGTCACGCGCTCGGTCTCGCCGTCGGCGACACGATCGTCCGCTGGAAGCGCATGCAGGGCTTCAACGCGCTCTTCCAGCCCGGCTACGACCACGCCGGCATCTCCACGCAGAACGTCGTCGAGAAGGCGCTGCTCGCGGAGGGGAGCTCTCGACAGGAGCTCGGCCGCGAGCAGTTCGTCGAGCGCGTGTGGGAGTGGCTGCACGAGTACGGCGGCAAGATCATCGACGACTTCCGCCGCATCGGCGCGTCGCTCGACTACCGCCGCATCCGGTTCACGATGGACGACGACTACGTCCGCGCGGTGATGCGCTTCTTCGTGCATCTGTACGAGCGCGGGTGGATCTACCGCGCGAACCGCATCATCAACTGGTGCCCGCACCACGAGACGTCGCTCTCCGACCTCGAGGTGATCCACGAGGACGTCGACGACACGCTGTCGACGATCCGCTACCTACTCGCCGACGGCGACGGTCACATCCCGATCGCGACGGTGCGGCCGGCCACGATCCCCGCGGACGTCGCGGTGGCGGTGCACCCGGAGGACGAGCGCTACAGGCACCTGGTCGGCCGCGAGGTGGTCGTGCCCTGGGTCGAGCGCCGCGTGCCCGTGATCGCGGACGAGCGCGTCGAGCGCGAGTTCGGCACCGGCGCGCTGAAGGTGACGCCGGCGCACGACCCCACCGACTTCGAGATCGGCCGTGACCACGGGCTGCCGGAGCCGAGCGTGATCGGCGCGGACGGCCGCGTCACGGCCGACGGCCTCGAGGGGCTGTCGCAGGAGGAGGCCGCACAGAGGATCCTCGACTGGTGCCGCGAGCGGGGGCTGCTCGAGCAGCGCGAGCACTACCGCCATGCGGTCGCGCGCTGCGAGCGGTGTCGCACGCGGATCGAGCCGCGCATCTCGCTGCAGTGGTGGTGCGCGATGGACGAGCTGAAGAAGCGGCCGCTCGAGGCGCTGCGCAACCGCGAGATCGTCTTCCACCCGGAGAGCCAGCACCGCTACGCGATCGACTCGCTCGAGAACGCGCCGGACTGGAACATCTCGCGCCAGATCTGGTGGGGCCACCAGATCCCCGCGTGGTACTGCCCCGACGGCCACGTCACGGTGCGCGAGACGGAGCCCGATGCCTGCGGGGAGTGCGGCTCGAGGGAGCTGAGGCGCGAGACGGACGTGCTCGACACGTGGTTCTCGTCGGCGCTGTGGCCGTTCGCGACGCTCGGCTGGCCCGACGACACGGACGACCTGCGGTACTTCTACCCGGGCGACCTGCAGACGACGGCGCGCGAGATCATCCGCCTCTGGGAGAACCGGATGATCTTCGCCGGCCTCGAGCTGATGGGCGAGAAGCCGTTCAGCGACGTGATCATCTACTCGACGGTGCTCGCGCCCGACGGGCGGCGCATGTCGAAGTCGCTCGGCACGGGCATCGACGCGCACGAGGTGCTCGCCACCTACGGCGCCGACGCGACGCGGTACGGGCTGCTCAAGAACTCGCTGACGCAGGACGTGCGGTTCTCGTACGCGGCGATCGAGGAGGGCGGGCGGCTCACGAACAAGCTGTGGAACGCGGCCCGGCTGATCGTGACGGCGTGCGAGGGCGCGCTTCCGGCCGAGCGGCCGGCGTCGCTCGAGGAGCGGTGGATCCTCGCGCGGCTGTCCCAGGCGCAGCGCGCGGTCGAGGGCCACCTCGGGACCTTCGACTTCGCGCACACGATGGACGAGCTCTACCACCTGACGTTCGACGACTTCTGCGACTGGTACCTCGAGGCGGTCAAAGGGCGCCTGTACGGCGGCGACGTCGACGCACGCGCGACGGCGACGGCGGCGCTCGAGCGGCTCGTCAAGCTGCTGCACCCGGTGATGCCGCACGTGACGGAGGAGATCTGGTCGCACCTGCCGGGCCGCTCATCGCGGCTGATGGTGGCGCCGTGGCCGCAGGCGGGCGACGAGGCGGAGGCCGGCGCGCTGCAGCGCGTCCAGGACGCGGCGCAGGTTTTCCGCCGGTCGGGCGTCGTCCCGGTCCTCGAGGGCGACGAGCAGCGGATCTTCGACGCCGTCGTGAAGCCGGACCGGGCGCCGCAGCGCGACAACGGCAACGCCGAGCGGGAGCGGGAGCGGCTGCGCGCCGAGATCGCCCGCGCCGAGCGCATGCTGGCGAACGAGCGGTTCGTCCAGAACGCGCCGGCGGAGGTCGTGGCGGCCGAGCGCGAGAAGCTCGACCGCTACCGCCGGGAGCTCGACGCCATCGGCGGCTGACGTCACGGTGCCGGCAGCCGTCGCGGACGCCGTCGCGTGGCTCGAGTCGCTGTCGCCGTGGCCGCGGGACGGTTTCGGCACGCAGAGGATGCGGGAGCTGCTCGACCGGCTCGGCAACCCGCAGCGCTCATTCCGGGCCGTGCACGTTGTCGGGACGAAGGGGAAGTCGACGGCGGCGCGCCGCATCGCGCGCACGATCGGCGGGCCCGCGTACACGTCGCCGCACGTGAGCGGCTGGCACGAGCGGCTCGATACGGATCCGGAGGGGTTCGTGCGCGCGGTCGAGCGGGTTCGTGCGCACGCGGAAGCGGTGGGCGCGACCCAGTTCGAGACGCTCACCGCGGCTGCGTTCGCCGACTTCGCGGCGCGCGGCGCCGCCGTCGCCGCGGTCGAAGCCGGCCTGGGCGGACGCCACGACGCCACGAACGTGATCGACGCGCCGGTCGTGCTCCTCACGAACGTCGGGCTCGAGCACACCGACGTGCTCGGCACGACGCGCGAGCGGATCGCCGCCGAGAAACTCGCGGTCGCCCCGCCGGCCGCGACGGTCGTCCTCCCCGACGAGGAGTTCGCGCACCTCGTGCCCGGGCGGCGGATTGTCATCGGAGGCGGGCGCGAGGCCGCCGCGGCCCTGCTCGGCCGCTCCGACGTCGAGCTCGCCCCGGCGACGCTTCCGGGCCGGTTCGAGCGCCGCCGCGGCGGCGAGATCCGGGACGGGGCGCACACCCCGGAGGCCGCCGACTGGCTGCTCGCGCGGCTTCCCGAGGCGGGCGGGTACGCGGTCGTGGCCTCGATCCTGCGCGACAAGGACGCGGACGGGATCCTCGCCCGCCTCGCGCGCGCCGGGCCCGTGCTCGTCGCGACGCGCTCCTCGAACGAGCGGGCCCTGCCGGCCGAGGAGGTCGCGGCGCGGGCCCGCGGGCGCTTCCGCACCGTCGCGACGGAGCCCGACCCCGCCGCCGCCCTCGCCCGGGCCCGGACCTACGGCCGGCCGGTGCTCGTAACCGGGTCGCTGTACCTCCTTGCCGATCTCGCTGCGTCCGACTGAAATGCATACGATGTCGCGCTCCGGTGGCCGTCTCAGCGTCTTCCTGTTCGCGCTCTTCCTCCTGGCCTTCTTCCTGGCGGTCACGTTTGCTGCCGGGTACGCCGTAGGAAAGATCCTGCTGTGATCGTCGCCTCGGCTTTCGGCAGCGTCCACGACTTCTTCCACTCCTCGACGTGGTACGTGATCCGGAACCTGGCGATCTTCTTCGTGATCGTCTTCTGGGTCGCGACGGTCTACTGGGTCTACAAGGATGCGCGCCGCCGGATCGAGGACCCGCTGCTCGTCTGGGTCGCCACGATCCTCGGACTTGTCCCCTTCGTCGGCCCGCTGATCTACATGCTGTTCCGGCCGCCGGAGTACATCGAGGACGTGCGCGAGCGCGAGCTCGAGATCAAGGCGATGGAGAAGCGTCTCGGCGGCCGCGACCTCCACTGTCCCGTCTGCCGCGCGGAGGTGGACGAGGACTTCCTCGTCTGCCCCGTCTGCACGACGAAGCTGCGCCAGTCGTGCCGCAGCTGCCACCGTCCGCTCGAGGCGCTCTGGCAGGTGTGCCCGTACTGCGAGACGCCGATCGACCACGACCCGCAGTCGCCGACGGTGACGCTGGCCGAGGCGCCGCGGCCGTCGCGCCGCCAGCGGTCCAGGTAGATCGGTAACCTGCGCGGCCGCAATGGCGGTCGAGCGCACGCTGATCCTCGCGAAGCCGGATGCCGTGCGCCGCAACCTGGCGGGCGAGATCCTCGCGCGGTTCGAACGGCGCGGCTTGAGCCTGTGCGCGGCCCGGCTGGTCACGGCTGACCGCGGACTCGGCGAGACCCACTACGCGGAGCATCGCGAGAAGCCGTTCTTCGGCGAGCTCGTCGACTTCATCACGTCCGGCCCGACGCTCGCCTTCGTGCTCGAGGGCGAGGGTGCGATCGCCGCGTGCCGGAAGACGATCGGCGCCACCAACCCCGCCCACGCGGAGCCGGGCAGCCTGCGCGGAGACTTCGCGCTCGCGATGCCGGACAACCTCGTGCACGGATCGGACTCGCCGGAGTCGGCCGCACGCGAGATCGGGATCTGGTTCCCCGATGGCCTCGCCTGACTGGCGCGCCGACGCGAAGCGGAACGCCGCCAACTGGACCGAGGCGAACGCCGACTACACCGACGAGAACGCCGAGACGAACTGGGCGCTCGAGGAGATCCACTGGGGCATCTGGGCGGTCCCGGAGTCGGAGCTGAACGTCCTTGGCGACGTCGCGGGCCTCGACGTCGTCGAGCTCGGCTGCGGGACGGCGTACTTCTCGGCGTGGCTCGCGAAGCGCGGCGCGCGTCCGACGGGGGTCGACGTCACGCGCGCGCAGCTCGCGACGGCGCGGCGCATGCAGGAGCAGAGCGGGATCCGCTTCCCGCTCGTCGAGGCCGATGCGGGTGCGACCGGCTTGGCGGACGGGTGCGCCGACCTCGTCCTCTCGGAGTACGGCGCCTCGATCTGGGTCGACCCCTACCGCTGGGTCCCGGAGGCCGCGCGCCTGCTGCGGCCCGGCGGCCGCCTCGTCTTCCTCAACAACTCGACGCTCGTCATCCTCTGCTCGCAGGACGAGGGTGCGGCGACGACCGAGCTGCAGCGACCGATGTTCGGCATGCACCGCTTCGAGTGGGCGGGCGACGCCGGCGTCGAGTTCCACATCCCGCACGGCGAGTGGATCGCCCTGCTGCGCGCGAACGGCTTCGAGGTCGAGCGGCTGGTCGAGGTGCAGGCGCCGCCCGACGCCGAGACGCACGAGTTCTACACCTACGTCAGCGCCGAGTGGGCGAAGCAGTGGCCCGCGGAGGACATCTGGGTCGCGCGCCGGCAACAGCGCTGATCCTCGCGTCGACCTCGCCGCAGCGGCGCGCGATCCTCGAGCAGCTGCGGATCCCGTTCGAGGTCGTCGCGCCGAGCTACGTCGAGCGCGAGGGGACGACGCCGGCCGAGCGCGCCGCCGGTAAGGCGCGGTCGCTGGACGTGGACGACGACCGTCCGGTGCTCGGCGTCGACACGGAGGTGCTGCTCGACGGGCGCCTGCTCGGCAAGCCGACGCATCCCGCCGAGGCCGAGGCGATGCTCGAGTCGCTCTCCGGCCGCACGCACGAGGTCGTGTCGGGGCTCTGCCTGCGCACGGAGGCGTGGGAGGAGCTGCACAGCGACACGACCGTCGTCCGCTTCCGCGAGCTGACGCCGCGCGACCTCGGGCACTACGTCGCCGCCGGCGAGTGGGAAGGACGCGCGGGCGGGTACGCGATCCAGGGCCTGGGTGCGTCGCTCGTCGAGCGGATCGAGGGCGACTTCCTCAACGTGGTCGGGCTGCCGGCCGCGCTGCTCGTGCGCCTGCTGGCGGCGCGATTCGCCGGCGTGTACGGCTTCGGATGACGGTGCCCATGCACGCCGACGAGCTCGCGATCGACGACGTGCTCGTGCGTCGCCTCGTGCGCGAGCAGTTCCCGGAGTGGGCCGGTCTGCCGCTCGCGCGCGTCGAGCCGTGGGGCACGGTGCACGCGCTCTACCGGCTCGGCGACGAGCTCGCGCTACGGTTGCCGCGCCGCGCGCAGTGGTCGGACGCGGACCATCTCGTCGCGCGGTGGCTGCCCGTGTTCGCGCCCGCGGTGCCGCTCGCGATCCCGGTTCCGGTTGCGCAGGGCGGCCCGTCCGACGGCTACCCGTGTCACTGGACGGTGTGCTCGTGGATCGACGGTGAGGACGGCGTCCGTGCGTCCTGTGAGCCGCTTGCCGCAGCGCGTGGCCTGGCCGCGTTCGTCGCCGCGCTGCAGCGCGTCGACGCGGCGGGTGGCCCCACCGCGCGCGACCGGCTTGCCGCCCGCGACGACGACGTGCGCGCGACGATCGCCCAGATGGGATCGCGCGCCGTCGAGGTGTGGGAGGAGGCGCTCGCCGTGCCGGAGTGGGACGGCCCGCCCGTCTGGAGCCACGGCGACCTGGACGCCCGCAACTGGCTCGTCCGTGACGGTCGCATCGTCGGCATCGTCGACTGGGATTCGTTCGGCGTCGGCGATCCGGCCGCCGACGTGATGGTCGCGTGGAAGCTCCACTCGGCGGAGGCGGCGACGGTCTTCCGCGAGACGCTCGGCGTCGACGACGCGACGTGGGCGCGCGCCCGCGGCTGGACGGTCTCGCAGGCCGCGATGGCGCTGACGTACTACACGCGCGAGAACAACGCCGCGCTCGTCGGCGAGGCGGAACGGTGGCTCGAGCTCGTGCTGGAGACCGGCTGAGGTGCACCGCCCGCGCGCGATCGCGCTCGTCCTGGCGACCGGGCTCGTGGTCGCGGCCTCGCCGGTCGTGTGGTACCCGCTCGCGTGGCCGGCGCAGGACGACAGCGTCGCGCCGTCGGCGGTCTCGTGGCTGATCCTCGTCGGCGTCTCGCTGCTGCCGTTCGTGCTGCTCGCGGTCGTCGGCGCCGGCGGAGCGGTGGCGACCTTCACCGCCGCCGCGGCGCTCGTCGTCGCCGCCGCCGTCGTCGCGTGCGGCGACGTGGCGGGGCTCGATCCGAACGCGCCGGCCGGCGTCTCCGCAGCGGCGCTCGTCGTCGCGCCGATCGGCGCGTGCCTCGTCGTCGGGCTGCTCGTGCTCGTGGACCGCGTCGTCCGTGCGCCGTCAGAGCGCGAGCAGCACGATCCCCGCGAACACGAGCGCGGCGCCGCCGACGCGCCGCCAGGAGACGTGCTCCGCGAGCACGCGGCGGGCGGCGACGGTGGCGAGCACGACTGACGACGACCGCACCGCCAGCACCGCGGCCGCGCTCCCGTGCCGGAGCGCGAGCAGGCCCAGCACGAACGAGCCGAGGTTCGCGAGCGCAGCGGCGGCGACCGCCCAGCCGAGCGCGTGGCGGATCGCGCGGGGTCCCACGAGGGGCGGGTAGAGCAGGGCACGGTCCCGCCAGCGTGAGGACGAAGTACGTGAGCGCGCCTGCCCGGTGGATGCCGACGCGGTCGACGAGCGTGTACGCGGCGATCGTGGCCGCAAGCGTCGCGGTCAGCAGCAGCGTCGGCGCGCCGCCGGAGAGCGCGCCGCCGCGCGCGAGCAGGACGCCGGCGCCCACCAGGACGACGCCGCCGACCTCGGCCGCCGATGCGCGGTGGCCGAGCCAGGCGACCGCGAAGGCGAGCGCCGCGACCGGTGCGAGCCCGCGTGTCGCCGGATAGACGAACGACATCTCGCTGCGGCCGTAGGAGAGGGCGAGAGCCGCGACGTACACCGTCTCGAGCAGCGTCGAGGCGAGCGCGTACGGCCACACCGACGACCGCGCGTGCCACCAGACGAGCGCGAACGGCAGTGCGACGGCCGTGGACACGAGGAACGTCGCCGCCGTCGCCGCCGCCACGTCGCGCGCCCGGCCGAGCAGGAGGTTCCAGACCGCATGAAGGGCGGCGCTGCCGAGCGCCAGGACCAAAGCGGCGGCGGACAACGCTAGCTGGTCGGTTCCGGAGGGGCGTGCCCCGCGGGTGCGTTCACAGCGGAATCGATCATCTAGAGTGGGCGCGGGTCGAGACGGATGGGCGCCTTCACGTATCTCACGGGCTTCGGCGGCCGCGACATGGCGGTCGACCTCGGTACGGCGAACACGCTCGTGTACGTGCGCGGCCGCGGGATCGTTCTCTCCGAGCCGTCGGTCGTGGCGATCGACCAGCGGTCGGGCGAGGTGCACGCGGTCGGCCTCGAGGCAAAACGGATGCTCGGTCGCACGCCCGGCACGATCAGCGCGATCCGGCCGCTCAAGGACGGCGTCATCGCCGACTTCGACGTCACGGAGCAGATGTTGCGCCACTTCATCCAGAAGGTGCACCAGCACCGGTTCGCGCACCCGCGCGTCGTCGTGTGCGTGCCGTCTGGCGTCACCGGCGTCGAGAAGCGCGCGGTCGAGGAGGCGACGCTGTCAGCGGGCGCGCGCAAGGCGTACCTGATCGAGGAGCCGATGGCGGCGGCGATCGGCGCGGGTCTCCCCGTGGCCGAGCCCACCGGGAACATGATCGTCGACATCGGCGGCGGCACGACCGAGGTGGCGGTGATCTCGCTCGGCGGAATCGTCGTCTCGCAGTCGCTGCGCGTCGGCGGCGACGAGATGGACGAGGCGATCATCAACCACATCAAGCGCGAGTACAAGCTGCTGATCGGACAGCAGACGGCCGAGGAGATCAAGCTCGAGGTCGGCTCCGCGCACCCGATGAAGGACGAGGTGCAGGCTGAGGTGCGCGGCCGCGACATGCTCACCGGGCTGCCGAAGACGGTGATCCTGTCGAGCGAGGAAGTCCGCCACGCGCTCGAGGAGCCGGTCAACCAGATCATCGACGCCATCAAGTCGACGCTCGACAAGACGCCGCCCGAGCTCGCCGCCGACATCATGGACCGCGGCATCGTCCTCGCCGGGGGCGGCGCGCTGCTGCAGGGTCTCGACGAGCGCCTGCGCCACGAGACGCACATGCCCGTGCACCTCGCGGAGTCGCCGCTCACGTGCGTCGCCGTCGGCTCCGGGCGCAGCCTCGAGGAGTTCGACGCGATCCACCGCAGCGCCCGCGCTCGCTCGCGCAACGGCCGAACGAGATGAGCCCGGCGCGCGTCGAGCAGCTCGACGCGCAGACGGCCGCCGAGAGCCTGCTCCGCGAGCTCTACATCGTCGAGACGGAAGCGGGCGCCGGCTCGCTCGGCGCCGCGCCCGCACCGACGTTCGACGAGCGCCGCGCGCGCTACCGCAACCCCGGGATCGGGAAGCACACCTACTGGCTCGCGCGCGTCGGCGACGAGCCGGCCGGGCTGAGCGCGCTCCACCGCTTCGGCGGCTTCGTCACCGTCGACGTCCTCGTCCGCCCGTCCTTCCGGCGATGCGGAATCGGCTCGCTCCTCTTCGAGCGGCTCGTCGCCGGGGCGCGCGCCGCGGGCGTCAACTCGTTCTTCGGCCACCACGTCGACGAGGTCGGAGCCGCCTTCGCGCGCAAGGTCGGAGCGACGGACGACCAGCGCGAGGTGAAGTCGGTGCTGCGCCTGCGCGAAGCTGCGTTGCCGCCGCCCCGCGTGCCAGAAGGCGTCGAGCTGCGCTCGTGGACCGGGCACGTGCCGGACGACATCGTCGCGTCGTTCGTGCAGGCGCGGAATGCGCTCGGGGACGCACCGGCGCCGGGCGCGCAGGTGTACCCCGACTGGACGGTCGAGACGCAGCGCGCTGACGACCAGGCGCAGATCGACCGCGGCGTACCGATCCACGCGACGGCCGCGCTCGAGCACGGCGAGGTCGTCGCGCTCACGGGCATCCGCGTCGGCGCGCCGCCGTGCCGATACGCCGCCACCGACGACACGACCACCGTGCCGCATGCGCGCGGCCGCGGGCTCGCCTATGCGGTCAAGCTGGAGAACCTCAGGCGGCTGCGCGAGGAGCGCCCGGACGTCGAGCTCGTGGGCACGATGAACGCGGAGCAGAACGCGCCGATGCGCGCGGTGAACAGGAAGCTCGGGTTCGTGCCGACGGTGACGTTGACGACCGCGCTCTTCACCCTCGGGGAATAAGCGGATCGGCCGCTCCGTTTTCGCTACGGTCGGAGACGTAGCCGGTTTCGGAGAGGGAGGTCGAGCGCGTGGAGGCAGTTGCAGACGGGGTCGTGGCGACCCGCGACGAGGTCAACCGCTGGCTGGTGCTCACGATCGTGTGCATCGCGCAGTTCATGGTCATTCTCGACGCGACGATCGTGAACGTCGCGCTGCCGACGATCCAGCGCGACCTGCACTTCAGCGTCTCCAGCCTCCAGTGGATCGTCAACGCGTACACGCTGGTCTTCGGCGGCTTCCTGCTGCTCGGCGGCCGCGCCTCCGACCTCATCGGACGCCAGCGGCTGTTCATCGCCGGCGTCGTGCTGTTCACCGGTGCGTCGCTCGTGAACGGGCTCGCGCAGTCCTCCGGCATGCTGATCGGCGGCCGTGCGGCGCAAGGCCTCGGCGCGGCGCTCGTCTCGCCCGCAGCGCTCTCGATCGTCACGACGACGTTCAAGGAGGGGGCGGAGCGGACGAAGGCGCTCGGCGTCTGGAGCGCGATCGCCGCCGGCGGCGCGGCGGTCGGGCTCGTCGTCGGCGGGCTTCTGACCGAGTACCTGTCGTGGCGCTGGGTGTTCTTCATCAACCTGCCGGTCGGGATCGCGGCGACGCTGCTGGCGCTGCGCTTCGTGCACAACACACGCGCCGAGGAGGCGCCCGAGACGGCCGACGTCGCCGGCGCGGTCACCGTGACCGCGGGGCTGCTCGTGCTCGTCTACGGCATCGTCAAGGCGCAGTCGTACGGCTGGGGCTCCTGGAAGACGATCGGGCTCGGCGTGGTCGCGCTCGCGCTGCTCTCCGCGTTCGTGTGGATCGAGAACCACTCGCGCGCGCCGCTGATGCGGCTGGGCATCTTCCGGATGCGGTCGCTGTCGGGCGCGAACACGGCGATGCTCTTCGTCGCGTCCGGGCTGTTCGCGATGTTCTACTTCGCGTCGCTCTACCTGCAGGACATCCTGCACTACAGCCCCGTCAAGGCCGGCCTCGCGTTCGTGCCGTTCACGCTCGGCATCGTCGTCGGCGCCGGGCTGTCGCAGCCGCTCATCTCGCGCATCGGCGTCCGCGTCGTCACGTACATCGGGCTGACGCTCGGTGTCGTCGGGCTCGCGCTGTTCACACAGCTCCCGACGCACGGCCACTACGTGCCGAACGTGCTGCCGACGATCGCCGTCACGTCGATCGGGATGGGCCTGACGTTCGTGCCGCTGACGCTGCTCGCCACCACGAACGTCGACGCCGAGGACGCAGGCCTCGCCTCCGGGCTGCTCAACACGTCGCAGCAGGTCGGCGGCGCGCTCGGGCTCGCCGTCCTGTCGACGCTCGCGGCGTCGCACACGAGCCACATCCTCAACCACGGCGTGACCACGATCGCGGCGAAGGCGTCTGCCTACACGCGCGGCTACCACGTCGCGTTCGGCGTCGGCGCGGTTCTCCTCGCGGCCGGCATCGCCGTCGTCGCCGCGACGATCCGCAAGCGCGACGTCGAGGCGATCGACAGCGGTCACGTCGAGCTGCCGGTCGCGTGACCGCAACCGAGCACCGCGAGCTCCGCGCCGACGCGCAGCGCAACCTGCAGCGCGTGCTCGACGCGGCGCGCGCGGTGTTCGCGGAGCAGGGCGTCGACGCGCACATGGACGAGATCGCGCGGCGCGCCGGCGTCGGCGTCGGCACGATCTTCCGCCGGTTCCCGACGAAGGACGCGCTCCTCGCGGCCCTGCTCGAGCAGCGCGGCCGCGAGCTGCTCGCCGGCGAGGACGCGACGTTCGAGTCGTTCGTCACGACGCTGGTCGACTCGCAGATCGCCGACCGCGCGTTCTGCGACTCCGTCGGCACACACGTTTTCGCGCAGCCTCGGGTACGCGCGCTCTTCGACGACGTCCTCGCACGGCTGGGGCGCCTGCTCGACGAGGCCAAGGCTGAGGGTGCGGTGCGCGAGGACGTCACGGTGGAGGACGTCACGCTCGTCGTGCACGGCGTCGCGCACGTCGGCCTGATGCTCGAGTCCGCTGCCCACGGTGTCTGGCGGCGCTACCTGCGCCTCGCGCTCGACGGGCTGCGGCCATGCGCCGCCACGCCGCTCCCGCGTCGCGCGCCCACGCAACGCCAGTTTGCGGCCGCCCGCGGTGCGCGAGCGGCGGCGCGGGGAGCCCGAGCGTCTAGGTGATCTTCAGGCAGGCCGGGTAGACTGACCCGGTCTGTGCCTCGCAACCGGACCGTACGCCTCGCGGTCCTGGGCTCATCCGTCCAGCGCGCCGCGGCCTCCGGATATCCCTCGACCCGCTCCAGCGCCCTCAAGCGCCGGATCGTCGTGGGCGGCCTCGTCCTGCTCTCGCTGGTCCTGATCACGGTCTCCTTCCGGTCGACCGCCCTCGACGGGTTCCAGGGGACGGCGGCGTCCGCGCTGCGCCCGTTCGAGGTCGCCGCCACGCGCGTCTCCGCGCCCTTCCGCGACGCCGTCGGCTGGTTCGACGGCGTGCTGAACGCCAAGGCCGAGAACGCGCGCCTGAAGCGGAAGATCGCCGCGCTCCAGGCGCAGCTCGCGACCGACCAGGGCGCGATCGACGAGAACCTCGGCTTGAAGGCGGCGCTCCACTACCAGGGGCCGCCGACGGTCGCGAAGGACTACCGGCCGGTGGCGGCCGCCGTGCTGTCGAACCCGCTCAGCCCGATCGACGAGTCGATCACCGTGACCGCCGGCACGTCCGCCGGCGTCGAGGCGGGCGACCCTGTCGTGGCGCCCGCCGCGAACGGGGGCCTCGTCGGCATCGTCAGCAGGGCCGCATCCGACTCGGCGCGGGTGACGCTGATCACCGACAGCGAGAGCCAGGTCGCCGGCGTCGACAACTCGTCACCCAGCGCGCAGGGGCTCGTGCGCCGCGGCGGCGGCCCGGGCGACACGCTCGTCTTCGCGCGCGTGCCGAAGCAGGCGCCGGTCAACCCAGGCGACACGATCGTGACGATGGGGTCGCTCGGCGGGACGTACCAGTCGCTGTTCCCGGCCAACATCCCGGTCGGCACCGTCGCGTACGTGAACGACAGCGACGTCAGCACGTTCCACGAGATCCAGGTCAACCCGTTCGTCAACCTCGGCGACCTGCGGACGGTCGTCGTGCTCGTCAAGAAGCATCGATGAACGGCCTCAAGGCAGCCGTCGTGCTGTTCGTCGCCGCGCTGCTGCAGCTGTCGGTGCTGTCGGCCTACCACCCCTTCCGTGCGTCGAGCGTCGTGCTGGTCGCGCTCCTCTCGATCGCGCTGCTGCGCGGGTCGCTCTTCGGCGCCGTTGCCGGCTTCGGGATCGGGCTCGTGCTCGACTGCGCGACGCTCGGGACGCTCGGCGTGACCTCGCTGCTGCTCACGATCGGCGGCTTCTGGATCGGCCGCTACGGCGAGACGACGGCGCGCGACCGCTTCCACGCGCCGTACCTCTCGGTGCTCGTCGTGACGTGCGTGTACGCGTTCGGGCAGCTCGTGCTGCAGTTCGTGCTCGGCGAGCCGGCGCCGGCCGCCGCCGTCGTCCACGCGCTGCCGCTCGGCGTCGTCGTCAACCTGCTTCTGACGCTGCCGGTGTACGCGCTCGTCCGGCGGCTGTTCCCGCCGGCCGAGCTCTCCGAGCGAGTCCGAGAGGTGCGCCTCCTTGGCTAACTCCGCGCCCCGGCCAGGCCGCTTCCTCCCCGGCGACCCGCGCGTCGCCGAGCCGTACCGGCTCACGCCGCAGCTCGCGTTCCGCGTCGCGCTGCTCGCGGCGCTCGCGCTCGCGTTCTTCGCCGTCCTGTTCCTGCGGCTCTGGGCGCTGCAGGTGCTCTCCGGCGACAAGTACCTCGCCGTCGCGAACGACAACCGCGTGCGCAAGATCGCGCTCGACGCCCCGCGCGGCCCGATCGTCGACACGCACGGGCACGTGCTCGTCGACAACGTCACCGGCACGCGCGTCGAGCTGTGGCGCGCCGACCTGCCGAAGACGTGGCGCGCCGAGTTGAGGGAGCTGCGCGCGCTCTCGTACGTCACAGGGGTCTCCGTGCGCACGATGCTCGCGCAGATGAACAAGGCGGGCAGCGACACGCTGACGCCGATCGTCGTGCAGCGCGGAATCACCCGCGCGCAGTACTTCTACCTGTCCGAGCACCAGGCGCAGTTCCCAGGCGTCCACCTCGACGACAGCTACCTCCGCTACTACCCGTACAAGTCGCTCGCCGCGCAGGTGCTCGGCTACGTCGGCGCGCTGACGCCGCAGCAGTACAAGGCGCACCCGAACCGCTACCAGCTGACCGACACGATCGGCCAGGCGGGCGTCGAGGCGAGCTACGACCAGTACCTGCGCGGGAAGGACGGCGTGGCCGAGCTGACCGTCGACGCGCAGGGTCGGCCGAAGGGGCTCGCCGTCACGAAGGTGAGCTCGACGACCGGCGACACGCTGCGGCTGACGATCGACGTGCGCCTGCAGCGCGCGGCGGAGCGCGCGCTGCAGGACGGCATCCAGGCCGCGCACGCCGCGGGCCAGTACTACGCCGACGGCGGCGCGCTGATCGCGATGAACCCGTACAGCGGCGCGATCATCGCGATGGCGTCGAACCCGACCTACCAGCCGTCGATCTTCTCCACGCAGCGCAGCAAGCAGAAGATCGAGGCGTTCTTCAACGGCGCCATCCAGGCGCGGAACAACTTCCCCGGCCTGAACCGCGCGATCGACGGGACGTACCCGCCGGGCTCGACGTTCAAGCCCGTGACCGCGCTCGCGGCGCTGCAGGATCACATCCTGTCTCCGACGGAGTCGCTGCTGTGCTCGCCGTCGGTCACGCTCTGGGGCCACACGTTCAACAACTGGACGCCGCTGATCGACCAGTCGATGACGCTGACGACGGCGATCGCCGAGTCGTGCGACACCTACTTCTACCAAGTCGGCGACCGCTTCTACAAGCAGCCCGGAAGCCCGCTGCAGATGTGGGCCCACCGCTTCGGGCTGGCGGAGCCGACGGGGATCGACATCGGCCCGGAGGCGCAGGGGAGCGTCCCGACGCCCGCGGCGTACTGCCGCGAGCACGGCGGGCACGGCGGCGCTTCGTGCAACACGCTTGCACGCACGTGGCTGCCCGGCTACTCGATCTCAATGGCGATCGGGCAGGGGCCTGTGCTCGTCACGCCGCTGCAGATGACGCGCTTCTACGCGATGATCGCGAACGGCGGCAAGCTCGTCACGCCGCACGTCGCCGAGGACGTCGAGGAGTCGAACGGCACGGTCCTGCGCCGCTTCGCGGCACAGCCGCCCGAGAGCACGGGCGTGGACCCGACGGCGCTGCGCGACGTGCAGGACGGGCTCGAGATGGCGACGCACGCGACGTTCGGAACCGGCTACGGCGTGTTCGGAAGCTTTCCGGTCAACATCGCAGGCAAGACGGGCAGCGCCGAGAAGGTCGTGCCCGTGCCCGGGTACCCGGCCGGGCTGAACCTGACGCAGTCGTGGTGGTGCGGCTACGGGCCCTTCGACGCGCCGCAGGTCGTCGTCTGCGCGATGGTCGAGAACGGGGGCGAGGGCGCCGTCGCGGCCGCCCCGGCCGCGCTCAAGTTCTTCCAGGCGTACTTCCACAAGCAGAACACGACCGTGACCGCGCACGCATCCGACTGATGGCGATCGAGGCGGTCGATACCAGGGCGCGCGGGCTGCGGCGCCACCGCGAGCAGGAGGCCGGCGGCGTCCGCGACCTGCTCCGCCGCCTCGACTGGCTGCTGCTCGGCGGCGTGCTGGCGACCGTCGTGTACGGCCTGTGGGCGATCGGCGGCATCACCGCGCGCGACGTCGGCGGCTCGGCCGAGCCGCGGCAGGCGCTGTACGCGTTCGTCGGCGGCATCCTCTTCGTGGCCGCGTTGTTCGTCGACCCCGACGTCTACCGGCGTCTCCGCCGCCCGATCTACTTCGGCACGCTCGGCGTGATGGTGCTGGTGCTCGCCGCCGGCGCCGCGTCCCACGGCTCGAAGCGCTGGATCAGCCTCGGCTTCTTCACGTTCCAGCCGTCGGAGTTCGGCAAGGTGCTGTTCGTGCTGGCGCTCGCGGGGTTCGTCGCGGCCCGCTCGCGCGAACTCGGACGGATCACCACCGTCGCGCGCACCGTCGGCTACGGGCTGCCGCCGATCCTGCTCGTGTTCGTGCAGCCCGACATCGGAACCGCGCTCGTTTACGCCGCGGCGCTCGTCGCCGTGCTGTTCTTCGGCGGCGTGCGCTGGTCGCACCTCGCGATCCTCGCGACGCTGACGATCGTGCTCGCGCTGCTCGTCCTGTGGCTGCTGCCGGCTGCGGGGATGCCCGTGCTCAAGCCGTACCAGGCCGCGCGGCTCACCGGCTTCACGCACCCGTCGAACGACCCGCAGGGCGCGACGTACAACCTCCGGCAGTCGATCACCGCCGTCGGGTCGGGCGGCCTGCGCGGGCGCGGCGTGCGCGGAGCGACGCAGACCACGCTCGACTATCTGCCCGCGCACTCAACGGACTTCGCGTTCGCGTCGCTCGCCGAGGAGCGCGGGTTCTTCGGCGCGTCGATCCTGCTGCTCCTGTACCTGCTGATCGTCTGGCGAGCGCTCAAGATCGTCGCGGGTGCACGCGACCTGTTCTGCGCAGTCGTCGCCGGCGCGATCGCGTTCGCATTCCTGTTCCAGGCCGGCGTGAACAGCGCGATGACGATGGGGATCGCGCCGATCACGGGCATCCCGTTGCCGTTCGTGTCCGTCGGCGGCTCGTCGATGATCACGAACCTGCTCGCGATGGGAATCCTGCAGGCGATCCACATGCGGCGCCCGCTCCGCCGGCGCGCGTGATCCGCAGACACGCGCGCGCCGCGTGAGGCGGTTCCCGCGCGCCGCCGGGGCCGCGGCGGCGACCGCGCTCGCGGCGCTCGCCGCGGTGACGGCGCTCGTCGCGACTGGAGCGCTGCGCGGGCTCGACCAGTTCGCGGTCGCGCACTGGATGCCGTGGCTCGAGCCGACTCACCACAAGCTGATCGACCTGCGCAGCCTGCTCGTCCCGGCGCGGCAAGGGTCGCCCGGCGCGCGCGCCCTCGACGCGTGGACCTACCCCGCGTCCGTGCTCGTCTCGGCGCTCGTCGTGGCGGTCTGCGCCTGGCGCGTGCGCGGACGGACCGGGCTGACGCTGGTCGTCGTCTGGGTCGTCGGCAACGCGGTCGAGCTCGCCGGCAAGCTGGCGCTCGCGAAGCCGGCGCTGTACGCGCATCACCACGTGCACGTCGTCGGCTTCGACCACAGCTACCCGAGCGGGCACACGATCCGCGGCGCCCTGGTCGCCGCCTCGGTGGCGGTCGCTTGGCCGCGTGCCGCGCCGGTCGCCGCCGCGTGGTTCGCGACCGTGCCGTTCGCGCTCGTCGCCCTCGGCTACCACACGCCGTCGGACGTGATGGGCGGCGCGCTCGTCGCCGCCGTCCTGCTCACGCCGCTGGCCGCGCTGCTGCCGCCCGTTCGATCTCCGCGATCTCGATCTTCCTCATCTGCAGCATCGCCGCCATCGCGCGCTGCGCCCGCTCCGGATCCGCATCGGCGAGCAGGCTGAGCAGCCGCGTCGGCGTGATCTGCCACGACAGCCCGAAGCGGTCCTTCAGCCAGCCGCACGGCCCCTCCTCGCCGCCGTCCGCGGTCAACGCCGTCCAGTAACGGTCGACCTCCTCCTGCGACTCGCACTCGACGACGAACGAGACCGCCTCGGTGAACCGGTACTGCGGACCGCCGTTCAGTGCGACGAACCGCCGGCCCCTCAGCTCGAACGCGACCGTCATGACGCTGCCTTCGGCGCCCGGCCCGGTCGAGCCGTACCGCCGCACGTCCGTGATGCGCGAGTCGGGGAAGATCGAGGTGTAGAGCTGCGCGGCCTGCTCGGCCTGCGCGTCGAACCACAGCATGGGCGTGATGTCCTGCACGGCGACTCCCTTCGGTTGTGCGACTTCTGACTGCGCCGGCCGTCGCGAATCATCGGTCCGTCCGGTCCGGGACCTACGCTCACCAGATCCGAAACGGAGGTGAAGCCCGCATGGCACTGACCGGACACCAGGAGGCGATGGAGCTGCTCCTGATCGAGGAGGCCGACGCCTGGTTCGAGTACCTCGAGGCGACGAGGGCGCAGACCGCCGTCCGGTACGTCGAGGTCGAGCCGTGGGCATGGGCGCGGCTGTCGCAGCGTCTGCGCGCCATCCGCGCGCGGCGCGGGAAGCTGCGGCCGGCCGCCGAGGCGGCGTAGCCGGGGCCGTCGCGCCCCGTTGGTACCCTTCGGTCAGGCCTATGCCAAGGCTTTTCCCATATCCATGCGTCGCGCGCCTGCAGGCGAATCGTCCGGGACGGCTGCGCGCGCTCACACGACAGGAGACATCGTTTGCCACTGCCCTGGTTCCGGCGGAAGAAGTCGGAGGAGAAGGCGCCGCCCGCGGCCGCCGTCACAGAAGTTGAACCGCTGACCGTCGACGCGGAGCCGGCCGAGGAGCCGGCCGCCGACGAACAAACGACCGGCACGACCAAGCGCCGCCGCGGCACCCGCGGCGGGCGCAACCGCAAGAAGAAGACGGACGCCGCGGCTGCAGCCGCCGCCGAAGCGCCCGCGGAGGCTCAGCCCGCTGCCGAGAGCGGCGAACGCAAGAGCGAGCGCAAGTCGGGCTCGCGCTCCACGTCCCGCCGCCGCAGCGTCCCGAAGCGTGCCCCGCTGCCGAAGGCGAAGCGCGAGCTGCTCGTGTCGATCGACGCGGGCGAGAAGCGCGTCGCCGTGCTCGAGGACGACAAGGTCGCCGAGGTCTACCTCGAGCGGCCGGAACGGCGCTCGATCGCCGGGAACATCTACCTGGGCGTCGTCGACAACGTCCTCCCGGGCATGGAGGCGGCGTTCGTCGAGATCGGCCTCGAGAAGAACGGCTTCCTCTACGTCGACGAGATCGTCGGGCCCGAGCTCGAGGGCCGCAGGGGCGCACGGAAGATCCAGGACCTGATTCAGCGCGGCGAGAAGATCCTCGTGCAGGCAGTCAAGGACCCGATGAAGACGAAGGGCGCGCGGTTGACGACGGAGATCTCGCTCCCGGGCCGGTTCGTCGTCTACGTGCCGCACGGCGACGGGCTCGGCGTCTCGCGCCGGATCGAGGACGAGGAGCGCAACCGCCTGAAGGCGATCCTGAAGGAGATCGCGCCGAAGGACGGCGGCGTGATCGTCCGCACCGCCGCCGAGGGAGCCTCCGCGGAGGACCTCGAGCGCGACCTCACGTTCCTGCAGCGCCTGTGGAAGTCGATCGAGGTGCGCTCGAAGGAGGCGAAGGCGCCGTCGCTCATCTACCAGGAAGCGGAGCTGCCGCTGCGCGTCGTGCGCGACCTCTTCACGGGCGACTTCGAGCGGCTGCTCGTCGACCACGACAGGACGCACAAGCGCATCGTCGGCTACCTGAAGAAGACGTCGCCGCACATGGCGGAACGCGTCGTCCGCTACCGCGAGCGCGAGCCGCTGATGGACGCGTTCGGCGTCGAGCAGGAGATCAGGTCGACGCTGAACCGGCGGGTGGACCTGCCGTCCGGCGGCTACCTGGTCTTCGACTACGCGGAGGCGTTCACCGTCATCGACGTGAACACCGGGCGCTTCGTCGGGTCGCGCTCGAAGAAGTCGGGCGGGCGGCTCGAGGACACGATCACGAAGAACAACCTCGAAGCGGTGAAGGAGGTCGTGCGGCAACTCCGGCTGCGCGACATCGGCGGGATCATCGTCATCGACTTCATCGACATGGCGAGCCCGAAGAACCGCGCCGCCGTCGAGCAGGCGCTGGGGGAGGAGCTCGAGCGCGACCGCACCAAGACGTACGTCGTGGAGATCTCGCCGCTCGGCCTCGTCGAGATGACCCGGCAGAACGTCACCGACGGGCCGCGCGAGGTGATGACGAAGAAGTGCCCGACGTGCGGCGGCGACGGCATCGTCGTCTCGGAGCACACGGCCGCCGTCGACGTGGAGCGCCGCCTCCGTTCGCTGGTCACGCCCGGCTCGCGCTCGAAGGCGTTCAGGGTGGAGGTCGCGGCCAAGGTCGCGTCGCTCGTCGTCGGGCCGGGGGCGTCGCGCCTGCGCGAGCTCGAGGCGACGACGAAGCGCCGCTTCTTCCTCGTCGGCGTGGAGGACGAGCACCTCGACCACTTCCGCGTGCTCGACCAGGGCACGGTGGAGAAGGTGGCGCCGAAGCTGCCCGTCGACGTCGACCAGGAGCTCGAGGTGAAGCTCGTCGAGGTCGGCCTCCACGACCCGCGCGCGGGCGTCGGCAAGGTCGACGACGTGGACGTGGTCGTCGCGGAGGCGGCGAAGCTCGTCGGCAAGAAGGTGAAGGTGCGGATCGCGGCGATCGGCGAGGGGATCGCGTGGGCCGAGCTGCTCTCGCCGGTCGAGCGCGAGCCGGAGCCGCTCACCGCGGAGGCAGAGGCGGAGAAGCCGACGCGCGCGCGGCGGGGCGCCGCGAAGAGGCAGGACGTCGAGGAGCCCGCGGCCGAGGGCGGCGAGGAGATGCTCGAGGAGGCGGAGGCGGCGGAGGACGGCGAGCCCGCGCAGCCGCGCAAGCGGACGCGCCGGGGCACGCGCGGCGGACGGAACCGCAGGAAGAAGACGGACGCGGCGGCCGCCGCCGAGAACGGCGCCGCGCCGGAGCGCGAGACGGTCGAAGCGCCCGAGCAGGCGGCCGCCGGCGCATCCGCGGCCGAGCCGACAGCCGACGCCGAGCCGCCTGCACCCGCAGGTCCGGTCATCCACGTTCCGGACCGCGACCTCGCCTCCGCGAACGGCGACGCTGCAGCCGCGCCGAAGAAGCGCACGCGGCGCGGGTCGAGGGGCGGCCGCAACCGCCGGAAGAAGACGGGCGCGGCGACCGCCGCGAACGGATCGGCGGCCGAGGGCGACGCTGCGGAAGCCGCCGAGCCCGAGCCGGACACCTCGCCGGACGCCGGCGCGGGCCGGACGACGGCCGTCGACGTGGAGGAGCCCGACGACGGCGTCGATGAGTGGACGTACACGCCGATGAGCGAATGGGGCCTGGAGGAATGAGGCCCGAGGACGCCGCCGTGCGGAGCCGCTACACTTGACGCCGTTCCGCGGCCCGCGCCGCGGATTTTCCACGCTTATGGACTACGCGATCATCCGTCTGGGCGGCAAGCAGTACCGCGTTCGCGAGGGCGAGACGATCACCGTGGACCGGCTGCCGACAGAAGCGGGCAAGTCGTTCACGCCGGATGTGCTCCTCGGCGGCGACGGCGTCACCGTGACGGCAACCGTCGTCGCGCACGGCCGTGGCCCGAAGATCCGGATCGGCAAGTACAAGCGGCGAACGGGCTACCGGCGCCACAACGGGTTCCGGGCGGCGACGTCGAGCGTGCGCATCTCGCTCGGCGCGCAGAAGCGGGGCGAGACGAAGAAGTCCGCGGCGACCGCGACCCGTGCGTCCGCGCCGGCGGAGCCGAAGCTCGAGGCGCCCGCCGCCGGCGAGCACGTCAAGGGAATGCCGTCGGGGTACGAGGAGATGACGGTCGCGCAGGTCGCCGACGGCGCGAAGACGTGGAACCGCCCGATGCTCGAGGCGGCGCTCGACTACGAGCGCGCGAACGCGGCGCGCAAGGGCGCGGTCGCGGCGCTCGAATCCGCGCTCAAGGCGAAAGAGGAGGCGTAGGACGTGGCGCACAAGAAGGGTCTGGGCTCGTCCAAGAACGGCCGCGACTCCAACCCGAAGTACCTCGGCGTGAAGATGTTCGACGGCCAGCAGGCGCAGCCGGGCAGCATCATCGTCCGGCAGCGGGGGACGAAGTTCCGCCCCGGTCCGGGGACGCAGATCGGCCGCGACGACACGATCTTCGCGGTCCGTGCCGGGACGGTCTCGTTCCGGACGAGCGGCGAGCGGCGCACCGTGTCGGTCGTCGAGCCGCAGGCGTAGTGACGAAGCGCGGCCGCTGCCGCGCCGCGATCGAGCGATTTCCGCGAGACGTGCGAGGGTCTTCGGCGACCTCGTCCGAACGCAGGACGTCCGGAACTTCGAGAACTTCGGCTTCGACATGGTCCTGTTCGAGATGGCGGACGGGGTCGAGTTCCCGTCGTAGAGGTCGGGGTACCGTTCGGGCATGTTCAGCGACCGGGCGCGCATCCACGTGCAGGCCGGCAAGGGCGGCGACGGCGGCCTGAGCTTCCGGCGCGAGAAGTTCGTGCCGAAGGGCGGCCCGGACGGCGGTGACGGCGGCAAGGGCGGCGACGTCGTGCTGCGCGCCGACCCGTCGCTGCGCGACCTCTCCGCGCTGCAGCGCCGCCGCTGGATCAAGGCCGGCCGCGGCGAGAACGGCCGCGGTGCGCGCAAGCACGGCGCCGACGGCGACGACGCGGTGATCGGCGTCCCGGTCGGGACGCAGGTGTTCGACGACGACGGGCATCTCGTTGCCGATCTCGCGCACGCGGCGGCGAGCGTCGTCCTCGCCCGGGGCGGCCACGGCGGGCGCGGGAACGCGCGCTTCGTCTCGTCGACGCGGCAGGTGCCGCGCTTCGCCGAGGTCGGGCCGCCGGGTGAGGAGCGCGACATCGAGCTGCACCTGAAGCTGCTCGCGGACGCCGCGCTCGTCGGCTTGCCGAACGCCGGCAAGTCGTCGCTGCTCGCGCGCATCTCGAACGCGCGGCCGAAGGTCGCCGACTACCCGTTCACGACCCTGCAGCCCGTGCTCGGGACGGTCGACGCGCCGGACGGCCGGCAGCTCGTGGTCGGCGACGTGCCGGGGCTGATCGAGGGTGCGAGCGAGGGCGTCGGTCTCGGGCACGAGTTCCTCGCGCACCTCGAGCGCGCGCGGACGCTCGTCCACGTGATCGACGCTGCGCGCGATCCCGACGAGCAGTGGCGAACGATCGACGCCGAGCTCGCCGCCTACGGGGCCGGCCTCGCCGAGCGTCCGCAGATCGTCGTGCTGAACAAGGTCGACATCGCGCCGGATCCGGTCCTCACCGTCTCCGACCCTCGCATCGTGGCGGTGTTCGCGCTGTCGTGCGCGAGCGGTGAGGGTGTCGACGAGTTCCGGCGGCGGCTGTTCACGCTCGTGCCGGAACCGGAGGTGGAGGAACGGGCGCCCGACGAGGTCGCCGACTTCCTCGTCTACAAGCCGGCGCCGAAGGCGCGGCCCTGGCGGCTGCTGCGCACCGAGGCCGGCTTCCGTGTGCTCGGCACGCCGCCGCCCGAGGAGGAGCTCGAGCGCGCGCTGCGCGCTGCCGGCGCGAAGAGGGGCGCGACCGTCGAGATCGGCGACGAGGCGGTCGAGCTCGCGTGATCGGCCTCTACGGCGGTGCGTTCGACCCGCCGCACCGCGGCCATGTCGAGCTCGCACGCGCCGCGAAGCACACATTCGGGCTCGAGCGGCTGATCGTCCTCGTCGCGGCGTCTCCGGGGCACAAGCGCGTCGAGACGCCGGCCTCCGTGAGGCTGCGGCTCGCGCGCGCCGCCTTCCCAGCCGACGAGGTGATGCTCGACGAGCACGAGCGCACCGTCGACACGTTGCGCGCGCATCCGGAATGGCACGACGGCGTGTTCCTGATCGGCGCCGACGAGTTCTGCGACTTCCTCGCGTGGAAGGAGCCCGACGAGGTGCTGCGGCTGGCGCGCCTCGGAGTGGCGACGCGGCCCGGCTATCCCCGCGACCGGCTGCAGTCGGTCCTGGAGCGGCTCGAGCAGCCCGACCGCGTGCTCTTCTTCGAGATCGAGTCGACGCCGGTCGCTTCGAGCGAGCTCCGCGCCGCGCTCGATGCCGGGCGCGACGCGTCCGCCGACCTGCCGCCGACGGTGGCCGAGATCGTCCGTGCCGAGGGGCTGTACCGTGCGACCGCGCGGCTACACTGAGGCCGCTTGACGCCGATCGAACAGGCACGCCGCATCGCGGCGCTCGTCCAGGACAAGCTCGCGCGCGACGTCGTCATCCTCGACATGCGACCGGTGTGCGCGTACACCGACTTCTTCGTGATCTGCACCGGCGGCAACCCTCGGCAGACGAAGGCGATCTGGGACGAGGTGCACGAACGCTTGAAGAACGACAACGGCCTGCTGCCGCGCTCGACCGAGGGTGCCGTCGAGGCGACCTGGATCATCGGCGACTACGTCGACGTCGTGCTGCACGTCTTCACGCCCGAAGCGCGCGAGTTCTACCGGCTCGACGAGCTGTGGGACGACGTCCCGCACGAGTCGGTCGAAGCAGCCACGGCCTAAATGGACCTGTCGTCCAGCCGGACGACGATCCGTCCTTCGCGCCGCGACCGTCGCTCTGTGCTGACGAGCGACCAACGGCGAGCGTTCTCCGCGTCGGTGCAACGGGGCGCGGAGTTCGACTCGGCGCTACACTGCGGAAGCTCCGCGGGCCCATAGCTCAGCTGGGAGAGCGTCGCGCTGGCAGCGCGAAGGTCGCCGGTTCGAGCCCGGCTGGGTCCACCTTACGAGGTATTGCGCGAACCGCCGCCGGAATCCTGTAAGTGGGGATGATCCGGCGGCGGTCGTGCACGCGAACCTCTTTCACGAGTAGCCGAAGTAGCTCTTTCGCTTGCTCCGGGCTCTGGTTGGCGAGGATCTCTTCGAGTTGGTCGGCAAGTCCGGCGAGGGCGGCCGTGTCGGGCGGCGTCTCCGCCCGTGTGCCGAGCGTGTTGGTCAGGTCGGCTTCCTGCTCGCGGAGGAGCTCCAGCCGGGCGCGGTGGCCGCGGACGCGCTCTTGGCAGTCGGCGGGCGAGAGGGTGCCGTCTTCGAAGGCTTCGAAGTAGCGCTCCAGCTTCGCCTCCACGCGGCTGATCTCAGTTCGCGTTGAGGCGAGCTGCTCTTCGATCCGCGGCCGTTCGCTCTCGACATGCTCGGCCGCGTCGGCGAGCGCTTTCTCGATGACGCGGCCGTCGCGGTAGAGGTCGGCGAGCTGCGTGAGCACCGCGGCTTCGAGCCGGTCCTTGGAGAGCCGGTCGCCGTTGCACTTGCTCGGGCCGTACTTGTAGCGGGTGGAGCAGGCGTAGTAGGTGTAGCGGCCGTGTCGTCCGTGGGCGCTCGTGCCGACGTAGGCGCGGCCGCACTGGTGGCAACGCACGAGCCCGGAGAGCAAGAAGTCACTTGGGTTGCCGCGGCGAAGCGAGGCGTCTTCGCCGCGGCGGCGGAGGATTTCCTGCGCGGCTTCGAAGGTCTTCGCTTCGACGAGCGGGTCGTGGAGGCCTGGATGCGTTTCGCCGTTCCAGCGGACGAGGCCGCGGTACGCGGGGTTCGCCAGGATGAGTTGGAGCGCGTTCGGTGACCAGCCCTGCTTCCGTGGAGGCGGTGCGCCTTCAGCGTCGAGCGTTCTCGCGATGGCGGTCGTGCCGAGCTTGCCGTCGGCGTAGAGGTGGAAGATGCGGCGGACGACGGGTGCCTTGACCGGGTCGGGGACGAGCAGCTTCGTCCCACGGTCACGCACGTAGCCGTAGGGGGTGCGGCCGCTCATCCATTTTCCTTCGCGGACGCGGCGTTCGAGGCCGGCGGTGACGCGGTCGACGATGGTGGCATGCTCGAACTCGGCGAAGACACCGAGCATCTGCAGCATCATCCGACCGGCCGGTGAGCCGGTATCGAACGGTTCGGTCGCCGACTTCAAGACGACGTCGAGCTGATCCAGCTCTTCGCACAACCCGGCGAGCTGGCGCACTTTGCGCGAGAGGCGGTCGACGCGGTAGACGAGCAGCAGCTCGATCCGCTGCTCGCGGGCGAGATCGAGCGCCGCTTGGAGGCCGGGCCGGTCGAGGCTGGTGCCGGAGGCTTGGTCTTCGTGGGTAGCGACGATGCGCCAGTCCTCCATCGCCTCGCAGTAGCGCTCCAGCCGCTCCCGTTGCGTCTTCAGCGAGGTGGGCTGGTGATCCTCGTCGGTTGAGATCCGCTGGTAGAGACAGACGCGCATCACAGGCGACCCCTTCCGTTGCCGTAGTCGTCCATGAGGCCATCGATCCCGGCGGACGTCAAGTCGGGGCCGAGGAGCCGTTTCCCGGGGCCGTACTCCAGGTAGGCGAGATCCCAAGGGGCGAGCTCGGACCCGCCGCAGAAGTGGCAGCGCGAGGGCTGGCTGGCCGTCTGGTAGACGATGGTCCCGCGGCGCTCCGGGTCGGGCGGGTAGACGATCTCGTCGCAGCGCCCGCAGATGCGCAACTGGTCGCGATCGACGAGCGCGTAGACGGCGCTGCGGCCGTGCGCGAGTCGCGCCGCCAGTCCGGCCTCGTGCTTACGCCGCCGGGCTTCCCGCTCGCGCCGGTCCAGATAGGTGAGCCGCAGCCGCTCTTGCTCCTCGCGCGCCTCCCGGTCCCGTTTGGCTCGCTCCTCGAGTGAGTCGCAGCTGTAGCGGCCGAGCAGACCGCCGCCGGCGAGCTGCTGCCGGTCGCGGCGGAGTGTCGGCCCCGCGCCGTACAGGCGTGCAAGTTCGTCCATGTGTGCGCGTTGGCTGCGTCGGTAGACGTCGACCAGTGAAGCAACCGCCTCTGTGTCCGCCCAGGTCGGCGGCACCGGTGCGGGCGCGGGTTCGGCTTCGAGCGGGTCATCGTCGAGTTGGCGGACGATCGCGGCGAACGCGTCCCGCTCGAGATCGCTCATCGGCTCCGACGAGTCGAGCAGGAGGTGAAGTGCGGTAGCGCCTGCCTCGCCGAACTGAGCAAGGTGCTCGCCCGGGAAGCGCACGTGCTTCTCCAGCAGGTAGGCGCGACGCGAGTCCGGATGCGTGCGCAGCCGGTCCCGCTGCTCCTCGCGTACGCGCTGGTCGGCCTCGAGTCGTGCGCGGCGCGCGTCGTATGCGGCGCGCGCTTTGTTGAGGCAGTCGGCGAGGGTGAGGCCGCCACCGGCGAGAGCGAGGTCGTCCCAGCACGCTTCGGCGAGCGTCCGCTCGGGTTCGCGGGCGTGCGCACATGCCGCGGCCGCGAACCAGGCAAGGGTGCCGCCGCGACCCCAGTCGCCGTAGTAGCTGGAGCTGGAGCGGCGGTGCTTGTCGAGCAGCCCGTTCAGCAGCTTCAGGAACGCGACAGCGCGCGTCTCGGTGGTGGTGAGGAAGAGCAGACAGGGGCAGAACGGATGCCGCTCCGTCCATGCCGCCTGCGCCGCGTAGGCGGCATAGCCCGCCGCCTTCGTCTTCAGGCGGGCATGGCTCATCGTTCCCATGTCGAGCTCGACGAAGGCGAGCAGGCCACGGCCGGTCTCGTCGCGGAGGTGGATCAGGGCGTCGGGTGCGAGCGCCCGCTCGCGCCCGTCCGCCCGGAACACCTCCCGCGCCTCGCCCTCCCGCCTGAACTCGTGCAGGTGCAGACCGACGGTCGGCGCCTGCACCTGCAGGAGCGCGTACAGCTCGGACAGGCGTTCGGCGTGGTGCAGGAACTGCGGGTTCGGCTCCGCCCGCTCGCCGCCACGAGCGACGGGCTCGCCACGCACGAATGCGTCCGAGGCACGGGTCGGCCAGTAGTGAAACGGAGCGGATCCCTTATCGCGGTAGGGACGGCTACGACCAACAAGACCCTGACGGGTCAGACGTTCGGTGCGGTAGCGAAGCGTTCGTGCTGGTGTGTCGGCGAGGAGCCGTTCGAGCTGGGTCTGCGTCAGCACGCGCTGCTCAGCGAGCAGCGTGAGCAGACGCCGATCCGTATCGGTTAGGGCAGCGAGCGCGTCGTGCCGGCTCTGCCGGCGCACGCGACCGCGGCCACCGCGCGAGTGGGTATCGATCAGAACTGAACCTCCATATACAGTCGGGCGCGCGCCACGCTCGCGAAACCCGCGTGAGTGCGCACGAATGGGCGAAGGCTCGCTTGCCAGTCACAGCCGGACCGACTGGCAAACCAGGGAGCGCCGTTCACGCCGCCCTCCGCAGCGAGCTGGACGAACGCTGCCGTCGCAGCGCGGCAGCGAACAGAGCGGCCAGCAGCTCGACCACCGCGGCTTCCTGGACCGCGGTGAGCGGCTCGACCCTCACCGGGCCAAGCCTGATCTCACCGTCATCGATTGCCTTGGGGCGCAGCGGCACACCCTTGCCGCCGCCACGCAGCGCGTCGTGATCGTCCATCGGTTTTCGACGCGCCGGCAGAGGAGCCAAACATCAACGCCGTACCCACCCGGACGGATACGGCCGAGCGTGGAACGCCGTCGAGGAAAATATCCCTCTACATAGATAAGCCATTTTCGGCCCCCAAAAATCACACGCCGCCGCAAAGACTTACGAGACCTTTACCTCTACGGCCGTCGTGTCGGCAGCGGGTCAGTAACGGGGCAGAGGTGTGTCAGCCGAGATGCCCTCCCGCGAGCATCAAGCCGCGCGCGCTATGTGGCCAGCAGCCAGTAGCGCCGACGCCCTTCGGGAGTCGGCTCGCGATCGGGCCTCCACGGAACCTGGCCTCGTGGCGGTATGAACATCGCCGGCGGCAGTGCACTCGAGGTTACGACGCCGCAAACGACACGGAGAGCAACAGGGCCGAGCGGGCCGATCAGGAACCCAGCGACGAACATCGCGACACTCATCGCTCCCGTGTTCACGGAACCCGCTGCCGAAAACACACGGGCGCCGCACCGGATCCGGGGTGTGGCGTTGCGTGAGCAACGTGCCGGCCAGCAGTGCAGCCGAGTCGCCAACGCCGGCAAGCGAGAAGAGAATGATCACCGAGACCGTACTCGGGCTGGCGGCGCAAAGCACGATCGATAGGCCGCCAACCAGCCAACCGAAGAAGAGCGCGCTTCTCTGCGAACGGCCCTTCGGCGCGGCGGCCGATCCGCGTCCCAACGAGATTGCCAATCCCGTATTCGGCGCGGGAGGGAACGTCCCGGCGGTGGGTTCACAGCCTGCGGCGGCGAAACAATCTGTCACGTCTTCGTGTTGACAGCCGTCGTCGTTAGTTCCATACTTGGTGGCTCAGCGAGGAGGGGCTATGGACGTTCGCCGACCCACATCGCTGCGGCTCCTTTGGCTAACGGGATGGTCAGCGCTGTGGCGCTCAGTCTCGGCGTTCGCGAAACGGCCCCTCTCAGAAGGGAGGCCCGTTCATGGATGTTGGTGACATTCGTGTCACGAGGCGGCGATTTGTTGGCGGTGCTGTGGCCACTGTTGTAGTCGTGGTCGCAGGCGAAAGACCTGGGTCGGCGCTCGCGACTGCAGCGAGCCGGTCGGACTTTTCGGTGGGGCCGGACCTCCTCGTCGGACGGCTCATCGAGGTCGACTCACCTACCCAACTGGCTGTGAGCACGGTTGGGGACGGGGCCAGCGTCCGTGTCGTATTGGCCGACGGTGCGAGTGTTGTTCACGGCTCTCGCGGTGAGGAGCACGACTTCTCCGACTTCTCAGCGCCGGAGGAACTCTTCTTCGCAGGCCGACAGAACCACGATGCCTTCGTGGCAACGCAGGTGCGGTCGGTCTACCGCCGCGTCGACGGAACCATTCGCGCCAACGACGGCAACTACCTGGAGACGACGGCCGGGACGCTGTACATCCCGCCAGATCCTTATCCGCGGGTGGATGTGGGCATCAAACCCGGCGCAACCTTCAGTGCCGAGGTCTGGGATGACCCTAGTCGGGCGGAACCCGTCGTCGTCGGGCTGACCTCCACCTAGTCGCCGCGATCGTCATGCACGTCATCGCCCAGGCGAGCTCGGTCGCTGTCGCTACGTACCTCCTGGTACCCGGTTTCCTGAAATTTGGTCGTTTCTCGGCGCTGGCCGAGACCGTGCAGGCGCTCGGCGTGGTCGGCGCAGCGAAATTGGTGGCCGCATCCTTGATCGCAACAGAAGTATGCGCCGGCTTCCTCGAGCTCCTTCGTCCGGGGAGCATCTACACCGCGGCTGGCGTCGCCGCTGTGTTCGCAGTCTTCGGCGCTGCGGGGGCAATGGCGCTCGCGCGGGGGTCTCGCGTGGACTGCTCCTGTTTTGGCCCGGTAATGCGCCGCCGAAAGCTCGGATGGTTTCAATTGGTGCAACTTCCCGCGATTGCAGCGCTGGTCTTCGTGGCTTATCGCGGAGCTCAGGGTGCGAGTGAGGAAATGGCGATGGCCATCTCATTTCTCTACGCGGTCGGGGCTGGGAGCCTGATCGTCTTCGTGGGCCGACGCCCATTCCTAAAGGTTCGCAGACAGCGGCTATCGATCAACCCGCTGTATGCGAAACCCAAGCGCTACGGGCTGACATGAGCACGCTTGGTCTCGTATTGATCGCGATCGCAGGGACGGGATTGACTCTGCTCGTTTTGACCTGTTGTGGCGCGCTCGTCGAGGTCTTCCAGCAGCTCGAACAAGTTCGGACGACCATCAAGCTCGACGACAAACCGATCCCGCTCGAGTTGCGATCGGGTGGAACATCCGTGACAGACCTGGGGCTCCCGCCGGTCCTCGCGGAAATCCCCGAAATGATTCTCATCTTCCTATCCTCGAAGTGCGTGACCTGCAAGTCGATCGCGCACGCGTTCAGGGGCGGCGCTCCTGAACGCGTCTGGTTCATTCTCGAAACGGACGCGGACGGGAGAAAAGAATTGTCGGCAGCGCTGTCGACAACAGAGTCGCGGATTGTTTGGGATAAGACCGGACAGATCGCGAAAGTTGCGGGAATCGATATCACGCCGAGCGTAGTGACATTGAGCTACGGCGCCATCGTCCGCGCGTATGCCGTCTCGTCCGCACATCAAGTGTTCGCCTTGATCCCCACCGTACTACCCGCCGCGATCTTGCAAGGGAACGGCGACGAACCTGCAATAGCTGCGTCGACGCCGTGACACAGGAAGGTGCAACGGAGGTGTTGGATGTTTCAATTTGGTTTGACGTTGGCGATCACGTGCGTGGCCGGCTTCAGCCAACTCTTCAGCCCGTGAGGACTGTCCTTCATCGGAGTCCTGCGACCACTCCGCACTCCTGTCGTGGACGGGAGCAGATTTCGAACCACGGGCGTAGTCATGGTCTCGACCCTCGCCGTCGGGTTCTCCGTTTCAGCGGTCGTGGTGTACGGGATCGTGTGGGAACTCGGCCGAGTCTTCCGGTCCGGCTCTACATGGGATTCGATGTCGATCTCCGCCGTGTTAGCGCTTCTCGCGGCGTGCGATGTGTTCTTCCCACGTGTCCGAGTGCCTATGGTTCGACGCCAGACGCCAAAGCGCTGGATGAAGAGATTCTCTCCGAGAGTCACCGGCTTGCTATGGGGACTCGATACCGGCTCGGTTGTGTCGACGTTCCGTGCCTCGGCTTTGTCATGGGCGTCTCTGACCCTAGTCCTAGCCGGATGGGGGCCGCCGTGGATGGGTGTTGCTTACGCGGCTTCGTTTTGCGCACCACTGTGGCTCGTCGTGGTCACCCACAGCATGTCGAATCGCGATCAGTTCCAGAAGGGAGGCCTCGCCCAGATCGATTCGATGCGGCTGATGCCGAGGCTCATGGTGATGTCACCAAGAGTAAGACGAGCTTCGGGGTTTGTCCTCGCGGCAGCGGCCGTGGCGAGTCTCCTCGCCACGGGCGGACTCTGACCGAACGAGATTTTGACCTGGAGGTGGAACGTGGCTCTTGATCAGGAATCGTCAACGGTGACTGCCCTCGATCCGGCTGAGGAGGATTCACGCCGCGGGTTCGTTCAGCGCTTCGGCAAGCTCGGAACCGCGACGTTTCTCGGGCTCTTTGGTGCCGCTGTCACCAGCCGCGAAGCGGCAGCCGCGGATTGGTTGTGTTGCACGCTTGAGTTTCCGAACCAAAGCCAGTGGTGCCCAGGGTCGTTCAACCACTGGACGTGTCCGTCGGGCTACCACGCAACCTTCTGGACGTGCTGCTACAGCGGCCGGGTTGTCGGTTGTGGCGAGTGTCAGATGGGCGGGGGTTCGAACTGTTTCAACGGGTCTCATTACGCCTGCTCTCGGGGATGGGTCGAGCAAGCGCTGTGCTGAGGTAATTGTGCTTCGACGTCGATGTCATTTCCGGCGACGGTCAATGACGCCCCTCGGTGTGGTCGTCGCCGCTACGCTGGCTGCGCTCGCATGCGTTGCGACCGCGAATGACGGCGACGCCCGTGCCGGCATCAACGAAGTAGCGGTCGCGCCGCGCGTGACGGTCGATTGTACTAGCGCCATCGCAAGCGACACGCGGCCCGTGAGCAACGCAAGAATCGTGCTGCGCCGAGCCGCCTTGCCCAGGAAGAACCTCTCGCCGCTTGTCGTCTACCAGCCACAGGTGAATGCCGCTTACCCATTTCGCGCAAAACAGGGAATCCAAATTCGAGCCGGACACTCAGACGTTCGGATGATCGTCCCGGCAAGATTCCGTAGCGTCGTAGCCCTCTCTTGGGCAGGTGCCCCGCTTGCAACTGAGCTCGTGTTTCGTGGCTGCAGCCGAGGCATCGACAGCCAGTGGTTGGCCTTTGCGGGAGCCTTCTACCTGAAGCACCGAGCCTGCATCTCGCTCATCGTCCGTGTCGGCAGCCGCCGAGCAGTCGTACTCTTCGCACTCGGGAGACCCTGCCATGCGGCTCGCTGAAGAGAGCGTCGCGGCTCAGCGTTTGTCCGAGGACGTCGAACCGCCGCCGTGCTTCGTTTTGTGCGCTGCGCGAACCGGATCTACGCTCCTCCGCAGAGTGCTTGACGCGCATCCCGATATCTACTGCCCTGCCGAGATGAACGTGGCCAGCATCTGCCAAGCGATGCACTTCTTCGTAGAAGGAGCGTCACAAGAAACAGCCAACGGGTGCAGGGACGCTGATCAGTTAAGTCGAGACGTCGTCCGTTCGGCAGTAGGCGCAGCGGCGGCGGCGGAAGGCAAGCGACGATGGTGCGACAAGTCGTTGTCGTCCATCGATAACGCACAGCTTCTCAAGCACGTCTTCCCAGAATCAACGTTCATTTGCCTCTATCGCCAATGCGCCGACGTCATAGCTTCCGCTATCGACGCCACACCGTGGGGGTTCGGGGGCGGTGGTCCTCTCGCGGGTTATGGATACGAATCGTATGTGCGCGATTCTCCGCGTAATTTTGTGTTTGCTCTCGCTGCCTACTGGGCTGACAAGACCGCAGCTGCGCTCGAATTTCAACGTTCCTATCCCGATCAAACGTATTCAGTCAGGTATGAGGATCTGGTGCGGAATCCGGTGAGCACCCTTGAACAGCTCTATCGTTGGCTCGGAGAGAACTGGGATGAGACGTTCGCTGATCCGAAGCACATCTTTGGTCGGCCGTCCTCGAGGGACGGGCTAGGTGATCATAAGGCGGCCTACACATCGCAGTTCGACGCAGGGGCAGGAGGTCGCGGCTGGACCATTCCGCTTGAACTGATCCATCCAAACCTCATGGCGCGTGTAGACGCGCTTAACGCAGAACTTGGATATCCGACCCTTGAAGGCGACGTCGTACCCGGCTGCTCATTCCATGCCGATGGGGCGCGGGGCGTTGAATCGACCTCACCGCACTCAGCCGACCTGTCTCGCATCCGTCTCCGCATCCAGGAGCGTGTCGCGCGAGGGGATAGCGGAACGAAGCGGCCGACCCTTCAGCTCATGCTCGTCGACTCGGACGTGAATTGGCTGATCGATCCTGGACGAGATCTACTATTCGAGGGGCGGCGCGAAGCCGATTGCACAATCGTCACCGACGCTGCCACGCTAGTCGGTCTCGCTGAGGGAACACGCAATGCGGGTCGCGCTCTCCGGCGCGGGACCTTACGCATTGGGCCAGGAGGAGACGGCGACCTCCGGCAACTGAGAAGCAACGACTTCCTCGATGAGTTGCTCCGTTACGTCAGTCCCGATAGGACTCACTCTGCCGCGAACGATTGCGAAGAACCGACTGCGCAGCCGGTCGGGGCCGCCTGACCGTCCACGCAATTCGCTCTGACGAGAGCACCGGAAGGCCGACGTAACTCGGGTACGGCGCGTTCACGCAGTTGTGATGAGGTGCCGTTCCGCCAGGAGCGCGAGGATCAGGGCAGCCGACGCATAGGGTTCCTTCCCCGTGGTGTCGATCCGCAGGTCTGGCTGCAACGGATCTTCGTAAGGCCCAGTTACTCCGGTGAAACCCGCAACCCGACCGGCAAACGCGGCCTCATACAGACCTTTGGGGGGCCACGTCCCGTCATCCATGAAGAAGCGGGCCTGAGTCAAGGTCACGGACTTCGCGGGGTTGGGCGCCTGGCCGCTGGCGGCGGCTCGGGTATTTGCGGAGATGCTCCAGTCATCCATCCGGCCGCGTGGGGCGGGCCAGAGTGCCGTGCGGGGCTCGGGGGCTCAATCAAGTGGGCGGCCGTCCTTGTCTAAAGCGAGGCCAGACAATCATGCGAGTTCGCCCGAGCGGCGCAGGGGGTCCGGGGCGCGGGGCGCGTTCAAGTGGTCGGCGGGCGTTCACGGCGCCGCCTTGACGGGACGCGCGCTCGCCGGCCCCGGGGCTTGGAGGCAACGGATCTCGCCGTCGCGGAGACCGTAGTAACAGAGAGTCAGCATGCGTCGAGCTACTGCGACCTTGGCGATGTTGCGGCCGCGGCGCTTGGCGATCCGCTCGAACGCGGCGCGCAACGGTCCGCCGCCGGTTGCTGCTTTCTGCGCGGCTTCGACCAGCGCCCAGCGGATGTGCGGCGAGCCTTGCTGGGAGATGTGGCCGAGCCGCGCTCTGCCATCCGAGCTACGCACCGTGGGCGTCAGACCGGCCCAGGCGCAAAGGTGACGGGCGGTGCGGAAGCGTTCGATCTCGCCAACCTCGGCAATCACGAGCATTGCGGTGTAGGGAGCGATCCCGCGCAGCTGGCAGAGGACGGCGACGCGCGGGTCATGACGCGCGAGACCGTCGATCTCACGTCTCGCCTGCTGGATCTCGCGGTCGAAGTCGCCGACCAAGCTGAGCAGACTGTCGAGCCGCCGCCGTGTCGGCTCGCGTAGAGGGAGCTCTGCGAGGAAGCGGCGGCCGCCCGGCCCGAAGAGGTCGGCATGCTCGCGCTGGATCCCGTGACGGGCGAGCAGAGCGTGCACGCGATTCTTGAGCGCCGAGCGCATCCGCGTCAGCACGACCCGATGGCGGAGCAGGTCACGCAGGTCGCGCAGCTCGCGTGGGGCGACGTACGCCTCCGGCAGCAGATCGGTGCGGAGCAGATGCGCGAGCGTGCGTGCGTCGACCGCGTCCGTCTTCACGCGCGCCGCCGCGATCGCCTTCGTGCGCAACGGATGCGAGAGATGCAGCTCGTGCCCCTCGGCCTCGAGCAGATCGGCGAGCCACTCCCAGCCGTAGGTCGCCTCGAGCGCGACCTGCAGCTCGCCGCCCAGCTCGCCAAGGATCGCCTTCAGCGCCTCCGGGTCGTTCGCGACCCGACGCGAAAGCAGCTCCGTCCCCTGCTCGTCCAGAGCGGCGATCTGGGAGCGTTTGCGATGGAGATCGATACCGACGTAGATCATCTTCTTGGGCCTCCTTCGGTCCCGACTTCAACGACGCCCTCGGCATATCGCCTGGGGCGCGGGAGCGCCAGGAGGCCCGCTTCTTCATGGCATCAAGTGGTGTGCGAAGTTGAGCGCGTCATCCTCGCCTGACCTCTACGCGGCTTCGGCGATCGCCATCACCTCCTCGGATTCGTCGACCGGATCGGCGAGTGCCTTGGCGATCGACTCCGCGCTCATGTAGCGACGGGCGACGGCCCACTCGTCATGCTGCTCGGCGAGCACTGCGCCGACCAGTCGGACGATGGAGGTGCGGTCGGGGAAGATCCCGACGACGTCGGTGCGGCGGCGGATCTCCTTGTTGAGCCGCTCGAGCGAGTTATTCGACCACAGCTGCCGCCAGTGCTCCTTCGGAAAGCCGGTGAAGGCGAGCAGGTCGGGCGCCGCCTCCTCGAGCAGTGTGGCGGCCTCGGGGAAGCGCGCCTCGAGCTGCTCGCCGATCCGGCGGTGCTGCTCGTGGACCGTCTCGGCGTCGGGCTGGGCGAAGATCGAACGCACCATCGTCGCGACGAAGCTCTGCGCCGCCTTGGGGACACGCGTGAGCAGGTTGCGCATGAAGTGGGTGCGGCAGCGCTGCCAGGAAGCGCCCGGCAGCGTCGCCGCGATCGCGTCGACGAGGCCGGGGTGCGCGTCCGAGGTAACGAGCTTGACGCCGGAGAGCCCGCGGGCGACCAGGCTCCGCAGGAAGGCGAGCCAGGCGGCGCCGTCCTCGGAGGTGACGACGTCGAGACCGAGCGACTCGCGGAAGCCGTCGCGGTTGACGGCGACCGCGTGCACGACGCAGGCATTGACGGTCCTGCCTCCCTCCCGGCACTTGACCTCGAGCGCATCGAGGACGAGGTACGGGTAGGGCTCGCCCTCGAGCGGGCGGGTACGAAAGTCCTCGACGATCGCGTCCAACGACTTGGCGAGCCGCGAGACCTGGCTCTTCGACATGTGCTCGACCCCGAGCTGCTGCACGAGCTTCTCGACCCGGCGGGTGGAGACGCCGGCGAGGTAGGCGTCGGCGATCACCGAGACGAAGGCCTGCTCGACACGGCGGCGCGGCTGCAGCAGCCAGTCCGGGAAGTAGCTGCCCTGCCTGAGCTTGGGGATCGCGAGCTCGATCGTGCCGACGCGTGTGTCCCAGGCCCGCTCGCGGTAGCCGTTACGGATGTTGACCCGCTCGGGTGAGCGCTCGCCGTAGGCAGCGCCGCAGAGGGCGTCTGCCTCCGCGCCCATCAGCGCCTCCGCGAAGTCCTGCACCATCGCCCGCAGCAGATCCGGGCTCGCCTCCTGAAGCTGCTTGCGCAGCCAGCTCTGAACGTCCATCGTCACCTCGACCACCGTGTTCCTCCTCGCTGTCTTTGATCGGACTCCGCGAGGATGACGCGGTGGTCAGCTATGTCGGGCGCTTCGCGCCCGCCTCACCGCGCTCGAACACCACGAGCGGGGACGCTACTCTTTGGGGTCGCGCCTCGCGCACTCCGACAAGGGAGTGGTGAGATGAACCAGCACGAATTGCGAATGTGGCTCGATGATGCTCCGAGCATCGCGACGTGCCGCCTCGAACGGCGAGATTGCTGACACCGTCACGGCCGCGCCTGCTCCCGCCATCTTGGAAGCTAGCCATGCAAGCCGTTGGACGTTTGCATCGCGCTCCGATCGGGAGAAGCCCAACTCTGGCCAAAGACACTTCCGTAGGACGTCCGCGTCTAGGTGGGTCGCGTAGTAACAGTTTCGCTGGAGGGCGAGCGCTACCGCATCGGCCAGCGTTGATTTTCCGGCCGCTGGCAATCCGGTGAACCATACGACCAATCCCTGGGCGAGGCACTTCACGTGCGTGCCACCTTCGCTCATTTCGTCTTTGTTCGCGAACGCCGACAGGAGCGCGGCGAGTAGACACTCGAGGTCGCCCGCTGAGCTTAGTCGAACTCGTGGAACGTTTAAGTCGCGGTTCGTTCAGAGCCAGGTCATCGTCTCGGGCAGGTCGATGCGCCGACGTGGAGACGCGGCTAAAGAGTTAGCGCAGCAGCAACGAAGTCCGCTCCGGTGCTCTCAAGGCGGTTCGCACAATGCTCGGTTCGGCCCACTTCTACCGGCGCGCATCAGCTTGGCCGAGAAGCACGGACGCCGCTCGGCCGCCGTACCGGGCGTGGAAGTGTCGACGCGTTTCGAACGCGCGACCTGCGTTCCCCGTACCTCGCACTCGTCGCCGAGCAGTACACGTGGAAACGCCGCGACGGACTTGCGCTGTTAGTGATCGCGGCCTCACTAGTCGCGGCTACGTGATCGAGGGTCAACCCGTCCGCGGATGAAGTCGTGGCGACGCTACGGCTCCGCTCTTCTTCTCGCGGGCGTAGGTGCTGCCGCACTTGCCGGCTGGCTCGTATTCGGCGGTGCGTCTTCAGCCCGGCGCCTCTCCGCGCTCGATCGCGCGGCCTGCGCGTCTCCCACCTCTGTCCACGATGCCACGGCCTCTCTCGTTCACTTCACTGTCTTCATTGGCGTGAACACCGACAGAGTCGCAACACTCGCTCTCTACCCGCACTATCCAGACAAACTTCTTCCGTGAAGATCGCGATTCACCCACGGCGACCGCTCAGACGGGCGGTGACGCTCTTGGCAATTGGTTGTCGTGACGGCGTGGCGGTCCGCCTGTGGTTTCAGCGCGGAAACCCGCCCATTCGTCGCCCTGCGAGGGCTGCGATCCTGGCGAGCGCAGGACGCGCCGAGGCTGTGTTGACTCCCGGACCGCCGCCGATCTCGTACCCGACTACGGAGTACGCGGGATTCCCACTCGTTTACCGTCCTGAGAACGTAGTGATGAGGTTTGTGCAGTGCGGCCGCGTTATTGATCGACTTGTTATGCGCGTGTGCATCTGGCGGCGAGCAAGTTGCGCTATTTGAGAGCGTCGATGCCTGCCGCGGTTGGTCGTTCGGTCGCTGAATCGTGGACGAAGAAGTGTCCTAATCGGCGGGCGGGCGCACGATGGCGCCGCCGTTGCCTCGCTCGACTACGAACGGCAGCATGCGCTCCGACAGGTAGTGCTCCACCGCGGCGACCGATGCATCGACGAGCCGCGAGCGCTCGTCCGCGGCGAACGACACGGCGAGCTCCCGCGCCCCGTCACGCTCCACGACTTCAGCACGCAGTCCGCGCGCCGCGAGCGCCTCCGCGAGATCGTCGGCGACGCCGTTTCGCGGCAGCGCGACGGTGATCGTCTCTGTCATGGCGGTCGACCTACCCCCCCAGGGCGGACGCTAAGCCGCCGCAGCTCGCCCGCGTCCGCTAGGCGCGGGCGCGGACGAGCCGAAGCGCCGGTGCGAGCCACCGCCGCGGCTGCGGCTCCCGCAGCTGCGCGACCCGCAGGTCGAGCAGCGGCAGCAGGTGGTCGGTGCGCACGAACGGATCGGCGAGCGCGCGCCCGCCGCCGACGGGTTTCGCCGCGACGATGTGCCCGCGGACATCCGCGACGACCATGCGCCCGAAGGGCACCGTCCGCCCCTCGAGCGCCGCCAGCCGCTCGAGCTGCGTGTCGTCGTCGACCCGGCACAGCCGCAGCACGACGTCAGCCGTGTCCACGCGCCGCGTGGCCGGGCGGGTGCGCAGGGGCCGCGCCGCGTCACGCCGCAGCGTCTCGATCCGATCGTTGGCCAGGACGCGCATGATCTCGGGGTTGTGCATCGCTGCCTCCTCTCCGGTAACCAGTGATACGATGATACCAGTTACGTAACTGGTAAAGCAAGTTCACTGGTGAATAGCAACCTCGTCATCGACTTCGTCAACACGCGCCGGCTGCGCTCCGGCGAGGAACGCCTGCAAACCCCGGCTCAGCTCCGCACCTGGCTGATCGAGCAGGGTCTGCTCGCCCCGGGCGCGAAGGTGACGCAGGACGACGTCGCGTGGGCCGCGCGTGTCAGGGAGGCGATCCGCGACCTGATCGACGGGCGCTGCGAGCGCGACGCGAGCGCGGCACTCGAGCGCGCGAGCCGCGAGGCGCGGCTCGGCATCCGCTTCGGGTTGCAGGAAGCGCAGCTCGAGCCCGCCGCCGGCGGGGTCGCGGGCGCGATCGGCCGGATCCTGCTCGAGATCGCGATCGGCATGAGCGACGGCACCTGGGAGCGCGTGAAGGTCTGCGAGGCCGACGACTGCAGGACGGCGTTCCTCGACACGACCAAGAACGGCTCCCGCGCGTGGTGCTCCATGAGAAGCTGTGGCAACCGCGCGAAGGTGCGCGCCTACCGCGAGCGGCACGGGACGACATGACGACCACGCACGGAACGTTCTCGATCGCCGCCGCCGACCTGGAAGCGGGGGAGGTGGGCTGCGCCGTGCAGTCGAAGTACTTCGCGGTCGGCGCCGTCGTGCCGTGGGTGCGCGCGGGGATCGGCGCAGTCGCGACCCAGGCGGCCGGCGTCGCCGTCTACGGCGAGCAGGCGCTCGGGCACCTGGCGCGCGGCGCGTCTCCCGAGGAGGCGCTCGCGGAGGTGCTCGCCGACGATCCGGGGCGCGAGACGCGCCAGCTCGGCGTCGTCGCCGCGGACGGCCGCGCGGCGGCGTTCACCGGGGCGGAGTGTCTCGGGTGGGCGGGCCACCGGATCGGCTCCGGCTTCGCCGTCCAGGGGAACATCCTCGCCGGCCACGCCGTCGTCGACGCGATGGCCCGTGCGTACGAAGAGGCCGTCGGGCCGCTCGTGCACCGGCTGGTCGCGGCGCTCGAGGCCGGGCAGGCGGCGGGCGGCGACCGCCGCGGGCAGCAGTCGGCCGCGGTCGTCGTCGAGCGCGTCGGCGCACGGAGCGAGAGCCGCGAGGGCATCGACCGCGTGTGCGACCTCCGCGTCGACGACCACCCGCAGCCGATCGCCGAGCTCCGGCGCCTCGTGAGCATCTGGACGTCGTGGGACGTGCAGCGGCGCGCGCACGTGCACTACGAGCGCGGCGACTACGCCGCCGCGGCCGACACGCTGGCGGGCTGCGGGGACGATCCGACCTCGCTGTACAACCGTGCCTGCTACGCGGTGCTCGCCGGCCGCCGCGCTGACGCGCTCGCGGACCTGCGTGAGGCGATCTCGCTCGACCCGTCGTACCGCGACCTCGCCGCACGCGACGGGGACCTCGAGTCGATTCGCGCGGACGTCGCGCAGCTGTAGTGGAGCTGCGGCCGGCCGCGGCGGCCGACGCCGCGTCGCTCCACGACGTCTTCACGAGCGCGATCGGCGAGCTCTACGGCCGCCACGGGTTCGCCGCGCCCGCGGTGCCGCGCCCGGTGTTCGAGCTGCTGCAGGAGCACGTCCGAGCGACCGGTACGTCCGTCGTCGCCGACGCCGGCGGGGACCGCATCGCCGGGTTCGCGTCGGCGTGGTCGCGCGGCGACGACTGGTTCCTCGCGTCGCTGTTCGTCGCGCCTGCGGCGCAGGGGCACGGGCTCGGGTCGGCGCTCCTAGACGCCGTCTGGGGCGACGGGTTCGCGCGGCGGCGGACGATCACCGACGCGATCCAACCCGTGTCGAACGCGCTCTACGGGCGGCGCGGCCTCGTGCCCGTCACGCCGATCCTCGACTTTGCCGGGGAGCCGCGCCGCGGCGGGCCGCTCCTCGAAGCGGGGAGCGGCGATCCCGCAGCGATCGACGCCGCGGCGTACGGCTTCGACCGCGCACCCGACCATGCGCTGTGGGAGCGCGCGGCGCCGCGCACGCTCTGGCGCCAGGCCGGCGAGCCGGTCGCGTACTCGTACCGCCTCGGTAGCACGATCGGGCCCCTCGCCGGCATCGACCCTGAGGCGGCCGCCGCGGCGCTCGACTCGGAGCTCCGGCGGGCGGAAGAGCCGGTGCGGGTGCGGATCCCGGGCTCGTGCCGGTGCCTGGCGGCGGTCGCGCTCGCGCACCGGCTGCGCCTGTCGCCGACGCCCGGCCTGCTGCTCCTCTCCGAGGGCGTGCAGCCGCCGGACGCGCTCGCGATTGCAGGCTACGCGCTCTTCTGAGCCGGCCGATCCGACCGCAAGTGTCATCTCGTACACTTCGGCAATGAGCCGCGCGGCCTGGGAGCTCCTCTTCATGATGGTGATCCTGAAGATCCCGATCGCGTACCTCTGCTGCGTCGTCTGGTACGCGATCAAGGCGGAGCCGACCCCGCCGGGGACCGAGCCGCCCGATCGGTCGACGTGGCGGCCCTGGCGGCGGCCCGACGGTCCGCGGCCGCGCCGCGGCGGGCCGCACGGCCGCTCGCGCGCGCGTGTCGCGCGCGCCGGGCGCAATAGGGTCAGGACGTGACGTCGAGCACCCGCGACACATGGAGCGCCGCCGAGGCGGTCGCGGGGCTCCTCGCCGCGTGCGCGATCGTGCTCGGGCTGCTCGAGCTCGTCTACCGCCCGTTCCGGCTCGCGCCGGTCGCGCTCCTCCTCGCACTGATCGCGACCGTCATGAGCCGCTCGCAGCAGCGGCTCGTGATGACGGCGTTCGCCGCGATCGGCATCTGCTTCGTCGTCGGGACGGCGCTGCAGGTGCTCACGCACCACCCGCTCTTCTAGAAAAGGACAACCGAGGCTCCCCTGGTACAAAACAGGGGTGAGCACGCACGACGTCGACGGCTTGAACGCCGGCTACGCGCGCGCGCTGCTCGACGAGTACCTCGAGAACCCCGAGGCGGTGCCGTCTGAGTGGCGCGCGCTCTTCGAGAGCGGCGACTCGGCCCTCGTCTCGACCCACCCCGGGATCGCGCGGCTGCTCGAGAAGCTGCCGGAGCGGAACGGCAACGGCCACCTCGCCGCCGCGCCCGCCGCAGTGCCCGCCGCGCCGGAGCCTCCCGCCCCCGCGCCCGCGGCGGCGCTCGACGCGGAGCTGCTCGGCGGCGTCGCCGCGGCGATGGCGCTCGTCAAGGCGCACCGCACGCACGGTCACCTCGCTGCGCGGCTCGACCCGCTCGGGTCCGAGCCGGTCGGCGACCCGTCGCTCGAGCCGCTCCGGCTCGAGCCGAGGCTGACGCCCGAGCTGCAGGCGCGCATCCCCGCCTCCGTGCTGCGGGTCGCCGTGCCGGGCGCGACGCTCGCCGACGTGCTGCCCGAGCTGGCGGAGACCTACTGCGGGACGATGGCGTACGAGATCGAGCACCTGTCGGATCACCAGCAGCGCGTGTGGCTGCGGCAGGCGATCGAGTCCGGCCGCTACCGGCAGCCGCTCACGCCCGACGAGCAGCGCGCGCTCTTCCGCCGCCTTTGCGAGGTCGAGGGTATGGAGCGGTTCCTGCGGAAGCGCTTCCTCGGCCAGAAGCAGTTCTCGCTCGAAGGGCTCGACGTGATGATCCCCATGCTGGACGAGACGATCGAGCTCGCCGCGGAGGACGGGGCGCACGAGGTCGTGATGGGGATGGCGCACCGGGGGCGCCTGAACGTGCTCGCACACACGATCGGCACGCCGTACGAGCAGATCCTGCGCGAGTTCGAGGGCGAGCGGACGATCGAGGCCGTCGCGGCGGATCCCGAGGGCGGAACCGGCGACGTCAAGTACCACCTCGCAGCCCACGGGACGCGCACGACGCGCAGCGGCAAGGTCGGCGTGCGGCTCGTCGCGAACCCGAGCCACCTCGAAGCGGTCGACCCCGTCGTCGAGGGACGGACCCGCGCCGAGCAGACCGACCGCTCGACGAAGCACGGCGCGCACGACCCGTCGGTCGCGTTGCCTGTGCTGCTGCACGGCGACGCGGCGTTCGCGGGGCAGGGCGTCGTCGCCGAGACGTTCAACCTGCACGGCCTCGAGGGCTACTCGACCGGCGGGACGCTGCACGTCATCACGAACAACCAGATCGGGTTCACGACCGAGCCGACCGAGGGGCGGTCTACGCGCTACTCGTCCGACCTCGCGAAGGGGTTCGACGTCCCGATCATCCACGTCAACGCCGACGATCCCGAGGCGTCGATCGCGTCGGTGCGGCTGGCGATGGCGTACCGGCGCCGGTTCGCGCAGGACGTCGTGATCGACCTCGTCGGCTACCGGCGCTTCGGCCACAACGAGCAGGACGAGGCGGCGTACACGCAGCCGCTCATGGTCGAGCAGATCAACGCGCACCCGTCGGTCCGCGAGCTGTACCAGGCTGCGCTGATCGAGCGGGGCGTGATCACGCAGCGCGAGGCGGACGAGTACGTGCAGCAGGTCGAGACGGCGCTGCGCGCGGCGCACGAGCGGCTCAAGGCGTCGTTCGGCGAGAAGCCGGCGCACGACGGCTCGATCCCGCGTGCGACGACCGCGGAGGTCGTGACGGCGGTCGCCGGCGACGTGCTCGCGCAGCTGAACGAGGAGCTGCTGGGTGTCCCCGACGGGTTCACCGTGCACCAGAAGCTCGCGCGTCAGCTCGAGCGGCGCCGCGGCGCGATCGCCGACGGCGGCATCGACTGGGGGCAGGCGGAGGCGCTTGCGTTCGCGTCGCTGCTCGTCGACGGGATCCCCGTCCGCCTGACGGGCCAGGACTCGCAGCGCGGCACGTTCTCGCAGCGCCACCTCGTGCTGCACGACGCGCGCACGGGCGAGACGTACACGCCGATGCAGAACCTCGACGAGGCGGCCGCGTCGTTCGAGGTCTACAACTCGCCGCTGTCGGAGTACGCCTGCCTCGGCTTCGAGTACGGCTACTCGGCGGCCGCGCCGGAGGCGCTCGTCGTCTGGGAGGCGCAGTACGGCGACTTCGCGAACGGCGCGCAGATCGTCATCGACCAGTTCATCTCGTCGGCGCTGTCGAAGTGGCGCGAGACCTCGCGGCTCACGCTGCTCCTGCCGCACGGCTACGAGGGCAACGGCCCGGAGCACTCGAGCGCGCGGCTCGAGCGCTTCCTGCAGCTCGGCGCGCAGGAGAACATCCGTGTCGTCAACTGCACGACGGCCGCGCAGTACTTCCATCTGCTGCGCCGACAGGCGCTCGGCCCCGCGGCGCGTCCGCTGGTCGTCATGACGCCGAAGGGGCTGCTGCGTCTCAAGGAGGCGTCGTCGAACCTGGCGGATTTGACCGACGGACGCTTCCAGCACGTGCTCGACGACACGAGCGTCGACAAGGCGCAGGTGCGGAGGCTCGTCCTCTGCTCCGGCAAGATCTATTACGACATCGTCGGGCACGAGGCGCACGCACACGGGGCGCCCGTTGCCGTCGCGCGCGTCGAGCAGCTCTACCCGTTCCCGACCGAGGCCGCCGCCGCGCTCGTCGCGTCCTTCCCCGTGCTCGAGGAGGTCGTCTGGGCACAGGAGGAACCGCAGAACATGGGGCCGTGGCGGTCGATCCGCCACCGGCTCGAAGAGGCGGCCGCCGGCCGGCCGCTCCGCTACGTCGGCCGTCCGTGGCGCGCCAGCCCCTCCGAGGGGTACCCGACCGCCCACCTGCTCGAGCAGGACCGGATCGCGCGCGCGGCGCTCACGCTCGCCTGAGCGGAGGCGCCCGCGAGAACGAGGGATCCGGCGTGCGGGCTAGGCTGCCGATTGAACGAGCGTGGCCGCACCGCCCTCGCCGGTCTCCTCGTTGGATCCCCAGCAGATGAGATCGCTGCTTCATCCGCTCCGCCTGCTCGCCGCGCTCCGCTCCCGCCATTTGGAGTACGGCCGGCGGCACATCGCCGCGTTCGTCGGTCTCGGCGCGTTGCTCGCGTGCGCTGCGCTCGGCGGCGTCGCGTGGGCGGCAGGCTCCGACCGCATCGGCGACTTCCTCTCGCGCCCGGCCTGGATCTGGTTCCCGATCGCGCTCGGCGGCGAGCTCGTCGCGTACCTCGGCTACACGCTCGCCTTCCACGAGGTGACGCGCATCGAGTCGAAGACGCGGCTGCGCTTCCTCGAGACGGTCGCGCTCGTCGCGGCCGGGTTCGGCATGTTCCTCGCGCGCGGCGGATTCGCCGTCGACCACGAGATCCTCGAGCGGCGCTGCGACGACAGGTCGGAGGCGCGGCTGCGCGTGATGGGGCTGGGGATGCTCGAGTACGTGATCCTCGCGCCCGCGACGTGTGCGGCCGCGTGCGTCCTGCTCGTCCGACACTCGACCATCCCGACGGGGTTCACAATGCCGTGGGCGATCGGCGTCCCCGCCGGCTTCCTGCTCGCGTTCGCGCTGATGCTGCGGCGCGGCTGGTTCAGCGGCAGCGACGGCTGGCGCGGCCACGTCGGCACGGCGCTCGACGCGCTCGGGCTCCTCGACCGGCTCGCCCGGCGCGGCGCGGCCGGCCTGCGCGCGGCGGTCGGCATGGCGCTCTACTGGGCCGGGGACGCGTTCTGCCTGTGGGCCTGCCTGCACGTCTTCTTCGGCCGGGAGCTGCCGATCGCGGCGTTCGTCGTCGGCTACGCGACCGGATACGCGCTCAGCCGCAGGACGCTGCCGCTCGCGGGCGCAGGCGTCGTCGAGGCGCTCCTCCCGTTCGCGCTCCTCTGGGTCAGCCTCCCGCTCGCTGCCGGCATGCTCGCGGTGCTCATGTACCGCGTGCTCAACCTGTGGCTGCCGCTGTTGCCGGCGATGGTCGGCTTCCGCCACCTGCGCGCGACGCACGCCTGACGGATCCGCGGGGCGCCGCGCCCTTCAGCGGCCGCGGCGGCGGCGCTGCGCCTCGACCACCTGGCGCGCGACGCGCGGGCCGTGCTTCCGCGCCTGCTTCACGACCCACTTTCGCTGCCGCGGCGGCAGCCGGCGCCATAGGTCCCAGAGCATGAGCGCCGTGCCGACGGGGCCGACGCGGCGCGTGAGGCGGAGGCGGGGCACCCGCGCATTCTGCCGACCGCGGGCCTACCTGTGCCGGAGCCAGTGGATGTGGACGCCGCGGGCGGCCGCCGCGTCGGGTGCCGGCGCGCCCGGCGCGGCGGCGGCGGCGGACGCGGGGGCGGCGAGCGTGTCGGCGAGCACTGCCACCTCGGGCGCCGTCGCAACCGCCTGCTTCGGCGCGGCGGTCCGGACGGTCGCGGCCGCGGGCTCGGGCCGGCGCGGCCGGCCGAGGATGCGCCGCAGCGCCGCGTAGCGCCTACGCGTCACGGCGGCGCTCGCCGCTGCGGAGGCGGTCGCGGCGGCGCGACGGACGACCGTACGCGACGAGGCGAGCTGCGACGTCGTCGCCGGCGCGCGCAGCGCGGGCGCCGGCGCGACGGGATGCGGCGAGGCGGGCGTCGAGAAGATCGGCCGACGCGCGGGCCGCACGGGCCTTGCGCGGGCGGGCGCCGGCCGCAGCGCGGCGACGTGCACCGGCCGCGGCGCGGCGACGTGCACCGGCCGCGGCGCGGCGGGCAGCGCCACAGCGATCGGGCGCGCCGGCTGCGGACGCGGCCCGTCGAAACCGGCCGGCAGCAGCACGAGCAGCGTCGCGGCTCCGCCCGCGGCGGCGACCACCGCGACGCGAAGCAAAGACACCCTCATGGAACCTCGTCCGCGCGCCGACATACCTCGAATGAGGTATCGGCAGCCGCCGGGGGAGCTTGAGCCGTGATCCGGAGCTTCAAGATCAAGCTGGTCCTGTGGTTCGTCTTCCTGGCGCTGCTGCCGCTCGCCGTCGCGTTCTACGGCTACGGGACGGTCGAGGCCAAGAGCGCGACCGAGCGCACGGACGCCGGGCTCGAATCGGCATTGCGCGCCGCGGCGGCCGACTACTCCACCTCCCTCGAGGCGCTGTCGGCGCGCGCCGAGCAGCTCGCGCGCGCGCAGCGCGTCCAGCGTGCGCTGCGGCGCCGCGACGCGGCCGAGCTCCGCGCCGTCGTCGCCCGCACCCGCGGTGTCGCGATCGCCGCACCCGGCATCCACGTCGGCAGTGCGCCGCCGCTCTCGGCGCGCCGCACCGTCGCGGTCGTCGCCGGCGCGAGGGTGCTCGGGCGCGTGACGGCATACGCCGCGGTCGACGGCGCGTACCTGCGGTATCTGGGCGGGGGGCTCGCGCCCGGCGACCACCTCGACGCCGTCCTCGGCGACCGCATCGTCGGCGGCATCGGCGAGGGCGCCGCGGTGGGGCTCGTGCCCGGGGCGACGACCCGACTGGTCGTCGGCGGCGTGGCGTACCGCGCGCTTCGCACGGCCGACCTGCCGTCGCCGCCGCGGTTCTCGCTCGTCGCGCTCGCGCCGCAGGCGACGATCGACGTCGCGGTCGACTCCGCCGAGCGCCGGATTCTCGGCGGCCTCGGGTTGTCGCTGCTGCTGTTCGGCAGCGTGACGTACCTGCTCGGGCGCTCGATCGTCCGGTCGTTGCGGCGGCTCGCGGAAGCGGCGCACGCGATCGCGGAGGGCCGCCTCGGCGCCCGCGTCGACATCGAAGGCGCCGACGAGTTCGCGCAGCTCGGACTCGCGTTCAACCGGATGGCGGCTCAGCTCGAGCAGCGGCTCGACGAGCTCGAAACCGAGCGTTCGCGCCTGCGCGACGCGACGGCGCGCTTCGGCGAGGCGCTCGTCGCCACCCACGACCCCGACCAGCTGCTGCGCGTCGTCGTCGAGTCCGCGGTCGAGGCGACCGGCGCCGACGGCGGGCTCGTGCTCGGTCGGGAGGGCGAGCTCGCGCGGGCGGGCGATCCCGACGCGCCCGGCGAGCGCATCGCGTTCCCGCTGCGGACCGGCGTGTCCGACTTCGGCTCGCTCGTGATCGCCGCGCCGACGTTCGACAGCGAGCAGGTCGAGATGGCCGCGTCGCTCGCCGCGCAGGCCGTCGTCGCGCTCGAGAACGCGCGCCTGCACCGCATCGTGGAGCACCAGGCGCTCGTCGACAGCCTCACCGGCCTCGCCAACCGGCGCAGGCTCGAGGAGACGCTGCGCGCCGAGCTCGCGCGCGCCACGCGCCACGACGACAGCGTCTGTCTCGTGCTCGCCGACCTCGACGACTTCAAGCAGGTCAACGACCGCTACGGCCATCCCGTCGGCGACGAGGTTCTGAAGGGGTTCGCGCACGCACTGCGCTCGAGCGTGCGCGAGAGCGACGTCGCCGGGCGCTGGGGCGGCGAGGAGTTCGCGCTCGTGCTCACGAGCACCGACAGCAGCGGCGGCGTCCGCCTCGCCGAACGTGCCCGCGCGGCGATCGCCGCCCTCGTCGTCGAGGCGCCGAACGGCGAGCCGATAAGCGTCACCGGCAGCTTCGGCGTCGCCTCGTTCCCCGACGCCGGCGACCTCGAGGAGCTCGTCGCCGCGGCCGACGCCGCGCTGTACGAGGCGAAGCGCGGCGGCAAGAACCGCGTCGTCGCCGCGGCGGAATACGTCGCGGGTTGACTCGCGCGGATCGTCTAGACTCCCCCGCCGGGAGAGTGTGAACGCGCCGGAGGAGGATTCAATGGCCGTCGAGACGCCTTCGTTGTTCGCGCAGGTCATCCAGGAGCACCTCGAGCTGAAGCGCCGCAACTCCGCGCTCGAGCACGAGATGCCGCTCGAGAAGTACATGACGGACGATCCGTTCGAGAACCATCCGCTGTTCAAGAGCGAGGAGCAGGCGCGGCACGAGGACACGATGGACGGCGTGCAGTCGATCGTCGACGAGGAGACGTCGCTCGCCTGGCCGGCGAGCGGCGACTCGTTCATCGACGCGACCGCGGCGACGAACGAGCAGCCGACCGAAGCGCACGAGGCGCTTGTCGATCCGGACCATCCGTCCGACGAGAACCTCTGGACGCGCTCGCGCGACTTCGACTGGGGCGATTAGCGAAACAGGGGGGAACTCCCGGTTTCCCCGCGCCCCCGAGACCTCGCTACGGGACGCTCAGATGCGTCCAGAGGTTCGTCAGCAGCCGCTTCGCCGGCCAGGTTGCGGCCGAGCCGCCGAAGTCGAGGGCGCCTGCGGCGAAGACCTTCGCGCCCGCGGAAGTCTCGTAGTACGTCATCTGCGCCGTGAGGCCCGCGCCGTACAGGTTCGGGATCTGCGCGAGCACGATCGTCCCCGGCGGCGACTGCGCCGTCGTCGAGTCGATCTCGATCCCGTAGCCGCCGATGTACTGCCCGAACGTCGACCCGGTCGTCAACCCGGTTCCGTCCCAGAACCACGGCGCCTGCGCCGTGTCGCCGACGACGAAGAGCCCCTGCCTCTGCCCGTCGTCGTTCGCGCGGTACTGGGTGCCGATCAACGCCGCCTCGGGCCGCCCCGCCTGCCGCCACTCGTCTAGCCGTTCGAGCACCTGCCCGCGCTTCGCGATCCGCCAGAAGAAGTTGTTGGCGGACAGGAACATCAGGTTGCCGCCGAGGTCGCGGTAACGCTGGATCACGTCGTACTCGTGCGGCAGCACGTACTCCTCGTGGCCCTCGAAGACGATCAGGTCGTACGCGCGGGCGAGCTCGTCACCGGTCGCGATCTGGTCGAAGTCGGAGTCGGAGATGAACTCGACCTTCTTGCCGGTCCAGTACAGCCAGTGGAGGACGGGCAGGTCGTAGTGGTCGAAGTGCGGGGGCACCCCGCGGTCGAGATACGCACGTCCCAGGTCGACCGTCTCGTTCGGACCGCCGGCGTACCACGTGTCGCCGTAGCCGTCGCCGTTCACGTCCTGGAAGTTGTAGGCCTGCCACGTATTCGTCGGCAGCACGACGAGCACGCGGCTCGTCTCGCCGAGCACGACAGGCCGCACGACGAGCGGCGCGTACCCGACGCGGCCGTCAGGACCGGTGAGCTGGACGAAGTAGAGGCCGCTCGGAAGATCGGGCACGCGATAGGTGATCGTGTGCGGGGCGCTGCGCCAGCGCGTCCAGTCGAGCAAGAGCGGCCCGCCGTCGACCTCAACGCCGTTCATCACGTCCGGGACGGTCGTCGCGACGTGCTCGGTGCCGGACCGGAACAGCCGCAGCGTCAGCGACGGCTCGTCGGTCGCGATGTGCAGCCGGACGTCCTCTCCCGGCAGCGCGTTGGGCTTCGTGAAGCCCGCGTCGATGCCCTGGACGCGCACGACGACGCCGGGCCGGTAGCGGTCGACGAACGCGTCCGGCGCCCCGTATGTCACGCGGCGGCCGCCGCGGTCGACGGCGGCGAAGCGGACGAGGTAGGTACGCGGCTCGAGGTTCGGCGCGGGAGACCACGTGAACTGGTGCACCCCCGGCCCGAGCGTCGCGCGCAGGGTGTAGACGACGTGCGGCGCCTTCAGCGTCTGCGTCACGTCCATCGTCACCGTCGCCACGCGCCGCAGCCGGAAGGTGATGAGCGCGCGGTCGCGGAACCCGTCGCCGTTCGGACTCACCGTCGTGAGCAGCGGCGTGTCGCCGGCAAAGGGCGTCGATCCGTTCGACGCGCGCAGCCCGTACAGCGCGGGCTGCGACAGCGACGAGGCGTGCGCCGGCGCGGCGACGGCGAACGACACGACCGCGCAGACGGCGAGGCGGCGCATGGGCGCGCCAGGGTAGCTCGCCGTCAGCCGCCGCCGGCGCGCCGCTCCAGCTCGTTCGCCTTGTTCGTCAGCGCTGCGAAGCCGGCCTGCATGAAGTCGTTCACGCCGGCCGCGGCGAGCGTCCACGTGAGGGTGCGGCCGAAGCGCGGCGACAGGATGTGCGTCGCCGCAAGGCCACCCGCGACCCAAGTGCCGATGCAGCGCGAGCAGGTGACGAGTTCGCCGATCGCTTGCCGCAGGTCGCCGGTCTCGACAGGGTCCTCTCCGCCCTCGTGCGCCAGCCCCTCGACGAACGGCTCGCGGATGAAGCTCGTCACCTCGTCGCGCGCGACGGTCCGGGCGGCCTTGAACGTCGCCGCGCCGAGCACGACGAGGTCGAGGGCCGAGTGTTCCCGCGGATCGCGTCCGAGCAGCTTGCCGAGCGCCCCCGCCGCCGCCAGCCCGCCGAAGAACGTCCCCATGATCCCGGCGTACGCGCCGTACGGTGGCTGCGCGGACGAGGCCTCGGCTGCCATGGCGATACCCTGTCCCTCCATGCCCGCGCTGCAAACATCGTCGGCGTACGTCCCGACCGGCGACCAGCCGCAGGCAATCGAGACGATCGCGGCCGGCCTGCGCGCCGGCGAGCGCTACCAGACGCTGCTCGGCGCGACCGGGACCGGGAAGACGGCGACGATGGCGTGGATCGTCGAGCAGATCCAGAAGCCGACGCTCGTGATCGCGCACAACAAGACGCTGGCGGCGCAGCTCTGCAACGAGTTCCGCGAGTTCTTCCCCGGCAACGCGGTCGAGTACTTCGTCTCGTACTACGACTACTACCAGCCCGAGGCGTACATTCCGCGCACCGACACCTACATCGCCAAGGATGCCGACATCAACGACGAGATCGACAAGCTGCGCCACGCGGCCACGCGCGCGCTGTTCGAGCGGCGCGACGTGCTGATCGTCGCCTCGGTGTCGTGTATCTACGGCCTGGGCGAGCCGGAGGAGTACCAGAGCTTCGTGCTCAACCTCACGAAAGGCCAGGCGATCAGCCGGGTGAAGGTGGCGCGGCGGCTCGTGGATATGCAGTACGAGCGCAACGACATGAACCTCGTGCGGGGCAAGTTCCGGCTGCGTGGCGATAGCCTCACCATCCACCCGTCGTACGACGAGCTGGCCATTCGTATCGACTTTTGGGGCGACGAGATCGAGCGCATCGTCGAGCTGGACCCGCTCACCGGCGAGGTGCTGGCCGAGAAGGACCGCGCCGACATCTACCCGGCCAAGCACTTTGTCACCTCCAAGGACAAGCTG
>DASRCL010000004.1:0-58744 GCA_035653115.1 Gaiellaceae bacterium
GCTCTGGAGCCCGCGCAGCGTGTTCACCATCACCGGCAGGAAGCAGAGCACCGCCGAGACCGCCATCTTCGAGTGCGGCGAGATCGGGTTGAACCAGGCGCCGAAGATCGGCGCGAAGGCGATGATCGGCACCGCGTTCGCCGCGATGAAGATCGGCATCAGCGCGTTTCCGGCGGTGCGGTAGCGGCCGACGATCGTCGCGGCGAGGACGCCGAGGCCGGAGCCGATCGCGAACCCGCCGAGCGCCTCCTTGAACGTGTACCAGCCGGCCGGCCAGAGCAGGTGGCGCCCGGTCCAGAACGTGCTCGCGATCACGCTCGGCTTGGGGAGGAGGAACTGCTGCACGTCGAAGGCGCGGATCAGGCCCTCCCAGAGCGCAATCACGACGACGAACACGACGAGCGCCGGCAGCCACTCGCCCGCTCGCCGGAGCGCACGCTCGCCGGTCACTCCAGCACCGCCTCCTCCTCCGGCAGCAGGTGCTCGCCGCGGCTGCGCAGCAGCTCGCGCACCTCGGTCACGAGCTCGAAGAACCGCGGCTCCTCGCGGGTGTCGGCCGTCCGCGGCTGCGGAAGGTCGATGTCGACCATTCCGGCGATCCGGCCCGGACGCGGGCTCATCACGACGACGCGCGTCGAGAGGAACACCGCCTCCGAGATCGAGTGCGTCACGAAGACGACGGTCGACTCGGTGCGGCGCCAGATCTCGAGCAGCTCGATGTTCAGGCGCTCGCGCGTCATCTCGTCGAGCGCGCCGAACGGCTCGTCCATCAACAGGAGCGACGGCTCGAACGAGAGTGCCCGCGCGATCGCCACGCGCATCTGCATGCCGCCCGACAGCTGCCACGGATGGTGGCCGCCGAAGCCCTGCAGCTCGACGAGGCGGAGCATCTCTTCGACGCGCGCCTTGCGCTTCGCGCGGTCCCAGCCGAGGAGCTCGAGCGGCAGCGCGACGTTCTTCTCGACCGTGCGCCAGTCGAAGAGGACGGAGTCCTGGAACACCATCCCGTAGTCGTGGTCTGCGCGCGCCTGCGGCGCCGGCTTGCCGTTGACGGTGACGGTGCCCGCCGTCGGCGGTGTCAGGTCGCCGATCAGGCGCAGGAGGGTCGACTTGCCGCACCCGGACGGTCCGATCAGCGAGACGAACTCGCCCGGCCCGATCTGCAGGTCGATCTCGCGCAGCGCCGTCACGTTCCCCTTCGTAAAGGTCTTCGTGACGCCGCTCAGGGCGACCATCGGCTGCACGTTCATGCGAGGTGCTCCGGCGCGCGGCGGACGACCAGCTTCTCGGCGAGGACGACGGCGAGGAAGAACGCGACGCCCAGAAGCGCCGCGACGACGTTCGTCGCCCACAGGTTCTCCGGCTGCAGCGAGTAGTACTGGTTGAAGTTGATGATCGCGCCGCCGAGACCGCTCTGGATCGAGCTCGGAAGCTCGCCGATGATCGCGCCGACGACGCTCGCGGTGGCGCTGATCTTCAGAGCCGTGAACAGGTACGGCAGCGACGCGGGCACCCGCAGGCGCCACAGCACCTGCCAGCGGGAGGCGGCGTAGGAGCGCATCAGCTCGTGCGCGCGCGCCTCGGCCGACTGCAGCCCGCGCAGCACGTTGATGGTCACCGGGAAGAACGTCAGGTACGCGGCGATCACTGCGACCGACTGCCAGCCCGACTTCAGCCAGACGACCACCATCGGCGCGATCGCGAGGATCGGGATCGTCTGCGACGCGACGATGTACGGCAGCAGCGCACGCTGCGCGAGCCGTGAATGGACGAGCGCGACCGCGAGCACGAACCCGGTGACCGCGCCGAGCGCGAAGCCCGCGAGTGCCTCCTTCGCCGTGAACCACGCGTGGTGCAGCAGCAGGACGATCAGCAGCGGCCCCTGGTAGCCGGACGGCCGCCCGAGCGCCTTCGCGATCGTCCACAGGTGCGGCAGCGTCGTGTCGTTGACCGGGAAGGGCCACGTCCAGCCCGCCGACGCCCAGACCCAGTGGTAGAGCTCGTAGAGGCCGCACAATGCGGCGAATGTCACGAGTGTCGTGGCCGCGCGGATCCCGCCGCGGCGGAGCGCCGGCGAGAGAGACGGCCGCGCGAGGGCAGGCGAAGCGGTGGCGGCCTGCGTCACTGCGAGTGTCTTATCACGGTTTAGGATCGGCGGCCATATGGGTCTGGAGCCAAGTCGCGTCCTGTCGGATCTCGACGAGCTGCGCGAGCTGACGGGCGACGAGAACGGCGCGCAGCGCGTCGCGTGGACCGAGACGTGGGAACACGCGCGGCAGTTCCTGCGCGGCAGGGTCGCCCCTACTCGTGCGGAAGAGCACATCGACGAGGCGGGCAACCAGTGGTTCACACTGCGCGGCCGCTCCGACTCTGCGCTCCTGATCGGCGGCCACATGGACTCCGTTCCGAACGGCGGCTGGCTCGACGGCTGCCTGAACGTACTGGCCGGCGTCGAGGTGCTGCGCCGCATCGCGGAGGAGGGCGAGCCGCCGGTGACGGTGCGGCTCGTGTCCTGGGCCGACGAGGAGGGTGCGCGGTTCGGGCGGTCGCTGTTCGGCTCGTCGGCGGCCGCCGGCTCGATGCGCGACCAGGAGGAGCTGCGCCGGCTGGCCGACCGCGACGGCGTCGCGCTGCCGGACGCGCTGCGCGATCACGGCGTCGAGCTCGACGGTGCGCTCGCGGCGCGCTCGCAGCTCGAGAGCGCGGCCGCCTACCTCGAGCTGCACATCGAGCAGGGGCCGGTGCTCGAGTCGCTCGCCCTGCCGCTCGGCGTCGTCCTCGGGACGTTCGGGGTCGAGCGGTCGCGCTTCACGTGGCGCGGCCAGGCGGCGCACGCCGGTTCGACGCCGATGGACAAGCGCCGCGACGCGCTCGCCGGCGCCGCGAAGCTCGCGCTCCACATCAGGGAGATCGCGGCCGAGGTCGGCGACGGCGCCGTCTGCACCTGCGGCGGGGTCGTGACGAAGCCGGGCATCGTCACGTCGGTGGTCGAGACGGCCGAGCAGCTGCTCGACCAGCGCCACCTCGACGCGGGGAAGCTCGCGCGGATGCTCCGGATGGCGCGCGATGCCGCCGACCGGTTCGCGGCCGAGGAGGACGTCGAGGTCGAGTGGGAGCGGATCTGGAACATCGAGCCGATCCTGTTCGACGAGACGCTGATTGGCTTCGCCGACGAGGCGATCCGCGAGGTCGCCGGGACGTCGCACCGGCTGCCGTCGGGGCCGCTGCACGACGCGGCGGAGGTCGCACGCGCTGGCGTGCCGACGGTGATGGTTTTCGTGCAGAGCCTGCGGGGACTCTCACACACGAAGCTCGAGGACACGAAGCGCGAGCACATCGAGCTCGCGGTGCAGGCGCTCGACAGGCTCGCGACGAGGACGATCGACTGGATAGGAGCCTGATGGCCGAGGACACGCTGACCGTCGTCGACAACCGGACCGGGGAGCAGTACACGCTGCCGATCGTCGACGGCGTCGTCCGCGCGACCGACCTGCGGCAGATCGGCGGGTTGATGTCGTACGACCCGGCGTTCCTGAACACAGCCGCGTGCCGCAGCGCGATCACGTTCATCGACGGCGACGCCGGGATCCTGCGCTACCGCGGGTATCCGATCGAGCAGGTGGCCGAGCAGGCGTCGTTCCTCGAGACGGCGTACCTGCTGTTCGAGGGCGAGCTGCCGACGCGCGAGCAGCTCGCGAAGTGGGAAGAGGACATCCGCCTACACACGTACGTGCACACGAACGTGACGAAGTTCATGGAGGGCTTCCGCTACGACGCGCACCCGATGGGGATGCTGCTCGGCTCCGTCGGCGCGCTGTCGACCTTCTACCCGGACGCGAAGAACATCTCCGATCCGGAGAACCGCTACCTGCAGCGCGTGCGGCTGATCGCGAAGCTGCCGACGATCGCCGCGTTCATCTTCCGCCACTCGCGCGGGCTGCCGTACGTGTTCCCGCGCAACGACCTCGACTACATCGGCAACTTCGTCAACATGACGTTCGAGATCGGCGGGCGGCACGAGGCGAATCCCGTGCTGCAGCGCGCGCTCGAGATCCTCCTGATCCTGCACGCCGACCACGAGCAGAACTGCTCGACGAATGCGGTGCGCGGCGTCGGCTCGTCGCACGTCGACCCGTTTTCTGCGGTCTCGGCGGGCATCGCCGCGCTGTACGGCCCGCTGCACGGCGGCGCCAACGAGGCGGTGCTGCGCATGCTCGACGAGATCGGCACCGTCGACCGGATCCCTGCGTTCATCGAGGACGTCAAGGCCGGCAAGGGCCGGTTGATGGGGTTCGGGCACCGCGTCTACAAGAGCTACGACCCGCGCGCGAAGCTCATCAAGCAGGTCGCCGACCAGGTCTTCCAGCAGACGGGCCTGAACCCGAAGCTCGAGATCGCGCTCGAGCTCGAGCGGATCGCGCTCGAGGACGACTACTTCGTCTCGCGCAAGCTGTACCCCAACGTCGACTTCTACTCCGGGCTGATCTACCAGGCGATGGGCTACCCGACGGACTACTTCACCGTCCTGTTCGCGCTCGGCCGCCTGCCGGGCTGGATCGCGCAGTGGGAGGAGATGCTCGGCGATGGCGAGCAGAAGATCGCGCGCCCGCGCCAGGTCTACGTTGGCGAAGACGAGCGCGCATTCGTGCCGATTTCGGACAGAACGTAGTCGAACGGGGGCAGAGACAAGGCTGCCGACCGCAGGGGTCGCGGCGCAGCGAGCGACCGCTCAGGTACGTATTCTCGCGGCCGTCAGCCGACGGTCTGCGTCTTGTCGCGGGTCTCGATCGCCCGGCGTCAGAAGATCCGCACGAGCAGCGCGCCCGCGACGAGCAGCGCGACGCCGACGATGCGCAGCGGCGACAGCTCGCGCTGCGGGAAACCAATCCAGCCGAAGCGGTCGATCAACACGCCCATCACGAGCTGCGCGGCGACGAGGATGCCGAAGAACGGTGCGGCGCCGATGCGCACCGGCACCACCACCGTCGACGTGACGTAGAAGGCCCCGAGCAGGCCGCCGACCCACGCCCACCAGGGCGCGTCGCCGGCACGGTGCGCCTCGGAGCGGTAGAAGAGAAGCACCACGACGAGCAGCGCGATGGCACCCACGCCGAACGAGATCATCGACGCGCGCACCGGGCCGCCGACGTAGCGCGCGAGCTGAGAGTTGACGCCCGCCTGCAGCGGCAGGAAGACGCCAGCGACGGCTGCGAACGCGACGAGCAGGATCCCGATCATTCGGCGAGGACAGGGTTGCGCACGCAGCCGACGCCTTCGACCTCCACTTCGACGACGTCGCCGTGCTGCAGCGAGACCTTCGGGTCGCGCGCGTAGCCGACACCCGGCGGGGTCCCGGTGAGGATGAGGTCGTCCGGCTCGAGCGTGAACACGCTCGACGCGTCCGCGACCAGCCGGCGCACGCCGAAGATCAGGTCGCTCGTGTTGCCGTCCTGGAAGAGCTCGCCGTTCAGCCGCTGCACGACGCGCAGGCCGCTGCCGTCGCCGAGCTGGTCGACCGGCACCAGCTCTGCGCCGAGCGGGCAGAACGTGTCGAAGCCCTTCGCGCGCGTCCACTGGCCGTCCGCGTACTGCAGGTTGCGCGCGGAGACGTCGTTGGCGGCGCGGTAACCGCGGACGAAGTCGAGCGCGTCGTCCTCGGGAATGCGGCGGCCGCGGCGGCCGATCTCGACGGCGAGCTCCGCCTCCGCGTCGACGTGCGCCGCCTCGCGCGGAATCACGATCGGCTCGCCGGGGCCGACGAGCGTGTTCTCGAACTTGCCGAAGAGCAGCGGCTCCGTCGGCGGGTCGTCACCCAGTTCGGCCGCGTGCTCGACGTAGTTCCTGCCGACGCAGATGATCTTCACCTGGCGATTCTGCCCCACTAAGGTTTCCGGCAACGCGACCAGGAGGATCCATGGCTCTGAGCTTCGGCGTCACCGTCCTGCCCGACCCGCCGTACACCCGCCTGATCGAGCTGATGCAGCTCGCCGAACGACGCGGGTTCGAGTACGGCTGGACGTACGACTCGCACGTCCTCTGGCAGGAGTCGATCCCGGTGCTCGCGCTTGTCGCCGACCGGACGTCGAAGATCAAGCTGGGCCACATGGTCACGAATCCCGGCACGCGCGAGCCGACGGTGCTCGCGAGCGCGTACGCCACACTGCACGACATCTCGGACGGCCGGATGGTGATGGGGATTGGCCGCGGCGACTCCGCACGCCGTTACATCGGCCAGCAGCCGGTGAAGGTGAAGGAGTTCGAAGAGGCGCTCGCGATGATCAAGCCGTTCATGAACGGCAAGGAGGTGCACTGGAACGGCAAGGACCTCCAGCTCAAGTGGGTGCGCCCCGAGCTGCCCGAGATCGAGATGCACGTCGCCGGCTACGGGCCGAAGGCGCTCGCCGTGGCCGGGCGGCGGGGCGACGGCGTGATCATCCAGCTCGCCGACCCCGACATCGTCCAGTGGATCATGCAGACGGCACGGAAGGCGGCCGAGGAAGCCGGCCGCGACCCGGCCGCCCTCAAATGCATCGTCAGCGCGCCGAGCCACGTCAGCGACGACCTGCAGGACGCGCGCGAGCAGGTGCGGTGGTTTCCGGCGATGGTGTCGAACCACGTCCAGGACCTGATCGACCGCTACGGCGCCGACGGCACGACGATCCCGAAGGCGCTCACCGACTACGTGCAGGCGCGGAAGTTCTACGACTACAACGAGCATTCGCGCGTGGGCGCCAGGCACGGCGAGTTCGTCACCGACGAGATCTGCGACCGCTTCTGCGTGATCGGCAGCGTCGAGCAGTGCCGGTCGAAGCTGCGCGAGCTGGAGTCGATCGGCGTCGACCAGTTCAACATCTACCTGATGACGCACGGCCAGGAGGAGACGCTGCAGGCCTACGGCGACCACATCATCCCGAAGCTCGCCGGCGTTGCCGCCTGACCGGCGCTCCATCTCGGAGCTGCTCCGACTGCACGTCTCCGGCGACGACCGAGAGGAGGCCGACCGGTGCGCGATGCTGCGGCTCGCCGACGAGCTCGAGTCGCCGTCCTCGCGCCACGAGCCGCGGGCGCACTTCACGGCCTCTGCGTTCGTCGTCGACGAGTCCGCCACGCGCGTGTGCCTCGTCACGCACGCGAAGCTCGGCCGGCTGCTGCAGCCGGGCGGCCACGTCGAGCCGCCCGACCTGACGCTCGAGGCGGCGGCGCTGCGCGAGGCGCAGGAGGAGACCGGGCTGCAGCTCGAGTTCCACCCGGCGGCGCCGCGGCCGTTCGACCTCGACGTCCACCAGATTCCGGCGCGACCCGGAGAGGCCGCGCACTGGCACCTCGACGTCCGCTACCTGCTCGTCGGTCGCGGCGAGCCCTGCGAAGGCGCGTCGTGGCACGAGCTGGGGTCCGCGGGCGACGAGTCCGTGGCCCGCCTCGCGCGGAAGACGCTCAGGCTCGGAAGCCCGGCTGCGGGCTGAGCTCGAGCGGGCTCGTCGGCAGCCCCGGCAGAGGGTCGCCGTTGTAGCCGCCGGGCGCGACGTCGTTGGGAGCCTCGGGATGGAAGAGCGCGGCGAGGAGCTGGATCTGGCCGCGGCCGACGTCGAGCTCGAACTGCCCGCCGCCGTACAGCAGGACGCCCTCGGCCGCGCAGCGGTCGTAGAACTCGAACAGCCGCTCCAGCGCTCCGAAGCGCGACGGCTTGCAGTTGAGGCAGCGCGGGCGGTGCTCGAGCGCCTCGACGTCCGCCCACGAATGGACCGGTGCGTCCCACGTCACGCGGTCCATGTGCGGCGCGAGCACCTCGCGCGTCTCCGGCGTCAGCGCGGGATCTTCGATCCACGCCTCGCGGAACGCCTCGACCACCTTCGCGTAGAGGCCGGCGTTCGGCGGGTTGTCGACCGCCGTGCCGCGGTAGGCGCCCTTGAGGTCGACGACGTCGACGTTGCCGGCCGCCGCACGCTTCGCGATCAGCTCGTCGCTCCACTTTGGAGTCGGGTCGAGCTTGAAGCGCAGGTCGGGGTAGAGCTCGAGCCACGGGTCGAGGTCCTCGGCGCGCGTCGACGAGACGAACCGCACCGGCCGCGGCTTGCGTCTCAGCGCCCCCGCCAGGTCCGTGCCCGCCTGCCGCAACGCGAGGTCGAGCGCCGCCGACTCGAGCGCCCAGCGGCGGTAGTCGAGGAACGCCGCCTGTTGCGGTTCCCCGGGAAAGAGCGGCAGCCGGGCGAGCCGGCGCGAGAACGACGCCAGCGTCCAGCTGCCGCCCAGCTCGAACGCCGGAAACCGCTCGTGCTCCGCGGCGTCGTAGGTGACGTCCTCGCCGAGGCCGGTCTCGCCGCGGCCGTGCAGCTCGACCACCGTCGTCTTGCGCGTCCAGTCGCCGAGAGGCAGCGAGTTCGTCCGCGTCGTGACGGAGTCGATCCACAGCGGGAGGCCCTGGATGTACGGCCAGGTCGGATGCGGCGTCGGCATCCGTCGAATCTAGCGGCGCCGTTCGAGGTGGCGGCGCAGCGCGTCGAGCCGGTCGTCCCACTCCTCGCCCGCGCGCGTCAGGCGATACCGCGTCTCGCGGCCGCGGCGCTCCGCCTCCACGAGGCCGGCATCGGCGAGCGTCGCGAGATGCTTCGAGACGGCTTGCCTCGTCATCGGCAGCTGCCCCGTCAGCTCGGTCGCCGTCGCCGTGCCGCGTTCGGCGAGGTAGCCGATCACCTGGCGCCTGCTCGGGTCGGCGAGCGCGCCGAACACCTGGCCGAGAGGGTCGGGGCGGCCGGCGGTCAAGCGTGCGCGAGCGCCGACGCCTGCAGCTCGAGCGCCGTCGTCCACGCGGGCGACGACTCGACGACGGTCAGCCGCGTTCCGTGGGCGTCGTCGTCGAGCGTGAACTCGACCTCGCCCTCGTCCTCCCATTCGAATGCCAGGCGGCGGTCCTCGTCCACCTCGGTCAGCCGTGCGTGACGCTCCTCGCCGTTCGCCCAACGAAAGCTCGCGCCGCCGCCCGGCCGCAGGTCGATCTCGGCCTCGTTGGCGAACCAGTCGGCGAGCCGTTCCGGCTCCGTCAGCGCCTCCCAGACGTCGTGGCGCGGCGCCGGCAGGACGATCTCCCTGCGGATCATGTGCAACCCCCAAGTTGCGCTAGTGTGGCAACCGAATGGTTGCACATTACCGCAGGAGGTCTCCCGTGCTGATGGGTTCCGTCGTCCCGATGGTCGTCGAGCAGGACGGCCGCTTCGACCGTTCGTTCGACATCTACTCGCGCCTGCTGCGCGAACGGATCGTGTTCCTCGGCCAGGAGGTGAACGACGACATCGCCAACCTGATCGCCGCGCAGCTGCTCTTCCTCGACGCGGAGGATCCGGAGAAGGACATCCACCTCTACGTCAACTCGCCCGGCGGCTCCGCGTACGCCGGCATGGCGATCTACGACGCGATGCAGTACGTGAAGGCGGATGTGTCCACCGTCTGCCTCGGCATCGGGATGAGCGCCGCTGCAATGGTGCTCTGCGGCGGAGCGCCCGGGAAGCGGTTCGCGCTGCCGAACTCGAAGATGATGATCCACCAGGGATCCGGCGGCTTCCGCGGCAGCCCGGCCGACATCCAGATCGCGGCGCGCGAGATCCTCGACATGACGCGGCGGATGGCCGAGATCATCTCCCGCCACACCGGCCAGGACGTCGAGCAGGTGATGCGGGACATCGACCGCGACCGCTTCATGACGCCCGATGAGGCGGTCGACTACGGCCTGATCGACGCCGTCATGGCGCCTAGTGGAACGAGATTCGGTTCGGCGGCCAGTACGTCATGAAGATCGGGCCGATGAGGCTCGACCGCGGCACGCTGCCCCAGGTGCGCGAGTCGCAGGAGTGCTGGCGGTTGTCGCCGACGAAGAAGTAGTGGTCCTTCGGCACGTGCCACGTGCCGGACGTCGTGTCGCCGAACTGCCCGTACGCGTAGTTCTCCTGCAGCGGCCTGCCGTCGATCGAGATCACGCCGCGGTACTCGGACACGGTTTCCCCCGGCAGCCCGATCAGCCGCTTGATGAACGTGCCGCCCTCGCCGCACTTCTGCACGGCGAGCTGCGGCGCCTGGAAGACGACGATCTGGCCGCGCTTCGGGTTCTCGAAGCGGTAGACGAGGCGGTTCACGATCACGCGGTCGCTGAAGTGCCCTTCGCACCACGCGCCCGGCGCAGCGCAGTGCAACGTCGGCTCCATCGACGACGACGGGATGCGGTACGGCTTCGCGACCTCGGCCTCGAACACGAGCACGAAGCCGACCGCGACGACGACGGTCATCAGCCAGTCCGCGACCTTGCGCCAGCGCACCGCGGCATCGTAGTCAGGCGCCGCGTGTCGTCCTTGGCGCGCGCCGTGCGGCTGCAACGACGCGTTCAGCCGCCTGCCGCAGCGGCCCGGGGACGTCGCCGCCGGCCCGGAACCGCCGCCACGCGGCGAGCGGCTTCCCGCGGCGGGCGCGCAGGCCCGCAACCGCCTCGAAGTCGGGCACCAGCGTGACCGTCCGCTTCGGCCCCGCGATGCGCAGCAGCGTCTCGTTCGCGATCCGCTCCGCCTCCGACGGCTCCTGGCCGCGGGGCGCGTCGCGGTCGTGCACGACCACGTACGGGACTCCGCACGCGTTGCAGATCTCGGCGAAGAGCGCGATGTTGCCCTTGCCCGCGCAGTCGACCACGGTGATCGCCTCCGCGTCGACGTCGTAGCCGAGCGCGCGGAACACGAACGGAAAGGCCAGCTTCTCGGTGCGGCCTTCGACGAGGAGGACGGCGCGCGAGAGGAAGATCTCGGCCCGCTCGGAGTCGAACTCCGACAGCAGGCGAAACGCGTGGCGGTGGTCGAGCGGCTCCGGCTGCACGAGCACCGTGCCGGTCCGCGCGTCGTGGCGCACGAGCACGAGCTCGTCGAGCCGGTCGACGCCCAGGAAGACGGGGGAGTGCGTCGAGTAGAGGATCTGGTTGCGGCCGCGGGCCGCGAGCGCGCGCAGCAGCCGTTGCAGATGCCGCTGCGCCGGCGGCCCCAGGAAGAGCTCGGGCTCCTCGATCAGGACGACGACGCCGCGCATCCGCGCCTCGGCGAGCGCGGCGATGGAGCGGACGAGCGTAAGCCCGCCGTCAGGCGTCCGGCTGCCGTCGACCACCGAGGCCCAGCGGTGTGCGCGCGCGTCCGTCGCCGCGAGCTGGGTCGTCGGGCGCAGCGCCGCCGGGAAGTAGAGCGCCGGCGGTGCGCCCTCGCGGTTCAGGTTCAGCGACGTCGGCGGGCGCGCGTCCAGGAAGAGCGTCCGCTCGCCGACGGCCGCCTCGACGCGCACGCGTACGTGGCCGCGCGAGACGTCGGCGCCGGTCGGCGTCGGCGCCGCGGCCTCGAGCAGCGCCCACACGGCCGACAGCACAGTCGACTTTCCCGACGAAGACTCGCCGACGAGCGCGCAGAGGGGCCCCGGGTGGAGGGTGACGTCGCGCGCGCCGCGGAAACCCTGGATCGTCACACGCCGGATCAGCGCCATACGGCGCCGCGGTTACCCGCGCAGCGAGTTCTTCAAAAAGAACAGGAGGTTGGCCGGGCGCTCGCCGAGGCGGCGCATCAGGTACGGGTACCACTCCGGCCCGTACGGCGTCGCGACCAGCACCTTGTAGCCGCCGCGTGCGAGGGCGAGCTGCAGCTGCGGCCGCACGCCGTAGAGCATCTGGAACTCGAAGCGGTCGCGGCCGACGCCGTGCTCGTCCGCGAAGCGGATCGCGTGCTCGATCAGCCGCTCGTCGTGCGTCGCGATCGCCGTGTATCCGCCGCCCGTCAGCATCCGTTCCAGCAGGCTTGCGTAGGCGGAGTCGACGTCGGCCTTCCGCTCGAGCGCGACCTCGGGCGGCTCGAGGTAGGCGCCCTTCACGAGCCGCAGGTTCGGCTGCAGAGGCAGGAGCGACTCGAGGTCGGCGGGCGTCCGGTGGAGGTACGCCTGCACCACCGTCCCGACGTTCGCGAGGCCGTCTTCCCGCAGGCGCCGGTAAATGCGCAGCGTCGCGTCGACGAACTGCGACTGCTCCATGTCGATGCGCAGGAACTGGCGGCGCGCTGCGGCGTGCTCCGCGAGCGACCGCACGTTGGCGTAGGCGAGTTCCTCGTCGATCTCGAGGCCGAGGTGCGTCAGCTTCAACGCGACGTTTGCCCGCAGCTGCTCGGAGGCGATGCGCTCGATGATCGCGCGGTACGCGGCGACGACGGGCTCTGTCTGCCCCGGGTCGAGGACGCCTTCGCCGAGCAGCGTCGTGTTCGCGTGCAGGCGCTGCTCGTTCAGGCGCCGCAGCACGGCGACGCACTCGTCGAGCGTCTCACCCGCGACGAACCGCGACGCGCCGAGGCGCATGCCGTGCCGGCGCACGAGGCGCTGCACGCGCGGGCTGTCCGCGGCGGCGAGGATCCCCTTGCGGAGCGCCGCGTCGACGTGCGACCTCAGCTGTGGCGCAGCAGCCACTCGTGCACCACGCGCAGACGCCTTTCCACCAGCGTGAGATGTCCGTCGTCCGCGCCGATGCGCGCTTCGACGCCGGGGATGCGCTCCGCCAGCCAGCGCCCGTGGGTGACGGGGACGAAGCGGTCGTCCTGGCCGTGCAGGAGCAGCACCGGGCGGGCGATCGCCTCGAGCTCGAACCCCCACGGTGCGGCGAACGCGAGGTCGTCGTCGAGCCAGCCGTCGACGCCGTGCTCGAGACCATGCTTCTGGCTGGCGAGCAGGTACTCGCAGAACGCGCCGGTGAGGATGCTCCGGTCCTCGGGGCCGAGGAGCGTGTGCACGACCTGCGCGAGCTGGTCGGGCTCCGCGCGGAGCAGCTCCTCGCGCTGCTCCTCCAGATAGGGCCGGAGCGCGCCCTCGCCCGCCAGTGTCTGCGCGAACTCGACCTCGTTCTCGTCGCCCATCCCCGCCAGCCAGTCGAGCCCCTCGGCGTCCCAGGGCGCCACCGAGGCGAGGCTGACGGCCGCCACGAGCCGCCCGTCGCAGAGCGCGGCGCACGCGAGCACGTGCGGCCCGCCGCCGGAGACACCCCAGCTCCCGAACCGCTCGAGCGCGAGCGCGTCGGCGATCGCCTCGACGTCGGCGGCGCAGTCGGCGACGCGCCGGCCGGCCGCGCGGGTCGAGCCGCCGTAGCCCGGCCGGTCGTAGCCGACGACGCGGACGCCCTGCTCGCGAGCGAGCGTGTCGTGCGCCTCGTACGGCACGCCCGAGGAGGGGGTGCCGTGGTGGACGACGACCGGAAACCCGGCCGGGTCGCCGTACTCGTGGAGCTCGAGCGTGCGGCCGTCGCGTGTCGCGACCGACGTCACGGGTGGACGCGGATCGTGCGCGACGACGCCAGCGGCCGCTTCCGCGCGTCGAGCGCCGTCGCCGAGATCCAGCGCGGCGAGCCGTGCAACGGGATCGCCGTCTCGAACGGCGTCGCACGCGCGGTCGCCACGGGTGCGAGCAGGTGCTCGGCGGCGCCGGCGGCGAGCCGCCACCAGGCGGTCTCGGTGCTGCCGTTCCAGCTGACGTACGCGGTCCGGCCCTTGACGGCGAGCGCGGGCCGCGTCGCCGGCCGGCCCGTCCACGTGTTGCGAAACGCGCGGTAGTTCCAGGCGCCGCCGTCGAACGACGCGTCCCAGCGCACGTCGCCGAGCGGCCCGAACTCCGTCACGTACGGCTGCGTGCCCCACCCGACGAACATTCCGTCGTCGGGCAGCACCTGGGCGTTGCCCATAGCGGCAACGAGAAGGGGCTTCGGGTGTGGGTACTGCTGCAGCAACGTCACCTGGCGCGTCGTCAGGTCGTAGCCGATGCGGATCGCGCGCGCAGGGTGTTCGGCGCTGCCGTTGCCGTCGTCGAACAGCGTGATCGTGCCGTCGGCATGCGCCCGGGCGTCGTGCTGGTACATGAACACCGCGTCCGCCGGGAGCGTGAAGTCGCTGCTGCGCCCGCCGAGCGTCCAGAGGACGGCGCCCGTCTTCCGGTCGAGCTTGTAGACGCCCCACGTGTTGCGCGCGGAGACGATCAGGTTGCCGTCGAGATCGACGTCGATCGAGTTGACGTGGAAGTAGTCGAAGGGATCGAGAATCGGCGAGAAGCTGTCCGCGAACGGGACGTGGTCGAGGCTGTGCCACTCGAACAGCACCTTCCCGCTTGCGACGTCGACCTCCTGGACGATCGAGTCGAGCACGCTGTGCGACGAGGGGCCCCCGACCGACGACAGGTCGGCGGTCTTCTCGTCGTAGACCGTGATCAGCGCCGTCCCCTGCGGCGTCAGCAGCAACTCGTGCACGTCGGCCGCGTAGCCGTTGCCCGCCCTCACGGTCGCCACCGTCCGGTACGACCGGTCGACGACCAGGCCGACGCCGCGCCCGTAGCCGCGCGGATCGATCGTCCCCTCCCACCACGTCAGCACGGGCTTGCCCCGGTAGCGCTGGACGCGGAAGTCGATCGCCACCTCGCTCGTGCGCCGAAACCAGACGACGCGACCTGCGTCGTCGACGATCATCGGACCGCGCTGCCCCGGCCCCGTCAGCGTGGTGACGAAGACGTAGCCGGGCGACGGCGCCGTCCGCGCGTTCACCGTCATCGTCGGCGGCTTCAGCGACGGCTCGCTGTGGAACGTCGCGAACCCGTTGTCGGCCTCGACGCGCGGCCACGCCGCGCGCGGAAGCGCGAGCGCGGCGGCTCCGGCGGCTGCGGAGGCGAGGAACTGCCGCCGGGTGTGGGCCTGCCGCATCCGGCCCGATCCTGCCGATGCGCCGGGCCCCGCGCAAGCAAACTTTTCGTTAGCGGCGGCCGCCCGCGGGTCGTAAGGCGCTCGCGCGCCTCCCGTCGTAACCGCCGGCCGCCTGTCCGCGTTGAAAACCCGGATCCAGAAAGGAGAGAGGATGCAGCTCAGCACGCTGAACGACCTGTTCGTCGAACAGCTCCAGGACCTCTACAGCGCGGAGACGCAGCTGGTAGAGGCGCTTCCGAAGATGGCGTCCGCCGCCTCCCACGAGGAGCTGCGCGACGCGTTCGAGCAGCACCTCGCCGAGACGCGCGAGCACGTCACGCGCCTCGAGCGCATCTTCGACGAGCTCGGCAAGTCGCCCGGCGGCGAGACGTGCGAGGGGATGCGGGGCCTGATCAAGGAGGGCGAGGAGATCCTCGAGATGCAGGGCGACCCCGCGGTCATCGACGCGGCGCTGATCGCTGCCGCGCAGCGCGTCGAGCACTACGAGATCGCCGGGTACGGCACCGTGAAGACGCTCGCCGGCCATCTCGACCTCGGCGAGGCGAAGAGCGTCCTCGACGACACGCTCGACGAGGAGGCGAAGGCCGACAAGCTGCTCACGCAGATCGCGACGGGCGGCATGTTCAAGACCGGGATCAACGAGAAGGCGAAGGCGTAGTTCCCCTGCGGCGGCGCCGCGCGTTACGCGCGGCGCCGCTCACCCGCCGGCGATGAACTCGAGCGTGATCTCCATCGCGCGCGGGTCGTCGGCGTAGATCGCGTGGCGCGTCGGGAAGCGCTCGAAGCGCACGAGCGAGCCGTCGACCGCGGACGCGAACTCCTCGACGGACTCGATCGGGCAGAGCGCGTCGTCCTCGCCGCCGAGCACGAGCGTCGGGACGCTGAGGGCACCTGCGTCGGAGCGCAGGTCGAACTTCTTCGCCTCGTGCGCGTACCACTCGATCGCCGGCGCGGAGCGCCAGTTCGCGGACAGCAACAGGTCGGCCACCTCCGCGGCGGTGAAGCTGGTGTAGGCGCGCATGATCGCGACCACCCAGGCCGCGTACGAGGTCTCGTTCGGCGAGGCGTAGAAGTCGAGCACCGACTCTGCCGCGTCCGGTCCGACGGTACGCGCGAAGATGTCGACGCTGCGGCGCGCGTCGAAGCGGGTGACCGGGCGCGACAGGACGAGGCGCGCGAGCCGCCCCGGGTTCAGCGAGGCGAAGCGTGTCGCGACGAGCGCGCCGAACCCCGACCCGAACACGATCGGGTCCTGGATGCCGAGCGTGTCGACCAGCGCGCGCAGGTCGGTCGCCCAGACGTCGAGGCGCCATCTGTCGGGCGTCGACTCGTCGCTGCGCCCGTGCCCGCGGTGGTCGTAGAACACGAGCTGCGCGTGCGGGGTCAGCTTCGGCGCGAACGCCGGGTGCTTGAACGTGGTGTGGTCGGCGCCCGGCCCGTCGTGAACGACCACGATCGTCGGGACCTCGTGCGCGTCCGCGCCGCTTCGGCGCACCTTCGCGCCGTCGACGTCGACGAAGAGACGGACGTCGCCTGCTTCGATCTCCACGTGGCGAGTCTACGACCTCGCAAAACGAAGAGAACGCATGCGGCTATCCTCGGCGCGTGGCGATCCGCGACGAGCGCGACCTGCGCGAGGCGATCGGCGAGCCGTCGCCGGTGGTCGTCAGCAAGATCGCTCGGCGGCTCAACTCGCTGACCAGGCAGTTCGTCGAGCGCTCGCCGTTCGTCTGCGTCGCAACCGGCCGCCCCGGCGGAGGCCTCGACGTCTCGCCGCGCGGCGACCCGCCAGGCTTCGTCCGCATCCTCGACGACACGACGCTTTTGATCCCCGACCGGCCCGGCAACCGCATCGCCGACACCCTCACGAACCTGCTCGCGGACGACCGCATCGCGTTGCTCTTCGTCGTCCCCGGCATCGGCGACACGTTTCGCGTCAACGGCCGCGCGCGAATCGTCGACGATCCCGAGCTGCTCGACGGCAGCGCCGTCGAAGGAAAGCGGCCGAAGCTCGGGATCCTCGTCGAGATCGAGGAGGCGTACACGCAATGCTCCAAGGCGTTCATCCGCTCGGACCTGTGGAACCCCGCGAAGCACGTCGACCGCAGCGAGCTGCCGCGCTCCGGTGCGATCCTGCGCGCGGTCGGGGCCGACGTCGACCCCGAGCAGTACGACCGCGAGCGGGCCGAGCGCTACGCCCGCCGCGAGGGGCTGTACTGATTGCCGCGCTACGCGGCTCAGCGCTCGTCGTCAGCCAGCTGCTCGTCGAGAACCTCGAGGAGCCGCCGGACGCTGATCGGCTTCGTCAGGTAGGCGCGCGCGCCCGCCGCAACGAGCGGCTGGCGGCGCCTCGTCGAGTCCGCGCTGAGGACGACGACCGGGATCTCGCGCGTCGTCGTCCTCAGCGCGCAGTTGCGCGAGCACCTCCTCGCCCGGCAGGTCGGGGAGGTGAAGGTCGAGCAGGATCAGGTCGGGACGGTGGTCGCGAGCGAGCTCCAGCCCCAGGCGGCCCTGCATCGCGGGGATCACGCGGATGCTCGGCCGCTGCCGCAAGATCTCCTCGACGAGACGGATGTTCGTCAACGTGTCCTCGACGTAGAGCAGGCAGCGCTCGCGCGCGTAGACGCGCGGCGGGTCGGGCCGCAGCTCGGACCTGATCGCAGGACGCACCGCAGCGGGCTGCGCGCGCCTGAGGGTGACGACGAAGGTGCTGCCGACTCCGGGCTGGCTGCTGACGGCGATCCGGCCGCCCATCGCCTCGACGAGCGTGCGCGACAGGGCCAGCCCGAGCCCGGTGCCCTCGATTCCCGCGGATGCGGCATCGAGACGCTCGAACGGGACGAACAGCTTGTCGAGCGAGCCGGGCTCGATTCCGATGCCGGTGTCGGCGACCGCCACCTCGACCTCGTCGCCGCCGTCCTCGGCGACGGACACCGTCACCCGTCCGCCCTCGCGGTTGAACTTGATCGCGTTGACCAGCAGGTTCAGGAGCACCTGCTGCAGCCGTCGCTTGTCGGCGAGCACGTGGACGCTCGAGCCGCCGTCGTCGGCGACGTCGATGGCGACGCGGTGACGGAGCGCGCTCGGGCGGACGAGGTCGACGGCATCTGCGAGCACCGGCTGGAGCTCGACGGCTTCGAGCGACACGGAAATCCGGCCGCCTTCGACCTGCGACACGTCGAGGACGTCGTCGACGAGGTCGCCGAGGTGCTTGGCGCTCTTCCTCAGCATCTCGACCCACTCCTGCTCCCGTTCGGGGAGGTTGCTGCGCGAGAGCAGATCCGCGAAGCCGCTGATTGCGGCGAGCGGCGTGCGGAGCTCGTGGCTCATGCGCGAGAGGAAGACGTTCTTCGCCTCGTTCGCCTCCCGCAGGCGCTCGTTCGCCTCCTGCAGCTCGACCGAGCGGCTGAGGATCTCCGCCTCCATCTTCGCGCGCTCCTCGCGCAGCTCCCCGGCTGCCGCCTGCTGCTCTGCGGCGCGCTCCCGCAGCAGGACGTATTCGGTCACGTCCTCGACGCGGTGGATGATGTACCGCGGCTGCCCGTGCTGATCGAGGACGGGCGAGTTGACGGGGCTCCAGTAGCGCTCCTCGAACCCACCGCCCTTCTCCGCGGGGGTGCGGATGTCGTACTTCTGCACGGCCATCGTGTCGGGCAGTCCCGACTCGCGGACTCGCTCCAGCGACGCGCGCAGGTTCCTGACGCCCGTCGCCGCCGGATCCTCCGGGTTGTCGGGGAAGACGTCGAAGATGTCGCGGCCGAGGATCGCTTCCCGCTCCGTCATCGTCGCCGCGAGGTACGCGTCGCTGGCCGCGACGATCCGAAGGTCGCGGTCGAGGACGAGGTACAGGCCGGGCGCGCCCTCGAAGAGCGCCTGGAAGTCGGGAGCCTCACGCGCCAGGCTGACGCGCAGCAGCTCGGCGGCCGCGCGCTCCTGCCGGGCGACCGAGCGGATCGTGTCGACGAGGTCGTCGGCGATGCGCCCCTTCTGGACGTAGCCGACGGCCCCGGCCGCCCGCGCGTTCTCGACGCGGTCGGCGAATTGCGAGGCGCTGACCAGGATGATCGCGATCTCCGGGTGCGCCTGGTGGATGCGCCGGCTCGCCTCGACGCCGTCCATCACCGGCATGTCGATGTCCATCAGCACGACGTCCGGAAGCAGGCGGTCGACCAGCTCGACGCCGGCCCTGCCGTCGAGCGCCGTGCCGACGACGTCCAGGCCCTCCTCGGTCGCCAGAAACGCCGCGAGCGCTTCGGTGAAACGGCGATCGTCGTCGATCAGGACGAGACGCATCGGAACTCTCGGCTGTCGCCCTTTCTACTCACGGCCGCTTCCGAAGGTAGAACGAGCGGCCGAGGCGCGCGGTTCTCGGCGGGCGGTCGCCGAAGGCCGGGAGCGCGCCCGAACCGGCCGACGCGGCGTACCGGCGCCTGAGGGGGCCGCGCGGCCCCCTCAGCTCGGTTCGGTTCGGGCGCCACCGGACCGTGCGCGATCAGCCGCAGCCGGTGCTCGTGCCGCAGTCGCGGCAGGTGTAGCAGGTGCCGGCACGCACCATCCGACCGCCGCAGCGGTTGCACTCGATCGCGTCCTCGAAGGAGTTGAAGAGCGCCGTCTGCCCGGGCGCCGGCGCCGGCACGTCCGGTGCGGGGACAGACGCTCCGCCTCCGTTCGTGTACTGCTCGGCGAGCTTCGCGCGCACCTCGGCGGAGAGGATGCCGGCCTCCTCCTGCTGGTCGACCGTCAGGAACTTCTTGCCGAACCAGCGGAAGATGTAGTCGACGATCGACTTCGCGCTGCGGATGTCGGGATCGTTCGTCGGGCCCGACGGCTCGAATCGCAGGTGCGAGAGCTTCGAGACGTACACCTCGGGCGGCACGCCGTACTGCAGGCCCATCGAGACCGCGATCATCAGCGAGTTCATCAGCCCCTGCAGCGTCGTCCCGTCCTTGGCGATGTCGACGAAGATGTCGCCGGGGCTGCCGTCGTCGAACACGCCGACGTGGATGTAGCCCTCGTACTCGCCGACCCGGAACTTGCGGCCGATCTCGGTGCGGTCGTCGGGCAGCCGCCGCCTCCGCGGCGCCGCGACAGCGCCGGCCGGGGCCAGCACCTGCTGGCCCTTCTCGCTCTTCCCCGACAGCGGCTGGGCGACCTTGCAGTTGTCGCGGTAGATCGCGATCGCCTTGACGCCGAGCTGCCATGCCTCGACGAACAGCTGCGCCACCTCGTCAATCGTCGCCGTCTCCGGCAGGTTGACCGTCTTCGAGATCGCGCCGGAGATGAACGGCTGGATCGCGCCCATCATCTTCACGTGGCCGCGGTAATGGATCGCACGGTCGCCGACGGCGCAGTCGAAGACGGGGAAGTGCTCGCTCTTGATGTACGGCGCGCCCACGACCGTGTTGCGCTCATCGACGTACGCGACGATCTCGTCGACCTCGTTCGGCGCGTAGCCGAGCTTCTCGAGCCCGAGCGGAACGGTCTTGTTGACGATCGTGATCTCGCCGCCGCCGACGAGCTTCTTCGACTTGACGAGCGAGAAGTCCGGCTCGACGCCCGTCGTGTCGCAGTCCATCATGAAGCTGATCGTCCCCGTCGGCGCGAGCACCGTCGCCTGCGCATTGCGGTAGCCGTGCACCTCGCCCAGGTCGAGCGCGTCGTCCCAAGCCTTGCGCGCCGCGCCGATCAGGTCGGCGGGGACGGTGTCGGCGTGCGCGATGTTGCCGACCGCGGCGCGGTGCTTCGCGATCACGCCCAGCATCGCCGCGGCGTTCGGGCGATACCCGGCGAACGAGCCCATCCGCGACGCGATCTCCGCCGACTTGCGGTAGGCGCGGCCCGTCATCAGCGCGGTGATGGCGGCCGCGTACGCGCGCCCCTCGTCGGAGTCGTACGCGAGCCCGCGCGCCATCAACAGCGCGCCGAGGTTCGCGTAGCCGAGGCCGAGCTGGCGGTAGGCCTTCGCGTTCCGCTCGATCTCGGGCGTCGGGTACGAGGAGTAGCCGACGAGGATCTCCTGCGCGAGGAACACGACGTCGCAGGCGTGCTCGAACGCCGCGACGTCGAGCTCGCCGTCCTCGCGGCGGAACTTCATCAGGTTCAGCGATGCGAGGTTGCACGCCGAGTCGTCGATCGACATGTACTCGGAGCACGGATTCGACGCGTTGATGCGGCCGGTGTTCGGGAGCGTGTGCCACGAGTTGATCGTCGTGTCGTACTGCACGCCTGGGTCGGCGCAGCGCCACGCCGCCTCCGCCATGTCGTGCAGCAGCTTCCGCGCCTTCACCGTCTCGACGACGGATCCGTCGGTGCGGGCGGTCAGGTTCCAGTCGGCGTCCGTCTCGACCGCCTGCATGAACGCGTCGGAGACGCGCACCGAGTTGTTCGCGTTCTGGTACTGGATCGACGCCCAGTCCGGCGAGTCGAGCGACATGTCGTAGCCGGCCGCTTCGAGGACGCGCGCCTTCTCCTCCTCGTGCGCCTTGCACCAGATGAACTCGACGACGTCCGGGTGGTCGACGTCCAGCACGACCATCTTCGCCGCGCGCCGCGTCTTGCCGCCCGACTTGATCGTGCCGGCGGAAGCGTCGGCGCCGCGCATGAACGACACGGGCCCCGAGGCGTAGCCGCCCTTCGACAGCTGCTCCTTCGACGAGCGCAGCTTCGACAGGTTGACGCCGGAGCCGGAGCCGCCGCGGAAGATGATCCCCTCGCGGCGGATCCAGTCGAGGATCGCGTCCATCGAGTCCTCGATCGAGAGGATGAAGCAGGCGGAGCACTGCGGCTTCTCCTCGAAGCCGACGTTGAACCAGACCGGCGAGTTGAAGGCGGCGAGCTGGTTGACGAGGATCGCCTTCAGCTCGTCGTCGAACGTCTGCGCCTCCTCCTCGGTGGCGAAGTAGCCGCCCTCGCGGCCCCACGCGCCGATCGTCCCGACGACGCGGCCGATCATCTGCTTCACCGACGACTCGCGCTCGGGGCTCGCCATGCGGCCGCGGAAGTACTTCTGCGCGACGATGTTGGTCGCCGTCTGCGACCAGAACTTCGGGAACTCGACGCCGCGCTGCTCGAATGCCGGGCCGTTCTTGCCGGGGATGTGGGCGTCGCGCGTCTCCCACTCGACCTCCTGGAAGGGGTCGCGTCCCTCGATCGTGAACAGCCGGCGGACGGCGAGCCTGGCGCTCTCGTCGACGACGCTGTTCACCAGCTCGTCGGGGTGGATCACGACCGTTCCCTGCTGCTCGACCGATGCCATCTCTCGCCTCCTCCGCGCAGCCTGGGCGCGCGAAATTCGTCAGTGCCGGATCTGAAGGGAGAGGGACCCTAGAGCGAGCACCGGACGGACATTTTACCGCCCGGAAACCGGCTCACAGAGCGCGTTTCCGGCCCTGCACGCGCTTCGCGACGAGCCCCGCCGCGCCGGCCGCGACGAGCAGGAGCGCGAGTCCGCCGAGCACGAGCAGCGGCACCGGGATCGACGACGGGCTCGACGAGCGCACCTGCGAGGCGAGGCCTGGTCCGGTGATCGGCTTCGTCGTCGAGCCGCCCCCGCCGGCGGCGCCGCCGCCCGCCCCGCCCGAGCCGCCCGGGGCGCCCGAGCCGCCGCCGCCGCCGCTCTTTCCGCCGCCGGAGCGCCCGCCTCCCTGCGGCGGGATGAGCGTGTTCGGGCCGATCTTCGTCGTCCTGTGCTCGCGCCGGAGGCGCGCGCGGGCGCTCTGCAGCGCGCGCTCGATGTCGTCGGCGGCGCTCGAGTACGTCTTGACGTCGCTCGGCAGGTGCCGCAGGGCGTCCGAGTAGCAGTGAAGCGGATAGGTGTGGTCGATGCGGCCGTCGTACCAGTCGTTCAGGAGTGCCTTCCAGCACGGCGTCGAGGCGGCCGCGGGGCGCGCGAAAGCGGCGAGCAGCGCGAGCACGGCGAGTGCGGCGACGAGCGCGGACCTGGCGGCGGACGACGGACGGCGGCGGGGCGGCGGCACGGCGGGCAGCAGCGTAAGGAGCCGGTGTAACGATTGTGTGAGACGGCCGAGGCGCCCGAAGAGGATGGTACGTTCGCCCGCGGATGCGGGCGACACGGGACCTGCCGCTCGCCGCGGCGCTCGTCCTCCTCGGCTACGCGCTCTTCTTCGGCGGCGGCGTCGCAGACGGCGCGCTGCCGTGGCTCGGCGGCGGCGCCCTCGTCGCGGTCGTGTGCTCGGCGGCGGCGCTCGGAGTCCCCCGCGGGGCCGCCCGCCTGGCGCCGCTCGCCGCGCTCGTCGCCTGGCTCGCGACCACGATCGCGTGGTCGGCGCTTCCGGACCGCTCGTGGTCCTATGCCGACCGCACGCTCGTCTACCTGCTGCTCGCGCTGCTCGGCCTCTGGCTCGCGCCGCGCCGGCAGGCGCTCGCGCTCGGCCTCGGTGCGCTTCTCGGCGCGGTCGCGGTCGCCGCGCTCGCCACGAAGGTCGTGCCGACCCTCCACGACTACTCGCTCGTGGCGCGGCTGAGCGCGCCGATCGGACTCTGGAACCAGCTCGCGCTGCTCGCCGCCTTCGCGCTGCCGCTCGCGCTCTGGCGCCGCGGCGTCGCGGGCGCGCTCCTCGCCTACGCGTGGCTGGTCGCACTCGTGCTGACGTACTCGCGCGGCGGCATCGTGACGGCGCTCGTCGTGCTCGCGCTCTGGTTCTGGCTCGACGAGGAGCGCCTGCGGTCGGCCGCGACGCTCGCCGCCGCAGCCGTTCCGGCCGCCGTCGTGGTCGGTGTCGCCTTCGCGCTGCCGGGCGTCACGCGGAGCGGGCAGTCGCTGCATACGCGGTGGGTCGACGGCGGCGTCTTCGCGGCGGTGCTGGGGGTCGGCGCCGCTGCTGCCGCGGCCGCGGCGTTGCGTCTGACCGCGCTGACGCGGACGCACGCGCGCATCGCGCTCGGTGTCGGCGCCTGCGCCGCCGCGGCGGTCGTCGCCGTCGCCGTCGTGCGCGGCGGCGGGGCGGGGGAGCTGTCGAACGGCGGCCAGCGCTTCACCTCGACGTCGAGCAACTTCCGCACCGTCTGGTGGCGGCAGGCGCTGGACGGGTGGCGCCACCACGTCCTCGGCGGCACCGGCGGCGGCTCGTTCCGCGTCACGAACCTGCGCTACCGGCACAGCTCGCTCGACAACACGATCGAGCCGCACGACCTGCCGTTGCAGTTCGGGACGGAGACCGGCGTCGTCGGGCTCCTGCTGTGGCTGCTCGCGACCGCGGCGCTGCTTCGCGGCACGCTGCGGCGGCGCGGACACGAGCTCGCGCTCGCGCTGCTGCTGCCGGCGTTCCTCGTGCACTCGCTCGTCGACATCGACTGGGACTTCGCTGCCGTCGCCGCGCCGGCGTTCGTCGCTGCGGGAGCGCTCGCCGGCGAACCGCGGCTGCGCCGTGTCGCGCCGTCGGGGGCGCTCGTCGCGGCGGGCGCCGCCGTCGCGCTCTTCCTCGCGCTCCTCATGCCGTGGCTCGGCCACCGCTGGGAAGGGCAGGCGTTGTCGGCCTCGCTCGACGCACGGTCTGCCCCGCGCGCACTGTCGCTCGCGAACCGCGCGCTGTCCGTCGACCCGTTCATCGCGGCGGCGTACGCCGACAAGGCGTTCGCGGCCGAGAGCCTCGGCGAGTCGCCGCGGACCGTCTTCGCGTACTACCGGGCCGCCGTCCGCCGCGAACCGGCGAATCCGTTCTGGTGGCAGCTCGCCGGCGACTACGCGCTCAGCCAGCGCTGCTACCGGACGGCCTACACGTACCTGCTGCAGTACACGGAGCGCGAGGCGTACGGGTCGGCGACGCAGACGTACAACGAGGCCCGCGACCAGGTGAACGCGGGGCACAACAACTGCTGAGGCTTCCTACGCTGCGCCGAGCAGCACGAGGAGCTGCGCGCCGTGCAGCGCCGCCGGCTTGATGCCGTCGAGCGGCGCGACGACGTGAACGTGCAGGTCGCGCCCGAGCCGCGCCGCCTCGCCCTGGTAGCCGGGCCGGTACATGACGACCGTCGTCGCGTAGTCCGTCCGCGTCGCGTTGCCCGTGCGTGGGGCGGGATAGCCGAGGCGCCGCAGCGACGCGGCGGCGGCCGCCGCGGCGCCGGCGCGGCCGTTGCCGTTCAGGACGACGACTCGCGTCCGTGCGCGCGTACGCCGCGCCACGGCCGGGCGCGGGTGGCCGACGCGCACGTGGATCGGCGTCGCCGGCGCCGCCGCCTGCGCGGACGTGTGGCCGCGCACCGCGCGCGCGAGCGGCTTCGCGAGCAGGACGAATCCGGCGACGAGCAGGAGGACGAGCTCGAGCGCCGCGACGGCGCTCGCGACGAGGGTCGCGGTCCGCCACGGGCGGACGATCTCGGCTGGTGTAAGCGGCGCATCCACGAGCGCCAGCCACGTTTCGCTACGCGGCCAACGCTTCCTTCGTCCACGCCCACGTCCGCGCGAGGCCGTCGTCGAGCGAGACCCGTGGCCGCCAGCCGAGCTCGCGCTCGACGCGCGAGACGTCGAGCACCGACCGGCGCAGGTCGCCGAGCCGTGCGTCCTCGTGGCGCGGCTCGGCGTCGACGCCCGCGACGCGCGCGCATGCCGCATGCAGGTCGGCGACCGTGGTCGCGACGCCGGTGCCGACGTTGTACGGGCCGCCCGTCCGCCCCATCGCGGCCAGCAGCGCCTCGACCACGTCGCCGACGTAGACGAAGTCGCGGCTCTGGCCGCCGTCGCCGAAGATCACCGTCTCCTCGCCGCGCGCCATGCGCTCGAGGAAGATCGCGACGACGCCACCCTCGAGGCCGGAGTCCTGGCGCGGCCCGTAGACGTTCGCGAAGCGGAGCGACAGGTGCGTCGTGTCGTGGATCCGGTTCCAGCCGGCGAGGTACTCCTCGCCGCACTTCTTCGCGATCCCGTAGGGCGAGAGCGGCTCGAACGGCGCGTCCTCCGCGGCCGGCTGCGGGCATTCCCCGTAGCCGGCGCCGCCGGACGAGGCGAAGATCACCTGCGCCTCGCCGGCCGCGCGCAGCACGTTGACCGTGCCCACGACGTTCACCTCGGCGTCATAGTCCGGACGCTTCATCGACGTCTGCACGTCCGCCTGCGCGGCGAGGTGGAACACGAGATCGGCCTCGACGTCGAACGGCACGCGGATGTCGTGCTCGAGCAGCTCCGCTCGTTCGTGCACGTACTCGCGCCGCCCCGTGGCGAAGTCGTCGACGACGAGCACGTCGTCGCCGCGCCCGATCAGGGCGTCGACGAGGTTCGAGCCGATGAACCCTGCGCCGCCCGTGACCACCACCCGCACGGGCGCTTAGTCTAGGCGCGGATGTTCGTGACGTTCGAGGGCGTCGACTGGTCCGGCAAGAGCACGCAGGCTTCGCTGCTCGCGGACTGGCTGCGAAAGGAGGGGCGGTCCGTGCTCGCCACACGCGAGCCGGGCGGCACACCCGTCGGCGAGGCGGTGCGCGACATCGTCCTGCACGGGCACGAGATGACGGCGTGGGCGGAGGCGGCGCTCTACGCGGCCGCGCGCGCCGAACACGTCTCGCAGGCGATCAAGCCGGCGCTCGAACGCGGAGAGGACGTCGTGTGCGACCGCTACATCGACTCGTCCGTCGCCTACCAGGGCGTCGGCCGCGAGCTCGGCGTCAGCCGCGTGCTCGAGCTGAACCTGATGGTGACGCGCGGACTGCTTCCCGACCGCACGTTCCTCGTCCTGCTCGACCCCGAAGAGGCACGCCGTCGCGGCCAGGCGCCGCGCGACCGCATCGAGCGCGAGGGAGGCGAGTTCATGCGCCGGGTCGACGAGGCCTATCGCGGCCTCGCGGCCGTGTTCCCTCAGCGCATCGTGGCGCTCGACGGCGCCCGCGCTGCAGACGCGATCGCGAAGGAGGTTCGTGAGCACGTTCGCCCGCTTCTCTGAGCACGCCGAGGCGGGCCGGCTGCTCGACGCGGCGCTGCGCGAGGGACCGTCGCACGCCTACCTCTTCCACGGCCCGCCCGGCGTCGGCAAGCGCGAGGTGGCGCGCGCGTTTGCGCGCGCGCTGCTGAACACGCAGCGGGAGTTCCACCCGGACCTGTACGAGCTCGACGCGCTCGGCGAGATGATTCGCATCGACGCGATCCGCGAGCTGCGCCGCGACCTGCACATGCGCCCGTTCGAGGCGTCGCGCCGCGTCTACCTCATCCACCGTGCGCATCTGCTGAACGAGGACGCCGCAGACGCGCTGCTGAAGGACCTCGAGGAGCCGCCGGCGTATGCGGTGATCGTGCTGATCGCGGACGACCTCGGGCCGCTGCCGCAGACGATCAGGTCGCGCTGCCAGCTCGTGCCGTTCCGGCGGCTGTCGGAGCGCGCGGTTCGCGCCCTCGTCGACGCACGGGCGCCGCAGCTCGGCGACGACGCGCAGGCCGCCGTCGCCCGCGTCGCGGCCGGCCGCCTCGACCGCCTCGAGCGCCTGCTCGACCCGTCGTCGGCCGAGCGCCGCGACGTGCTGATCGAGCAGGCGCGTGCGCCTTATCGCGAGACCGCCTTCGACGCGACGGCCACGGCGGCCGCGCTCGTTGCCGGCGCGGGCGCCGTCGCCGCCGCGGCACGCGAGCGGGAGGAGGCGCGGATCGCCGACCTCGAGCTGCCGGCGCGCGAGGCCGAACAGCGCGTGAAGCGGGCCGCGCGCGGGGCCGAGCGCGAGGAGCTGCTCGCCCAGCTCGAGGAGCTCGCGTCGTGGTATCGCGACCTGGTCGCGGTCGCCGTCGGGGCGGAGGACGCCGCGATCCACCTCGACAAGCTGCGGGAGCTGCGCGCCGACGCGACGCGCGAGCGGATCCTCGGCGCGGAGCGCGCCGCCGAGGCGGTTCGCGAGACGTGGCGGCGCCTCGAGGAGTTCAACCTGGCGCCGCAGCTCGCGCTCGAGGCGCTGTTCCTGCGGATCGAGCGGGAGCTCGCGGCGTGAGGACGGCGGCGGGCCTCGTTCGAGTGAAAAAGTAAAGATTGCTCAGGCGGCCTATCGTGGCTGCCGATACGGGAACACACTGAGTTCGGCGCCGTGGGCGGACGGCGCTGCCAACCGAGAGGGAGTCGCCGCACCGTTGGTCGCAGTTCCGTCCATAGGCAGGGCTGACCGCGGCGCACCGGCGCGCACGGCGCCGGAGGCCGACGCGACGCGCGAGCTGTACGAGCGCTACGCGCGACAGATCTACGTCTACTGCCTGCACCAGCTCGGCAACCGCGAGGAGGCCGAGGACGCGACCCAGTCGACCTTCCTGAACGCGTTCCGCGGGCTGAAGCGCGGCGTCGACCCCGAGTTCAAGTCGGCTTGGCTCTACAAGATCGCCCAGAACGTCTGCCTGACGCGGCAGCGCTCGTCGACGCGCCGCCGCCGCGTCGAGTCGCCCGGCGACCTCGACGCGATGCAGGACTCGCTCGCCGCGCACGCCCCCGACTCCGACGAGCTGATCGACCTGCCCGAGGCGCTGGGGCTGCTGCCCGAGCAGCAGCGGCGCGCGCTGCTGCTGCGCGAGTGGCAGGGGCTGTCCTACCGCGAGATCGCGTCCGAGCTCGGCCTGACGCAGGCCGCCGTCGAGACGCTGCTGTTTCGCGCGCGCCGGGCGCTGGCCGCAGGACTCTCGAGCGAGCAGGACCCGGCGACGCCGAAGCGCGTCGTGCGGAAGCTGCGCGCGGGCGGCGACGCGGGCTCCGCGCTCGCCGCCGCCAAGACGCTGTTGTTCTCAGGCGGTGCGAAGGTCGTCGCGACGGTCGCGACGGTCGCCGCGACCTCGGTCGTCGCAGCCGCGCCGAGCACCCGGCACGCGGTCGAGCACGCGCTTGCCCCGCAGCCCGTCCGCCGCGCCGCCCGCGTCGTCCACGTGCACCTCGCACGGCGCGTCCATCCAGCCGCTCCCGCGGCTTCGGTTGGTGCGCGGGCCGCCGCGCGGGCGGTCATCCCCGCCGCGGCGCCGCGGCGCGTCGCAGCGGTGTCCGCAGCGGCGCCCCATCCGGCACGCAGGAATCCGCCGGACGTGCACGTGCGCCGTCACGCGACACGCGCGCTTTCGCCTTCGCACCGGGCCACGCCGCCGAAGGTCCCCGTGACGCCCGCGGACGTGCCGGCCGCCGCGGCTCCGGCTGCGCCCGCCGTTCCGGCCACCCCCGCACCGCAGGACGTACACCCTGCCGCGCCGGCTGCTCTGGCGGGTCGCGCCGTCGGCCGATCCGACGGCGGCGCGTCGCCGAACGCGGCCGGCGTCGAGGCAACAGCCGCCGAGCCCGCCGCGAAAGCGCGCGGGCGCGGCGACGGCCACGCCAGCGGCAGCGGCGCCCACGCGGGCGATGCGCACGGCGGCGGCAACCACTTCGGTGAGCAGCAGCAGCCGGCAGTGGCGCAGCCGTCGACGGCGCCGGCGGCCGGCACCGCCTCCGCCGACACGCCGGCGGCAATCTCCGTCCCCGCCGGCTCCGGCCGTCAGCACGGCGACCGCGGCCACCTCTGGCGGCCGCCGTCCGCGCAGCAGCCGAACGCGCCGACCGCGGCGTCGCCGACCGCGCCCGCGGCCGCGCAGCCGGAGGCAGCTGCGCAGCCGGCCGCGACGAGTGAGCCGGCCGCGGCACCGACCGCGACGCAGGACGAGAACGCCGCGCCGCAGAGCGCCGCTCCTGGCGCCTCCGCGGGCAACAGCGGCTCGGGTCACGGCCACAAGTAACGCCGCAGGACCCGCGGCTACACTGAGCGCGCCCCGCCGACGTAGCTCAGCTGGTAGAGCACTTCACTCGTAATGAAGGGGTCCTCGGTTCGAGTCCGAGCGTCGGCTTCGCGCTTGCGCCACCCTCATCGGTCTCCCGTCGCCGGCAAGCGTTGCGACGCCGTGCGAACGAGGATCGGCCCCGACTGATGGACGAGCATCGCGAGTCCGGCCTCGCCGCGCAGCTGGAGCGGCGGCGCACTGCGTTCGCGCAGGCGTGGGACGCCGACGGCGCCGTGGTGGTCGCAGCGGGCGACCCGATCCACGTGCCGGGTCGCGGCGACCGCACGTACCCGTTCCACGCACACTCCGAGTACCTCTACCTGACCGACCTCGAGCGCCCCGGCGGCATACTCGCGTTCGATCCACAGGACGGTTGGACCCACTTCGTCGTGCCCGTGACCGCCGAGGAGCTGCTCTGGTCGGGGACGGAGGACATGGAGCCCGGCGTCCCGGACGGCGCGCGGCCGGTCGACGAGCTCCACGGGTGGCTCGAGCAGCGAGCCGGGCGACCACTGGCGAACCTCGGAGCGCCGCTCGACGGCGTCTCCTCCGACGACGCGCTCCAGCGGCGGGCGCGCGACGAGCTCACGCGCCTGCGGCGTGTCAAGGACGACGTCGAGCTCGCGCGCATGCGCGTCGCGGCCGCCGCGACGGGCGCCGGCTTCGCAGCGCTCGCCGCTGCGATCGCACCCGGTGCGACGGAGCGCGAGCTGCAGATCGAGCTCGAGGCGACGTTCCTGCGCAGCGGTGCCGACGCGCTCGCCTTCGACTCGATCGTCGCCGCAGGCCCCCATGCCGCCGTCCTCCACTTCGCACCGACGCGGCGCGCGGTCGCCGCCGGCGAGCTCGTGCTCGTCGACGCGGGCGGCGAGTTCCGCGGCTATGCGAGCGACGTCACCCGCACCTACGCCGCCTCGGGGACGTTCGCGGGAGCGCAGCGCCACCTCTACGACGCCGTGCTGCGCGCGAATCGCACCGCCACCGAGCTTTGCCGCCCCGGCGTGCAGTGGCGCGACGTGCACCGGCAGGCGGCGCTCGTGGTCGGCGAGGGGCTCGTCGACCTCGGCGTCCTGCGCGGCGACCTCGAGGCGCTGTTCGAGTCGGGAGCGATCACGCTGTTCTTCCCGCACGGCGTCGGCCACATGGTGGGGCTGGGCGTTCGCGACGCCGGAGGAACCCGCGAGCCGCAGTCACCCGCGCCGGGATTCCCCGCCCTGCGCGTCGACCTGCCGCTCGCGACGCGGTACACGATGACCGTCGAACCGGGCGTCTACTTCGTCGAGCCGCTGCTTCGAGAGGCGGCGCACGACGGGCGCTACCGCGAGTTCGTGAGCTGGGAACGCGTCGACGAGCTGCGCGGCTTCGGCGGCATCCGCATCGAGGACAACATCGTCGTCACCGACGACGGCTGCGAGGTGCTGACCGCCGCCGTCCCGGCCTGACAGGCGTCAGCCGCCGAGCGCGTCCTCGACGGTGTCGTGCACGGGCAGATGGCGGTCGAGGCCGCTCACCTGGAGCGTGCGCCGCGTCTCGAACTGCGGCGCAGCGAGCAGCAGGTCGTTGCGGCCGAGCGTCGATCGCGCCTCGATCAAGACGCCGAGCGCCGTCGAGTCGACGAACTCCACCTCGGACATGTCGACGACGACCCGCGACGGATCGTCGGCGATCGCCTCGCGCAGCGCCGCTCGCACCTCGGCGGCGTTGTAGAGGTCGAGCTCGCCCCCGAGGCGGATGACGACGGCCTCGTCGACCCGCTGCACGCCGCGCACGGGCGGCTCGCGCAGCGGCGTCACGAAGTCCTCCCCCACGCGTCGATTAGACCACGAACGCGGCGTATGATCGAGCGGGATGCGAGCACGCCGACCCCGCAAGCGCGAGCTCGCGACGTTTGCGCTGATCGTCCTGATCGCCGAGGTCGCCGGGACGAGCGCGACGCGGCGCGTCGACGGCGCGCTGCACGTGGCTCCGCTCGCGCCCTCCGGCGCGTCGTACTACCCGTTCCTGCTCGTCGCCGCGAAGATCGCCGGCGCGCTCGCGCTCGCCGCGCTGCTCGCGCGCGCGACGCGCGCTCACGCCGCCGCCGACGCAGGGCACCGTCTGCTCGCGGCGGTCGGGCACGCGTCGGAGCGGCGCACGCCGCGTCTGCGCCCGACCCTGTCCTTGCGCGTCTGGCTCGCGTCGTTCGGCGCGACATCGCTGCTCTACCTCGTGCACGTCGACGCCGAGGGGCTCGCGGACGGGCGGTGGCCGCTGCTCGCACCGTGGCTGCACACCTACGCGCTGCCGGTGTTCGCCGCCCTGTCCGTGCTCGCCGCGCTCGCCTGGGGCCTCGCCCGCTGGCTGCACGCGGTCGAGGCGTACGCCGAGCGAACGATCGCGCGCGCCCACCGCCTGCTGTCGGCGCGACGGCGCGCGCGCGCCGCGTTCGCGCGGGCGCGCGACGACGCCGCGCCCCGCCGCCGCTTCGGCCTCTCGTTCGAGTCTCGTCCTCCTCCGCTCGCCGCGTAGTCCGCGGCACGCCCAGGGCCGCGGACGCCCGGACGTCCCAGCCTGGAAGGAGGAGTGAATGCAGACCCCATTCGTCGACCGCCTGCCGGCGGCGCGCAGCCGCCGCCGGAGCCCGCGCGTGCAGGCGGTGTCGCTGCTCGGCCCCGCCACCGTCGCGGCCGGCCTGATCTGGGCGATCTTGCAGCCGTACCGGATCACGCTGCTGCACCCGCGCGGTCAGGGCCTCTGGTGGCTCGTCTTCGAGCCGCCGCTGCTCGTCGTCGTCGTCGGCGTGCTGTTCGCGTACGTCGTCGCGCGCCCGCTGCTCAGCGACCTGGAGGCGAGAGATGCAGCCGCACGCTGAGATGATCCACTGGGCCTTCGCCGCCGGCTTCGTGTTCCTCGGGCTCTGCCTGCTCAGCGAGGCGCTCGTCGGCAGCGAGGTCTGGGGGATGCGGCCGTGGCGCCGCTACCTGTGGCCGGGGCTCGCGTTCGGGATCGGCGTCCTGCTGTGGCCCGTGATGGCGTTCTTCACGAACTCGGCGATCCACATGTACGCGCACGGCTCGTGGGCCGCCGTGACGATGCTGGCCGGCGGCGCCGAGCTGGGGCTCGTGCACGGGCGGCTGCGCTCGCCGTGGTGGCGCCTGACGTGGCCCCTCGCGTTCGCCGTGGGCGGGGCGGCGTTCGTCGTCCACGAGCAGAACGCCTGGTTCTTCGCGCGCTCGGCGTTCCTGCACCACCTGATCGGGTGGACGATGCTGGTCTCCTCCGTCATCCCGCTCGCGCTCGTGTTCCGGCCGCGTTCGACGGCGCTGCGGTCCGGGTTCGCCGTGACGGTTTTCGTGCTCGCGGTGATGCTGTTCTGCGACCGCGACGTCGCGCCGATCTTCGGGCACCTGTCGCCGCTCGCGGGGGTGCCGCACCGATGAGGCGCGCGTTCCTCGTCGCGCTCGCGGCGCTCGTCTTCCCGGCCGGCGCGTCCGCGCACGCGACGCTGCGCGCAGCCTCGCCCGGGTTCGGCCGCGAGCTACGGCACGCGCCCGCCGTGATCCGGCTGCACTTCGACCAGGTCGTGAAGGTGCTGCCGGGAGCGGTGAAGGTGGTCGACGTGCGCGGGCGCGACTTCGCCGGTGCGCCGCGGGTCGAGGGCACCGACGTCGTCACGCCGGTGCGGAGGATCCCGACCGGCGCGTACACCGTGCGCTGGAGCGCGATCTCGGCCGACTCGCACGTCGTCTCCGGCGTCTGGACGTTCGGCGTCCGCGTGCCGGCGCCGCCGGTGACCGACGCATACGGGGCCGGCGGGCCGACGCGCGCGGAGGACGTCGTCCGCTGGATCTGGTTCGTCGGCCTCGCGCTCGCGATCGGGACCCTCGGACTGCGGCTGATCTGCCTGCGCGGGCTCGCCGTCCCGCTCGCGGCGCAGCGGCGGCTGAGCGTCGCCGCCGGCCTCGGTGCCGCCGTCAGCATCGTCGCCGGCATCGCAGCGTTCTCGCTGCGCTCCGAGGACGCGCTGCAGCTGCCGCTCGGCAAGTTCCTGTACGGCGACCTCTCGCCGATGGCGGCGACGCGCTTCGGCGAGGCGTTCGTGACGATGACGCTCGGGTTCGCGCTGGTGCTCGCGCTCGTCTTCTGCTCGTGGCTGCTCGACCGCGTCGAGCCGCTCGTGCCCGCGTTCGCGCTCTCGCTGCTCCTCGTCGGCGGGCTGTCGCTGTCGGGGCACGACGCCGTCGACCCCGGCTCGTCGTGGAAGACCGAGATCGCCGACTGGGTGCATCTCGCGGGCGCGTCGCTCTGGATCGGCGGCCTCGCCGCGCTCGCGCTCGTCGCGTGGTCGGCCGCGCCGCAGGTGCGGAGTGCGATGTTCCTCCGCTTCTCGCGGCTCGCGACCGTGCTGGTTGCGGTCGTGCTCGCCGCGGGCACGTACCTCGGCATCGTCCGTCTGCCGCGCCTTGCCGACCTGTGGACGACGGGATACGGGCACGTGCTGATCGTGAAGCTCGCGCTGGTCGCACTGGCGCTCGCCTGGGGCGGCTTCCACCATACGGTCGTGCGGCCGCGCATCGCCCGCGCCGACGCAGGCGCGCTCGGCCGGATCGGGCGCAGCCTCGCCGGCGAGAGCCTCGTCGGCGTGGCCGTGCTGCTCCTCGCGGCGGTGCTGGTGGACTCGCGGCCGCCGCCCCGCTTGGGTCAGAGCGCGACGCCGAGCGCGAGCAGCACGAGCCCGCCGGCGACGAACACCGCGCCCGGCGCGAGTCGCGGGTCGCCGGGGCGCGGCTCGAACCCGCGGAAGATCACCCCGCCGCGGCCGGGCGTGATCGTGCCCCAGTTGACGCGCCGGCTGGCGGCGCTGCCGCTGCCCGCGCCAGCGAGCAGCAGGTAGAGCGCGCCGAACAGCATGCAGACGACCCGGAACGTCCACATCCTGTCGCCCCCGCTGGCAACTGCGCGCAGCTCGGCGACGACGATCGCGAGCAACACGGCGACGGCGACGCGCACGAGCAGGCGGAGCAGCTCGCGGACGACCCACACCGGAGCGACTATAGGAGCGCCCTCAGACGTTCCGCCGTCGCGGGCGCCGTCGGCTCGTCCTCGTCGCGCACGTACACGTAGGCGGGATCGCGCAGCGTCGCCGCCAGCGAGCGCAGGTCGGCGTCCGAGTACGGCGGCTCGCGCAGGCGGACGTACCGGAAGGGCTCCGCGGCGGTGTCGTTGACGCGCATGATTCCGGTGACGCCCTGCCACGAGTCGTCGCGCAGGTCCCAGGCGAGCCTGACCGCCGGCGGCACCGACCCCTCGACGTACGAGACGACGCCGTCGTCGCGCGGCCCCTGGTACACGACGCGCACCGGGCCGAGCCGGTCGCCGAGCGCGAGCGCCCGCTCGAGGAACGACCCGAGCCGGTCGAGCCGCGTCAACGCCAGTTTGACCGCGAACTCGAACCCGTCCGGCACCGCGTCCGCCCAGCGGCGAAACTGGTCGGCGCTCGGGAGCCGGTAACCCGTCGAGTTCAGCTCGACCGTCCGGAACCGCTCCGCGTAGAAGGAGAGGAACTCCGCCGGCTGCAGCCCACGCGGGTAGAAGCCGGGGCGCCACGACGGATACGACCAGCCCGACGTCCCCACCTTGATCGCCACGGGCGGAGGATACGAGCGGCGCCGACCGCGGCCCCGCCGCCTTGCCTACGCTGGGTCGATGCGCGCGCCGGGCCCGCTCGAGGTCTACGTCGGCCCGATGTTCAGCGGGAAGACGGACGCGTTGATCGACGGCTACGCGCGGGCGCGCGAGCGCGGCCTCAGCGTCGTCGCCTACAAGGCGGCGGCGGACACGCGCGACGGCCGCGACCGAATCGTCAGCCACTCCGGCCGCGCGATCCCCGCGCAGGCCGTCGGGAGCGCGGCGGAAGTCGTCGCCGGTCCGGCGCCGGCAGCGGTCTTCGTCGACGAGGTCCAGTTCTTCGGCGAGGAGATCGCGGACGTCGTGCGCACGCTCCGTGCCGCCGGCACGGAGGTGACGGCGGCGGGACTCGACTACGACTTCCGCCGCGTGGCGTTCGAGGCGACGGCGCTCCTCGTCGCCGACGCCTCGCGGGCGACGGTCCTGAGCGCGGTCTGCGCGCGCTGCGGCGAGCCGGCGCCGTTCACGCAGCGGCTCGTCCGCGGCGTCCCGGCGCCTGCGTCGGCGCCGCGGTTCGTGGTCGGCGGCGCCGAGCTCTACGAGCCGCGCTGCGCGCGCTGCTGGGTTCCGTCCGCCTCGCGGCGTAGGGTGCGGGGCCGTGTCGAGCGTCGCGCTCAAGCCGCGCAAGATTGACGAGGCCGTGGAGGCGTCGGGCGTCGACGTCGTCGAGCTGCTGGACAAGGGCTTCCTCGCCCTCGACGGCGTCTTCGCGTCGGATCTCGCGGTCGCGAACGGCGCCCGCGTCTCGTTCAACCTCGCGTCGCAGGAGCTGACGGAACGGGAGGAGGGGCTCATCCGGTACCTGATGCGCGACCGCCATGGCTCGCCGTTCGAGCACGGCTACTTCCGCTTCATCGTCAAGGCGCCGCTGTTCGTCGTCCGCGAGCACCACCGGCACCGCGCCGGCCACTCGTACAACGAATGGTCGGGGCGTTACTCGAAGATGCGCGCCGAGTTCTACGTCCCGGACAACGTCCGCACGCAGGTCGGCAAGCCCGGCGCATACCGGTTCGAGCCCGTCGACGAGGCGACGAGGGAGGCCGCGCGGGCGCGGATCGAGGAGTGCGCGCACGCGGCCTTCGCGGCCTACGAGGAGATGCTGGGCCTGGGCGTGGCGAAGGAGGTCGCGCGGAGCGTCCTGCCGCTCAACCTGTACACGACCTACTACTGGAGCTGCAACCCGCGGTCGCTGATGCACTTCTGCTCGCTGCGGAACTCGGAGTTCGCACAGTTCGAGATCCGCGAGTACGCCCGCGCCGCCGAGGGGTTCCTCGAGCGGCACATGCCGGTCACCTATGCCGCCTTCGTCGAGAACGGGCGGACGGCCCCGTAGCCCCGGGCCGCGGCGCCCGAGCCGGCCGCGCACGCCTTTTCCCTGGTCTCAGGGGTTGCCAAGCGGGCTTAACGGGCCCTCAATGAGATGCCTAACAGTCTTGTAACAGACTGTCACTAAGTTCTGGAGGCCTACGACCATCAGCCTGGAATAGAGCCGTGTTTCCAGGCGTTTTGAAGGATTGACGGCTGCCGCATCAAATCCGGTGCGCCCGTCTTCCTCGAAGAAGAAGGAGTTCGTTGACCGAGATCAGCACGACCGATTTCAGCATCACCCCTGCGGTTGCCGACGCGCTGGAGGCGCTGCTCGCGCTGCGCGACGACCAGGGCGCGCTCACGCCCGGCGACGTCGCCGACGTGATCGTCGCGCACGACCTCGACGAGGCCGAGGCGGAGACGCTCGCCCACGAGCTCGAGCTGCACGACGCAGCCCCCGAGCAGGAGGAGGAGCCCGAGCTCGACCTCTCGATCGGCACCGGGCTCTACACGACCGACTCGTTCCAGATGTTCCTGAACGAGGCCGGGCGGTACCCGCTGCTCACGGCGGCGGAGGAGGTGGAGCTCGCGAAGCGGATCGAGCGCGGTGACATGGCTGCGAAGGAGCGCATGATCAACTGCAACCTGCGCCTCGTCGTCTCGATCGCGAAGCGCTACCAGACACAGGGGATCACGCTCGGCGACCTCGTCCAGGAGGGCGTCCTCGGCCTGATTCGCGCGGCCGAGAAGTTCGACTGGCGCAAGGGCTTCAAGTTCTCCACGTACGCGACGTGGTGGATCCGGCAGGCGGTGCAGCGCGGCGTCGCCAACAAGGCGCGCACGATCCGCATCCCGGTGCACGTCGTCGAGCGTGAGCAGAAGGTCTCGCGTGCGCGCCGCGAGCTCGTCGCGACGCTGGAGCGCGAGCCGACGCCGGAGGAGATCTCCAAGCACTCGAAGCTGCCGCTCAACCACGTGCACGAGGTGCTCGAGGCGGCCCGCGCGGTCGCGTCCACCGACATGCCGGTGGGCGACGACGGCGACGCCTCGTTCGGCGACCTCATTGCCGGCACCGGTCCGTCGACCGAGGAGGAGGCGTCGGCGTCGCTGCGCGACCTCGCCGTCCGCCAGGCCGTCGCGAATCTGCCCGACCGCGAGCGCGACGTGATCGAGCTGCGGTTCGGCCTCGTCGGCGACGGCCCCGCCTCGCTCGAGGCGATCGGCAAGCAGCTCGGCCTGACCCGAGAGCGCGTCCGTCAGATCGAGACGGAGGCGCTGCGCAAGCTCGCCCAGAACGAAGACCTCGCCGACGCGGCGTAGGACGACGAAGGGGCCCGGTTCGCCGGGCCTTTTCCTTTTACGCGGCGCTACGTGGTGAGGACGACGGCGCCCGGCGTCGTGTCGCCGCTCGGCTGGCTCGTCACGACCCAGCCGTCGCCGCGGTGGAACTCGTAGGGGACGGTGAAGGAGACGGTGGTGTCGTTCCCGTGCACGCGGAACGTCCCGCACGGCTCGACGGGGCGGCCGCCGTGCGTCAGCCACAACTCGTAGAACGCGGTGCGCGCGCGCTGCTGCGGCAGCCCGCGCACGACGAGCTGCATCGGCCAGTTGCCGACTGCGTCCGCCTTCGCGATCCGGAGCGTGGCGAGTGCGCTTCCGGCGGCGTTCGGCCGGTGCAGGACGACGACGCGCTCGGCCGTGAACGTCGTCTTCTTCGAGTGGCCGAGGAAGTAGCCGGCCGCGAACGCGGCCAGCACCGCGGCGGCGGCGACGACGGCGACCGAGCCGAAGCGCCTGGGCGGCAGCTTCGGGAACGGGATCACCTGCGCCGGGTGCGGAGAGGGCGGCTCGCGCAGCGCGGGCGGAAGCTCCGGCGGCGGCCCCGCCTCGAGCAGCAGGTCGTGCACCTTCCGCAGCCGCAGCTCTTCGGCCGGGTCGAGGCCGTCGGTGTCGACGATGTCGTCGAAGCGGGTCATTCGATCTCGTCTCCGAGGAGCTCCGCGAGCCGCTGCAGGGCGGTGCGCGTCCGCGTCTTCACGGTACCCAGCGGGATGCCGAGGAACTCGGCGACCTCGCTCTGCGAGAGGCCGCTCCAGTAGGCGAGCGCGATCACCTCGCGCTCGCGCTCCGGCAGCTCCTCGAGCGCGCGGTGCACGCGCCAGGACACCCAGCTCAGCTCGGCGCGCTCCGCGGGGCCGACGTCCGGCGACGGCTCGTCGGGGACGTCGGCCGGCGTGTCCGTGCGCGTGCGCGCGCGGTCGACGATCGCGTTGCGCGCCACCGCGTACAGCCACGGCGCGCCGGCGCCCCGCTCGGGCCGGTACGAGGCGGCGGAGCGCCAGATCGACGCGAAGGTCTCCTGCACCGCGTCCTCGGCGCGCCCGCGGTCGCCGAGGCGCCGCAGCGCGAGCCCGAAGACGGAACGGGCGTAGCGTCGGTAGAGGTCCTCGAACGCCGAGCGGTCTCCGCCGGCGGTGCGCTGGATCAGCTCGCCGTCGCTCGCCACCGGCAGCATCGTACGGAGGGGGACGACCATCGTCACGCGTGTGACTACGGCGGGCCGCCGCCGGCGGTTTGGAGCAGCCGGCCGCCGTCGACGACGAGCGTCGTCCCGGTGACGAAGTCGGCGCCGGCGAGGTAAGCGACGGCACCGGCGACGTCCTCGGGCGAGCCGACGCGGCGCAGCAGCGACTCGGCGGCTCGGCGCTCCTCCTGTCCTGGCTCGACGGCGACGGCGCCCGGCGCGACGCCGCAGACGCGGACGTCCGGCGCGAGTGCGCGCGCGAGCACGCGCGTCAGCATCGCCTGCGCCGCCTTCGCCGCGCAGTGCGGCGCGAAAGAGGGCCACGCCTGGTAGGCGGCGACGTCCTCGACCAGGATCAGCACCCCCCGGGTCGCGGCGAGCGCGGGCGCGGCGGCCTGCGCGAGGAAGAACGAGCCCTTCGCGGTGACGGCGAGCGCCTCGTCCCAGTCCTCCTCCGTCACCTCGGCGAGGCGCTGCGGCCCGAACGGGCCGCCGGCCGCGTGGACGACGAGGTCGAGTGCACCGAGCTCGGCGAGCGCGTACGCGACGAGCGTGCGTGCTCCCTCGGCGTGGCGCAGGTCGCCGTCGGCGCGTCCGGCCGCGACGACCTGCCAGCCGTCGGAGCGGAGGCGCGCCGCGACCGCCGAGCCGACGCGCCCGGTCCCGCCCGCCACCAGCGCCCGTTTCGCCATGTGCGAAGTCAACAGCACCGGCGGCCGTTCGGGCCCTGTCCTGGCTCAGAGCCAGGACGGGGCCGAAAGCGCGACGAGCGGAGCACAAACGCCGCTTACGACGGGGCTTCGCGGCTCGCGGCGGTGCGGGTGCGATGCGCGCGCGGCCGTGGCCGTTCGAGCCGCGGCCTGGCTCAGAGCCAGGACGGGGCCCGTTGTGAGGTGTCCGTAAAGGCGCGCTCGCAGGCGGTAAAACCGCTGCTCCGCGCGGTCTGGGAGGGCGCTGACGGGGGAATCGTGATTCCACCCGCAACCGAACCGACCGAATCCACAAGGCAGGAGAAGAGACCCCATGCGCACCTTCCTGATCACGATCGCGTCGCTCGCCGCGCTCGCGCTCGCCGGCCCGGCGACCGCGGCGACGAAGACGATCGACATCTACGCGAGCGGCTTCTCGCCGAACGACGTCACCATCACCCAGGGCGACACCGTCACCTGGATCAACAAGGACTCGAAGGATCACCAGGTGCTGGCCGACAAGGGCCAGTTCGTGTCGCCGATCCTCCACCACGGCTCCTCGTACTCCTTCACCTTCCGCGCGGCAGGCACGTACTCGTACAAGGACGAGCTCTACCCGAGGCACACCGCGAAGATCGTGGTGAAGGGGCTGCCGCCGAGCCTGACGCTCGCAGCGTCGCAGCCGATCGTCACCTTCGGGACGCAGGTGACGCTGAGCGGCGTCGTCTCGAACCACAAGGCGGGCGAGCAGGTGACGCTCTGGTACCAGCCGTACCCGCAGCCGAACCTGATCCAGCGGGCGACGATCCTGACCACGACCGGCGGGGCGTGGAGCTACATCGTCTCGCCGCAGATCCTGACGAACTACCAGGCGTCCTGGAACGGCGCGTACGCGACGCCGACGACGATCCAGGTGATCCCGAAGCTGACGCTCGGCCGCCACAACGGTTGGCTGATCCACGTCTACGGCGGCCGCTCGTTCGCGGGGCGCGCCGTCGAGTTCCAGCGGCTGAACCTGGCGACGGGCCAGTGGGTCACGCTACGCAAGGTGATCCTCAACACGCGCTCCGCCGCGCGGCTGGTCGTCAAGCTGCCGAAGGGCGTGAACAGGCTGCGCGTCGCGATGTCGGTGAACCAGGCGGGCGCCGGCTACCTCGGCGCGACCGGCGAGCCGATCACCTGGCGGCAGACGTAGTGGCTCCTCGACGAGGCGCGCGGAGCCTACCGTCCGCGCGCCTCGTCGAACCGGCGGCCGACGTCGTCCCAGTTGACGACGTCCCACCATGCCGCGAGATAGTCGGGGCGCCGGTTCTGGTACTTGAGGTAGTAGGCGTGCTCCCAGACGTCGATGCCGAGGAGCGGCACCTGCCCGTCCATGATCGGCGAGTCCTGGTTCGGCGTCGAGCGCACCTCGAGGCCGGTTCCGTCCCAGACGAGCCACGTCCAGCCGGAGCCGAACCGCTTCACGCCCGCGTCGTTCATTGCCGTCTTCAGCTGGTCGGCGTCGCCGAACGCGTCCGCGATCGCGTCGGCGAGCGCGCCCGAGGGATCACCGCCTCCGCCCGGCTTCATGATCTGCCAGAACAGCGTGTGGTTCGCGTGGCCGCCGCCGTTGTTCCGGACCGCCGTCCGGATGTCCTCCGGCAGCGCGTCGATGCTCGACAGCACCGATTCGAGCGGCCGCCCGTCCCACTCCGTGCCCGCCACGGCCTTGTTGAGGTTGTCGACGTACGCCTGGTGGTGCTTCCCGTGGTGGATGCGCATCGTCTGCTCGTCGATCGTCGGCTCGAGCGCGTCGTAGTCGTACGGGAGCGGGGGAAGCTCGTAGGGCATCTCGTCTCCTTCGGGTTCGATCGTCGGCGCAACGATATTCTCCGCGCCGCACCCGAGGAACCAAGGAGAGTCAATGGCGCTGGCGTACCACCACGAGGAGATCACCCCGCGCGAGCTGAAGCCCGCGCTCTACGAGCTCGAGGGCATCTCGCGCGAGACGATCGACGCCCACTACAAGCTGTACCAGGGGTACGTCAACAAGCGGAACGAGATCCTGGAACGGCTGCAGGGCGTCGACCTCGCCGGCGCCAACCAGGTCTACTCGGAGCTCCGCGCGCTGAAGATCGACCTCACCTTCGCGATCGGCGGAATCAAGAACCACGAGATCTACTTCGAGCACCTCGGCGGCTCGGGCGGCGAGCCGGGCGGCATCTTCGGCGACCTCGTCAAGCGCGACTTCGGCTCGGCCGCGGAGTGGAAGACCGACCTGAAGGCGACCGGCATGGGCGGCCGCGGCTGGGCGTGGACGGCCTACGACTGGGACGAGGGACGCCTCTTCAACTACATCGGTGACGCGCAGAACACGTTTCCCGTCTGGAACGCGACACCGCTCGTCGCGCTCGACGTCTACGAGCACGCGTACTTCATCGACTTCGGCACCGACCGCGCGTCGTACATCGACAAGTTCTTCGACAACCTCGACTACGACGTCGTGAACGACTGGGCGCAGAGGTACGGCATCCGGGCGTAGCCCGGCGCGCGCGCACGGTTACTCTGCGGGCCGCATGGCGTTCGCCGCGCTGGTCGTCCTCGGCTACCTCCTCGGCTCGTGCCCGTGGGGGTACTGGCTCGTGCTGCTCGTCCGTCACGAGGACATCCGCGAGACGGGCTCCGGCAACATCGGCGCGACCAACGTCTGGCGGGCGTACGGGCGGGGCCTCGGCATACCCGTCGTGCTGCTCGACACGCTGAAGGGGTTCGTACCGGCGCTGCTCGGCGTGCTGCTCGTGTCGCACCTCGCCGGCATCTGCGCGGGCGCGGCGGCCATGCTCGGGCACTGGCGCCCGCTGTTCCTCCGGCTCGCCCGCGGCGGCAAGATGGTCGCGACGTGCGGCGGCGTCTTCTTCGGCGTCGCGCCCTGGGTCGCGCTCACCGCCGGCGGTGTCTGGATCCTCGTCTTCCTCACCCTCCGCTACGCCTCGGTCGCGTCGATCGCCGCCGGGATCGCGCTGCCGCTCGCGGCCGCCGCCTACGGGTATCCGACCCCGGTCGTCGTCTTCGGTGCGCTGGCCGGCGTCGCGATCGTGTTCCTGCACCGCGCCAACCTCGGGCGGCTGCGCGCCGGCACCGAGAACCGCTTCCAGTTTCGCCGCGCCGCTCGTGCGTAGGCTCCTGCGGCTCGCCGTCGCCGCGGCGGCGCTCTGGCTCGCACCCGGCGCCGTCGCGAGCGGCTGGTGCGGGAGCGGCGAGACCAGCGTCGACCGCGCGGACGTCGTCACGGGAGCGCAGGTGCACGCGATCGTCGTCGATCCCGCCGACTCCGCCGACACGTTCGTCGCCGACGCGAACCGGCTCGCCGACGACGTCGCCTCGATGCTCTCGTGGTGGCAGAGCCAGGACCCGACGCACGTGCCGCGCTTCGACCTCGCCGACTTCGGCGGCCGGCGCTGTCTCGACATCTCGTACGTGCGCCTGCCGCAGCCCGCCGCGCAGATCGCGGGCGGCGACGAGGCGTTCACCGTCCTGCGCGACGACCTCATCGCGCAGGGGTTCGCGCACCCGTTCAAGGACTACCTCGTCTACTACGACGGCCCTGTCCCCGCCGGCGAGACCGACCTCTGCGGCGTCGGCGCCGGGGACTACGACCAAGGACCGGGCTACGCGGCGGTGCTGCTGCAGGCGTGCACCGGCGTGCCTACGGACACCGTCGCCACGCACGAGCTGCTGCACGCGTTCGGCGCCGTCGCGCCCGGCGATCCCGGCCAGTGCCCGCCGCCGAACGCGGGGCACGTGTGCGACGACGACCACGACGTGCTCTATCCCTACGCGAGCGGCGACCCCCTCTCTTCGCTCGTCCTCGACTCCGGCCACGACGACTACTACGGGATGCCGGCCGCCGACACGTGGCCGGACATCCAGGACTCGCTCTGGATGCACGCGGTGGGCGCGCCGCAGGAGACCCTCGCCGTCGCGTTCTCCGGGAGCGGCAGCGTCGTCAGCGACCTTCCCGGCGCGAGCTGCCGGTCGACGTGCTCGTCGACGTGGGACCAGGGTTCGACGGTGACGCTCGCGGCGGTCGCCGGCACGAGGACGCGGTTCGTCCGCTGGTCGGGAGCGTGCACGGGCAGCGCGGACTGCACCGTCACGCTGGACGCGCCGACGAGCGTCACCGCGGTCTTCGGGCCGACGCGGATCGCGCTGCGGTTGACGACGCGCGGCCGCGGCGTCGTCGAGTGCACGCCGCGGTGCGCGCGGAGCTTCCCCGCGGGCGATCCGCTCACGCTGCGCGCCGTGCCCGCCCACGGTTGGCGGTTCGCCGGCTGGTCGGGCGCCTGCAGCGGACGGGCCGTCGTCTGCCGCCCGGCGACCGACTTCGCCGTCTCCGCCCGCGCGAGCTTCGTCAGGAGATGAGCCACGTGCGGAGCTCGGTCGGCGCCGACGCCGGCCGGCCCGCCAGCTCCGCGCGCAGCTCGCCGACGGTGCTCGACCGCTCGGCCAGCACGTCGTGGCGGTGAATCGTCTCGAGGTTCACCTGCTGCGCGTAGAGGAAGTCGTCGTCGTCGAGGTCGGGGTGGCGGCGCAGCGTCTCGGCGAGCGCGAACCGGACGGAGTCCTCGACGAAGCGCGGCTGCAGGTGCGCGTGCTCGACGACGAACAGCTCGTCCGGCCGCTTCAGCAGCTCGAAGACGGGCGAGCTCATCGAGCGCTCGACGATCTCGACGAGCCGTTCGGCGTTCACGCGCGACTCGGTGCCGACGAGCAGCGTCCCTTTGCCGCGCTGGTTGTGCGTCGCCAGCGGGACGAGCTCGAGGATCCGGTCGACGTCGCCGCCGTCGAAGCCCGCCTCGAGCAGGCGCTCCGCCGCCGCGCCGCGGACGAGTCCCTGCGCGCACGGGCAGGCGTTGATGCCCCACGCCTCGACCCCGACGACGCGCCGCACCAGCTCCGGGGAGGCCGCGGCGATGCCGATCAGCGTCGCGATCTCCTGCGTCGCGAGCCGGGTGACGGGCGTGCGGCGCTCGAGCGGGTACTGCGCGTCGATCCGCACCTCCGCGCGCAGCGCGTGCTGGCGCTCCACGATGTGGCGCGCGATGTGCTCCGCGAGCGTCTCGACGAGGAACGCCTCGCCGATCACGACGGCGTCGATCGCCTCGCCGAAGGCCTCGGGAAAGCGCGACATGTGGACGCCCTTCTGCGCCGGATCGAGGTCGACGGTGCACGAGATCCTCGCCGCGAACGTCTTTTCGCGCCCCTCGTGCCGGATCCTGATCGCCTTCTGGACGCCGGTGACGCCGGCGCGCGTCAGCCCGAGCTGGACGTCGGGCAGCGACGCCTGCAGGTCGCTCGTCAGCTCGTTCGGCGCTTCCGCCATCGGGTAAACGGTACGCCATGCCGTCGGCGCCACGTTTCCCCCGGGTCGTCTCGCTCGCCTGCCACGACCTGCGCACGCCGCTCGCCACCGTGTACGGCTTCGCGCGCACCCTCGCACGCAGCGGCACCCTCGACGAGCGCTCGCAGCGCTTCGTCGGGATGATCGAGGAGGCCGCGGCGCAGATGAGCACGCTGCTCGACCAGCTCGCCGTGGTCGCGCGGATCGAGGCGGGGCGGTGGGAGCCCGCGATGCGGGCCGGCGACACGTTCGAGCTCGCACGCAGCGACGACGAGCGCATCGAGGTGCGCGGTCGCGGCGCCGCGATCGAGACGGAGGTCGACGCCGTCTCACGGGCGCTCGACTCGCTCGCAGTCGCCGCCGTCCGCTTCGGTCCGGCCGAACGGGTGACGTGGACGGTCGCCGGCCGCGACCTCGACCTCGCCCCGGTCACGGAGGCAGCGGGCCCCGTGATCACGGGCGAGGAGCTGCGCGACCTCGGCGCGATGTGCGCGCGGATCGTGATCGAGGAGCTGGGCGGCTCGCTGAAGCTCGACGGCGAGCGGCTGCTCGTGCGTCTGTAAGAGGTTTAGCCGAGCCCGCTCGTCGTCGGCGCGCCGCCGGTCTGCTGCAGCTCGGAGCCGGCGGTGGCGATCGGCGCGCGGCGGCGACGCACGCGCAGGAACGTCCAGATGACGGCGGCGGCCAGGGCCAGCCCGATCGTGTAGTGCACGAGGCTTCGCACCGTCTGCGCCGCGTCGTGCTCCCACTCGCCGCGAAGCAGCGACGACGACGTCGAGGAGTCGGGGATCAGGTCCTCGCCGTACGGGTAGCGCGCGGTGTGGTGCACCTCCCAGCGGTGCAGGCGCACCGTGAGCATCAGCGCGTCGACGCAGGCGGCGAGGCACGTGAGGTAGAGACCGTAGGGGATGTACGAGGCGATCCATCCGGCGACCACGAGGAGCAGCGGCGGCACCAGCGCGAGCAGCCAGATCCGCGCCTCGGTGGCGCCGGTCGCGTCGTGGAAGATCCGGTTCAGGTGCCCGTGGGCGCCCTTCCATTCGACGACGCGCGGCTTCTCGATCGCGAGCGTGACCGCCATCAGCGACGCGAAGAAGACCGGCAGCGCGAGGAACCCGGCGAGGCCGAGCGGCGCCTTCATTCCCGGCACCAGCCGCGCGAGCGCGAACGCCGGGCCGCGGCGCTGCCGCAGCTCGATCGCCTCCAGGCGCGACGAGCTCACAGTCGACCCGCCTCGATGATGCGCGCGAGGAACTCGCGCGTGCGCGGCTGCGCCGGCGCGCTGAAGATCTGCTCCGGCGGGCCTTCTTCGAGGATGACGCCGGCGTCGAGGAAGCAGATCTTGTCGGCGACCTCGCGCGCGAACGACATCTCGTGCGTCGCGAGGATCATCGTCATCCCGGATTCCGCCAGCTCCCGCACGAGGTTCAGCACCTCCGACACGAGCTGCGGGTCGAGCGCGCTCGTGATCTCGTCGAGCAGCATCAGCTTGGGCTCCATCGCCAGCGCGCGGGCGATCGCGACGCGCTGCTGCTGGCCGCCCGAGAGACGGTCCGGGAACTCGTCCGCCTTCTCCTCAAGCCCGATCCTCCGCAGCAGCTCGAATGCCCGCTCGCGTGCCTCGCGCGGATTCGTCCCGCGCACCTTGCGCGGCGCGAGCGTGACGTTGTCGATCACCGTCATGTGCGGGAAGAGGTTGTACGCCTGGAAGACGATGCCGATCTTGCGGCGCAGCGCGTTCACGTCGACGCGGCCGTTGGTGATCGTCTGGCCGTCGACGACGATCGTCCCCTCGTCCACCTTCTCGAGCAGGTTCACGCAGCGCAGCAGCGTCGACTTGCCGGATCCCGACGCCCCGATCAGGCAGACGACGTTGTGTTCGTCGACGTCCAGCGAGACGTGACGCAGCACCTCCAGGTCGCCGAAGCGCTTGGAGACGTTGTCGAGCGTGACGAAGCTCACGTCGCGGCGGCGCGCTCGCGCCGCTCCCGTATCAGGATCAGGTGGTCGGTGAAGCGGGCGAGCGGGATCGTCAGCAGGACGAAGAAGACGGCGGCGACCGTGTACGAGGTGAAGTCGGCGTACGTCTGCGAGTAGCCCTGCGCCTGCAGCGCCGCCTCGCCGACGCCGATCACGGACACGAGCGCGGTGTCCTTCTGGAGGCCGATGAAGTCGTTCAGCAGCGGCGGGATGACGCGCCGCACGGCCTGTGGCACGACGACGTAGCGCATCGCCTGGGCGTACGACAGCCCGAGCGAACGCGCCGCCATGCGCTGCGACGGGTGCACCGACTCGATGCCGGCGCGGTAGACCTCCGTCACGTACGCCGTGTAGACGAGCACGAGCGCGATCACGCCGTAGGTGAAGTTCGAGCGGCCGCTGACGAACTTGAGGTTCAGCGCCGGCAGGCCGAAGCCGACGATGAACGCGACCAGGATCAGCGGCGTGCCGCGAAAGAAGTCGGTGTAGACGATCATCAGGGCGCGGAGCGGTCTCGCTCCGCGCCCCGGCAATCCGCGGATGATCGCCACCGCCAGCGCGAACACCAGCACCAGGGCCTCGGCGACGACCATCAGCTTCAGGTTGACCTGGAAGCCCGCCCACACGTTCGGCAGCGCGACACGAAAGTCGTGCGGGCTGAAGAACGTGTGGAGGACTTCGTGCAACGACCCGCTTCTACTTCAGCACCGGGATCTTCGAGAAGTCGATGTTGAACCACTTCTTCTGCTCGCGGGCGATCGTGCCGTTCGCCCAGAGCTTCTTGATGATCCCGTTGACCACCGGCGTCAGCTTCGAGCCCTTCGGCAGCACCGCGCCGTACTGCTCGTGCGTGACGATCTGCCCTGCCACGGCGCCGTACTTCGACGGCCGCGCCTTCTTCTCCGACGCGACGATCGGCGTGTCGAGGATCAGCGCCTGGCAGCGGCCGATCTGGACCGCCACGAACGCGGCGGAGGTCGACTGGTAGATCAGCGGCTGCTTCGTCGGGTGCAGCTTCTGCTGGATCCACATCAGCCCGGTCGTGTCCGTCTGGGCGCAGGTCTGCATGTTCTTCAGGTCGGCGATCGAGTGCGGGGCCTTCGCCGTCTTCGAGAGCAGCACGCCCTGGTTGGCGTCGAAGTAGGAGCTCGTGAAGTCGACGGTCTTCTTCCGCTGTGCGGTGATCGTCGCCTCCTGGAACGAGATGTCGAAGTCCTTGTGGCCGGGCGCGAAGAGCTTGGCCCACGGCGTGTAGATCCACACCGGCTTCAGCTTGAGCGCCTTCGCGATGTCGGTGGCCAGATCGACCTCGTAGCCCTTCGGGTTGATGTAGCTCGAGCCGCGGATCTTCCCGTCGGCGAAGTTGACGGCCGGGTCGCCGAACCCGACGACGAGCTCGCCCGGGTGCATGACGGGCGGCGCCGAGGTCCGCGCGGCCGCCACGGCTGCGAGCACGACCGCGAGCGTCGCGGCGACGGCGAGCGCAGTGAGACGCTTCACAGAGGTTCCTCCTATGCGTTTGAGCGGGGGGTGCAGCGAGTTTATTCGGCCGAGAGGCGCGTGGCCACCCAGCTCTGGAACGCGGCCAGCAGGGGTTCAGAGTTGAGGAGGAGCCGGCCGTGGTCGAGCAGCCCGGAGGCCATCCCCCGCTGGACCGACTCGACGAGCACCGTGTCCTCCCGGCCGACCTGGTCGTCGAACGCGAAGAAGTCGCGAATCCAGTCCTCGCCGAGGCCGGGGGCGAAGAAGTAGTCGAGATAGCGGGCCGTCCGGAACGGGCCGTCCGGGACGATCGGCCCGATCGACAGGTTGGGTGGTCCGGGAAACGCGTTGATGCTCGTGTTCGGGTAGAGCAGGTGGAACTGGCCGCGCTCGCCGGTCGCCTTCAAATGCGCGTACTGCGCCGAGAACGTCGGGTGCGCCTCGAGCAGGTAGCGGTCCGGGTGCACGTCGACCTCGGCGCTGAAGCCGGGATGGGCGGTGGGGCAGTGGTAGCACTCGAGGAAGTTCTCGGTGACGATCTTCCAGTTGGCGTTCGACCCGAACTCGACCCGCGAGTGGAACCGGAGCCCGTCGAGGTCGACGTCGCGGGCCAGGATCTCCGGCAGCTCCCCGAGGTGCTCGGCGAGTGGGGCGGCGTCCGGATCCGGGTTGACGAACAGGAACGGCCCCCAGGTGTCGGCCGACGCCGGCAGCAGCGACCACTCGGCCGGGTCGAACCCCGGCTCCCGCTCCGACCGCGGCGCGCTGCGCAGCGACCCGTCGAGGTCGTAGGTCCAGGCGTGGTAGTGGCACTGGATCGAGTTCCTGCGCCCGCAGCCGTCCATCAGCACGGCACCGCGGTGGCGGCAGACGTTCAGGAAGGCGCGCAGCTCGCCGTCGCGGTCACGCGTGACGAGAATCGGGATCCCGCCCGCGTCCGTCGCCAGGAACGAGCCGGCCTCGTCGACCTGCTCGGCGCGGCCGCCGTACTGCCACGAGCGCGCGAAGATCCGCTCGCGCTCGAGCCGCAGCACCGCCTCGTCGCCGTACCAGGCGAACGGCAGCGTGAGCGCGCGCTCGGTCGTCGCCATGCGGCGATCGTAGCGGTGCGCCGAGCGGGAACCGTCTCTAAACGCGGACGCTGTGCGCGACGCGGCGCCGTCGCAACGACGCCTCGTCGCCCGGCTCGTAGCACGAGCGGCAGCGCGCCTCGTACGACTCGTGCGCACCGATCTGGATCGTCTCGCCCGAGAACGGCGCAGGCTCGCCGCCGACGAGCCGCTGCGTCATCGTCGCGGGGCCGCCGCAGCGGTGGCAGACGGCCTCCAGCTTGTCGACGAACTCTGCGACGCAGAGCAGCGTCGGCATCGCGCCGAACGGCCGGCCGCGGAAATCCTGCGCGAGCCCGGACGCGACGACGCGGGCGCCGTCGTCGACGAGCTCGCCGATCGCGCCGACGATGCCGTCGTCGAAGAACTGCACCTCGTCGATCCCGACCGCGTCGTAGCCGCGCGCGAGCCTCGCCACGTCGGCGCTCGTCGGCGCCGTGACGGCGCGCATCCTCGCGCCGGCGTGCGACACGACGTGCCCGACGTCGTAGCGGTCGTCGACCAGCGGCTTCACGATCAGCGCGCGCTGCCCGGCGATCTCAGCGCGCCGCAGGCGCCGGATCAGCTCCTCGCTCTTGCCGCTGAACATCGGCCCGCAGACGACCTCGAGCCAGCCGCCGGCGCGTGGCTGCGTCCTGATCACGCGCGGCAGCGTAGTCGCGCCGCCCGACGGCACCACGGGCGCGCTCCCGTGGCCGCTACTTGAGCAGCCGCGAGAGGCGCCGGTCCTTCAGCGTTCGCCCGGCGGTCTGGCAGCTCGGGCAGTAGTAGATCGTGTGCTCCTCGAAGTCGACGCGCGCGATCGGCGTCCCGTCGCGCGGGCACGGCCCGCCGAGCTTGTCGTGGACTCGGTAGGTCTTGGCGTCGCCGGCGCCTGCAAGCCGCAGCTCGAGCCCGCGCGCCATCTCTTCGCGGATCGCGGCCGCCAGGCGCGCGGCTTCCGCCTCGTCGAGCTGCGTCGAGAGCGCGTACGGGGAAAGCCGCGCCGTCCAGAGGATCTCGTTCGCCCAGGCGCGGCCGATGCCGGCGATCAGCCGCTGGTCGCGCAGCAGCGAGTGCAGCCGCCGCGAATCGGAGGCGAGGATGCGCGCGACGTCCTCGTCCGCCACCGTGTCGGCCTCGGGGCCGAGGTGCGCCAGCTCGTCGCGGACCTCGTCCGGCCGCAGCAGCCAGACGCCCGCGCGCTTCTTCGACCCGGCCTCGGTCAGCTGCAACTCGCCCCCGTCCGCGAACCGCACGCGGAACATCGGCGCCTTCGCGCCCTTACCGCCGGCGGGCACGTACCTCAGCCGGCCTGCGCTCATCAGATGGATCATCACGACGAGCTCGCCGTCGTCCGTCGGCAGGAGGAAGCGCTTCGCGCGCCGCTCGACACCGCGGAAGCCCTCGCCGTCGAGCGCCGCGAGCGGCGGCTCGATCGTCTTCAGCGTCGCGATGTGCGCCGGCCCCGCGCGCTCGATCGGGAACTTCCGGACGAGTGGGTCCAGCTGGCGGCGCCACGCCTCCACCTCCGGCAACTCGGGCACGACGGCAGCGTACGCCGTCGCCGGCGTCGCCCCACGCTCGCGGTGGTTGCGGGGGCCGGGAACCGGTCGCTGCGTCTACGGTTCGGCGGTGCCGCCGATCCGCGTCCACGTGCGGCGGGGTGACGTCGTCGAGGCGGTGCACCGCGTGCACGCCGCGTCGACGGCGGGCGACGCGGTCGGCGACCCGCAGCTCACGTGCTTCCTGCGCTCGTCGCTGAAGCCGATCCAGGCGATCCCGCTCGTCGAGGGCTACGACGACGTCACGGACGCCGAGGTCGCGATCGCCTGCGCGTCGCACCAGGCCGAGCCGGCGCAACTGGACGCCGTGCGGACGCTGCTCGCGCGCGCGGACGCGACCGTCGACGACCTCGAGTGCGGCGAGCAGGAGGGGCGGCCGGAGGGCAAGCTCGGGCACAACTGCTCGGGCAAGCACGCGGGCATGCTCGCGGCCTGCCGCGCGCACGGGTGGCCGCCGCACCCGTACCGGGCGCCCGGCCACCAGCTGCAACGGCGGATCGCCGAGCTCGTCGGCAGCACCCACACCGCGGTCGACGGCTGCGGCGTCCCGACCTTCGCGATGACCCTGGCCGAGATGGCGGAGGTGTTCGCGCGCACGCCGGCGCGCGTCGCCGACGCGATGCGCGCGCGGCCCGACCTCGTCGGCGGCACGGACGCAGACGACACCGAGCTGATGCGGGCGCTGCCCGGGTGGATCGCGAAGCGCGGTGCGGAGGGGCTGCTGTGCGCGCTCGCGCCCGACGGCGTCGCATGGGCGGTCAAGGTCGAGGACGGTGCGGCGCGCGCGCTGCGCCCCGCGCTCGGGCAGTTGCTCGGCGTCGACGCGTTCCGGTCGGTTCCGGTCCGCAACAGCCTCGGCGAGGTCGTAGGGTCGATCCGGTGAAGGTCTTCGTCGTCAGCGACATGGAAGGCGTGGCGGGAATCGTCCGCTGGCAGCAGGTGACGGGGGGCCACGCGATGTACGAGGAGGGCCGCAAGCTCTACACCGGCGAGATCAACGCGGCCGTGCGCGGCGCGAAGGCGGCGGGGGCGACCGAGATCGTGGTGATGGACTGCCACGGCGCGGGCGAGGGATGGTCGTTCAACTCGCTCATCCCGGAGGAGCTCGACCCGGACTGCGAGTTCGTCGTGCAGAACGAGTGGACCGAATACACGGACTTCCTCGAGCAGGGCGTCGACGCGGCGCTCTTCGTCGGCATGCACGCGATGGCCGGAGCTCCCCACGGCGTGCTCGCGCACACGGTCAGCGGCTCCTCCTGGTGGCGGCTCCGCTTCAACGGTGTCGAGGTCGGCGAGACCGGCATCAACGCGGCGCTGTGCGGGACCTGGGGCTGCCCCGTCGCGCTCGTTACCGGCGACGAGGCGACCTGCCGCGAAGCCGCGGAGCTGCTGGGCGAGGGGCTGACGACGGTTGCGGTCAAGTCCGGGCTCGGCCGCTTCAGCGCACGTCAGCTGCCGGCGCCGAGGGCGCGCGAGCGGATCGAGGAGGGTGCCCGGTCTGCGCTCGAGAACGTCGCTGCCCTCCGCCCGTACGACCCCGGCCGCCCCTGCGAGATCCTCGTCGACTTCAACACGTCCGACCACGTCGAGAAGTACCGCCACCGGCCCGGCGTGGAGATCTCGGCTCCGCGCCAGATCGCCTCGCGCGCCGACGACTGGTGGACGGCGTGGCGACAGTTCTATTTCTAGGGATCAAGTTCGCGCGCCGCGCCGCCGAAGGGAGGCCATGCCGCGGCTGCCGCCCGCGCTCCGCATCCGCTGCTCGGCGTTCGCGCGCGCGGTCGCGATCGCCGCGGCCGCCGGTCTCGCCGCGGCCGCCGTCGGCGCGACGGGGACCCCGAACCTCCCGCCGCTGCCGCGCGGCTGGCCGGCGACGCTGCAGATCGGGACGGCCGACGACCCGGGAGGCGCAGCGGCGCTGCGGGCGGCCGCGCCGTACGGGTTCCGCTACCAGTACCTCGCCGGCGGCGTCAACACCGGAAACGGCTGGGCGACGTGGAATCCGAACGGGACGTTCGCGTCGCTGTACGTCGCGGACTCGTGGGCGCATCACGTCGTTCCCGTTCTGACGTACTACATGCTGCTGCAGTCGAAGCCGGGCGGCGGCGGCGAGGCGCAGGCCGACATCGGGAACCTCCGCAATGCGCAGACGATGAGCGCGTACTGGCGCGACGTCGAGCTGCTGTTCGAGCGCGTGCGCGGAGCGAGGCCGGTCGTCGTGCACGTCGAGCCCGACCTCTGGGGGTACCTCGAGCAGGCAAACGACGTCGCGCTCGCGCGAGCGTTCGCGCAGCGATGGGTGGCGCTGCGCGACCGGCTCGCGCCGAACGTGATCCTCGCCTACCACATGAGCGGCTGGGGGACGAAGCACGACATCGTCTACGAGAAACCTCCCGACGCGACCGTGCGGGCGTACGCCGCTCGATCGGCGGCGTTCTACCGATCGCTGCACGCACGGTTCGACGTCGCGTTCGAGGACTTCTCCGACCGCGACGCCGGCTTCTATGCGCAGCAGGAGCACAACCCGAACACGTGGTTCGCCCCCGCCGACTTCCACCGGCACCTGCTCTACGGCGAGACGTTCGTCAGGCTCGCCGGCATCCGGATCGTCGCCTGGCAGATCCCGCTCGGCAACACCGTGATGCGCGCGATGAACAACACGTGGGACCACTATCAGGACAACCGCGTGCAGTGGCTCCTCGGCGCCGCCTCGCGCGCGCACCTGCGAGCCTACGTCGCGGCGGGCTACGCCGGCTTCCTCTTCGGACGCGGCGCAGACGGTGCGACGTGTGCATGCGACGCCGCGCACGACGGGGTGACGAACCCGCCGCCGATCGACGGCAACACGCGCCCGTCGCTGTCAGCCGACGATGACGGCGGCTACTTCAAGGCGCAGGTGCGGGCCTACTACCGCGCCGGCGCCCTCTCGCTGCCCCGCTGACCGCGAAGAGCGCTTGAAGAAGTCGGCCCGGCGAGGGACGATCCTCGGGGCGGGCAGACACGGGAGGCGCGGGTGGCGACGGCGAGTCGCGAGCGAGAGACGCACGAGCAACTTCTTCCCTACGTCCCGCGGCTGGTCGTCGACTGGCTGCGGACGACGCCGGACGCGCAGTATCGCGCCGTCGAAGGCTCGCTCGCGTTCGTCGACATCTCCGGGTTCACCCGGCTCGCCGAGCGGCTCGCGCGCAAGGGCAAGGTCGGCGCCGAGGAGCTGAGCGACACCCTCGACGCGACCTTCACCGAGCTCCTTTCGGTCGCGTACGCGTACGGCGCCGGCGTGATCAAGTGGGGCGGCGACGCCGTCCTGCTGCTCTTCGACGGGGCGGCGCACGAGGTGCGCGCGTGCCGCGGCGCCGCGGAGATGCAGCGGACGCTGCGCCGCGTCGGCCGCATCCGCACCGACTCCGGCACGGTCGAGCTGCGGATGTCCGTCGGCGTGAACTCGGGCAGCTTCGACTTCTTCCTCGTCGGCGACAGCCATCGCGAGCTGCTCGTCGCGGGTCGCGGCGCGACGGAGACGACGGCGCTGGAGGCGGCCGCCGACGCCGGGGAGATCGTGATCGCCGCGTCGACGGCGGCCGCTCTGCCGGCGCGTCACCTCGGCGGTGCGAAGGCCCCCGGCTTCCTGCTGCGCGGCCTGCCGCCGGCGCCGCTCGTAGGCGCCGCGCCGGTCGGCGACGTCGGCGACCTGCCGATCGCCGCGTGCCTCCCGGTTTCGATCCGGAGCCACCTCCTGACAACCGACAGGGAGCCCGAGCACCGGCACATCGCCGTCGCGTTCGTCGAGTTCCGCGGTACCGACGCGCTGGTCGACGAGCTCGGCGGCGACACCGTCGCGCGCTCGCTGCACGAGTGCGTCGCCGCCGTCCAGCGAAGCGTCGAGCGACATCGCGTGACGTTCCACGAGACGGACATCTCGAAGGACGGCGGGAAGATCCTCCTCCTCGCGGGCGCTCCTCGCAGCGCGGGTGACGACGAGGAGCGGATGCTGCGCGCGGTGCGCGCGATCATGGACGCGGGGACGTCGCTGCCGCTGCGCGCCGGCGTGAACTGCGGCCCCGTCTTCTCCGGCGACTTCGGACCACCGTACCGCCGCACGTTCTCGGTGAAGGGCGACGCCGTCAACCTCGCCGCGCGCCTGATGGGAAAGGCGGAGACGGGTCAGATCGTCGCCTCCGCGGAGATCGTCCGCAGGTCGCGGACGGTCTTCGCGCTCGACGAGCTCGAGCCGTTCTTCGTCAAGGGCAAGAGCGCCGCAATCCACGCACATACCGTCGGCGACCTCGTCGGGCGTGCCGCCGCCGGCTCGGCGCCGCTGGTCGGGCGCGAAGCGGAGCTCGCCGAGCTGCTCGCGGGGCTCGCGTCGGCCCGGGAGTGGCGCGGCCGCTACGTCGAGATCGCCGGTGGACCGGGCCTCGGGAAGTCGCGCCTCGTCGCGGAGCTGCGCGCCCGTGCCGGCGGCACGACCGTCGTCGCGACGACATGCGTCGAGTACGAGTCGTCGACGCCGTACTTCGCTTTGCGCGCGCCGCTCCGCTCGCTGCTCGGTCTCGACGGCCTGGACGCGGCCGCGGCGGCGGCCAGGCTGACGGGAATCGTCGCCGACCTGGCGCCGGCGCTCGCGCCGTGGCTGCCGTTGCTCGCCGGTCCGCTGCACGTCGAGCTGCCGTCGACGCCCGAGGTCGATGCGCTCAAGGACGAGTTCCGGAAGGTGCGGACGGAGGAGGTCGTGCAGGAGCTGCTCGGCCTCGGCCTGCTCGCGCCGACGCTACTGCTGTTCGAGGACGTCCACTGGATGGACGACGCCTCTCGCGACGTGCTGCGGGCCATCGTCGACCATCTCGAGGATCGGCCGTGGCTCGTCGTCGCGACGACCCGCTCGCCGGCGGCGGGTCTGCAGCGCAGCGGACGCGAGTGGACGCGGCTGCTCGAGCTCGCCCCGCTCGACGGCGCGCACGCGCTGGAGGTTCTCGAGGACGCAACCGCCGACGCCCCGCTTCCGCCGCACCAGCTCGACATCCTCGTCGCCCGGGCAGAGGGGAACCCGCTCTACCTGCACGAGCTCCTCGGGATGGCCCAGCGCGCCGGCGGCGTCGAGCAGCTGCCCGACACGGTCGAAGGCGTGATCGCCGCGCAGATCGACGGGCTGCCGCCGTCCGAGCGAACCGCGCTGCGCCGCGCCGCGGTCCTCGGCGCGAGCTTCGACGAGCGCCTGCTGCGCACGGTCCTCCCCGACATGACCGCCGTCGCTTTCTGCAACCGCCTCGGCGAGTTCCTCGAGACGAGCCCGGGCCGGATCCGCTTCCGCCACGCGCTCGTCCGCGACGCCGCCTACGAAGGCCTCGCATACCGGCGGCGGCGCGAGCTGCACGGCATCGTGGGCGACGCGATCCTCGCCGAGCGCGGGGCCGAAGCCGACGACGACGCCGCTCTGCTGTCGCTGCACTTCTTCGAGGCGCAGCGGCACGCCGAGGCATGGCGGTTCTCGTCGATTGCAGGACGCGCGGCGAAGGATCTGTATGCCAACGTCGAGGCGCAGACGCTCCTCCTGCGTGCGGCCGAGTCGGCTCGGAAGCTGCGCGACGTCCCGTCGCGCGACCTCAGCGCCGTGCTGGAAGCGCTGGGCGAGGTGCGGGTGCGGCTCGCCGACTACGACCGCGGCGGCCGCTCGCTGGCCGACGCGCGGCGGCTCGTCGCGGGCGACGACGTCGAAACCGCGCGGCTGATGCTGCGCCAGGCGGCCGTCGAGTTCCGGCGCTCGCGGCACGTGCAGGCGATCAGGTGGGTCCGGCGGGCGCTGCGGACGATCGAGCACGACCGTAGCGCCGCGGCTCGGCGGCAGCGCGCGCAGCTCGAGGCGTGGTACGGCGCCATCCGTTACCGGCAGGGCCGGATGCACGAGACGGTGGAGTGGTGCGGACGCGCAATCGAGGATGCGACGGCCTCCGGCGCGCGCGACGCGCTCGCGCACGCGTACTACATGCTCGACTTCGCGCTCGTCGCGCTCGGCCGCGCATCCGACGAGGCGTACAGCGAGCGGGCGCTCGCGATCTTCCAGGAGCTCGGCGACCTCAGCGAGGAGGCCGGCGTGCTGAACAACCTCGGCGCCGCCGCGTACTTCGACGGTCGCTGGACCGCGGCGATCGACTACTACCAGCGCGCCGAGGAAGCGTGGGAGCGCGCCGGGGATCGCTGGCTCGCGAGCATGGCGACTGTCAACCGCGGCGAGCTGCTGTCCGATCAGGGCCGGCTCGCACAGGCGGAGCAGCTCTTCAAGTACGCGCTGCGGATCGCGCGCGCCGCCGACTCGGCGCCGAGGATCGCGGACGTCGACGGGTTCTACGGACGCCTCGCCGCACGCGCAGGACGGTTCGACGAGGCGCAAGAGCTCCTCCTCGAGGCGCGCGCACAGTACGTCGCGGCGGGAGCGCGCGTGGAGGTGCTGTTGATGGACGCGCGCGTTGCCGAGGCGCATGCATTCGCGCGGCGGCCCACGGAGGCGCTCGCGGCCTGCGACGCCGCGCTGGACAGCGTGCGCGCGCTGCACGGCGTCTTCGCGATCATGCCGTACCTCCTGCGCGTCAGAGGCTGGGCGCTGTACGAGCTCGGCCGTGTCGACGAGGCACGGCAGGTTCTGCGGGCGAGCCTCGGCCAGGCGCACGACCGCAAGGCGGATTACGAGGTCGCGCTGACCGCCGACGTCCTCGCGCGCGTCGCACGCGCGGCGGGGGACGTGGTCGAGGCTGCGGAGCTCGAATCGGTGCGCGATGCGATCTTCGGCGAGCTTGGCGTCTGCGAGGCTGAGTGTGTGCTCCTGCCCGGTCGAGCCCCGGCTGCGGTCGAGCGCACACCTTGACAGCGACCCTGAAGTAGTCGAAGCTCGGTTGTCGGGTCGGGCAACCACGGGAGGGCGCGCATGCGCCGGCGAGGGAGAGGGTGGCACCGCAGGCCGGTCGCAGCCGCGCTGGGCCTGCTCGCGACCACGTGTGCCCTGGCAGCCGTGGCGCCCGCGCGTGCGACGGTGCAGGACGGCCCTGCGACGCCGCCCGGCACCTACTTCGTCGACGTCGCGACCGGGTCGAACCCCGCTGGCTCGTCGGTGACGGTCGGCGCGGGAACGCCCATCACCGTAACGATCCACAACTGCAGTGCGAACGACGCCGTCTGCGGCACTGACAGCGCGTTATACCTCGGCTCGGCGCAGTTCACGATTTCGAACGCAGGTCTCGACGACACGAACTCGTCGCTCTCCGCGGCGGTCTCGAACGGCAACAAGAAGTGGTCCGCGTCGATCAGCGGCGACACGGTGACGCTGACCGCGGCCGCGGGCGACGAGCTCGCGCCGGGCGAATCCGTCTCGGTTCAGGTCACGCCGACGAAGGTCGTCTCGGGACAGACGGTCGACACTTCTGCGAGCAGCAGCGATGCGAACAGCAGCAACGACTTCGTGCCTGCCTCTGGCGCGAGGGCGCCGACCCTGACCGTCGTGCCCGGGCCGTTGGCGCAGTTTGCGATTGCCGCGATTGTGGGCCAGACGGCGGGTTCGTCGTTTGCGGTGTCGGCGACGGCGGAGGATGCGTACGGGAACACGGTCACGGGTTACGGCGGTGGCGCGACGGTGGG
>DASRCL010000005.1:0-175915 GCA_035653115.1 Gaiellaceae bacterium
TAGAACGAGTGGTGGATCAGGCGGCCCATCACCTCCACCGGCGTCCCCTGCGTGCCGACGACGTCGCCGCCGATCGTGCGCTGCACGACCTTGAAGTGACGCACCCGCCACACCACCACGCGCTCGTCGAGCTCGATCAGCTGCTCGGCCAGCGCGTACAGACCCTCGTGCGCGCGCCCCTCCGTATACACCTCCACCAGCGACAACCCCGCACGCCCGCGTGCGCGGTGGAACGCCTCGCCGAGCGGCTTCGCCACGCGCCGCAGCTCCCGGAACCCCGGCGAGTCGAAGCCGCTGCCGTGACCGAGCACCTTGCGCACCTCCGTGTACTCCCAAGGCGACATGTGCTCGAGCATCTCCAGCGCCGCCGTGATCAACTTCAGACAGTCGTTCGCGCGCCGCAGCAGCCGCAACGCCGCGAACACCTCGCCACCCTCGACAAGCCGCGTCGCCTCCTCGACCTCGTTCCAACACAGCTTCAGCCAGATCTCCGACGTCTGATGCACCGACTGGAACAGCAGCTCGTCGCGGTGCACCCACTCGTCGGCGCCCTTCTGCAGCGCAAGCAGCGCGTCAGTGCGCAGATAACGCTCGTAGTCCGAGCCGCCCTCGCCGGCCAGCACCGGCCTCTGCACGCCGCTCACAGCCGCGACTCCGACCCATCGAAGATCCTCACCGGCAGCTGGGCCGCGATCTCGGCGAGGGGCAGGCGGGCGCCGCTCCTGATGTAGACGCGCCGCTCGAAGATCGGGAAGCGGTGACGGCAGCGCGGCGGCGCGGCCTCGGCCCTAACGGCCAAGGTACGCCCTCCTCAGGTCGTCGTTGCGGCGCAGCGATTCGGCCGGCCCCTCGAGCACGAGCCTGCCGGTCGAGAGGACGTACCCGCGGTCGGCGATCGACAGCGACACGTTCGCGTTCTGCTCGACGACCAGGATTGCCACGCCGGACTCGTGCACCTGCTTGATGATCTCGAAGTTCCGCTCGACCAGGATCGGTGCGAGCCCCATCGACGGCTCGTCCATGAGCAGCAGCTTCGGCCGCGACATGAGGGCGCGGCCCATCGCGACCATCTGCTGCTCGCCGCCCGACAGGGTGCCCGCGAGCTGGTTCCGCCGCTCGTAGACGCGCGGGAAGAGCGTGTACACGCGCTCCAGGTCCTCCCTGTCGACGCCGCCGCGGACGTACGCGCCCATCTCGAGGTTCTCGAGCACGGTCATCGGCGCGAACAGGCGGCGGTTCTCGGGGACGATCGCGAGGCCTCGCCCGATCCGGTAGCTCGTCGGCCGCCGCGTCACGTCCTCGCCGTCGATGCGAACGGCGCCGCGGCGCGGCCTGACGATGCCGAGGATCGTCTTGAGCGTTGTCGACTTGCCGGAGGCGTTCCCGCCGAGCAGGCAGACGAGCTCCCCCGGCTCGATCCTGATCGACAGGCCCTGCAGGATGTGGATCTGGCCGTAGTAGGTGTCGACGCTCTCGAGCTCGAGCAGGCTCATTTCGTCGCCGCCGTCTGCAGCCCGAGGTACGCCTCGATCACCTGCGGGTCGCCGGCGACGTCGGCGAACGACCCCTCGGCGATCTTCACGCCGTGGTCGAGCGCGACGACGCGGTCCGAGATGCCTTCGACGACGTGCATGTCGTGCTCGATCACGAGGATCGTGTAGCCGCCCTCGTCGCGCAACCGCCCGATCAGCTCGGTGATCTCGTGCGTCTCGGCGGGGTTCATCCCCGCGGCGGGCTCGTCGAGCAGCAGCAGGCGCGGGTTCGTCGCGGTCGCCCGCGCGATCTCGAGACGGCGGCGGTTCGCGTACGAGAGCGAGTACGCCGGCTGGTTCCAGCGATAGCCGACGAGCCGGTCGCCGAAGAACCGCAGCCGCTCCTCCGCGAGCGCCTCGATCTCGCGCTCCTCGCGCCGCATCGCCGGCGTGCGCACCATCGAGCGGAGGAGGCCCGCGCGCGTGTGCGCATACGCTGCCGCCATCACGTTCTCCTTGACCGTCATGTTCAGGAACAGCCGCAGGGTCTGGAACGTGCGCGCGATGCCTAGGGCCGTGATCCGGTGCGGCGGGAGCCCGGCAATGCTGCGCCCGTCGAACACGATGTCGCCGGCGACGGGCCGGTAGATCCCCGTGATGAGGTTGAAGAGCGTCGTCTTCCCCGCCCCGTTCGGTCCGATCACGCTGACGATCTCGCCCTCGTCGACGCGCAGGTCCAGCTCCGAGACGGACGTGAGGCCGCCGAATGTCATGGTGACGCCGCGCAGCTCGAGCATCAGACGATCTCGACGCGCCGCTCGCCGAGCAGGCCGTTCGGGCGCGCGACCATGAGCACGATCAGCAGCAGGCCGAGCACGATGTAGCGCGTCGGCCCGGGGTTCGGGAGCATGACGTTCTCCCATACGAACGCGGCGAGGTAGATCGTCGGCACGAGGAGAGCGATGCGGCCGGCCTGCGACCTGACGACGGTGAGGATGAGCACGAGTGCGAGGAGCAGCCCGTACGACGTGGGTCCGACCCACGTCGCCATGCGCACGGGGACCACGACCCAGTCCGACACGGCGTGCGCGGTGCCGCCGTGTGCTCCGTCCACCCACGAGCGGTGTGCTGCTCCGGCGACCGCGCGGACGGCGAAGCCGAACGCGAGCGTCGCCGCGACGAGGATCCCGAGCCGCCGCGAGAGCCTGAACGCCAGCGCCACGCCTCCGACGAGGACCAGGTAGAAGAGCACGCGCGCCTGGCCGGGATTCTGCAGCACCTGCAGGAGCACGTTCACGACGATCGCGCCGGCGACGACCCCCGACTGGCTGCCCGACCCGCCGAGGATCACCATCGCGTAGATCGTGATCAGTACCACGGGCGAGAAGTTGAGCGGGAAGACGCTCGCGTTCAGCGCCGTCGAGATCGTCCCCGTCAGCGCCGCGACTCCCGCTCCGGTCGCGAAGCTCATCAGCTTCAGCCGGTTGACGGGCATCCCCATCACCTCGGCCGCGAGCGAGTCCTCGCGCAGCGACCGCCACGCGCGTCCCGTACGCGAGTCGTTCAGGGACCGCAACAGCACGAACACGATCGCAAACATGGCGAGCGCCATGTAGTAGTACGAGACCGCGAACAGGCCGTTGTGCTGCACGGCGAGCGAGTGGCCGAACGCGTTCAACGGATCGACGTTCAGGATCCCGTTCGCGCCGCCGGTGATGTCGTGGCCCGCGATCTTGTCGCCGTTCAGCACGACCGTCTCGAACAACTCGAGGAAGAACAGCGTCACGATCGCGAGGTAGTCGCCGGACAGGCGCCGCGAGGGCAAGCCGACGACCAGGCCGACGAGCGCGCCGAACAGCGTGATCAGCGGGATCGAGACGAGACTCGGGAGGTGGTAGCCGAACTTCGCCGAGTCGAAGATGGCGTACGCATACGACCCGACGCCGAAGAACGCGATGTAGCCGAGGTCGAGGAGGCCGCCCCACCCCACGACCACGTTGAGGCCGAGCGCGAGCAGCATGAAGATCACCGTGTCGAACCCGACGCGGCGCACGTAGCCGCTCGCCTCGACCGCCGGCATCAGCGACGCGGCCGCGAGAAAGAGGATCAGCCACGCCCACCAGGGCACGGCGCGTAGGCGCTCCTCCACGGCGCCGAGCCTCCCGCCGCGCATCAGCCGCCGCTCGGCGTGGCGCGCGACCCACTCGTCGCGGCCGACGGCAGGGCCCGAGGCGGGAAGGTTGCCCTCGTTGGGCGTCGAGTCGCTCACGTCAGACCTTCCGGATGTCGGCGCGGCCGAGGAGCCCCTGCGGCCGGAAGATCATGAACGCGATGAGGATCGTGAACACGACGAGGTCGGACCAGGTCGTCGTCCAGTACCCGGCGGTGTAGGACTCTGCGGCCCCGAGGAGCAACCCCCCGACCATCGCGCCGGGGATCGAGCCGATGCCGCCGATAACCGCCGCCGTGAACCCCTTCAGCCCGATCGTGAACCCGACCGCTGCGAACGTCGGGACGCGCAGCGCGAACATCACTCCGGCTGCGCCGGCAAGCGCCGAACCGAGGATGAACGTGAAGACGATCACGCGGTCGATGTCGATGCCCATCATCGCGGCCGCCTCGCGGTCGAACGAGGTGGCGCGCATCGCCTTCCCGGTCGCGGTCTTGTTGACGAGCCACCAGAGGACGACCATCAGCACGAACGCAGCGACAATCGTGATGATGCGCAGCAGCGGGACGTGCACCTGGTCGACGTCGAAACCGCGGAAGTACAGCGCGCCTCCGCTCAGCAGGTACGACTGGTAGTCGCGCTGCTGCGCGCCGAAGAGGAGCTGCATCGAGTTCGAGATGAAGAACGACGCGCCGAGCGCGCTGATCAGCGGCGCGATGCGCGGCGCGTCGCGGAGTGGACGGTAGGCGAAGCGCTCGAGCGCAACGCCGAGCACCGAACAGCCTGCCATCGCCGCGAGTGTGACGAGGACGAGCAGCAGCCACACCGGCACGGCGGGCTTCGCAGGGCCGCCGAGCGCCTGCAGAGCGCCGTAGCCGATGAACGACCCGACCATGAACACGTCGCCGTGAGCGAAGTTGAGGAGCTTCAGCACGCCGTAGACGAGCGAGTAGCCGAGCGCGACGAGGGCGTAGACGCTTCCGAGCGTCAGCGCGTCGACGGTGAGCTGGATGAACGTGGACATCGCGGAGCGGGAGCGCGGGCGACCCGGCTAGAACCGGGTCGCCCACCTCCCGCGTACGTCGTCTGTCAGCCGACGAGCTTGTACGAGCCGTCGGACTGGATCTTGAAGATGTAGAACTTCGCGTTCAACGGATCGTTCGTCTTCGTCGAGAAGCGGAAGCTTCCGCCGAGGATCCAGTGCGCGATCCGCACGTGCTTGACCTTCGAGAGAACCTGCGCGCGTGTCACGCTGCCGTGTCCGGCGAGGCACGCGTTGTGGATCGCCGTCAGCAGCACCTGTGTGGCCCCGTAGGTAGGCGGGCCGAACGAGCCGACCTGCTTGCCCGGGTTGTCGTGCTTCCACGCGGCGATCACCCCCTTGTCGGCGGCGATGCCGGTGATGTCCGGGGCGAAGTTGGAGACATAACCGCCCGGCTTGTTGTACTGCGACGGCGCATCCGACCCGTCGCCGCTGAACATGATCGCCTTCTTCCCCTGCTCGACGAGCTGCTCGGCGAACGTCTGCGCGGCCGGCGGCTGCTGCGTGGGGAAGAACACGACGCTCGCGTCATTCGGGACCTTCGTCACGTACGACGAGTAGTCCGTCGTCGTGTTCGGCGCCGACAGCCGGATCGTCGAGACGCCGTGCGCCTTCAGATAGCTGTCGACCTGCGCAGCGAGGCCCTGCGAGTACGGCTCCTGGAAGTCGAAGATCACGACCTTCTTCACATGGAGCCTGTTGACCATGAAGCTCGCGTCCGTCGGTCCCTGCACGTTGTCGGCCGGGACGACGCGGAAGAACGCCGGCGTGCCTTCACGCTTCCCGTTGACGGTGTACGTCAGGTCGGCGCGCGTCGCCGACGGCGAGATGTGCGCCATGTGCGCCTGGAAGTACGTCTGCGTCGACGCCGCCACGGCGCCGGACGTCGACGGGCCGATGATCCCCAGCACCTTCGAGTCGGCGACGTACTTCTGCGCGAGCGTCTGCGCCGGCGTGGCGCCCTGCTCGACGGGAGTGTCGCCCTGGAGCAGCTGAACCTTGAGGTGCAGCTTGGGCGCGATCAGCTTCACGGCGAGCTTCGCCCACGTGAGCTGCTCCTGCCCGAGAAATGCCGCGCCGCCCGTGAGCGGCGTCACGATTGCGATCTTCATCTGCGAGCCGCACTTGATGCCCTGCGACGTCGCCGTAGCGCGCGCCGTTCCGTGCGCTGAGCTCGCAGCGACCGCTGCGATCAGCGCCGTGAGCGCGAGGCCGATCCACCTCTTCATGTCGATTCCTTTCCGGGGTCGCCGGGGGGTGGAGCGAGTCTGCGGCACTCGACCCGACCGTGTCAATGATCAAATCGACAGTGCGTCGACCCAGCCGGCGGTGTCGAGGTACTGCCGGAACCGGGTCGCGAGGCCGTCCGCGAGGGTCCAGACGTGCACGAATGGCACGTCGAGCGGCTTACCCGTGGCCTTCGCCGCGCCCTCGTAGCGCCCGATGACCACGACCTGGTCGCCGCCGTCGATGAATTCGTGCGGCGTGGCGGTGAACCACTCCCACCAGTCTGCGTGGAGCGGCTCGAAGATGTTGCGCCGTACCTCGTCGCGGCCGTGGTAGAGGCCGCCGTGCGGCAGACCCTGCGCCTGGTGCCACTCGATGTCGGGGTGGAGGTCGGCGAGGACCGCGTCGAGGTCGCCGCGCGAGAACGCGTCGTACGAGCGGCGGACGACGTCGATCGGCCGCATCGGCGCGCAGTAGCCTAGATTCTCCGGATGCGCTACGCGCTCCAGCCAGCCGACTCGACGGACGGCCGCCTGTTCGACGCCCGCCGTGGCTGCGAGCTCTTCTCGCAGCGGCTCGTCACCGTCGGCGCGGGCGAGCGCCGCGACGGCGGCGACGAGTCGGCCGACGAGGTGCTCTACGTGCTCGCCGGCGCCGGCGCGTTCGAGGCAGACGGCGAGCAGCTGGCGGTGGGGCCCGGCGCGGCGATCTTCGCCGCCGCCGGCGAGCGCTGGATGCTGTCCGCCGACGAGGAGCTGCAGCTCGTCTCGGTGCTCGTCCACGACCCGGAGCGCGCGGGGGCGCCGTTCGCGGTCGTTCAGACCGAGGACGCCGACCGCGGCGCCGCGACGTCCGGCCGGTCGTTCCTGCTCGGCGCGACGCCGGCCGTCGGCTGCACGTCGGTCACGCAGTTCGTCGGCCTGATCCCGCCGGGCCGCGCACCCGACCACTTCCACCGCTACGACGAGGTGATCTACGTGCTCGAAGGCGAAGGGACGTTGTTCGTCGACGGTAAGGCGGCGCCGCTGCGGCCCGGGACGTGCGTCCACCTGCCGCGGACGCTCGTGCACTGCCTCTCGAACGACGGGGAGCGGGAGATGCGCGTACTGGGCGTGTTCCGTCCGGCGGGTTCTCCTGCCGAGGCGTACTACCCGGACGGAACCCCGGCACCTGCGCCGGAGGACGGCTGATGCCCAGGATCGAGCGCAGGGCGCACGTGACGTGGCAAGGAACCGTCGCGCGCGGCGCCGGCACGATCACCGCAGCGAGCGGCGCGTTCGAGAAGCTGCCCTACACGCTCGCTTCGCGAATCGGCGACCCCGAGGGAAGGACGAGCCCGGAGGAGCTCCTCGCCGCGGCGCATGCGGGCTGCCTCGTAATGTCGCTCGGCTCTGAGCTCGCGAGCCGCGGGACACCGCCACAATCGATCGACGCCGACTGCACCGTCGTGATGGACGAGGTCGATGGACAGGGTCACCAGATCGTGGCGTCCCGGGTCGCCGTCCACGTAACGGCCGACGCCGACGAGAGCGCGATCGACGCCGCGCTCGAGCGCGCCGACCAGGGCTGCCCGTTCTCCGCGCTGCTGCGGCGCGCAGGCGCGGACGTCGCGATCACTCTCCACGCATCGGCGCAATAGGCTGCCGGCCTGGCACGGCACGCAACAGCCCCGCGCCTCCGCGGAGGCGTTCCGATCCGCGCCGTGTGGCTGCTCGCGGGCCTGTTCGCGTTCGCCTTCGGGATCGTCTGCCTCTACGAGTCGCGTCTGGGCCTGTCGCCGTGGGACGTGCTGAACCAGGGGATCAGCAAGCACTCGCCGCTGTCGTTCGGCACCGCGAACATCGCCGTCGGGTGCACCATTCTCGCCACGACGATCATGCTCGGCACTCGCATCGGGCCGGGCACCGTCGCGAACGCCATCCTGGTCGGAACCTTCGTCGACCTACTACTCCGCGTCCGCGCCATGACGCAGCTGGCGCGCACGGACGCGCCCGTTCGGTTGCTGCTGCTTGCCGCGGGGATCGCGGTTATCGGCGCCGCGACGGCGATCTACGTCGGCGCAGGCTTTGGAGCGGGGCCGCGCGACTCGCTGATGCTGTCGCTCACGCGAGTGAGCGGTGTCCGAGTCGGCGTCGTCCGCGCCGCCCTCGAGGCCGCCGCAACCCTATCGGGATTTCTCTTGGGCGGGACAGTCGGCATCGGCACGGTCGTCTTCGTGCTCGCCGTCGGCCCCGCCGTCGAAGCGTCGTTCACGCTGCTCGCGCGTTCGCCGTTCAGCGCGAGCCAGTGATCGTCCCCACTCACTCGGCGCACGCAACATCGAATCGGACACGCAGCGTCCGCGTTGTCCACCTGACCGTCTAGTGGGTGTCAAAGCCAGAGAACCGAATCCGGACGAATCGCGTATACACGGTCATGTGGAACTTGCGCACGAAAATTCTCCTCGCGCTGCTCACGGTGCTCCCGCTCGTCCTCGTCGCGTGCGGCAAGGGCAAGCACGGTGGGTACTAACCCGCGGCGGCCGCGCCGCACGGCACTCATCGAGGGACCGAGTTCGCCGACGAGGCTCATGCGAAGGTGTCGCGCGCCTCGTGCACGACCACCGACTTCTGTCAGGGCTTTCGAACACGAGACGCGCGACGGTGCGCTCGCAAGGTCCGCGCGCCTACGCGCGCGGACCGCCGTGGTCGAGCACGCTGAACGAGCTGTCGAGGTGAACCTCGACTGTGCTGCCGTCGGGCTTCGTAACCGTCACTTCGTAGCCCGACTGCGTGTAGTCGGTCGTGACGGCGCCCGCGGTGCCGCTGCCCACGTACTTGACTGCGGCGGCCTGGGCCTGCGCTGCCGCGGACCCGGTGACGGCCTTCTCGGCGTCCTCGTGAGCGGCGGTTCCGTGGGCCGGGCCGCTGAACTGCGGCGGAGCAGGACCGCTCGGCGTCGTCGCCGTCGACGTCGCCGTCGAGCCGGAGCTCGCCGCGTCTGCGATCGCCGCGCCTCCGACGGCCGCCGCCGCCACGGCGGCAATCGTCGCGAGCAGCTTGTTGACGTTCTGCATGCTGTCTTCCTTTCGTCGTCCGGGGCCGTCGCCCGGGTTCGAGTGGAGTCCACGGTCGCAGCGGCGGATGGGAAAGGCGCCAGGCGCGTCTAGGGATTCACTGAGAGCGCCGACGGCCGTCAGCGGCGCTTCGGCTCGGACGACCTTGCCGTCGTGCGATTCTGAGCGCCACCATTGGGCAAGCGTCGACAGCTCGACGCGCCTCGTCGAGCAGGTCTGCGGTGACCTCGCCGGAGACGATCGGGTAGCCCCACTCGTCCAGCTCGATGATTTCGGGCAGCAGCTCGGCGCAGTAGCCGAAGGCGTCGCACTTGATCATCTCGACGCGGAGCTCGCGGTTCGCGGTCATGGCGTCGGAAGAACAGGCTCGAGGTTCGTCGCGGTGCAGATGCCGCGCCGGTGGCGCTCGACTTCCTCGGCGAAGAGCGCGAGGCCGCTCGTCGCGAACCCGAGCGCGCCGTCCGGATGCGCGCACGCGCCGCGTCGCGCGATTTGCCTCTTGAGCTGCGCGACGCGGTCGTTTCCGCCGCGGCCGCGGGCAAACTCGTCGAGTTCGTCGGCGAGGGCGGCGAGGCCGAAGACGCACGGGCCGCATTGACCCGCGCTTTCGCCCGCGAGGTAGCGCGTCACCCGCGCGACTTCTGCGACACCGCACGAGGTGCGCGCGAGCGGGATGATCACACGCGCGCCGAGCGCGCCGCCGCGCGCGCGCAGCGCTTCGGCGGTGAGCCGAAGATCGGGGTCGTATGTCAACCATCGGCCGAAGTACCCGCCGATCAGAACGGCATCGACGTCATCGGTGAGACCGCCGCAGCGGCTCACGAGGTCACCGAGGCTCGTCCCGAGCTCGAACTCGACGACGCCGCGCCTTGCGACGGCACCACCGACGGTGGCGAGCGCCGTGCCCGGCTCGTCGTCGGTTCCCGCAGCGCGAAACCACGACGCACCGAAACGCGCGACGAGCGCGAGGTTCGCGAGCGTCTCGACGTTCTGGACGAGAATCCCTGACTCGAACGGTCGCTTGCCCGTCGGCTTCGCGTCGCCGCCGCGCACCGCGCTGACCAGCGCGGATTCCTCGCCGACGACGAAACGGTCGGGAACGACCACGAGCCGTGCTCGCTCCCACGCACGTTCGGCGATCGCCGCGTCAAGCGCCTGCGCAGCGGCGAGCGACGCGACCGCGACCACCGGATCGCGCGCGCCGACGAGTCGCGCCGCGACTGCGAGCCCGTCGAGGACGAGGTGTGGGTTGCGCGTGAGCAGAGCGAGATCCTTCGCGCTCGCCGGCTCCCCTTCGGTTCCGTTCGCCACGACCGTCGTTCGTCGATGCTGCGCAACCGAGTTCAGCTTCGTCGCCGTCGGGAACCCGGCACCGCCACGCCCCGTGAGACCGCTCGCCTCGACCTCCGCGAGCATCCTCCGGCGGTCGAACGGAGGCAATGCGCCGTATGTCGAAAGATGCGCGGGGTGTCCCGGATCGTGCGCGACCAGCAGCCGGCCGTGGATGCGGGGACGTTCGAGGGCTGCGACGCTCATGGCGTCACCTGCGGTTCGAGCCGCTTCCCCGGACGATAGGTGAGCAAGCGACTGACGAGCGCGAGCGTGACGAAGGCGAGACAGCCGAGCGCCGTCACCTGGAACCAACGCGTGGATGCGTCGCTGCCCATGCCGACGCTGTGCGCGAAGGCGAGCGGCCACGAGAGGTAAGCGAGCCAGTGCGTGAGCCGCCAGGTGCGGTAGCCAAGGCGCGCGCGGAGCAAGCTGGTCACGATCAGCGCGATCACGAGGTCGAGCGAAACGGCGCCGATTCCGATCCACAGCGCGTTGGCGGCCCGCGCGAACGGCAGCAGGGTCGCGAGCAGCGACACCGCGGCGTACGGGTCGAGCAGCGTCGTTACGACGTGGATCGCGAGGAACACCACCGACAGCAGCGAGAGGCTGCGGTGCAGCGCGGTCGTCACGAAACGCGGTTGAGCGCCGATCCGCCAGCGGTTCGAGCTTGCGATGCCGAGCGCCATCACAGCGGTGAGCAACACGAGCGACACGACACCGGAAGAGCGGATGAGGTACCAGTCGGCGTTCGTCATCACGAGCCTCCGGACTGCGCCACGGGCGCCGACGAGCTCGCGGTCGGCGCAGAGGCCTGCGCCTCCGCGGCTGCCGCGGCCGCGGCCCGTTGAGCAGCTGCCTTCGCGGCGGCGGCCTTCGCGGCAGCCGCCCTTGCGGCAGCCGCCCTTGCGGCTGCACTCGTCGCCGCTGCGGCGTTGGCCGCCGCGGCTTTCGCGGAAGCTTCTTTCTGCGCGGCCGCCTTCGCGGCTGCGACCGCGGCGGCGCTCGTCGCCCTTGTCGGGGCAGCCGCGGTCGTCCTCGGCGTCCTCGCTTCGAGGCCAATCACGCCCGCAAGTGCGGCGGCGGCGGCGGCACTGCACGCAGCGACGATTCGCGTCACCTTTCCGACGAAGCGATCGCCGCGGATGCGCGTGTGTGATTTCGCGTAGTTCGTCATGTGTCCATCGAAGCGGCGGCGCCTGGGCGTCGCGTTCGCGCGGCCTGTGGATCAGCTGAGATCGCGCGGCCAGCCGCCGGTGCGGACGACGGCGCCGTCCGGAGCGACCAGGCGCGCGGCGAGCCCGCGCTCTTCGAGCCACCGCGCCGCATCGGTGCCTCGCACGATCGCCGCCGTCGCGGCGGTGTTCGCGGCGGTGCACGTCGGCGCGGCGACGCTGACGGTGCGCCAGACCGCAGCCGCGGGCGCGCCGGTGAACGGATCGACGATGTGGTGCACGTCGACCCCTCCCGCACGCCAGCGGCGAACGGTCGTGCTCGACGTCGCGAGGCCGCCGCTGCGAATGGCGACGACCTGGCCGAAGCCGGCTTCGCGCCGCGAGTCGTCCGTGACGAGGATCGGCCAGCCGTCCGGCGGCGGCGGCCCGGCAACGGCGACGTCCCCGCCGAGGGAGACCAGGACGCCGGTGCGTGTCGCGGCGTGGATCCGCGACGCGATGCGGTCGGCGGCGAACGCCTTCGCCGTGGCGCCGAGGTCGAGCTCCGTCCCCCGACGCAGACGAATCGTCGCGGTCGCGCGATCGAGTTGCACCGACCGCCAGCCGGTGGCGGGCCTGACCTCGAAAGTCGGCGCCGGCGTGCGGCGGACGATGACGTCGAAGTCGTCGTCGTAGCCGAGTGCGTGTAACGACGCACCGACGGTCGGGTCGACGAGACCCTCCGTCTGGCGGGCGGCGTCAAGCGCCGTCTCGACGGCGTCGAGGAGTAGCGGGGAGACGACGGCGTGCCGTTTCGCGTTCAAACGCGCCAGCTCAGAGTCGTGGCGAAAGCGGCTGGCCGCGTCGTCGAGTGCGTCTATGTCGGCGCGCGCGATCGCGAGCGCGTCCTCAAGCGTGCGCGGGTCGACGACCGTCACCTGGTTCGTGACGCCGATCGCCTCGAAGGTGCCGGTCGCGACGTGCATCGAGCGTCGTCAGGCGCCGACCTTGACCGGCGTCGCCCCGGGGTCGACGACGAGCGTGATCGCACCGGCGAACCCGGCGCCGAGGGACGACCCGAGACGGTGCAAGGTGAGCATCGACCGCGCGCCGCCTTGCTGCGCGTAGACCCGATCCTGCGAGTTGTAGGTTCGTGGCACGGTCTCCGCGCTATACGGCGTGAGCGCGTAGACCTGCGTCGTGATCGGATCGGGGAACAGGATCTGCCCGGTGTGCGAGACGTGGCCAGTGGTCTCGACCTTGATCGAAAGGTGGAGGGGGACTCCGGGCTTGCCGAGGGTGATGTCCCCGGCCACGCTGCCGCCGATGGCGACCGTCGCGCCGAGCGCTGCGGCGTCGCGAAGCAGTCGGCGTCTCGTGATCCGTGGGTCTCGGTGTTGTTGCACGCTGCGCGAAGGACGTTCTAAGCAGCGTTCGCTGCCTGCCGGTACAGCGCCAGGGCACTCACGCCAAAGGCGGCGGCGTACGAGACAGACGACGTGTTGCCGCCTTGCTGGTAGCCGCCAATCACACCGACGACCGTCCCGAGCCCGGTGTCGGCAGAGGGCTTGATCACGAGCGCGCTACCGCTCGTGCCGTTCGTGTACCCCGCACAGTCGAACTCCAGCTGTGTCGCCGAACGGCGGCGCAACGTGTTCGAGCATCGGATTGCGGCACTCGCGGCGGCCGGGTAGCCGACCACCGTTGCTTGCTTCCCGATCGGATCGACGACGCCCAGTCGCTCTCCGCCGGTCAGCGCCTGCAGACTCGACTGCGCTCTCGCTCGATGAACGACGAGAAAGGCGAAGTCGTGGTCTGGGTCGGCAGCGCGTGCCCAAGTCGAATTGACGATGATCCTGGTCACCTTCCACACCCCGAACGGCCTGGCACCGTTGTGGTAGCCGGGAACGAACGCAAGCGTGCCGGCTTTGCGGCCGGCGAGGCAATGCGCGGCAGTCACGACAACGTCGCCCGAGCTGCTGTCGATCACCGTCGCCGTACAGAAGTGTGACCCGAGGGCGCCGCCGGGCCTGAGCGTGAAGAGCGCGCCGATCGCTTCCGTTTCGATCGACGCCGTGGCGGCAGTCGCGTTCGCCGTTGCCGACGCACGCACTCCGGCCGGAGCCAGCACGATCGCCGCGAAAACCGCAAGTGCACCGATGACCTTGTAGCGACCCGACATCTGACTCCCGTTCGGTTGACCGGGTTCAGCTTCACGAACAAGGCTCCGAGCCTCCTTAGCCGAGCCTAAGGGCGTGCTGTGAATCCCGAAACGCGAGGCCGAGACGTTCGACCTCTGCGTGAGCTGAGAACAATCCGGACGCGGCGGTCACTTGGGCGCAGGCGACGCTGCAGGCGCAGAACTCGAGCATCAACATGATCTTGGGCGCGACGATGACGTCGCAAGTGAGTGACGACCAGGGCGGCAGCGAGCGACTCGCCGGCTTGATCGAAACGAACGGCGACCTCCAGGCTGGCGATTCCGGAGGACCGCTGCTCAACGCAGCCGGCAAAGTGATCGGCATGGACACCGCCGCATCCGTTGGCGGGTACGGCTTGCAGCAGATCGCCACGGGCGACGGTTACACCATCCCGATCAACAAGGCGATCTCGATCGCGAAGCAGATCACGGGCGGCAAGGCGAGCGCGACGGTTCACGTCGGGGCCACGGCGTTCCTGGGCGTCGAAGTCACATCGAACGGCTACGACGGTTCAGGTGCGCTCCTCGCGGCTGTGGTGCCCGGAAGCCCCGCGGCCGCCGCAGGTCTCGTCCCCGGCGATCTGATCACGACGTTCGCCGGCCACGCGATCTCCACGCCGTCCGGACTGACGGCGGTCGTCATGGCGGAGAAGCCAGGGACTCGCGTCGTAGTCACCCATGCCGATCAGAATGGCCAGTCGAACACGACCAGCCTGACCGTCGGAAGCGGACCGCCACAGTGACGAAAGCTCTGTTGCGCTCGGGGGCATTCCCATTACGCTGTTGCGCTCGGCTAGCGCATCGGTAGCCCGGTACGTCGCCGCGACTTACAGTCACGACTCGACCTCGATTCGCGATCAGCACCTTTCGCGGTCGCGAAGCCGATGCCGGCGGTGCCTCCCGTGAGTGAGACCGTGTCGTCGAGGCGTAAGTCCACGAGGTCACGTTTATCCGCACGCGTTTCGATGCGACGCATGACGGGTCGGGCCGTGCAGGACGTGGCGCGGTCCCCCAGAGGGCTGCGTCCGTCGACCGCGAGCGCGAGCATAGGCCGAACCGAGCCCGATCAGTAACCCACGATCAGCGTCGGCCAGTGCGAGAGCGACGCCTTCTGGCGGAGCTTTCTCCGTTCGTTGGTCAAGCGCGGCCTGACCGGGGTGCGGCTGGTCGTCTCGGATGCGCACGCCGGGCTCAAGGAGGCGATCGTGCTGTTCGGATCTGCGGTGACTAGCCTGAAAAGCGGCCGTCAGTGCGATCGTGGCGCCATTGTCGCGCGCAGGCTGTTCGGCGCCTTGTTCGGCATCCGACCTCTGAGCTGCGCCGGGGGACGGCACTCCCAGATCGTGATCGAGTTACCCACCGTCTCGACTTCGAGGCAGGCCTAGTCTTGCACCTCGGCAGGAACCTTGGCAGCGGCCTAGCGCTCGACCAGCTTGGCAGCGACCTCGACATCCTGGCGCGGCACGAAAGAACGAGGTTAGTTGCTCGCGTTCCTTGTCGAGCTCAGACGCGCGTGGTCCGGAGCCACTCAGCGAGCTCGCGCTCCGAGAGCGTCCCGGCGGCGACGCGTTCGATCGTCGCAACCGTGTCGTCCACCGATGGCGGCGCCCACTCAACGTCGTTGCGTGCCAGAAACTCGAGCAGCGCCAGGTAGGCGACGCGCTTGTTTCCGTCCGGAAGCGGATGGTTCCGAGCCAGGCGCGCGCAGAGAACGGCGGCCTTGTCGACCATGTCCGGGTACAGCTCGACTCCGCCGAAGCTCGCCGCGGGTGCGTGCAGCGCCGAGTCAGCGAGTCCGATCCCGGGCCAGCGCGCGATTTCCTCCGCCGGCAGACCGAGCACGGCTTCCGCGATCAGCAGGTAGTCGGCGAGATCGAGGTACTCCGCCAAGCGTCAACGGGCAAGCCGCTCGAGGATCTCCCGATCGCGCTCCATCACCGCCCGCAAACGCTCACGAAACGCCTTGTCCTTCCGCTTACGGTCGATGTGCTCGCTGATCGCCTCCCGAACCGCATCGGCGACGCTGATTCCCTCCGCGCGCGCGACCGCCTCCAGCTCATCCGCCTGCACGGCAGACAAGCGCAAGGTCATGTTCTTCTGATCAGCCATCGACATCCACCTCGGTATCAAGATACCACGATCGCAGCCTCGGACAACCGCGGCAACACCGATCGCCGTCTCAAAGCGGACCGTCGCCAGGGCGGCCCCAATCCCTGCGGTCAGGGGCGCTGGCGAGGCGGTCGGGACTGTCCGACGATCGGTGTAAGTCCAGTTGCCTGACTTGCCAGCCGTGAGGCTGGCGGAAAGGAGCTGGAGTGTCCGAGGTGACAGCAGGTGCTGGGCCGCCGGCGGTGGAGGAGACGGTGGCGAGGACGGTCGACGAGTCGCTTGCGCAGGAGCTGGTCGAGCGCGCCCGCACGGAAGGTGTCGAGCTGGTCGGGCCCGGCGGGCTTCTGACCGGGTTGACGAAGACGGTGCTGGAGACGGCGCTCGAGGCGGAGCTGGACGAGCATCTCGGCTACCCGAAGCACTCCGTCGCGGGGCGCAACAGGGGCAACTCGCGCAACGGCACCCGGTCGAAGACGGTGCTGACCGAGGTCGGCGAGGTCGAGCTCGACGTGCCGCGCGACCGCGACGGGTCGTTCGAGCCGCGGATCGTCCGCAAGCGGCAGCGGCGGATGAGCGGCGTCGATGAGCTGGTGATCTCGCTCGCCGCGAAGGGACTCACTACGGGCGAGATCGCTGCTCACTTCGCGGACGTCTACGGAGCCGAGGTGTCGAAGGACACGATCTCGCGGATTACCGAGCGCGTGGTCGAGGAGCTGACCGCGTGGCAGTCGCGGCCGCTCGACCAGGTCTACCCGGTCGTCTTCGTTGACGCGATCCACGTCAAGGTCCGCGACGGCAAAGTCGTCAACCGGCCCGTCTACACGGTCGTCGGCGTCACCGTCGAAGGCGAGCGGGACATCCTCGGCCTCTGGGTCGGTGACGGCTCCGAGGGTGCGAAGTACTGGCGTCAGGTGCTCTCGGAGATCTTGAACCGGGGCACGACCGACGTCTGCATCGTCGTCTGCGACGGCCTGCGAGGCCTGCCGGAGGCGATCGGCGACGTCTGGCCGCAAGCGATCGTGCAGACCTGCGTGCTGCACCTGATCCGCAACAGCTTCCGGTACGCGAGCAAGGCCGACTGGGCGGAGCTCGCGAAGGACCTGCGGCCCGTCTACAGCGCGCCGACGGAGGCGGCGGCGAGAAGCGCGCTCGAGGAGCTCGACGCGAAGTGGGGCGAGCGATACCCGGCGATCATCCGGCTCTGGCAGAACGCCTGGGCGGAGTTCGTGCCCTTCCTCAGCTACAGCCCGGAGATCCGCCGCGTCATCTACTCGACGAACGCGATCGAGAGCATGCACGCCCGCTTCCGCCGCGCCGTCCGCGTCCGCGGCCACTTCCCGAACGAGCAGGCCGCTCTGAAATGCTTGTACCTCACCATCCGCAGCCTCGACCCCACCGGCCGCGGACGACAACGCTGGAGCAACCGCTGGAAGCCCGCCCTCAACGCCTTCGCCGTGACCTTCGAGGGACGAATCGAGATCAACAATTAACAAAACAGACAACAGGACTTACACCGTTGATCTGACAGACCCCATCCAGGATGACCCGCAGGACGCATCTGACTCTGGATTTCCGCTAGTCAGGCAAAGAGAGACGATTTTCCTGCAATTGGCCAGTTTTCAGCGGAGGTCTTTGTTTGACTCCATGTCGAACCACATCGCGAACAGCGTGAACTGGCTGCCCGAGATGAGCAGCAGCGCGACGAGCACGATCGTCGCCGGTGTGATGTTGTTGCCGAGCGCGCGCAGGACGACCTCGACGATGCCGAGCACCAGCCCGACCGTCGTCATCAGGAAGCCGAGGAAGTAGAAGAACACGAGCGGGTGGAAGTCGCGGATCACGTACTTCTCGCGCATCCGCCAGAAGAAGCCCTTCCAGAGCAGCCACGAGATGCGCGGCACGACGCGCCTGATGCGGATGCCGCTCCGCTCGCCGACGCCGTAGATCGGCCGCGACGGGAAGTCGCGCACGCGCGCGTTCCACACGTTCAGGTGCACCAGCATGTCGTTCGGGAACCCGTACGACGTGTAGATGCGCTCGAGGTCGAGCAGCCGCAGCATGCGTAGCGAGATGACGGTGTAGCCGGCCTGCGAGTCGGCGACGTGCCAGTAGCCGGACGCGATCTTCGTCAGCAGGCTGAGGATCGCGTTGCCGAGATAGCGGTTGCGCGGGATCAGCTTCCACGCGCTGCCGGTGAACAGCCGGTTCGCCTTCGCGTAGTCGAGCTCGTCGCGCACGACGGGCAGGGCCATCCCCTGCAGCTCGTCGGGGTCCATCTGGTTGTCGCCGGCCATCACCGCGGTCGCGTCGATGCGCTCGGCCAGCGCGCGCTTGTAGCCGGTGACGATCGCGGCGCCGACGCCGCGGTTGCGGTCGTGCGTGATCACCTCGACGCGCGGGTCGCCGACGGCGCGCGCCCGCTCCGCGGTCGCGTCGGTCGAGGCGTCGTCGACGACGAAGATCCGGTCGACGAAGCCGGGAATCCCCTGCACGGTCGGGCCGATCAGCCCCTCCTCGTCGTGCGCGGGCACGACGACCGCCACGCTCTTGCCCTCGAGCATAGGCCCGAGTACGCGGAACCGCTGTCGAACCCTGCTATGCGGGCGCCGTCGGCACCGCGCGGCGCGCGTCCCAGACGATCGCCGCAATCGCGCCGAGCACGAGCCCGATCAGCGCGCCGACGACCAGCGAGGTGTTGCGCGAGTGCGCGGACGACTTCACGGCGGCGGCGAGCGTGACGACGCGCGCGCTCTCGACGTTCTGCGTGAACGCGAGCTGCTGCTGGATCGCCTCCTGCTCCGCGATCAGGTTGCCCTGGCGCGCCTCCGCGTTGTCCTCCTGGCTGACGATCACGAGCTGCTGCAGCGGGTCGAGCGACTTCGCCGCCTTCAGCGCCGCCTGGACGGTCTGCAGCTCGCGCGTGACCACCGCGAGCTGCCGGTTCACGCTGGCCATCGTCGTCTTGTAGGTGATGATCTTGCGGCCGACGTACGGGCCGGTCGTCTTCTCGACGACGAGGCCCGCCAGCGCGTTCGCGGCGGCGGCGGTGCTCGCCGCGCGCTTGCCGGTGACGGTGAGCGCGATCAGCGGCACCGCGTGCGGCGCGCCGGCGGCGGTCGTCGTCCCCACCTGCGCGACGGAAACGTGCCCGCGGAGGGCGCCCGGCCGGATGTGCGCCGCCGCGGCGGCGCGATCCTGCGCCCACGCCGAGCTCGCGACCTGCGAGATCGCACGCGGGTTCTGCGCGTAGCTCTGCACCAGCGCCCCGCCCGGGGAGACCGGCTGCCCGAGCGAGATGTAGGCCGTCGCGCTGTACTGCGTGCCGCCGCGGAACGAGTAGAGGACGCCCACAATCGCGCCGAGCACGAGCCCGGCGACGGGCAGCCACCAGAGCGCGACGACGGCGCGCCGCCAGCGCGCGAGGTCGACGTCGCGCTCGCCCTCGAGCTCGGGCTGATGACGGGGGGTCGTCATGTGCCGCATGCGACCCTAGCGGACGCACCTGCCGCCGCCCGCACCAAGCGACGCGGCAGCTGGCGAAAACCTGACTGATCAGCGCGCACGCCGCTCACCGAGCGCGTACACCTTCGTGTAGCCGACGAGGTACAGCCGGCTCCGGTCGGCGACGACGGGCGAGTACTTCCCGTCCGGGAACGTGAAGACGACGGCGCCGGTGGTGGCGTCGAGGCCGAACGTGCTGCCGCTCAGCGTCGAGAAGTAGACGCGGCCGGCGACCACCGTCGCGGAGCCCGAGATCGGGCCGTTCGCCTCGAACTTCCACCGGACGGCGCCGGTCGCGGCGTCGAAGCAGTAGAACCAGTGGGAGTACGAGCCGACGTAGACGCCGTCGTGCCAGACGGCCGCCGACGAGTAGACGTAGCCCCCGGTGCCGTACGACCACCGCAGCTTGCCGCTCGTCGCGCCGAACGAGTACACCTTGCCGTCGGTCGCGCCGACGTACACGCGGCCGTAGGCAGCCGCGGGCGTCGCGTAGAAGGTGCCGGTGCTGCCGAGGCGCGGCTGCGCGCTCGCCTGCCACCGCACCGTCCCCGTCCGCGCGTCGAGGGCGTAGACGTGCCCGGAGTAGTCGCCGACGTACAGCCTGTTGCCGGAGACGGCGACGCCGCCCTTCACCTCTCCGCGCAGCTTCGTCACCCAGAGCAGCTTCCCCGTGCGGCGGTCGAGCGCCCAGATGCGGCCGTTCCAGTCGCCGACGTAGACGGCACCGCCGACCACGACGGGCGACGACTCCGACGGCCCGATCGTGCGCCGCCAGACGACGCGGCCGGTGCCGACGCGGTAGGCGACGACCTCCCCCGTCAGGGACGGCGACGGCGCGCGGTTGCACGGCTGCGCGTTCAGGTACGCCATGTAGACCACGCTGTCGGCGAGCGCCGGGGAGGCGGCCTGGCAGCGTCCGCTCTCGACGCGCCAGGCGCGCTTGCCGTTTCGCGTGCCGACCGCGAACAGCACGCCGCGGTTGTTGGCGAAGAAGAGGCGCCCGTAGCCGACTGCGGGCGGGAACTCGATCAGGCTGCGCGCGTGGAACGTCCAGAGCACGCGGAACGGCGGCGCGAGCGAGCTGCCCGCCGCGACGTGGACGCGCGCCGCGTCGCCGCCGTAGGTCGCCCACGCGATCCCGCGCCGCTGCGGCACGGCGTTCGCCGCCTGCGGGTTGAACTCCACCGTCGACGACCCCTTGACGTTCTGCGAGGCGAGCTCGACGTGGATCACGTACGCGGCGACGCCCCCGGCCGCGAGCACGACGAGCGCCGCGGCCGCGAGCAGGACCCGCTTCACCGCGGCACCGCGGCGAAGACCCGGTTGTAGCCGAGCAGGAGCGCGCGCCCGCCGTTCGCCGACAGCGCGACGTACTCGCCGTGCGGGAAGCGGAAGACGACGCGGCCGGTGAGAGCGTCCGCGCCGACGATCCGGTGCGCGAAGCTGCCCGCGTAGACGACGCCGTCGACGATGGTTGGGGCACCGGAGACCGCCCCGCCCGCGTCGACGTCCCAGAGAACGCGCCCGGACGCGCCGGCGAAGCAGTACAGCAGGCCGTTGTAGGAGCCGACGTAGACGCGGCCGTGCCAGTACGCGGGCGACGAGTACACGTAGGCGCCCGTGTCGTAGGACCAGAGACGTGCGCCGTCGAGCGAGAACGCGGTCAGCGTGTTGCCGTCCGACGAGGGGACGAAGACGCGCCCGCCGCCGATCGCCGGCGTCCCGTACACCCGCCCGTTCACCGAGCCGCTCCACCGCACCGCACCGGTCGTCCGCGAGAGCGCCCATACGCGCCCGGCGTAGTCGCCGAGGTAGATCCTGTTGCCGCTCAGGGCAACGCTGGACGTGATCTTCGCGCCGAAGCTCCGTTCCCAGCGCAGCCTGTGCGTGCGCAGGTCGAGCGCGTACACGTTGCCGGCCCAGTCGCCGAAGTAGTCGACGCCGTCGACGACGACCGGCGACGACTCGATGTACGAGGCCGCGCCGAAGCTCCAGCGCAGCCGGCCGGTGCGGCGGTCGAAGACGAACACGCGGCCGCCCTTCGAGTGCGCGATCACGTCGTCGCCGACGACCGCGGGCGAGGAGTCCTGCTCGTCGTGGCCCATGTAGAAGTGCCACAGGACCTTGCCGTTCGCCATCGAGAGCGCCCACAGCGTGCCGTGCAGATTCGAGATGTACGCGACGCCCTCGTAGATCGCCGCGGGGAACTCGACCAGCGTGCCGAGGTCGCGCGCCCAGACGATCCGAAACGGCGGCCGCAGCCGGATCGCGGGGTGCGCCTGCGTGCGCTGCGGGTCGACGCCGTACATCGTCCACTGCAGCTCGCGGCGGTAGAGGTGCAGCTGGATCAGCGGCGTCTTCCGGAACTGGACGCGCGTCTGCAGCGGGAGGTAGCCGGGCGCGGCGACGCGCACGGGCAACGACGTCCGGCGCAGGACGGCGAGCCGTGCGACGCCGCGGCGGCTCGTGACGCCTGCGGCGGCACCGGCGGCGACGCGCGCGCGTGCCACGGGGGCCCCGGTGTCGCCGTCGACGACGCTGACGACCACGCGGCCGTCGCGGCGCGCCACGCGCGGGTGGCGGGCGGCGTGCCGCTTCGCCTTCCGCGTCGGCACCGGCGCGGCCGTCGTCCGCTGCCGGTGTGACGACGTGTGGCCGCCGCAGCCTGCCGCGGCGAGGACGACGAGCGCGGGCAGCACGAACCAGCGGCGGCGCAGCACGCGGCCGAGGGTAGCGTGGGCGTCCGTGCGCGCCGCCCGCCACCGAATCGGGCCGGCAGCCGCCCTAATGGCGGCGCTGGCGAGCTGCGCCGCCGGCGCCGGAGAGGCGCGCACGCTCGGCGACCGCGGCGGCTCGACGTACGCCGAGCCCGCCGTCACGGCGGCGATGGAGGCGCGCAGCTATCCGTCCGGCGGCGTCGCGCGCCTCACGATCCGCACGCCCGGCCGCGCCGCCGTCCAGTTCTTCCGCGCAGGCGCGGAGGCGCGGCGCGCGCGCCGCGACGACGAGCTCGCCGGGCGGCCGGTGTCAGCCGTCGTGCGCGTCACCGGTGCGCGCACCGTCGCGCTGCGGCTCGGCCGCTGGCCGAGCGGCCTGTACTTCGCCGAGCTGCGCCAGGGGTCGCTCGTCGGCTACGCGCCGTTCGTGCTGCGCCCGCCGCGGCTCGGCACGCACCGGATCCTGGTCGTCGAGCCGACGAACACGTGGCAGGCGTACAACTTCCGCGACGACGACCGCGACGGCGTCGGCGACACCTGGTACGCGAGCCCCGCCATCCACACCGTCCGGCTCGACCGGCCGTTCCTCGACCGCGGCGTGCCGCCGCACTACCGCCAGTACGACTCCGAGTTCGTGCACTGGCTCGCGCACGACGGCCCGCCCGTCGACGTGGTCTCGGACGACGACCTCGAGGCGGTGCCGTCCGGCGGCCTGCTCGCGCGCGACTACACCCTGATCGTGTTCGCCGGCCACGAGGAGTACGTGACGCCGCACGTCTACGACGTCGTCGAGCGCTACCGCGACCTCGGCGGGAACCTGATGTTCCTGTCGGCGAACAACTTCTTCTACCGCGTCACGCGCAGCGGCCAGGTGCTGCACGGGCGCACGCGGTGGCGCGACCTCGGCCGGCCCGAGGCGGCCCTCGTCGGCGCGCAGTACGTCGACTGGAACCACGGCACGTACCCGAACCGGCCGTACCGCGTCGTCGGCGCGCCGTCGGCGCCGTGGCTGTTCGCGCCGGCGCACCTCCGAAACGGCGCCACCTTCGGCAACTACGGGATCGAGATCGACGCGCGCACCCGCCGCTCGCCGCCCGGCACGAAGGTGCTCTGCGAGATCAGGAACGCGTTCGGCCCGGGGAAGTCGGCGCAGATGACCTATTACGAGACGCCGCGCGGCGCGAAGGTGTTCGACGCGGGCGTGATGAACTTCGGCGGCACCGCGCTCGAGCCGCCGGTGCGCGCGCTCCTGGCGGCGCTCTTCCGCCGGCTCAGCCGGCCGTAGCCTCGGGGATCTCCTGCGGAACCGGCTCGAGCGTCCCGCCCGCGTCCTCGAGGATCACCTGCGAGAAGTAGCGCGTCATGACGACGCCCTCGCGGAACTCGCCGAGCCGCGGCTCGAGGCGCTCGCCGTTCGCGAGCGCCAGCGCGAGCTCCGGGTAGCGCGACCCCGCCGCCGTCGGCAGCGGGAAGCCGCCGCCGAAGCGCGGGTTCACGTCGGTCACCTCGAGCTCGCCCGTCGGCTCGCGGAAGCACTGCACGTTCGCGGGGCCGACGACGCCGAGCGTCTCGGCAACGCGACGCGCGAACTCGATCAGCTGCTCGTCCTTGATCGTCATCCCCTTGATCGACTCGCCGCCCTTCGACTCGATCATCGTGCGCGGGACGGCGGCGACGCAGCGCGCGTCGAGGTCGCAGAAGACGTCGACGGAGAACTCCTCGCCGCGGCAGACGGACTGCACCATCGACTCGGCGGTCGTGTAGCGCAGGAAGAAGTCGAGCTCGTCGCGGTCGTGCGCGCGGTAGATGTGCCGCGAGCCGAAGCCCGTGCGCGCCTTGACCAGCACGGGATAGCGCAGGTCGCGCGGCAGCTCGCCGGGCAGCCACGTCGGCGGCGACCCGATCCCGTGCTCGCGGAAGAACACGTGCGCGAGGTACTTGTCGGCGCAGCGCTCGACAGTCTCGACGGAGGAGACGAGCGGGACGGCGCCGGCGAGGTCGTCGCGCGCGTCGGCCAGCACGCGGTGGTCGAGGTCGGTCAGCGGCACGATCAGACGGACGTCGTGCAGCGCGACGAGGTCGCGCAGCGCGTCGACGTACCCCGGGTCGTCCACGCGCGGCACGAGGGCGCGCGCGTCGGCGTGGTAGAGCGCCGGGGCGAGCTGGTCGACGTCGGTCGCGATCGTCGTCGCACCCGCGCGGCGAAACGCGGTGACGATGTCGACGCGCTGGCCCGCGCAGGTGAAGAGGACCGCGGTCACGCCGGCGGCAGCGTATCCCGCCGCGGCTGGTGGGCCGTCCAGCCGCCGGTCTCGCCCTTGTACGTGCCGCCGAAGAGGGCGAGCGGCGTGCGCAGCAGGATCAGGAGGTCCGTCTTCCAGTTGCGGTGTCGGACGTACCAGAGGTCGAGCTCGATCCGCTCCGCCCACGGCAGCGACGCGCGGCCGTGGATCTGCGCCCAGCCGGTGATGCCGGGCTTGACGTCGAGCCGGTGCCGCTGCCGCTCGTCGTACTGCTCGACCTGGTAGCGCAGCGTCGGCCGCGGGCCGATGATCGACATGTCGCCGCGCACGACGTTCCAGAGCTGCGGGAGCTCGTCGAGGCTCATCCGCCGCAGGACGCGGCCGACGCGCGTGATCCTCGCGTCGCCCTTGTTGACGGCGAAGCCGGCGCCCTGCCGCTCCGCGCCGACGACCATCGTGCGCAGCTTCAGCAGCTCGAAGTCCACGCCGTCCTTGCCGACACGCGTCTGCCGGTAGAGCATGGGCCCCCCGTCCTCCAGCTTGATCGCGACCGCCGACAGGGCGAGCAGCGGGCTCGTGACGACGAGGCCCGTGCCTGCGATCGCGACGTCGAGCGTCCTATTCACGCGCGGGCTCCCAGCTCGCGGGCACGCCTCGGCGCAGGTAGTTGACGAGCGCGACCAGCGTCGCCCACGAGACGAGCGTGTAGTAGCGGGCGATCCCGACGCCGACGAGCGCCGCCGCGAAGAGCAGGAGCTGCGCGAGGAGCACGGCGTCGTAGATCCAGCCGTGCGCGACGAGCGCGATCGAGGAGCCGAGCAGCAGCACGTGCAGGATGCCGGAGCCGTATCGGAGCAGCCGGTGCGAGACGATCTCGAGCGCGTACAGCGGCCCGAGCCGCCGCAGCATCTTCCCGCGCAGCACGATCAGCCAGCAGTGCTCGAACATGCGCACCTTGCGTCGGTATTCCGTCTCGTTCGTCGGCGTCGGCTTCTCGAACGCGTGCGCGGCCGGCTCGTACACCGCGCGGCGGCCGCGCTGCACCATCAGGTACGGCAGGGCGAGGTCGTGCCCGAAGCGCGGGTCGACTTCGACGTAGTCGGAGCGCCGCAGCGCGTAGATCGATCCGTTGCCGCCGGTGATCGAGCCGAGCTGCGACTCGGCGCCGCGCACTCCCATCTCGTAGCGCCAGTACAGGCCTTCCTTGTTGCCGCCGTCGGCATCGAGGATCTTCAGCTGCCCGCAGACGTACGCGACGTCCGGGTCGGCAAACGGGCGGACGAGCCGCCGGAGCGCGTCGGGCGCCCAGATGCAGTTGGCGTCCGAGAACGCGACGATCTCGGAGTCCGTCTCGCGCACCGCGCGGTCCTGCGCGGCGACCTTGCCGCCCTTCGGGTTCGAGATCACCTTCACGCGCGGGTACCGGCGCGCGATCTCCTCGGTGCGATCGGTCGACGCGTCGGAGCTGACGACGACCTGCAGCTTGTCGGCCGGGTAGTCCAGCGCGAGTAGGTTCTCGATGCGGCGAGCGATCACCGGCTCCTCGTTGTAGGCGGCCACGATCACGGCGACCGTCGGCTCGATGTCGGCCGCCCGCACCCGGCGCGCCGCGACGCGAGCGAGCAGCCGGGCGAAGAGCGGGTAGAGCGCGTGCGTCCACGCGAGCAACGCCAGGCTCGTCCAGAAGATGACCACCGCGGCGACCACGCGCCGAAGATACCCTGGCCTCGATGGCACGCTCCGTCTGCTTTGTCGTCGGCGCGCGCCCGAACTTCATGAAGACGGCGCCGGTCGTGCGGGCGCTGCGCGAACGGCACCCCGAGCACGAAGTGCTCCTCGTCCACAGCGGCCAGCACTACGACCCCGCGATGTCGGACGTCTTCTTCCGCGAGCTCGCTTTTCCCGAGCCGGATGTCTACCTCGGCGTCGGCTCGGGGACGCACGGCGTCCAGACCGCGCGCGCGCTCGAAGGCGTCGAGGCCGTGCTGCTCGAGCGCAGGCCGTCGCTCGTCGTCGTCCCCGGCGACGTCAACTCGACGCTCGCGGCCGCGCTCGCTGCGGTCAAGCTCCACATCCCGGTCGCCCATCTCGAGGCCGGGCTGCGCAGCTTCGACCGGACGATGCCGGAGGAGCACAACCGCGTCCTCACCGACCACGTGAGCGACCTGCTGCTGACGCACTCGGAGAGCGCCGTCGCGAACCTGCAGCGCGAGGGAATCGACCGCGACCGGGTGCACCTCGTCGGCAACACGATGATCGACTCGCTGTTCGCGGTCGTCGACCGGGCACGCGCGCTCGAGCCGTGGGCCGCCCTCGGCCTCGAGCGGCGCGGCTACGCGCTCGTGACGCTGCACCGGCCGGAGCTCGTCGACGACTCCGTCCTGCTCGCCTCGACGGCAGCGGCGCTCGCAGAGCTGAACGCGACGGCGCCCGTCGTCTTCCCCGTGCATCCGCGAACGGCGGCACGGCTGCGCGCGCTCGGACTCGACCGCGACCTCCGGCGGGCGGGCGTGCAGGTCGTCGACCCGCTGCCGTACCTGGAGTTCGTCGGCCTCGAGGCCGAGGCCGCGTTCGTCGTCACCGACTCGGGCGGCGTGCAGGAGGAGACGTCCGCGCTCGGCGTCCGCTGCTTCACGCTGCGCAATGCGACGGAGCGGCCCGTCACCGTCGAGCTCGGCACCAACACGGTGCTCGGGGCGCATCCCGAGCGGATCGCCGACATCGCGCCGCCGGTCGCGGAGGCGCGTGCGCCCGCTGCGATCCCGCTGTGGGACGGCCGTGCGGGCGAGCGGGCGTCGGACGTGATCGCGGCGCACGTCGATGCGGGCCGGCCGCTCGTCGCGGCCGACTGATGTGCGGCATCGCAGGCGTCGTCGCGCTCGACGAGCGGTTTCGCGTCACCGAGCAGCTCGTCGACACGATGCGCGACGCGCTCGCGCACCGCGGCCCCGACGGTGCTCGCACGTGGGTCGACCCCGACGGACGCGTCGGCCTCGGATTCCGGCGGCTCACCGTCGTCGATCTGTCCGACGAGGCGATGCAGCCGATGGAGAACGAGGACGGAACGGTCCGACTCGTCTTCAACGGCGAGATCTACAACCACCGCGACCTGCGCTCGGAGCTCGAGCGCCTCGGCCACAGGTTCCGGACGGATCACTCCGACACCGAGTCGATCGTCCACGCCTACGAGGAATGGGGCATCGACTGCCTGCACCGGCTGCGCGGCATGTTCGGGCTCGCGATCTGGGACGAGCAGCGACGGACGTTGTGGCTCGCCCGCGACCGCATGGGCGTCAAGCCGCTCTTCTACTCGGCGTACCGCGGACGCCTCGCGTTCGGCTCCGAGATCAAGGCGATCCTGGCTGACGACGAGCGCTCGCGCCGCGTCGACTCGCTCGCGCTCTTCCACTACCTGTCGTTCCTGACGACGCCCGCGCCGCTGACGATGTTCGACGGGATCTCGAAGCTCGGGCCGGGCGGTCTCCTCGAGGTGCGCGACGGCGACGTCCGCGCGTCGACCTGGTGGGACCCGTGGGACCACGTGACGCCGCAGGATGCGGCGCCGGTCGAGCTCGCGGAGCGAATCCTCGCGGAGCTCCGGACGTCGGTGCGGCTTCGCAAGATGGCCGACGTCCCCGTGGGCGTCTTCCTCTCCGGCGGGATCGACTCCAGCACCAACGCCGCCCTCTTCTCCGAAGGCGAGCGCGAGCGGGTGCGCACGTTCACGATCGGCTACGACGCCGAGTACCCGTCTTACCGGAACGAGCTCGGCTGGGCCGGTCGCGTCGCGGGCTGGCTCGGCACCGACCACCACGAGCGGATCGTCTCGGAGGACGACGTGCTCGCGTTCCTGCCGCGGATGGTTCGCCAGCTCGACGAGCCGCTCGCCGACCCGGTCGCCGTTCCGATCTTCTTCCTCTCCGAGCTTGCGCGCGCGAACGGCGTCAGGGTCGCGCAGGCGGGCGAGGGCGCGGACGAGCTCTTCGTCGGCTACCCGCGCTGGCTGTCCTACCTGCGACTCGAGCGGCTGAACGCCCTGCCTGTACCCCTGCCGGCGAAGCGGGCCGCGCTGGGCGTGCTCGCCGCCGCCGGGCAGCAGGCGCAGTGGCCGTACGAGCTGCTGCGCCGGGCGGTGGAGCAGCAGCCGGTCTTCTGGGGCGGCGCGGTCGGATTCACCGAGGCGCGCAAGCGCCGCCTGCTCGGCGCCGACGTACGACACGCGCTCGCCGGCGCGACGTCCTGGGACGCGATCGCGCCGCTCTGGCAGCGGTTCGGCGAGGCCGCTCCGGAGCGTTCTCACGTGCACTGGATGAGCTACCTCGACCTGCGCCTCCGCCTGCCCGAGCTGCTTCTCGCGCGCATCGACCGCATGTCGATGGCAGTCGGCCTCGAGGTGCGCGTGCCGTTCCTCGACCAGGAGCTCGTGCGGATCGCGCTCGGGATTCCGCAAGCCGCGCAGCTCGACGGCGGCGGGACAAAGCCCCTGCTGCGGCGAGCCGTCAGCGGCGTGATCCCGCCCGACGTCCTCGCGCGCCCGAAGCAGGGGTTCCGCATGCCCGTCGACGAGTGGTTCCTCGCGCGACTCGGCGAGCGCGCACGCGCGGAGGTGCGCTCGTTCGCGCGCGAGTCCGCGCTGCTCGACGAGGCGGAGTGCATGCGCGTCCTCGAACGACCGCGCCGCGACGCGTGGTACCTGCTCGCCCTCGCGCTGTGGTGGAAGGAGCTCGTCGCCTGATCCGCGTCGCCTACGTCGCCGGCGAGCCGAACCCGTCGCGGGTTCCGCATCTGCGCGTGCTGGCCGCGGTCGACGACATCGACCTGACGGTCGTCTACGCCGCCGCGACCGTCCACCGCCGCACGTGGACGGTCGACCCCGGGGAGGCGATCGTCCTGCGCGGACCGCGCCTTCCGACTACACGCGTCCTCCACCACGACTATCCGCTCACGCCGCAGCTCTGGCGGCTGCTCGACCGCGGCCGCTTCGACTGCGTCATCGTCGGCGGCTGGAGCCTCATGGCCACGCAGCTCGCGATCGTCTGGGCACGGACGCACCGCGTGCCGTACCTCCTCATCTCCGAGAATCACCTGCGCGAGCCGCGACCGGCGTGGGTGCGCGGCTTGAAGTCGATCGTGCTTCGGCACGTCGTCCCCCAAGCGGCAGGCCACCTCGTCACCGGGACGCTGGCGCGCGAGCACCAGCTTGCCTACGGCGCGCGACCGGATCGCATCGTGATCTGGCCGAACACGGTCGACGTCGCCGGCCTCGCGCGTCGGGTCGACGAGCTCCGCGGCGAGCGCGGCCAGGAGGTGACGGTGCTGCACGTCGGCAGGCTGATCAGGGAGAAGGCGCCGGACGAGCTGCTCGCGGCCTTCGCCCGGGCCTGCGAGCGCGCGGCGACCCCACTCCGCCTCGTCCTCGTCGGCGACGGACCGCTCGAGCCCGCGCTGCGCGAGCGAGCGCGCGGCCTTCCAGTCGAGTTCCGCGGGCTGCTCGAGGGCGACGCTCTCGTGCAGGCGTACGCGGACGCCGACATCTTCGCGCTCTTCTCGCGCCGCGAGACGTGGGGCATCGTCGTCAACGAGGCGGCGGCGGCCGGCCTGCCGCTCGTGTTGACGGACCGGGTCGGCGCGGCCGCCGATCTGCTCGTGCCCGGCGAGAACGGCGAGCTCGTACGGAGCGGCGAGGTCGACGCGCAGGCGCGTGCGCTGGCCGAGCTGGCCGACGATCCCGCGCTCCGCGGCCGCTACGGTGCGCGCTCGCGCGAGCTCGTCTCGCCGTTCACCTACGAGGCGAGTGTCGAGGAGCTGGCGCGGCTCATCCGCGCGGTCGTCGGCGCGTAGACGCGCGCTCGACGGTGTCCACCAGCACCTGCTCCAGTCGCTCCGCCTGCACGGAGCGCAGCCGCGTGCGCGCGAACTCGCGCCCGCGGCGACCCATCTCCCGCGCCTCGGCGGGATGGTCGCGCACCCAGCGAATCGCGTCGGCGAGCGCGCGCGGATCCTCCGGCGGTACGACGACCGCCGCGCGCGAGCCCTCGGCGAGCCGCGCCGCCTCGCCGGCGGCGGCGAGGATCACCGGCCGCCCGGTGGCCATGAAGTCGACCATCTTCGACGGGATGAAGGAACGGAAGGTCGGGTGCGCCGCGAGCGACACGAGCAATGCGTCGCTCGTCGCGAGGACCGGAGGAATCGACTCGAGCGGCATCTGCGGCCGGAAGCGCACGTTCGCGAGCCCGCGCCCCTCGGCGTCGGCCACGAGCTGGTCGCGCATCGGCCCGTCGCCGACGAGCTGGACGACGAACCCGTCGGCGAGCTCCGCGGCGGCGTCGAGCACCGACGGCAACGCCTGCGCGATCCCGAGCGTCCCTGCGAACGTCACGGTAAAGCCGCCGTTCGCCGGACCCGCGCCGTCGGCCGCGCCGAAGAACAGGTCGAGCGTGCCGTTCGGGATGAGCGCCGTGGCGGGGGGCTTGCCGCGCAGGCGGTCGATGTGCTCGCAGAACGGCTTGGTGACGGCGACGACCGCGTCGGCGCTGCGGTACAACTGCCGCTCGAGCAGCTCTGCGCCGCGCGTGACGAGACCACCCGAGATCTGGTTGAGGCTCGTGGCCGCGGCCGGCCAGAGGTCGCGGACGTCGAGCACGAACGGTGCGCGCCACGCGCGCGCAATCGCCAGGCCGGCCGCCGCCGTGAAGAGCGGCGGAGTGGTGGCGAGCACGACGTCCGGCCGCCCCGCGCGCGGCGCGGCGAGCGCCGCCATCGCCATGTACGACAGGTAGAACTCGAGCCGCGTCACCTGCGTCTTCTCCGGGTTCGTCTTCACCCACGTCCGCAGGATCCGGTAGGCGTTCGAGCGGTCGTCCTCTATCAACCGCCCCGCGTACTGCGGCGGGATGACGCCGCGCGGATGATTCGGGAACTCGCTGATGACCGTCACGTCGTGGCCGCGGTCCGACAGGTGCTCCGCGAACGACTGCACCCGCGACTGCGTCGCCCCGACCTCCGGCGGGAAGTACTGCGAGACGAGCAGCACGCGCAGCGGGCGCGCGGTGCGCGTGCGCACCGGCGGCAGCGCCCGGGGCAGCCGCTGCGAGACCTGGCGGCCGTCGCGGTGGCGGCGCGCCGCGCGCTCGTCGAGCAGCGCCCCGTAGAGCGTGTCCACGTCGGCGACCAGCCGGTCGACGGAGTAGCGCGGCAGGACGTGCAGCCGCCCGGCCTCTCCGAGTCGGCGCCGGAGCTCTCGGTCGCGCGCGAGCTCCGCCAGCCGATCCGTAATCGCGCGCGAGTCGCCCGAGGGGACGAGGAAGCCGCTCCGCCCCGGGGCCACGACATCGCGCACGCCGCCCACGTCGGTGGCGACGACCGGAACCCGCGCCGCGAGCGCCTCGATCGCGACCACCGGCGTCCCCTCGTTCGCCGACGTGAGCGCGAGCGCGTCGATCGCGCCGTACAGCGGCCCGACGTCCTGCCGGAACCCGAGGAAGCGGCAGCTGCCGTCGAGGCCGAGCTCGCGCGCCTGCGTCTCGAGCCGCTCGCGGAGGGGGCCGTCGCCGGCCAGCAGGAGCACCGCCTCGGGGACGTCGCGGCGAAGGCGCGCGAAGGACTCGAGCAGCAGGTCGACGCGCTTGATCTCCGTCATGCGCCCGAACCAGCCGACGACGAACGCGTCGTCGGGGAGCGCGAGCTCCGCGCGTGCGACCAGAGAGCCTTCCAGGCGGCGGCCGAGGTCGAGCCCGAGCCGGATGACCGCGATCTTGTCGGCCGGGGCGACGCCGAGGCCGACGAGGTCGTCGCGCACCTCCGGGCTGACCGCGATGAGCGCGTCGCTGACGCGCGCCAGGCCGGCTTCGAGCGCCCGGAACGCATGCGTCTGCGTCGCGCCGAAGTACGACCGGAGCACGTGGCCGTGAAACGTGTGCAGGACGACGGGAGGCTTCGACGGACCGGCGAGCAGCGCCGCCATGCGGCCGACCGCGCCGGCCTTGGCGGTGTGCGTGTGGAGGATGTGCGGCCGCGTCTCGCGGATCAGCTGGACGAGCCGACGGACGGCTGCGGCGTCGATGAACGGCGAGATCTCCCGCTGCAGCTCGGGAACGAAGACGGGCGCGACTCCAAGCTCGTCCGCGACGTACTCCATCGAGCCTTCGCCGGGCCCCACTCGGCCGGCGCAGAGCGTCGTCTCGTACCCAATCTCGTCGAGGCGGCGGGTCAGGTACGACACGTGCAGCGCGGGCCCGCCTACGTTGAGTCGGGCGATGATCCGGAGGATCCTCGTCGGCTCGCGCGGAGGCACGCAGGGAACGGTAGCCAGCAGCGGAACTCGCGCTAACAAGGCCCGTACGTCCGGCTTGTATCCTGGCCGGGGCAGGATGAGAAGGGAGACGCCATGTGCGGGATCGGCGCGGTCCTGAATCTTCGCGGCGAGCCCGTAGATGGGCTCGACCGCCGCCTCCGCCTGATGAACGACCTGCTGCGCCACCGCGGCCCCGACGGCGAGGGAACGTGGATGCACGACCGCTGCCACGTCGGTTTCGCGCACCGCCGGCTCGAGATCATCGACCTGCAGACCGGCGACCAGCCGATGCGCGACGAGCCCGGCAACTGGATCACGTACAACGGCGAGATCTACAACTATCTCGAGCTGCGCGACGAGCTCGGCCGCGACGGCTTCCGGACGACGTCGGACACCGAAGTCGTCCTTCGCAGCTACGGGCGGTGGGGGAGCGGGGCGCTCGACCGGCTGCGCGGGATGTACGCGTTCGCGATCTGGGACGAGGGCGCGCAGCGCCTCGTCTGTGCGCGCGACCGCTTCGGGATCAAGCCGCTCTACTACGCCGTCGTCGACGGCACGTTCGTGTGCGCGTCCGAGGCGAAGGCGCTCCTGCCGTTCCTACCCGCGGTCGAAACCGATCTCGAGGGCCTGCGTGACTACCTCACCTTCCAGTTCACGCTCGCCGGCAAGACGCTGTTCAAGCACGTCAGCGAGCTCCTCCCCGGCCACGTGCTCACGGTCCAGAACGGCGTCGTGCAGACGCAGCGCTACTGGGAGGTGCATTTCGAGCCCGACTTCGACCACACCGAGCGGTACTTCGTCGACCGGCTGCGGTCGATCGTCGACGAGTCGGTCGCGCTGCACCTGCGCGCCGACGTGCCCGTAGGCTCGTACCTCTCCGGCGGCCTCGACTCGAGCATCGTCGCGTCGCTGGCGGCGCACGATGTCGGCGGCGACTTCAAGGCCTTCACCGGTCGCTTTTCCGAGGGGGGCGACTACGACGAGTCGATGTATGCGCGCGCGCTTGCGGAGTGGCGCCAGCTTGAGCTGCACGAGACCACGATCGAGGCACGCGACTTCGTCGAGAACATCCGCAAGGTCGTCTACCACCTCGACTATCCCGTCGCGGGGCCGGGCTCGTTTCCGCAGTACATGGTCTCGGAGCTCGCCCGGCGCCACATGAAGGTCGTGCTGGGCGGCCAGGGCGGCGACGAGATCTTCGGGGGGTACGCGCGGTACCTGCTCGCCTACTTCGAGCAGTGCATCAAGGCGGCGATCGACGGGACGATGCACAACGGCAACTTCATCGTCACCTACGAGTCGATCATCCCGAACCTGGAGACGCTGCGCGAGTACAAGCCCCTGATGCAGCAGTTCTGGCGCGAAGGGCTGTTCTCCGACCTCGACGAGCGCTACTTCCGCCTGATCGACCGGGCGCCGGGCCTGCGGGACGTGGTCGATTGGTCGATCCTCGGGGACTACGACCCGTTCGAGACGTTCAGGGCGATCTTCCGCGCCGGCAACGTCAAGAAGGAGTCGTACTTCGACTCGATGACGCATTTCGACTTCAAGACGCTCCTCCCCGCGCTCCTCCACGTCGAAGATCGCGTGTCGATGGCGCACAGCCTCGAGTCGCGCGTTCCGTTCGTCGACCACGAGGTCGTCGAGTTCGCTGCGCGCCTGCCGGCCGACGTGAAGTTCCGGAACGGGGAGCTGAAGCACGCGCTGAAGCGCGCCGCGCACGGCGTGCTGCCGCCGCTGATCCTCGAGCGCAAGGACAAGAAGGGTTTCCCGGTGCCGCTCGGCGACTGGATGCACGGCGAGCTCCACGACTTCATCCGCGACAGCTTCGCGAGCGACGCGGCGCGGTCGCGGCCGTATCTCGATCCGCGCTTCGACATCGACTCGCTGATCGCAGAAGAGGGCAAGTTCAGCCGAAACCTCTGGGGCCTGCTCTCCCTCGAGCTCTGGCAGCAGGAGTTCCACGACCGCTCGCGGTGGTGGCGATTACATTCGATCTCCGAGCCAGCGGGCGAGGCGGCTACGGCATAACCGCCCGATCGTCCAGCGCTTATGCCAGCGGTACGGCTTACCGGCAGTACTACAAGCGCCGTAGAAACGGACGTGGCGCCTCCGGTAGCGACACGTCGTCGGGATTTAGGGGTTCGACACAGGTGCGAGCAGCGGTCGCAGCGCGTCGAGTAGGAGTGCTGGATCGGAGCGCGTCGCCTTCAACAGAGAGTCGAATCGGTAGATCCCGTAGGAGTCGTACCGTCCAACGTCGAACTGGATGCGCTTGCGAAGCGGCGACAGGTGCAGGCCTACGTACTGACCAACGGTCGCATGGTTCCAAACGATTTCCTTCAGCCGATCTTCCCTCACAGCCCGCTCGACTTCGGAGGCGACAGTACCGCGGTTTGCGAGTCGCGTATCGGTACCGTGTGGATTGCTTGTCAGGATCAACCTGCCGGCATCGGGGTCGAACGCCGCGGTTACGGTGAACGGGCCCGTGGCCGGAATGAGCGTTCCCATCTGAACGCTTGTCAGCACGCTCAACCGAAGGAGATCCTCGCGCGAGTCGCCGGCGGCGAGGCGCGGAGCGAGCCTTCGCAGCGCGGGCCAGCGCATGCTGTAGCGAATAGCGAAGCCGCGTAGGATCACGTGCCGGGCAAACCAGTACACCGTGCTAATCCAGTAGCCGCGCCCGCTGACGATCTCCTCAGCCTTGAGCGCGAGCCGCGATGGCACGTGTCTGCCACGAGGCGTCGCGCGCGCCGCGAGTAGCTCGTCGAATTCCTCGACGAAGCTGCGGTAGGCGTACTTGCCGGACGCGATCAGGTCGCGGTGCGTGGACTCGACGAGCTGGCCGAGGAACGAGTCGTCGCGAATTAGGCGCCCGACTTCCTCGATGTTTGAGAAGTCCTTCTCCAGCGGAATGTAATGCCGCCACGGCTCGACGATCTCCGAGTACGACCCCGGGAACATTACGAGAGCGCTCCGATGGGCCGCTGCCTCGAACACGCGCGGCGAGATCGTCGCGATCTCCGGACCGCCGAGGAACGGCCTGAGAACGTTCCGCTCTACCTCGACGTAATCGGCTAGCGGGTGTTCCGCGATGTACGCCTTGACGGCCGCCTCGGCAGCTCCGTCCACGTCAATGATCGACGCGCCGCTCTCACTCGCCAGGACAGAGCGGCAGGACGAGAGAAAGGTCGACCAGGCACGCCCGTAGATCCGCGCGTTCTCCGTCCAGGCGATGTCGCAGCGGAGTCCGAGCCCAGGTGCGCGCTCGAGAAACCCACGGCCAATCGCCACCTTCTCGTACCCGAGCCGACCGAGCCAGTACGGCAGAGACCGTCCTCTGTAGCCGACGTCGAGTGGGCGGCTCGCCGTCGGCGGCGTCGCAAGCTGCTCAAGTGCCGGAGCCACGTATCCCGTCAACGTGTGGACGATCTCCGTCTCGGGAAGCCGCTCGGCGTACATGAACGACGCGGCTGACTCGGATGCGACGGAAAGAAGCACGTTGATTCCGACGGCCCGCTGCGCAGCACACATCATTTCGACCCACCGGTATTCATCTTGGATGAACTGCACCTTGAGCCCGTCGTATTCGGCGAGTGCCTCCCGCAGAGCCGGCGCGACGTAGTCGTCCCAGATCAAGACGAGTGAGTAGTGGATGACGACCACATCAAAGGCACCGAGATCGAGCCGTTCGGGGGAGGAGATCCCACGCGGGTTGAATACGGTGACGCGGTGTCGCGAGAGACGACGAAGCGCATCGATGTGTTCGTGGACTGTCCCCGCATTGCCCTTTTGATCGTCTGCGAGCAACAGCACCGCGAGCGGCTCAGCCGTCACGGGCAGACAGTTCCGAGCATTTCGTTGTACGCCGTGACAAGGCGCTCTTGTTCGGTCTCCCACAAAAAGGCGCTACCGCGCTCGGTGAGATTCGCGCGGAACTCAGCGAGTCTGTGCAGCGGAAACTCGTCGAGCGCAGCGGCGACCTCGACCGGCGAATCGAGGCTCCTGACGAGACCGAATCCGTTTGTGGTGACGATCGACTCAATGAACTCGAGCCGATTCGACAGAATTGGCAGCCGCGCAGCGATGAACTCGTATAGCTTGTTCGGCGAAGCGAAGCGCGTGTTCACGTCGGTTGTCGGCGAATAAGGGATGACACCGAGATCGGCCGAGGCCGTGTAATAGAGCAGCGTCTCTTGGGGCTTCGACTCGATGTACATCACGCGGTCACTATCGTTGGCGAGCCGGAGAAGCTCGCGGTGATATTCGCCGTATCCCATCAGGACAAGCGTGTAAGCCTGGTGGGCGGTGATGACGCCCTCGACGAGCGCCTCAAGGTTGCGCCGAGGGGCGATCCATCCTTGGAATAGAAGGATCGGCCGTTCCGCAGGTGCGCCGTGTTCCTCGCGGAGGAGATCGAACCGGTTCTGATGGAGGTCACTTGGAACGCCGACCGCGTTTTGAACGACGCGGATATCGACGTTGCCGTAGGCGGTCGCGATTGCTTGCGCGAGTCGGGGATTGACTGTGATGCGCAAGTCGGCCGCGCCGATATGCGTGCGCTCGAGCGCTCGGAATCGCTCGCGCGATTCGGGCGAAAGGACGCGCTGCTCGGGGAAGAACTCGTGCATGTCGTAGACGAGCTTCGTCCCCAAGCGTCGCTGGATCTCGCGGCCGACGCGGAGCAGCGGCAGGTCATGGACGTGGACGATGTCTGGACGATATGCCAGCGTGCGCTCGATGAACGCGTGCTCGTACGGGTAAAACCTCGCCGTCTGCCCTCGCGGCCTGCTTAACCGGCTTAAGACGCGTGCGGCGGTGTTGGTCGTCCAGATCGCGAACCGCGTTCCCCGCCACACCGCTGATGCGCGCGCGCGTGCGGCGAAGACGGCGACCGATCGTTCCGTCCTGTGGAGCCTCCGAAAGACCTCGGAGCCGGCGTTCGCGCGTCGCGCGAGCGGGTCGGTAAGCGGGTTCCGCCCCGACCCCGGCGGGAAGGGCAGACCCATCAACCGGGTGACAACTGCGAGTCGTGCGAGTTCGAAGCGCTCGCGCATCGGGGGTTCGGGGAGACGTACGTGCTCCACCGGTACGCCGGAGAGTCGCCTGTACTGGTCGTGTTCGTGCGTTGGCGCGGCTAGGACGTAGACGTCGAAACCCTCGTCGAGCAACGTCCTCGCTTCGAGGATGATACGGCGGTCAACGATAACGTCAGGGGTCACCATTACGACCCTCTGGCGCCGCCAGCGCGCCGAAGGGGCTTCGCTATCCGCGGTAGTAAGCGAGAGTTCTCTTTGCGATGACGTCGGGATGATGCACCTGCCGTGCGTAGTCGAACCCGTCGCGCGCGAGCTTTGCGCGCTGGTCCGGCTCGAGCATTGCCGCTCGCAACACGTCGACGAGGTTCGCTGGGTTTGCATTCAGGACGGGCGGAGGCGCCGGGTAACAGCTCTTGAGGTCGGATCGGATGTAGGCGACGACAGGGATCCCCAGCGCCATCATCTCGGCTGCGAAGATCCCGTACGATCCCGCGAGGACCTGGTCGATCGCGAGGTCAGCGGTCTGCGCCCTCCGGAGCACCTCTGCGTGGTTCAATCGCTCGAGAAGCTCGAGCTCGACCTCGATGCCGTCGTGGCGCAGCGCTTCGACGGCCGCCTCGATGTAACGCGTTCCCTTGATCGCACGATCGGAGGGCGCGTGGACAATGCGAAACGGCCTGGACCAATCATGTGTGACACGGGGTATGCGTACCGACTCAACGAGATCGAAGTCGACCACCTGCGGGAGGAGGATCGATCCGGGAACAAACTCGAGGAGGTCTGGCGTGGCAACGAACAGCGCCGTGGCGTACGCCAGCGCTACCGCCGTCGACCGCTCCCTGTTGAGGCACAGCTTTGGGAAGCAATCAAGGCAAGCCGAGTACTCGTATGCCAAGAGCGACGTCTTTTCGTCCCTCACCTCACATCCGCAGAACCAGAAGAAGATCTTCTTCTTCATCTTTGCGAGCATCGGGACATCGGCGAGCGACGTGCCAGAGATGCTCTCGCCGAAATAGAAGTGAAAGACGTCGAACGAGTCGGCGAAGCGTCGTACGAGCTTCGTAAGTCCTGACCGGCTGTTCGGCCGCGGCTCGACCAGATCCTCAGCGAACCCGAAGTCGTGCCGCGCCACCGAGTAAGAAACGGCGTGGTGGCCGAGCCGCCGCTGCGCCGCAGCAAGAGTCCCGGCCATACCGCCGATGTTGAGCGGCGCGTGGAGAATCCGTAGCGACGTGCCCAGCGTCGTCTGGTCACCCCGAGTGCTTCCGTTACCGGCGGGTGCCGGCGCGGCTAACTCGCGGCTTCCCACGCCTCGAGGATCCGGCGGATCGGGGCGAGGGACGTTAGCTCCGCACGTTCGCCATCTGCGAGAAAGCGCTCGACGAGCCGGTCGCCGCGCCGCGGCGGGACGTGGACGACGGCGCACGTCGGATCGAAGCGACGCGCAAGGTTTTCCACCGGCTCTGCTTCCCCAGCATCGAAGTGATAGAGACCCGGACCGAGCACGAAAGGCGCGAGGATGAGCCCGACAGCCTCGTCCGGCGTGAGCCAGAACCGCTTGCACGGCGTCACCGCCAGCGCGTCTCCACGTGTCGCCTGCGACTGCCAAATCTCGAGAACCGACCCGGACGATCCGAGCACGTTGCCGAGTCTGACTGCGGCGAATCCGGCCTCGAGCGCGACGCGCTCGCCGAGCAGCTTCGTCGCACCGTAAACCGTCTCGGGCGCCGCTGCCTTGCAGGTTGAGACGAACACGAGCGCTCCAGGCGCAACACCAGCGACTTTCGCCGCCTCGACCACATTCGACGTCCCGTTCACATTTATTTGTGCTGTTTCGAGCGGGTGGATCTCACCGAGCGGCGCATGTTTCATCGCGGCGAGATGAACGATCAGCTCCGGCTGGAGTTGCCGGATCGTTCGGTCGACGAGGTCCCCATCGGTGATGTCGAGATCGTCGAGGTCGGTCAAGAACGTGTCGGCACCGAGTTCGTCGAGCCGCTGCCCGACGCGCCGCCCAAGGAAGCCCTCCGCGCCCGTAACCAGGACGCGCTTGCCGTCGAACGCTTCGCGCGGGATGACCGGCACGTGTTCCTCCCGGGGAAGCAAGCTCGCGTAGCCGCCTCCGAATCGGCGCGTTAGGGCCGCCGTCGTCGCGTCGGATGTATTCGGAATGTGCATAGGATCAATTCACCGAGCGGCCGCCGGGCACGCACCGACGTCCCCCCGTCGGGCGCCCAGTGTAGCGCCAGCGCTTCGACGGGCTCGATGGGCAGCGTCAGGGCGCGTCGAGAAGTCGTGCGAGTGCCTGCCGGTAACCCGCGGAGCAGCGATCCCAGTTGAATGACGCCTCGAATGCCGACCGAGCATTCGAGCGCGCCGCGCGGCGGAATCGCTCGTCGACCACGAAGCGCCGAACCGCGGCGCGGAGTGACGCAGCGTCAAGAGGATCGTAAACAAGACCCATGTCGTAGCGGTCGACGAGTTCGCGGACGTAGAGGAGGTCACGCGAAGAGAGAATCGCCATCCCAGCGGCCATGTACTGCGAAAGCTTGTTAGGGCACGACAAGACGTGGTTCGGGAGCGGTCCGGGGTATGGGATAACGCCGACATGTGCAGAAGCAGCAGCGGCGATAAGTTCGTCTTCCGCTACCGCCGGCAACCACTGCGCTCGCCCTTCGTCGAACAGGGCGGAGAATTTGGTGCGGAGTGCCGTTGCATACGCGTTCTCAGGAGCGCGGATCTGGAGAACGGCACCCGGGACATCGACGGTCGTCCAAGCGCGCAGCAACCGCCCGAAGCCGCGGCCCGGAGCAATTTGGCCCTGAACGAGGAATGTCACGAGTTCGCTGGCGGGTTCAGGGAACTCGAGCGGAGCCGCCCCGAGCGGAGCCGCATTGGGCGCGACAACGACGTGCCCGAGCCCGTACACCCGCTCGAGTTCTCGCGCAAGCGGCGGCGAGACTGTGACCACAGCGTCGGCGTCGCGGACGAAGTGCCCCTCCACCAGCTTAAGTGCCTGCGTTTCCCACCGGGGAGCTGACGGCTTCGCGTAGGGAAAGAATTCGTGGGTGTCGTACAGCATCCGGCTGCCGAAGCGGCGCGCGAGCGGTGCGCCGGCGATCAACGCAAAGAGGTCGTGGCAGACGATTACGTCGGGCCGCGGCGCAGTCGCCGCTCGCCGCCGGAGCGCGCTGATGAGAAGCCCGTAAAATCCCCAGTCGGCGAGCGCCGCGCCAGCGCGCCCTGCTCGTCGGAGGTGATACGCCCGAAAGAATGCGTGCGCGACCGGCGATGAATCACGGTAGTAGTGGGCGCGCACCGCTGCGCTGTCCACGCCGACCGCTGACTCGTCTGTGGTGGCCGCGACGACTGTCGTGTCCGCGAGTTCGTCGCATAGCGACGCCGACCAGGCGATCCGCGGGTCCCACCGTGGTTCGTGGGGCACAAGCATGAGAATCCGGCGCTCGTTCGCTTGCCTCCCAGGCCGTCGGCTGGCGAGCGCATCCACTGCTAGAGGTCGGCTGACCTCATCGACGGCGGCCGCGTCGACATTGATGGGCGTCGAAGATTCGTCAAGCCTCACGGACGGCCGCGAGCAGCGCGCCCGACTCGGGTCGCACGACCGACCAACTATGCCGCACGTGGACAACCGAGCGATCCTCTTCTGTGGCCGCCTTAGCCGGTGGAAGCACTTGCATGTCGATCTGGTTCATAACGCGGTCGATGATCTCGCCGCCGCGCTCAAGCGTGAACCCGAGCGTGTATTCGCCTGCGCGGAGCGGGAGTTCGTCGAGCATGCATTGAACGACAATCCGCCGCTCCTCGATGCCGGCGAGCTCGAGCCGCGTTGTGAGCGTGACGAGCTGTCCGATGACTCGGTCGGTGATCCCGATCGTCAGTTCGAGCGACCTCGTCGTGAACGACGGCTCGCGGTCCAGCCCAAGCTCGATGACGAGCGGCTCGTCGCGGTGAAGGTCGCGTCCACCGGCGGCGTTCAGTACCGCCACCTCCGAAAAGCGGACACCGCCGCTGCCTTCGTGCGGTACGGCGTCGAGACGACCGGCGCCGTGAACGACGAGAGGCCGAGAGCCGAGATAACGCTCGAGCGCTTCATCAGAGGGACCGACGAACTCGGGACGGCCGTTCCGTAGATAGAGCGCACGATCGCAGAGCTTTGCCACGGATCCCGCATCGTGGCTGACGAAGAGAACCGTCCGACCCGAGCGCGTCATCTGTTCAATGCGGCTCAACGACTTCTCCTGGAACGCCGCGTCGCCGACACTCAGAACCTCGTCGAGTAGAAGAATCTCGGGGTCGAGGTGCGCCGCGACCGAGAACGCGAGGCGCATGAACATCCCCGTCGAGTACCGCTTCACCGGGACGTCGATGAAGTCCGCGAGCTCAGAGAACTCGACAATCTCATCGAACTTCGTCCGGGTCTCTGCGCGAGACATGCCCAGGATCGCGCCGTTTAGGAAGATGTTGTCGCGACCGGAGAGTTCCGGATGAAAGCCGGTTCCGACCTCGAGAAGGCTGCTGACGCGTCCGCGGATCTCGGCGTATCCCTCCGTCGGATCGGTGATCCGCGCAAGGATCGCAAGCAGCGTCGACTTCCCCGCACCGTTACTCCCGATGACCCCGAAGACTTCACCGCGGGCGACCTCGAAGGAGGTGTCGCGCAGTGCCCAGATCTCATGCTGACGATGCCGCTGATGCGGCAGGCGAAACTGGATGTCGTGGATTCGCTCCTTCAGCGTCGTCGGACGAGCGCGGTTCCAAAGCGTGTAGCGCTTGCCGAGTCCGACGACGTGGATGGGCGCGTCAGACCTCATCGGCGATCGTCCTTTCGACGCGCGAGAACTGGAACAAGCCGAGCGCGAGTAGCGCAAGCGATTCGACGACCGCGATGGCGAGCAGCCCGTGGGGAGCCGGCGCGCCGATCAACGCCCAGCGCACAGCCTCCGTCAGACCCACCAGCGGATTGATCGCCTGTACGAGCGTCAGCAGCGACAATCCCGGCGTTCGGAGCGAGTACGCAACGGGGCTTAGGAAGAACCAGAGCTGGATGACGAATGGGAGGATCTGCGCGACATCGCGGTAGCGCACGTTGAGCGCCGAGAGCAGGAGCGCGAGGCCGTAGGTCAGCGTAAGCATCACGAGTAGGATCGGAAAGATTGCGAGCGCTCGAGCGCCCGGCGCACGGCCGTAGATCCCCGCGAAGATGAAGAAGAGCGCGACGCTGATCGCGAAGTCGACGAGCATCGCGGTAATCGAAGCGAGGGGGATCAGCAGGCGAGGTGCCGACGTCTTCTTCACGATCGGAATCTCCGTCAGGAGGCTCAGCGAGCCTTGAACCACCGCTCTCGAGATGAAGATCCACAGGACAAGGCCAGACAGGGCGAAGAGTGGGTAGGGAACCCCGGCGGACGAGAAACGTGCGAGCTGGGTGAATGCGTAGGTGTAGACGCCCATCAGCGCGAGCGGCTGGAACACCGTCCAAGTCGCTCCGAGGGCCGTCTGCGCGTATCGCACCTTCAGGTCACGCCAGACAAGGAACGCGAAGAGCTCACGATTCGGCCAGAGCTCGCCGAGGCGCAGGCGTCGGATTCCCTGTGCCGGGCGAATGATGACTACGTTCGAGGGGCGGCGGTCGACGTCTGCGGCGGCTGACACGCGTAGAGGGTACTCCGGATGTGTTCGCGAAGCGTTAGGCGGGCGTGCCGTACGCTGGTCCAGGGGTTCACGCGCGGTCTGCGGCGTCGGCACGCGCGAGCGACCCGTTGTTCACGCAGCCAGCGCAGGCGGACACGTATCGTTGTCTAATCGAGGCGACTCCCACCGAACGAGAAGGGCGACACCGTGACGAAAGTGCTCGTGACCGGCGGCGCTGGCTTCATCGCGTCGCACATTGTCGACCGCCTGCTCGAGCGGGGCGACGACGTGCTGGTGATCGACAACTTCGCGACCGCGCGCCGCGACACGCTCGCCGAGCACCAGCGGCTGCGGCTGGTCGAGGAGACGATCGCCGACACCGAGCGCGTCGACTCGTTGTTCGACGACTTCCAGCCCGAGATCGTCGTGCATGCCGCTGCGGCGTACAAGGATCCCGCAGATTGGGACGAAGATGCGCGAACGAACGCGCTCGGGACGGCGAACGTCGTTCAGGCGTCGGAGCGCGTCGGTGCCGCGAGGTTCGTCTACTTCCAGACGGCGCTCTGCTACGGCCTTCATCCTCAGGAGCAGCCGATCACGCTCAGCCACCCACTCGATCCCAAAGACTCGAGCTACGCAGTCTCGAAAACCGCGGGCGAGTACTACGTGCGCCTGTCGAAGCTCGACTGGATCTCGTTCCGGCTCGCCAACGTGTACGGGCCGAGGAACCTGTCGGGGCCGCTGCCGACGTTCTTCCAGCGGCTCAGCGACGGCAAGTCGGTCTTCGTGATGGACACGCGACGCGACTTCGTCTACGTCGACGACCTCGTCGCCGTCGCGATGAAGGCCGTCGACGGCGGCGGGAAGAAGGGTATCTACCACGTGTCATCCGGATCAGACGTCTCGATCAAGGAGCTCTTCGACGCCACGATCAAGGCGATGGACCACCACCTCGACGAGGAGGTCGAGGTTCGGCCGCGCAACCCCGACGACGCGCCGTCGATCCTGCTCGATCCGTCGAAGACCGAGCGCGATTTCGACTGGGCCGCGCGCACACCGCTCGAGGAGGGGGTGGCGCGCGCCGTCGAGTACTACCGCGAGCACGGCGTCGCCGAGACGTTCACGCACCTCAAGCCGGTCGAGCCGACGAACGAGCCGCTCGACCAGCCGATCGCGCGGAAGTGAACGGCGCCGACCTCCTCGTCGTCGGGGGTGCCGGCTTCGTGGGGTCGAACCTCGTGCGCGCGGCGCTCGAGCGAGATGCGCGCTCCGTCCTCGTCGTCGACAACCTCCTGTCCGCCGAGCGCGAGAACGTCCCCGACGACGCGCGCGTTCGATTCCTCGAAGGGTCGATCGCGGACGACGGCGTCCTCGCGGACCTGGGCGACGACTTCGACTACGTCTTCCACCTCGCCACGTACCACGGGAACCAGAGCTCGATCGCCGATCCGCTCGCAGACCACGACAACAACCTGATCACGACGCTCAAGCTGTACGAGCACGTGAAGGGGTTCGAGCGGCTGCGCAAGCTCGTCTATTCGGCGTCCGGGTGCACGCTCGCGCCGCACGAGGTCTACGAGGAGGCCGAGGCCACCACCGAGGACGGACCAGTGTCGCTCGACCTCGACAGCCCGTACCAGATCTCGAAGGTGGTCGGCGAGTTCTACTCGGTCTACTACCACCGGCAGTCCGGGCTGCCGACGGTGCGCGCCCGCTTCCAGAACGTCTACGGCCCAGGCGAGATCCTCGGCGCCGGTCGCTGGCGCGGCACCGTCAACACCGTCTGGCGGAACGTCGTCCCGACGTTCGTCTACCGCGCGCTCAAGCGTCTTCCGCTCAGGATCGACGGAACGGGCGCGGCCAGTCGCGACTTCGTCTTCGTCGACGACATCGTCGACGGCCTGCTGCTCTGCGCGACGGACGGCACGCCCGGGGACGTCTACAACCTCGCGGTCGGCTCCGACACCTCGATCCGCGACCTCGCGGCGCTCGTCAACGAGATCGCCGGCAGCGACGCGAGCGTCGAGTACGGCGCGCGGCGACCCTGGGACCACTCGATCAAACGCTTCGGGTCGACGGAGAAGGCGAAGCGCGAGCTGGGGTTCGAGGCCGTCGTGCCGCTTCGCGAGGGGATCGAGCGAACCGTCGGGTGGATGCGCGACAACATCGAGCTCATCGACCGCTGCATCGCGCGCCACGCCGACCGCATGCGCGAGGCCGGCGCGCCGGTCGACGAGCTGGTCGCCGCCTAGCCTCAGCGCTCGATCGTCCAGCTTCCGGCGCCGTGCTGCACGAGCGCGGCGGCCGGTCGGCGTTCGCCGAAGCGCTCCGAGATCGTCCGCGGCTCGCGACCGGTGTCGCCCGCAGCGGCGATCGTCGCGCCGACGTCCTCGGCGACGACGAGCGTCGAGCGGACAGAGCGGCCGCGCACGCCGGCGAGCTCGTCCTCCACCTCGATCCGGTCGCGGCGCAAGCGGATTCGCCGCTCGTGCCCGACACCGCGCGCGTCGCGAACGCGGCCGGCGAGCGTGGTCGCGTCTGCTTCGACGAGCCGGACGTCGGGCAGCGGACCGGCGCGGAACGCGCCCCACCGCTCGAACTGGCCGCCGCCGACGCACACCGTCGAGTGCGCGGCCGTCGACCGCAGGAAGTCGCGTTCGGCGCCGGCTTCGTAGACCGGCATCCCGGGATCGACGACGACCGCCCGCCCACGGAACCACAGCTGGAACGAGAGGGCGTCCGCGTGCGCGTGCGCCGGCAGGAACGGCGGCGAGGGCGGTCCGCAGTCGAATGCGAGCCAGAGGTCGTCCTCGTTGACGAAGACGTAGCCGGTCTCCTCGAACACGCTCATCCCCGTGGGCGGGCGGGGCAGCTCGAGGCGCGGCGCGACGTCGAGCCCGCCGTCGTTGAAGAGCGCGGGCGCGCCGTCGGGTCGCGACGACGCGGCGGCGAACCTCGCCATGCGCTCCACCTCGTCCTCGACGTCGACGAACGGACGAAGCTCGAGCAGGTCCCGCAGCACGAGGCGGTGGTACGCGGGGCTCCGCTCGTAGTGCCCGCCGTCCGCCAGCACCTGCTCCGGCAGCTCGCGCCGCAAAAGCGCCTCGCCGCGGCGCCGCAACGCCGCGTCGTCGAACGCGACGCCGCCGAGGACCAGCGCTTTCGCGTTGCGGATCACGTGGTTGCCGAGGACGTCGTCCTCGACGTTCGCGGCGACGCGCGCGAGCGCCCGCCGCACCGACTCCGCGATGACAGGACGGAGCGCGGGATCCAGGGTCGCTGCCGCAATCCAGTTCGCGGCGCGGGTCGAGGCGACGTACGGATGCCAGAGATCGTCCCGGCGCGGCGGGTACGCCGCGATCCAGGCGCGGGCCGGTGTCAGCGCGTCGCCGCCCTCCCTCGCCGCCTCCAGCACGTCCTCGCCGTAGCCGGCGTGGAAGCGCGCGAGCCGCGATCCCGGCTCGGGCTGCGCCCCCAGTGGGGCGAACGCCGGCGAGCGCCAGAGCGGCTCGTTCGCCTGCAGGGCTCTGAGAGGGCCGGAGGGGCCCTGAGGGAAGCGGCGACGGCGAACGGGCCGGGTTGCACGCGCGAGCGCCTGCCGCGGCCGCACGACGCGCAGCGCGTGGAGCCAGAGCCTCACGAGCCGACGTCCGCGTACAGCGCGACCAGCGCGTCCGACGCGGCGGCGACCGAGAACCGCTTCCGCGCCGCCCGCCGCGCCTCGGCCCCCAGCCTCGCCCGCTCGTCCGCGTCACGGAGCAGCCGCTCGAGCGCAGCGCGCAAAGCAGCCACGTCGCGCGGCGGGACGAGCACGGCGGCGTCGCGCAGGTCGCGCAGGCCGCCGACGTCCGAGGCCACCACGGCGCGTCCGTAGGCCATCGCCTCGCGTGCCGCCATGCCGTAGCCCTCGCGCCGGGAGGGGACGCAGACGACGGCCGCCCGCTCGTAGAAGCCGCCGAGGTCCGCCGGGGCCGCGAACGGCAGCACGTCCGGCACGCCGCTGCGCAGCGGCCCGTCCCCGACGACCACTCGCGGCAGCCCCTCCGTCGCCTCGAGGAACTCGAGGATCCCCTTCTCCTCGCTCAGCCGCCCGGCGAAGAGCACGTGCGGCGGCTCGTCCGGCGCCGCGACCCGCTCGGGAATCTCGACGCCGGCGGGGATCACCTCGACGCGCCGCGCGCCGAGCGCGCGCGCCTCGTCGGCGAGAAAGCTCGACGCGGCGACGACGGCGCGCGCGCCGCGCAGGAGCGGCCGCACGAGCGCCGGCGCGCGCCGCGCCAGCTCGACGTCCGTCCCCCACACCTGCAGCACGTACGGCTTCCCGGTCGCGCGCGCCGCGAGCGCGGACGGGATCCAGTGCGCGTGCACGAGGTCGGCGTCGCGCGCCGCGCGGCGCGCGGCGGCCGCGTATGCCGCGACGAACGAGGGCACGAGCGCGAGCTTCCACGGCGCCGCCCGCAGGTTCTGCGCGATGCCGCTGCCGTACGCGACGCCGAAGTGTGGGAAGCTCGCGGGCGAGACGACCGCGACGTCGAGGCCGCGCTCGCGCACGCCGCGCACCGCGGTCGCCACGAAGCTGCCGGCGACGTCCCGCGCGTCGCGCGGGTACGACGTCGTCAGCACGACGACCTTCATTCCGCCGGCGCGAAGACGACGGGCAGCGCGAGCGCGAGGGCGAGGAACGCGAAGAAGTAATAGAACTGCATCGTCAGGTAGAAGGCGTTCGCCGCCAGCGTCCCCGCGAGCGCGGCGGTGCATCCCCACGCGAGCGGACGCACGCGCGCCGCGAGCGGATCGCGTGCCGCGGCGAGCGCGCGGCCGAGCCGGCGGGCGACGCTCAGCCGGTGGAACACCCAGAGGATGAAGGCGGCGAAGACCGCCGTGCCGACGATGCCCGTCTCGACGATCAGCGCGACGTAGTACGAGTGCGGGCCCCAGTTGGACTTTCCGGTGACGAACTCGTAGTAGACCGAGAACGTGTTCAGCCCGAGCCCGAACAGCGGGTCGATGTGCAGCACCTGCGGCACGAACCCGTAGACCGAGAAGTGCGCGCTCTCCGAGGCTCCGCTCGTCTGCACGCGCGACTTCAGCACGGTCGTGAAGAAGCTGCGTCGCGAGAGGACGATCGCGAGCAGGATCAGCAGCGCCGCGCCGATCGGCACGAGCAGCTGGGGCGTGCGCAGGTAGCGGCGATACGGGACGGCGAGGATGATCGCGCCGACGGCGAGGCCGAGCACGCCGCTGCGCGACAGCGTCGCCGCCTCCACGACGAGCAGGAACCCGATCGTCAGCATCAGCCAGCGCCGCCACGGGTGTCCGCGCTCCAGGCGCAGGTACACCGGCGTCAGGATCAGCAGCGGGACGATCAGCATGATCCCGAGGTGGTTCGGGTCGCCGGTGAGCGCGTTCGGCCGGTAGACGTTGGCGCCGTTGATCGCGCCGTAGATGTTGATCTGGCTCGCGCCGCCCGTGATCGGCGACAGCAGCGTCGCATCGAGGTTGCCGCCGCGCCGCGCGTCGAGCAGCTGCAGCACGCCGTAGATCGCGTTGACGACGATGCCCGCGCTGAACCAGCCGAGCGCCCGCCAGAAGTAGCCCCGCCCGCGGCGCGCGAGCCAGACGACCGCCGCGGCGAGGAACACGAAGTGGATGAGCCACTTGGTCAGCCCCTTCGCCCACTGTGCGAGCGCGGTCGAGTCGGCGAGGTCGAAGTAGCCGCACAGGTACACGAGCAGGAAGAGCGCGAAGAAGCCGAGCAGCGTCACCGTCGTCCGCGGCACGCGCCAGCGCACCGTCAGGATCGCGAACGAGACCAGGAAGAGGATCGCGAGGATGTCCGAGATGCCGACGTTGCCCGCGACGTTCCAGTGGATCTTCTCGAAGGTCGCGGCGAAGAGCGTCGCGAGGAAGAAGAAGCTCGTCAGCGTCCTCATGCGACACGCTCCAGCACGCGCGCGAGCTCCTGCACCCGCGCGCGCCGCGAGACGCGCGCGCGCCAGTCGGGCGAGAGCGGCGCCGCCTCGAGCGTCCCCTCGCGCCAGCGCCGGTGCAGCGCGCCGAGCGCGGCGGCGATCGCGTCGACGTCCTCGGGCGCGACGACGACGCCGGCCCGCGCCTCGCGGATCAGCTCGGCGGCCGCGCCGTCCGGAGGCACGAGCGCAAGGATCGGGCGCTCGGCCGCCAGGTACTCGAACACCTTTCCGCTGAGGACGCCGCGGCCGCGGCCGCCCGCTTCGGGGATCAGGAGCAGCAGCGCCTCGGAGTCGCGTTGCAGCTCGAGCGAGCGGCGCCGCGGAGCGTACGGGATCAGCTCCAGCCGGTCGCCGAGCCCGAGCTGCTCCGCCCACTCGCGGTCGCTCGAGCGGAAGTCGCCGACGAAGCGGGCGACGACGTCGAGGCCGGAGCGCTCGAGCGCGGTCAGGAACGGCCGCGGGTCGCGCTTGCCGAAGAACGAGCCGGTATGCGTGATGCGGAAGCGCTGCGCCGGCTGGTAGGCGAGCCCGGCGAAATCGTCGAAGTCCGCGCCGTTCGCGATCGTCGTCACGGTGCCGCTGGGGGAGCGCGCGCGGATCTCGCCGGCGATCGCCTCGGAGACGGTGACGATCGCGTCGGCCTGCGACGCGACGAGCCGCGCGACGGCGTGCTCGCCCTGCTCCTTGACGCGCACGGCGAGCCGCTCCGCGTGCCGGTGCGGGTGCGCGACGAGCGAGTCGCGCAGGTCGGCGACCCAGCGCACCCCGGTTGCGCGCTTGACGGCGGCGCCGACGAGGTGCACCGAGCTCGGCGGCGACGTGGTGATGACGACGTCGATCCCCTCCTGCCGCACGAGCCGGATCGCCGCCGGGATCGCGGTCAGGTTCCAGCTGACGTTCTCGTCGGGCAGGAGCAAGCGCCGGCTGAGCAGCTTCGCCTGCACGCCCACGCGCTCGAGGCCCTGCTTGCCGTGCAGCTCCTCGGCCGGTTTGCGTCCCTTCGGCCCGATGTAGCGCGCGCGGTGCACCCAGGCGAGCGTCGGCGGCTGCAGCTCGTCGTCGCGGTGGATCCACTTCGGATCGTCGGGTGCGAGCACGTGCGTCTCGATCCCGAGCTTGGGCAGGTGCGTCGCGAACTTGAGCGGGCGCTGGACGCCGCCGCCGCCCGCGGGCGGGAAGTACATCGTCACGAGGAGGACCTTCACCCGGTGAGAGGGTAGAGACGGCCGCGACGGTACGCCCACGTGGCGTGATAGCGGCGCGGTACGGACGGGTCGCCGCTGCGCAGCCAGTACAGCACCGCCTTCTTGCGCGCGTACGGCATGTTCTTCGTCGTGTTGGCGACGTGCGTCGGCGGCGCCGCGACGATGTAGATCGGCGCGATCGCCGCCGCCTCGTAGCTCACCTGCAAGGGCGCGATCAGGACGGCCCCTTTCGGCACGCGCGCGCGGATCTGCCGCGCGAGCGGCGCCGGCAGGCGCTGCGGGTCGGTCGCCTCGCGGGGCGTCCAGTGCAGCGAGCCGTGGACGACCGACGGCAGCACGAAGAGGACCGCCGCAGCCGCGCCGAGACCGTGGCGCTCGACGTGGTCGCGCGGGCGGCGCCAGAGGGCGAGCGCGAGGGCGACGGCGCCGCCGGCGAGCGCGACCCACACCGCCGCCGCCGGTCCCCCGTGGCGGAGGCCGAGGTCGTAGTCGCCCGGCCACAGCCGCTGCAGCGCGATGCCGGCCGCGAACGCAAGCGGCAGCACGACGGCCGACCGCGCGAGCAGCGCGAAGGCGCCCGCGAGCGCGAACGCGAACGGCACGAAGCCGGCGGCGCGGCGCGACTGCGACAACGACACGGCCTGGGAGAAGTGCACGAAGAGCCACGGCACCTCCATCAGCGCGACGACGAGCAGCGTCCCGCCGAGCGCGAAGGCAGCCCACCGGCGCCGCCACGCGAGCCCGCAGACCGGGACGAGGAAGAGCGCGGCGACCGTGACGATGCCGGCGCGGTCGATCACCTGCGGCGCGAGCCGGTAGTGGTGCACGTTCTCGACGACGAGCTGCGCGCGGTACTGCGAGATCGCGCGCCGCTGCTCGTGCACGCCGGGGTCCTGCGCGACCGTCTCGTCGAGCACCGGCTTCAGCCACAGCAGCGCGAGCGCCGCCGGAACGACCGCGCACGCAAGCAACTGCCCCCATTCGCGCCAGCGGCGCGGCTGCAGCACGCACCAGGCGACGAGCGGGATCAGCAGGAAGAGCGCGTAGGTCGAGTGCGTCAGCGCGAGCGCGCCGAACAGGAGCGCCGTCTCGACTCGGCGGCCGCCGAACCAGAGCGCGGTCGCCGCCGGCACGAGCAGCTGCCGCGCCGCCGTTCCCGGTTCGGCGAGAATCGCGAACGAGCCCCCGTGCGCCGGGCCGAAGCAGAACAGGGCGAGCGTGAGCGCGAGCACGCTCGCGCCCGCCCAGCGCGAGGCGAAGACGGCGGCTCCCGCCTCCCACGCGACCGCACAGGCGAGCGGCGCGAGCAGCGACGGCTCGTGCTGCAGCACCGACCCCGGGTCGGCACCCGACACCCACGCGACGACCGCGAGCAGCTCGTGCCACAGCGGGAAGGCGTAGCCCGGGTGCAGGCCGCCGTCCCTGAACTCGTCGAGCGTCGTCAGGTGCAGGCCGCCCATGTCGACCAGCTTGCGGACGCGCGCTTCGTGGAACAGGCCGTCGCCGACGACCGCCCCCTCGACCCACCAGAGCGCGATCCCGAGCGCGAGCCCGACGCCGGCGGCGATCCAGGCGCCGTCCGCGTCCGGCCGTTCCGGGCGTGCGCGGCGGCGCCGGGCGACGGCGAGCGCGCCGAGGAAGATCGCGGCGAGGACCGAGACCGCGAGCGCGATCGACGCGTGCAGCGCGAACACCAGCGCCCAGGCGACGAACTGCGCCGCCAGCGCCCACGCCAGCAGCGCCGAGGCCGAGCGCTGCCCGGCGGCGCGTGCGAGCGCCCAGCCGGGCGCGAGCACGGCGACCGTGCCGGCGGCGAGGCGCAGGTAGAGGATCACTTGCGCAGCAGCGTGTGCACGTCGCCGGACGAGAGGAACCGCACGCCTTCGCGGTACTGCTCGCGCCGCAGCAGCGCGGCCCGCAGCCGCAGCGACCAGAGCAGCAGGCGCCGGACGCGCTCGGCCTCGCGCGGGCCGCGATGCTTGGCGAACCAGCGCAGGTGCCCGCGCAGGTTCTCGACGTACAGCCGGCCGCCGTGCGAGGCGCCGCCGACGTGCACCACCTCGGCGCCGGGAAAGAACAGCACCTTCCAGCCGGCGCGGCGGAAGCGTGTCATCCAGTCGACCTCCTCGCTGAACATGAAGAAGTCCTCGTCGAAGAGCCCGACGTCGTCGACCGCCGCGCGCCGGACGAGTAGCGCGGGCCCGAACAGCCAGTCGACCTCCGCCACCTCGTCGTGGTCGAAGCCGCCGGCGTAGAGCGGGTTCAGCAGGCGCGAGCGCGGGGCCAGCTTGCGCACGAACAGGTACTCGGTGGCGAGGCGCCACAGCGTCGGCTCGCCGCGCGCGGAGCGCTGCAGCGTCCCGTCCGGGTTCAGGAGCCTCGGGCCGACGACCGCCGCGTCGGGATGCGCGTCGGCGAACGCGACCAGTTGCTCGACCGCATCTCCCAGCACCCACGCGTCGGAGTTGAGCAGGAGGAAGTAGCGACTGTCGGCGGCGCGCATGCCCGCGTTGTTGCCAGCGCCCATGCCGACGTTCGCCTGCTCGAGCAGGCGCACGTCGCGATAGCGCTCGCGGATGAGCTCGAGCGTGCCGTCGGTCGAGCCGTTGTCGACGACGACGACGTCGTGGCCGCGGACGGAGTCGAGGCAGCGCTCGACCCAGGGCAGCGCGTTGAACGTGACGACGACGACCGTGACGTCAGCCACTGTGCGGCAGCGGCGCGCGCGCGCGGCGATCGAAGACGTTCTCCCAGAGGATCACGGCGACGCCGGGGAGCGCGAGCACGATCGTCATCACGAAGAACAGGAACCCGCACGCGAACGCCTTGTCGGAGTGCACGCCAAGGTGTCCGAGGAAGTTGACGAAGAACGCCTCGCGCACGCCGATCCCGTTGACGGTGAACGGCACGAGCATGACGAGGAAGAGCAGCGGACCGAGCGCGACGTACGGGAGGATCGAGAGGTGAATGCCGACGGCGCGGCCGGACGCGTAGATCGCGACGATCCGGATCAGCTGCTGCGACGCCGACACGACCGCGACCACGAACAGCGTGCCGACGTGGTCGCGGTAGCCGTGCAGCCCCTCGTAGACGGCGCGCGCGGGCCGCTCGACGCGCAGGCGGCGCGCGTACGGCAGCGCGAACCGCAGCCGCGACCGGATCGAGCGCGAGAAGAAGACGAACGCGACGCCGATCGTCGCGACGACGAAGATCGCCTCCACCCACAGGTAGGCGCCGATCGGATAGCCGCGCCCGAGCGCGAGCAGCAGGCCGACGCCGGCGAGGAACAGCGTCACGGCCCCGCCGAGCGCGCGCTCGAGCAGCACCGAGCCGGTGATCGGCGTCCCGCGGCCGGGGTTGCGGCGGATCGTCTCGAAGATGCGGGACGCGTCGCCGCCGACGGACGTCGGCAGCACCTGCCCGACGGCGTACGAGACGAAGTACGCCCGCGTCAGCCACGGGACGCCTTCGTGCACGCCGCGCACGCGCAGCAGCTGCTGCCAGCGCCACGCCATCGGCGGCACCGTCACGATCGTGAGCGCCGCCGACAGGACGAGCCACGGCACGCTCGCGTTGCCGATGATGTCGACCGTCTTGTGGACGTCGATCTTCGAGAGGATGTAGGCGATCGCCGCCGCCGTGACGAGCAGCGTCGCGGCGACGCGCAGCGGCTTGCTCATCGGTTCAGCCGCTCGTGCACGCGCCGCAGCGCCGCGGCGGCGTCGCGGATGTCGTCGTCCGAGTGCGCCGGCGAGAGCGGCAGCGACAGCACCTCGCGGCCGGCGCGCTCGGCGACCGGCAGCGGCGGCTGGTGCGGCGCGAGACGGTCCCGGTACGCGCTCAGGCGGTGCACAGGCAGGAAGTGGATCGACGTGCCGACGTTCTCGTCGGCGAGCGCGCGCTGCACCTCGTCGCGGCCGGCGAAGGTGATGCGGACGACGTAGAGGTGGTTCGCGTGCAGGTCGCGCGGGTCGCGTGCGACGGCCTCCACGCCGTCGAGCTCCGCGACCGTCTCGTCGTAGATCTCGACCTGCCGCCGCCGCCGCTCCGCGTGCTCGGCGAGCTTGTCGAACTGCACGAGCGCGATCGTCGCCAGCACGTCGCTCAGGTTCGCCTTGTAGCCGGGCACGGCGATGTCGTAGAGCGACCCGTGGCCGCGCCGCATCACGCGCAGGTCGTCGAGCCGCGCGGCGAGCTCGTCGGAGCTCGTGCTGATCAGCCCGCCCTCGCCCGCGGCGATGTTCTTCGTCGCATAGAGCGAGAAGCAGGTGAGGTCGGAGATCGAGCCGACCTTGCGGCCGCGGTAGCGCGACTCGGCCGCGTGCGCGGCGTCCTCGACCAACGGCAGCCCGAGCTCGCGCAGCGGGTCGAGGTCGGCCGGCTGCCCGTAGAGGTCGACCGGGACGATCGCCTTCGTGCGCTCGTTGACCAGCGCGGCAACATGGTCGGGGTCGACGTTCAGCGTGTCGTCGCGAACGTCGGCGAAGACGGGCGTCGCGCCGCAGTGCACGATCACGTTCGCCGTCGCAGGCCACGTGATCGGGGTGGTGATCACCTCGTCGCCCGGACCGACGCCCAGCGCGACGAGCGACAGGTGGAGCGCCGCGGTGCCCGACGACACCGCGAGCACGTGCCTCGCCTCGAGGTACTCCCGCAGCCGCGCCTCGAGCTCGGCGGTGCGCGGCCCGGTCGTCAGCCAGCCGGAGCGGAGCGTCTCGGCGACGGCGTCGATCTCTGCCTCGGTGATCGCCGGCGGCTGGAACGACAGGAACGTGCTGCGCCGGGTCGCCTCCACGATCCGGAAGCGTATCCCGCGCTACCTTGGGCCCCGTGCTGCGTCGGCTCGTCGTCGCGGCAGGCATCGTCGCGGTCGCCGCCGGCGCCGCTCGTGCCGCGACGCATCCGTTCCCGCGCTTCGCGCCTGGCTCGGGCTGCGTGCGCGCCGACTTCCGAAGCGGCGGGCAGACGATTCGCGCCGAGCGCTGCGGGCCTGCGTCGGGACGGCGCGCGGTCATCGTGCTCCACGGCTGCGGCGGCTTCTCGACCTTCGACCACGAGCTCGCGGTCGACCTGCCGCGGTTCGGCCTCTCGACGCTCTATGTCGACTACTTCGGGCCCACCCCGCCGCCGGGGACGAAGGGGTTCTGCCAGGGATTCGCGGGGCCGGATCCGTTCCCGACATGGGAGCGCGTGGCGGCCGACGCGGCGCGGACGCTGCGCGCGCGCTTCGCCGCCGTCGGGGCGGTCGGCTGGTCGCTCGGCGCCGGCGTCGCGCTCGCGGCGGCCGAGGACTCGCATCCGTTCGACGCGGTCGCCGCGTTCTCGCCGCTCGCGTTCCCGCCCGAGCTCGCACGCGCCGGCGAGCTTCCGCCGACGATCTTCCTCGACGGCGGCACGCACGACATCGTCCCGCCCGAGAACGCGCGGGCGTGGTACACGGCGGCGCGGCGTGCGCACGTCCCTGCGGCGCTCTACGTCTACGGCGACGGGACGCACAACTGGCCCGGGCGGCAGGGCGCGCTCGGTCGTGCGCGCGCCGCGGCGTTCCTGCTGCGCTACCTCAGATAACGCTCAGGGAGCGGCGGCTTCGATCCGGAGCGCGGCGGCGCCCTCGCTCGCGCGGCGCAGCGCGTCGTTCGCGTCGTCGCCCGTCGCGATCACGTAGCCGCGCCGGTCGGCGTCGACGCGCAGCGGACCGATCTCCGCGCCGACGTCGAAGTAGAGGCCGACGTCGAGGACGCCGTCGCACGCGCGCGCGTCGTCGAGGCCGTCGATACGGGTCACCCGGCCGACGGGCAGGAAGCCCGGCGACGCCGTCAGGAACCGAATAGCGACCGGGCGGACGAACCGCGGCGTGATCAGCTCGTCGGGCACCGCGCGCCCGAGCGCCTGGGCGATCGCGACGTCGTAGAGGTCGATGCCGGTCGCGTGCAGGACGAGGTCGGCCATCTGCCCGGCCGCGATCCGCGCCGCCACCTCGACGACGACGACGCCGTCCGGGGTCGCGAGCAGTTGCGGGAACGCGATCCCGTCGCGCAGGCCGAGGCAGCGGATCGCGTCGGCGGCGACACGGTCCGCTTCCGCGAGGAGCTCGTCGGGCAGCGTCGAGGGGAAGCGGTGGATCCAGCCGACGCCGAAGCCGGCGCCGCCGGGGCGGAGGCGGTCGGAGAGCGTGAGGAGGGTCGGCTCGCCGTCGCGGACGACGTAGAGCGCGTTCAGCTCGTCGCCCGCGACGTACTCCTCGAGCAGCGCCTCCCCACGCTGCGAGAGCGCGATCGCCTCCGGGAGGACCTCCTCGAGCCCGTCGCGACGCTCCACGAGGAAGAGCCCGCGCTGGCCGCCCGAGTCGGCCGGCTTCAGCACCGCGGGGAACCGCAGCCCGTCGAGCTCGGCGAAGCCGTCCTCGGTCAGGACCGCATGGGGCGGCTGCGGGACGCCGCAGTCCGCGAGCCGCGCGCGCATCGTCGGCTTGTGCGTCATCCGGCGGGCGACCTCCGGCCCGATTCCGGGCAGCCCGCAGCGCTCGGCCACGCTCGCCGCCGGGACGACAGCACGGTCGGTGCAGACGGCGAGGACGCCGTCCACGCGCTCGCGCTCCGCGACGCGCGCGACCGCGTCGACGTCGCTGAAGTCGACGGCCTCGGCGACGTCGCAGAGCGCGAAGCCGGGTGCGTCGGGCGCCGCGTCGCAGGCGACGACGCGATGGCCTGCGGCGCGCGCGCGCCGGATCCCGGCGAGCTGCGAGACGCTGGCTCCCAGGAAGAGGAGCGTTGCCAACCTCGCAGGACGGTACGCCGCGTCGTCTTACCGGTTGCTGAACGCGTCACGGCGGGGGCGGGCGGCGGCGGCGCGGGTTGTGGCGGGCGGGTCTCGCCCGGTCAGGAGGCGAGCGCGGGGTCGGAGGCGACGCGGAAGCGGATCGCCTGCGCGGCCTGCTCGGCGCGCTCGACGGCGTCGTCGCGCGAGGCGCCGGTGACGAGAACGGCTCCGGCCCGGTCGGCGCCGCGGCGGAGCGGCGTGAAGACGTAGCCGGGCGTGCGGTAGATGCGGACGCGTTCGAGCTCCGGCGGCACCTCGACGCCTTCGAACACGCCCGGCGGGGCGACGAGGAAGCGCGTGACCGCGCCGCCGACGCGGGCGACCGGGGTCGGCAGCGCAAGCGGGCGCCCGAGCGCGGCGTCGATCGCCAGGTCGTTGAGCGGCACGCCGGTCGCAGCCTCCACGAGCTCCGCGTCGTGGCCGCCCCCGAGCCGCGCCGCCACCTCGATCACCTTCGGCCCGTCCCCGTCGACACGCAGCTGCGTGTAGCTCGGCCCCTCGGTGATTCCGAGGGCAGCCACCGCTGCTCGGGCCACGTCTTGGCTCAGAGCCAGGACGTGGCCCGGCGAGCCAGTGGCCCGAGCGGCTCCGACGCCGTCGTTCGCGCGCGTAGTGCGGCTCGGAGCGGCAGAGGACGTCGCCTCCGCGGCCACGTCCCGGCCTGGAGGCTGGACATGGTCCGTTGCCGCACCGGACGCGGCCGCTTCGGCCGCGTCCTGGCTCAGAGCCAGGACGCGGCTCGGCCAGACATGTGCGAGCGCGACGCCGAAGGCGGGCGGGTCGGCGACGACCCGGTCGGTGACGGCGAGCGCGGCGAAGCGGCCGCCGCCCGAGAAGCCGATCACCGTCACCTCCGGCCCGTCGACGAGCTCCTCGACGAGCGCGAGGCCGTTTCGCGCCGCGCCGCGCGCGGTGGCGACCGCGCCCGCGAGATCGCCGCCCGGCAGCACGAGCGTGAGACCCTTCTGCCCCTGCCGGTCGGGCGCCTTCACCACCGCAGCCCCCGCCACGTCCGGCAGCGGGTCGCCGGCTCCGACGACCCACCAACGCGGCTGCGGCACGCCCGCCGCGGCGAGGCGCTCGCGCTGACGCAGCTTGTTCGTGGCGAGCACCGCCGCTTGCGGCGTGAGCGGATGCGGCAGCCCGAGCCGCTCCGCGACGCGCGCCGCGACCGCGACCGGCCAGTCCGTCCCCGGCGCGACGAGCCCGCCGACGCCGAGCGCCGCCGCGAGCCGCTCGATCGCCGGCTCGTCCTCCGTCGAGAGGATGCAGCGCCGATCGGCGAGCGCGAATCCCGGCGCCGCCGGGTCACGGTCGACGACCGCCGTCCAGACACCGCGCGCCCGCGCCGCCTCGAGCAGGCCGAGCTGCGCCGGCCCCGCGCCTAGGACGAGTAGGCGCGGGCTTCGCGCGCGAGGATCGCCCTCCACCACGCCTCATTGTCGAGGTACCACGCGACGGTCCGAGCAAGCCCTTCGTCGATCGACGTGCGCGCGCGCCAGCCGAGCAGCCGCGCCGCCTTGTCCGTCGAGCCGATGTGGCGGTCGACCTGCCCCGGCCGCTCCGGAACGTGCTGCTTCAGGTCGGCAGGCTTGTCGAGCGCCTCGAGCACCTTGTCGGCGATCTCCGAGACGGAGATGTCGACGCCGGTGGCAACGTTGATCACCTCGCCCGCGAGCTCCTCGATCGGCGCCGCGATGATTGCCTCGATCGCCTCTGCGTCGTCGTCGACGTACAGCCAGTCGCGCGAGGCGTGGCCGTCGCCGTGGATCGTGAGCGGCTCGTCGGCGAGCGCCTGCGTGATGAAGCGCGGCACGACCTTCTCGGGGTGTTGGCGCGGGCCGTAGTTGTTGAACGGCCGCACGATCACGATCGGGAGCTCGTACGTCGTCCAGTACGAGTACGCGAGACGGTCGGCGCCGGCCTTCGTCGCCGCGTACGGCGAGCGCGGCTCGAGCGGGTGGTCCTCGTCCATCGGCGACTGCCGCGCCGTCCCGTACACCTCCGACGACGAGATGAGGATGAAGCGCTCGACCGGCGTCTCCCGGATCGCGTCCAGAAGGATCTGCGTCCCCTCGACGTTCGTCGTGACGAACTCGGACGCGCCGTACTCGATCGACTTCTCGACATGCGACTCGGCCGCCGCGTTGACGATCACGTCCACGCCGCCGACCAGCTCGCGCACGAGGCCCTCGTCGCGGACGTCGCCGTGCACGAACGACAGGCGCGGATGGCTGAGCACGTCGGCGAGGTTCTCGAGGTTGCCGGCGTACGTGAGCGCGTCGAGCGTGACGACCTCGTAATCCGTCGCGTCGAGCAGGTGCCGGATGAAGTTCGACGAGATGAATCCCGCCCCCCCGGTCACGAGAACCCGCCTGCTCAAAGCTCCTCCTCGATCGTGTACAACGGCCGTCCCTCGACGTTCCGCTGGATCCGTCCGAGCGACTCACCGATGAGCGCGAGGACGAACCCCTGGATGCCGAGCACGAGCACTATGCCGACTCCCGCGAAGAGCGGCCCCGGGAAGTTGCTGTTCGCGACCCAGTAGACGAGCCCCCAGATCCCGATCGCGAACGCCGCGAGCGTGCACACGATCCCGAGCGTCACGCCGATCCACTGCACCGGCTGCGGCCAGAACCCGGCCACGACGTGCAGCGCGAGCCGGATCAGCCGCAGCGGGGAGTAGCGCGACCCCGAGCGCGCGGGGGCGTGCGCGACGTCCACCTCCTCGAACGAGACGCCGGACGACAGCACCAGCGCCTTCGTGAACTTCTGCCGGCCGATCGCGCCCAGCAGCGGCTCGACCGCCTCGCGGCGGTAGGCGTTGAAGGCGCAGCCGAAGTCGGAGATGCGGACGCCGGTGAAGCGCCGCAGCAGCCCGTTGATCGCGCGGCTCGGCAGCGTGCGGCCGGCCGAGTCGCGGCGCGCCACGCGACGTCCCGACGCCACGTCGACGCGTGTGAGCGCGTCGAGCAGCCTCGGGATGTCCTCCGGCTGGTTCTGAAGGTCGCCGTCCATCGTGACGATGCGGTCGCCGCGCGCGCGCACGAGCCCGGCGTGCATCGCCGGGTGCTGGCCGAAGTTGCGCTTGAACCGAACGACGCGGACGCGCGGGTCGCGCGCGTGCAGCGTCCGCAGCCGCGCGAACGTCTCGTCGGTCGAGCCGTCGTCGACGAAGATCGCCTCCCAGTCCGCACCGTCGAGGCTCGCGGCGATCCGCCGGTAGAGCTCGTCCACGGCGTGTTCCTCGTTCAGCAACGTCACGACGACCGAGACGTCCATCGGGTGCAGGCTAGTTCCTGCGGTACGAGCAGGTAAAAGCGAGCCTCAGGTCAAGGTCGTGGCTTTCGCGAGGACATATCGCGCGGCGCTCCCCACCCTGTTCGGGTTCGTCGCGCTCGGCCTCTTCTGGGGCGCGTGGGCGTCGGTGCTCCCGAGCGTGCAGCGGGCGACGAACGTCTCCAAAGGGGCGCTCGGGTTCGCGCTGCTCTTCGTGACGGTCGGCTCGCTGCCGTCGATGTTCTTCCTGGCGCGACCGGCTGTCGACCGCTTCGGCGGCCGGACGGCGACCGTTTCGTGCGCATTGTTCGCCGCCGCAACGACGTTGCCAGGGTTGGCGACGTCACTCCCGGCCCTGGCCGGGACGCTCTTTCTCGCGGGCGCGGCGTCCGGAGCGCTCGACGTCGGCATCAACGCGAACGCGGCGGCGCTGGAGTCTGCAGAGAGCCGCCGGCTGATGCCGCTCGCGCACGGTCTCTACTCGGCCGGCGTGCTCCTCGGCGCGGTCGCCGCCGGGCTGGCACGCGCGGCGGGCGTGCACCGCGAGCCGATTCTGCTGGTCGTCGCCGCGGTCATCGCCCTCGCCGCGGCCCTGCTCGCACTCGACCGCCAGGCGGACCACGTGCTCGGCGCCGCGGCGGAGCCCGCGCCGCGGATCCGCATCCCGCGCGCGCTGCTCGCGATCGGCGCGGTCGGCGCCCTCGCGTTCATGATCGAGGGAGGAAGCGAGAGCTGGAGCGCGCTCTTCCTCGAGCGGCAGCTGCACGCTCACCCCGGAGTCAGCGGGCTCGGCCCCGGCGTCTTCGGTGCGTCGATGGCGGTCGGCCGCTTCTACGGGCAGGCGACGCGCTTCGGCGACCGCGCGCTGCTCGCCGGCGGCGCGCTCGTTGCGGCGGCCGGCTGTGCCGTCGTCGCGGGCGCGCCGGGGGCGTGGGCGGCGCTGCTCGGCCTCGCCCTGGCCGGAATCGGGATCGCGCTCAACGCGCCGATCCTGTTCGGCGCCGCGGGGCGCGTCGCCCCGAGCGCGGTCGCGACGGTGACGACGCTCGGCTACGTCGGGCTGCTCGTCGGGCCGCCGCTCGTCGGGGGCATCGCGCAGCTCACCAACCTCCGCGGGTCCTTCCTGCTCCTCGCCGCGGCGGCGGCCGGCGTCGCGGCCGCCGCCTCGAGGCTCCGGCTCTAGGCTGCCCGCTCGAGCGCCGGCTCGAGCGCGGCGGACTCCGTCCGGACGCGCCGCACCCTGCCGATCGCGAACGCGGCGACGGCGCCGAGCGCGACCACCGCCGCGCCGATCCAGACGGCGGCGTCCATGCCGTGGACGAACGTCTGGCCCGTCCGGTACCCGCCGTCGTGCGCGAAGACGGTCGCGAGCACCGCGACGCCGAAGACGCCCCCGAGCTCGCGGATCGCGTTGTTCACGCCGGAGGCCTGCCCTTCCTGCTCGCCGCGCACGCTCGACAGGACGACGTTCGCGATCGGCGCGAAGAACATCCCCATGCCGGCGCCCGACACCGCGAAGGGGACGACGAGCGACCAGTAGCCGAGCGACGGCGTCGACACGGCGGCGATCCACGCGAGCCCAAGCGCCTGCAAGGCGAGGCCGGTGCCGATGATGCGGCTCGGCGGGATCCGGTCGGACAGCGCCCCGGCGACCGGCGCGACGATCATCGGCATGGCAGTCCACGGCAGGATCCGCAGCCCCGAGTTGAGCGGCGTCGCGTGCTGGACCGTCTGGAAGAACTGGGCGAGCAGGAACACCGACCCGAACATGCCGAAGCTCATCAGCAGCGACGCGACGTTCGCCAGCGCGAACGTCCGGCGGCGGAAGAAGGCGATCGGCAGCATCGGGTGCTGGGCGCGCAGCTCCCAGGCGACGAACCCCGCGAGGACGGCCGCGCCGCCTGCGAGCGCCGCCACGACCTCCGCCGAGGTCCAGCCGACGGTGTTCGCGCGCACGAGGCCCCAGACGATCCCGAAGAGCCCGCCGCTCGCGAGCAGGAGGCCGCGCAGGTCGATGCGGCCGAAGGGCCCCGTGCTCTCGTCGAGGCGCGTGAGCGCGAGCGGCAGTAGCACGAGCCCGACCGGGACGTTCAGCCAGAAGACCCAGTGCCAGGAGATGCCGTCGACGACGGCGCCGCCGACCAGCGGCCCGAAGGCCACCGCAAGCCCGCTGATCCCGCCCCAGGCGCCGAGGAAGACGCCGCGCCGCTCGGGCGGGACGGCGGCCGAGAGGATCGTCAGCGTGAGCGGCATGACGATCGCGCCGCCGACGCCCTGGACGGCACGCGCCGCATCGAGAACCCCGATCGTCGGCGCGAGCGCCGCGGCCGCGGAGGCGATGGTGAAGAGGCCGATGCCGAGCGCGAACAGGCGCCGCCGCCCGAACCGGTCGCCGAGCGCCGCACCCGTCAGGAGGAGCACGGCGAACGTCAGTGTGTAGGCGTTCACCGTCCATTCGAGACCGCTCAGCCCGGCGTGCAGGTCGCGGCGGATCACCGGGATCGCCGTCGTGACCACGAGGTTGTCGAGCGTGACCATGAAGAGCGCCGCGGAGGTGATCGCGAACGTCCACCAGCTACTCGAGCGCTTTTGTATGTGATTCATCACTTCCCTACTTGCGAAAAAAGTTCAGCGGAGTGAGGTATGGGTACCCATACCTCACCGGGCGTCCTGGCAGCCGGCGATGAGGCGCCGCCCCCAGTCCTCCCCGGGCGCGCCCATCGAGGCGAGCACGTTCAGCAGCATCCCGTGCGCGAAGAAGCGCGACACGTCCTGCGGCGACAGGCCGGAGACGCGCTCGACGTAGGCGACCAGGTCGCCGAACCCGTTTCGAACCGCCGTCGCGACGGCCGGGTCCTCGCAGGCTGCGTACGCCTGCATCTGCGCCCGCAGGTAGAGACGGTCGGCGCCGAGCAGTTGCTCGTACGCCTGACCGATCGCGTCGAGCGCCTCTTCACCGCGCAGTCCCTCCGCCGCGCGTTGGAAGAGCTCCAATGTCTGGCGGAAGCAGCGGTTGACGACCGCGAGGTACAGGTCCTTCTTCGTTCCGAAGAGACGGAACACGTACGGCTGGGAGATGCCGGCCGCCCGGGCGATGTCCTCGGTCGACGAGCCGTGGAGGCCGTTCGCGGCGAAGACGGCCATGGCCGCGTCGAGGATCTCCTCGCGCCGCTCCTCCCTCGTCTTGCGTTCGCTCGCGACCACGGCGAGAGGTTAGTGATTACTCACTTCTCTGTCAAGCGCCTCGGCGACGCGGTCGAGATCCGACTCGGTCAGCCGCGTGTGGAACGGCAGGGCGAGCGCGCGCTCGAACACGCGGGACGCGCCGGGGAACTCGCCCTGGTCGCGGTAGGCGCCGAGCAGGTGCAGGGCGTACGTGCCGATCTGCGCCTCGATCCCCTGGGCTCGCAGCGCCGCGAGGATGCGGTCGCGGTCGTCGACCTGGACGACGTAGGCCTGCCAGCCGTGGACGTCGCCGTCGTCGGTGTCCGGCAGCTGCACCGGCAGGTGGCGGAGGCGGTCGGCGTACCCCGCCGCGACGCGCGTGCGCGCGGCGAGCAGCTCGTCGAGGCGCCTCAGCTGCGGCAGCCCGACGGCGCAGAGGATGTCCGACAGCCGGTAGTTGAAGCCGGGCTCCGGCATGTCCGCCGGAGCGAGCGAGCGCCAGCCGTGATTGCGCCGCGCGCCGACCGCGGCGGCGACGTCCGCGTCGTCGGTGGTCACGGCGCCGCCCTCGCCCGTGGTGACGATCTTGCGCGGGTGGAAGCTCAGGCAGCCGAGCAGGCCGAGGCCGCCGCAGGCGAGCCCGCGCCGTCGCGCGCCGAGCGCGCCGGCGGCGTCCTCGAGCACCGGCACGCCGTCCGGGAGCTCCTCGACCGGCGCCGGGCGCCCGAAGAGGTGGACGACGAGCACCGCCTTCGTCCGCGGCCCTACCCGGATTCGCTCCGGGTCCACGTTCATCGTCCGCGGGTCGACGTCCACGAGGACGGGCCGCAGCCCGGCGAGCGCGACGACGTTCGCCGTCGCCGGAAACGTGTACGCAGGCACGAGCACCTCGTCGCCCCGCTCGAGCCCGAGCGCGAGCACCGCCAGGTGCAGCGCGGCCGTCCCGGACGAGACCGCGAGCGCGTGCTCGACCTCGCAGGCGCGCGCGAGCTCGCGCTCGAACTCGGCCACCTTCGGACCCATCGTCAGCGTGCCGCTGTCGAGGACCTCACGCACCTCGGCCAGCTCGGCGTCGCCGAGGTCGGGCAGTCCTAGGCGGATGCGAGCGCCTTCGCCCTGTACCACGCGATCGTCTTCTCGAGGCCCTCGTCGAGCTCGACGACCGGCTCCCAGTCGAGCAGCTCGCGCGCCTTCTCGACGTTCGGGATCCGCAGCTCGACGTCGGCGTAGTGCAACGGCTGGAAGACGATGTCGACAGGCGCGCCCGACAGCCGCCTGATGCGCTGCGCGAGGTCGTAGATCGTCACCGCCGAGCGCGGGTTGCCGATGTTGAAGGTCTGCCCGACGGCCGCCGGGTGCTCCAGGCAGGCGAGCACGCCGGCCACCATGTCCGTCACGTACGTCCACGCGCGGATCTGCGACCCGTCGCCGTGGATCCTCAGGTCGCGCTCGGCGAGCGCCGCCTCGATGAAGGCGCGGATCGCGCCGCCGCCGATCTGCCCGGGCCCGTAGACGTTGAACGGATGGACGGTCACGGTCGGCAGCCCGAGCTCGTCGTGGTACGCGTGCGCCATGTGCTCCCCGGCGAGCTTCGAGACGGCGTACGTCCAGCGCGCCTCGCCGACCGAGCCGATCGTCGACACCTGCCCCTCCTGCACGCGGAACGCGTGGGTTCCGAAGACCTCGCTCGTCGAGAAGTCGACGAAGCGCTCGAGCGTCGACCCCGTCGCGAGCGCCGCCTCGAGCGCGTTGTACGTGCCGATGACGTTCACGCGCATCGTCCGCACGGGGCTCTCGAGCACCGTGTCGACGCCGGCGATCGCGGCGCAGTGGACGACGTGCGTGGCGCCCGCCGCAGCCTCGCGCAGCGCGTCCGCGTCGAGGACGTCGCCGTGGATCAGCTCGAAGTTCGGGTGGTCGCCGAGGTCGGTGCCCGAGAGCGCGTCGCGGTGCAGGTTGTCGTAGGCGACGATCGTGTTGCGGTCGACGAGCTCGCGCGCCAGCGTCGTCGCGATGAAGCCCGCGCCGCCGGTGACGAAGATGCGCTTCCCCTCGAGCATGCGGCGAAGGTTAGCTTTGGCGCGTGGACCCTCGGGCACGGGCGGAAACCGCGCGCGCGGTCGAGGCGGCCCCAGTCGCCGGCGGACCGCTCAAGCGGCGGCTCGCGCGCGCGGCGGAGCCGCTCGCGCGAGCGCAGCGCGCGTTCAACGACGCGATCCTCGCTGTCTCCGACGCGCTCTCGGAGCGGATCGACGACGCGTCCGCGCGCGCCGCGGCGGCCGAGCGGCGCGTACGCGAGCTCGAGGAGCGGCTGCTGCGGCTCGAGCGCCGCGCCGGCGACGCACCACGCACCGTCGCGGCGCAGCCGCGGCAGGACGCGCTGCCGGATTACTTCGTCTACGAGTCGCGCATGCGGGCGCCTGCTGCGGAGGTGCGCGAGCGGCAGCGCCCCTACGTCGAGCTGCTGCGCGGGCGCGCTCCGGTGCTCGACGTCGGCTGCGGACGCGGGGAGCTGCTCGCACTGCTGCGCGAGGCGGGGATCGAGGCCCGCGGCGTGGACGCGGACGCGGACATGGTCGCGTTCGCGCGCGGCGACGGGCTCGCGGTCGAGCAGCAGGACCTTTTCGAGGCGCTGGCCGACGCACATGATCTCGGGGCGATCACGGCGCTGCAGGTCGTCGAGCACCTGCCGCCGCCGCTGCTCGGGCGCTTCCTGGAGCTTGCGCGCGCGGCGCTGCGCCCCGGCGGCCTGCTCGTCGCCGAGACGATCAACCCGGCGACGCCCGCGGCGCTGCGGCACTACTTCGCCGACCTGACGCACGCCCAGCCGCTCGTCCCCGAGACGCTCGAGCTACTCGTCCGCCATGCGGGCTTCCGCGAGGTCGAGATCCGCTGGCTCAACGCGCCGCCGCCGCACGACGACGAGCGGATCACCGCGCAGCTCTTCGCGCCGCTCGACTACGCCATTGTCGCGCGGCCTGACGTCCGCCGCCGCCCGGCCGCGCCACGGCCGCCGCAGTAGCATCGCGCGGGTGGCGAAGACCGTCCTCTTCGTCGGCGCGGGCCGCCACCAGCAGCGTGCGATCGCGCAGGCGAAGGAGATGGGACTTCGCGTCGCCGCCGTCGACGGCGACGCGGAGGCGCCGGGACTGCGGGAAGCCGACGTCGCGAAGGTGGTCGACTTCTCGGACGTCGAGGCGGTGCTCAAGGCGACCGCGCGGCTGAAGCTCGACGGCGTGCTGACGGTCAGCGCCGACCGCGCCGTGCCGGTCGTCGCGGCGATCGCCGAAGCGCGGGGGCTTCCCGGCATCGGCACGAGCACCGCGCATTTGATGACGCACAAGGTCGCGATGCGGCGGCGGCTCGCCGAGGCCGGCGTGCCGCAGCCGCGGTTCGCGGCGATCCGGACGATGTCGGAGCGCCGGCGCGCGGCCGACGAGGTCGGCTTCCCCGCGGTGTTGAAGCCCGCCGACTCGGGCGGCCAGCGCGGCGTCTTCCGCGTCGACTCGCTCGACGACGTCGAGGCCCACCTCCACGAGGCGCTGATCGCGTCCCCGACCGGCGAGGCGATCCTCGAGGAGTTCGTCGACGGCACGGAGATGAACGGCATCGTCCTCGCGCGGCGCGGCGACGCGATCCCGCTCACGCTTTCCGACCGGCTACGGCCCCCGGGGATCGGCTTCGGCGTCGGCTGGATCCACGTCTACCCGGCGTCCGTGTTCGGCGACCAGCTCGAGCTGGCGGAGCGCGTCGCGGTGCACACCGTGCACGCGCTCGGGCTCGCGACCGGCATCGCGTTCCCGCAGCTGATCGCGACGGCGGACGGCCGCGTCGTCGTGGTCGAGTGCGCCGCCCGCATTCCGGGCGGGCAGATGGCCGACCTGGTGCGATTCGCGGTCGGCGTCGACCTCGTCGAGCTGCAGATCCGGATAGCGCTCGGCGAGGAGCTCCCCGACGAGCTCGTGCGGCCAAAGTTCTCGCAGCCGCTCGCGATCCGGTTCCTCACGGCTCAGCCCGGCCCCCTGCCGACGGGCCGCGTCAAGCGCGTGGGGCCGCTCGATAAGGTGCTTGCATTTCCGGGAGTGGTGCAGGCGGAGAGCTACCTGCAGGTGGGCGAGACGATCCGCCCCGTGCGGCTCGACGGCGACCGGCGCGGCTACGTGATCGCGACCGCGGAGACCAGCATCGAAGCGCTCGAGCGCGCCGAGGCGGCCGCGCGGCTCCTCGACGTGGAGGTCGAGTGACTCGTCCGGCGGAGGCGCTCGCCGCAGCCTGCGACTTCTCGCTCGAGCACTACCGCGAGCTGCTCCGGGCCGCCCGCGCCGGCGGCTACCGGTGGGCCGGCTTCGACCGGCCGCCGCAGCCCGGCGACCTGCTCCTGCGCCACGACGTCGACCTGTCGCTCGACGCCGCGCTCGTGCTCGCGGAGGTGGAGGCCGACGAGGGCGCGTGGTCGACGTGGTTCCTGATGACGCGGTCGGTCTTCTACAACCTCGCCTCGGAGCCGGGCGAGCGCGCGGTCGCGCGGCTGCGCGAGCTCGGTCATCGCGTCGCGCATCACGCCGTGTACCCGCACGTCGACCTCGACGAGCGCTTCGACCGCGTCTTCGCGTGGCACAACCCCGACCCGTCGTGGATGCACTCGAACGTCGACGGCGCCGTCAACGTGATGGCGCCGCCGTTCTTCGACCCGGCGCGCTACCGCTCGGACTCGAACCACCGGTGGCGGAACGGCTGCCCGCACGACGCGCTCGCGCGCGGCGAGTTCGACTGGCTGCAGCTGCTGACGCACCCGGAGATCTGGGCGTTCGACGGCGCGACGATGCGCGAGACGATGGAGTCGATGCTCGAGCACGACCGCGCGGTGCGGCTCGAGCACCTGCGGCAGGACCGGATCGACCTCACGTGACTACCGTGGCGGCGTGAAGCCGATCACGGTGCTGGTGAGCGCGGCGGGCGCGCCCGGAACCGCGGCGCTACTGCGCGCGCTGCGCTCGAACGGCGAGCGCGACGTGCGGCTCGTCGGCACCGACATGAGCGACCGCTCGGTCGGCCGGCATCTCTGCGACGCGTTCCACCGCGTCCCGGCCGGGTCGGATCCCGCGTTTCCGGACGCGATGCTCGACGTCGCGACACGAGAGCGGGTCGACGCGATCCTGCCCCAGTCGTCCTTCGACCTCGCCGGCCTCGCCGAGCACGTCAACCGGTTCCCGATGCCGGTGCTCGTCTCGAGCCCCGACACGATCCGGCGCTCAAACGACAAGGCGGAGACGTACGAGCTACTGCACCGGCTCGGCGTCCCGGCGCCGCGGTTCAGGCGCGTGAACGGCGGACACGCAGTCGCGGCCGCAGCGGAGGAGCTCGGCTACCCGGAGCGGCCGGTGTGCTTCAAGCCGGTCTTCTCGTCGGGCTCGCGCGGCTTTCGGATCCTCGACGCGTCCGTCGACCGCGCGCACCAGCTGTTGCACGAGCGGCCGGGATCGGTGGCGATGCGGCTCGACGAGGCGGTCGAGCTGCTGCCGCCGGAGGGCGGCCCGGACCTGCTCGTGATGGAGCTCGCGACCGGCGGCGAGCGCACGGTCGACGGCATCGCCGACCGGCGCTCCGTCGTGCTCGGGCATCCGAAGACGCGCGAGGCGATGCGCGCGGGGCTCGCGATGTACTTCGTCACGCTCGAGGACGCCGAGCTGATGCGGCTCGCGGACGTGATCGTCTGCGAGCTCGGCATCGAGCACTTCTTCAACATCCAGCTCGTCGGCGAGCACGTGATCGAGATCAATCCGCGCATCTCGACGATCGTCTACCAGGAAGACCTCAACCTGCCGTACCTCGGCGTCAAGCGCGCGCTGGGCGAGATCTCCGACGACGAGCTGCGCGCGTACGCGACTCGCGTCCGCCCGGGCCGAACCGCGCTGCGCTACTTCGACCAGCTCGAGTTCGACACGTCCCCGCGGGCCATGGACGTGCTCTGAGCCAGGACATGGCTCGTTTGGACATGGAGCCCGATCCTGCCGTGGCGGCCGTTGCGTCCCGGCGGCGGCCTGCATCACACGCCCAATTGCCGCTTTCGGCCCTGGCCGGGCTCTGAGCCAGGACATGGCGCTTCGGGTCACGCACTGCCCCGTCAACATCGCCGGCATCCCGTGGGAGAACGTGCAGGCGCTGCGGCGGAAGGGCGTCGACGCGCGGCTCGTCGTCTTCAACCGCGGCCGCCTGCATCCCGAGGCCGACTGGAGCCTCGACCGCCACGGCCCGCTGCCGCAGCGGCTCGCGCAGCAGGCCGCGGCGTTCGCGCGGCTGGCGCCGCGCACCGACGTCTTCCACTTCTACTTCGGCCTGACGCTGCTGCCGAAGTCCGTCCAGTTCCCGCTCCTCCGCGCGCTGCGCAAGAAGAGCGTCTTCCACTACCTCGGCTCCGACATCCGCGGCAAGCCGCGTGCCGAGCTCGCCTACGGCGAGCGAGCGGACGCGGAGATCGTCGGCTCCTACGACGCGCAGCGCTGGGTGCCGCACGCGCACGTCGTCCCGCCTGGCCTCGACCTGCGGCCGTTCGCGCCGGTGCCGCCGTCCGACAGCCCGCGTCCGCTCGTCGTGCACGCGCCGTCGAACCGCGAGAAGAAGGGGACGGAGCACGTCATCGACGCGTGCGCCCGGCTGTCGGTCGAGCTCGACGTCGTCGAGGGCGTGCCGCACGACGAGGCGCGCGCGCGTTACGCCCGCGCGGACATCGTCGTCGACCAGCTCTACGCGGGCTGGCACGGTGTGTTCGCGCTCGAGTGCATGGCGCTCGGCAAGCCGGTCGTGACCTACCTGAAGCCGGACGTCGTGGAGCGAAGCGCGGAGGGCTACGGCATGCGGATTCCGATCGTGCCGGCGACGAAGGAGACGCTCGTCGACGCGCTCCGCCCGCTCGTCGAACGGCCGGCGCTGCGCCGGGAGCTCGGCGCGGCCGGGCGTGCATACGTCGAGCAGGTGCACGACATCGACCGGATCGCCGACCGCCTGCTGGACGTCTACCGTTCGCTGTAGATGCGGCTCGGCCACGAGCTGAAGCGCCTGGGGCGCCACTCCGCGATCTACGGGTTGGGCGGGCTCGTCTCGCGGATCCTCGCGACGATCCTGCTGCCCCTGTACACGCACTACCTGCCGCCGGGGGCATACGGCCGCGTCGAGATCGTCACCGCCGCGACGGCCGTGCTCGCGATCGTGCTGCAGCTCGGGATCTCGAGTGCATTCTTCCGCTTCTACTTCGACACGAACGAGCCGGTCGAGCGGTTGACCGTCGTGCGCACCTCGTTCTGGTTCACGATGGCGAGCGCGACGATCGGCCTCGCCGCCGGCCTGGTGTTCGCGGCGCCGCTCGGCCACTGGCTCGGCCTCGGGCACGACCCGACGCTCGTCCGCGCCGGCGCAGTCGGTCTCTGGGCGCAGACGAACTACCAGCAGCTGACGAACCTCTTCCGCGCGGAGGAGCGCTCGACGTCGTACGCGCTGGCGAGCCTCGCGAACGTGCTGATCACCGTCGCGGCGATGGTCGTGTTCGTCGCCGTATTCCACTGGGGCGCCGTCGGTCTCGTCGCCGGCAACTTCACCGGCACGCTGGTCGTCTACGTCGTCCTGCTCGCGTACCGGAACGAGCAGCTCGGCCTCGAGTTCGACCGGCGGCTGTTCCGGCGCATGCAGCACTTCGGGATGCCGCTCGTCCCGTCGGCGCTCGCGCTGTGGGTGATCAACTTCGTCGACCGCGAGTTCGTCGTGTGGTACTGGGGCAAGAAAGAGGTCGGCGTCTACTCCGCGGCGGTGAAGATCGCCGGCGTCATCACGTTCGTGATGATCGCGTTCCGGACCGCGTGGCCCGCCTTCGCGTACTCGATCGAAGACGACCGCGAGGCCCGGCGGACGTATGCGTTCGTGCTGACGTACCTGCTCGTGTTCGCGTCGTGGGTCGCGCTCGCGCTCGGCGCGCTCGCGCCGTGGTGGACGGCGCTGCTGACCGCGCCGGACTACCAGCGCGCGGCGAAGGGGATCGCGCTACTCGCGTTCGCGGGCGCGGTCTACGCGGGCTACACCGTGCTCGCGATCGGCAGCGGCCGCGCGCGCAAGACGCAGCTGAACTGGGTCGTCACGGGCGTCGGCGCGGCGGCGAACGTCGGACTCAACTTCTGGCTCATCCCGCGCTGGGGGATGGTCGGCGCGGCGATCTCGACGCTGGCGTCGTACGTCGTGCTGTTCGTCGGCATGACGCTGTACGCGCAGCACGTCTACCCGGTGCCGTACCAGTGGCGCCGCGTCGTGACCGCGGTCGGCGCTGCGGTCGGGCTCGACGTCGCGGCGCGCGCGGCGAGCCTTCCGTTCGCGCCCTCGCTGCTTCTCGTCGCCGCGTACCCGCTCGCGCTGGCCCTGCTCGGCTTCTACCTACCGGCAGAGCGGCAGCGGCTGCGGCGACTCGTTCCCAGTCTCTAGGCGGGCCGGCCGGGGCCGCCGCGGCGGCGCTTCACGATCAGCCCGGCAGCACCGGCCGCCGCGAGCAGCAGCGCCAGGCCGCCGAGCACGAGCAGCGGCACGGGCAGGCCGGGACCACCGCCGCCGGTGGCGCTCGTTCCGGTTGCGAGCGGGCCCGTCGACGTCGGGGTGGCCGTCGTCACGACCCCGACGCCCGGCTTCTTCGCCCGCCGGCGCGTCGCGAGCCGCTGGTTCGACCGCGTCGGGAAGTTCTTCGAGACGACGACCGCAGCGGCCTTCTTTCCGTGCCGGCGGGCGAGCGCATCCGCCATCGCGGCGCGGATGTCGGTCGGAAGCGACGAGTAGACCTCGAGATCGGGGATGTGCTTCGCGTACGCGAGCGCCTGGCGGTAGCACGCGATCGGATACGTCGTCGAGATCTTGCCGGTCGCCTCCCACTGGTTGAGGATCCGGTTGCGGCAGACGGCCGAGGCGGAGGCGGGAGTCGAGCCGGCCGCGAGGACGGCGCCGGCGAGCAGCTCTACGGCGAGCAGGCGCTTCATCCGCGCCCATCTTCCCTGTCGGTCCTCAACATCCACCCTGCGGGGCGTAAGGCTTCCGTAAAGGTGTTAGGCCGGCAGCAGGCATGCGTCGTGGCACGACGACGCGACCTGGACCTGCGCGAGCAGCGACCCGCGCGCGTCGAGCACGGTGAGCGTACCGCGTAGGAGTGACGGAGTGACCACCCGGCCGAATCCGTACTGGACGTTGTACGACTCCGTCGGAATCGGCGTCGTGCGCACGATGCGGCCGTCGAGCGTCTGCATGTGCAGCGTGCCGGAGTCGCCGCTCGTGACGAAGGCGCGGTCGGGCGCGAACGTCACGTGCTGCGGCGCAAGGTCGGCCGGATGCGTCGCATGTCCCACGGCGAGCTCCCGCGACGCGCCCGACGTGATCCACAGGCGCCCGTCCGGCGCGTGGCCGACGTCGTGGGCGAGGAAGCCCGGCGTCAGCAGCGCGGTGCGGCGAAGCCGGCTCGTCTCGACGACCGCGACGTGCTCCGACGCGTTGCCGAGGCTGACCCAGACGATGCGGCCGGTGCGGTCGATCGTGATGTGGCGCGCCCACCCCGGCAGCGACGCGCGGGCGACGACGCGTCCACGGAGCGTGTCGACGGCGGAGACGCTGCTCCGGCCGGAGTCGCTGACGAACGCATGCACGCCGTCCGGGTGCGCGGCGACGTAGCGGGGCTCGACGAAGTCGCGCAGGACGTGCCTGACGCCGTGCGCGTCGACGATCGAGACGGCGCCGGCTGCCGTGTGGCACACGACGGCGCGGTCGCCGACGAGCTCGACCGCGCGCGGGTCGTCGACGGTGCGGATCGAACGCACCACGCGGAACGCGCCGAGGTCGACGACGGCGAGGCGCGCCTCCGTGTCGCAGGTCACGAGCGCGACCGGTGCGGCTGCCGCGGCCGCCGCGGCGGCGACCACCGTCCTCACGGCGAACGGGGCCACGGCCGCGGCGGCCAGGAACTCGCGCCGGTTCACGTGACGAGATACGCGCGAAAGCGGGTCGCAGGTCCGCGCGGGGTCTGACCCGGGTCTGACCCCACCCTGGGGCGCGCGGACGGCCCCCGCGGCCGTGCGACGGCGCATGGCTCCTCGGTTCGCGGCGTCGCGGGGTCTGACCCGGGTCTGACCCCGGGTGTCCCCTAGTACGGGTCGTCGGCGGGCCGCGGGTCGACCGTCCAGGCCTCGAGCTCGCGCTCCGTGCCGTCGGCGCCGACCTCGACGACGGCGCCGCGGACGGCGCGGGTCTCGTCGTCCGTCTCGTTCCCGTCCGCGTCGTAGAGGATCGAGCGCGTCTCCGCCACGGGCGGGTCGTCACCGCCGCGGTAGGTTGGGAAACGTGAGCCACCCGGAGCTGGCGGCGGAGCAGGCGTACGTCGACTCGGCGTACGCGCACCTCGAGCGGATGCGCGTCGCGGTCGCGGGCGCGGGCGACCGCGTGGACGGCGAGGTGGCGCAGGCGGGGATGGACGCCTGGGCCGCGAAGCGGCTGCGCACCTTCGAGGATGCCGACCGCGGCCTGTGCTTCGGGCGCCTCGACGTCGAGCTCGCGGACCGGCCGCTGTACGTCGGCCGCCGCTGGGTGCACGACGAGGAGCGCCGGCAGGTCGTCGTCAACTGGCAGGCGCCGGCGGCGCGGCCGTTCTACACGGCGACGCCGCAGGATCCGCATGGGGTCACGCTGCGGCGTCGCTTCCGCACCAGCGGCCGCACGCTGCTCGACATCGCAGACGAGACGCTCGACGGCTCGATGGTCGACGGCGCGGGAGTGGAGGACTTCCTGCTCGAGGAGCTGGAGCGCAGCCGCGAGCAGCACATGCGCGACATCGTCGCGACGATCCAGGCCGATCAGTACCGCCTGATCACCGCGGACGGCGACACGCCGCTCGTGATCCAGGGCGGTCCGGGCACCGGGAAGACGGCGGTGGGCCTGCATCGCGCGAGCTGGCTGCTCTACACGCACCGCGAGCGGTTCGCGCGCCGCGGCGTGCTCGTCGTCGGGCCCAACCGGACGTTCATGGAGTACGTCTCGCACGTGCTGCCCGCGCTCGGCGAGGACGCCGTCGAGCAGCGCGCCGTGTCGGAGCTCGTCGACGGCGTGGCGCCGACGCGTGTCGACGCGCCGGACGTCGCGGCGCTCAAGGCCGACCCCCGCATGGTCGCCGTGATCCGCAACGCCGCCGAGCGCGCGCTGCGCAGCGACCCGCAGGAGCTCGTGCTCCGGCTCGAGGGGTCGTTCGTGTGCGTCCGCGAGCGCGAGGTGCGCGCGCTGCTCGAGGCGACGCAGGTGCGGGGGCTCGCGCGCGCCGACCGCGAGCGGTTCCGCATGGCTCTGCTCCGTCGCTTCTACGAGGACTACGGCCGCGTCCTGGGCGGCGCAGCGGTCCGCAGCTTCGACGACGTCGAGCGCGCCCTCCGCGCGCAGGGCTATCTCGACCGCGTGCTGAAGGCCGCTTGGCCGGTCGTCGATCCCGACCGCCTGGTGCGGCGGCTGTTGACGTCGCGGCGCGCGCTCGCGGAAGCCGCGCACGGCGTCCTCGCCGCGGACGAGCAGCGGCTCCTGGTCGCGCGCGCGGACGGCTGGTCGGAGGCGGACGTCCCGCTCGTCGACGAGGCGCGTGCGCTGCTCGGCGAGCCGCCGCCGTCGTACGGACACGTGATCGTGGACGAGGCGCAGGACCTGACGCCGATGCAGCTCCGCGCGGTGGGCCGCCGCTCGCGCACCGGCGCGCTGACGATTCTCGGCGACGTCGCCCAGGCAACCGGCGCCGTGCTGTACCGCGACTGGAACGAGGTGCTCCCGCACCTTCCGCGCGGCGACGAGGCAGCGGTCGAGGAGCTCCGGCACGCCTACCGCGTGCCGCGCGAGATCATGGAGCTGGCGCTGCCGCTGCTCGAGACGATTGCGCCCGCGGTCGCGCCGCCGATCTCGTACCGGACAGGCGCAGCCGCGCCCACCATCCGCCGCGTCGAGCGCCAGCACCTGCTCGCGGAGGCCTGTCGAGAGGCGGCGCGCCTCGCACGCGAGGACGGGCTGCTGGCGGTGATCGTCCCCGACGAGCTCGTCGGCGCCCTTCCCGCCGGCGACCTCTGGGACGGCGTGCCGGTGCTCACGCCGCGCGGCGCGAAAGGGCTCGAGTTCGACCACGTCGTCGTGGTCGAGCCGGCGCTGATCGCGGGGCACGCGCAGGGGCTGCGCGAGCTCTACGTCGCGCTGACGCGGCCGACGAAGACGCTCGTCGTGCTGCACGCGCACCCGCTGCCCGAGCAGCTCACCCGCAGGGCGTGAGCGTGAGCGCGCGGTCGCCCGCCGCCGTCGTCTTGACGACGAGCTCGTGCGGCCGCCCCGGAACCGCCGCCCACCCCGACGCGCGCCCGCGCAGCGCCGACGTCGTCACTCGCGTCAGCAAGGAGCCGCCGAGCCGGGCGCGACAGACGCGGGCGGGCGCCAGGACGAGGAACTGCTGCTCGCGCAGCGGACGCGACAGGCGGATGACGGTCGCGCCGCACCGGTCGGTCGCGACGGCGAGGGTCGTCGCCCGGTCGCGGGCCGACGTCGACAGGCCGAGCGCGGGCGCGACGAGCCATCCCTGCCGGTCGCCGCGTTGCAGGTCGTTCGTGCGCCAGCGCGCGCGCCAAAGCTCGGGCGTGCGCAGGCCGAATGCGATCGCCGAGCCGGCGTGCACGTAGAGCGGGAACGTCGTGGGACCCGACCTGCGGCGCACGGTCGCGCCGCCGCGCACGCGGCGACCGGTGAAGAAGTCGATCCACGTGCCCCGCGGGAGGTACACCGCCGATACTGGTCGTCGCTCGTGAGCGGCGCCGCGAGCAGCGCGTCGCCGACGGTGAACTCGCCGTCGTGTGACCACGCGCGCGGGTCGCCCGGCCACGTGAGCCCGAGCGGGCGGACGACGGGCAGCGCCGTCGTCGTCGCCTCGCGCGCGAGCTCGTACAGGTACGGCACGAGCTCGTAGTGGAGCGTCGCCGCGGCCGCGAACTGCGAGACCGTGTCCGCCCCGAAGTTCCAGAAGGTCGCGTTCTCGCCCCCGCCGCCGACCTCGAAGATCGGCGTCAGCGCCGCGAACTGCGCCCAGCGCACGAACACCGTCGGGGTCAGCGACCCGCCGACGTAGCCGCCGACGTCGGAGCCCCAAACGACCGCGCCCGTGAAGCCTTCCGTCTGCGCCGCCCGAATTGCGCCGCTCAGGCCGGTGTACGTCTGCGGCTCGTCAGGTCCGACCGCGCCGGGAAGCAGCGGCCCTGCGCCGTAGCCGAACGTGCGGTCGAGTGTCGCGTACGCCGCGCCGCGAGTTCCGGCGAACGCCTGTCGGATCGACTCCGCGTACAGCCGCGTGTACGCGTTCTGCATCGTCGTCCCGCTTCCGCCGACGAGCCGGTCGGGCTCGAGGTTGATCTCGTCGCCGCGGTCGCCCTTGAAACCGTCGACGCCGAGCGCGACGAGTCGGCGCAGGTCGCGCGTGAACTCGGCACGCTCGCCGGGGTTCGAGAGGTCGCGCACGAAGACTCTGTCGTTGCCGGTCAGGTACCCGTCCGGAAGCGACGGCACGGGGCAGGGGCCACGCGCGATCTGCGGCGAGATCCAGAGCATGAAGCGGACTCCGAGCCGGTGGATGCGCGCGATCGTCGCCTTCGGGTCCGGGTACGCCGAACGGTCGAACGTGAGCGACCCGTAGCAGCCGTGCGCCGCGCCCTGTTCCCATGGGTTGTCGAGGAGGATCCAGCCGATCGGGAGGTTGCGCGAGCGAAGCTGGTGGACGTCGTCGAACAGGTCGCCGCGGGCCGGCGACGACATCGCGCCACTTGATCAGCGCGAACTGCGGCAGCCACGGGGGTCGCGGAAAGGCGGTGGCGGCCGCGTGAGTCCGAACGAGCTGCGTCAGCGAGCCGAACGCGACGTCGAACGCGACCGCAGCCTGCTTCAGGCAGACGCGCACCGCGGCGACCGGCGGCCCGACACTGCACGGCGGCGAGCCGAGATCGCAGGCGAACGTCGAGTCGTCGACCGCACCGGGAAACGCGATGCGTCCGACGCCGTCGGACTCGATCCAGCTGCCGAAGCCGGCCGTGGACGCGTAGAAGGTCGTCGGCGACGAGCTCGCGCAGTCGTTGTAGACCTTCAACGGGACGACAGTCGAGCGCATGTCGACCCAGCGCTGGCGCTCGCCCGTGCCGAGGAAGTGCGCCGACGACGACGCACGCAGCGTGTAGCCGAGCGCCGCGACGCCGTCGGGGCGGTCGAGCGCGTACGACAATTGCAGCCCGCGCCGCGTCACACGCACCGTCACGCGCGCCGTGCGGGCATGCTCGTCCGTCGCGACGGTGAGGACGGGCTCTGCGCGCGACTGCCGTTCTGCGACGACGCGCGTCAACCGGTGCTGCACCCCCGCAGCGGTCACGTACGTGAGCGGTGCGTCGCCGCCGAGCGACGTGACGACACGGTCGTCGTGGAGCAGGTCGATCCGAAACGGGGACGACGTGACGCGCCACGGCGCGCTCGGGTGCGGCTGGTGCGCCCGGACGAGGACGAGCGCGACGAGGGCGGCCGCGACGACGGCGAGCGGCTTGACCACGCACAGACGGCGGCCGTCCGCGCCGGCGCCTGCGCCTGCGCCGAGCTAGACCCAGTAGTAGACCGCGAGCGTCACGCCGAGCGCGAGGCCGACGATGACGCCGAGGCCGAGCAGGATCGCCGCGAGCACGATCACGAGCGCGGCGGGCTGGTAGCCCTCGCTGGCGATCTCCTGGAGGTGGTGCTCCTCCGCGATCAGCCGCTGTCCGATCGTCATGTGCTGATTGTGGCGTATCGCCGGCGCGACACGCAAGGCCCGTTCAGCCGGCGGGGGCGAGCGCGAACACGTTGCCCGAGGGGTCGCGCGCGGTGCCGTCGTCGTCCGCGCCGACACGCGACGCGAACTCCCGGCGCGTCGCCTCGTCCGGCAGGACGATCGTGAAGCCGAGCAGGCGCGCCGTGTCGGTCGGAGCCGGCGCGGCGCCGCGGCTCTCCCACGTGTTGGCGCCGAGATGGTGGTGGTAGCCTCCGGCGGAGAGGAACGCCGCCTGGTGCCCGAGCTCGGCCATCAGGTCGAACCCGACGACGCCGGCGTAGAACGAGACCGTGTCGTCGATCGCCGCGACGCGCAGGTGGACGTGCCCGACCCGCGTGGCGGGGGGCTGGCGTTCGAACTCGTCGCCGCCGTCGAGCTCGCCGAGCAGGTCGTCGAGGTCGAGGGGCCAGGTGCCCATCCGCTGCACCTGTCCTTCCCACCGCGCGCGCGGGCGGTCCCAGTAGATCTCGATCCCGTGGTGGTCCGGGTCGCGCAGGTAGATGGCCTCGCTCACGAAGTGGTCCGACGCGCCGACGAGCGGAACGCGCGCGCGGGCGGCGTGGGCCAGCCAGCGCGCGAGGTCACGGCGCTCGGGGAGCAGCAGCGCGACGTGGTACAGCCCCGCGTACCCGTCGGCCGGCCGCGCACCCGGCTGCTCGACGAGATGGAGGAGCTCCGTCGCGTCCGCACCGAAGCTTGCCTCGCCGCCGCCCTCGTCGATCACGTCGAGCCCGATCGCGTCGCGGTAGTACGCAAGCGAACGGCGCAGGTCGGCCACGCTCAGGTGCACCGCGCCCATGTGGGTGTCGGCGGGCAGCGACATCAGACGGTCGCCGCACCGGCGTCGGGCGCCGCTTGCGGCCGCATCGGCCGATCGTAGTGCAAACTCGTTCAATCGTTCGACAACGCGCCCGAGTGCAGGCATTTCCTAGAGTGCCGCGGTGACCCCGGACCCGGTCCGCGTCCTGATCGTCGACGACCACGACGTGTTCGCGGGCGCGCTCGAGGCGCTGCTCGACCGCTGCGCCGACATCAGCGTCGTGGGCGTCGCGCACGACGGCGCCGAGGCCGTCGAGCTCGCCGACAGCGCCGAGGCGGACGTCGTGCTGATGGACCTCTCGATGCCGGTGCTCGACGGATTCGAAGCGGCGCGCCGCCTGCGCGAGCGTCGGGCCGCGCTGACGGTGATCGCGCTCACGGGGCATGCACAGGAGGAGGTCGCGGACCGCCTGCGCGAGCACGGGATGACGTACCTCAGCAAGGACCTGGTGCACGAGCACGTCATCGACGCCATTCGCGCGGCCGTCCAGCAGCATTGACCGCGCGCAACGACGACCCGGCGGCGCGCGAGCGCGAGCTCGCCGAGTGGGAGGCGAGACTCGAGCGGCGCCGCCGCTTCGCCGTCCGCGTCGAGGAGGCGGCGCGCACGGTGTTCGCCGAGCGGCAGGCGGAGCTGGAGCAGCGCGAGGCCGAGCTTGCTCGGCGGGAGCGCGAGCTGGAGGCCGAGCGCGCGCGGGCCGACCGGGTTGCGCATGAGCAGGAGGCGCGCGCCGAGCCGGAGCCGCCCGCCAAGCCGGAGCCGGCCGCGCCCGCCGAGCCGGAGCAGGAGGCGCGCCCCGAGCCGGAGCCGGCCGCGCCCGCCGAGGCGGAGCCGGAGCCGGCGGCCGGGCCGTCGGCCGTCGCGCCCGACGACTGGGGCGACCCGGCCGCCGGCCGCTGGCGCTTCGCGCGACTCGAAGCCGCGGCTGCCGGCGTCGGCGACCCCGCGCGCGCGGAGGAGCTCGGCTTCTACCTCGAGGCGCTGCGCCCGCTCGTCGAACGGGACGGACTGCTCCCGGCGAACGTCGACCCGGTCGTCGACGAGGCCTTCGGCGACCTGCTGCCCCGCTAGACGACCGCCTCAGTACCGGTCGAGCTCGACCAGCCGGTCGTCGTCGATGCCGAAGTGGTGCGCGATCTCGTGCAGCACCGTCCGCCGCACCTCCGCCGCGAGCCGCGCCGGGTCGCGGCCGTAGGCGCGCTCGAGCGGGCCCCGGAAGATCGTGATCTTGTCCGGCAGGCGGCCGCTGTCGAAGTGCGTCCGTTCCGGCAGCGGAACGCCCTGGTAGAGACCGAACAGCCGCTCGCCGGGCGGCGGCTCGTCCTCGACCACGACCGCCACGTTCGCCATCCCCTGCTGCAGCGGCGCGGGCAGCGAGTCGAGCGCGTCCGCGATCGCGTCGTCGAAGACGTCGGCCACAGCCGCGTTCCTCCGCCCTACGCGATCACGCGGTAGACCTGGAACACCTCGGCGTACTCGCGATTCACGTTGATGCCGTGCGTGCGCGCGACGCTCCACACGTATTCGGAGTTCGCGTAGCGGCGGTGCTGCTGCGACGCGTACTTCTCGAGCGCGGCGACCTTGCGCTCGACGTGGCGGCGGTCGCAGGTGAAGTACGCCTGGTAGGAGAAGTCGAGGTTGTTCCACGGGATCTCGTAGCCGAGCACCGTCGTCCGCTTGAACGCACGAAGGCCCTCGCTCGCGATCGTCTGGTGATCCTGGTGCACGTCGTGGAGCGACGGCTGGAACACGCAGTCGGGCCGCCAGTCGTTCCAGATCTCGATCAGCAGCTCGAGGATCTCCTGGCGGTGCTCCGGGAACGTGCGGACGTCGAAGTCGTGCACCGTCAGGTTCGCCGGCGGGATGCCGAGCTCCGCGGTCGCCTCGCGCACCTCGCGCGCCAGCGTGTCCGGCGCGAAGCCCTCCGGCAGCGACCGCGTGGCGATCGAGAACGCGACGTAGCGCACGTCGGCGCCCGCCTCGACGAGCCGCGCCATCGTCGCGCCGCAGCCGAACTCGCCGTCGTCGGTGTGCGGCGCGAGCACGAGCGCGCGCTCGATCGACTGGATCACGTGCGGCCTTCCGGCGGCACGAGCACGTCGGCGCGGACGCCGACGACGATCAGCGCGAGCAGCGCCCACGTCGTCGGGTCCTCGAAGAACGCGTTGTACGCCTGGCTGTGCACGAGGATCGCGGCGAAGGCTAGTCCGAACGCGAGCCGCGCACTTCCCGCGAAACCCGCACCGAGGCGGCGGAATGCGAGCGCGAGCGTCGCGACCACGAGCCAGAGGAAGATGAGCAAGCCCGGAACTCCGACCTCGGCGAACTGGGTGACGATCGTCGTGTGCGACGGTCGGCCGCCGCGCGTGTGCGCCTCCTCGGCGTCCGCCTTGCGGAACCCGCCGACGCCCACGCCGAGCAGCGGGTGGTGCACGCCGATCTTGACGCCGCGCGAGACGAGCGTCGACCGGCCGCTCGTCAGGTTGGAGAGCGAGGAGGACGTCTTCCCGCTGATGCGGTGGCGCACCTGCGGCGAGCCGACGCCTGCGACCACGAGCGCGAGCACGGCCGCGCCGATCAGGAACAACGATCGCTTGCGCCAGGCGAGGATCGCGCCCAGCAGCGTCGCCACGATCAACGAGACAAACGACGACTGCGAGAACGACACGAGCAGGCCGACCCACGTGATCCCCGCCGCGAGCGCCGCCGCGACGAGCCAGAGCGGGTCGGCGCGCCTGCGCAGGAACACGACGACCGTGGCGAGCAGCGCGACGACGAGGAAGCGCCCGTAGATCGACGGGTCATAGAAGACCGAGTTGACGCGGTAGAACCACCCGCTCGGCGCGTAGGCGTTGTCGACGCGCACCTTCGGGTTCCAGAAGATCTCGCGCGTCTCGTACTGCACGATCCCGACGACGGCGAAGACGAGCGCCATCGCCGTCAGCTGCAGGTAGAGCGTCAGCACCCAGAAGCGCGACCACGCGAGCCGCGCGAGCGCAACCGCGAGCAGCCCGAACGGCAGGACGAAGAAGAGGAGCTCGATCGATCCCTGCCGCAGGTCCTTCGTCCACAGGATCGACAGCCCCTCCCACGCGACGAACACCGCCGCGGGCGCGGCGAGCGGGCCGAGCTCCCGCGTGCGCCGGTCGTCGCCGAACAGCTCCCACGCGAGCGCGAGCGCCGCCACCGCGACGACGCCGTACATCGGCAGCAGGAGGTTCGCCTGCGCGTGCCCCACGTGCACCGGGAACCGCGCCGGCACGCAGGCGAGCGTCGCGACGGCGAGCAGCCACGGCACGCGCACGACGATCCACGCGCCGGCGGCGGCGAGGATCACACCGACGACCGCGGCCGCCGCGAACAGGCGGTGGTGGCCGTGGGGCGCGAGGTAGACGGCGAGCAGCAGGCAGCCCAGCGCCCACGCCGCGAGGCCGCCGATCCGCGCGTCGCGCCTCGGCGCGACGAGCAGCGCTGCGAGCCCGAACGCCGCAATCACGCCGCCTGCCTGCGCGAGGTGCGCCGTCACGCGACCACCACGGTGCAGCGCGCCGCGTGACCGGCCGCGAACACGTAGAGGTGGAACCTGCCGCGCCGCTTCGGGGCGCGGAACCGCAGCGTCCCGCTGCGCTCGACGCCGCTGCGCCCGGCGAGCTTCCAGCGGACGGAGGGCGCGTCGGTCGACACGCGCACGAAGAAGGTCGCGCCCGGCCCGACGACCACGCGCGACCGCGCGAGCACGACGTACCGCACCTGGATGATCGCGAACGGGTACGGCGTCGAGACGTTCCCCGCCGTGTCCTGCGCGGCGGCATAGAGCACGTACAGCCCGGGCCGCACCGGACGCGGCGGATGCCCGAGCTCGCCGTTCCACGTGAGCTTCCCGGCGAGCGGCTGGAAGCGCGTGTACTCGACGAGATGCCCGCGCTCGTACAGAACCGCGTGCGCGGGCTCGCTCAGACGGTACGTCGTCGTGAACGAGTCGTGGTGGTGGTCGCCGTCGGGCGAGATGATCGCGTGCTGCGGCTTGCGGACGTGGATCACGGGCGGCTTCGTGTCGACCGTGATCGGGTTCGGCAGCTCGATCGTCCGGTGCGAGTTCTCGAGCTTCACGACCGGCTTGTACTCGCCGTCCGGTACCGCGAGCCCCGCGTCGCCGAGGCCGTCCCAGACGAGGTCGAGCCCGTGGTGCGCGGGGACGGTGACCGGAGGCTGCAGCATGCGCACGCGCCGTCCGCGGGCGTCGACGAGCCAGACGGTGACACGCTCGCGCACGCGGAGGCGAAAGCGGATGTGCGCCGTCAGGTGCGCGTTCCGCGCGTGCCGCGGCAGCGCCTTCGCCGCCGGCGAGAAGACGGGCGGCGACGGGTCGACGTGCGTCGCGTAGATCGGCGAGCGCTCGAGCTTGGCGCCCTCGGTTACGGCAAAGGCCGCCGCGGTCGCCGCGAGCAGCGCGAGGACGACCCCCGTCGACAGGACCCGAGCCACGAGCCGCCGATTCTCTCAGAGGCTGTCGGGCGCGAGGCGGCGTGTCCGCAGGTGCAGCGCGCCCCACACGACGAAGCCGGCGACCGCGACGGCGAGGCCGACCTCGATGATCTGCGTCGCCGCGGGGACGCCGAGCAGCTTGATGCCGGAAAGCACGAGCACGACCGCGAACGCGACGCGAAGCGCGCGCTCGGGAACGCGCACCGAGAGGTGCGAGCCGAGCAGGACGCCCGGAATCGACCCGATCAGCAGCCAGCCGATCGCGTGCAGGTCGACGTTGTGGTGGATCAGGTGCCCGAAGCCGGCGACCCAGAGAAGAAGCGCGGCGTGCAGCATGTCGGTGCCGACGATCCGCCGCGCGGTGAGCGGGTAGACGAGCAGCATCGCGAGGCCGAAGAAGGTGCCCGAGCCGACGGAGGTCAGGCCGACGACGAAGCCGCACGTCGCGCCGATCAGGATCGCGAGGATCTTGTCGCGCGCCGTCAGGTGCAGCGGCGCGTCGCCGGTGTAGCCGCGCAGGAACGTCTTGACGGCGAAGCCGACGCCGCCTGCGACGAGCGCCCCGCCGACGATCTGGCCCATCTTCGACGTCGTCGCGTCGGAGAACGAGCTCGCGATCTGCACGCCGACGAGGGAGAGCGGGCCCGAGCCGGCGAGCATCCACAACGCAAGCGGCACGTGGACGTTGCCGAGCTGCCGGTGGCGCCAGGCGCCGAAGGACTTGAAGACCGCGCCGTGGAGAATGTCCGTTCCGACCGCGGTCTTGGGGTCGAAGCCGAACAGCAGGATCAGCATCGGCGTCATCAGGCTGCCGCCGCCCATGCCCGTCATCCCGACGAGGATCCCGACGGCGAGCCCGGCGATGACGAACTGCCAGGTCACGTGCGACCGCCGCAGCCGCAGGCGCGCACACGCAGAGACTCGGCGCGCGTCACGACGCCTCCACGACCATGCCGGCGCCGACGGTGTCGTTCGTCGCCTCGTCGACGACGATGAAGGCGCCGGTCGCCCGGTTGCGCGCGTACGGGTCGACCATCAGCGGCTCGGCGAGGCGGAAACGAACGACGCCGAGGTCGTTCAGCTCCATGCGCCCCGGCAGCGGACGGTCCTCGAGCGTCGCGATGTCGACTACCGAGACGACCTCGTCGGCGCGCGCCGCGACCGTGCGCGTCGTCTGCTTGACGAGCAGGCGCGCGCGCTCCTCGAGCGGCCGGTCGCTCATCCAGCACACGCGCGCGAGCAGCTCGCGCGCGACGGAGGGCGGCGACGCGGGATCGGCGAGCATGTCCCCGCGCGAGACGTCGACGTCGTCGGCCAGCCGCAGCGTGACCGACTGCCCGGGCAGCGCCTCTTCGAGCTCCACGCCGGCAGCCTCGACCGAGGCGACGCGGCTGCGCAGGCCCGAGGGAAGGACGACGACCTCGTCGCCCGCGCGCCAGTCGCCGCTCGCCACCTGCCCGGCGTAGCCCCGGTAGTCGTGGAACTCGTCGGCCATCGGCCGGATCACCCACTGAACCGGGAACCGGCGGTCGTCGTGGTTGCGGTCGGCGGCGATCTCGACGCCCTCGAGATGCTCGAGCAGCGTCGGCCCGGCGTACCACGGCATCGCGTGCGTCGCCTCGACCACGTTGTCGCCGCGCAGCGCGCTGATCGGGATCACCTGCGCGTCGTGCAGTCCGAGGCGGGAGCCGAGGCCGGCGAGGTCGCGCGCGATCTCGTCGAAGCGTTCCTCGGCGAAGTCGACGAGGTCCATCTTGTTGACGGCGAAGACGACGTGCGGGAGCTCGAGCATCGCGGCGATGTACGAGTGGCGGCGCGTCTGCTCGACGACGCCCTTGCGCGCGTCCACGAGGATCACCGCGAGGTCGGCGGTCGAGGCGCCCGTGACCATGTTGCGCGTGTACTGGACGTGGCCGGGCGCGTCCGCGAGCTGGAACCGCCTGCGCGGCGTGACGAACGAGCGGTAGGCGACGTCGATCGTGATCCCCTGCTCGCGCTCGGCACGCAGACCGTCCGTCAGCAGCGCGAGGTCGACGTAGTCGTAGCCTCGGCGCCGCGACGCGTCCTCGATGTGCTCGAGCTGGTCGGCGAGGATCTGCTTCGTGTCGTAGAGCAGCCGCCCGATCAGCGTCGACTTGCCGTCGTCCACCGACCCCGCGGTGACGAGACGGAGGAGCTCGGTGTCCGACAGGGTGCCCGTCAGCTCGACCGCGGGATCAGAAGTACCCGACACGCTTGCGGTCCTCCATCGCCGCCTCGGAGACGCGGTCGTCGGCGCGCGTCTCGCCGCGCTCCGTGACGCGGGTCGCGGCGATCTCGCCGACGACCTCGTCGAGCGTCGCCGCCTCGCTGAGCACGCCGCCGGTGCAGGTCATGTCGCCGACGGTGCGGAAGCGGACCGTCGCGGTGAAGGGCTCCTCGTCGGGATACCGCTCGACGAAGGGCGAGACGGCGTAGAGCATCCCGTCGCGCCTGAACACGTCGCGCTCGTGCGCGAAGTAGATCGAGGGCAGCTCGAGGTTCTCGCGTGCGACGTACTGCCACACGTCGAGCTCCGTCCAATTCGAGATCGGGAAGACGCGGATGTGCTCGCCCTTGCGGATGCGCGCGTTGTAGAGGTTCCAGAGCTCGGGGCGCTGGGCGCGCGGGTTCCACTGCCCGAAGTCGTCGCGGAAGCTGAAGATGCGCTCCTTCGCGCGCGCGCGCTCCTCGTCGCGGCGCGCGCCGCCCATCGCCGCGTCGAATCCGTGCTCCTCGATCGCGTCGAGCAGCGTCACCGTCTGGAGCTGGTTGCGCGACGCGCGCGGGCCGGTCTGGTCGCGCACGCGCCCGCGGTCGATCGAGTCCTGCACGCTCGCGACGACGAGGCGCTCGCCCAGCTCCGCCACGCGCCGATCGCGGAACTCGATCACCTCCGGGAAGTTGTGGCCGGTGTCGACGTGCATGATCGGGAACGGGAACCGCGCCGGACGGAACGCCTTCTCCGCGAGCCGCAGCAGCACGATCGAGTCCTTGCCCCCCGAGAAGAGCAGCACGGGGCGCTCCCGCTCGGCGGCGACCTCGCGCATGATGTGGATCGCCTCCGACTCGAGCTCGTCGAGGTGCGACAGCGTCCTGCGTGCGAGCACGCTCACGCCGGCTTCCCCTTGCTCACGTGGATGCCGCACTCGATCCGGCCCGTGCCCGCCCAGCGGCCCTCGCGGCCGACCCCCGGCTCCGTCGAGTGCGTGTCGCCGATCGACGCGTAGCCGCGGTCGTGGAGCGCGTGGTACGGCAGGCCGCGCTCCCTGATGTACCGCCAGCAGTCGTCGTCGCTCCAGTCGGCGAGCGGGTTCGCCTTCCAGAGCTCGTGCACCTCGTCCCAGCCGAGCTTCGCCGCGTTCGCGCGCGTCGGCGCCTGCTCGCGGCGGACGCCCGTGATCCAGCAGTCGAGGCCGAGCAGCGCGCGGTTGAGCGGCTCGACCTTCGCGACAGCGAGGTAGAGGTCGGGATCGCGCTCCCAGAGCCGCTCGCCGTGCCGCGCCGCGAGCTCCTCGGGCGAGGGGCCCTCGAACACCTCGATCGTCGTCGCGTAGCGGCGCTCGACCTCGCGCCAGAGCTCGTACGTCTCCGGGAAGAGGTAGTGGGTATCGATCGCGAACACGCGCGCGTTCGGCTCGAGCCCGAAGAGCATGTCGAGCAGCACCGACTCCTCCTTCTGGAAGGAGCACGCGAGCGCGACCCGCCCCGGCCACTGCTCCAGGCAGAAGCGGACGACCTCCTCGGCCGGCATCGCCTCGATCTCAGTCGGCTGCAGATCCAGCGTCTGCAAGGAGCACCTCCTTCAACGTGTCGCCGCGCAGCCCGAGCCGCAGCGTCTCGAGCGGGATGACCTCTTCGGGCGGGATGTTGCCGAGGTTGACCTCGGGCCCGAAGTGCTTGATGAACCATGCCTGCGACGCCTTCGTCGGCGCCTCCCAGACGAGGTCGTGGAAGTCGATCGAGTGCGCGATCTCGTCGACGAGCCCGGTGCGCATCTCGCCCGAGGGCCTGAAGATGCCGGCGGTGCCGCCCTCGCGCGACTCCGTGATCACCTTCCACGCGCCCGCGTCGCGCTCGGCCTTGATCCACTCGACCCACTCGTACGGCGCGAACACGACCTCGGAGTCCTTCGAGCCGACCTCCGAGAGCACGGTGAAGTCGCGTGCGAAGTCCGCGATCAGCTCGAGCTTGCGCTCGCGCGGCATCTCGACGGTGCCGTCGGAGATCTCGACGTGCGTCAGCCCGAGGTCGGCGAGCCAGCGCTTGTAGTCGTCGAACGCGCCCTTCGTGTAGACGACCTCGAAGAACGTGCCGCCGATGACGACGCGCTTGTCGCGCAGCACCTCGAGCTTGCGCCGCAGGTTCGCGGTCACGTAGGCGGTGCCCCAGCCCAGCTTGACGATGTCGACGTAGTCGCCGCAGGTTTCGAGCAGGTCCTCCCACGCGCGCGGGCCGAGGCCCTTGTCGAGCACGTGCGTCAGGCCGCCGTCGCGCTGCAGGCCGAGGTCGGGCTTAGAGCCGTGCATGGAGCTCCTCCAGCTTGCGCCGCGCACGCTCCTGCACGTCCCGGTACAGCGACCCGCCGTGCGCGTCGATGCCGACGATCAGCGGCCCGAAGTCTCGGACGCGGAACTTCCACAGGCACTCCGGCATCAGGTCCTCCCACGCCACCTCCTCGATCGCCTCGATCTGCGTCGTCTCGAGCGCGGCGGCGCCGCCGACGACCGCGAGGTAGACCATCCCGAGGTCGCGCATCGTGTCGATGCACTCGTCGGGGAAGCCGCCCTTGCCGCAGATCGCGCGGACGCCGTAGCGCCGGCCGAGCGGCTCAGTGAACCGCGCCATCCGCGCGCTCGTCGTCGTGCCGATGCAGATCTTCTCGTAGCTGCCGTCGTCGAGCTTGCGGACGTTCGGCGCCGTGTGCAGGAGCAGCGCGCCCGACAGGTCGATCGGCGGTTCCCGGCCGTCGTCGAAGATGCGGGTCTGCGTGCGGTCGCGGATGCCGATCACGTGGCCCTGCACGACGACCTCGTCGCCCGCGCGCAGCTTCAGGATCTCGGCCGCGTCGTGGACTGGGAACGTGAGCTCGTGCGTCGTCGTCATGCGTCCCTGTCGTAGTGCGTCGCGCCGTCGGCGTCGATCCGCGCGGAGGCGCGGCGCGCGGCCCAGCACTGGTAGTTGACGGCGACGGGATTGAGGGTCATGTGTGTGTCCGCGTGCTCGACGTGCACCTGCAGCACCGTCACGTCGCCGCCGAGGCCCATCGGCCCGATGCCGGTCTCGTTGAGGAGCTCGTACAGCTCGTCCTCGAGCCGCGCGACCACGGGGTCGGGGTTCCGCGTCCCAACCGGCCGCATGATCGCCTCTTTCGCGAGGTGCATCGCGTAGTCGGCGGAGCCGCCGATGCCGACGCCCACGATCCCAGGCGGGCACGGCTTGCCGCCGGCGCCGACGACCGACTCGAGCACGAACTGCTTGACGCCCTTCACGCCGTCGGCGGGGACGCACATCTTCAGAAAACTCATGTTCTCGCTGCCCGACCCCTTGGGGACGCACTTCAGGTCGAGCGCGTCGCCGTCCGCCACGAACTCCCAGTGCACGATCGGCAGCCGGTAGCCGATGTTCGGCCCCGTGCGCTCACGTGTGATCGTGTGCACGGCGTTCGAGCGCAGCGGATGCTCGATCGTGGCGCGCGCGGTGCCGGCGCGCAGCGCCTCGTAGATCCGCGCCGGGTGCAGCGGGAAGTGCTCGCCGACGGTCGCGTGGTAGACGGCGATGCCGGTGTCCTGGCAGACGAGGTTGCGCTCGTCGTCGGCGACGGCGACGTTGCGATGGATCGTCTCGAGCACGCGCCGGCCGGTCGGCGAGGTCTCCCGCTCGCGGGCGGCCGCGAGCGCGTCGCGCAGGTCCTGCGGGATGTCCTTGAGCGCCCACACGTACAGGTGCGCGGCGGCGTCCTCGACGGCGTGCTGCAGGTCGGTGGCGGTGAGCGCCGTCACGCGCGCGCCTTCTCCGCGGCCGCCCGTCCCGCGCGGCGCCCGAAGACGACGCACTCGAGCAGGCTGTTGCCCATCATGCGGTTCCGGCCGTGGGTGCCGCCGGCGATCTCGCCGCACGCGAACACGCCTTCGAGCGTCGTCTCTCCGTGCGCGTCGATGACGAGGCCGCCGTTCTGGTAGTGGAGCACCGGGTAGGTGAGGATCGGCTCCCTGAGCGGGTCGATGCCCGCGCCGCGGTACCTGCGCAGCATGTAGGGGAGCGACACCTCGGCGTCCGCGCGCGGGATGCGCGTCGTGTCGAGGTAGACGGCAGGGCGTCCGTCGGGCGTGGTGACGCCGAGGCCCTTGCCGACCTCGTCGAAGATCGCCTGGCTGACCGTGTCGCGCGGGCCGAGCGAGTCGGTGAACTCCTCGCCCTCGGCGTTCAGCAGCACGGCGCCGTACGCGCGGGTCGTCTCGGGGATCGAGTACCCCTGCATGTTCGGCGGCCACGCGCCGCCGTTCGGGTGGTACTGCAGCGCGTCGAGGTCGCGCGCCTCCGCGCCGGCCTCGATCGCGAGCCGCGTCACCTCGCCGGTCGCGTTCGGATGGTTCGTCGACAGCTCGCCGCGCCGCTCCGCCTCCGCGTAGCAGCGTCCTCCGGCCGCGAGCACCAGCGTCGTCGCGCTCAGCTCGTGGTCACCGGCGCGCACGTGCCAGGCGCCGTTGGCGTCGAGCTCGCGCAGCGGCGCGTTGGTGTAGCTCGTCCCGCCGGAGCCCTCCCACGCCTCGCGCAGCGCCTTCGTGATGGCGTGGCCCGTGCGGTCGCCGACCTGCAGAAGGCGCTTCGCGCTCGCGCCGCCGCAGCGCGCCAGGCGGTAGCCGCCGTCGGGGTCCCGCGTGAACTCGACCCCCAGCTCCTCGAGCCAGCGGATCGCGCTCCGCGCGTCGCCCGTCAGCGCCTCGACCAACGTCGGGTCGGCGGTGTCGTGCGAGCTGCGCATGACGTCGTCCGCGTGCCGTTCCGGCGAATCGTCGGCGCCGAAGGCGGCCTGGATCCCGCCCTGCGCCTTCGACGAGTTGTTCGCCTGCAGCGACCCCTTGGTCGCGAGCGCGACGCGCGCGCCGGCCCGCTCCGCGGAGACGGCCGCCGCCAGCCCGGCCGCGCCGGAGCCGACCACAAGCACGTCGAAGTGCGCCTCGCGCGTCACGGCTCCGAGAATACCTGAGATTAGAGTTGTTTATGCCTTGTTCAGCGCGCCGGTGGGCTTTCCGGGGCCCCGGGCTCGTCAGTCGACCGGGAGCGGCGGTGCGTCGACCCGGCGCTCGCCGTCGATGCGCGGGAGCCACTCGAGCCAGCGCGGGAGGTACCAGTTCCAGTCGCCGAGCAGCTTCATCACGGCGGGCAGGAGCACCGCCCGCACGACGGTCGCGTCGATCAGAATCGCGGCGCCGAGCCCGAAGCCCATCTGCTTGATGTCGATCTCGTGCAGCGTGACGAAGATCGCGAACACCGCGACCATCACGATCGCCGCGCTCGTCACCGTCGCCGCCGTCCGCTTGATCCCCTGCGCGACCGCCTCCTCCGTCTGCATCCCGCCGTCGACGAGCTCCTTGACCCGGCTGAGGATGAACACGTGGTAGTCCATCGAGAGCCCGAACAGCACGACGAACAGGAACAGCGGCAGCCACGAAGCGATCGCGCCGTTCGAGTGGAACTGCAGGATCCCCTGCGCCCAGGTGTGCTGGAAGACGAGCACGAGCAGTCCGTACGCGGCGCCGGCCGACAGCAGGTTGAGCAGCACCGCCTTCAGCGGGATCACGATCGAACGGAACGTGACGAGCAGCAGCACGAAGCAGAGAAGGAGCACGAAGCCGAACACGAGCGGGGCGTGCGACTTCATCTGGTCGTTGAAGTCGTGCGTGCCCGCCGTCTCGCCGGTGATCGGCGCGACCACCCCCGGGAGCGCACCGACCGTGCGCGGCACGATCGTCTGCCGCAGCAGCTCGAGCGCCGCCACCGAGCGGCCGTCGTCGCCGTTGCCGACGAGCGGCAGGTTGACGAGCTCGACGTCGCCGCGCGGGTTGATCTTCGTCGAGACGGGCTCCTCGACGCGACCCGACGCGAGCGCCTGCCGTTCGAGCGCCGCGATCGCACGCTGCACCGCCGGCGCGCGCACGTCGGGCGCGCTCACGACGACGTTCGCAGGCGTCTGCGCGCCGGGGAACTCCTTCTGGATCGCCTCGTACGTGCGGACGATCGGGATCGAGCGCGGAAGGTCGGTGAAGCTCGGCAGCTGCGTGTGCAGCTGGAGCACCGGCACGGCGAGCGCGAGCAACGCGCCGCCGGCGACGATCGCCGAGACCCACGGCCGCGCGAGGACGCGTTCGAGCACCCAGCCCCAGAGCCGCGACTCGCGGCCGGTTCGCCGCGCAAGCAGCGGGATCCGACCCTTGTCGACGCGGTCGCCGAGCTTCGACAGCAGCGCGGGCAGGATCGACAGCGACCCGATCAGCGCCACCGCGACCATCAACATGGCGCCGACGGCGATCGACGTGAAGATCGCGTTGCCGGTGAAGAGCATCCCGGCCATCGCGATCATGACGGTGCCGCCGGAGATGAGGACGGCGAGGCCCGAAGTGCCGGCGGTCTTCAGCAGCGCGTCGCGCTTCGAGAGGCCGGCCGCGCGCTCCTCCCGCTCGCGGCGGATGTAGAACAGCGAGTAGTCGACGCCGACCGCCATCCCGATCAGCAGGATCACCGACTGCGTCGGGTCGCCGGCCGCGAACACGTGGCTCGCCACCGCCGCGAGGCCGATCGTCGCGAGCACGCCCGAGAAGCCGAGCAGCACCGGCAGCCCGGCCGCGACGAGCGCGCCGAACGCGAAGATCAGGACGACCAGCGTCACCGGCAGCGACGAGTACTCGGCGCGCTTGAAGTCCTTGCCGAGCGTCTGGTTGAGCACGTGGTTCGCGCTCGCCTCGCCGAACTCCTCGACGCGGAACGAGGGGTTCGCGCGCTGCACGGCGGCGACGGCGTCGAGCACCGGCTGCACCTTGTCCATCGCCTTGTCCTGCGCGCCCCGGATCTGGAACTGGACGAGCGCGGCCCGGCCGTCCTTGGAGATCTGACCGCCGTTCCCCGGTGCGAGCGGCGAGCGGACGTTCGTCACGACCGGTTGCGCCGAGACGGCGGCGACGACCTGCCGCACGACGCGCGCGAAGGCTGGCGCGTGCGGACCGACGGCCGCCGTCCTCGACTCGACGAGCACGCTCTCACCCGCGCGGCCGGGGAAGCCGGCGGTGGCCAGGATCCGCTCCGCCGCGGCCGTCCCCCCGGACGCCGTCTGCGCCTGCGTCAGCTTGTGCGTGCCGACGGCGCCGCCGACGACGACGGCGAGGACGCAGAAGAGCACCCACAGCCCGACGGCCGTCTTCCAGTGCGCAGCGCTCCAGCGGCCCGCGCGTGCGGCGATGTTCGTGCGCCCTCCCATCCCTGCGACGACGGTAGCGGCTGCGCTCTCGTTCTCGCGGATGATTCTCGGCTCACCAGATCTCGGCGAACAGCCGCTCGATCTCCTCGGGGGTCGCCTCCACCGGGTTGTTCCGGTTCCCTCCGCGCTGCGCCGTCGCCTCCGCGATGCGCGGCAGGTCGTCGCGCGGAACGCCGTGGTCGCGCAGGCGGCCGAAGCCGCCGGGGCGGGCGAGCTCGCGTGCGCGCTCGGCCGGCTCGCCGCCGACCGCCTCGGCGAACGCGGCCGGAACGTAGTCGCGGTTGAACTCGAGCGCGGGCGGCAGGCAGAGCGCGTTCATCACGCCGTGCGGCAGGCCGTAGAGGCCGCCGACCGCCTGCGCCATCGCGTGCGCGAGCCCGAGGCCGGCGAGCGCGAGCGCGCGTCCGGCGTGGGCCGCGCCGTGCAGCAGCTCGTCGCGTGCGCTCCAATCTGAGCCGTCGGCGGCGACGCGCGGCAGCGCGGCCGCGAGCGCGGCCGCGCCCGCGAGCGCCGCCGCGTCGCCCTCGTCGCTGCGGCCCTTGACGTACGTCGCCTCGGCGCAGTGGGCGAGCGCGTTGATCGCCGTCCCGACGGACTCGGCGCGTGGCAGGTCGAGGGTGAGCTCGACGTCGTAGACGATCGCGACGGGCCGCGCGCCGCCGCCGCCGCCCTGCATGCGCCGGTCGGGCGAGCGGATGCCGAAGGTCGCCGTCCACTCGCTGCCGCTGTAGGTCGTCGGCACGCTGACGAGCGGCAGCCCGGCGCGCGCGGACGCGAGCTTGGCCGTGTCGATCGCCGAGCCGCCGCCGATCGCGAGGATGCCGTCCGCATCCGGCGCCGCCTCGACGCGATGCGACGGCACCTCGCTCCACCACGCCACGTGCGGCACGTCGAGGTGCGTCCACCGCTCGCTCGCGACGACGAACGGCCGCTCGACGCCGACGTCGCCGAGCGTGTCGTTCAGCTCGCGCAGGCCCCAGCGGACGATCACCGCAGGCGCTCCGCGGCGAACTCGAGGAACGCGCGCGCCGCCCGCGTCTCCGACCGTCCCGCGGCGCGCACGAGGAGGATCTCGCGCTCCAGCCGCAGCCCCTCGACGCGCGCCTCCGCGAGCGTTCCCGCGGCCAGGTCGTTCTCGACGACGCGGCGCGAGATGAACGTGCTCCCGTAGCCGGCGCGCACCGCGCTCAGCACCGACTCCTGCAGCCCGAGCTCGATCCTCACGTCGAGGTCGCGCAGCCGCAGGCCGGCGCGGTGCAGCTCGTCGTCGATCATCCGCCGGACGCCCGCGCCCTCCTGCATCACGAGCAGCTTCGCGCCCTTCAGCTCGTCGAGCGTGATCGTCCGCCGCGCCAGCTCGTCGTCCGGCGGCACGACGAGCACGACCTCGTCGTGCAGGAACGGCTCGTACTCGACGCCGCGGTGCCGCGGGGCGGCGCCGACGACGCCGAGCTCGAGCGAGCGGTCGGCGACACGCTCGACGACGCGCTGCGTGTCGTGGACGTTCAGGGTGACGTGGAGCCGCGGATGGCGCTCGGCGAACTCGCACAGCAGGCTCGCGAGCACGACGCTGCCGGGCCCCGTCGACGCGCCGATCGCGAAGCCGCCCGTCAGCTCACCCGTCGCCTCCTCGGCGAGCTCGTTCACGAGCTCCTCCTCCAGCTGCAGCAGCCGCTGCGCGCCGCGGTACAGGCGGAGGCCCGCCTCGGTCGGCTCGACGCGGCGGCCGGAGCGATCGAAGAGCTGCGTCCCGAGCCGCTTCTCGAGCGAGCGCACCTGCAGCGACACGGCGGGCTGCGTCACGCCGAGCCGCTCGGCCGCCTGCGAGAACGACTTGCGCTCGACGACGGCGCAGAACGCGCGCAGCTGGCGGGTATCCATAAGCGAACCTTATCCGGGCGATGGCGAGGTCAGCGGCCGGCCGCCTGGAACTCGAGCCGGTTGCCGAACGGGTCGCGGGCGTAGAACCGGCGCACGCCGGGGAGCTCGTCGTCCCACTCGACGTCCCCGAGCCGCGCCGCGAGCGCGTCGAGCTCGTCCACCACGAACGCCGGATGCGCCTTGCGCGCCGGCGCGAACCGCGTCTCGACGCCGACGTGCAGCTGCTGCTCGCCGGTGCGGAACCAGCAGCCGCCGCGGGCGGCGAGCGCCGCCGGCTTCGGCAGCTCCTCGAGCCCGAGCAGTCCGCCGTAGAACGCGCGCGCCTGCTCCTCGCAGCCCGCCGGCGCCGCGACCTGCACGTGGTCGATGCCGAGGATCCGCACGGAGGGAGGGTCTACCATCGCGCCGTGACCGCTGCGCCGCCGCGCCTCGAGGACACGCTGATCAGCGGGTACTCGCGGCTCGCAGCAGAGGCGCCGAAGCGGCGGATCGACGCCGAGCTGCGCGCGCTCGACGTCGCATTCGCGCTGCTCTTCGGGATCTTGGCGCTGCCGGTCGCGCTCCTCATCGCGTTCGTCGTGCTCGTCACCAGCGGCCGGCCGGTGCTGTACCGCGGCGAGCGCGTCGGCCGCCGCGGTCACTTCTTCACGATGCTCAAGTTCCGGACGATGCGCCCCGGCGCGGAGGCGCGCATCGGGCAGTACCTCGGCGAGCAGCTCGTGCAGGCGACGGAGCAGGAGCTGACGCGCGTCGGCCGCTGGCTGAAGCGGTCGCAGCTCGACGAGATCCCGCAGCTGTGGAACGTGCTGCGCGGCGACATGTCGTTCGTCGGACCGCGGCCGATCCGGCCGCGCTTCTTCGCCGAGCTGGCGCACGAGCTGCCCGCGTACTGGCAGCGGCTCGTGGTCCCGCCGGGGCTGACGGGGCTCGCGCAGGTGCGGCGCGGCTACGAGACGTCGATGGCGGAGAAGCTCGCGCACGACCTCGAGTGGATCGCCGACCGCTCCGTGCGGCTGTACCTGCGCACGGTGCTGGTGACGGCGCTGCGCGTGCTCGCGCAGACGTTCGGCCGCGGATAGCGTCACTACGATTGCCGCATGTGCGGGATCTGCGGCATCGCCTCGGCTCGCGATCCCGTCGACCCGACACGGCTCGCGGCGATGGCGCAGACGCTGCGCCACCGCGGCCCCGACTCGGAAGGCAGCCATGTCGACGGCCCGGTCGGGATCGCGGCGCGTCGCCTCGCGATCATCGACCTGCAGGGCGGCGACCAGCCGCTCGCGAGCGAGGACGGCCGCGTCGTCGTCGTCCAGAACGGCGAGATCTACAACTACCGCGAGCTGATGGACGAGCTGGAGCGCGCCGGGCACCGCTTCCGCACGCGCTGCGACACCGAGGTGCTGGTGCACGGGTACGAGCAGTGGGGCGCCGGCCTGTGGGAGCGCCTGCGCGGCATGTTCGCCGTCGCGCTCTGGGACGCGGCGGCGCGCCGGCTCACGCTCGCCCGCGACCGCTTCGGGATCAAGCCGCTCTACTACCGCAACGTCGGCGGCGAGCTGTCGTTCGCCTCCGAGCTCGACGCATTGCCGCGCGGGGAGGTCGACCCGGACGCGGTGCAGGCATTTCTCGCCTTCAACTGCGTGCCGGCGCCGCTCTCGATCTTCAAGGAGATCCGCAAGCTCCCGCCGGGCCAGACGCTCGTGTGGCAAGAAGGGTCGAGCACGCTCACCCGCTTCGCCCGGCCGGGACCGCTGCCGGAACGAACGGACGCCGACGAGGCCGAGCTCGTCGCCGAGTGCCGCGCACGGCTGCGCGACTCGGTGCGCGCACACCTCGTGGCGGACGTTCCGGTGGGCGTGCTGCTGTCGGGCGGCGTCGACTCGGGAACGCTCGCCGCGCTCGCGGCGCAGGAGTCGTCGGAGCCGGTGCGCACGTTCTCGATCGGGTTCGAGGAGGCGTCGTTCGACGAGCTCGCCGGCGCGCGCGCCGTCGCGCAACGCTACGGCACGCGTCACCGGGAGCTCGTGCTCCGGCCAGACGCTGCGCTGCTGCTCCCCGCGCTGGCGGAGGCGTTCGACGAGCCGTTCGCCGACTCGTCGGCGCTGCCGACGTACCTCGTGTCGAAGCTGGCGGCGGAGGACGTGAAGGTCGCGCTGTCGGGAGAGGGCGGCGACGAGCTCTTCGGCGGCTACTACACGTACGTGGCCGACCTGCTCGCGGAGCACGTGGGCCCGCTCGCTTCGCTCGCGCGACCGCTCGTCGAGAAGCTGCCGACGTCGACGCGGCGCGTCTCGTTCGACTACAAGGCGAAGCGATTCGCGCGCGCGGCGCATCTTCCGCCGCTCGAGCGGCACCACGGCTGGAAGGAGATCTTCTCGGCCGACCTGCGCGCCGAGCTTACGGGGCGCGCGGCGACCTACGACCCGCTCCAGACGTACCGCACGCGCTTCGCGGAGACGGAAGGGCATCCGCTGCTGACGCGGCTGCAGGACGTCGACTTCGGCCTGTACCTCGTCGACGACCTGCTGACGAAGACGGATCGGGCGTCGATGGCGTGGTCGCTCGAGGCGCGCGTGCCGTTCATGGACACCGTCGTCGCGAACTTCGCGTTCTCCCTGCCGGTCGGCCAGAAGGTGCGCGGACTGGCGAAGAAGCGGCTGCTGCGCAGGGCGGTGGAGCCGCTGCTGCCGCGCGAGGTCGTGCACGGGCGCAAGCGCGGGTTCTCGATCCCTGCGGCGGCATGGCTGCGCGGCGATCTGCAGCCGTTCGCGCGCGACGTGTTCAGCGCGCTCCCGCGGCAGGGGTTCTTCCGTCGCGACGTCGCGGAGCGGCTGCTCGACGACCATCTCGCGGGCCGCGAGGACCTCTCGCGCCAGCTGTGGGGGCTGCTCGCGTTCACGCTCTGGTACGAGCGGCACGTCGAGGGCGTCGCGCGCGACGCGACGCTCGAGGCCGTGGTCGCGTGACGCGCGCCCGCTCGACCGCCTGGCCGAGACGCGGTGCATCGTGAAGGTCTGGGTCGACTTCACCGCGTCCGCGCACCCGCTCGTGTTCCGGCCGCTAGTCGAGCGTCTGCGCGCGCAGGGCCACGAGGTGGAGATCACCGCGCGCGACTATGCGCAGACGCTGCAGCTGATCGAGTCGCACGGGATGACCGCGACCGTGATCGGCCACCACGGCGGCCGGTCGGCGGTCGGGAAGGCGCGCCAGATGCGGGCACGGCTGAAGGCGCTGCGCAGGTGGGCGCGCGAGCGGAGCTTCGACCTCGCGCTCGCGCACGGCTCGCACGAGCTGACGATGACGGCGCGGCGCCTCGGCATTCCGAGCGCGACGACGTTCGACTACGAGTGGGCGTGGCTGCAGCACCAGCTCGGCTGCCGCGCCGCGACGCGCGTCGTCGTCCCGGACTCGATCCCGCCCGACCGCCTCGCGCGCTACACCGCGGTGCCGCCGAAGCTGCGCCAGTACCCCGGGCTGAAGGAGGAGTACTACCTCTCGGACTTCGATCCGGACGACGGCGTCCTGCGCGACTGGGGGATCGACCCGGCGCGCGTGCTCGTCGTGCTGCGCCCGCCGCCGGACGTCTCGCTCTACCACCGCCACTCGAACCCGCTGTTCCCGCAGACGCTCACGCACCTCGGAACGCTCGAGAGCGTGCACGCGTTCGTGATCCCGCGCACCGACGAGCAGCGGGAGTACGTGCGCGCGCTCGCGCTGCCGTCCGTGATCGTCCCGGAGCGCGCGGTCGACGCGCAGAGCCTGATCGCGCTCGCCGACCTCGTCGTCTCGGCGGGCGGCACGATGAACCGCGAGGCGGCGGCGCTCGGCGTGCCCGTCTACACGACGTACGGGGGGCGCCTCGGCGGCGTGGACGAGGAGCTGATCCGGCAGGGACGGCTGCGCCCGCTGACCGACCCGCGCGCGCTCGAGCTGGCGAAGCGTGAGCGCGGCGGCGGCGACCGCGTCCGTCGCGACCCACAGGTGATGCTCGACCTGCTGCTGTCGGCGCTCGAGGACGGCCCGGCTACGCGCCGCTGAGCGCCGCCAGCACGTCGTCGCCGTAGCGCTCGAGCTTCGCCGGGCCGACGCCGCTGATCCCGGCCAGCTCGGCAAGCGACGAGGGCCGCCGGTCCGCGATCGCGTGCAGCACCCTGTCGTGGAAGACGACGTACGGCGGCACGCCGTCCGCTCGCGCGCGCGCGAGCCGCCACTCGCGCAGCCGCTGCGCCTCCGCGCTCCACTCGAGGCGAACGGCCGGCGCGGCCGTTGCGGGCGCCGTCGCTCCGAGCTCCCGCAGGAACCGCGACGGACGCCCGCACCACGACAGCCACAGCTGCCGCTTCGCGCGCGTCATGCCGACGTAGAGCAACCGCCGCTCCTCGGCGACGTCCGCCGCGGTTCGCGCCTGCCGCGACGGGAGCTCGCCTTCCTGCAGCCGCGGCAGGAAGACGGCCTCGAACTCGAGCCCCTTCGCGCGGTGCAGCGTCAGCAGGTTCACGCCGCGCGCGCCGCCGCCGCCGGGTGCGAAGCGCTCGCGGAGGTGCGCGACGAACGCGGCGGCGTCGCCGTCGAAGGCCGCAGCGAGCGATACGAGGCGCGCCAGATCGGTCTGCCGCACGAGCTCGCGCTCGCCCAGCTTGTCCGGCAGCCGTTCGAGCCAGCCCGCCTCGAGCGCCGCGGTGCGCACCGCGCCGGCAGCGTCATCCGTCGACCGCTCGAGGCGCCGCGTGAGACGCCGCGCCGCCTCGCGGTCGAGCAGCGACGCGCCCTGGAACGGGATCCCGGCGTCGTGCAGCAGCTCCTCGAAGTCCGTCAGCCGGGCGTTCGTACGTGCGAGGATCGCGACGCTCTCCGGCGGGACGTCGAGCTCGCGAATCGCCGCCACGATCGCCGCGCCCTCGGCACCCGCGTCGGCGAAGGCGCGGACGACGGGCTCGGGACCCTCGGGTCTCGTCGCACGCAGCACCTTCTCGGCGCCGCCGAGCTTCGGCACCAGCCTGTTCGCGAGCGCCAGCACCTGCGGCGTCGAGCGGTAGTTCTCCTCGAGCCGCACCACGAGCGCGTGCGGAAAGCGGCGCGGGAACGCGAGCAGGTGCTCCGGGCTCGCGCCCGTGAACGCGTAGATCGACTGGTAGTCGTCGCCGACGACGCAGAGGTCGTCGCGGCCGTTCAGCCACAGGTCGAGGAGCGACTGCTGCAGCAGGTTGACGTCCTGGTACTCGTCGACGGTGAACGCGCGGTACTGCGCGCGGAGCGTGTCGCGCGCCGCGTCGTCGCGCTCGAACAGGCGCACCGCCCGCTCGAGGAGATCCTCGAAGTCGACGAGCCCCGCGTCCGCCTTCCGGCGTTCGTAGTCGCGGTAGACGCGGTGCATCAGGTCGAGCGGGACCGGCGGCTCGCGCTCGGCGGCCGTCGCCGCCGCGGGGTATTCGTCGACGGACACGCGGCGGTTCTTCGCCCACTCGACCTCCGTCGCGAGGTCGGCGGCGGCGCGGAACCTGTATGCACCAGGGAGCCGGTTGCCGATCTGGCGGAGCAGCAGCGCCTTCGACGGCAGGATCCGCCCGACCTCGCCGGGTGCGAAGTGGCGCAGCTGGCGCAGCGCCGCGGCGTGAAACGTCGATGCGCGGACGCCGCGCACTCCGAGCGCGGCGAGCCGCTCGCGGAGCTCCCCGGCGGCCTTGTCCGTGAACGTGACCGCCATGATCTGCGCCGGCGCGAACGCGCCTGCCGCAACCTGCTGCGCGATCCGCCGCGTGATCGTCGTCGTCTTGCCGGAGCCGGCGCCCGCGAGGATGCAGACGGGACCGCGCACCGCCTCGGCGGCACGTCGCTGCTCCGCGTTCAGCCCTGCAAGCGCATCCACGGCGTCACCGTAGCCCGCCGTCCGGCGAGCGTCTGTGTCGAATCGGAAACGGCGCGGCCGTCGCGCCGTTCAGTGGAGCGTGTCCTCGAGAACCGCCTCGGCGCCCGTGCGGACGGGCTCGCGCACCATCGCACCGAGCTTCGCCACCACGCCGAGCGTGTCGCCCTCCTCGGCGAGACGCTCGAGCTCGCCGAGCTCTGCGTCCAGCCACGCGCTGTCGATCGGGGGACGGGCGGCGCGCATGATCTTCGGGTGCGACGTCGGGCCCACCGCCTCGCCGTCGTTCCAGAGCACCTCGTGCAGCTTCTCGCCGGCGCGCGCGCCGGTGAACACGATCGGCACCTGCGACTCGTCCTTGCCCGAGAGCCGGATCATCTGCCTCGCCAGGTCGAGGATCTTGACGGGCTCGCCCATGTCGAGGACGTACACCTGGCCGCGGCCGCCCATCGCGCCCGCCTGCACGACGAGCGACGTCGCCTCCGGAATCGTCATGAAGAAACGGGTCATCTCCGGGTTCGTGACGGTGACGGGGCCGCCGCGCTCGATCTGGCGGCGGAAGATCGGGATCACGGAGCCCGCCGAGCCGAGGACGTTGCCGAACCGCACCGCGACGAACCGCGTCGACGCATCCCGGCGGCGCGCAAGCGCCTCCACGATCCACTCGCCGACCGCCTTCGACTGCCCGAGCAGGTTCTTCGGGTTGGCCGCCTTGTCGGTGGAGATGAGCACGAACCGCTCGACGCCGAACTCGATCGACACCTCCGCGATCGTGCGCGTCGCGAAGACGTTGTTGACGACCGCCTCGAGCGGGTTCGCCTCGAGCATCGGCACGTGCTTGTACGCCGCCGCGTGGAAGACGACCTGCGGCCTGTAGCGCTCGAACACCTGCCGCATCTTCGCCTCGTCGCCGCAGTCGCCGAGCACGGGGATCGCGGCGCTGAAGTCGCGCTCGTCGACGAGCTCCCGCTCGATCTCGTACAGCGGCGACTCGCCGTGGTCGACGAGCAGCAGCCGCGCGACGCCGAGCCGCGCCAGCTGCCGGCACAGCTCGGAGCCGATCGAGCCGCCGGCGCCGGTCACGAGCACCGTCTTGTCCTTGACGTACGTCGCGACGCGGTCGAGGTCGACCTCGACCGGCGGCCGGCCGAGCACGTCCTCGACCTGCACGGGGCGGATCTGCCCGGCGAGGTTGACGTCGCCGGAGATCAGCTCGTGCAGACCGGGAAGCGTCTTCACGGGCACGCCCTCCTTGCGGCAGATCTCGACGATCCGCTGGCGGACCTCGCCGGGCGCGGACGGGATGGCGATCAGCACCTCGTCCGGCTTGTTGTCACGCAGGACGTGCGGCAGGTCGTCGCTTGTGCCCAGCACGCGCACGCCGGCGACGCGCAGGCCGCGCTTGCGCGGGTCGTCGTCGACGAAGCCGATCGGCGTGTAGTGCAGCTGCCGGTTGCGCTGCATCTCCGTCACCATCAGCCGGCCCGCGTCGCCCGCGCCGACGATCAGCACCTCCTTGCCGCGCGCGACGAGGCCGCCCTGCGGGCGCTCGATCAGCGTGCGCGCCAGCAGCCGCGTGCCGGCGACGAAGGCGAGCAGCAGCAGGAAGTCGAGCGCCGGGATGCGGTGCGGCATCCGCGACGTGTGCGAAGGCGGGAACGCGTAGAGCACGAAGTACGTGATCGCGGCCGCGATCGTGACGCCGCGGAACGCGCCCCACATGTCGCGCGTCGAGACGTAGCGCCACCAGCGGTTGTAGAAGCCGGAGACGGTGAACGTGACGAGCGTGATCGCCTCGACGAGCCCGACCACTTTCCAGTCGAGCAGGTGCCGGTAGTACACCGGCACGGCCTTGTCGAAGCTGAGGAAGAACGTCAGCCGCCACGCGGCGTAGACGAGCACCGCGTCGAACGCGAGCTGCCAGACCCGGTGTCGGTTGACCGGGAGCCGCATCGGCTTACGACGCGACGAGGTCGAGCGCCCGCTTGAGCACTGCGACGACCTCTTCCTGCTGCTCCGCGGAGATGCCGGCCCAGAGCGGCAGACAGAGGTTCTCCCGCGCCGCGCGTTCCGTCTCGGGCAGGTCGCCCTCCGCGTGGCCGAGGTAGCGCAGCGCGGGCTGCAGGTGCAGCGGCGGGTCGTAGTAGACCGCGCAGGCGATCTCCGACTCGCGCAGCGCCCGTGCCAGCGCGTCGCGCTCCGGCGAGCGGATGCAGAACTGATGGTAGATGTGGCCGGGCTCGTCGGCCGGCACCTCGACGACGCCCCCAAGCAGCTCGGCGTAGCGCGCCGCCGCCTCGCGCCGCTGCTCGTTCCAGCTGCCGATGTGCCGCAGGAAGATGCGCAGGAACGAAGCCTGCAGTGCGTCGAGCCGCGAGTTGTAGCCGACGTAGACGAACTCCTTCTTCGACTCGGAACCGTGGAAGCGGAGCATCCGCAGCCGGTGTGCGAGCTCGGCGTCGTTGACGGCGACGAGGCCGCCGTCGCCGAGGGCGAACAGGTTCTTCGTCGGGAAGAAGCTGAACGTCGAGGCGATGCTCGTCGCGATTCCCGGCGCACCGAATGCCTGCGCGGCGTCCTCGACGACCGGGAGCCCGAGCGACTGCAGCTCTGCGAGCGGCGCGGGCCGGCCGAACAGGTGCACGGGGACGATCGCCTTCGTCGCGCCGGTGATCCGCCCCTCGACGTCGCCGGGGTCGAGGTTGAGCGTGAGCGGGTCGATGTCCGCGAACACGGGCGTCGCGCCGACGCGGGCGATCGCCTCGGCCGTCGCGTAGAAGGTGAACGCGGGGCAGATCACCTCGTCGCCACGGCCGATGCCGAGCGCGTCGAGCACGAGCACGAGCGCGTCGGTGCCGTTGGCACAGCTGACGGTTTCCGGGACGCCCAGCAGTTCGGCGCACTCGCGCTCGAACGCCTCGACCTCCGGGCCGAAGATGAACCGGCCCGACTCGATGGTGCGTGCGAAGGCCTCCTTCAGCTCTTCGGCGAGCGGCGCGTACTGCGCGCGGACGTCAACGTGCGGAATCGGCATGGCCCGCGCGCATCGTAGACGACCGCCAGCGGCGGACGGCCAGGTACGCGACGAACAGCACGATCAGCACGACGACCGCGACCTCGACGTAGGTGAAGTCGTGGTGGAACTTCGTGTAGCCGGTGCCGAGCCCCCAGCCGACCCCGGCGAGCACGAGGCACCAGATCGAGTTGCCGAGGAACGTCCAGACGTTGTACGGCCGGAACGGCATCGCGAACACGCCGGCCGGAATCGAGATGAACGAGCGTGCGACAGGGGTGATCCGCCCGAGGAAGACCGCGCGCGTGTCCCAGCGGTCGAACCACCGGTCGGCGCGGTCGATCTGCGTCGGCGTGAGGTGGAACCAGCGGCCACGGCGCTCGAGGAACGGCCGCCCGCCGCGGTCGCCGACCCACCAGCCGGCGATCGCGCCGACCTGGTAGCCGACGACGCCCGCCACCACGACGGACAGGTAGGCGGCGAAGCCCGTCGTGTGCCACCCGACGACGTCCATCCGGTGCGCCAGCGCCCCCGAGGCGAGCGCGCCGCCGTAGAGCATCACCAGCTCACTCGCCGCCGGGAAGACGGCGTCGACCAGCATCAGGCAGAACACGGCGACCACGCCGTAGTGGACGAGCCAGGAGGTCATGAGCGCCCGAGCCTACTAGGTACGCCTGAACGCGAACGGAACGGCGAGGTCGCTCGTGCCGACGGCGCTCGTCGCGAACACGTGCGCGACGTAGGTTCCGCCGTACGCGCGGGTTCCGTGCGGCAGCGTCCCGTCCCAGACGAGCGACTGCCGTCCCGGCTGCAGCGCGGCCGGCGGGAGCGTCCGCACGACGACGCCCGACTGCGTCTCGACGCGCAACACGACGCTCCCCGGACGCGACAGCGTGAACGCGATCGCGGCGCTGCCGTGCGCGACCCGCGGCGCCGTGAGCGCGCGCAGCGTCGTGTCGTAGCGGAACGTCTGCACGGACTCGGACTTGCGCCCGAGGTCGTCGGTCGCCTGCACGTCCCACTTCCAGGTTCCCTCGACGTCGTAGCTCGTGAAGGCGGGCGCGTACGAGCCGGGTTGCTCCTGGACCGCGTTCTGCACCACGCGCGGCTTGCCGTCGGGGCCGATCAGCTGCGCCGTCACCGTCGACGGGCGCACGAGCTTGTACGACAACGGCTCGACGGTGCGTCCGGGGTCGCCGTTCAGGAGCGGCACCGGCGGCGGCGCCGCGTAGACGCCGAAGTACTCGACCAGGAGCGCCTCGCGCACCGGCTGCGGGCCGCTCGCCGGCCGGTTGAGCATCTGCCCGTCGAACGCGGCGGTCACGTCGGGCCCCGACTCGACCGCCGACGCCGTGACGGCTCCGAGCCGTGCCATCGTCTGGCCGAGCTCGAACGCCGTCATCCCCGAGCTGTAGCCGGGCTGGTCGCCGTCGACGACGACGAGGACGATCCGCCCGTCGGCGAGCTGGCCGACGCCGGCGCGCGGCGACCGCTCCGCCACCTGGACGCTCGTGAAGTCCTCGAACGAGCTGAAGACGGGCTTCCCGCCGCGCACCACGACGGGCCCGCCGCCCAGCGCCGTGGCGACGCCCGTCCACGGCGGCTGCAGGATCAACCGCGTGGTCACCGTGGCGCCGGCCGGCGCCTCGGCCTGCAGCGCCTGCGCGGCGGCCGTCCCGTCCGCCATCAGGACGGCGCCGCCCGCGGGGATCGGCTGTCCGCCGCCGGTCCCGACCGCGGCGACCGCCGCGGTCAGGAACGCGTTCGGAGCCGCCTGCGGGAACGCCTGCAGAACCGCCTCGGCCGAGCCCGCGACGACCGGGACCTTCGCGCCGTAGGCAGGCGTGAAGAGCGTGACCGCCCCTGGCGCCGGCTGCTGGTTGACGCCGTCGAGCGGCCGGCGCTGCCCTGTGCCCTGCCACGTGCCGAAGAAGCGGACCCGTGCCACCTGCAGCGTGCCGGTGGCGTCGACCCCGATCGACGAGCGCCCTGCCGACGGGGTGTGCTCGAGCGCGCCGCCGGCGACGACGATGCCCGCGGGGTGCCTGTCGGTGCCGCTCGTGTAGTCGCCGTTGATGCCGGCGACGGTCGCGGACGCCGACACGTCCTTCTCGATCTGCGTCACCCGCTCGAGCGGGCCGGTTATCGTGCCGTGGGCGAGCACCGGCGCGAGCTGGTAGAGGCCGCCGTCCGACCCGGGCCGCGGCGCCGTGATCACGTCGAACGCGACGGGGCCGTGCGGCGTGAACTGGACGCCCCTGGCGAGCGTCACGCCCGGCAGCAGCTGCTCGACCGGCTGCGCGTGCGCGGGTGCGGCGAACGCCGCGCACAAAAGGCAGATCCAGGCGGCGCGGCGCAGCATGACCCCGCCCGAGAGTAGCCGATCGCCTGCACGGCTCCGGCGCGGCGCCGTCCGGCCGCGCGCGGCATACTCGGCCCGTGCGGACGGCGGCGGCCGTGCTGCTGGCGGGCCTGGCGACGCTGGCCGCGGCGTGCGGATCGCGCACGCCGGACGCGCAGCACGCGCTCGCCGGCCGGGCGCGTCACCCGGCGGCGGCCCGCCGCGACCCCGCGCCGTCCGTCCGCCTCGTGCACGGGCCGCACGACGCGCCGGTCCCCGTGCTCGTCTACCACGTGATCGGGTACAGCCCGGGCGGCAGCGCGCTCGAGGGGCTCTACGTGACGCCCGCCGAGTTCCGCACGCAGGTCGCCTGGCTCGCCGCGAACGGGTTCCACGCGATCACGCTCGACGCCGTGCTGCGCTACTGGCTGCACCGCGTCACGCTGCCGCCGAAGCCCGTCGTGCTCACGTTCGACGACGGCTACCCGGGCGACTGGCGCTACGCGCTGCCGATCCTGCGCGCGCACCGCTGGGCCGCCGTGCTCAACCTGCAGATCGGCAACCTCGTGCCGCTGCGCGTGCGCCAGCTGATCGCCGCCGGCTGGCAGATCGCGTCGCACACGTTCACGCATCCCGACCTGACGACCGTCGGCGCGGCTCAGCTGCGCCACGAGGTGCTCGACTCGCGCTTCTGGATCGAGCGCGTCTTCCACGTTCCGGTCGACACGTTCTGCTACCCGTACGGCCACTACGACGCGGCCGTCGTCGCCGAGGTGCGTCGCGCCGGCTACACGGCCGCGCTGACGGAGAACCCCGGCCGCGCGTCGCCGGCGAACGGGCTGCTGACGCTCGACCGCATCCGCGTCGGCCCGACGACGGGCCCCGCTGCCCTGGCCGCCGCGGTCGGGTGACGCGCTAGGTTGACCGCGTGAGCGTCGCGGCCGGCACGCGGACCGACCTCGTCGAGGGGCTGATGAGCCGCTACGACCACGTGCCGCGCGAGGCGGTGCTGAAGGAGGACCTGCTGCGGACGGGGATCGCCTTCGACGAGTCGGCGCTGACCGACAACCTCGACGGCGAGGTCAAGCCGAAGTCGTACTTCATCTTCTCCTTCGACCAGAAGCCGCTGACGGAGCTGGGCGAGGCGGCGCGCCGTCGCCCGCCCGAGGAGCTCGCGCTGACGGGCGGCCCGTACGCGCTGCGGCGGACGATCGTCTCGGTGCGCGTCAACCCGTCCTCGCCGTACGAAGTCGCACGGGGTCCCGACGGGCGCCTGACCCTGTCGCTCGACGGGCGCGAGATCGCCGACGTGACGCTTCCGCCGATGCCGGAGTACTACCGCCACGAGCTTTCGAACGGCAAGACGGTGATGGAGACGGCGCCCACGATCCAGTGGGGCTACCTCGTCTACCTCACCGTGCTGCGCCTCTGCCAGTACTTCGGCGCGCACGAGGAGTGCCGCTTCTGCGACATCAACCACAACTGGCGCCAGCACCGCAAGGCGGGCCGCCCCTACACGGGCGTCAAGCCGGTCGAGGACGTGCTCGAGGCGCTCGAGCTGATCGACCGCTACGACACGCAGCGCGCCTCGCGCGCGTACACGCTGACGGGCGGCTCGGTGACGTCCACGGTCGACGGCCTGCCCGAGGCCGAGTTCTACGGCCGCTACGCGCGGGCCATCGAGCAGCGCTTCCCCGGCCGCTGGATCGGCAAGGTCGTCGCACAGGCGCTGCCGAAGGCCGACGTGCAGCGGTTCAAGGACTACGGCATCACCATCTACCACCCGAACTACGAGGTGTGGGACAAGCGCCTCTTCGCGATCATCTCGCCGGGGAAGGAGCGGTACGTCGGCCGCGAGGAGTGGCACCGGAGGATCTTCGACGCGGCGGAGGTGTTCGGGGCGCGCTACGTCATCCCGAACTTCGTCGCCGGCGTGGAGATGGCGCGCCCGTACGGCTTCGAGACGGTCGACGAGGCGATCGCGTCGACGACGGAGGGGCTCGACTACTTCATGTCGCGCGGGATCACGCCGCGGTTCACGACGTGGTGCCCGGAGCCGACGACGCCGCTCGGCCGCGACAACCCGAACGGTGCGCCGCTCGAGTACCACATCCGGCTGCTCGACGCGTACCGCGCGGCGCTCGAGCGGCACGGGCTCGAGCCGCCGCCGGGCTACGGCCCCCCCGGCCCGGGCAACGCCGTCTTCTCCGTCTCCTCGTTCATGGACACGCTGGAGCCGTCGTGAGCCGCATCTCGACGGCGGAGGCGCGGGAACTGTGGCTGAATGCGTCCGACGAGGAGCTGAGGTCGCTCGCCGCCGCCGCGCGCGCGCGGTTTCACGATCCGAAGCGCGCGACCTACATGGTCATGCGCATCGTCAACTACACCAACGTGTGTGTGGCGCAATGCGACTACTGCGCGTTCTACGTGCTCCCGAACCAGCACGGCGGATACGTGCTCTCGCGCGACCAGGTCTTCGAGAAGATCGACGAGCTACTCGACTTCGGCGGCGACCTCGTCGCGTTCAACGGCGGCTTCAACCCGAGGCTGCCGCTCGACTACTACTGCGAGCTCTTCCGGTCCGTGCGGGAGAGGTACGGCGACCGCGTCGAGTTCTACGCACTGACCGTGGCGGAGTTCGTGTACCTCGCCGACCGCGCGGGGCTGTCGTACCACGAGGCGGCGGCGCGCCTGCGCGACGCCGGCGTGCACTGGATTACCGGCGGCGGAAGCGAGATCCTCACCGAGGACTTCCGCAAGCGCCACGCGAAGTTCAAGTACACGGTGCGCGACTACCTCGCCGCCCAGCGCGCGATCGTGGAGAGCGGCGTGAAGACGACGGCGACGATGGTGATCGGGTTCGACGAGACGCTCGACGAGCGCCTCGAGCACCTGCAGCGCACACGCGACTTCCAGGACGACTGCCTGCGCGACGGCCACGACGGCCTCTTCTCGTTCCTCTGCTGGACGTACAAGCCCTACGGCACCGCGTTCGGCGGCCGCGAGATCGACGCGCGCGAGTATCGCCGCCACATCGCGCTGTCGCGGATCTTTCTCGACAACGTGACCCACGTCCGCACGAGCGTCTTGACGCAGAACGAGGACGCCTTCCGCGCGCTCGACTACGGCGCCGACGACTTCGACCTGCCGATCGAGGACGAGGTGACGCAGAAGGCGGGTGCACGGATCGAGCTCGACCTCGAGCGGCTGCTCGAGATCCCGCGCCGGCTCGGGTACCGCGTCGAGTACCGCCGCGCCGCACGGCCGCTCGCCGCGCCCGCCTGATGCGCCGCGCCTCGGCGCGGCGCATCGTGCAGGTGTCCGCGGCCGCGCCGGGAACTGAGGCGCGTGTCCGGCCTGGCAACGGTCTGGCTCGCGCTGATCTTCGCCGCGGCGGTCGCCGCCACCTGGGCGGCCGGCGTCGTCCTCTCCAAGTCGACCGACGCGCTCGACGCGCGGCTCGGGCTCGGCGAGGACATCGGCGGGATCATCCTGCTCGCGATCGCAGGCAGCCTGCCCGAGCTCGCGATCACCGTCTCGGCCGCCGCCGGCGGCAACCTCCCGCTCGCCGCCGGCAACCTGATCGGCGGCATCGCCGTGCAGACGATGGTGCTGGTGCTCTGCGACGTCGTCGCGGGCGAGCGGCCGCTGTCGTACCTCGTCGGCCGGCTGACGCCGGTGCTCGAGGGGCTGCTCGTCGTGCTCGTCGTCTCCGGCGTCCTGATGGGGTCGCTGCTGAAGGAGTCGACGACGATCGGCTTCGGCATCAGCCCGGCCTCCGTCGCGATCGTCGTCGTGTGGATCGTCGGCATCTACGTCATCAACCGGACGCGCTCGTCGTCGCCCTGGCGCGTCGAGATGCCGGGCAGCCGACCGGGACGCCGCCACCACCGCGAGCCGCACGAGGTCGAGCAGCACCCGTACGCCGGCCGCACGACGCGCACCGTCGGCCTGATCTTCGGCGGCGCGTGCCTCGTCACGCTCGTCGCAGGCGTCTTCCTCGAGGTCGCAGGGAACACGCTCGCGAACCGCGCGGGCATCAACGGCGTGATCTTCGGCGCGACGATCCTCGCGACCGCGACGGCGCTGCCCGAGATCAGCTCCGGGATCGCGGCCGTCCGCCTCGGCGACAACGCGCTCGCGATCGGCGACATCTTCGGCGGCAACGCCTTCCAGGTCTGCCTGTTCGTCGTCGCCGACGTGATCGCCGGCAAGGCCGTCCTGCCGAGCGCCGGCCGCGAGAACAGCTGGCTGGCGTCGCTCGGCGTGGCCCTGACGGCGATCTACGCGATCGGCGTCATCGGCCGTCCGTACCGGACGTTCGCCCGGCTGGGACCGGACTCGCTGCTGGCGATCGCGGTGTTCGGGCTCGGCGTCGCCGGCCTGTTCGTCCTGCCGGCGCACTGATAGGCATCTGAGATGGAGCTCGAGACCGAGCGGCTCCTGCTCCGCCGCTGGCGCGACGAGGACTACGAGCCGTTTGCCCGGCTGAACGCCGACGACGAGACGATGCGGTACTTCCCGGCGCCGCTGACGCGCGAGCAGAGCGACGCGCTCGCCGACCGCGCGCGGGCGCACCTCGAGGAGCACGGCTGGGGGCTGTGGGCGGTGGAGCTGCGCGGCGAGCGCTGCTTCGCCGGCTTCGTCGGGCTGTCACGGCCGAGCTTCGACGCGCACTTCACGCCGGCCGTCGAGGTCGGGTGGCGCCTCGCGCGCGAGCACTGGGGCCGCGGGTACGCGACCGAGGCTGCGCGCGCGGCCGTCGCCTTCGGGTTCGACACGCTCGACCTCGATGAGGTCGTGTCGTTCACCGCCGCGATCAACCTGCCGTCACGCCGCGTGATGGAGCGCCTCGGCATGACGCACGACCCGCGCGACGACTTCGACCATCCGCGCGTCGCCGACGGGCCGCTGCGGCGGCACGTCCTCTACCGGGTCAGACCGCCGCTCCGGCAGTGACGAACCGCAGCTCGGGCACCTCGTCGAGCTCGCCGACGTCGCGCGCGAGCTCGAGGAACGTGTAGAGGCCGGCGCGCTCACGCGGGCCGAACCGGTAGCGCAGCTTCTCGAAGTAGCGCGCGAGGAACCCCGGTGGATAGCCGTAGCGCTCGGACGCCTGGTAGGCGAGCCGCTCCGGCTCGGCGCGCGCGGCGCGCACCGACGCGACGAGCGCGTCCTCCAGCTCCAGCAGGCCCGGGTGCGGCGGCTCCGTCGCCGCCCATACCGCGAAGACCATCGGCAGCCCCGTGCGCTCGAGCCACAGCCGGCCGAGATCGTGGTGCGGCGTCGGGTCCTCGAATGCCGACCTGAGCGCCGCGTCGCCGATCAGCAGCTTCGCCTCGGCGTCGCCGGCGTCGTAGGCGTCGAGCGGCAGCTGCTCCGCCTCCGGCAGCAGCACCCTCGTCAGCACCACCGAGGTCGCGGACTCGGGGGTGACGGCGACGCTGCGGATGCGCTCGAGCGGGGTCTTCGAGACGAGCTGGATCGACTCGACGGCGCCCTCGCTCGAGACGCAGAGCCGCGGCAGCAGCCGCAGCGCGTCGGCGTGGCGCGCCCACTCGATCGAGGAGATCGGCGCGAGGTCGAGCTCGCCGGCGACCAGCTGCCGATTCAGCGCCGTCGGCACGCCCACGACCTCGTCGACGTCCACCGCCGGGACGAAGAAGACGGGCGCCATGTTCGCGTAGCCGATGCGGCCGAGCCTGATCGGTTCGTTCATCCGGCGCGGTCCACCACGGCGTACGTCAGGCCCTCGAGCTCCTCGCGGTGGGGATGCGCGTCGAGGAACGACCGTGCACGCGCGGCGTACTCGACCGCCGCTTCGTGCGACCGCTCGATCGCGTCGGTCGCGGCGACGCGAACGAGCGCGCCGTCGAGCGGCCCGCCGGAGAGCGCGTCGCGCACCACGTCGTCCTGCTGTGCCGCAAGGAGCAGCGGCATCGTCGGCGTCCCCTCCCTCAGGTCGGTGCCCGGGATCTTGCCCGTCTGCTGGGTCTCGCCGGCGCAGTCGAGGATGTCGTCGGCGAGCTGGAACGCGATCCCCAGATGCAGGCCGTAGGCGCCGAGCCGCGGGTTCCCGCCCGAGCCGAGCAGGCACGCCGCCTCGATCAGCTTCCCCGTCTTGAGCGCGCAGCGCTCGAGGTATGCCTCGATCGGCGTGTCGGGGTCGTGCGTCTGCTGGCGCTGCATCGCCTCGCCGCGGGCGAGCCCGAGCGCGGCGTGGGCGAGCGTGCGCACGGCGGCGTCGTCGCCGGTCTCCGCGAGGACGCTGAACGCGCATGCGTACAGGTAGTCGCCGGCCGCCTTCGCGGCGTCGGCTCCGTACACCGACCACGCGGCCGGAAGGCCGCGGCGCAGGCGCGCGCCGTCGACGAGGTCGTCGTGCACGAGCGTCGCCATGTGCACGAGCTCGACCGCCACGCCCGCGGCGACGGGCGCCTCGCCGTAGGCCGTCAAGAAGCAGAGCAGCGGCCGCAGCCGCTTGCCGCCGGCGGCGAGCGCCTCGCCCGCCACCTCCTGGACGAGACCCGAGCGCGTCGCGGCGGCGCGCGCCAGCCCGGCCTCGACCTCGGCCATGTACGCGGCCACGCCGGGCGTCGCGGTTACCTGCGCGAGCTCCATCACCCGGCTCGCTCCGACGAGCGAACAGCGGCCACCCCCGTATGCAGCGCGACGATCGAGCCCGCGAGCAGCCGGAACCGGACGTCGTCGAAACCGCACTCCTCCATCAGCTCGGCAAGCCGCTCCGCGGACGGGAACCGCTTCACCGACGCCGGCAGGTACGTGTAGGCCGAGCCGCCCGGCAGCAGCCTGCCGAGCAGCGGGACGACGCGGTCGAACCAGAGCGAGTAGAAGGCCCGCAGCGGCCCGCGGGGCTGCGTGATCTCGAGGATGCCGAGCCGTCCGCCCACCTTCAGCACGCGCCGCAGCTCGCGCAGCGCGCGCTCGAGGTCGGCGACGTTGCGCACGCCGAACCCGACCGTCGCCGCGTCGAAGGTCGCGTCCTCGAACGGCAGCTCGAGCAGGTCGCCGCGCAGCCACTCGACCCGCGACGACTTCCGCCGCGCCCGCTCGAGCATCCGCTCCGAGAAGTCGAGCCCGACGACGCGCTCGGCGCCCGCGCGCAGGTCGGCGAGCGCGAGGTCGCCGGTGCCGCACGCGGCGTCGAGGACGCCGTCGCCCGATCGGACGACGGATTCGGCGGTCAGGCGCCGCCAGCGCAGGTCGAGCCCCGCGGTCATGACGCGGTTCATCGCGTCGTAGACCGGCGCGATCCGGTCGAACATCGTGCGGACCGCGTCGGGAGCGAGCGTCACGCGCGGCCCCACTCCGGCACGAGCGCGTGCTCGAGCCCGACGTGGTCGAGGATCCGCGCGACGACGAAGTCGACCAGGTCGTCGACGCCCCTCGGCGCCTGGTAGAAGCCGGGCGCGAGGAACATGATCGTCGCACCAGCGCGGCGCAGCGTGAGCATGTTCTCGAGGTGGATCGTCGAGAGCGGCGTCTCGCGCGGGCACAGGACGAGCTTGCGCTCCTCCTTGAGCGCGACCGACGCGGCGCGGTGGATCAGGTTCTGCATCGCGCCGGAGGCGATCGTGCCGAGGGTGCCCATCGAGCAGGGGCAGATCACGTATGCGTCCACCTTCGCCGAGCCCGACGCGTACGGCGCCCGCCAGTCGTTCGGCTCGTACACCGTCACGTCGCCGCGCGCGTCCTCGACGAAGCGCGCGAGCACCTCGTCGCGCGACAGGCGCGCGTCCGCGTACAGCTCGGTGGCGAGCACCTCCACCGCGGCGCCGGAGACCGAGACGCCGACCTCGCAGCCGCCGGCCGCGAGCGCATGGAGCAGCCTGCGCGCATAGGGCGCGCCGGACGCGCCCGTGATGCCGAGGAAGACGCGCACTGCCGCTACCAGCCTACGCGGCCGGCCGCGCCTGCGGGCTACTTCTTCTTGCCCTTCGACGACTCGAGGAACGTCGCAAGCTCCTCGAGCCGCTGCTGCCCGAGGCCGGCGAACGACGGCATCGGCGAGCCGGGGTGCACGCACGCCGGGCACTTCAGGTGCGCGATCTGGAACTGGATGCCGCGGTTCTTCGAACCCTCGCCGGTCAGGTCCGGCGCGCCGAGGTTGTGGCCGCCGTCGCCGTTGTAGCTGTGGCAGTTGAGACAGCCGGAAACCGCGAACAGCTTCGCGCCGGCAGTCGCCTTCGGGTTGTTCGCGAACCCTTCCGTCTTCGCCCACTTCGGCACGTGAGCGAGCAGCTCGGAACCGAGCGCCTCCTTCGCCGTCGCACCCTTGTACGTCAGCACGCCCATCGACACGACGACGAGGAACGCCGCGACGAGCGCGACTGGCCGGCGCAGCAGGCGCCGCTCGGCGCGCACGTCGATGAACGGCATCGCAAGCAGCAGAACGAGGCAGATCGTCGGGATGCCGATCGTCCCGAGGACGACCGTCTCCGGCCACTTGAAGATGCGCAGCAGGTAGAAGAGGAAGTAGAAGTACCAGTCCGGCCGCGGGACGAAGTTGATCGTCCCCGGGTCGGCCGGCGCGTCGTAGAGCTTGCCGAGCCAGCCGGGCGCCGTCGTGTGGTGGTTGCCGGGCGTCGTGTACTTCCACACGATCGCGAGCGCGATGATCGTCACGACGACGACCAGCGACATGATCGTGTCGTGCCACATCGCGTACGGGAAGAACGGCTTCCCGCGCTCCTTGACGTCCTCCTTGTACTGCTGGAAGACGCGGCGGCGTTCGACGAGGCGGTCGGTCGCCACTAGCGCCCGGTCCTCCGCGGCGCCGGGCGCGTCATGCCGACGCGCGCGCGGCCGTTCTGCGCCGGACCCGCGAGCGGGCCGGTCCCCGCGGCTTCCTTCGACCACGGCGGCGACGTGACGCCGAGCCGGACGACGAGGTAGAGGTGCAGGCCGATCAGCGCGAAGATCGCGCCCGGGATCATGAGCATGTGGATCGCGTAGAAGCGCGACAGCGTGTCGGCGTTGATGTACGTGCCGCCCTGCAGGAACTGCGCGATGAACGGGCCGAGGAAGGGTGCGGTCCCGTTGATGTTGATGCCGACGACCGTCGCCCAGTACGCCGTCTGGTCCCACGGCAGCAGGTAGCCGGTGAATCCCTCACCCAGGCCCATCGCGAGCAGGAGCACGCCGATGATCCAGTTCAGCTCGCGCGGATACTTGTACGCGCCGAACAGGAACACACGCCCCATGTGCATGAACATGAGGATGATGAAGACGGACGCCCCCCACCGGTGCATGCCGCGCACCAGCCACCCGGCGAAGACGTGGTTCGTGATGTTCTGGATCGAGGAGTAGGCGTCCTTCGCGTCGGGCTTGTAGTACATCGCGAGGATGGAGCCGGTCAGCGCCTGGACGAGGAACGCCGTCAGCGTCGCCGAGCCGAGCGTCTGGAACCAGTTGATGTCTCCGGGAACCTTGCGGAAGAGGAAGTACTTGACGCCGCCGACGATCCCGGAGCGCTCCTCGAGCCAGTCGAGCGGGTAGAGGATCGTTTGCTGCAGCTGCTGGCTGCGGGTCAGCCGTGTGCGCGTCGCCATCGTCGCTTCCTCAGTGCGGCGGCTGGATCGGGTACAGCCATCCCTCGATGCCGTTCACGTGCTCGCCCGGGAACGAGAAGTTCCATTTGTGGATGATCGCCTGCGCGCCCGTATTCACGACGCTCGACACAGAGAACGGCTTGCCGAGCATGAGATGGCCGTTCTTGATGAAGTACGAGTAGCGGTCGAGCGCCCGCACCGGCGGCCCGGCGACGCGGTTGCCTTCGGTGTCGTACTGGCCGCCGTGGCAGGGGCAGCCGAAGCCGGCGATCGAGATCGTCGGGATCAGCGTGACGTCGCTGAAGTGCTTCGTGTGCGCCTGGTCGAGCGGCCCGTTCGGCTGCACCGGGCATCCGAGGTGGGCGCAGTGGTTCGAGATGATCGTGAAGCTCGGCTGGCCGTTGAGGTCGCCATTGTAACGCACGAACGCCGTCCGGCGCGAGACCTCGCCCTGCTGCGCGTCAAGCATGAACGTCGCGACGACGTACTTGTTGAGCGGGAAGTTCGTCAGCGGCCCGAGGTCGTGCGGCTTGTCGCCCTGGTGCAGGAAAGCCGGCAGCACCATGAATCCGAGCGGCGGCACCGACACGAGCCCGCCGATCACGCCGCCGAGCCCGATCGTCGACAGCTCGAGGAACTTCGACCGCGGAAAGCGCTCACCCGGCTCGACCGGCGGCATTGCCGCCTCGCCGACGTTCGCGGGGAGCGCCGGGCCCGTCGGGCTCTCCGGCGGGACATCCGGCGCGTGCGCGAGCGGCGTCCCGACGGTCAGGTCGCGGATCCACAGGAAGGCGAAGACGAGCGCGATGATCGCGCCCAGCCCGCCGACGTACCACGGGTTGACGACCAGCCCGACGAGGAGCACGACGATCCCGATCGCGAAGCCGACCGGCCAGAGGCTCGGGCCCGGGACGTGCGGGTGGTCGTCGTGGTTCGGCTGCAAGGCGCTTCAGGGATTCAAGCCCGGCGGCGGCGGGCTGGTCAACGTCGTAACAGGCGCCGCGAACTCTGCCTGAGCGTGCCGTTTCGTGCCCGGGGAACCGACTCCTCGAGCCCGTACTCGGACCAGCGGCGGTCGACGAGCTCCTTCACCGCGGGGTCCATCTCGATCTCCGGCGGCCACTCGCGCGCGCCCTCGAGCGGCCCCTTCGCGGTCGCGTCGATGCCGATCTTGCCGCCGACGAACTGGAGGGTCGGCGCGTGGTCGAGGTGGTCGAGCGGCCCCTCGGAGATCAGCACGTCGCGCTTCGGGTCGACGTTCGCGCCGACGTAGAACATCACCTGCTCGTAGTCGTGGACGTCCACGTGCTCGTCCACGACGACGACGCCCTTCGTGAGGCTCAGCATCCCCAGTCCCCAGATCGCGTGCATCACCTTGCGCGCGTGCCCCGGGAACGCCTTCCTGATCGAGACGATGCAGAGGTTGTGGAACGCGCCGGCGACGGGCAGGTCGTAGTCGACGATCTCCGGCACCGTCATCCGGACTGCGGGCAGGAAGATGCGCTCCGTCGCCTTGCCGAGCCAGGCGTCCTCTTGCGGCGGCTTGCCGACGACGATCGACGGATAGGTCGCGTCGCGGCGCATCGTCAGCGCCGTCACGTTGAAGACGGGGAACTGCTCGGCCGGGGTGTAGAAGCCGGTGTGGTCGCCGAACGGCCCCTCGTCGACGAGCTCGCCGCGCTCGACGTAGCCCTCGAGGACGATCTCCGCGTGCGCCGGAACCTCGAGGTCGACCGTCACGCCCTTCACGAGCTCGAGCGGCTCGCCCCGCAGGAACCCGGCGACCATCAGCTCGTCGATGTGCTTCGGCAGCGGCGCGCTCGCCGAGTACGCCGTGATCGGGTCGAGCCCGAGCGCGACCGCGACCTCCATCCGCCCCTCAGTGAAGAGATAGTCGGCGCGACCGTCCTTGTGGATCTGCCAGTGCATGGCCGTCGCGCGCGGGCCGAGCTTCTGCATCCGGTACATGCCGACGTTCCGCTGCCCGTTGCGCGGGTCGCGCGTGATCACCGCCGGCAGCGTGATGAACGGGGCCGCGTCGCCGGGCCAGCAGGTCTGGATCGGCAGCACGCCGAGGTCGACGTCGTCGCCGCGCAGCACGACCTCCTGGCACGCGCCGCGCCGGGCGACGCGCGGTCGCGAGTCGGCGATCGACTTGAGCGTCTTCAGCCCGCGCACCTTCGCGGCGAGCCCTTCGGGCGGCTGCATCTCGAGCACGTCGGCGAGCCGCGACGCGACGTCGTCGAGCGACGCGACGCCGAACGCCATGCACATCCGCCGTTCCGTGCCGAACTGGTTGATCAGCAGCGGGTGGCGGGCGCCCTTCGGGCGCTCGAAGAGCAGCGCCGGGCCGCCCGCGCGCACCGTCCGGCCGACGATCTCCGTCACCTCGAGGTGCGGGTCGACCTCCGCCGCCACCCGGACGAGCTCGCCCTCGCGCTCGAGATGCGCGATCCACTCGCGCAGGTCGCGGGCGGGGGCCAACCCCGTCCCTAGTAGAGCTGTCGGCGTGCGCGGCGCCGCTCGGCGCGGCGGTGGCCCGCCCACTCCGACAGCTGGCCGAGCGCGATCACGACGAGGAAGACGAGACCGACGACGAGCATGCCCTCGATCACGTGCGTCCCCTCGGAGGCTGCGTCGAAGATCACGGCGCGACTCTAGCCGAGTGCCGCTCGAGCGCGTGCGCGACGGCGCCGGCGGTGGGCGAGCCGCCGAGCGCGACCGCCGCGTCGACCCAGGCCTCCCCGTCGCCGACGTCCGCGCCGCCGCGCGCCGCGCGCAGGGCCGCACAGCGCGTGATCAGCTCGCTCATCGCGCTCACCGCGGCGACGCCGCCCGAGGCTGCGATCCGCACGAGCCCGTGCGCGTACAGGTAGTCGCCGAGCAGCACCGCCTCGTCGGCGTCCGGCGGCGAGAACAGGCGCGGCGTCCCGTAGTGCGTGATGTAGGCCTCGTACACGGTCTCGAGCCCCGTTGCGAAGCGCGCCGGCGCGAGCGGCGAGAAGACCGGCTCCCAGTCCGGGTCGTCGCGCAGCGACGCCGCCCAGACGGCGCTCTCGGCGCGGACGCCGGCGACGATCTCGTCAGCGACCGAGAACGTCTGCAACGGCGTCCACGGTGCGGTCGATCTCCGCGTCGCCGTGCGCGAGCGACGGGAACAGGCACTCGTACTGGCTCGGCGCGACGTAGACGCCGCGTTCGAGCAGGCCCCGGAACATCTCGCCGTAGCGCTCGGTGTCGAGCTGGCAGAACCGTTCGACCGGCTCGTCGCGACCCGCGAACAGCGTCAGCATCGCGCCGACGCGCTGGACGCGCCCGAACGGCGCCAGACCCTCGGCGAGCCGCGCCGAGCGCCGCTCGAGCTCCTCGTATACGGCGGGGTCGCGCAGCCGTCGCAGCACCGAGACGCCCGCGGCGGTCGCGAGCGGGTTGCCGCTCAGCGTCCCCGCCTGGTAGACGGCGCCGGCGGGAGCGAGCTGGTCCATGAGGTCGGCGCGGCCGCCGAACGCGGCGAGCGGCAGCCCGCCGCCGACGATCTTGCCGAGGATCGTCAGGTCGGGCAGGACGCCGAAACGCTCCTGGGCGCCGCCGCGCGCGACGCGGAAGCCGGTGATTACCTCGTCGAAGACGAGGAGCGCGCCGCTCGCGTCGCAGAGCGCGCGCAGCGCCTCCAGGAACCCCGGCGCGGGCGGAACGCAGCCCATGTTCCCCGCAACCGGCTCGACGACGATCGCCGCCAGGCCCTCGCCGTAGCGCGCGACGGCGCCGGCGACGCCGTCGACGTCGTTGTATTCGCAGACGACCGTGTCGCCCGTGACGCCGCTCGGTACTCCGGGCGACGAGGGGATCGCGAGCGTCGCGAGACCGGAGCCCGCGCTCGCGAGGAACGCGTCGGAGTGACCGTGGTAACAGCCGGCGAACATGATCACGCGGTCGCGCCGCGTGGAGCCGCGCGCGAGCCGCACCGCCGACATCGCCGCCTCCGTCCCCGACGAGACGAGGCGGACGCGCTCGACCGACGGCACCGCGTCGACGATCTCCGCAGCCAGCTCGACCTCGCGCTCCGTCGGCGCGCCGAACGACGTCCCGTCGAGCGCCGCGGCGCGGACGGCCTCGACGGTCTCGACGTCGGCGTGTCCGAAGACGAGCGGCCCCCACGACTGCACCCAGTCGAGCAGCCGCCGCCCGTCCGCGGTCGCGACGTAGGCGCCGCGGCCGCGCGTGACGAAGAACGGCTCGTCGACGCCGACGGCGCGCATCGCGCGCACGGGCGAGTTGACGCCGCCCGGGATCAACGAGCGCGCGCGCCGCCACAGCTCCGACGCGGTTTGGATGCCGCCGAGCTCCCTCAGAGCCACGCGGCGAGCTCCTTCGCCCAGTACGTCACGATCACGTCCGCGCCCGCGCGCCGGATCGCGAGCAGCGTCTCGAGCGCCGCCGCGCGCTCGTCGAGGTCGCCTGCCGCGGCCGCCGCTTTCACCATCGCGTACTCCCCGCTGACGTTGTAGGCCGCGAGCGGGAGGTCGAAGCGGTCGCGCGCCGCGCGCAGCACGTCGAGATACGGAAGCGCCGGCTTGATCATCAGCATGTCCGCGCCCTCGGCGGCGTCGAGCTCGCACTCACGCAGCGCCTCGCGCACGTTGCCGGGATCCATCTGGTAGCCGCGCCGGTCGCCGAACGCGGGCGCGCTGTCCGCCACGTCGCGGAACGGGCCGTAGAACGCCGACGCGAACTTGGCGGAGTACGCGACGATCGGCGTCTGCGGCAGCCGCTCGCGGATGGCGGCGACGCGCCCGTCCATCATGTCGCTCGGGCAGACGGCGTCGGCGCCGGCCTCGACGTGCGAGACGGCGGTGCGCGCGAGTAGCTCGACGGAGGCGTCGTTGTCGACCTCGCCGTCGACGACGACTCCACAGTGGCCGTGCGTCGTGTACTCGCAGAGGCAGACGTCGGTGAGCAGCAGCAGCTCGGGGAAGCGCGGGCGGAGCGCGCGCAGCGCCCGTTGCACGATCCCGTCGTCGATCCACGCCCCGGAGCCCTCGTCGTCCTTCGTCTCGGGGAGGCCGAACAGGATCACGCTCGTCACGCCCGCGCGCAGCAGCTCCTCGCACTCGCGCACGACCGAGTCGACGGTGTGCCGAGCCAGGCCGGGCAGCCGCTCGTTCGGCAGCGCCGCCGGCGCGACGAAGAGCGGCATCACCACGTCGTCGAGCGAGAGCGTCGTCTCGCGCACGAGGTCGCGAAGGGCGCCGGTGCGACGCAGCCTGCGCAGGCGCGTGGTTGGGAACGTGCTCACGAGCGGAGGGTAGTCGCCTCCGGCGGGTCGACCAGCTCGACCTCGACCGGGACCGGCGCGCCACGCTCCCATTCCTCGAGCGTGATGCGGTCGGAGAAGAACTCCCAGATCGCGCGGGCGGCGGCGAGCAGCGGCAGCGAGATCAGCGCGCCCGGTAGCCCGTACACCTCGGTGCCGACCGCGAGGCCGAAGATCACGAGCAGCGGATGCAGCCGCAGCGCGTTCCCCATGATGTTCGGGACGACGACGTGCCCCTCGACCTGCTGGATGCCGAGGAACAGCAGCGCCACCCACAGCGCCGAGAGCGGATGCACGACGAGCGCGTAGATGAACGGCGGGGCAGCGCCGAGCCACGGGCCGAGATACGGGATCACCTCGGTGACGGCGACCCACGCGCCGAAGAGCAGCGCGTACTGCTGGGCGTGCGGCAGCAACCCGACGGCGCCGAAGATCCAGAGCCCGACGCCGGCGCTCGCGCCGATGATCGCCGACAGCGCGATCTGCCCCCGGACGTAGCTCGCGAGCGCGTGCTCGATGCTGCGCACGAGCGAGCGCTCGCCGGGCCGCGGCGGGAAGCGGCGGTCGACCGCGCGCGCGAGCCGCTGCATGTCGAGCAGCATGTAGATCGACACCACCACGAGCAGCACGAGCTCGAACAGCGTCTTCCCGATCGAGACGGCGGCGCCCTCGACGAAGTTGACGATCCTGCTCGTGTACTTGCCGACGTCGCGGCGGCGGATGTCGCGCACCAGCCGGTGGCCCCGCCGCTCGATCTTGATCGCCTTCAGGTGGTGCGTGTTCAGCCAGTGCTGGAGCCGGTCGACGTCGCGGTCGGCCGCAGTCTGTCCGGTCGATGCGTGAACGTGCGTGAAGAAGGCATTGAACCTCTGCGCGGCCGTCCGGGTCTCTCCGACGACGGCGGTCGCGACCGCGATGACGACGAGCACGAGCGCAGCCAGGAAGCTCAGGTACACGATCGCGACCGACGCGCCGCGTGCGAGCCGCACGCGCTGCAGCGCCAGCACGATCGGGTCGAGCAGCAGCGCCACGAGCGCGGCGACGAGGAACAGGAAGATCGCGTGACCCGCCGCGCGCGCCACCACCCACGCGAGCACGAGGAGGAGCGGCAGGAGCACCAGCTGGACCCAGCGCGGGACGACGATGCGCGGCGGCCGGCCGACGGCGCTCACGCCGCCGATCGTACCGCCGTCGTCGTCCGCCTCCGCCCGCCGGACTGGGACTGGAGCATCGAGCTCGACGGCGCGCTCGCGCTCGAACGCGCGCCGCTCCGCGCACGCGCTCGGTTGAAGGGCCGGGAGGCGTCCGCTACGGTGCCCGCAATGTCGCCTCCAGCGGCACGGCAGCGGGCCCGCAGACCGCGGCGCCGGCACCTGGAGCGCGAGCGGCGCCTGCGCCGCCTCGTCCTCCTCTTCTCGCTCCTCGTCGTGGGGCTCGTCGTGCTGCTCCTGTCCGCCTTCGGCGGCTCCGGCGCGCCGCAGCAGGTACCGACCCCGCCGAGCGCGGCGCGACTGCTGCCCGCCGGCCCGCCGGCGCCGGAGGTGGTCGCGCGGCTCGGTGCGCTGCGCCTGCAGCTGCCGGTCAGCCAGTCGAAGGTGACGGCGATCGGCTACCAGGGCGGCACGCCGGGAGCGCTCGCGCTCAGCCCGCTCGGGACGCAGGCGAACCAGGGCCTGCTGCGGCGGATCGTGCACAAGATCCTCGGCGGTTCCGGCGGCAGCCCGCGCTGGTACCAGCTGCCGGGCGGAGACGGCCCGGCGACGTCGGCGCTCGACGTCGGCGCGCCCGCCGGCACCGACGTCTACTCGCCCGTCGACGGCACGGTCGTCGCGATCAACCCGGTCGTCATCGACGGCCGCCAGTACGGCTCCGAGATCGACATCCAGGCGGCGGCGGCGCCGTCGCTCGTCGTCGCCGTCTCGCACGTGCGCATCGACCCGTCGCTCGGCGTCGGCTCGCCCGTCACCGAGGCGGGGTCGAAGCTCGGCACGCTCGTCGACTTCTCGGCGGCGGAGCAGCAGGCGCTCGCGCGCTACACGACGGACGCGGGCAACCACGTCGTCGTCGAGGTGCACCCGGCGCCGGCGCTCGGCGTCGACTAGGCCAATCCGCTTGCGGATCCTCTTCGTCGCGGACGTGTTCGGCGCGCCCGGCCGCCGCGCCGTCGAGCAGCGGTTGCCGTCGCTGCGCGCGGAGCTCGCCGCCGACTTCTGCGTCGTCAACGGCGAAAACGCCGCCGCCGGCCGCGGCATCACCGCCAAGCTGGCCGACCGGCTGCTCGCGAGCGGCGCCGACGTCGTCACGCTCGGCAACTGGGTGTGGGGGCAGCCAGCCTTCGCGCCGTACCTGTCCGGCACGGATCGCGTGCTGCGGCCTGCCAACCTGTCGCCGCGCACGCCGGGGACGGGACTCGCGGTGCACGACGGCGTCGCCGTGATCAACCTGCTCGGCACGTTCGCGCTGCAGCCGTTCGAGAGCCCGTTCCTCGCAGCCGACCGGCTCGTCGACGAGGCGCGCGCACAGGCTGCCGTCGTCGTCGTCGACTTCCACGCGGAGGCAACGAGCGAGAAGGTCGCGCTCGCGCGCTACCTCGACGGGCGCGTCACCGCCGTGATCGGGACGCACACGCATGTCCAGACAAACGACGCGCGCGTCCTCGCCGGCGGCACGGCCGCGATCACGGACGCAGGCATGACCGGCCCGCACGACTCGGTGATCGGCAGCGACGACGAGGCGGCGATCAAGCGTTTCGTCACGGGCATGCCCACGCGGCTCGAGCCCGCGACGCGCGACGTCCGGATCGAAGGCGTGCTCGTCGACTGCGACGCCGACGGCCGCGCCACGTCGTGCACGCCCGTCCGCGTCGAGGTCTAGAGCTGAGCCGTTCAGCCCCGGCGTGCAACCGGCAGCGCCAGGATCCCGAGCAGGCCGACGAGCGCGAGGTCGCGCGCGAGCACGACGCCGGCGAGGTGCAGGTCGTTGGCGTAGCTCCAGTAGCGCAGCGGAAACCACACCTGCGTCAGCACGCAGGCGGCCGTGAGCGCGGCCGTCGCCGCGATGCCGCGCGCGCCGCGCACGAGCGGCACGAGCGGGATCAGCCACAGCAGGTACTGCGGCGAGAGCACCTTGTCGAAGACGACGAACGCGGTGACCGCGGCCGCCGCGTAGCGGACGAGCCGCGAGTCGTCGACCGGGCCGCGGGCGAAGGCGAGCCACAGGGCGACGAGCGCGGCCACCTGGACGAGCGCGAGCGCGGTCGCCGCCGTCGCGTGCCCCGCGACGTTCTGCGAGCCGTGAGACGACACGATCCGCGGGTGCCCGAACGTCGTGAAGAACGCGGCGCCTAGGCTCTCGATCTGCAGCGGGCGCGAGGCCTGCCCGCGCACGCTGGCCCAGACGCCGTGCGGAGCGAGCACCGCGAAGGGCACGACCGCGGCGAGCAGGGTCGCCGCGCCCGCGAGCGGCGCGCGCCGGTCGCCGCGGCGCCACGAGCGGACGAACGCGACCGGCACGAGCACGACGGGCCAGAGCTTCGCCGCGACGGCGAGGCCGAGCAGCGCCCACGCCGTCACCGGGCGTTCCAGCAGCAGCGCGACGAGCGCCGCGGTCGCGAGCAGCGCGGGCCAGAGGTCGAACCGCGACAGGATGAGCGACCCGACGAGGACCGGCGCGAGCGCGACGTACAGCGCGGGGAGCGGGCGCACGCGCGCGACGACCGCGACGAGGGCGACGCCGCACGCGCACATCGTCCACGCGAAGGCGGCGGCGTAGTCGCCGAACAGCGACGGCACGACGAACGAGGGCAGCGCTCCCGGCGGGTACTCCACGGCGAAATCGCGGTACGGGACCTCGCCGTGGTGGACGATCGCGTCGCCGTAGGTCTGGTACACGGGCCAGTCGACGAGCTGCCCGTGCCCCCAGAACCACGTGTGCACCAGGCCCCAGCAGACGAGGAAGACGGCCGCCGCGGCGAGCGCGGCGCTCGTCCGGTCAAGCTGCAACGAGATCCGGCTCGGCAGGATCATCGACGATGACCACGCGCGCCGGCTCCTGCCGGCCCGGCAGCGGCGCGACGAGCGCGAGCGCCGCGAACGGGAAGAACCACGGCAGGTACGGGTAGTACCAGTGCGTCAGGACGCACTCGAAGCCGACGAGCACGGCGGCGGTCAACGCCGCCAGGCGCAGCGGCGACCGCCGTCGCGGGACGAAGCCGAGCGCAAGCGCGGCGAGGACGAGCGCGCCCTGCAGCACGTGCTGGACGATGCGCAGGTTCGGGATCCCCTTCGCGTGGTACTGGCCCCAGTCCCAGAGCGAGAACGGCGAGTCGCGGCCGACCTGCCACTTCACCGTGCGGTCGAAGAAGACGTGCGCAGCGTGGAGCGGCGACGGCTCGAGGAAGAGCACGAAGAACACGAGCGCCGTCGTCAACGCGAATCCGAGGACGTAGAGCGCCGCCTGGCGCGGACGGCGCGCCTCCGGGTAGCCAGACCAGAGCGGGAGCAGCAACAGCGACGCGAACTTCGTCCACCCCGACAGCGCGACGGCGGCGCCGCGCGCGACCGGGCTCGTGAGCGCGAGGAACCCCCAGACGAGGAGCGCCGGCATGATCGCATCGTTCGTGTTCGAGCTCGAGGCGTACTGCGAGAACGGCCAGGTGACCCAGGCGAACGCGAGCGCCGCGCCGAGCGGCGCGCCGCCGAAGCGGCGGCCGACGAGCGCGAGGCCGAGCAGGCAGACCGTGTCGAACAGGATCGACGTGAAATGCACGGACGGCAGGAAGTCCCATTTGTGGCTCCAGCCGAAGATCGCGAAGCCGGGGACGTAGGCGAGGTAGGAGACGGGGCCGTAGGTGTCGCCGAGCGGGTTCGCGGTCTCGCAGCGGCCGTTCGTCTGGACGCGGTCGCGCACCTCGCCGCTCGAGTCGGCGGGGCCGCACTTCGGGCGGTTGTCCTCGACGGGGAAGTGGCCGTACGGGCTCTGGCCATGGACGATGCGGTCGGCGCCGATCACGCCGGCGTAGCCGACGTCGATCACGTTCGACGCGCGCCAGTTCAGGCCGATCCGGAAGCCGGCGACGAACACGGTCGCCGCCGCGAGCACCCAGACCGGCCACACGGGCGCGCCGCGCGACGGGCGGTCGCGGCGCGCGATCCAGACGCAGCGCACGAGCACCCACGCGAGCGGCGGGTACGCGGCCGACATCGCGGCGAAGACGCGGCCGTGGTTGAAGAACCAGAGGCTGACGGAGAACGACAGCAGCGCGACGAGGTCGAGGTTGCGGACCGTGAACGGCCGCCGCCAGTCGACGAGCCCGAGCAAGAACAGCGCGCACAGCGGCAGCCAGATGCCGAGCGAGTTGATCTTCGTGCCGCCGAATGCACCCGGCGTGCCACGCGCCATCGACCACGCGACCTGCGGACCGACCCACGCCTCCATCACCACGAGCGTGCGGTCGTCGACCTTCCCCGTCGCGATCTCGCCCGCCTTGCCGGACCAGACGTTCACCGTCCAGATGCCGTTCGAGTACGTTGCGTCGGTCTGCGGGTTCGGCGGGTAGCGCTCGAGCCAGCGGTGGACGCTCGCGTCGTCGAGGAAGACGCGGATCGCCTGCTGCTTCGTCGCGTGCGCGGCCGGCTGCGACTGGGGCGCCGTCGGCGTCAGCGGGTTCGGGACGCTCGTCGACGTCGCAGCGGCCGCTGCGGGCGCGAGCGCCAGCGCCACCGCCGCGAGCGCGAGCAGTCTCACCGGCGGAACGACCAGAGCTTGTTGCCGAGGAAGTTCACCGGCGTGACGAGCGCGACCGCGACCGCCTGCGCCACGAGCTTTCCCCAGTTGAGCTCGTCCAGGAAGAGCAGCAGCCAGAGCTGGTTGACGCCGAGCGCGATCAGCGAGACGACGAAGAAGCGCATCCCCTGGTAGCCGAAGTGGCCCTTCTGGTGCGCGAACGTCCAGTGCCGGTTCCACCAGTAGTTGCTCGCAGCGGAGACGACGAACGAGACGACCGCCGCCTTGTGCGGGCCGATTCCGAGGAGCGCCTTGTAGACCGCCAGGTTGATCGCGAAGCCGCTGACGCCGACGACGCCGAACTTCGCGAGCTGGATCCAGTTGCTCGGGTGGCGCAGCGCGCGCACCGTGCGGGCGGCGAGCTCGGACAAGGCGGTGACGAGCGTACCGTGAAGCTCAGGCGGCCGAGCGCGCCTCGAAGACGTGCCCGTCGGCGTCCACGCGCGGCTCGTTGAGTCCGAGCTCGCCGAGCCGGCGCGCATGCCTGCGGTACCAGGCGAGGTCCGCTTCGTCGATCAGCGCAAGCGCGGAGCGGACGTTGATCTCGCCTGCATGGATCTCCGCCACGGTGAACGGCAGGAAGCGCCGCGAGCCGTCGCCGCATGCGAGCTCGAAGCCGAGCACGCGGTCGTCCTGCGCGTCGAGCAGCAGGTCGACGGGGCGACCGAGCTGGATCCCGTTCATGCGGACCGGCAACGCGAGCAGGTCTGCAGCGGACCACCCCGTCATCGCGGCGTGCTCGTCCCCTCGTCACCTGAGGCGGAAACAAGCGGGACGAAGCGCGCTCCCGACAGGTAGCGCACCTCGCCGCCGCGGATCCTGATCAGGCTCTCGTCCACCGGAAGCACGAGCCGGCCGCGCGGCGAGAGCTGCCCTTTCAGCGCCGGCGGGACGGCGGACGCCGCGGCGGCCACGGCGATCGCGTCGAACGGCGCGCGTTCCGGCACGCCGAGCGTGCCGTCGCCGACGACGACGTCGACGCCGTAGGGCGCAAGCCGCTCGCGCGCCCGCTCGGCCAGCTCGGCGATGCGCTCGATCGACGTCACGCGCGCCGCGAGACGCGAGAGGACTGCGGCCTGGTAGCCGGAGCCGGTGCCAACGTCGAGCACGTTCTCGTCGCCCTTCAGCTCGAGCGCCTCGCAGATCAGCGCGACCATGTACGGCTGGGAGATCGTCTGGCCGTGGCCGATCGCGAGCGCCGCGTCGGCGTGCGCGCGCCGGCGCGCGCCGGGCGGGACGAAGTCTTCGCGCGGCACCTGGGCCATCGCCGACAGCACGCGCTCGTCGCGGATGCCGCGCCGGCGCAGCTGCCGGTCGATCCAGTCGGTCACGGCTCGGCGAAGTAGCGGGTGACGAGCGACTTGATCCCGGTGATCGACGCCGGCGGCTCGCCCAGCCCGACGGTCAGCATCGGTACCTCGGAGTCCGCCGCCTCGAGCGAGCCGTGGCTGCCGCCGCCCAGGTGGCTGCGGCCGGCGAGGTCGACGAACTCGTAGCCGGGCGCGGCGGAGACGAGCACCTCGCCCGCGTTCGGGTTGGCGAGCGCGGCCGCGGCGCGCGCGCGGCCGTCCGGGACTGCTTCGAGGATCGCGTCGTCCTCGTCCCCGTCGCGTCGCACGACGACGCGCCCGTCCTCGCGGAAGAGGACGATGCCCGCAGCGGGGTCGGCGTCGAAGCGCTCGGCGACCGCGCGCGGCCGGTCGGTGTAGACCATCGCGGCGCGGTTCGAGGCCGTGACGAGGTCGCCGTCGGCTTCGAGGCGCGCGACCTCCTCGACGTGCGACTGCCCGTGGTCGGAGCAGACGACGACCGCGTAGCGCCGGAGGAACTCGTCCGGTCCGCCTGCGGCGTCCATCAGCGCGGCGATCGACGCGTCGCTGCGCGCGAGCGCCTCGTGCGCAGCATCCGGTCCCGCCGCATGCGAGGCGAAGTCGTAGTCGGGCAGGTAGTAGACGAGGAAGTCGAAGCCGTCGCGCGTCACGAGCCAGCGCCCGACGGCCGCGGCGTACGCGTCGATCGACCCGAGCGCACGGTTGCGCACCGCGATTGGCGCGCCCGTACGGTCGCTCTCGTACAACGAGTAGAAGAAGAACCGCTTCGGGCCGTTGACGGCGGGCGCGCCGGGGATCGTCGGCAGGTGCCGGTGCCGCCCGCGGTAGCACGTGATGTTGATCGCCGCCGTCGTCAGCCCGTCCGACTCGAGCGCCTCGTAGATCGTCTCCGCGTCGCGCGACAGGTGGCGGGCGTTGAGGTCGACGATCGTGTCGCGCAGCGAGCGCGCGAGGCCGGCGGCGCGGATCGCCGCGAACGACGAGCCGTACTCGACGATCCGCTGCTCCTCGCGGTGCCACCACACGAGGTGCGGGATCCCGTGCACGTCGGGGTGCGCGCCGGTCGCGATCGACGAGAGACAGACCGGCGTCAGCGACGGAAACGTCGAGGCTGCGCGACGGTACGTGCCGTTCTCCGCGAGGAAGCGAAGCGCGGGCGTGTCGGCCGCCTCGAACATCGACGGCGTCAGGCCGTCGATGACGATCAGGATGACGCGCTTCTCGCTCGTGGCGTCAGTCGCGGGCGAGGGTGCGCAGGCCGGCGTGCGTCTGCGGCGCGCGCCGGCGCAGCCGCGCGCCGAACGCCAGCGCGACGATCGCCTCGAGGTAGCCGACCACCGGCGCGAACGCGAGCGCAGCGCCCACGAGCGCCGCGAGCGCGAGCAGCGTCGCCGTCCCGCCGCGCGTGCCGCCGCGCCGCAGCGCACCCCCCACGAGCGGCGCCGCGCCGAGCGTGCCGCAGATCGCGCCGACGGCGCCGCCGACCGCCTCGTCCCAGTCCGAGAAGGCGAAGCCGATCGCGACCGCGACCGCGACGGCGACGACGAGCGCGGGAAGCAGGCGTCGAAGCGCGCCGGTCAGCGCGACGCCGAGCGACGCGCCGAGCCCGACGAGGATCCCGATCCCCCACCACGCACCCATTCCGGGCGGCCAGTGTAGAGGCTGGTTTCGGCACGCCGCGTTTTCGGGAATCGACGCAGCACCCCCGTCACCTCGAAGGAGAGACCGTGTCGAACGACGCCCGGCCCCTGCTCGTCTTCTTCTCCTCGCAGCGCTCCGGCCCGTCGCGGCGGATGGAGAGCCTGATCGCGCACATCGCCCGCAAGGAGCGCGACCGCCTGCGCGTCGTGCAGGTCGACGTCGACCAGCGCGCCGACCTCGTCCGCAAGCTCGCCGTGCAGAACGTGCCCGCGCTCGTGCTGGTCGTGGACCGCAAGGCGGTCGCGCGCATCGACGGCCGCGCGAGCGCACCGCAGATCGAGGCGATGCTCGACGCGCACCTGAGGCCCTTCGTCCCGGCGTAAGGCTCGCCGAAGGCGCGGCGCTACTCGCCGCGCTCGAGCCGCCCGATCACGTCGAGCGCGAACGCAGCCGCGCGTGCACCGTCGACGACGCGGTGGTCGAACGTGACGCTGATGTTGCCCATCGGGCGAACGACGATCTCGCCGTCGCGTACGACGGGCCGCGGCGCGACCCGGTGTACGCCGAGGATCCCGACCTCGGGGTGGTTGACGAGCGGCGTGACGAACAGGCCCGAGAGCTTGCCGGCGCTCGTGACGGTGAACGTCGAGCCCCGCAGCTCCTCGGGTGTCAGCTCCCCCGCGCGCGCCCTCTGCGCGAGCGCGTCGACGTCCGCGCGCAGCTCCTCGACGCCGCGCGTGTCGCAGCCGCGCACGACGGGGACGACGAGGCCCTGCTCGGTCTGGACCGCGACGCCGAGGTCGTAGCGGTCGAGGTAGACGATCTCCTCGCCCTCGAGCCGCGCGTTCAGCTCCGGGAACTCCTGCAACGCCAGCGCCGTCGCGCGCAGCACGGACGGCAAGAGCAGCTGCATGTCGACGCGCGAGAAGTCGCACTCCTCGACGAACGTGACGGCGGGCACCTCGCGGTGCGCGCACGTCAGGTGCTCGACGATCCGGCGCCGCACGCCGCGGACCTTCTCGCGGCGCCCCTCGGCCTCTGCGCGGCCGCGCGCGGCGACGGCCCCCGCCGCGGCGTTGCGGACGTCGTCCTCGGTGACGCGTCCGCCGGGGCCGGTCGGCGTCACCGCCGCGAGATCGACGCCGAGCTCCTGCGCGACCCGCCGCACGAGCGGCGTCGCCTGCACCCTGCCGCCGTGACCCGGCGAGCGGTCGTGAGGTATGGGTACCCATACCGCAGCCTGCTTTTCGGCCGCGTCGGGTGCGGACGCGTGGTCGCCGCCGATCACCACGAGCACCGTCCCGACCGGCACCACCTGGCCCTCGCCGACGAGGATCTTCGAGACGATGCCGGCGGCCGGCGACGGGATCTCGACGGTCGTCTTGTCCGTCTGGATCTCGACGAGCGGCGCGTCCTCCGCGACCTCGTCTCCCTCGGCGACGAGCCACTTCGCCACCTCGCCCTCGGTCAGCCCCTCGCCGAGGTCCGGCAGCTTGAACTCGTACGCCATCGCGCGCGGAGGCTACCTGCGCGGCCGCCCGATCCACGACCCCGCCGGCGCGAGCAGGATCCGCAGCCCCGCGTCGCCCGCGCGCCAGAGCGAGACCGCGACCTCGTCGCCGCTCAGCTCGGCCGCGACCTCGCGCGGGACGTACCCCGCCTGCAGCGTCCGCGCCTCGTTCCAGACCGCGACGGCGTTCGGGTCATGCTCGTTCTCGGGCTCGCGGACGAGCGCGAGCCGCGCACCCGGATCGAACGAAGCGTCGGCGACCGAGTCGGCGCGGAACGACACGCCGGCGACGGCGACGACACGGATCCGCGGGTCGTCCCACCGTACGGCCGCGCCCGTCGCGGCGTCACGAAGGTGGTAGCCGGCGCCGCGCCGGTCGCGCTCGAGCCACAGCCGGAGCCGCGGCGTGCTCAGAAGAGCGAGCGGACGGCTGCGGCGACGCGCTGCGCGCTCGGCACGTACGCGTCCTCGAGCGTCCAGTACGGGTACGGCACGTCGTAGCCCGTGACCCGCAGCACCGGGCCTTGCAGGTCGTAGATCGCGCGCTCGGCGACGAGCGCGGCGAGTTCCGCGCCGAAGCCGGCGGTGCGCGGCGCCTCGTGCACGATCACGACCCGGCCCGTCTTCGCCACCGACGAGAGGATCGTCTCCTCGTCGAGCGGCCGCAGCGAGCGAAGGTCGACGACCTCGCACGACACCTCGAGCCGGTCGGCCGCCGCCTCGCACACGGGCACCATCGCGCCGTACGCGACGAGCGTGACGTCTGCGCCCTCGCGCACCACGCGCGCCTGCCCGAGCGGCACGACGTGCTCGCCGTCCGGCACCTCCCCGCGCGCCGTGCGGTACATCAGCTTCGGCTCGAAGACGACGACCGGGTCGGGGTCGCGGATCGCCGCTGCGAGCAAGCCCTTCGCGTCGGCAGGCGTCGACGGGATCGCCACCTTGATCCCCGGCGTGTGCACGTAGTACGTCTCCGGCGAGTCGTCGTGCAGCTCCGGCGCGCGCACGCCGCCGCCGTAGGGCATGCGGATCGTGAGCGGGAACTGCATGCCGCCGCCCGTGCGCCAGCGGTAGCGCCCGACATGCGTGATCAGCTGGTCGAGGCACGGGTACGAGAACGCGTCGTACTGCATCTCGCACACCGGCCGCCATCCCGCCATGCAGAGGCCGACTGCGGTCCCGAGGATGCCCGCCTCGGCCAGCGGCGTGTCGACGCAGCGGTCGGCGCCGAAGCGGTCGCGCAGACCGGCCGTCGCTCGGAAGACGCCGCCCGCGCGGCCGACGTCCTCGCCCATCACCATCACGTCCGCGTCGCGTTCGAGTTCCGTGTGCAGCGCGTCGTTGACCGCCTCGACGAGCGAGAGCTCAGGCACGGCGCATGTTCCCCGGCGGGTCGACGTACGCGTTCGCGAACAGGAGCTCCGGGTCGGCCGGCGGCTCCGCCTCCGCGGCGGCGATCCCCGCGCGCATCAGCTCCTCGGCGTCGCGCCGCGTCGCCTCGACGCGCTCGTCGTCGAGCACGCCGACCCGGCGCAGGTACACCTCGAACTGGCCGACGCACTCGCGCGCTCGCTCTTCCTCGACCCGCGCCAGGTCGATGTACGCGCGCGGGTCGTCCGCGGTCGCGTGCGGCGCGGCGCGGTAGTGCACGGCCTCGATCAGCGTCGGGCCGCCGCCGCTCCGGGCGCGCTCGACCGCCTCGCGCGCGGCCTCGTATACGGCGAGCACGTCGAGCCCGTCGACGCGGACGCCGGGAATCCCGTAGCCGCTCGCCTTGTCCGCGAGCGTGCTCGCGCGCGTCTGCGCCTCGAGCGGCGTCGAGATCGCCCAGCCGTTGTTGTTGCAGACGAAGACGACGGGCGCATTCATCACCGCGGCGAAGTTGACGCCTTCGTGGAAGGCGCCCTCGCTCGTCGCGCCGTCGCCGAAGAAGGCCATCGCGACGGCGTCCTCGCCGCGCAGCTTCTTCCCCCAGGCGAGGCCGGCCGCGTGCGGGACATGCGTGCCGATCGGGACGCAGATCGACGCGACGTTCCAGTCGGCCGGGTTCCACCAGCCCGACGGGTGCCCGCGCCACCACTGCAGGATCGTCTCGACCGGCATCCCCCGTACGAGCCCGATCGCCGACTCGCGGTACGACGGGAAGATCCAGTCGTCGTCGGTGAGCGCGAACGTCGCGCCCGCCTGGATCGCCTCGTGGTTCCAGAAGATCGCGTACGTGCCGATCCGGCCCTGGCGGTGGTAGACGACCGAACGCTCGTCGTAGGTGCGCAGCAGCACCATCCGCCGGTACAGCTCGAGCAGATCCGCCTCGGCGAGCCCGTCCGGGAATCGATCCGAATCGAGCCGCCGTAGGGCGTCGGTCGCCGCCATGCCGGCGGAACGTTAGCGCCAGCTACACGAGCACCGACACCGCAGCGCGGTTCGCCTCGAATACGAACTCGTCCCCGTCGCCGAGGTCCTCGCCGTCCGACTGCAGCGGAAGCGGCTGGTCGCAGCGCACGACGAACCGGTCGAGGTCGTGTCCCGAGAGGACCTCGCGCGCCTCGAGCTGGCCGCGGCCGCGCACGAGGTACAGCGCGAGCCGGGGCACGTCGAGCGGTCGCACACGCGTCGGCGCGATGAAGTCGAGCCCGAGCTCGAAGCGCGCCGCGGGTGCAACGTGCAGCGGGACGCTGCCCGCGTACGTGTAGGGGTCGCAGTTCGCGACGAGGACGAACGCGGCGCGCCCGAAGCCCTCGACCTCGAGCCGCGGCTCCCAGCGCCCGCGGCGCTCGGCGACCATCCGCGCGAACGTCTTCACGAACTGCAGGTCGCCCGGCCGCGCGCCGCCCGGCTCGCGCCCGAGCTCGTTGATGCGGCGGATCGCCTCCCCGTCGAACCCGACGCCGGCCGAGAACGAGAAGCGGCGGCCGTTGACGCAACCGAGGGAGATCGACCGCGTGCGGCCCTCGGCGAGCGCCGCGCCCACGGCATGCGCGGCCGCGACGGGATCGCGCGGCAGGCCGAGCGCGCGCGGGAGGACGCTCGTCCCGCCGCCCGGCAGGAAGCCGACCGGCGCCTCGCCGTAGACGCCGTTCAGCGCCTCGTTGTACGTCCCGTCGCCGGAGAAGACGACGATTCCGTCGGCATCGCGCGAATGCTGCTCGGCGAGCTCCGTCGCGTGCAGCGGCCGGCGCGTGAACTCGGTCTGCAGCTCGACGTGCGCACGCAGCGCGTCCTCCACCTGCGCGACGCGGTCACCCGTGACGTTCGTCGAGTACGGGTTGACGATCAGGAAGGCGCGCTTCACGCTGCCGAGCATGCCACGGCGCACCGCGTTGATCGTGCCGGTGCCGGAAGCCGATCCGTACGTCGTCGACCATCCGCCGGGTGTACGCGCGCACGTGACGGTGCTCGCGTGGTTCCTCGAACCGGCTGCGATCGACGAGGACGCGCTGCGCGACGTGTTCGAGTCGCTCTCCGCGTTCGACTTCGTGCTCGACTACGCGTCGCACTTCGACGACGGCGTGACGTGGCTGCACCCGGAGCCGTCGCAGCCGTTCGCCGAGCTGACGGACGCCGTGTGGCGCCGCTGGCCGGAGTGCCCGCCGTACGGCGGCGTGCACGACGAGGTGGTCCCGCACCTGACCGGCGAGATCGCGGGTGCCCGTCGACGCGCCGTTCCCCATCCGCTGCGTCGCGCGCGAGGTGCAGCTGGTCGAGGAGGACGCGGACGGCGTCTTCGGCGTCCGCTGCACGTTCCCGCTGCGGTGAGGCTCAGCGCGTGGGCGTTGCGTAGCCGCGCATCCCGTCGAGCAGCACCGCGAACATCCGGTCTGCGAGCTCGTCCGTGTCCGCTCCCGGCCGCAGCCAAGCGTACGCCCAGTTCGCGGTCGAGAGGAAGATCAGCGCCGCCGTCGCGACGTCGAGGTCGGTGCGCAGCTCTCCCCGCTCGACGCCCTCCCGGTAGAGGCCGCGGATCCGCTCCTCGTACCGCCGCCGCTCGGCGACGAAGAGCTCGCGCCGATCGCCCTCGAGGTAGCGCCATTCCCGCACGAACACGGTCGCGACGTCGAGCTGCTCCGCGACGACCGCCAGGTGGCGCCGGAGCGCGAGTCGGATCCGTTCGGCGGCGCCGGCGTCGGCGGGCAGGCCGTCCAGCGCGGCGTGGAAGGCCGTCGCGCCCTCGCGGCAGGCCTCCCAGAGCAGGTCCTCCTTGGACGCGATGTGGTGGTACAGCGACGGCTTCTGGACGCCGAGCTCGGCGGCGAGGTCGGCCAGCGACGTGCCCTGGTAGCCGCGCTCGGCGAACAGGCGGGCGGCGATCCGGGTCAGCTCCTCGCGCCTCGCGGACATCTATCATGCCACCCTAACGATCGGTCGGTAGGGAGGCCACGTGGATTCGCGCACACAGGAGTTCCTCGCATACGTCCAGTCCGGCGGCCAGGTCGAGGCGACGGACTGGATGCCCGACGAATACCGGGCGAAGCTCGTCAAGTTCGTCGAGATGCACGCCAACTCCGAGCTGATGGGCGTGCTGCCCGAGCGGGAGTGGATCCTCAAGGCGCCGACGCTGCAGCGCAAGCTCGCGCTGACGGCGAAGGTGCAGGACGAGGTCGGCCACGCGCAGCTGATCTACCGCGTCGTCGAGGACCTCGGCAAGCCGCGCGAGCGGTCGCTCGCCGACCTGATCGAGGGCAGGGCGAAGTTCCACAACGTCTTCCACTACCCGACGCGGACGTGGGGCGACGTCGGCGTGATCGCGTGGCTCGTCGACGCGGCCGCGATCATCTCGCAGAAGGCGCTGCTCAAGTGCTCGTACGCGCCGTACGCGCGGATCATGAAGAAGATCTGCTGGGAGGAGTCGTTCCACATCCTGCACGGACGCGACGTCGTACTCGCGATGGTGACCGGCACGGAGGCGCAGCGCGAGCTCGTGCAGGAGGCGCTCGACCGCTGGTGGGGGCCGCTGATGCAGTTCCACGGCAACCCGATCCCGCGCGAGGAGGACCCGATGTGGACGTGGCGCATCAAGTCGCAGGGGAACGAGGAGGCGCGGCAGCAGTTCCTCGAGGGCTACGTGCCGCAGATCCGGGAGCTCGGCCTCACCGTCCCCGACCCGAAGCTGCGGCGTCGTGACGACGGCATCTGGGAGTACAGCGAACCCGACTGGGACGAGCTGAGGGCGGTCGTGACCGGTCACGGGCCGCGCTCGCAGGAGCGGCTCGCCTTCCGCCGCCGCTTCCTCGAGCAGGAGAAGTGGGTGCGGGACGCCGTGCTCGCCGCATAGTCCGATGCCGGTGTTCGAGGTCTTCCGGCAGGAGCGCAAGGGCCAGCCGTTCGCGCACGCCGGCTCCGTCGTCGCACCGGACGCGGCGTTCGCCGACGCGTGGGCTCGCGAGCAGTACGGGCGGCGCGGCGAGTCGACGGCGTTGTGGCTCGTCCCCCGCGACGCGATCCACCAGGTGACGGACTGGGCCGACGAGTTCGACCTCAAGTACCGCCGCGTCGACGGCTACTCGATCAAGGAGCGGTTGCGCATTGCACGCGAACGAGCGGGCACGGCAGCTTCTCGCGATCGCTGACGACGAGCTGATCCTCGGCTGGCGCGACTCGGAGTGGACCGGGATCGCGCCGACGCTCGAGGAGGACGTCGCGTTCTCGTCGATCGCCCAGAACGAGATCGGCCACGCGCGCGCCCTCTACGAGCTGGCCGCGCGCGAGCTCGGATCCGACGCGGACACGCTCGCCTTCGACCGAGCGCCGGACGACTACCTGTGCGCGCCGCTCGTCGAGCTGCACCTGCTCGACTGGGCGCACACGATCGCCCGCCGCTGGCTGTACGAGGAGGCGGATCGCGTGCGCATCGAGCACCTGATGCGGGGCGACGACGAGCTCGCCGGCCTCGCCGCGAAGATCGACCGCGAGGAGACCTACCACCGGCTGCACGCCGAGATGTGGGCGGCGCGGCTGCGCGACGAGCCGCGGTTCCGAGCCGCCGTCGACGAGCTGTGGCCGTACGCGCTCGGCGTCCTCCCGCAGGAGCTGCGGCCTGAGCTCGCGCGCCGCGTCGGCCTGGACGGGTCGAACGGCTTCGGCGACGCGCACGGCCGCGGGTCGCACCGGCCGGAGCTGCAAGAGCTCTGGGAGACGATGACCGAGGTACGCCGGTCGGCGCCGGGCGCGCAATGGTGACCGCCGACGAGGTGTGGGCCGCGCTCGCCGAGGTACCGGACCCGGAGATCCCGGTCGTCTCGCTGGTCGAGCTCGGAGTAATTCGCGACGTGCGGGTGAGCGGCCACCGCGTGCGGGTCGAGCTCACGCCGACGTTCCTGGGCTGCCCGGCGCTCGAGGCGATGAAGCGGGAGCTCGAGGCGAAGGTCGGCGCGCTCGGCGCGGAGGCCGAGGTGGCCGTCGTCCACGACGACTCGTGGTCCACCGACAAGATCACCGCGGTCGGACGCGAGAAGCTGCGGGCGGCGGGCTTCGCGCCCCCGGCGCCGCGCGCGGCGGGACCGACGACGCTCGTGCAGCTGCAGTCGAAGGCGTTCCGCTGCCCCTATTGCGGCTCGAACGAGACGCGGCTCGAGAACATCTTCGGCCCGACGCCGTGCCGCTCGATCCGCTGGTGCGAGACGTGCCGCCAGCCGTTCGAGCAGTTCAAGACGATCTAGCGAGGCGGGCCTACGCCGCCTCGCGAGTCGCGTCGGAGCGAAGGGCCGTACGAAACGCTCGACTTCGCCATCTCTGCGGAGAAGATGGCGCCGGCAACGTCGATGTAGCGCTGCGGCGTCATGGACTCCGAATGACCCGCCATCCGCACGGCGGCGATCGGCTTCATCCCGACAGCAGCTGGTGAGCGCCAGCAGACGGCGGCGGGCGCCGCTAGCCAGCCGGGCCGGGGGAGTCGGGCAGCTCGGTGGAGATTGTTCCGTACCGCCAGGAGGACGTGCCGTAGTTACGTTCTTCGCTCTCCGGCCAGAGTTGTTCCACGTTTTGTGCAGCGTCGAGGATCGGCTGCGCGTCGATCTCGGTTCGGGTCAGCTCGATCTGCTCGCTCGGCCACTCCACGACGAACGCGAGCGGCCCCGGCGGTGGAAGCGGCCAGAGCCAAAACTCCGAGTGCCAGCGCGTATCGCCGCCTCCTCCCCCTCCCTGCTGCAGGACAACCGGCGGTGGGGACCCAAGGGTCAGCGCCCAAGGGTGGAGGGTCGTTGCTTTGCGTCCGTCGCTGAACTCGACGCCGAACCGGAGAATCGAGCGCGGGACGTCGCGGGAGCCACGCCGATGCCGGAATCGCCTTCCAAACGGCGGCTCGAACGGGTCGACAACATCCCACTCGTCCTCTTCGGCAGGCACGCGGCCAGGGTGGCGCATCGCGACCAAGTCGAACGCAACGCCCGACGAGAACACGCTGAGATGGGTCAGCGCCACGACCGCTCGTTCCGACCGACCCGCCAGCAGGCGAACCGGCAGCGCGACGCCGAGTTCGTTCGACGGCGCACCCCACCACGGTGGACGAGGATCCGGCAGATGCTCCCGCGGCTGCGGCTGCTGCTCGGCCCACGCAGGCGGATCCCAAAAGCTCACCTTCGACTCCTTCCTCGGCCGGACACGTGCGACACCCGCGAGTGCAGACGGCCTAGCCACCGGGGTCGCCTGGTGGCGTCGCCGGGAAGGCTGCTTCGGTGAGCCTGCGGCGAGCGCCGCTCGTTCGTGGGAATCGGCTCAAGCGCGGCGTGCCGATTGCCGACACGTGAGACGTGGCAATCTCGTCGCTCGTCCATCCTCAGCAATGGGCGTTTCGGCGCGGGCGCACGCAGACACGCGGGGCTGGGCGTCTGCGCGTCGCCGTGTTCACGACCTCGTACCCGCGCGACGCCGACGACATCGCAGGACGCTTCGTCCGCGACGCCGTCGAGCACCTGCGCCGGCGCCACGTCGAGGTCGACGTGGTCGGGCCCGGTGCCTACCGCGACTTCGGGCTGACGGGATCGGCGAGCGGCGGCGTCGTCGCGGCCGTCCGGCGCCGGCCCTGGCTCGCGTTGCTGCTCCTCGCCTCGATGGTGCTCGCGTGCCGCCGTGCGGCGCGCCGCGCCGACCTGGTGCACGCGAACTGGCTCGCCGGCGCGGTCGTCGCGCGCTGCTGCGGCCGCCCCTTCGTCGTGACGCTGCACGGATCCGGCAGCGCGGGACGATTCTCCGACCTCGCGCTGGCGCGGCGCCGGCCGCGGCTCGTCCGCTTCCTGCTGAAGCCGGCGCGCGCCGTCATCTGCTGCTCCGAGCAGCTCGCCGAGGCGATGCACGCGTGCGGCCTCGAGAACGTGCACGCGATCCCGTACGGCGTCGAGGTGCCCGAAGCCGTCGCCGAGGAAGACGACGCGGGATTCGTCCTCTACGCCGGCCGGCTGTCGCCGGAGAAGAACATCGACGTCGTCGCGGAGGCGACGAAAGGTCTTCCGCGCGTCATCGCGGGCGACGGGCCGCTGCGCGCGCTCGTGCCCGACGCGCTGGGCTTCGTCCCGCCGGCTGCGCTACGCGAGCTGTACGACCGGGCCGCGGTCGTCGTGCTCGCGTCGCAGATGGAGGGGCTTCCGAACGTCGTTCTGGAGGCGATGGCGCACGGCAAGCCGGTCGTCGCGACGCCGGTGGGCGGGATTCCGTCGCTCGTCGCCGACGGCGAGACGGGGTTCCTCGTCCCGGTCGGAGACGCCGCGGCGCTGCGCGGCGCGATCGAACGCGTGCTCGGGGACCGCGACCTCCGCCGCCGCCTCGGCGCGGCCGCCCGCGCGCGGATCGGCGCGTACTCGTGGGAGCACGTCACCGAGCGGACGCTCGAGATCTACGCGAGCGCCACCGTCGCCTGAGAGGCCGAACCGGAGTAACGCTCGTCGAGCGCGCGATGGGTTCGACCTCTAAGTAGTCTCGGCGGGTGCGCCGGCGACCGTTGATCCGCTGTCGGGCCTGACGTCCGCAGCGGGTCAGGTGTGGCCCGCGTTCGTGCTCGTAGCCGGTCTGCTGCTCGTCGGCGTCGCCGCCGAGAAGGACGGGGTGTTCGCCGCGGCGGGCGCGCTGCTCGCACGCCTGCCGCTCGGCATGCGCGGGCTGCTCGCGGTGTCGTTCGCGCTGGTCACCGTCGTCACCGCTGTGCTGAACCTCGACACGTCGGTCTTCTTCCTGACGCCGGTGCTGCTGCACCTCGCGCGCGAGCGGCGCCTCGACGAGCGGCCGTTTCTCTACGGCGCCGTCTTCATGTCGAACGCCGGCTCGCTCTTCCTGCCGGGGTCGAACCTGACGAACCTGATCGTGCTCGCGCACGAGCACGTCACGGGCGCCACGTTCTTCGCACGGACGTGGGGCGCGGCGCTCGCTGCCGCCGCCGCCACGGGGCTCGTGCTGCTCGCGGTGTTCAGGCATGCGGGCGCGGCCGCCGGCGGAGCCGACCACGTCCGGCCTGCGCTTCGGCTCGGCGCCGGCGCGGCTGCGATCGCCGCCGCGACCGTGCTCGTCCTGGTGCTGCGGTCGCCGGCGCTGCCGGTGCTCGCAGTCGGCGTCGCGGCGGGGCTGGTCGGGCGGACGCCGCGCGCCCGTGTGCTCGCCGCCGTCGACGTGCGGGCCCTCGGTGGCCTGTTCGTGCTGGCGGTGCTGCTCGGCGGGGTCGGGCGGTGGTGGCACGGGCCGGCGCGGCTGCTCACGCATCTCGGCCGCTGGACGACGGCGCCCGTCGCCGCACTTGCTGCCGTCGCGGTCAACAACCTTCCGGCGTCCGTCCTCTTCACGCCGTCGGCTCCGCCGCACGCCCGCGCACTGCTGATCGGGCTGAACCTCGGCCCGAACCTCGCCGTGACGGGTTCTCTTTCCGCCGTGCTCTGGCTGCGCGTGGCGCGTTCGCTCGGCGCGCGGCCGTCGGTGCGCACCTACTCGCTGCTCGGCCTCGCCGCCGTTCCGGCGTCCGTCGCGGCGGCGCTCGCGGCGCTCGCCCTCTAGGCCGACGGCCCGCCCGAGAGGCTCGGATAGCGCCCGGTCGCGAGCGCCCAGTAGGCGTACGTCTGCATCTCGAACTGGAGCATCCACGCGCTGACGTCGCGCATGCCCTTGTGCATCCGCCCGAGCACCAGGCAGTAGAACCATCCGAGGACGGCGACGACGTCGTTGACGATGCGGAAGACGTACGCGAGCACGAGCGCCGGAATCACGAGCAGTCCGCGGAACAACACGGTCAGCCGGTTCTGGCGCTCCGGCCCGTCGATGCGCAGGTCGACGGGATACGACCCGGGCTCGCCGGTGAACGGGGGCCAGGGCTCTGCCAGCAGGAACACGTACGCGCTGAGGTGCGTCGTCGCGCGCAGGAAGCGCGCGATGAAGCCGTGCAGGCCCTGCGGCACGCGGCCGGCGAACAGCGCTGCGAACCACGCGACGACGACGGCGAGGTAGACGACGATCCCCCACAGCCCGAGCCAGATCGACTGCGGGATCGCGAGCAGCAGCCGGAACAGGACGGTGAGACGGTTCCGGTGCAGGTCGTCGTCGACGACGAGCGCGACGGGATGGCGGTCTGCCAGGCTCTGGGTCATGCCGATGCCTCGCTTTCGAACTCGAAGTTGCCGCTGGCCAGCGTCGGGTACCTGTCGGTGAGCAGGAAGAGGTACGCGTAAGTCTGCGCCTGGTAGCGCAGGCAGTAGGCTCCGAGGCCCTGGAAGCCCGCCGGGACGCGCGCGACCGCGAGCGCGACGAACCACGACAGGAACGCGACCACCTCGAGCACGATTGCGAGGACGTACGCGAACACGTACGCCGGGATCGCGAGCAAGATCCGCAGCGCGATCTTCCACCGCGCCTGCGGCACGGCCGGCGCGACGTGCAGGTCGACGGGGTACGTCCCCTCCCAGCCGCGGAAGCCCGGAAACGGGTCGGCGAGCAGATACGTGTACGCCGTGACGTGCGTGTAGTAGCGGACGTAGCGCGCGAGGTAGTCGTGCAGCGCGCTCGGGACGCGGCCCCGCGCAAGCGCGACGACCCAGGCGACGACGGCTACGGGAAGGGCGACGAGCCCCCAGACCGTCACGACCAGGCTGTGCGGCAGCGCGAGCACGAGCCGCAGCAGCGTGGTGAGGCGCCAGCGCCGGCCGTCGTCCCGGTTGCGCAGGACCACCGGGTGGTAGCGGTCGGCGGCGGCGCCGGTGAAGATCGGCTCCCGCTTCGTGAGGAACGCGGCGACGCCCTCCTTGAAGTCGTCCGTCTGCGTGAGCTCCCGCTGCGTCACCGCCTCGAGCTCGAGCTGCTGCTCGAGTCCATTCGTCTCGGCCGCGTCGAGCAGCCGCTTCGTCTCCCACACGGCGCGCGTCGGCATCGCCGCGAAGAGCTCGGCCACCTCCTGCGCGCGCTGCGGCAGCTCGGCGGCGGGGACGACCTCCGACACCATCCCCCACGCGCGCGCCTCGTCGGCGCCGAGCCGGCGGCCGGTCGTCAGCCACTCGAACGCGCGCGCGGCGCCGAGGATCCGGCGCACGAACCACGTGCCGCCGGAGTCCGGGACGAGGCCGATGTTGATGAAGGCCGGAACGAACGTCGCGGCGTCGGCCGCGATCCGGACGTCGCATGCGAGCGCGAGCGACATCCCGGCGCCCGCAGCGGGGCCGTTGACGGCGGCGATCACCGGCTTCTCGAGCGCCCGGATCGCGAGGACGTTGCGGTGGTACCCCGTCCGCAGGCGCTCGGCGACGTCGCCCGCGCCGGCGGAGAAGTCCTGCAGGTCCTGGCCGACGCAGAAGCCGCGCCCTGCGCCCGTGATCACGACCGCGCGGACGTCGTCGGCGCGCGCCTGCTCGAGCGCCGCGTACAGCTGCTCGTGCGTCGCGCGGTTGAGCGCGTTCAGGACCTCCGGCCGGTTGAGCGTGACCGTGAGCACCGCTCCGTCGCGCGTGACTTCGACCTCCGCCACGTGGCAGACCATAATCCGCCGGGTGGACCGCTACGCCGCGTTCGGCAGCCTCGAGCTCGACCGGCCGGCACCGCACGTGCTGAGGCTGACGCTGCGCGCGCCCGGCAGGCTGAACGCCGTCGACGCCGAGGCGCACGGCGAGCTGGCGTCGATCTGGAAGACGATCGCGGACGACGACGAGACGCGCGTCGTGCTCGTCCGCGGCGCGGACGGCGCGTTCAGCGCCGGCGGGGACCTCGACCTCGTCCTCGCGATCGCCGACGACCCTGAGACGCGGCAGCGCGTGTTCCGCGAGGCGCGCGACCTCGTCTACAACCTGATCGACTGCCCGAAGCCGATCGTCTCGGCGATGGCCGGGCCGGCGGTCGGCGCCGGACTCGCGGTTGGGCTGCTGGCCGACGTCTCGCTCGCGACGCCCTCGACGATGATCGTCGACGGGCACACGAGGCTCGGCGTCGCGGCCGGCGACCACGCCGCGATCGTCTGGCCGCTGCTGTGCGGGATGGCGAAGGCGAAGTACCACCTGCTCCTGTGCGAGCCGGTGGACGGCGTGGAGGCGGAGCGTCTCGGGCTCGTCTCGCTCTGCGTCCCCGAGGAGGAGCTCGAGGAGCGCGCGCTCGAGATCGCGGTGCGCCTCGCGAGCGGCGCGCAGCCTGCGCTCCGGCACACGAAGCTCGCGCTGAACAACTGGCTGCGGATGTTCGGGTCGGCGTTCGACGCGTCGCTCGCGCTCGAGTTCCTCGACATGACAGGCCCGCACGTGCGGGAAGGCGTGGCCGCCGTGCGCGAGAAGCGCCCCCCGCGATTCGAGTGAGCGACGCCTACAGGCGGAGGAACTCGACGGTCGGGCGCGGAAGGCCGCGGTCGCGCGCGTCGCGGGCGGTCGCCAGGAACTCCTCGCTCGACGTCGCCGCGCGAAACGACTCGTCGTCGGCGAACTCCCACTCGGCGTAGTAGCGGTGGTGCGGGTCGCCGGCCGGAGAGCCGAACACTCGCCCGTGCCGGAACGTGCCGCCCGGGACGCGTTCGCACACCGTCGCATGCTCGGCATACGCGGCCGGGTCCGGTTCCTGCTCGTAGAGTACGACGACCCGGATCATCGAGAGTAAGGAGCGTACCCGTGCCAGGCACGATCGTTCATTTCGAGCTTCCGTCCTCCGACCCGGACCGCGCGAGCGCGTTCTGGCGCGGCCTGTTCGGCTGGCAGATCGGCGAGAGCGTGATGGAGGGGTTCGACTACCGCATGTTCGAGGCCGGCAGCGGTCAGGGCGGAGCCGTCTTCCCGTCCGACAAGGCAGGCAGCGGGCCGATCGTCTACTTCTCGACCGACGACATCGACGCGTCGATCGCAAAGGTGCGCGACCTGGGCGGCCAGGCGGAGGAGAAGCAACCGGTGCCGACGCACGGCTGGTTCTCCGCCTGCGTCGACACGGAGGGTAACCGCTTCAGCCTCTGGCAGAACGACCCGAACGCAGCTTGACCTCGGCCGCGGTCGCGCTGACCGTCCTCGCGGGGCTCGCGGGGTCGGTGCAGGTCGCGGTGATGGGCCGCTTCGGCGGTCGCATCGGCGTGCTCGAGGCGCTGACGTTCTCGACGTGCGTCCAGCTCGCGCTGTCGCTCGTCCTGCTGCTCGTCGTGCGCCTCGGCGTCGGCCGGCTCCCGCACGCGTTCTCGGCACCCGCGTGGATGTGGCTCGGCGGCGTGATGGGGCTGACCGTCGTCGTCACGATCACGTTCGCCCAGCCGCGGATCGGCGCGACGGCCACGATCGGGATCCTGATCGCGGGGCAGCTCGTGATGGGCGCGGTGATCGACCGGTTCGGGCTGTTCGGCGTCGCGCGGATCGGGATCTCCGCTCCGCGCGCGGCCGGGATCGCGCTCCTGGGAATCGGGGCGGCGCTGTCGCTCGTTCGGTAACGGGTGAGCCACGGTGCACGCGTCTGGATCGCGCTCGTCACGGTTTACATCCTCTGGGGGTCGACCTACCTCGGCATCGCCGTCGCCGGCGAGACGATCCCGCCGCTCTTCGCGGCCTCGACGCGGTTCATCACCGCCGGCGCGCTGATGGCGCTCCTGGTGCGGGCGCGCGGCGGCTCGCTGCGCGTTCCGCGGCGGGCGCTCGCGAGCTGCGTCCTCGTCGGCTGCCTGCTCCCCGGCGCGAACGCCGTGCTGTTCTTCGCGGAGCGGAACGTGCCGACAGGGCTCGCGTCGCTGATCATCGCGTCGGTTCCGCTCTGGGTCGTCCTGCTGCGGCTGACGAGCCGCGAGCGGCTGCCGTGGCCGGCGCTGGCGGGCGTCGGCGTCGGCTTCGTCGGCGTCGGGATCGTCGCGCAGCCCTCCGGCGGCGCGAAGGCGTGGGGCATCGGGCTCTGCCTGCTCTCGGCGGTGTTGTGGTCGACCGGCTCGTTCGTCTCCGCCCGCGCCGTGATGCCGGACGACCCGTTCGCGGCAACCGCCTACGAGATGCTCGCCGGCGGACTCGTGATGCTGCCGTTCTCGCTCTTCACCGTGCACCACCTGTCACCCTCGTGGGGCTCGGTGGCCGGCTGGATCTACCTCGTCACGTTCGGATCGATCGTCGGCTACACGGCGTACGTGTGGCTGCTCGCCAGCGCGCCGCTCGGGCTCGTCGCGACGTACGCGTACGTGAACCCGATTGTCGCGATCTCGCTCGGCGTCCTCTTCCGCGGCGAGCAGCTGACGTGGACGCTGCTGCTGGGCGCGGCGATCGTCGTCGCGTCCGTGGCGATCGTCGTCCGCCAGGAGCCGGCGGCGCCGGCGGCCGCGCCCGAGCCGGCGGTCGACTAGCGTTCGCGCGATGGCGGAGCTGCTCGTCGGGCGCGTGCTCGAGGCGAACGACCATCCAGGGGCGCGGGGCCCGTCGTTCCTCGTGCGCGTCGACCTCGGCCCGCGCGGCACGCGCGAGGCGCAGATGGCGCCCGGCGGCTACGCGAAGGACGGCCTCGCCGGCTCGCTGGTCGTCGTCTCGCTCGAAGGCGACGAGGCGATCGTCCTCGCCGCGCGCTCGCACGACCACGGGCCGGTGCTCCTGCGTCTCGACGAGGACGTCGAGCCGGGCACGCTCGTCGCGTAGCCGGAAGGCGCTCCCCCCGTCTACAGACAGATGTCGTCGGGCTTGACGGGGACGCGGTTGAGCTCGCGGCCCGTCGCGGCGCGCAGCGCGGCCACGATCGCGGCGGTCGACACGACCGTTGGCGGCTCGCCGACGCCCTTCAGGCCGTAGGGAGCATCCGGCTCGGGGTCCTCGATCAGCACCGACTCGACGGGCGGCATGTCGAGCGCCGTCGGGATCAGGTAGTCGGTGAAGCTGGCGTTCGTGATCAGGCCGCCGCGCGTCTGGATCTCCTCCATCAGCGCGAGGCCGAGGCCCTGCGCGGTCCCGCCCTCGATCTGCCCCTCCACCTGTTGCGGGTTCACCGCCTTGCCGACGTCCTGTGCCGCGCCGATCCACACGACGCGCGTCAACCCCAGGTCGACGTCGACCTCGGCGACGACCTTCATCGCGCACGCCGCAAACGCCACGTGCGCGCGCTCGCCGGTGATCTGGCCCGTCTCCGGGTCGAGCGGCGTCGTGCGCGGGTGGCGGTAGATCCGCTCGACGTCGACGTTCTCGCCCGGCCGCCGCTGCTGCTCCTCGAGCGCCGCGCGGCAGGCGTCGCGCACGGCGCCGGCCGCCATCCACGTCATCCGCGACGCGGACGACGACCCGGACGAGTCGACCGTCGCCGTCTGCGAGGACGCGAGCCGCACGTCGGCGATGCCGAGCTCGGTGCGCGCGACCTGCAGGATCACGCCGGTGACCCCCTGTCCGACCTCGGCCGCGGCGCAGTGAATCTCGGCCGAGCCGTCGCCGAGCAGCCGCACGCGCGCGGCGCAGTAGTCGTCGAATCCCTCCGAGTAGGCGATGTTCTTGAAGCCGACGGCGAAGCCGACGCCGCGCCGGACGCCCTCGCCGCTCGTCGTGTTCCCGGCGCCGCCGGGCAGCCGGATCACGTCGCGCGGCAGCGGCTCCGGCTCCGGCGGCTCGAGCGCCGCCGCTGCCCGGATCGTCTCCGCGACCGGCAGCGACCCGGTGATCACCTGGCCCGTGGGCAACCGGTCGCCCGGCTCGAGCGCGTTCAGCAGCCGCAGCTCGACGGGGTCGATGTCGAGCGCGGCCGCGAGCTTGTCCATCTGCGCCTCCGCCGCGAAGCACGTCTGCACCGCGCCGAAGCCGCGCATCGCGCCGCACGGCGGGTTGTTCGTGTAGACGGAGGTCGACTCGATCAGCGCGTTCGGCACCTCGTACGGCCCGACCGCGAACGACGCGGCGTTCGACGTGACGGCGGTCGAGCTCGACGCGTACGCACCTCCGTCGAGCAGGATGCGCATGCGGACGTTGACGAGCTTCCCGTCCCGCGTCGCGCGGTGCTCCGCCCAGATACGCGCCGGGTGACGGTGCACGTGCCCTGTGAAGGACTCCTCGCGGTTGTAGACGATCTTCACGGGGCGGTTCGTGTGCAGCGCGAGCAGCGCGCCGTGGATCTGCATCGACAGATCCTCGCGGCCGCCGAACGCGCCTCCGACGCCGGCCAGGTGGATCCGCACCTGGTCGAGGGGCAGCCCGAGGCACGGCGCGACCTGCGCACGGTCGACGTGCAGCCACTGCGTGGCGACGTAGATGTCGACGCCGCCGGAGCCGTCCGGCACCGCGAGCCCCGACTCCGGCCCCAAAAACGCCTGGTCTTGGATCCCGAGCTCGTAGTAGCCCGAGACGGCGACGTCCGCCTGCGCGTCCGGATCGCCGTGGCGGATCACCATGTGACGCACGACGTTCGGGCGGTCGTCCTCGCGGTAGCCGTGGCCGCGCGTCGGCTTCTCGGGATGGAGGTCCTCCATCTGGAGCGCGCGCTCCATGTCCGCAACCGGCTCCAGAGGCTCGTAGTCGACGCGGATCGCCGCAGCGGCGCGCCGCGCCTGCTCCGGATGCTCGGCCGCGACGAGCGCCACCGGCTCGCCGAAGTACAGGACGCGGTCGATCGCGAGCACGGGCTGGTCGGGGAACTCGAGCCCGTACGTCTTCTGCCCCGGAACGTCCTCGTGCGTGAGGACGGCGTGCACGCCGGGCATCGCGACCGCCTCCGAGACGTCGATCGAGCGGATGCGCGCGTGCGCGTGCGCGCTGCGCAGTGTGTGGCCCCACAGCATTCCCGGCGCGATCAGGTCGCTTGCGTACGCGAACTCGCCCTTCACCTTGGGGGGCGCGTCGACGCGCGGCACGAGCTCGCCGACGCGGCCGACCTGCAGCGGCCGGACGGTCTGCGACTGCGTCATGCGCCGCCCGCCGCGGCGGCGCGCACGGCGTCGAAGATCTTCGCGTAGCCGGTGCAGCGGCAGAGGTTGCCGGACAGCGCCTCGCGAATCTCGTCGTCGGACGGATGAGGATTGCGGCGCAGCAGGTCGGCGGTCGCGACGACGAGGCCCGGCGTGCAGAAGCCGCACTGCACCGCGCCCGCCTGCACGAACGCCTCCTGGACCGGGTGCAGCTCGTCGCCTTCGGCGAGACCCTCGACGGTCGTCACCTCGTGCCCGTCAGCCTGCGCCGCGAGCACCAGGCACGCGCAGACGAGCGTCCCGTCGAGCAGCACCGAGCACGACCCGCACTCGCCCTGCTCGCACGCGTTCTTCGAGCCGGGAAAGCCGAGCTTCTCGCGCAGCGCGAAGAGCAGCGACTCGCCTTCCCAGCAGTCGGCCTGGTGCTCCTCGCCGTTGACGCGAACGGTGATCCTCATGCCAGGACCCGTTCGAGCGCGCGCTTCGCCAGCACGCGCAGCGCGTGCCGGCGGTAGCGCTCGCTGCCGCGGACGTCGTCGATCGGCAGCGCCGCCTCCGCGACCCGCTCGGGGAACGACTCCGCCTCGTCACGCGGTGCGGTCACCAGCACCGGCCGCGGCGACGCCGAACCGAACGAGGCGCGCAACTCGTCGCCCGCGCCGACGGCGAGCGAGACGACCGCGATCACCATCGCGTTGCGCGGCCCGACCTTCATGAACGTCTGCGGCGCATGCGACGGAGCGACGCGCACCGCGGTGATGAGCTCGTCGTCCGCCAGCGCGTTCCGCTTGACGCCGGTGACGAACTCGAGCAGCGGCATCGTCCGCACGCCGCGTGTCGACGCGCACTCGACCTCGCAGTCCTCGATCACGAGCGGCGGGATCGCGTCGCCCGCCGGCGAAGCCGTCCCGAGGTTGCCGCCGACCGTGCCGCGGTTGCGGATCTGCGGCGAGCCGACGGTGCGCGCGGCCTGTGCGAGCGCGGGCAGCTCGTCGCGCAGCGGGCCGTGCTCGATCTCGGAGTAGGTCAGCCCGGAACCGAGGCGCAGCGTTCCGTTCTCGCGCGACCAGCCGCGCAACTCGTCGACCTCGTTGAGGTTGAGCACCGTCTCCGGGCGGGCGCGGTCGAAGTTGAGCGCGACCATCAAGTCGGTCCCTCCCTGGATCGGCCATGCATCGGGATGCTCGTCCTTGAGGCGCAGCGCCTCGTCCAGGGTGCGGGGCGTTAAGACGTCCACCTGCCGGACTGTACGGTTCTTCGCCAATGAGCGCACCCCTTTCGCGGCGCCTCGCGGTCGCGCGCGGCGACGAGCCGGCAGACCTCGTCGTCAGGGGCGGCCGCGTGTTGTCGGTGTTCACGAGGGAGTGGCTCGAGACGGACGTCGCGATCGTCGACGGCTGGATCGCCGGCCTCGGCAACTACGAGGGGCGCGACGTGCTCGACGCGAAGGGGAAGTGGGTCGTACCCGGGTTCGTCGACGCGCACGTTCATCTCGAGTCGTCGAAGACGCTCGCCGACGAGTTCGCACGGCTCGTGCTCCCGTTCGGCACGACGGCGGTCGTCGCCGACCCGCACGAGATCGCGAACGTGCTCGGCACGGACGGCGTCCACTGGCTGCTCGACGCGACGGCCGAGCTCCCGCTCGACGTGTACTTCATGGCGTCGTCGTGCGTGCCGGCGTCGTCGTTCGAGTCGCCGCGGCGCGCGCTGTCGGAGGGCGACCTCGACGCGCTGCTTCGCCGCCGGCGCGTGATCGGGCTGGCGGAGATGATGAACTTCCCCGGCGTCGTCGGCGGCGACGCACGGGAGCTCGCGAAGCTCGCGCTCGCACGGCACGTCGACGGGCACGCGCCGGGCGTGCTCGGCAAGGCGCTGCAGGCGTACGCGGCCGCCGGGATCCGCTCCGACCACGAGGCGTCGACGACCGAGGAGGGCCGCGAGCGGCTCCGTGCAGGGATGTGGCTGCTGATCCGCGAGGCCTCGGCCGCGCGCAACCTGAAGGCGCTGCTTCCGCTCGTGCAGGAGTTCGGCCCGCACCGCATCGCGTTCTGCACCGACGACCGCGAGCCGGAGCACATCGCGAGCGACGGGCACGTCAACTCGATGGTGCGCGACGCCGTCGCGTTCGGAATCGACCCGCTGGACGCGCTCGTGCTCGCCTCGCACAACGGCGCCGCCTACCACGGCCTCGACCATCTCGGCGCGATCGCGCCCGGCTACCAGGCCGACCTGGTGCTCCTGCCGGATCTCGAGCGTTTCGTGCCGGAGGTGGTGTTGAAACGCGGAGCGCCCGCCGGCGCGATTCCGCAGGCGCAGGTTCCCGAGTGGGTGAAGCACACGGTGCGCGTCGGCGCGCTCGGCCCCGAGGTGTTCCGCATCCCGTGGGACGGCGGGAAGGCGCGCGTGATCGGACTGATCCCCGGGCAGATCGCGACGGAGTCGCTCGTCGCGGAGCCGCTTTCGCGCGGCGGCGAGGCGCTGGCCGATCCCGGCCGCGACCTCGCCAAGATCGCGGTGGTCGAGCGCCACCTCGGCACGGGGCGGATCGGGCGCGGGTTCGTCAAGGGCTTCGGACTGCAGCGCGGCGCGCTCGGCACGACGCTCTCGCACGACGCGCACAACCTCGTCGTCGTCGGCATGAGCGACGCGGCGATGGCATACGCCGTCCGTCGCCTGGCGAACATCGGCGGCGGCATCGTCGTCGTCGACGGCGCGGAGGTGCTCGCGGAGCTGCCGCTGCCGGTCGCGGGGATCCTGTCGGACGCGCCGCTCGACGAGGTCGTCGAGCGCTCCGAGGCGGTGGTCGCCGCGGCCGCGCGGCTCGGCTGCACGGTCGAGGCGCCTTTCCAGTTGATGGCCTTCCTCGCGCTGAGCGTGATCCCGTCGCTGAAGCTGACCGACCGCGGGCTCGTCGACGTCGACCGCTTCGAGCTCGTGCCGCTGGAGGTCGCATGACCGTGGGCTCGACGGAGCTCGTCGAAGAGCGGGGGGTGCCGCCTGCGCCGGCGCCGGAGCGGGCGACGATCCTCGGCAACTGCTGGCTCGTGACGATGGACGACGCCGGCACGGAGTACCGCAGCGGCTGGATCCGCCTCGAAGGCGGCGTCGTCGTGGAGGCCGGCGACGGCGAACCGCCGGGGCCCTTCGAGGATCTCGCAGGGGCGCTCGTCACACCGGGCTTCGTCAACACGCACCACCACCTGTACCAGTCGCTGACGCGTGCTCGGGCGCAGGACGCGGACTTGTTCACGTGGCTCCGGACGCTGTACCCGGTGTGGGCGCGCATCGACGACGAGATGGAGTACGCGGCCGCGCGCTGCGGTCTCGCGGAGCTGGCCCTCTCCGGCTGCACGACGGTCTTCGACCACCACTACGTCTTCCCGCGCGGCGCTTCGGGCCTCGTCGAGGCGGAGCTCCGCGCGGCGCGGGAGCTCGGACTGCGGATCGTCGCCTCGCGCGGCTCGATGGACCTCGGCGAGTCCCACGGCGGGCTGCCGCCCGACTCGCTGGTCGAGGACGTCGACGAGATCCTCGCCGACACGGAACGGCTGCACGGGCTCGCCGACGGGTCGCTCGCGCAGGTGGTCGTGGCGCCGTGCTCGCCCTTCTCCGTCACGACGCGGCTGATGGAGGAGTCGGCCGCGCTCGCGCGTCGGCTCGGCCTGCAGCTGCACACCCACCTCGCGGAGACGGTCGAGGAGGACGCGTACTGCCGCGAGCTCTACGGCTGCTCCCCCGTGGAATACCTCGAGCGGGTCGGCTGGGTGGCCGAGGACGTCTGGTGCGCCCACTGCGTCCACCTCTCGGAGGGCGACGTCGCAACGTTCGGCGAGCACGGCGTCGGGGTCGCGCACTGCCCGACGTCGAACCTGCGGCTCGGCGCGGGCGTCGCGCCGGTCCGCGATCTGCTGGACGCGGGCGTCCGCGTCGGCCTCGGCGTCGACGGCACGGCCTCGAACGAGCGCGGCGACCTGTTCGTCGAGGTGAAGAACGCGTTGCTCGTGGCCCGCGCGCGCGGCGGTCCGGCCGCGCTGTCGCCGCGCGACGCGTTGCGGCTCGCGACGCGCGGCGGCGCGTCGGTCCTGCGGCGGGACGACATCGGCTCGCTCGAGCCCGGCAGGCGCGCCGACCTCGCGATCTGGCGCACCGACGGGCTCGAGTTCGGCGGGGCCGACGACCTGCCGGCCAACCTCGTGCTCAGCGGACCGCACCGCGTCGACCGCCTGATCGTGGACGGCGAGGACGTCGTCCGCGGAGGCGCGCTCGTGCGCGTCGACGAGCAGGAGATCGCGCGTGAGCACCGCAAACAGGCGGCGAGGCTGTGGCGGGAATGACGCTTTCGACGCACGTCCTCGACACCGAACGCGGCCGCCCGGCCGCGGGCGTGCGCGTCGAGCTGTACGACGCCGAGGGCGGGCTCGCCGGCGAGGGCGTGACGGACGACGACGGCCGGATCCGCGAGCTCGCCGGCGGCGAGCCCGGCACGTACCGCCTCGTCTTCCACCCGCCGTCGCCGTTCTTCAGGCGCGTCGAGCTCGAGTTGGAGCTCGCCGAGGGCCACCACCACGTCCCGCTCCTCGTCTCGTCGTACGGGTGCGCGAGCTACCGCGGCAGCTGAGCGTCGACGAGCTCGCGGAGCTCTTCGAGGGGCGTACGCGCTTCGTCGAGATGCTCGCGCACGTCGAGAACCCGCTCGCGCGCGCGCGCGAGCTCGCGCGCGCGCTGCCCGACGAGCAGAAGAAGGAGGTGCTCGACGCCCATCCGGCGATCGGGGGGCGCCCGACCTCGGCGCGCTCGGCGCGCGAGCAGGGCGGCGACGACGACCCCGAGGTGCTTGCGGAGCTCGCCGAGCTCAACCGCGCCTACGAGCAGAAGTTCGGCTTCCGCTTCGTCGTCTTCGTCGACGGCCGCCCGCGCCGCGCAATCGTCCCCGTGCTGCGCGAGCGTCTGCAGCGGACACGCGAGGAGGAGCTCGAGACGGGCGTCGACGAGCTCGTCCAGATCGCGCTCGACCGATGGCGAACGTCCTAGCGCTGAGCGACTACTGGTGGGGCTGGGGGAACCTCCTGTTCCGCTGGCTGCACGTGATCGCCGCGATCGCCTGGATCGGGGCGTCCTTCTACTTCATCGCGCTCGACAACCACCTGCGCCCGCCGGCGGACCCGGACGACGCGCGGCGCGGCGTCGGCGGCGAGGCGTGGGAGATCCACGGCGGCGGCTTCTACCGCGTCGAGAAGTTCCGTGTCGCGCCGGCTCGCCTCCCGGAGCCGCTGCACTGGTTCAAGTGGGAGGCCTACACGACCTGGCTGTCCGGCTTCGCGCTGTTCATCGTCGTCTACTACTCGCACGCGCGCGCGTACATGATCGATCCGACCGTCGCCGACCTGGCGCCGTGGGAGGCGATCCTCCTTTCGATCTGCGGGTTGGTCGTCGCGTGGGTCGTCTACGACGCTCTCTGCCGCGCGTTCGCGAACGACGAGGGTGTGCTCGCGATGCTCGTGTTCGCGTTCGTCTGCGTCTCCGCGTGGGCGTCGTACAACCTGTTCGCGGAGCGCGCGGCCTTCCTGCAGACCGGCGCGATGGTCGGGACGATGATGGTCGGCAACGTCTTCTTCGTGATCATCCCGGCGCACTGGCGGCTCGTGCGCGCGAAGGAGGCGGGGGTCGACCCCGACCCACGCTGGAACCGGGCCGGGAAGACGCGCTCGGTGCACAACAACTACCTGACGCTGCCGGTGCTGCTGGCGATGCTGTCGAACCACTTCGACGTCCTCTACGGACATTCGCAGGGCTGGATCCCGCTCGTCGCGCTGATGGCCGTCGGCGCCCTCGTGCGCCACTACTTCAACCTGCGCCACCGCGGCCTCAACGTGTGGCCGATCTGGGGGCTCGCCGCCGCCGCGGTGATCGCGATCGCGCTCGTGCTGAGATAGCGGCCTGCTCGCGCCCCGCCGGCCCCGTCGCCGGACGCAGGTAGGGTCTCGACGTGCTCGAGATCGTCGCGGCCGGGATGCGCTTCGTCGCGCGCTGGGAGGAAGAGCTCGCGCCGAAGACGGTCGCCGCGTTCAGGGCGTCGCTGCCGATCGAGGATCGGATCATCCACTGCCGCTGGAGCGGCGAGTCCAACTGGATCCCGTGGGGCGACCGCGACTTCGGGATCGGCCCCGAGAACGCGACGTCGTACCCGCACCCCGGCGAGCTCGCGCTCTACCCGGGCGGGCAGAGCGAGACGGAGCTGCTCTTCCCCTACGGCTACTGCAACTTCGCCTCGAAGGCGGGGCAGCTGTGGGCGAACCACTTCGCCACGCTCGTCGAAGGCGCCGACCAGCTGAAGGAGCTCGGCCGCCTGACCCTCTGGGAAGGCGCGCAGACGATCTCGTTCCGGGCGCTGTAGCCGCCCTCGACCCGCGCCGCCCCGACGCGTCCGGCGCGGCCGTGGCCTGGCTCAGAGCCAGGACGCGTCCCGCATCGCCGAGGCGCGGCCCGTCGTCGCCGGTTACGCGGGCGCCGCGGTCGCGGGGTCGCCGCCCGCCATGAGCTCGGCGATCTCGCCGACGTCGTCGCGGTTCTCGACGGGCGTCAGGCGGCCCTCGTACATGACGAGGATGCGGTCGGCGAGCGCCAGGATCTCGTCGAGGTCCTCGCTGATCAGGAGCACCGCGACGCCCCGGTCGGCCGCATCGCAGAGGTGGCGGTGGACGGTCTCCACCGCGCTGACGTCGAGTCCGCGCGTCGGCGAGGCCGCGATCAGCGCCTTCAGGTTGCCTGCGAACTCGCGCGCGAGCACGACCTTCTGGATGTTTCCGCCGGAGAGCGTGTCCGCCTCGGCCTCGGGGCCCCGCGCCTTGATGGCGTAGGTCTCGATCGCGCGCTCGGCCCGCTCGCGCATGCGGCCGAGGCGCAGGAACGGCCCGAGCGAGCCGTCGCGGTAGGACTTCAGCTCGATGTTCATCGACAGCGGCAGGTTCGGGGCGACGCCGGTGCCGAGGCGGTCCTCGGGGACGTAGCCGAGCCCGGCGCGGTAGGCGGAGCGCGGATCGCCGTTCCGGAGCGGCCGCCCTGCGACCTGCACGCTGCCGGACGAGCGCGGACGCAGCCCGGCGATCGCCTCCGCGAGCTCGCGCTGCCCGTTGCCGGCGACGCCGGCGACCGCCACGATCTCGCCGGCGCGCACGGTGAGGTCGACGTCCTTCAGCGTCGTGCGCGCCCGGTGGCTCGGCGCCGACAGCCCCTCGACGACCAGCACCGGCTCGGCGTCGGCCGCACCGGCACGGCGCCGCTGCACCGTCTGCAGCTCGCGCCCGACCATCAGGCGCGCCAGCGACTGCGGCGTCGCCTCCGCCGTCTCGGCGGTCGCGACGACGCGGCCGGCCCTCAGCACGGTGACGCGGTCGGAGACCGCCTTCACCTCGTGCATCTTGTGCGAGATGAAGACGACCGTGCGCCCGTCGGCTGCGATCTCGCGCACCGTCTCGAACAGCGTCGCCGCCTCGTCCGGCGTCAGGACTGCCGTCGGCTCGTCGAGGATCAGCACCTGCGCCTCCTCGTAGAGCGCCTTCAGGATCTCGACGCGCTGGCGCTCGCCGACCGACAGCTGCCAGACGCGCGCGCGCGGGTCGACGGGGAGCCGGTAACGCTCGCCGAGCCGCCGCACCTGGTCGGTCACGGCGCCCGGCCGGAGGCGGAAGCGGCGCCCCGCGCCGCGGCGGTCGCCGAGGATCAGGTTCTCGGCGACGGTGAAGCGCTCGACCAGCCGGAAGTGCTGGTGGACCATGAAGATGCCGGCGTCGATCGCGTCGCGCGGCGAGTTGAACGAGACCGGCTTCCCGTGCAGGCGGATCTCGCCCTCGTCGGGCCGGTAGAGGCCGCTCATGATGTGCGACAGCGTCGACTTGCCGGCGCCGTTCTCGCCGAGGAGCGCGTGCACCTCGCCGGCGGCGGCGGCGAAGTCGACGCGGTCGTTCGCCACGACCCCCGGGAAGCGCTTCGTGATCCCGCGCAGCTCGATCGCGGCCGGCGCGCTCGCCACTACCCCTCCTCGCGCACGTAGGGAACGCCGAGCGACGCCGGCGCGCCCAGACGGCGCGCCGCGCCGCGCCAGGAGACGAGGACGAGCACGACGACGGTGGCGACGTACGGCGTCGAGTTCGTCCACAGCTCGGTCGGGCCGAGGCTGATGTTGCGCGCCTGCAGCTCCGGCGCGAGCGCCTGCAGCGCGCCGAAGAAGTAGGCGCCGACGAGGCACAGTTCGGCGCGCCAGAAGGCGAAGATCACGAGCGCGATCGCGATCCAGCCCGCGCCGCCGGTGATCCCGTTCACCCACTGCGGCGTGAGCGCGAGCGTGAACGTCGAGCCGGCGACCCCCGCGAACGCACCGCCGACGATCGTGTGCACGTAGCGGTACTTGACGACGTCGATCCCCATCGCGTCGGCGGCGCCGGGCGACTCGCCGACGGCGCGGACGCTGAGCCCCGGCCGCGTCCGCGCGAGGTAATAACCGACGGCGATCACGCAGACCCAAGACGCGTAGACGAGCGGGTTCTGGCCGAACACGATCGGGCCGACGATCGGCCAGCCCTGCATGCTGGCCGGGAAGATCGCGTGGAACGTGTGCGCGGCCGGCTTGTCGGCGAGGTTGAGGTCGCTGCCGAGGTACGACGACAACCCGACGGCGCCGGCGAAGATGGTGAGGGCGAGCCCCGACACGATCTGGCTCGCGCGCAGCGTGACGACCAGGAACGCGTGGATCGCCGCCATCACCGCCCCGCTGAACGCGGCGACGAGGACGCCGAGGACGAGCGCGAGCGCGGAGCTGCCGGTGACCTTCTGCACCGTCCAGAACGCCATCACGGCGCCGACGAGCATCATCCCCTCCACGCCGAGGTTGAGCACGCCCGAGCGCTCCGCGAGCAGCTCGCCGAGCGCTCCGTAGAGGAGCGGCGTGCCGTACGCGACGCCGCTCGCGATCAGCACGACGAGCAGCGCGTTGTTCACTGCACCGCCCCCGGCAGCGGCGTCGCCTCGGCGACACTCGCACGCCGCACGACGCGTGGGCGGTGGCGGACGAGCAGCTCACCGCCGAGCGCCGAGAAGAGGATGATCCCCTGGATCACGCCCACGAGCCCCGACGGGAAGTTGGCGCCCTGCAGCGTGTTACCGGCGTTGTCGAGCCCGCCGATCAGGAACGCGATCAGCAGGACGGCGAACGGGTTGTAGCGCCCGAGCGCCGCGACGACGATGCCGGAGTACCCGTAGCCCTGCTTCTGCAGTCCGTTCGGGTCGCCGTCGAGCGCGTGCGCGAAGTCGCCGACCTGGCTCGCCCCGCCGATTCCGGCGAGCGCGCCGGAGATCGCCATCACGGCGAGGATCTTGCGCCGGGTGCGGACGCCGGCGTAGCGCGCCGCGCCCTCGGAGTCGCCGAGGACCTGCACCTCGAACCCGAACCGCGTGCGCCGGTACAGCACCCACAACGCAAGCGCCGCGAGCAGCGCGATCCCCGCGCCGAGCGGCAGGTCGATCCCGCCCTGCGCGTGCAGCAGCCACGGCGGCCAGACCGCGTTCGACGGGAGCGGCTTCCCCGTCGGGAACACCTTGGCGTTGAAGCCCGTCGTCTGCCGCCAGTACGACTCGCTCTGGAAGATCAGGTACGTGAGCAGGTAACCCGCGACGTAGTTGAGCATCAGCGAGGTCAGGATCTCGCTCGTCCGGAAGAACGCTCGCAGGACGCCGGGGATCGCAGCCCAGGCGGCGCCGCCGCCCGCGCCGGCGACGACCATCGCGGCGATCACCCCCGGGGACGCGCCGCCCCGGCCGCCGAGGTAGAGGCCGGCGGCGGCGGCGACGATCGCGCCGAGGTAGAGCTGGCCCTCCGCGCCGATGTTGAACACGCGCATGCGGAACGCGGCTGCGGCCGCGAGCCCCGTGAAGGCGAGCGGCGTCGCCGCGATCAGCGTCTGGTCGATCGAGCCGGTCGAGAGGAAGGCCGCGTCGAAGAGCTGCCGGTAGCTCGAAAGCGGGTCGTGTCCCGTCGCGAGGAGCACGAGCGCGGCGACGAGCAGCGCGAACACGACCGAGACGACCGGAACGACGAGCCCCAGCCACCGCGGCTGCTCGAGCCTGCGTTCGACAGTGAGCCTCAACGGCGTGCGGAAGACGGCGGGGAGGGGCGCGCGGACGCCCCTCCCCTCGTCGGACTCAGCCCTTCGGACTCCCGATGACGCCCTTCACGAGCCAGTTCATCGAGTAGAGCTGCGACACCGTCAGCTTCTTGCCCTTCGGCACGCGCAGCTTTCCGCTCTGGTCGTAGAGCGGCCCCGTGAACTCGGCGCCGCGGTTCTTCTTCAGCCGCATCCACTGCTTGGCGATCAGCTGGCGCGCCTTCGTATCGACGCCCTTGCCGTACGGCGCGAGCTTCGTGAACCCGTCCGCGATCGTGCCGTAGTAGAAGCCGGGCTTCCACGAGCCGCCCATCGCGGCCTTCACGCGCCGCAGGTAGTACGGGCCCCAGTTGTAGACGGACGCCGTGAGCCACGACTTCGGCGCGAACTGGTGCGCGTCGGAGTCGTATCCAACCCACGGGATGCCCACCGACTCGGCGTACTCGCCGGTCGACGGCGAGTCGACGTTCTGGCCGAGGACGCAGGCGCCCGCGCCGTGCAGGCTCTGCGCCGCCTTCTTCTCCTTCGCCGGGTCGTACCACGAGTTCGTCCAGACGATCCGCACCTTGATCCCGGGGTGCGCGAGCTGCGCGCCGAGCGCGAACGCGTTCGTGTGGCGGATCACTTCCGGTATCGGGTAGGCGACGACGAAGCCGATCGTGTTGCACTTCGCGGCCGCGCCCGCGGCGATGCCGGACAGGAAGACGGTGTCCTCTGCCGCGCCGAAGTACTCGCTCACGTTCTTGCCGACGTAGGTCCCCGTCGCCTGCTCGAAGTCGACGTTCGGGTATTTCTGGGCGAGCTGCGGCGTGACGTAGCCGTACGACGTCGCGAAGATCAGCTTGTAGCCCTGCGCGGCGAGGCTCGCGACGGTCTGCGCGAACTGCGCGCCGACGGCGATGTTCTCCTTGTAGGTGGTCTGCACGGCCTTCCCGAGCGCCTTCTGGACGTACAGGCGTCCTTCGTCGTGGGCCTGCGACCAGCCGCCGTCGTTGTACGGGCCGACGTAGATCCACGCCGCCTTGAACGCGCCGTTCGACTTCGCGCTGCCGGCGGTCACGCCGACGGCGAGCGCGACCGCGGCCACAGCCGCCACGAGCACGATCGCGCCGAGCGCGAGCTTCCTCTTGGTCAATGTCCTCTCCTTACGCGCCGAGATGCGGGGGGTGAGCGCGAATCTAGCCGACCGCCCGGCGGGCCACTAGGCCGTCTCGGGAAGTGCCTGCAAGACGGGATCTTCCGCGCTCCACGGGAAGACGATCCAGCGGTCCGTCCGCCGCCAGACGTACTCGCAGCGCACGAGCGAGCGGGGCTTCTCGTACAGCACGGCGGAGCGCACCTCGGCCACCTTGCCGGCGAGAAACTCCTTCACGGTCGCGAGCGTGGCACCCGTGTCGGCGACGTCGTCCGCGATCAGCACGCTCGTCTCGGCGAAGTCGACGAGATCGGGGACCGGCGGCAGGATCATCGGCATCTCGAGCCGCTCGTCGACGCCGGTGTAGAACTCGACGTTCATCGTGAACGTGTTCTTGACGCCGAGCGCGTAGCCGATCGCGCCGCAGACGAGCAGGCCGCCGCGTGCGATCCCGAGCACGATGTCGGGCCGGTAGCCGTCCGCGACCACCTGCTCGGCGAGCGTGCGCGCACCGGCGCCGAGCTCGTCCCACGTCATGATCTCGCGGGCCGACGAGGTCATCGTGTGAGCCTAGCGAGCGCCGCGGTGAGCGCATCGACGGCGAGCGCGACGTCCTCCTCGCTCGTCAGCTCGTCCGGGTGGTGCGAGACGCCGCCGTTGAGGCTGCGCACGAACAGCATCGACGCGTTCGGGACGAACATCGCGTCGTGGCCGGCGCCCGAGACGAGCCGCGGCGCGCCCGGCAGCACGGCGGCGAACGCGTCCGCGAGCGGCACGGGGTCGCTCCGCCAGTCGACGTCGAAGCCGATGCGCTGCACGAGCTCGTCGAGCAGCGCGGCGTCCGGCGAGCGTGCGTCGACTGACACCGTCACCCGCTGCGGGACGACGTTGCTCGCGTTCGGCTCGCACTCGATCGCGCCGACGGTGGCGACGGTGTTCTCGCGTGCGCAGTCGCGGACGTGGAGGATGAACGCCGCCGCCTTCAGGAGCGCGTCGTCGCGCGCGTCCATCGGCGTCGTGCCGGCGTGGTCCGCGCGGCCGTCGAAGCGCCGCCGGCCGCGGGCCTGGCCCGCGATCGCCGTGACCACGCCGAGCGGCTCGCCGAGGCTCGCCAGCACCGGCCCCTGCTCGATGTGCACCTCGAGGTAGGCGGCGGGCGTCTCCTCGATCCGCCTGCTGCCCATCGGTCCCGTCTCCTCGGCGCGGAAGGCGACGGCGGCGAGCGGCGCGCCGGGCAGACGCTCGGCGGCCTCGACGGCGGCGACGACGCCGAGCGCGCCGTCGAACTTGCCCGCGGTCGGGACGCTGTCGAGGTGCGAGCCGGCCCAGACGCGGGCTGCTCCCCGGCGGCCGAAGAGGTTGCCGGCCGCGTCGCGCGCGACCTCGAGCCCCGCCTCGCGCATCCACCCGGCGGCGAGCTCGTGCGCTGCGTCCTCCTCCGGCGAGTACGCCGCCCGGTGCTGCGCGACCGCGTAGATCGCCTCGAGTCGCTCCATCACCCGCGCCGCGCCGCTCACGCCGGCGCCCCGCCCGCCGCCCCGGCAGGGGGTTTGGCCACGGCCGTTCCGGCCGTGGCCTGGCTCAGAGCCAGGACGGGGCCGAAAGGGCCAAGCGCCGGAGCGCAGAAGGCGCCGCGGGCCGCTTCGCTGCGTCCGCCTCGAATTCTGGCCGCGTCCCTTCGAGACGCGGCCTGGCTCAGAGCCAGGACGGGGCCGAAGCGGACGAGCGTCAGAGCCCGAACGGGTTCGTCGGGCGCTTGCCCGTGTACGTCACGACCGACTTCGTCTCCAGATACAGGTCGAGGGTCTCGAGCGCCAGCTCGCGGCCGAAGCCGCTCTGCTTGTAGCCGCCGAACGGGATGCCCGGAAACGCGGTGTAGGGCATGTTGATCCCGACCGTGCCCGACTTGATCCGCGCCGCGACGCGGTGCCCCTTCGCCGGATCGCCGGTCCAGATCGTCGCCATCAGCCCGTACTTGACGTCGTTCGCGATCCGCACCGCGTCGTCCTCGTCCGCGAACGGGATGACGGTGACGACCGGGCCAAAGATCTCCTCCTGCGCGGCCAGCATGTTGTTGCCTGCGTTGGCAATGACTGTGGGCGGGTAGAACGCGCCGGCGCCGTCGCCGATCTCCCCACCGGTCGTGACCTCGGCGCCCTCTTCGCGCGCGGTTTCGACGAAGCGGTGGACCTTCTCGCGGTGCGTCGTCGAGATCAGCGATCCCATCTGCGTGTCGGGATCGAGCGGATCGCCGACGCGCACCTTCCGCGACAGCTCCGTGACGCGCGCGACGACGTCGTCGTAGAGGGACTGTTCGACGAGCAGCCGCGACCGCGCCTCGCACGACTGGCCGGCGGAGGCGTAGATCGCCCACACGCTCGACGGGATCGCGTCCGCGAGGTCCGCGTCGGCGAAGAGCAGGTTCGGGCTCTTGCCGCCGAGCTCGAGCGTGATGCGCTTGATCGGGTCGGAGCACAGCCGCATGATCTCGCCACCCGTCCGCGTCGAGCCGGTGAACGCGACCTTGTCGACGCCCGGATGCTTGACGAGGTAGGCGCCGGTCGTCGGCCCGTCGCCGGGGACGACGTTGACGACCCCCGGCGGGAAGCCGACCTCCGCGGCGAGCTCCGCCAGCCGCAGAGCCGACAGCGGCGTCTGCGGGTCGGGCTTGAGGACGACGGCGCATCCGGCTGCGAGCGCCGGCGCGAGCTTCCACGTCGACATCAGCAGCGGGTAGTTCCACGGCACGATCTGCGCCGCCACGCCGACCGGCTCCTTCTGCGAGTAGAAGAGCAGCGACCCGCCGACGGGGTTCGAGCGGCCCGCGATCGACGCGATCGCGGACGCGTAGTAGCGCAAGTTCTCGGCCGCGCCGGCAACCTCGGCCTTCACCGACGAGATCGCCTTGCCGACGTTCCGCGCCTCGAGCTCGGCGAGCTCCTTGCGGTTCGCCGTCACCGCGTCGGCGAGCGCGTGCAGGAGGCGCGAACGCTCGGTGCCCGGCGTCTTCGCCCACGGCCCTTCGAGCGCTGCGCGCGCGGCGGCGACGGCGCGGTCGACGTCGCCCTCGCCGGCGATCGCGGCGCGGGCCAGCGGCTCGTCGGTCGCGGGCTCGCGGAGCTCGCGGAGCTCGCCGGTCTGCGGCTCGCGGAGCTCGCCGTCGATGAAGAGCCCGTACTCGCGCTCGGCCGTCGCAGCCACGGCCGGAATCTAGCTCTTCGCCCCGCGGGGCACGTCCGCGAGCGACGCTTGCGTATGGGTACCCATACCTCACGCCGTCGCGATCAGGTCACGGATCCGTACGTGTTCGGTCAACAACGTCCGAAAGCGCGCCCGGTCGCCGCCGACGTAAGCTCGACAGAGGTCGCGGCCGGCCGTGTATGTGACGGCGTAGGCGCGCCAGGTCGGGTCCAGCACGAACGAGACGTTGTGGCGGGCGCGCTCCGGCGGGATCAACGCCCAGCGTTCGGCGTAGGCCTGAGCCTCGTCCGGCGAGACGCCGTCCTCGTGGATCAGGAGCGCGACGTCGAGGCCGACCGGTCGCAGCGCCTCGCCCGCTTCCGCGACCTGCTCGGCGAGGGCCCAGTCCGTCTCGACGCCGTGCCGGCGCAGCACCTGGTAGGCCGCCTCGCGCGCGTCGCCGAGCGCGACCTCCTCGCCGATCTCGGCGATCCCCTCGCTCAGCACCGCCTGCGGCGTCGGGACGAGCTGGATCGCCTCCTCGATCATGCCGCGGTCTCGCAGCAGGATCTGTTCTTTGACCGCGTGCTCCGTGTGGTGGCCCGGATACACCTCGTGCGCGGCGAGGTGCACGAGGTCGAGGTTCGTCGTCGGCACGTCCGTGTTCAGCACGACTCGGCTGCGCAGGTCGCCGAGGTAGTAGTTGAACGCCCACCACGGCTCGTCCGTGACCGGCTCGAGCGTCACGCTCTCGCCTGCGGGAAGCGGAAGGATCTCGTTCGCCCGGTCGCGCAGCACCGGCAGCAGGTCGCGGAGGACGCGGATCGCCGTCTCGCCGTCGACGCGGTTCCGCTCGCGCCACGCCTCACGTCGCTCGAACAGGGAGCCTTCGCCGGGCAGCAGCTCGTCGAGCCGCACGTGCGCGCGCTCGTAGACGTTCGTCGCCGTCTTCCGCGGCCGCACGCCGTAGCAGCGCTCCACCTCGTCGGAGTAGGAGACGGACGCGCCGGCCAGCACGTGCGCGTACGCGGCCAGCGCGCCGACCTGGTCGCGCAGCCACCCGTCCTCGAGACGGTCGCGCAGGGCGTCTCCGTCCGCGGCCAGCTCCGCGGCGGGACGAAGGTCCTCGGCGTCGACCTCCGCCTTCAGCTCAGGCGGCCCGTAGTACGCGTCGACGAGCCCGTCGACGTGGCGCCCGAGCCGGAGCCCGAGCAGCAGGTACTCCTCAGCCGCGCTCAAACAGCGCCGCCTGTCCCTGACCAATGCCAACGCACATCGTCGCGAGGCCGTACCGCCCGCCGCGGCGGCGCAGCTCGTGCAACAGCGTCACCGTCAGCCGCGCACCGCTCATCCCGAGCGGGTGACCGAGCGCGATCGCACCGCCGTTCACGTTCACCTTCTCCTCGTCGAGGCCGAGCTCGCGCACGACCGCGAGCGACTGCGACGCGAACGCCTCGTTCAGCTCGACGAGATCGAGATCGCCGACCGAGAGACCAGCACGCTCGAGGAGCTTGCGCACCGCCGGCACTGGGCCGATGCCCATCACACGCGGGTCGACGCCCGCCACCGCAGACGCGACGAAGGTCGCGAGCGGTTCGATCCCGAGCGCGCGCGCCCGCTCCTCCGACGCGACGACGACCGCGGCCGCGCCGTCGTTCAGACCCGACGAGTTGCCGGCGGTGACCGTCCCGCCGGGCCGAAACGCCGGCTTCAGCGACGCCAGTTTCTCGGGCGTCGTCTCGGGACGCGGATGCTCGTCGCGCGCGACGTCGCCGACCGCGACCAGCTCGTCTTCGAAACGGCCTGCGTCGGCGGCCGCCGCCCAGCGGCGCTGCGAGCGGAGCGCGAACGCGTCCTGGTCCTCCCGCGACACGCCCCAGCGCTCGGCGACGTTCTCGCCGGTCTCGCCCATCGACTCGAGCGGGAAGAGCTTCTCGAGCCGCGGGTTCGGAAACCGCCAGCCGAGCGTCGTGTCGTACATGGCGCGGTCGCCGCGCGGGAATGCGCGTTCCGGCTTTGCGGTGACGAAGGGTGCACGGGACATCGACTCGACGCCGCCGGCGACGAACAGGTCCCCGTCGCCCGCCGCGACCGCGTGGCACGCGCCGACGATCGCAGCGAGCCCCGACGCGCACAGGCGGTTGACCGTCACGCCGCCGACCGACTCGGGCAGCCCGGCGAGCAGCACCGCCATCCGCGCGACGTTGCGGTTGTCCTCGCCTGCCTGGTTGGCGCAGCCGAGCCAGACGTCCTCGACCTGCTCCGGCGGCACGCCCGCACGCGCGACCGCCTCGCGCACGACGAGCGCGGCGAGGTCGTCGGGCCGCGTCTCCGCGAGCGCCCCGCCGTAGCGGCCGACCGGCGTGCGCACGCCGGCGAGCACGACCGCGCGGCGCATCAGTCGACGAACTCCGGCTCGACCCGCGCGCCGACGCGCCGCAGCACCTCGCCGATGGCGCGCCGCCCGCGCTCGCCCATGTCGAGCGTCAGCTCGTTGACGTACATCGAGACGAAGCGGTCGGCGGTCGCCGCGTCGATCCCGCGCCCGTAGCCACGCGCGTACTCGAGCGCCTCGTCGCGGTGGTCGAGCCCGGTGCGGATCGCCTCGCGCAGGACGTCGGAGACGTCGCCGGCGCGGTCGACGTCGCGGCGCACGCCGACGAGCGAGAGCGGCAACGGCAGACCCGTCTCGGCCAACCACCATTCGCCGACGTCGACGATCTTGTGCAGCCCGGCGTCGCCGTACGTCAATTGCCCCTCGTGGATCACGAGCCCCGCGTCCGCGCGGCCCTCGGCGACCTCCGGCAGCACGCGGTCGAACGGCAGCTCGCGCGTGCGCACGTCGGGCCCGAGCACCAGCCGCAGCCCGAGCTCCGCCGTGGTCAGGGAGCCGGGTGAGACGATCTCGACGCGGCGCAGCTCGTCGAGGGTGAGCGGCTCTCGCGCGACGACGATCGGTCCGTAGCCCTCGCCCCAGGACGCGCTGTGCGCGAGCAGCCGGTAGTCGCGCGCGACGCGCGCGTACACGGCGGCCGAGAACGGCGTCACCTCGAGCCTGCCGTCGAGCGCCCACTCGTTGAGCGTCTGGATGTCCGAGACGACGGGCGCGAGGTCGAGTCCGCGCGTGTCGACGCGCCCGGTCTCGAGCGCCCACACCATGAACGCGTCGTCGGGATCGGCGCTGAATCCGACCTGGAGCGGCACGGCGCCACGTTACCCTGGGTCGATGAGCCGGGCCCCGCTGTCCGACGCGATCCAGGACTACCTGAAGAGCGTGTACAAGCTGCAGGCGGCGAGCGGGCGCGTGACGATCGGCGCGCTCGCGCGCGACCTCGGGGTGTCGCCCGCGTCGGCGTCCGCGATGGTGAAGAAGCTGACGGCGCTCGACCTGCTCGCGCACGAGCGGTACCGCGGCGCGACGCTCACCGCCGCGGGCGAGCGCGTCGCCCTCGAGGTGATCCGCCACCACCGCCTGCTCGAGCTCTACCTGGCGGAGACGCTCGGCGTGCACGTCGACGACGTGCACGCCGAGGCAGACCGGCTCGAGCACGTCATCTCCGAGGAGCTCGAGGCGCGGATCGACCGGGCGCTCGGCTACCCGACGCACGACCCGCACGGCGATCCGATTCCCGACGCGAACCTGCGCTGGCCCGCTTTGAGCGGGCGCCGGTCCGCTCGTTAGACTCAGCCAGGGGATGGGGATCGGCGACGCGATCAGGGGGTCGTTCGCATTCCTGCGCACGCGCTCGCAGTCCGAGGAGCGCATCGCGCAGTACGTGATCCGCGAGCATCGCCGCGGGCGGCCGCTCGCCAGCATCCTCGAGGACCACTACGTGACGAACCGGCTCACCAACGAGCAGATCAAGCGGCTGCTCGACCGGCCCGAGGTCGTGCACGCGCTCGGCGACGACCTGGTCGCCGCTACGCGCGCCCAGCTCTGACGAGCTGGACGACGCGGGCGCCGGCCGCGAGATCCCACGCGGCCATCCCGTTCGACTTGAAGAGCGTGACGTCGTCGGGCGAGTCGCGGCCGCGGACCTCGCCGGCGACGACGTCCTGCAGCTCGTGCACCTCCAGCCAGTCGAGCACGCCGCGTTCGACGGGCTCGATCAGGTCGCCGGCCTCGGCGCGCGCCTGCTCGCGCGAGTCGGTGCACACGAACGTCGCGCGCTCGAGGACGACGTTGTCGAGCTCGCGCGAGCGCGGCTCGTTCGCACCGACCCCGCAGACGAACGCGCCCCCGCGTAGCCACTCGCCGCGCAGCACGGGGTCGCGGGAGCTCGTCGCGGTGACGACGACGTCGCACTCCGCCGCCTCGCGAGGCTCCTCCGCCGCCTCGCAGCGGTGCTCGCGGCAGAACGCGGCGAGGCGCTCGCCGGTGCGGCAGTAGGCGACGACGCGGTCGAGCGACGGAAGCGCTTCGCGCAGCGCGACGACGTGCGCCGCCGCCTGGCGGCCGCAGCCGAACACGCCGAGCGAGGCGGCGCCGTCGCGCGCGAGGAGGGTCGCCGCGACGGCGGAGGCGGCCGCGGTGCGCAGGCGCCCGAGCAGCTCGGCCTCGACGATCGCCTCGAGGGCGCCGTCGACGGCGAACAGCACGACCAGGAACGGCGTCCCGCGGGGCGCCCACGCGTAGGTCTTCAGGCCGGCATAGCCGAGGCCGCGGTCGACGCAGGCCATGACCGCGAAGTCGCCGTCGGGCAGCGGGAGCTTCTGCCGCACGCGGTTGTCCACGACGCCGCTCGCGAGGCGCTCCAGCGAGGCGGCGACCGCCGCGCGTGCGTCGGCCGGCGTCAGCAGTTCGGCCACCTCCGCCTCCGTCACGAGCAGCGGCATCAGCCCTTCTTCTTGATGAAGCTCATCGTGCCGCTCGTCTCCAGCACGCACCACTTGATCTCGTCGACCGACTCGATCCCCTGCCCGCGCGCCTCCTCGGCGACGTCGTCCAGGTTGAGGCGCTCGGCGCGGAGGTTCTTCTCGATCGGGCGGCCGTCCTCGACGAGGATCAGCGGCTCCCCCTCGATCAGCGTCTGCGCACGACGCCACTTGTAGGTGACGAACGACATCGCCGCCGTGAGCAGCGCGAAGGTGGAGACGGCGAGGAAGACGCCGGTGACCGAGTAGTCCGACTGCGTGACACCGCTCTGGATCAGGTCGCCCATCACGACGAGCAGGACGAGGTCGGCGGGGCCGAGCAACGACAGCTCGCGACGGCCGATGATCCGCAGCATGAAGATGATGAAGACGTACGCGGCCGTCGCGCGGATGACGATGTCCATGACGCGTCCCTCCTACGGGAAGACGAAGACGCTCCGGCGCACGGCGGTGATGAAGTGCGTGCCGTCGTAGAGCCGGACCCATTGCGCGTGATGCCCGACCGTCGTCGGGTTCACCTCGAGCGAGAGCCAGAAGGTGAGGTGGCTGCCGCGCGGGACGTGGCCGAAGCCGAAGTCGAGCCGCCCGTCGCTCGATCCCTGCGTGAGCGGCTGCGGCGCCTCGCCGTTGACGGTGTAGCCGTCCGCCCAGCCCGGGTCGAGGACGAGCGTCGCGTTCTTCAGGTCGGTCGTCGCGTCGATGCGGAAGCGCGCCGCGTAGATGACGCCGCTGCGCGCGTGCGTCGGCGCGCTGACGGCGAGCGTCGCGGCGGGCGCGCGTGCGGTCGTCGTCGTCATCCGCTGGCCGAACACGTTGAGCAGCGCGAGGACGACGAGCGTCAGGGGCACGAGCAGGAGCACGGGTCGCACCCAGGTCGACTGCCACCAGTTCCCGCGGTCGCGGTGCGTCCGCTTCGTGAGGGTCTGCGGTGTGGACGCCACGCCGGTTCGTTCGCCGCCGACCCGCGGACGCCTGCGCCGTAGACTCGCTCGGACGATTCCCGCGACACCAGATCGGAGGCGCGCGATGTACGCACGGGTGGCGACGTTCCGGGGCGATCCCGCCAACGCCGAGCAGGCGATCGAGCACGTCCGTCGTCAGATGGCGGGCGAGCGCCCGCCCGAGCTCGCGGAGGCAAAGCTGCTGATGCTCGTCGACCGTGAGAGCGGCAAGGGGCTCGGGATCACGCTGTTCGAGAGCGAGGAGGCGATGCGGCGCGGGCACGAGGCGCTCGACCGCATGGACCCGGGACAGAGCGGCGCCCGAGCGTCGGTCGAGTTCTACGAGGTGCCCGTCCACACGTTGTAGGGTGCTCGCGACGATGCTTATGTCGCCGCTGCCGTCCGGTCTTGATGCCTCTTACGAGCGTGTCGGAAGAGGCGGGCTGTGGTGAGAGTCGCCCGTCGCTGGACCTCGCGTTTGCTTGCCGCTGCCTGTCTTTCTGCGTGCGTGCTCGTCCTGGCGGCTTGTGGTGGGACGACGACGTCGACGACGACCAACGCGGCAGGCCAGACGGTCGTTACCTGCCATACGTCGTTTGCGAAGACGAAGTTCGTGTTCCACGCGGGTTTGGCACTCGGCGCGTTCCACCGCTACATCTACAAGCCCTACCGGGCCGGCCTGTTCAAGAAGGGCGCACCCGGGCGGACGAAAGCGCTCGTCAAAGCTGGTGCCTCCGCGCTCTTCATCTATCACGAGTTGAAGATCGCAGCCCAAGATGCCCGTTGCGACGGCCCGACGCTACGCCGACTCGCGGCTCCCGTCTCGAGTGCTCTGACGGCCTTCAGTTCACTCAAGGGCGCGTTGACGGCCGGAAACCTCGGCGGGATAAGCGGGGCCGGCGCGCTCCTCAGCGGCCTGACGTCGAAGGCGAACCAAAACGGCATCACGCTGAAGTAGGTCGCGGCGCGCCGGAGCGGCCGCGTCGCCGAGCTCGCCGCCACCGGGCTGACCAATCGCCGCGCGACCCAGTACGATCGGCTCGTGCCGCCTGGCCGGGGGCGGCGCCGAAGTCGGGGCAGGCTCCAACTGCGGCGAGAGGAGCTGGGGTATGTCAGGGAAGAGATTGGCGCCGGTGCTCGCCGTCTGCGCCGTGGCGGGCGCGGCAGCAGTCGCTTCGGCAGCAGTCGGGCATCCCGTGTTCTACCTGTCGGTGCACACCCATCAATGCCTGCAACGGGACGGGAACCAGGCGAAGACCGTGTTGGTCGTCCCTTGCTCGGACGCCGCGCACGAGATGGAGGTTTACGCGATCCGCCACGGCGGATGGGGACGAACGCCGCCGTCGCCTTCGCGCGGGTACGCGCTCGCGCGCACGCTCTGCCTCGCTACGTTTCAGCGGATTACGGGGCACGCGATGACCCGCGGCGAGGGTTGGCAGGCGTTCTGGCCTGATCCGGGAGCGGAGACCGCTCGCTACGGCGACAAGGTCGTCTGCAACTTGCGCACGTGGCCAGGGTGGCGGCCGCTCGGAGCCGGGTGGCACGTGCGCTGACCCTCGAACGACAGCGGAGACCGAGGGCAAGCCAGATCTTGGTGGAGCGTCCGTCCGCCGTGACGACAAGCGGGGCACAGGCTCGATGCGTGACGAGATAGCCGCCCGGCCAGGCCGTAGCGCCGCTGAGGCTCTGGCGAGGCGGACAGGGATGGATCACGAGGACTTTCCTGCTCGCGGCGACGGTGTTGGCCGCATATCGGGAGTCGAAGCGGAAGGCATAGAGCGAGTCCGCGGAGGGCGGGATTGTCAGAGTTACCGGCGACCCGGCCGTCACGATGATGCCGTGCTTGAGGAACCGCTCGTTGCCGACGGCGTTCGGCTTTCGGGGCCAACCGAAGTTCACTGACGCCTTCGGCAGCCAGGCCCGGCCAAGCACGAGACGGTCGGTGGGTGCGGGGCGGGTGAACGTCGGATCTGTTGAGGACGTTTGATACGGGTCGGCGCAATCGAGGCGGTCCCGCCCGACCGGATGAGCCAGTGCGGCGCCGGCCGCGGCAGCAAGCAGCAGCGTGCCATACACCACCGCGAACAAGACGAAGCGCGTGTCACTCCCCACGGTTCAGAGGCTACGCCGTTGGCGTGGGCGAGCGTCCTTCGCGCCTGCGTCTTGATCGGGCCGAGTTTCCGCGCCGCGCAGGTCGAGCAGTGGAGACCGCCGCACGTCCCCGCCCCAGTTAGCCGCGTCAGCCGCGGAAAACACGGCCGCCTCAGTCTCACACTACGCGCAGATCACGAGCGAGCCTCAGCGTTTCGAGACGGCGAGGACCGACTTCTTGCCGTCCCTGCTGACGCATTGGATTGCGGCTACGCTCTTCTTGCTCGACCGGATGCAGTAAAGACCCGTGAACGTCCTCTTGAACCGGTCGGTCTCGCCGCCTTGCACGTGGAACACCTGGTCCGGCTTCGCCGCCACGACCTGGCGAACGATCCCCTTCGCGCTGCCGCAGGAGACGGCCGCCGCCTCGACCAGCCAGGACTTGCCGCCAGCGGAAAGCTTGCCGCAGTTCGCGAACGCCTCATTAGACGTCGTCGCGGCCGCGGCGGTGCCGGCAGTGAGAGTGGTTGCAGCGAGCGCGGCGACGGTCGCGCGGGTGATCATTTGGGGCCTCCTCGGGCGCATAACTCGTCAGCGGCTACATTGCCTGCTCGCACAGCTGGTGTCCAGCAGTCGCCGAGGACGCCGCTCGCGCAGCCCTTAGGCTCCTGCCGCTGAGCGAGCCGAGAGGGTTACCTCGTGAGCAGGCGAAGGCCGAGTTCTGCGGCGTCGAGGTTGAGAAGCTCTGAGTTTCGTTCGGCCCAGCGGCCTGTCGCGAGGTCGTCGTACAGCCGGCATAGCGCGCTGCGCTCGGCGTGCGGGCCGACGCGGGCCCAGGCCGAGATTCCGCGGCGCACAGTCGCGTCGAGATACGCCTCGGGCCGCCGCCAGAACGCTTCAAGGAAACCGTCGGTGCAGTCTGATGGGATGAGCACGTGCTCCATCCGAGCTCCGATCAGGGACGCCAGCTGGCTCGCCAAGCCGACCGGCGAAACGGTCACAGTGGTGAGATAGTCGCGCGTGAGCCAGAATCGGTGGCGCCAGCTCTCTTCGGTGGTCTCGCAGGTCAGCACCACGACGCGGCGAGCGACGCGCTGCATCTCGCGTAGGCCGGCAGCGGGGTCGCGCCAGTGATGCACGGTGGCGATAGCCATCGCGGCGTCGAACGATTGATCTGCGAAGGGAAGGCGTTCGGCGCTCGCCGCGATGCAGGGTGCCGCGCCGTGCGGGCGCTGCGCGCGCATGACCGCCGACGGCTCGACGGCCGTGACGTCCCGGTCCGCCGGCTCGTACGAGCCGGTGCCGGCCCCGACGTTGAGCACCGTGCGCGCATCGCCGAGAGCCGCCCAGATCTGAGCGGCGATGCGCGTGTCGGTGCGACGGGTCGCGCTGTAGGTGCCGCCGATCGTGTCGTACAGCTGCCCGCTCCTCATGGCGTCGGTTATCACCGCTGACCCGACCTCCCGCAAGACGCGCGTCGCCGAACGGGGCGCACCGTCGGCGAGCGGCGCGCGTCTGCGTCGTAGGACCGGGCCGCCGCGTGTTGCGGCGCCGGATCGTTCAAAGCCATGCGCCCGGCATGATTCGAACATGCGACCTCTGCCTCCGCAGGGCAGCGCTCTATCCCCTGAGCTACGGGCGCGAGGGAGCGGTCAGTGTAGCCGGGCGGTTGCGGAGCCGATGCTCAGCACCGCGTCGTCCGGCACCTCGACGCGCACGTAGGCGAGCGCGAGTCCGCGGACCGCGCTGGTCACGCGTCCGACCTCCTTGCCGTGGTGGACGACGGGCGTCTCCGGCTCCGGGACGTGGCCGTCGACGTCGAGGACGCGCAGGCGACGGTTGACCTTGCCCCGGTAGCGCTGGCGTGCGACCGGCTCCTGCCCCGGGTAGCAGCCCTTCGTGAAGGAGATCGCGCGCTCGTCGAGGCCGGCCTCCGCCGGCAGCACGCGCTCGTCGATCTCGCGCCCGAAGCGCGGCGTCCCCGCCTCGATCCGCATCCGTTCGAGCTGAGCGTCGTCGACCGTGACGGCGACGTCGGCGTCGAGCAACTCGGTCGCCGGGCGGCCGTAGTCGCGGTTCGGGATCCCGCCGGGAACGTCCCCGAACACGACGGTCGACGTGTGCTGCTCCGGCTCGATCTCGCAGCGCGCGGCGAAGCGCATGCGGACGAGGTGCGCGCGCACCACCTCGCCGAGCTCCGGCTCCGTCAACAGCAACACGTCGTCCTCCCCGCGACGCCAGACGAGGACGGGCGCGATCACGCGCGCCTTCGGCGTGAGGAGCAGCGCGTCGACCGAGCCGGCCCCGGGCACGTCGTTCGACAGCATCCGGTCGAGGTACTCGACGGCGCCGGGGCCCTGCACGCGCACGTAGGCGCGCGGCCGCGCAGCCGCCTCGACGGTGGTGGTCGGCACGCGATCTAGTCTAGGGAGCGTGTTCAGGTCGAAGGCGGAGCGGAAGGTCGCGGAGGCGGGGTTCGATCCTGCACGGCTGCCGCCCGGCCAGCATCTGACGGAGAAGTGGCCCGTCCTGCACGCGGGCGACGTCCCGCGCTACGAGGACCTCTCCACCTGGACGTTCCGCGTCTTCGGCGAGGTCGAGCAACCGGTCGAGCTGACCTGGGAGCAGTTCGACGCGCTGCCGCGGTCGGAGACGACGCAGGACATCCACTGCGTCACGCGCTGGTCGCGCTTCGACGCGGCGTTCTCCGGCGTCCACTGGCGCGAGCTCGCGAAGCTCGTCCGCCCGAAGCCGCGCGCCCCGTACGTCGTCGCGCACGCGGAGGCCGGCTTCACCTCGAACGTGCCGCTCGCGTTCCTCGAGGACGACGATGCCCTGCTCGCGACGCACGCCGACGGGGAGCCGCTGACGCCCGAGCACGGCTTCCCGCTCCGGCTCGTGATCCCGCGCAAGTACTTCTGGAAGAGCGCGAAGTGGCTGCGCGGGATCGAGCTGACTGCCGACGACCGGCCCGGCTTCTGGGAGCGCTACGGCTACCACAACGACGCCGATCCCTGGCGCGAGCAGCGCTACTCGTTCTGACGTCCCTCGTTCGAGGGATGAAGCGCGCCGCAACGGCGCCGATACCTCACCTGCACCCTCCCCCAATCCCCTCAGAAGGCCCGCCCCTCGGCGGGCCTTCTTCGTTCTCCGGCCGGATCAGACGCGCCACATGAGGCCGAAGAGGTGCGGCATCCCGGCGACCTCCGTCGGCACGCAGATCCACTCGACCTCGGTCTCGTCCTGCAGGCGGACGCGGCCGCGGCCCTGGCCCGCGAGGACGGCGTCGATCACCGCCGGCGCGTTCGCCGGGTTCGTGTCGCCCATCGCCGCGCCGAGGAGCGCCGCGCGCGGGCGCCCGAGCATCCGGCACGCGTGGTCGTTGATCGCCACGTAGTGCCGCTCCTCGTTCCAGACCATGACGCCGACCTCCGCGTGCTCGGCGGCGTCGCCGAGCAGCGTCTGCTGCAGGATCGACGTCGCACGCGCCTGCAGCAGCTCGTCCTCCGTCACGTTGCTGAACCTACCTCGCCAAACTCTGGACGAAAAGGGGCGGCCGACAGGCCGCCCCTTTCGCGGAACAGGTGAGCCCGAGGGGCTCGACTACATCATCCCGCCCATGTCCGGCATCCCGGCGCCGGCGCCGGCCGGCTGCTTCTCCGGCGCCTCGGCGACGATCGCCTCGGTGGTGAGGATGTTCTTCGCGATCGACGCCGCGTTCTGCAGCGCCGAGCGCGTGACCATCGTCGGGTCGGTGATGCCGGCCTTCACCAGGTCGGTCACCTCGCCCGTGTCGACGTTCAGGCCCTGGCCGGGGGTCGCCGACCGCACCTGCTGCACCACGACCGAGCCCTCGAGGCCCGCGTTCGTCGCGAGCTGGCGGATCGGCTCTTCGAGCGCGCGGATGATGATCTGCGCGCCCGTCCGCTCGTCGCCCTCGAGGCTCTTGAGCAGGTCGTCCTTGACCGCGTCGGCCGCGTTCAGCAGCGCGACGCCGCCGCCCGGGACGACGCCCTCCTCGAGCGCCGCACGCGCGGCCTGCAGCGCGTCCTCGACGCGGTGCTTCGTCTCCTTCATCTCGGTCTCGGTGGCAGCACCGACCTTGACCACCGCGACGCCGCCCGACAGCTTCGCGAGCCGCTCCTGGAGCTTCTCGCGGTCGAAGTCGGAGTCGGTGTTCTCGATCTCCTGCTTCAGCTGCTTGATGCGGCTCTTGATCGCCTCCGAGTCGCCGGCGCCGTCGATGATCGTCGTCGAGTCCTTGTCGACGACGACCTTGCGGGCGCGGCCGAGCTGCGAGAGCTTCGTGTTCTCGAGCTTGAGGCCCATCTCCTCGGTGATCACCTCGCCGCCCGTCAGGATCGCGATGTCCTCGAGCATGCGCTTGCGGCGGTCGCCGAAGCCCGGCGCCTTGACCGCGACGGCCTGGAACGTGCCGCGCAGCTTGTTGACGACGATCGTCGCGAGCGACTCGCCCTCGACGTCCTCAGCCACGATCAGCAGCGGCCGCCCGGCCTGGATGACCTGCTCGAGCACCGGCAGGAGGTCCTTGACGGCCCCGATCTTCTGGTTCGCGACCAGGATGTACGGGTCGTCGAGCACGGCCTCCATGCGCTCGGCGTCGGTGATCATGTACGGCGACAGGTAGCCCTTGTCGAACTGCATGCCCTCCGTGAACTCGAGCTCGAGGCCGAACGTCTGGCCCTCCTCGACGTTCACGACGCCGTC
>DASRCL010000006.1:0-43091 GCA_035653115.1 Gaiellaceae bacterium
GCAGCTCGACAGCGCCAGCGGCCTGATCAGCATGGGCGCCCGCCCCTACGACCCGGCGCTGGGCCGCTTCCTCGCCACCGACCCGGTCGAGGGCGGCTCGCTCAACGCCTACGACTACGCCGGCCAAGACCCGATCAACAATTACGACCTCAGCGGCGCAATGCTCGCCGCAGACCGCGAGGGCGGCAATGGAGGCTGCTTAGAGCGTTGCCTCGTGGGCGCCGGTCGCCCGGGAGAGCCGCCCGGAGAAGATCCCGCGGACGAATCAATCGACAACGGAAACGGAGCGTGGCCGTGCGAATTCGACGCTGAGGGGGTGGTGGGACCAGATCCGCGTATTCAAGGGAGCAAACGTTCGCAGCCGTTCGCGGCGAGGTGCTGCTCGAGCTCCCGGAGCGAGGTCACGGTCCGAAGTATCCCGCGGCGGGCGGGACGAAGTACGCTGTGCTTATGGATTTGCACGTCGTCTTCGAGCCGGACGAGCACGGGTGGGTGCGCGCCACCATCGAGGAGCTGCCCGGCGTGATCACCTGTGCGCCGACGCTGGACGAGGCGCGGGCGCTCGTCCGCGACGCCCTTGACGAGTGGCTCGCCGCCCTTACAAGCGAAGAGCGGGCTGCAATCGGCCCTGACGCTACGCGCGAGACGCTAACGCTCAGCGTCGCATAGCTGCTCACTCAGCTCGTCTGCCGGCGAAAACGCGTCGAGGGGGGACACCACGAAGGCCGACGCCACCGCGTCCGGCCCCGAGAAGTCGGGACAGTCAGCGCCCGCTGTTACGAAGGCGGAGAACGTCTACGACTACGCCGGCCAAGACCCCATCAACAACTACGACCTCAGCGGGAGATTCCCAGCCGGTGATGAGGGGGACTGGCGCCGCGCCGGATGCCCCTGCGAGGGGTGGGCGGACGGTCCCGAAGACGCCTCGGATATCGCGAGAGCAAGGCCACGGAGGGCGCTGCCGCTGAACGCGCCTCCGTCGCTGAGTCCACCCTGCGCGGGTGGTGGCGCAACGTCCGCGTGTTCAATAACGCTCCGGAGAAGGCCGTCGTCGAGCGAATTTCCGAGAAGGCGAGCGCTTCGGATCGCTGGGTCGAGAGCCGAACCACGAGTGGCATACGGTGGACGAACGAGAAGGAAGGTATTCAACTCCGGATCTCAGACGACCATGGCGAAGTCCGCCTCTATGCATCGCGCTACGGCCCCCGCGCGCCCGCGCCGTTCGCCATCCTGCGACGCTGATGGACGTAAGCGAATTTAAGTACCGGCAGCTCTCAAAGATCGTGATGGACGAGCCTTGGGACACAGCGCTCATGTGGTCAGACGCGGAGAGCGAACTCGCCTCGCTGGAGCCATGCGAGCGGGATCTCGCACTCCAGAGGCTCATCATCGACCTCAGCGCGGAAGGGCTTGCGTACTTTTATCCGTTTGACAGTTACAGGCGGGGATACGACGATGTGCCCCCTCCGACGGCCGTTCTTCGCGGCGACGAGCTCCAGAGGCGCGTTGGGCCCGAACGAACCTCTCCTGTGCCTCAGCTCGCGATTCGGCCGACCCCTGCGGGACGCGAACGTCACTTCCAGATGTACCCACAAGATCGGTCGCGGTGGGAGCGTTCAACGCGACGGTCGTGACCTCGCGCCGGAGCCGAAAAAGCCGCGGAGGGTTATCTACTTACTGATCGAGCGCCGTCCGCAGCGACGACACGAGCTCGCCTAGCGCCTGCGGGCCCTGCTCCGCGGCCTCGACTGCGCGCGAGCCGACGACGACGCCGTCGGCCAGCCCGGCGGCGGCGCGCGCGTGCTCCGGCGTCGCGATCCCGAAGCCGGCGTAGAGCGGGACGTCGCTCACGGCCCGCGCGCGGCGCGCGAGCGGCGCGAGCGTCGGCGCGAGCTCGGCGCGCGCACCCGTAGTGCCGGTCAGCGTCACTAGGTACAGCCACCCGTCCGTCGTTCGCGCCGCAAGTGCGAGCCGCTCGTCGGTCGAGGTCGGCGCGACGAGCTGCACACGGCGCAGCTCCGGTCGCGCGTCGGCCGGGAGGTCGGCGACGATCAGCGACGTCGCACCGGCGTCGCGCGCGTCGCGCTCGAGCCGCTCCCACCCGTACGCGTCGAAGAGCGAGGAGTACGTCATCGGGACGAGCGGCACGTCGACGCGCGCGCGCACCGCCGCGAGCACCTCGAGGCAACGGCCGACGCGCATGCCGGCGGCGAGCGCGCGCTCGCCCGCACGCCGAACGACGGGGCCGTCGGCGAGCGGGTCGGAGAACGGGAACCCGAGCTCGACGACGTCCGCGCCCGCGTCGACCGCCGCTTCGGCGAGCTCCGGCGTGTCGGGCATCGCCATCAGGTAGACGACGAGCGTCTTGCTCATCGCCCCGCCGAGCCGTCGTGGGCGAGCACCTCCGCGAGGTCCTTGTCGCCGCGGCCGGACAGGCAGACGACCACCAGCTCGGCGTGGACGTCGAGCGCGTGCGCGAGCGCGTGCGACGACTCGAGCGCCGGCACGATCCCCTCCGTCTCGCACAGCCGGTGGAACGCGGCGAGCGCGTCGTCGTCGGTCGCCGTCACGTACTCGGCCCGGCCGGAGTCGCGCAGGTACGCGTGCTCGGGCCCGACGCCCGGATAGTCGAGGCCGGCGGAGATGGAGTGCGCGTCGAGGATCTGTCCGTCCGCGTCGGCAAGGAGCGACGAGCGCGCGCCGTGCAGCACGCCCGGTCGACCCGAGTTGAGCGACGCGGCGCCGTACGCCTCGACGCCGACAAGCCGCACGTCCTCGTCCGGGACGAAGTCGTAGAACATCCCGATCGCGTTCGAGCCGCCGCCCACGCATGCGACCACTGCGTCGGGCAGCCGCCCCTCCGCGGCGAGGATCTGGTCGCGCGTCTCGCGCCCGATCACGCGCTGCAGCTCGCGCACGAGCTCCGGGTACGGCGCCGGGCCGACGCAGGAGCCGATCAGGTAGTAGGTCGTGTCGACGTTCGAGATCCAGTCGCGGATCGCCTCGCTCGTCGCCTCCTTGAGCGTGCGCGTACCGAACTCGACCGGGCGCACCTCGGCGCCGAGCAGCCTCATGCGCTCGACGTTCGGCGCCTGTCGGCGGATGTCTTCGCTGCCCATGTAGACGACGCACTCGAAGCCGAAGCGCGCGCACACCGTCGCCGTGGCGACGCCGTGCTGGCCGGCGCCGGTCTCGGCGACGATCCGCCTCTTCCCGAGCCGCTGCGCCACGAGCGCCTGGCCGAGCGCGTTGTTCACCTTGTGCGCACCGGTGTGGAGCAGATCCTCGCGCTTCAGGTACAGGCGCTTGTCCGGCGCGAAGCGGTTGGCGCGCGTGAGCGGCGTCGGCCGGCCCGCGTAGCTGGTCAGGAGCTCGTGTAGCTCGGCGCGAAACGCGTCGTCCTTGCACAGACGCTGCCAGGCGGCGTCGAGCTCGTCGAGCGCGGGGACGAGCGTCTCCGGGACGTAGCGGCCGCCGTACGCGCCGAACGTCCCGGTCACGCGTCGACTCCGGCGCGATCCCTGGCGGCCGCGACCCACGCGCGCAGCGCCTCGTGGTCCTTGATCCCCGGCGCGCGCTCGGTCGCGCGCGCCGAGTCGACCGCCCACGGCCGCACCGCGTCGATCGCCGCGCGCACGTTCTGCGGCCCGAGCCCGCCCGCGAGCATCACGCGTCCGGCGGTGCTGCGCGCGCGCTCGAGGTGCGAGGAGTCGTCCGCGAGCCACGGCAGGTCGACCACCGTGCCGACGACGTCCTCGCCGCGCAGCAGCCGCGCGTCGCGCGAGCGGTGGCCGTCCTCGCGCGCGTAGTGCTGCACGAGGTCCGCGTCGGTCGCCGCGCGTTCGCCGACGAAGACGGCGACCCGCAGCACGGTGTCGGGCGCGTCGAGCAGCGTCCGCGCGCGGCGCGGCGACTCGTCGGCGAGGATGAAGCCGACCATGTCGGCGCCCGCGTCGACGGCCGCGTCGACGTCCTCCTGCCGCGTCAGCCCGCACACCTTGACGAGCGGGCGCGAGACGAGGTCGCGCAGCCGCGCGGCCGGGTCGAGGGCGCGCATCAGCGACGTCCCGACGAGGATTGCGTTCGCGCCCGCGAGCTCCGCGGCCGCCGCCTGCGCACGCGAGCTGATCGCGCTCTCGGCGACGACGACCCGGTCGCGCGGCGCGCGCGCCAGGAGCTCGAGCTGCGCGCGGCGGTCGATCGCGAACGTCGCCAGGTCGCGCGCGTTCACGCCGACGACGGGCGCGTCGAGCCGAGCCGCCCGGTCGAGCTCCTCCGCGTCGTGCGCCTCGACCAGCGCGTCCAGGCCGAGGTCGGCGGCCGCTTCCAGCAGCGTCCTCACCCGGCCGTCGTCGAGATCGCGCAGGATCAGCAGCGCGGCGTCGGCGCCGGCCTCGCGCGCCGTCTGCAGGTGCGACCTCGTCGAGAAGAAGCCCTTGGCGAGCAGCGGCAGCGTCGTCGCCGCACGCGTCGCACGCAGGTCGTCCCACGACCCGCCGAAGCGCTCGTCGACGAGCACGCTCATCGCGCGCGCCCCGGCCGCCTCGTACGCCCGCGCGTACGCCACGACGTCCGCGTCCGGACGGATGTCGCCGGCCGACGGCGAGCGGCGCTTGAACTCCGCGATCGCGGCGAAGCCGGGTGCGGCGAGCGCGTCGGCGAACCTCAAGGCGTCCCCTCCGCCGCCGACGTCTCGACGCCGGCGCGCGAGAACGCGATCAGCTGCTCGAGCCGCTCGGCGGCCGCGCCCGAGTCCAGCGCCTCCCGCGCCAGCTCGATCCCCTCCGCGAGGTCCCTCGCGTGGCCGCCCGCGGCGATCGCGCCCGCCGCGTTCAGCAGGATCGCCGAGCGGCGGCCGCCGTTTCCGCCCTCGAAGACGGAGCGGATGGCGGCCGCGTTCTCGGCGGCGTCGCCTCCTCGCAGCTCGTCCGGGTCGCAGCGCGGGACGCCGAGCTCGAGCGGGTCGATCTCGCGCTCGCGCACGAACCCGTCGACCACTTCGCAGACGAGGTTCGGCCCCGCGGGCGACAGCTCGTCGACGCCGAACGCGCCGTGCACGACGAACGCACGGTGAGCGCCGAGCCGCGCGAGCACCTGCGCGATCGTCTGCACGAGCGTCGGCGAGTAGACGCCGACGACCTGCGCCCGCGCGCCCGCCGGGTTCGTCAACGGACCGAGGACGTTGAAGACCGTGCGCGCCGCGAGCTCGCGCCGCACGGGCGCCGCATGCCGCATCGCCGGATGGTGCGTCGGCGCGAACATGAACCCGAAGCCGAGTGTGTCGATCGACTCGGCAATGCGCTCGGGCGCGAGCTCGAGGTTGAAGCCGAGCTCCTGCAGGACGTCCGCGCTGCCCGTCTGCGACGAAACCGAGCGGTTGCCGTGCTTCGCGACGTGCGCTCCCGCGGCGGCCGCGACGAGCGCTGCGGCCGTCGAGATGTTGAACGTCTTGCCGCCGTCGCCGCCGGTCCCGGCCGTGTCGACGAGGTCCTGGCTCTTCGGCCGCACCGGGATGACGTGGTCGCGCATGCCCTCCGCGCAGCCCGCGATCTCGTCGGCGGTCTCGCCCTTCAGCCGCAGCGCGACGAGGAAGCCGCCGATCTGCGCGGGCGTCGCCTCGCCCGACATGATCTCGTTCATCACCTCGCGTGCCTGCTCGCGCGTCAGGTTTCTGCCGTCGAGCAGCGCCGTCAGCGTCTCCTGGATCATGCGTTCCCCGCGAGGAAGTTGCGCACGATGTCGCGCCCGTGCGGCGTGAGCACCGACTCCGGATGGAACTGCAGCCCGACCACCGGCAGCTCGCGGTGCCGGACCGCCATCACCTCGCCGTCGCTCGCCGTCGCCGTGACGGAGAGCGCCTCGGGAATGCGCGTGGCGGCGAGCGAGTGGTAGCGCCCGGCGAGGAAGTCGCCGGGCAGACCGGTAAAGACGCCGCGGCCGTCGTGCGAGACGACGGTCGCCTTGCCGTGCACGACGCGGCGCGCCGGTCCGACTCCGCCGCCGAACGCCTGGACGATCGCCTGGTGCCCCAGGCAGACGCCGAGAGTCGGGACCCGGACGGACAGGCGACGCAGGATCTCCGGCGTCGAACCTGCCTCCTCGGGGCGTCCGGGTCCCGGTGAGACGACGAGGTGCGAGGGGGAGAGACTCACAGCCTCGTCGGGCGAAATCTGATCGTTGCGTCGGACGTGCACCTCCGCGCCGAGCTCGCCGAACAGGTGTGCGAGGTTGTACGTGAACGAGTCGTAGTTGTCGATCAGCAGGACCGTCAACGGGAGCGCTCCTCCGCCAGGTCGATCGCGGCCTCGAGCGCAGCCAGCTTGTTCAGGCACTCCTGGTGCTCCTCGGCGGGATCGGAGTCGACGACGATGCCGCCGCCCGCCTGCAGGTACGCCACGCCCTCCTGCATGCGCACCGTCCGGATCGCGATGCAGGTGTCGAGCGTCGAGCCGGGCAGGTGGTAGCCGACCACACCCGCGTACGTGCCGCGGCGGTACCCCTCCTGCTCGGAGATGATCTGCATCGCGCGCACCTTCGGCGCGCCGGAGACGGTGCCGGCGGGGAAGGTGGCGCGCAGGACGTCGAACGGCGTGACGCCGTCCTGCAGCTCGCCGGCGACCTCCGACACCAGGTGCGTCACGTGCGAGAAGCGCTCGGGCTCGAGGAAGCGCTCGACCTTCACGGTGCCCGGCTTGCAGACGCGCGAGAGGTCGTTGCGGCCGAGGTCGACGAGCATCACGTGCTCGGCCCGGTCCTTGTCCGAGGCGAGCAGCCGGTCGGCGTCTCCCGCGCCGCGCGCGGTCGTGCCGGCGATCGGGTTCAGGCTCGCGCGCCGGCCCTCCGTCTTCACGTGCGTCTCCGGCGAGGCGCCGACGAGCGCGGTCTGGCCGAGGTCGAGCAGGAACATGTACGGCGAGGGGTTGATGCGCCGCAGCGCGCGGTAGACGGCGACGGGGGACGCGCTCGTCGGCCGCTCGGCGCGCTGGGCGAGCACGACCTGGAAGACGTCGCCGGCGCGGATGTGCTCCTGCACGCGCCGAACGCGGCGCATGTGCTCGGCGGCGTCCGGGAAGCGCACGGTTTCGCCGGCGGTGCCGAACCGCTCGTCGCGGGCCTCGGCGGGGCCGGAGAGGAGGGCGGCGAGGGCCGCGGGGTCGCCCGCGAGGACGTCCGCGGTTCCGGTGACGTGGTCGATGCGCAGACAGACGTCGGCCACGACGAACCCGCTGACGGAGACGTCCGGTCCGTCCGCGGGCAGCGGCACCGTCGGCTCGAGCTCCGCCGCCCAGTCGTAGGCGACGTAGCCGACGACCGGTGCGTCGAGCGTCTCCGCCTCGGCGAGGGAGACGACGCGGTCGCCGCAGCCGACGAGCGAGTAGCGCCCGAGGCGTCCCTGGTCCACGGACTCGAGCAGGAACGACGCGCGCGCCGACCCGCGCAGCGCCAGGTACGCCCGGAGCGGCGTCAGGAGGTCGGTGTCGAGAACGGTGCGTCGAGCGGTTTCGGGCAACAAAAAAGACCCTCCAGGGTCTTCGGTCGGGACGGGGCGGGCTGTCGGCGCGCGGCTACGCGCGCACGCTCCCGCTCCGTCCGCGGCGCCACGTCCACCAGGTCGGAGTCGAGAGGCTCATTGCCCGTCAGGGTAGGCGCTGCTGGTCTAATGCGCAAGTTCATGACGGTGCCGACGCTGCTTCGCGACCTGCTCTCGACGCGTGGACCTTCGGGGCACGAAGCGGAGGCGGCGCGCGCCTGGCGCGAGGCGGCGAGCGCCTTCGCAGAGGTATCGTCGGACACGCTCGGCACGTCGTTCGCGCGCATCCCGGCCGCGGGGAGCGGCGGCGGCGACGCCCCGACGCTCGCGCTCGTCGGCCACATCGACGAGATCGGCATCGCCGTCACCAGCATCGAGGACGACGGCCTGCTCGCGTTCACGACGATCGGCGGCATCTCGCCCGAGGCCCTCTACGCGCAGCGGTTCACGCTGCTGACGAGGAACGGTCCGCTCACGGGTGTCGTCGGGCGCAAGCGCCTGTACCCCGAGCAGCTGCGCGACCGGCCCCGGCTCGAGGCGGGCGACCTGCACCTCGACGTCGGCGCGCGCTCGCGCGAGGAGGCCGAGCGGCTCGTCCGTCCGGGGGACGCCGGCGTGTGGGCAGGCGAGCCGGTCGAGCTGCCGAGCGGCCGCCTGCTCTCGCGCGCGCTCGACAACCGCCTCGGCTCGTACATCGTGCTGGAGGCCGCGCGCAGGGTCGCGGAGGCCGGCGACGCGCAGGTGGACGTCGTCGCCGTGGCGGCGGTGCAGGAGGAGATCGGCCTCTACGGCGCGCGCGCGGCGGCGTTCGCGCTCGACCCGACGGTCGCGCTGGTCGTCGACGTCACGCCCGCGACCGACGTGCCCGGCGGCGACGCGCGGCGGGCCGGACGAATCGAGCTCGGCAAGGGCGCGATGATCGCGCGCGGACCGACGCTGAACGCGCACGTCGTCGAGCTGCTCGAGCGCGTCGCGGAGGAGCAGGGGATCCCGTACGCGATCGAGGTCTATTCGCGCACGACGTCGACCGACGCGGACGAGATCCACCTCGCGCGCGCGGGAATCCCGACGGGGCTCCTGTCGATCCCGACCCGCTACCTGCACAGCCCGAACGAGATCTGCGACCTCGGCGACGTCGAGGCGATCGTCGATCTGCTCGTCGCGTTCGCGCGGGGGCTCGACCGAGACGCGTCGTTCCTGCGCTGATGGCCGCCCGCAGCGTCATCGTCAGTGCGGTGCGGACGCCGTTCGGACGGCTCGGCGGCGGCCTCGCACGCTACGAGGCGACGGAGCTGGGCGCGCACGTGATCAGGGCCGCGCTCGAGCGCGTCGGGCTCGAGCCGCACGAGCCGGAGTACGTGATCATGGGGCAGGTGCTGCAGGGCGGCGCGGGGCAGGCGCCGGCGCGCCAGGCTGCGATTGGCGCAGGGCTGCCGAAGGAGACGCCGGCCGACACGATCAACAAGGTCTGCGCCTCCTCGATCCGCGCGATCGAGATCGCCGACTCGATGATCCGAGCCGGCGACGTCGAGCTCGTCGTGACGGGCGGGATGGAGTCGATGACGAACGCGCCCTACCTGCTGAAGAAGGCGCGCTTCGGCTACCGGCTCGGACACGGCGAGCTCTACGACTCGATGGTCTTCGACGGGCTGACGTCGTCGTTCGACCGGCTGCACATGGTGCAGCAGAACTCGAAGGTATCCCGCGAGCTCGGCATCTCGCGCGAGCAGCAGGACTCTTGGGCGGTGCGCTCGCACCAGCGCGCGGCGGCGGCGCAGGACGAGCATCGGTTCGACGACGAGCTCGTCCCCGTCGACGAGGTGACGCAGGACGAGTCGGTGCGGCGCGACACGACGCTCGAGAAGCTCGCCTCGCTCAAGCCGGTGTTCGACCCGGAGGGGACGACGACGGCGGGCAACGCGCCCGGCGTGAACGACGGCGCGAGCTGCGTGGTCGTCTGCTCCGAGGAGTTCGCGCGCCGGCGCGGGCTCGAGCCGCTCGCGGCGATCCTCGGGCAGGGCTACGTCGCGGACGACTTCGCGTACCTCGCGCGGACGCCCGCGAAGGCAGGGGCGATCGCGCTCGAGCGCGCGGGCAAGACGATCGACGAGGTCGAGCGGGTCGAGATCAACGAGGCGTTCGCGTCCGTCGCGTGGAACTCGACCAGGCTGCTCGGAGCGGACGAGGAGAAGGTGAACGTCAACGGCGGCGCAGTCGCGCTCGGCCACCCGATCGGCGCGTCCGGCGGGCGGATCGTCGCCACGATGGTGCACGAGCTGCGCCGCAACGGCGGCGGCCTCGGCCTCGCGGCGATCTGCTCCGGCGGCGGCCAGGGCGACGCGCTCCTGATCGCGGTCTGACGTGGCCGATCCGCTGCGTGCCGCCGGCGGCGTCGTCATGCGCGGGAAGCAGGTCCTGCTCGTGCACCGCGCGCACTACGGCGACTGGACGTTCCCGAAGGGGAAGCTCGAACCCGGGGAGACGTGGGAGCAGGCGGCGCTCCGCGAGGTGGAGGAGGAGACCGGCCTCCGCTGCGAGCTGGAGGCATTCCTCGGCTCGACGTTCTACGACGTCGGCGCGGGCCGCAAGGAGGTGCGCTGGTGGTCGATGGCGTCCCTGGACGATCCGTCCGCCGCGCACGAGGTCGACGCGGTCCGCTGGGCGAGCCCGGACGAGGCGCGCGCGCTGCTCACGTACGACCGCGACCTGGAGATCCTCGGGCGCGCGCTTCAGCGCAGCGCCTTGCGGTAGCGGACCTCGGGCGCGCGCACCCCCCAACGCGTCTCCGCCTTGCGCCCGCCGTCCGGGGCCCACCCCGCGCGTTCGTAGAACGCGCGGGCGCGCGGGTTGTCGTCGAGCACCCACAGCGTCGCCTCGTCGTACTCCGACGCGAGCTGTTTCTCCGCGCGGCGCAGCAGCGCGAGGCCGGCGCCGGTCGACCAGCGGCCGGGGTCGACGTAGATCGCGTACAGCTCGCCGACGCCGGGCTCGTCGCGACTCGGCCCGACGGATGCGAAGCCGACGACGACGCCGCCGTCGTCGGCGACGAACGTCGACCAGCCTGGCGGCGGCGTCCGCAGCCGGGGGCGCCAGCGCGAGGCGTCGACCGGCAGCGCGTCGAGCTCCTCCGGCGGGAACACGTGCCGGTACGCGGTGCGCCAGCCGCGGACGCGCACGAGCTCGACGCCCTCGGCGTCTTCCTGCGTTGCGAGCCGTACTTCCATCCTCGAACGATAGGCTCACGCGCCGTGACGTTCGAGCACGTCCTCGTCGTCGGTGCGGGACAGATGGGCGGCGGCATCGCGCAGGTGGTCGCCGCTTCCGGCCGGCGCGTGTCGCTCCACGACCCGTACCCCGGCGCGGTCGAGCGCGGCCTCGAGGCGATGCGCAGGAGCCTCGCCAAGCTGGCGGAGAAGGGCGGGCCGGATCCGGACGAGACGCTCGCGCGCGTCCACGCGGTCGACGAGCTCGCGCCCGCCGACCTGATGATCGAGGCGATCACCGAGGACGCGGCGGCGAAGGAGGACGTCTTCCGCCGCGCCGACGAGGCGCTGCCGCCGGCGGCGATTCTCGCGTCGAACACGAGCTCGATCCCGATCACGTCGCTCGCCGCCGTCACCGGCCGCCCGGAGCGCGTGATCGGCATGCACTTCTTCAACCCCGTGCCGGTGCTGAAGCTGGTCGAGGTGATCCGCGCCGTGCAGACCTCGGACGAGACGGCGGCGGCGATAGTGCAGCTCGCGCGCGACCTCGGCAAGGAGCCCGCCGAGGCGCGCGACTTCCCCGGCTTCGTCTCCAACCGCATCCTCATGCCGTTCGTGAACGAGGCCGCGTACGCGCTGATGGAGGGCGTCGCCGAGGCCGAGGCGATCGACACGATCGCCAAGCTCGGGTTCGCGCATCCGATGGGGCCGCTCGCGCTGGCCGACCTGATCGGGCTCGACACGTGCGTCGCGATCATGGAGGTGCTGCACCGGGGCCTCGGCGACCCGAAGTACGCGCCGTGCCCGCTGCTGCGCCAGTACGTGCAGGCGGGACGGCTGGGCCGGAAGTCAGGCCAGGGCTTCTACCGCTACTGACGCGCCGAGTGCGTCGCGCGCGACCGCGAACACGTCGTCGCCGAGCGAGTAGACGCTCGTGAAATCGACGGCGCCGTTCACCTCGAGCACCACCCACGTGCCGACGTCGGCGGGCAGGAGGTCGACGCCGACGAGAGCAGCCCCGAGCGCCTCCGCCGCCGCGAGGGCGACGTCGCACGCCTCGGGCGGCGGAGCGACCGGCTCGCGCTTCGCACCCAGCGCGACGTTCGTCCGCCATTCGCCGGGCGCAGCAACGCGACGAACGGCGCCGATCACCGCGCCGCGTGCGACGACGATCCGCAGGTCGAACCCCCGCGGTGCGACGAGCTTCTGCGCGATGGCGCCCGTCGCCTCGAACCATGGACGGTCGCGCACCCATGCGAGCGCGTGCTCGATCTGCTGCGGGTCGTCGCACCGGATCACGTCGGTGCCCCACGAGCCGAAGCGCGGCTTGATGACGAGCGGCGGCTCGAGCTCCGGCTCCGGCAGCCACGGAGCGACGTGAACGGTGCGCGGGTGCGGGACGCGGGCCGCTGCGAGCGCGGCCGCAGTCGCGAGCTTGTCGTGTGCTGTGACGAGCGTCCGGCGGCCGTTCAGCACCGTCACGCCGAGCGCCGGCAGGCGGTCGAGCGCCCACAGGCCGGGCTCGATGCCGTCGAGCGTCGGCAGCACGTCGAGGCGGCCGAGCGCCACGTCTCCCTCGCGCAACCGCGTCAGCGCCTGCGCCGGCGTGAGGCACCGCACCCAGGCGCGTGTTCGTCGGCGTGACGCGATGGGCGATGACGGTGAATGTGCTCATGTGCGGCGATGATCGGGCGCGCGAGCCCGCTGCGGAAGGGCTCGCGGCCAAGCCGACTCCACCCCGACCCGGCTTCGTAACCGCAGGCGCGACTAGCGTCGAGGTCGGCCCGATGCCGGCCATGGGGGCAAGCGCGACAGGTCGGCCCGGGGCCGAGGGGACCCCGGGCCGACTGTCACACGTGTGACGGTCCCTGTCCGTACGCTGCCGGGATGGAGACGATCCTCGAACGCGAGCTCAAGCTGGAGCCGACGGCGGGCTTCGAGCTGCCCGAGCTTCCCGGCGAGCCGCTCGACTCGCGCGTGTTCACGTCCACCTACTACGACACGCCGCCGCGCTCGCTCGCCGCAGTCGGCATCACGCTGCGCCGCCGCGTCGAGAACGGCCGGTCGCTGTGGCAGCTGAAGCTGCCGCGCGACGAAGGGCGCGCCGAGATCGAGGCGCCGGGCGGGCCGGTCGCGCCGCCCGACGAGCTCGCGGCGCTGCTCGTCGCGCACCTGCGCCACGGCGAGCTCGAGCCCATCGCGACGTTGCGCACCCGACGCGTCGGCGTGCGTGTCACGACGCGCGACGGTGGTCGCGTCGCCGACGTAACGCACGACGTCGTGACGGTGATGGACGCCGGCCGTGCCACCGGCGCGTTCGAGGAGCTCGAGATCGAGCTCCTCGACGGGGACGAGGACGATCTGGAGAAGCTCGCGCGCCGTCTGCGCCGCGCCGGCGCGGAGCCCTCGGACGGCGCGCCGAAGGTGATGCGCGTGCTCGGCCTGCGCCCCGCGAAGCCGCGCACCGGGAAGACGACGCTCGACCGCCTCCGCGCGCTGCTCGAGACGCAGTTCCGCGAGCTCGAGAAGCACGATCCCGGCGTTCGGCTCGGGGACGATCCCGAGGACGTCCACAAGTTCCGTGTCGCGACGCGCCGGACGCGCGCGCTCGTCCGTGCGACGCGGCCGCTGCTCGGCGACACGCTCGAGCCGCTCGCCGTCGAGCTGAAGTGGCTCGCACAGAAGCTCGGCGAGGTTCGCGACCTCGACGTGATGCTCGAGCACCTGCGCGACGAGGCGCGGTCGCTCGGCGACGACGCCCCGGCTGCCTGGGAGCTGGTCGCGGTGCTCGAGGTCGAGCGCGAGCGTAACCGCCGCGACCTCCTCGAGGCGCTCGAGTCGGATCGCTACCTCGCGTTGTTGCACACGTTCGCGTCGTCGGTCGCGCTGCTGCCGGATCTGAACGCGAAGCCGTCACTGCGGCGGATCGCCGCCGACTCACTGCAGAAGCTGCGCAAGGCGGCGCGCGCGCTCCCGGCGAATCCGCCGGACGACGAGCTCCACGCGCTCCGCATCCGCGCCAAGCGTGCGCGCTACGCAGGCGAGCTTGCGGCGACCGAGGGCGGCGGCAAGCGGATGGCCGGTTATCTCGACGCGCTGAAGCGGTTGCAGGACGTCGTCGGCGAGCACCACGACGCCGTCGTCGCTGAGGAGCGGCTGAGGCGGATCGCGCGCGCCCGCACGGCGGTCGCGGCGGGCCGGCTGGTCGAACGGGAGCGCGAGCGCCGCCGCGAGCGGCGCGAGGAGTTCGGCGACGCGCTCGAACGCACGCTGCGGAGGGGCCGGAAGGCGCTCGCCTGATGCCGCTCCTCCTCGTCCGGCATGCCTGGGCCGGCAGCCGGGACGAGTGGGAAGGCGACGACCTGCTGCGACCGCTCGACAAGCGTGGGCGCCGGCAGGCGCAGGAGCTCGTGGCGCTGCTCGCCGAGTTCCGGATCGAGGCGATCCTGACCAGCCCCGCGGTCCGATGCCTGCAGACCGTCGAGCCGCTCGCTCGTGCGCGCCGGCTGGATCTCGAGGTTCGCCTCGAGCTGCGCGAGGACCGTCAGCACGACGAGGGGGTGCCGCTCGTGACGAACGTCGTCCGCTCGGACGTGGTCGTGTGCGGTCACGGCGGCCTCGAGCGCGCGGTCGTCGACCCGCCCTCGTGGTCAAAGGGCGCGGTCTTCGTCGTCGGTGCGGACCGTCGCGTCGAGCGCGTGTTGACGGCCTAAAGCCTCGGCGTCGTCAGGCCGCCAGCGTCCGCGCGAGCTCGCCGGCGGCGCCTTCGCGGACACCGCCGCGCGTCACCCTGAGCGGCACGCCGAGCCGCCGCTGCAGCGCAGCGAGGATGACCGCGCCCGCGGCCAGCGTCCGCGCGCGCTCGACGTCGATCCCGTGCTTCGCCGCTATGTTCGCACGAGGCGTCGTTGCGAGCAGCTCGAGCGCTTCGTCGAGCCCGTGGGGCGACAGCCGCGCCCCGACGATCTGCTTCAACGCCCGCGCGCTGCCGCCGACGGCGTAGGCGGTGCGCGGTTGCGGCGGCGCGAACTCGTGCAGGTAGCCCTCGACCTCCTCGGCCGCCGCCGCAATCGCGTCGCGGCCCGGCGGGTCGTCGGCGAGGAGACGGCTCGTCAGCCGTTGCGAGCCGAGGTCGATCGAGCGCGTCCAGCGCGGTCCGTCACGACGCGTGCCGACGACGACCTGCGCCGAGCCGCCGCCCACGTCGACGACGGCGACGACGCGCCGCGCCGGCGGCCCGGCGAACGCGACGGCGCCGGCGAACGCGAGCCGTCCTTCTTCCGCAGCGCTCAGCACGCGCGCCGGCGCAGCGGCCGCACGCGCGAGGACCTGCTGCAGCTCCTCGCCGTTCGCGGCCTGCCGGCCCGGGCTGGTGATCAGCACCTCGACGGCGTCGGCGCCGCGCGTCCGTGCCTCGTCCGCGTAGTGCGCGACGACGTGCGCGACCTCGCCGAGCTTCTCCTCGGTGACGGCGCCGGTCTGCTCGACGTCGGCGCCGAGCCGCAGCATCTCGCGCTCCGTGTGGACGCAGCGGCCGTCCCGCGTGACGAGCAGCCGGACGGTGTTCGAGCCCACGTCGATGACCCCCACGGGCACACGGTCATGGTGCCGACCCCACATGACGGCGTCCTCAGCGGGCGCGCGTGAGGCGGCGGGCGCGTTCGCGGCGGCGCATGAACAGCACCTGCGCCGGCCGCTTGCGTTCGCTCTTCTTCGGGCGCACGCGCGACCACGTCCCCTCGGCCGCGAGCTCCCATGCCTGCGCGTTGTCGGACAGCAGCGCCTTCAGGATCGACTCGACCTCGTTCCGAGCGTGCACGTCCTCGACCGGCATGACGACCTCGATCCGGTGGTCGAGGTTGCGCGGCATCAGGTCGGCGCTGCCGATGAAGTACGAGCGGTCGTCGCCGACCTCGAAGCAGTAGATCCGGCTGTGCTCGAGGAAGCGCCCGAGGATCGACCGCACGCGGATCGTCTCGCTCATCCCCTTCACACCGGGGACGAGCGTGCAGTTCGCGCGGACGACGCAGTCGATCTCGACGCCTGCTTGCGACGCCTTGTATAGCTCCTCGATCACGTCGGGGTGCGTAAGGCTGTTGCACTTGATCCGGATGCGCGCGTTCTTGCCCGATTCGGCCTCCGATGCAACGTCGCGGATCTCCTCGATCAGCCGCTTCCGGAGGTTGAACGGCGCGACGAGGATCTTGCGAAAGCGCTGCGGTCGCCCGAAGCCGGTGACGAAGTTGAAGAGGTCCGCCACGTCGGCACCGATGTCGGGGTCGGCCGTGAAGATGCCGACGTCTTCGTAGACCCGCGCGGTCGTGGCGTGGTAGTTGCCGGTGCCGACGTGGACGTAGCGGCGCAGCTTGTCGCCTTCGCGGCGCACCACGAGCGTCGTCTTCGCGTGGATTTTCATGTCGGGGAAGCCGTAGACGACGTGCACGCCGGCCTGCTCGAGCGACCGCGCCCACTCGATGTTGCGCTGCTCGTCGAACCGCGCCTTGAGCTCGACGACGCACACGACCTGCTTGCCGTTCTCCGACGCCGTGATCAGCGCGGGCGCGATCGCCGAGTCGCGACTCGTGCGGTACACGGTCGTCTTCAGCGCAACGACGTTCGGGTCGCGGGCGGCCGCCTGCACGAACGCCTCGACGCTCGTCCCGAAGGAGTCGTACGGGTGCTGCACGATCACGTCGCGGCGCGCGATCTCCTCGAAGAGCTCGTCCTCGTGCTGCTTCGCGAGGCGGCGCTGCGTGTACGGCAGCCATGGCTCGTACTTGAGATCGGGACGGTCGAGGTTCCACAGCTGTGCGACGTCGGCGAGATCGAGCAGCCCACGCACGGGGTAGACCTGCTCGCCGGTGACGCCGAGCCGCTCCTCGAGCCGCGCGAGCATCGAGCGCGACACGTCGCCGGAGACCTCGACGCGCACGACCTCGCCGAAGCGGCGACGGCGAACCTCGGTCTCGACGGCTTCGAGCAGGTCGTCGGCGTCGTCGGAGATCTCGGTGTCGCCGTCGCGCGTCAGGCGGAAAGTGATGCGCTCGACCACCTCCATCTCGGGGAACAACCGGTCGAGGAAATGCCCGATCACGTTCTCGAGCGGGATCAGCAGGCCGCGCTCGCCGATCGAGACGAAGCGGTCGAGACCTTCCGGGACCTTCACGCGCGCGAAGCGCTCCTCGCCGGCTTCGGGGTCGCGGACGACCAGGCCGAGGGAAAGTGACAGCCCCGAGATGTACGGGAACGGCTGACCGGGCCCGACTGCGAGCGGCGTCAGCACGGCGAAGATGTGGTTCGTGAAGACGCGCTCGAGGTCGGCGCGCTCGTCCGCCGTCGCATCGCCGACGGTCGCGATGACAATGCCTTCGCGAGCGAGCGCGGGGCAGAGCTCCTCGCGCCACAGCCGCGCCTGCGCGGCGGTCAGCTCGAGCGCGCGCGTGCGGATGTCGGCGAGCGTCTGCTGCGGCGTTCGCCCGTCCGGCGAGCGCACGGTCGCGCCGGCCGCGATCTGGTCGTGCAGGCCGGCGACGCGCACCATGAAGAACTCATCCATGATCGATGAGACGATCCCGCAGAACTTGACGCGCTCGAGCAGCGGCTCGGACGCGTCGGCGGCGAGGTCGAGCACCCGGCCGATGAGGTCGAGCTGCGACAGCTCGCGGTTCAGGAACCGGTGCGCCTGGGCGCGCTGCTCCTGCTCCTTCGTCGCCGCCACGGGCCGGTCATCCTCCCGGAATGCTGGTGAACGATGGGTTTCGATCCGGTTACAGCGCGCGTTCAGGTGCCAGCCCGTATGCTCTCGGCCGATGCGGAACGACCGTCTGCTCGTCGCGCTCGCGATCCTCGCCGGGATCGTCCTGATCGTGATCGCGATCGTCTACTGGGCCGAGCCCGCGAAGTCGCTGCCGGGCTTCTTCCCGGGCCACCAGGCGGGTTCGGGGCATCACCACACGAAGCACGGGATCGCCGCCTTCCTCTTGGGGGTCGCGTGCCTCGCGTTCGCGTGGTTCCGCACTGGACCGAACCGTAGGACGCCAGCCACCACGTGATAATCGCGGCGCTGATTTCGTACCCCCGCGCGATCGTGCTGGGGCTGCTTCAGGGCGTCTCCGAGCTGTTCCCGATCTCGTCGCTCGGCCACTCGGTGATCCTGCCGAAGCTGCTCGGCTGGAACATCCACCAGAACGACCCGTACTTCCTGACGTTCCTGATCGCGACGCATCTGGCGACGGCGATCGTCCTGTTGCTCTTCTTCTGGCGCGACTGGGTTCGGATCCTCAAAGGCCTCGCTCGTTCCCTCCGGGACCGTCAGATCGCGCCGGCCGACGCGGACGCGAAGCTCGGCTGGCTGCTCGTCGTCGGGACGATCCCGGCCGGGATCCTCGGGCTGACGCTCGAGCACCCGCTGCGCAAGCTTTTCGCCTCACCGACGAGCGCAGCGATCTTCCTGACGCTGAACGGACTGCTGCTCTACGGCGCCGAGTTGCTGCGCCGTCGCGCGCCCGTCGTCGAGGAGGAGAGCGACGTCCGCATCGCGCAGACGGTCTCGTGGCGTGATTCGGCGCTCGTCGGCGCGGCGCAGGCGATCGCGCTCGTCCCGGGTTTCTCGCGCTCGGGCGCGTCGATGGGCGGGGGCCTCCTCGTCGGGTTGTCGCACAAGGACGCAGCGCGGTTCGCGTTTCTGCTCGCGACGCCGATCATCGGCGCGGCGGCGCTGCTCAAGCTTCCCGACCTGTTCGGCGCCCAGGGCAACGGCGTCCGCGGGCAGGCGCTCGTCGGAGCGCTCTGCGCCGCGGTCACCGCCTATCTCGCCGTGCGGTTTCTGATGCGCTACTTCGAGACGCAGACGCTGACGCCGTTCGCGATCTACTGCTTCTGCGCCGGGCTCGCTTGCACGATCTACTTCGTCAGCTGAGCCGAGTCGGTTCGTGACGAATTGGTGAACGCGGTCTGGTAGAACGCCGCGGATGGCGCTCCGCCTGAAGCCGCAGAAGCGCGAGTTCTTCGAGCTGTTCACGCAGGCCTCCGCCAACGCCCGCGAGATCGCGCGGGCGCTGGTCGAGCTGCTGGCGGCGTGGCCCGAGAGCCGCGAGAAGCTCCGCGACATCCGCGAGCTCGAGCACGAGGGCGATCGCCTGACGCACGAGGTGATCAACCTGCTCAACCGGACGTTCGTCACGCCGTTCGACCGGGACGACATGTATCGGCTCGCGTCGGTGATCGACGACGTGTGCGACCACATCGACGAGGCGGCGGACAACATCGACGCGTACGAGGTTCGTGACGTCCCGCAGAAAGCGCGCGAGCAGGGCGACGTGATCTACCGGGCGGTCTCGCGGCTGCACGAGGCGGTCGAGCGGCTCGAGGGCTTTCGCGACTCACAGCGCCAGCTCGTCGCGCTGCGCGAGCTCGAGGACGAAGGCGATCGCCTCGAGCGCGAGGCGATCGCCGAGCTGTTCCGCTCGGGTGCGGACGCGTTGACGATCATCCGCTGGAAGGACATCCACGCGCAGCTCGAGGAAGCGGTCGACGCGTGCGAGAACGCTGCCGACGTCCTCGAGGCGATCCTCGTCAAGAACCGCTAGTGGGCGGCCCGAGATGACGCTGCTCGTCATCACGATCGCGATTGCGCTGGCCTTCGACTTCACGAACGGGTTCCACGACACGGCGAACGCGGTCGCGACGTCGGTCTCGACGCGCGCCCTTTCGCCTCGCATGGCGGTGCTCGTCGCGGCGCTCGCGAACTTCGCGGGCGTCTTCCTGACCGCGGCGGTTGCGAAGACCGTCGGCAAGGGGATCATCGACACGAGCTTCGCCAACCCGAAGACGGTGCTCGCCGCACTCCTCGGTGCGATCGTCTGGAACCTGCTGACGTGGTGGCTCGGTCTCCCCTCGTCGTCCTCCCACGCGTTGATCGGCGGCCTCGTCGGCGCGGCGCTCGCGCAGACGGGCGAGAAGGGCGTGCAATGGCACGGGCTCGCGCACAAGGTCGTCATCCCGGCGCTCTGGGCGCCGACGATCGCGTTTGCGGCCGCGTTCGTGCTGCTGCTCGCGATCTACTGGGTGTTCCAGTGGATGAAACCCGGGCTCGCGAACCGCTCGTTCCGGTTCGGCCAGCTGCTCAGCGGCACCTGGGTCGCCTTCAACCACGGGTCGAACGACGCGCAGAAGACGATGGCGGTGATCGCGCTCGCGCTGCAGACGCACGGCACGATCCACAGCTTCTACATCCCGCGCTGGGTGCAGATCGCGGCCGGCGTCGCGATCGGGCTCGGGACGTACGCCGGCGGCTGGCGCATCATGCGGACGCTCGGCCAGCGGATCATCCAGATCGACCCGCCGGCGGGCTTCGCCGCACAGGCGATGTCGGGCGCGGTCATCTACGGCTCGACGAAGTACGGCTACCCGCTCTCCACGACGCACGTCGTCTCGGGCGCGGTGATGGGCGCCGGCGCCACAAAGCGGCTGTCGGCGGTGCGGTGGGGGATCGCCGGGAACATCGTCTTCGCGTGGCTGCTGACGATCCCCGCCGCCGCTGCGGTCGCGGCGGCGCTCTGGTTCCCCGTCAAGTGGATCTTCGGCGCATGAAGCTCGGGTTCGGAGCCGGGGCGGGGCAGATCTTCGAGCTGCTGACGAACGCCGGCGGGGCGGTAGCCGAGGTGGCGCAGACGGTCGAGCGTCGGTTCCTCGAGTGGCCGTCGGGCCCGACGCAGGACGAGGTGAAGGATCTCGAGCACGTCGCCGACGCAGCCGTGTCGGAGCTCCTGTCGCAGACGAACGCGCTGTTCGTCACGCCGTACGACCGCGACGACCTCATCGAGCTAGCGTTCGCCGTCGACGACGTCGCGGACGCGGCGGAGAACGCGTCGGAGCTGCTCGGGCTCTATGGCGTCGAGATGCCGACGAAGCAGTCGTTCGAGCTTTGCGCGCTGCTGACACGCGGCGCATCGGAGCTCGCCGAACTGCTGGGCGGGATTCGCCGCCACGAGGCGTCGCAGCAGCGGATCGTCGCGATCAAGGAGATCGAGGACGAGGGCGACCGCGTCGCGCGCGCCGCGCGTGCGTCGCTCTTCAAGGACGAGCGCATCGACCCGGTGATCGTCATTCGCTGGAAGGACATCTACGAAGCGCTCGAAGACGCGATCGACGCCTGCGAGACCGCCGCCCACCGCGTCGGCAACATCCTGGTCAAGAACGCCTGATCGCGCGAACGGGTCTTCGACACCGCCGAGGTGTCAAAGACTCTTGAGGCGGATGCGTCGCGAACGTGTTGCAGCTCGGTGACGGCACGGCGGAAGGCCGCCGCCGTGTCGAACACTGTGAGCGATGCAGACGAAATCGTCGCCGCTGCTCTGCGAGCTGCACGCGCACTCGACGTGGAGCGACGGCGCGCTCTCGCTGCGGCAGCTCGCCGACCTCTACGGCCGCAGTGGGTTCGACGTGCTCGCGGTCACGGATCACGCGCCGCGCGATCCGCAGCAGGGGATTCAGGCGTGGAACCACCAGGCGTACCTCGCGGCGATCGACGACGAGATCGAGCGCGCGCACCGCCTCTACGGCCTGCTGATCATCCCCGGTCTCGAGCTGACGTACGACGACGAACACCCCGCGCGCGCCGCGCACGCAGTCGCAGTCGGCTTGCGCTCGTACGTCGCCGTCGCCGAGGGGATCGAGACGATGTTGCGCGCCGCGCGTGCGCACGGGGCGGCGCTGGTCGCCGCCCACCCGTATCCGCTCGAAGCGGCCGGCGCGACGCGCGCCACCGCGGCGTTCGCGAGCGAGCCCGAACGCTGGTCGTCCCACGTGGACCGCTACGAGCTTTTCAACCGCCACACGCTCTTCTCGTGGGTCGCGGACGCAGGGCTGCCCGTCGTCGCGAACGGCGACTTCCACCGCGTCGAGCACCTGCACACGTGGAAGACGATGCTCCCGTGCGCGAAGGACGAGGAGGCCGTCGTCGAGTATCTGCGCTCCGCGCGGCCGACGTATCTCGTCCAGTTGCGTCCCGAGCGCCACCTTCGCGCCGCCTGATCGAGACGGCCGCGGAGAACGTCGGCTGACCTGCCGGTTCGACGCTACGAGTGCAGACGGTGAGGAGGGGTTGCCGCGGCGTTACGCCCCGGAGTCGCAGCGGTGACGGACCGGCCGCCGCGCGGCCGCATCACCGATTCGTCACGAACCGCGTCTCAGCGCTTGCGCATCGCGCGGCCGACGCCGCGGATGTCGCGCACACGGAGCTTGCGCCGCCTCCGCTCGAGCTTGCCCGAGCGAAGATCGACGTGCTTGTGAGAGGTCGCAGCCATGGGCGGACGATCAAACCATGCTGCGCGGTGAACAGGTGGTTACAGCGGTGCGAACGCATCCGCAAAGAGCGAACGTCGCCGTTAGGGTCGATCCGCGTGACCCCCGAAGCCGCGCTCGCGCTGGTCGTGCTCGGCTTCCTGCTCACGCCTGTGCTGTTGCTCGTGTACCCGCACGGCAGCGCTCAGACGCTCACTGCGATCAGTCTCGCCGCCGTGTGGGCGAACAGCACCTCGGGATCGATCGCCTCCTGGCGCCAGCGGCGCATCGACGTGCGCAGCGGACTCGTCTTCGGCGCGGCGACGCTGCCGGGTGCGGTGGGCGGCGCGCTCGTCGTCGCTGGAGGTGTAAATCGGCATGACCAGAAGTGGTCATGCCGATAGCGCGTGGCTGGAAGCGGCGAGGTGACACGAGGGGCGGGTTTCCCGCCGCTCGCTCAGTGCGAATCAAGATGTCGGAAAGGGGGCCAACGGGGGAGAACCGAAGTTGCTCCCCCGTTTCCTACGCCGGGTGGCTGGCGTCCGAAAACTCGCGGAACTCGCCGGTGACGAGATACGCCACCTGCTCGCCGATGTCGACCGCGTGGTCGCCGATACGCTCGACGCAGCGGGAGACGACGAGCATCCGCAGCCCGTACTCGCGCTCCGCCGGCGAGTCGCCGAGCGAGAGGACGTCCTCGGTCGCATTGCGGTTCGCGCGGTCGATCAGCTCGTCGAGCTCGACGAGCGTCTGCGCCTTCTCGGCGTCACGCGACGCGAACGCGTCCATCGCGACACGGATCATCTGCTCGCAGCGCTGGCCCATGTCCTCGATCGAGCTCGCTATTGCCTCATCGCTCACGTTCAGGTCGCCCATCAGCTTCGTCAGCTTCGCGACCGTGACGCAGTAGTCGGCCATGCGCTCGAGGTGGAGGTTGATGCGCAGGATCGCGAGCACGAGCCGCAGGTCGGCCGCGACCGGCGTCTGCCGCGCGAGCAGCGACTGGACGCCTTCCTCGATCGCGACGTAGCGGCGGTCGACCTCGTCGTCGAAGCGAATCACCTCGTCGGCGAGCTCCTCGTCGCCGCGCGCCAGCGCGTTGAGCGCTGCCCGCAGCGCGCGCAGCGCCAAATCGCCTTCTTCCTGCAGCGACGCCTCGAGTTGCGAGAGCTCCTCGGTGAAGGAGATCCTCATCCGAAGCGTCCCGTGACGTAGCCTTCGGTGCGCTCGTCGGACGGCTGGGTGAAGATCTTTTCGGTGCGGTCGTACTCGACGAGGATGCCGTGGCGCGAGCCGTCGTCGTGCACGTCGAGGCTGAAGAACGCGGTCATCTCGGCAACCCGCGCGGCCTGCTGCATGTTGTGCGTGACGATGACCAGGGTGTAGTCGCTCTTCAGTTCGTGCATCAGGTCCTCGATCGCCGACGTGGAGATCGGGTCGAGCGCCGACGCGGGCTCGTCGAGCAGGACGACGTCCGGCTCGACGGCGATCGCGCGCGCGATGCAAAGGCGCTGCTGCTGCCCACCCGACAGGCCGAGGGCGGACTTCTTCAGGCGGCTCTTGACCTCGTCCCAGAGCGCGGCGCCCCGCAGCGCCTTCTCGACGCGGTCGTCGAGGTTGTCCCTCATGCCTAGGATGCGCAGCCCGTACGCGACGTTGTCGTAGATCGACTTCGGGAACGGGTTCGGCCGCTGGAAGACCATGCCGATCCGCCGCCGCACCTCGATCGGGTCGACGTCGCGGCCGTAGAGGTCGACGCCGTGGTAGCGGACGCAGCCGTCGACGCGCGCGCTCGGAACGAGGTCGTTCATCCGGTTGAGGCAGCGCAGCACGGTCGACTTGCCGCAGCCCGACGGGCCGATGAGCGCCGTGATCGCATTGCGGTGGATGTCCAGCGAGACGCCCTTGACGGCGACCGACTTGCCGTAGGTGACGGTGAGGTCGTCGATGTCGAAGACGACGTCGCGGCTGATCGCCGGCGCAGCCGCGAACGGCGCGACCGCGATCGCAGGCGTGGCGTGGTTGTCCGGGGTCTCCGTCACGTGCACCGCCGCCAGTCTCCCGCGGCCCGCGTGGCGGCGGGGTACACGACATGTGAACGACCTGTGACGGAGTGGTGACCGAGGCCCCGGTCGCCGGGTGGCCCTGGAATGCTGGGCGCCGATGGAAGCCGCGAGCATTCCGGCGGGCCGCCTCCGCTCGACGCGCCGGTTCGGCGACCGCGTCGGCGACGTCGTCTTCTACGGCGTCTCTGCGCTGGCGACGCTCCTCGGCGTCGGCGTCGTCGCAGCGATCGCGTGGCGGGTGATCGTTGGCGCCTGGCCCGCGATCAAGGTCTTCCACCTCGCGTTCCTCTGGCACAACGTCTGGAACGCGAACCTGAACGAGTTCGGCGCGCGCGACCTCATCATCGGGACGCTCGTCACCTCGTTCGGCGCGATGCTCCTGTCGACGCCGCTCTCGGTCGCGATCGGGCTGTTCCTGAGCGAGCTCGCGCCGCCTGCCGTGCGCACGCCGGTCGGCGCGCTCGTGGACATGCTCGCCGCCGTCCCGAGCGTCGTGATCGGCCTGTGGGGCATCTACGTGCTCGCGCCGTTCGACGCGAATCACGTCCAGCCAGCGATCCACTCGGTGCTCGGCTGGATCCCGATCTTCGGCGGCGACCCGCACACGGAGTCGACCGTCTTCACGGCGATCGTCGTCCTGACGATCATGACGATCCCGATCACGTCGTCGATCTGCCGCGAGCTCTTCCTCGGCGTCCCGACGGAGCTCGAGGAGGGCGCCATCGGCCTCGGCGCGACGCGCTGGGAGATGGTGAAGACCGTTGTCGTGCCGTCGGTACGCGCGGGCGTCGTCGCCGCGGTCATCCTCGGCCTCGGCCGCGCGCTCGGCGAGGCGATCGCGGTCACGCAGGTGATCGGCAACTTCATCCCGCTGCACCTCGCGATCTTCAATCCCGGCGACACGATCGCCAGCCGGCTCGCCAACCAGTACCAGGGCGCGATCACGAACCTGCAAATCTCGTCGCTGATCTACCTCGCGCTCGTCCTCCTCGTGATCGAGTTCCTCGTGAACGTCGCGGCGCAGCGCGTGGTCAAGCGCTTCGAGTTCCAGCGGACGGGCGCCGACTGATGCAGCCCGAGATCTCGCTCAAGGCGACGGGCCGCTCGCGGCGGCGGATGCTCGTCAACAAGCTGTTCGAGGGGAGCTCGATCCTCGCGGCGGCGCTCGCGATCGCCGTCCTCGCCGTCGTGATCTGGTCGGTTGGCAGCCGCGGCGTCAGTGCGATCAACCTCGACTTCTTCCTCAAGGGCCCGAGCTCCTCGTTCTTCGGAGGCGGCGGCGGGATCGCGCCGGCGTTCGTCGGCTCGTTCCTGCTCGTCGCGATCGCCGTCGCGTTCGCACTGCCGGTCGGCGTGTTGAGCGCGATCTACGTGAGCGAGTTCGCGCCGGCGGCAATTGGCCGCCAGGTGCGGCTCTGGCTCGACGTCCTGAACGGCTTCCCGTCCATCGTCATCGGCATCTTCGTGTTCGCGCTCGCCGTGAAGGTGAAGGTGCCGCTGCTCGGCATCGGCCACCACCAGAGCGCGGTCGCAGGCGGGTTCGCGCTCAGCGTGATCATGCTGCCGCTGATCGCGCGGTCCACGATGGAGGTGCTGCGCCTCGTGCCGAACCACCTGCGCGAGGCGAGCTACGCGCTCGGCGTCTCGAAGTGGCAGACGGTGCTGCGCGTCGTGCTGCCGACGTCGTTCGGCGGCATCCTCACCGGCACCACGCTCGCCGTCGCGCGCGCCGCGGGCGAGACCGCGCCGCTGCTCTTCACGTGCGCGCTCGCAGGCCAGGTTGTCGACTGGAACCCGACGCACTCCGTGATGTCGCTACCGCTGACGATCTTCGAGTACTCGGAGTCGGCCGACCCGTCGCAGCACGCGCAGGCGTGGGCGGCGGCGTTCGTGCTGATCGTGTTCGTGCTGGTGACGAGCCTCGTGTCGCGGCTCCTGCTCGATCGCTCGCGCCGCAAGCTCGGCCTCGCGCGCTGACGCCGCGGCCGCGTTCACCACTCCGACACGCCGCGGTAACACGGCGTCAGCCCACACCGAAAGGCAGCGCGGGCAGTCTGGCGGCGTGCAAGTTGCCACCCCCAGGGACAAGGAGAGGAACTCGATGAAGAGAGGGCTCGCCCTCATCGCTGCGGTTCTCGTCGGGCTGATGGCGGTCGCCGCCGCGGCCGCAAAGACCGACGACACGACGATCACCGGCGCAGGAAGCACGTTCGTCGCGCCGCTCGTCGCCGCCTGGACGCCGGCTCTCGGCCACGCGTTCGGCTACACGATCCAGTACAGCGCGGTCGGCTCCGGTGCCGGCATCGCGGCGATCACCAACAACCAGGTCGATTTCGGCGCCTCCGACGCGCCGCTCAACCCGGCGCAGCAGCAGGCGTGCCCTGACTGCCTGCAGATCCCGTGGGCGCTGTCGGCCGTCGCCGTCGCGTACAACGTCCCGGGCGCTCCGGTCCACCTGAACCTGGACGGCGCGACCATCTCGAAGATCTTCCTCGGGCAGATCACGAACTGGAACGACCCCGCGATCGCGAAGCTGAACAAGGGCGCGAACCTGCCGAACCTCAAGATCACCCCGGTCTTCCGCTCGGACGGCTCGGGCACCTCGTACGCCTTCACCGACTACCTGTCGGCGGTCAACGGGACGTGGAAGAACAAGATCGGCACCTCTACGCAGCCGGCGTTCCCGGCGGGTCAGGGCGCCAAGGGCTCGAGCGGCGTCGCCGGCCTGATCTCGCGCACCCGGGGCGCGATCGGCTACGTCGACGTCGCCTACGCGATCAAGAACCACATCCGGTTCGCCGCCGTGCGGAACGCGGCCGGGAAGTTCCTGTTCCCGAGCCTTCGCCGCATCGAGGCCGCGGCGTCGGCGTTCACGAAGGTGCCCTCCAACAACGAGATGCACATCGTGAACCCGCCGAAGTCGGACACGTTCGGCTACCCGATCAGCACCTACACCTACGTCATCGTCCACTCGAAGTCGTCGCACGCGGCCGAGCTGCGCAAGATGATCTTCTGGTGCCTTACGCAGGGCCAGGGCTCGCAGTACGCCGCGAAGCTCACCTTCGCGAGGCTCTCGACCGTGAAGGCAGTCCTCGTCGCGGCCGAGAAGACCCTCAAGAAGGTTCACACCTAGCTCGGAAAGCGGAGGCGGATGCGGAGGCCGCGGCCACGAGCGCCGTCGGCCTCCGCTTCGCCACCTGCGGCCGCGACGATGTGCTTCACGATCGCGAGCCCGAGCCCGGTGCCGCGCGAGGTTCGTGCGGCATCGCTGCGATAGAACCGTTCGAAGAGGCGCGGCAACGCTCTCTCGTCGACGCCGACACCGTCGTCGCTGGCGGTGAGGACGGCGAAGTCACCTGCGCGCCGAATCTCGAGCCGAACCGTCGCGCCGTGACCGGCGTAGCGGATCGCGTTCTCGGTGAGGTTCTCGGCGACGATCCGGAGCATGCGCGGACGCAGTGGGACGTCCACGCTGCCGTCGCCGTCGACGACGACGGTGACGCCGGCGCGGGTCGCGGCGTCCTCGAGCTCATGCGCGACCTCTTCGAGCACCGGCAGCGCCGTTGTGTGTCCGAGAGAGACGATTTCCTTTCCGCTCTCGAGCTCAGAGAGGAACAGGATCTCGTCGATCAGCGCGCCGGCGTTCTCGACCTCCGCGCGCGCCTGGTCGATAAGCGCGTGGACGTCGGCGCCGGGGAGGTCGGCGGAGTCGAGCAGCGCGAGGATCCGCGCGAGCGGCGTGCGAAGCTCGTGCGAGACGGCGGCGGTGAACCCCGTGCGGAGCTCGTCGAAGCTGCGGTCGTAGGTGTCGTGTTGCGTCACCAGATCGTCACCACTCGGAAACCCGTGTAACACCGAGGCCCGGACTATGGTAGGTGCGATGGCGAAAGTCCTGATCGTCGAGGACGACAACGTGATCGCCGACGGCATGGCGCGCCACCTCGTCCAGGCCGGGTTCGATCCGGTGGTCGTCGGCCGCGGCGAGCTTGGGCTCGCGCGCCTGCGCTTCGAGAACCCCGACGTGTGCGTGCTCGACCTGATGCTTCCGGAGCTCGATGGGTGGAAGCTGATCGAGACGGCGCGCGCCGAGGGAATCGGCACGCCGATCGTCGTCGTCTCGGCGCGCGGCACCGAGCACGACCGTGTGCACGCCCTCGAGATCGGCGCCGACGACTACCTCGTGAAGCCGTTCTCGATGCGCGAGCTCGTCGCGCGCGTCAGTGCGGCCGCGCGGCGCGGCGTTCGTCCTGCGGAGGAGCGGCGCGGCGAACCGATCGAGATCGAGGAGCTGCGCATCGACCCCCGCGAGGTGCAGGCGTTCGTCGGCGGAAAGAGCGCGAACCTGACGCCGACGGAGTTCAAGCTGCTGTACACGCTGGCGCTCGACCGAGGTCGCGTCGTCACGCGCGACGAGCTGCTGCAGAAGGTGTGGGGGAGACGCGAGACGCACCGCGACCGCACCGTCGACGTGTTCGTGCGGCGCCTGCGCCAGAAGATCGACCGCCCCGCGCCGCGGAACACGTTCATCCAGACGCGCTTCGGCGTCGGGTACAAGCTCGAGCCAGAGCCGAAGTAGCGTCGAGGCGGGCGAGTCGCGCGCTTGCGCGTCTGGGCTCGAGTGGAATGTCTGACACCACCTTCCCTTCCAGGTGTCAGGCAGCCGCGTTGTCGGTGCGGCAGCAGGTCAGCGGGAGTCGCGCGAGATGGAGTCGATCTCGCGCCGGCGCTCGTCGCGTCCACGCGACCGACTGTTACCCGGGATGTCGTGTCCATTTGGCGCGCGCGCCGGAGCGCGAGATCGACACAGCTTCGATACGCGTCCGTTGCCCTATCGATGGCAGTGCCTAAGTAGGTTCGCGTTGCTGCGTCGGCACCGAGTCGGCGCATGGGGAAACGAAGGGGGAGTAGATGAAGCTTCGCAAGGGACGGCTCGGGTTCCGGGCGGCCGTGCTCGCCTGCACGCTCGCCGGTGCAATCGGGGCCGCCGCGGTCGTCGGCACGTCGGCGATCGCGGACAAGCCGAAGTCGCCGGACGCGGACACGACGACGCCGATCCATCACGTCGTCGTGATCTTCGACGAGAACATCTCGTTCGACCACTACTTCGCAACGTATCCGAACGCGGCGAACCCGCCGGGTGAGCCGCCGTTCGTCGCGGCGAAGGGCACGCCGGCGGTCAACGGCCTGAGCCAGTCGCTGCAGTCGCCGAACAACCCGAACATCGTGCAGCCGTTCCGCATCGACCGCCAGGACGCCGAGACGTGCAGCCAGAACCACGGCTACACGGCGGAGCAGCAGGCGGACGACGCCGGCCTCGTGGACAAGTACGTCCAGGCGACCGGCGCGAAGGGGACGAACTCGAGCGCTCCGGGCGCGCCTCCGTGCACCGCCGCCGCGCTCACGCACTCCGGTGCCGGCCTCAGCACGCTGCCCGGCAGCCAGGTGATGGGGTATTTCGACGGCAACACCGTCACTGCGATGTGGAACTACGCACAGAACTTCGCGATGAACGACAACTCGTTCGGCTCGAACTTCGGCCCGTCGAGCGTCGGTGCGATCAACCTCATCTCGGGCCAGACGCACGGCTTCGCGCCGGCCGTCAACCCGGCGAACCCGAACGCGACGTTCTACAGCGACGTCAGCGAGAACGGCACCGTGATCGGCGACCCGCAGCCGGCCGGTGACATCTGCGACACGCGCGACCGCTCGACGGAGACGGCCGGTGGCAAGAACATCGGTGATCTCCTGAACGCGAAGGGCGTGACGTGGGGCTGGTTCGAGGGCGGCTTCCGCGAGGCTCCCGGCGCGGCGACGTGCACCGTCGCGCACACGAACCGGTTCGGCGTGAAGAGCAACGACTACATCCCGCACCACGAGCCGTTCCAGTTCTACGCGTCGACCCAGAACCTGAACCACCTGCCGCCGACGTCGGTCGACAACATCGGCAAGACCGACCAGGCGAACCACCAGTACGACCTGTCGGACTGGTACGACGCACTGAACGCGGGGAACCTGCCGGCCGTGAGCTACCTCAAGGCGCCGGGCTACCAGGACGGCCACCCGGGCTATTCGGATCCACTGGACGAGCAGCAGTTCGTCGTCAATGCGATCAACGCGCTCGAGAAGTCGCCGTTCTGGCACGACACGGCGGTGATCATCGCGTACGACGACTCGGACGGCTGGTACGACCACGTCATGAGCCCGATCAACAACCAGTCCGCCGATCCGAAGCACGACGCGATCCGCGGTGCGCTCAGCGCGACGACGGGACTGGTGACGAACGGCGACTGCGGCAGCCAGCAGCCGCAGGCGGTCGACCCGACGCAGCAGGATCGCTGCGGGTACGGCGTTCGTCAGCCGCTGCTCGTGATCTCCCCGTACGCGAAGGCAAACTTCGTCGACAACACGCTGACCGATCAGACGTCGATCCTCCGCTTCATCGAGGACAACTGGTCGCTCGGCCGCATCGGCGGCGGCTCCTTCGACGCGAAGGCCGGCACGCTGCTGAACATGTTCACGTTCGGTCCCGGCGACGACCGCGACCACGGCGCGAACAAGCTGTTCCTCGACCCGAGCACGGGCGAGCCGGCGGATGTCGACCCCTGATCGACCCACGCGACGGGGCGGGCGGCTGCGGCCCGCCCCGTCAACTACGCTCCCGTCCGTGGACTTCGAGCTGACGGACGAGCAGCGCGAGATCCAGCGGCTCGCACGCGAGTTCGCCGAGGCCGAAGTGGCGCCGCACGCCGCCGAGTGGGACCGGGCCCACGGCTTCCCGCGTGAGCTGCTCCGACGGCTCGGCGAGCTCGGTCTGCTCGGCGTCTGCGTGCCCGAGGACCTCGACGGGGCCGGTGCGGACTTCGTCTCGTACATCCTGGTGCTCGAGGAGCTGTCGCGCGCCGACGCCGGCGTCGGGGTGACGGTCGCAGTGCACACGTCGGCGTGCACCCTGCCGATCCTGCAGTTCGGCAGCGACGAGCAGCGGGCGCGGTTCGTGCCGCCGCTGGCGCGCGGCGAGGCAATCGGCTGCTTCGCGCTGACGGAGCCGGGAGCAGGATCCGACGCCGGCGCGATGACGACGCGCGCCGAACCGGACGGTGACGGCTGGCGTGTCAGCGGAGCCAAGCAGTGGATCACGAACGCCGCGTTCGGCGGCACCGTGCTGCTGTTCGCTCGCACCGACGCGTCGACGCGGACGGCGCGCGGCGTCTCGGCGTTCCTCCTCGACGCCGACCAGGTCGAGGTGACGCGGACGGAGGAGAAGCTGGGGCTGAACTCGTCGGTGACGAACGACATCGCGTTCGACACGTTCGTGGGGCGCGACCGGCTGCTCGGCGAGGAGAACCGCGGCTTTCGCATCGCAATGGCGACGCTCGACGGCGGCCGGATCGGCATCGCGGCGCAGGCGGTCGGAATCGCGCGGGCGGCGTACGAGGTCGCGCTCGAGTACGCGAAGGAGCGGCAGGCGTTCGGCAGCCGCATCGCCGACTTCCAGGCGATCCAGCACAAGCTCGCGAACATGTCGATGGAGATCGACGCAGCGCGGCTGCTGGTGCTGCGCGCGGCGTGGCTCAAGGACCGCGGCCGGCCGCACACGGAGGCGGGCGCGAAGGCGAAGCTGTTCGCGTCGGAGATGGCGCGCCGGCAGACGGCGGAGGCGATCCAGGTGCTCGGCGGCTACGGGTACACGAAGGAGTTCCCGGTCGAGCGCTATTACCGCGACGCGAAGATCACCGAGATCTACGAAGGGACGAGCGAGATCCAGCGGCTCGTGATCGCGCGGCAGATCCTCGGCGACGCCGAGCGGAAGATCGTCCCGATCAATACGGCGTGAGCCCGCGCGAGCGCGACGAGCCGGTCCGCCTGACGCGCATCTACACGCGCGGCGGGGACCGCGGGCAGACGTCGCTCGGCGACGGCTCCCGGGTGTCGAAGCTCGATCCGCTCGTGCGCGCCTACGGCGCGGTCGACGAGCTGAACTCCGTCGTCGGTTGGGCGAACGTGGAGGCGCGCGACCCGCGTCTCGACCGGATCCAGAACGAGCTGTTCGACGTCGGCGCCGACCTGTCTGTGCCGTACGCGGACGCCGACGGCCGTCTGCGCGTCGCGCAGGACGACGTCGAGCGGCTCGAGCGCGACTGCGACGACGTCAATGCGTCGCTGCCCGCGCTGAAGAGCTTCGTCCTCCCCGGCGGCACGGAGGCCGCGGCGCGGCTGCACGTCGCCCGCGCCGTCGCGCGCCGCGTCGAGCGCGACGTGCTGGCCGTCGGAGCAGAACGCGCGATCAATCCGCTCGTGCCCGTCTACCTGAACCGGCTGAGCGACCTGCTGTTCATCCTCGCGCGCGCGGCGACCGCGGGCGGCGAGCCGCTCTGGCGGCCCGGCGGCGAGCGGGAAGACCCGCCGCGGCGCTGACGCGCACCGTTACGGCTTCGAGTCGAGCCGGTCGATCAGCGCGACGAGCTGCTTCGTCGTCGTCGACGCCGGCACGGCGACGCATCCGCCGCGCGCGAGCGACGTCCGCGTGTATGGGCTGCGCGCGAGCGCGACGACCGCGGTGTTCGGGAAGACAGTGTGCAGGTTGCGCGCCAGCTGCGCGCCGTAGAGCGCGGTGTCGACGACCACGACCGAGACGTCGTGGTAGGTGGCGAACAGGTACGCCTGCTCCGGCGTGACGCGCGACAGCCGCGCGTTCGCCGGGCGCGCCGAGGCGAGCGAGCGCGCGCCCGCGAGCACGAGCACCTGGTTCGGCGTTCCGTGTGCGCGCGCTTTCTTCGCCAGGATGCGCAGCGGAGTGATGCGGCGGCTCACGCTGTGGTCGCTCAGCGACGTCGCCTTCCAGAACAGGCGGTAGTCGCCCGGCTGCAGCGGCGCGCGCAGCCGCAGCTTCACGATCGTCGCGCCCGGCGCGACGTGGAAGAAGTGCCACCGCTGCAGCCGGTTCCATGGATTCGCGTCGAGCGTGACGTCGATGCGCGCGGAGGCCGTCACGGCGACGCGCGCGTAGAGCGTCCCGGCGACGGCGCGCAGGCGCGGCGCCGCGGCGACGGTGAACGCGAACGGGCTGTGCGCGGCGCCGCCGGAGGCGACCTGCAGGTCGACCGGCGAGCCGACCGGGAGCACCTGCACGTCCGTCGGCCCGACGACCGTGCCCGCCGGCTCGCCCACGGCGGCCACGGGGACGAGGTTGCCGACCGTGAACCCGCGCCCGGCCAACGCCGCGGCCGCCTGCGCCTGCGAGTCGCCCGCGACCGCCGGCACGACGCGCAGCGCCTGCGACGGCGCGCTCTCGGCGCCGGCGGTGCTCGTCTCCGTGATCGTGAACGTGCGCGTGTCGTCGCTCGTGATCTGTCCGAGCTTCGCCTCGTACGTCGTCCCGCCGAAGCGGCCGACCACGGCGCCGTCGGCGTACAGCGCGAAGCTCTGCACCGTCGGGATCCCCGGCGCCCAACGCAGGGTGAGACCGTCGAACCCGACCGTGCCGGAGAACTCGATCGGCGGCGCGACGGCGCTCGAGGTGAGGGTGGTCAGGATCGTGAACAGCGAGAGGTGCCGCGTCAGGATGTGGACCGTCGAGCCGGTGCGCCAGTAGCCGTCCTGTTGCCCCGCGGGGAGCGTTCCCGCCGTCTGCAGCTGCGGGATCGCCCGCCACGACGTCGTCACCTCGGCCGTCGCCGGCGTGCCGCTGCCGGTGGGATCGGCGAGGTCGATCTCGATCGGATCGTCGAAGTGATGCTCCTCGGTGCCGGCGAGGTCCCACGTCATGCGCACGTCTTCGACCGGCCCCGCGATCTGGGCGCCGGCGCCGGGCGAGATGAGCGACGCCGGCATCGGGTCGATGTGCAGGACGAGGAAGTCCTGCGGCTGCGGAATCGCCTGCTGCCACACGTCGTGGTGCGTCGTTACGCTCGCCGTGCCGTCCGCGGACGTGAGCACGGTGTCGGCGGACGAGCTGACGTTCTTCGCGACCGGCGGCAGGGCGGCCGCCGAGGTGTCGCGCACGGTGACGTTGATCCGGAACGGCGCAGAGTTGCCGGCGGCGTCGTGGAGCCAGCCGGTGAGCGCGTGGTTCCCCGGAGGGAGCGCGCCGGTCGGGAAGGTCACGTCGGCGCCGCTGATCGACGGTGTGAACCGCGCGTTGGCGCCGTCGAGCTGGAGATCGTCGACCGACGCGACCGGCTCCGACGCCGTCAGCGAGAGCGAGCCGGCGCTCGGCACGACCGAGCCGTCGGCCGGCGTCGACGCGACCACGCTCGGCGGCGTGTTGTCGACGACCACGGGCACGTCGAGCGTCGTCGCGTTGCGGAAGCGGTCGGCCACGGTGGCGCGGAAGTCGTAGGTGCCGTCGGCGAGCGTCGTCGTGTCGAACGGTGCCGAGAAGGTGGGCCCGGTGCTCGACGACGCGACCTGTGTCCATGCACCGCCGCCGGACGGCGCGACCCCATAGGTGGCGCCCGCCGTGTCGGCGCTCGTCGTGACTTGGAGGGTGATCGTCCCGTGCACCGGCGATCCGACCGGGAACGCGGACAGCGTCGGCGGCGTCGAGTCGACGTGCACGGTGTGCACGATCGTCGTCGCGTTGCCGGCTCCGTCGAGCACGACGGCCTCGACGTCGTAGTCGCCGCTCGGCAGGGAGTGGACGTCCCACGTGCCCGTGTAGGGCGCGCCGGCGGGTGCCGCGATGCCGGTCCAGGCGCCGCCACCGGACGGCCGGTAGAGGAACGTGACCGACGCGACGCCGGAGCCGCCGTCGCTCGCCGTCACCGACAGCGGGACGCTCGAGCCGCCGACGGTGTCGCCGTCGGCAGGCAGCAGCGCGCTCGCCGTCGGGGCGGTGTGGTCGACGACGACCGTCTTGACGTCGTACGGTGAGACGTTGCCGCCGTGGTCGGTCGCGCGCGCGCGCACCTGGTAGGTGCCGTCCGCCGCCGGCGTCGTCCACGTGGTCGAGTAGGGCGGGCTCGAGGAGGTCCCGATCGAGTGCCACGTGGTGCCGTCGCCCGACCACTCGTAGTCGACGTGGTCGATGTCGGCCGAGCCGGTCGCCGAGAGGGACGCGCTCGCGGCGGCGGCGGGGGGCGCCTGGAGCGACACCGTCGGCGCCGTGTTGTCGACGATGAAGCTCACCGGTGCGGACGTGGTGCTGTTGCCGGCGAAGTCGGTCACGACGACGCGCACCTGCGCCGGTCCGTCGGGGACGCCGGTCGAGTTCCACGTGCCGGTGTAGGGGGCGCCGTTCGTGTCTGCGTCGACGGTCGTGAAGCCGGACTGGCCCGTCGCCTCGACTTCGAAGGTGACGGTCTTCACGCCCGACGTCGCGTCGCTCGCGGACGCCGCGAAGGCGACGGTGCCGCCGGTGTCCGCACCCGCGGCAGGCGCGGTGACCGCGGCCGTGTCGGGCGCGGTGTTGTCGACCGTCTTCGTCGACATCGGCACGGTGTTCGAGTTGCCGGCGGTGTCGGTGACGACCTCCTCGAGGTCGTACCTGCCGTCGGGCACCGCCGTCGTGATCCACGGCACGTCGTACGGCGCGGAGGTGTCGGTGCCGATCGACGTCCACGGGCCGCTGCCGCCGGCGGGCCGGTAGAGGAACGCGACCGAGGCGACGTCGCTGTCCGTCGGCGACGCCGTCAGGTCGACGGTCCCGCTCAGGTACGAGCCGGGGTCGTCGACGCCGCCGGCCGGGGCGGTCGTGTCGATCACGACGTGGGTCGTCTTGACGGTCTCGACGTTGCCGGCGCCGTCGGTCGAGCGGTACTGGATCGTGTGCGAGCCGTCGTCGGAGTGGTCGGCAGGGGCGAGCACGCTCACCGTGGTTCCGGGCGTCCAGGGGCCGCCGTCCAGGCTGTACTCGGTCGACGCGACGCCGGTCAGGTTGTCGGTCGCCGCGAGATGCACGAGCACGTCGTGGTTCTGCGGGCCCGCGGGCGCGTCGTCGGTGGTGACCGGGGCCGTGTTGTCGATCGTGACCGAGATGCTGCCGGGGCCGCTCGTCACCGAGCAGCGGCCGTTGCCGGCCTGGTCGGCGGCGGCGACCCACAGGTCGTACTGGCCGTCGGCGAGCGTCGTCGTGTCGAGCGGCGACGTGATCGTCTGGCCGAACGTCGCGCAGTCGTTGGCGCCGAGCGTGCCGGCGCGGGCGACGTGGAAGGTCGTCGACGCGATGCCCGAGGTGGCGTCGGTCGCCGAGGCGGACAGGGTCACCGTTCCGCGCAGCAGCGCGCCGTTGGCGGGTGCGTCGAGCGTGACCTGCGAGGGCGGCGTCGCGTCGAACTTCACGGTCGCGGTGCCGCTCGTGGTGAGTCCGGCGCCGTTCGTGGCGTGGTAGGTGATCGTGTGGACGCCGTCGGTGGCAGGCACGGCGACGGTCGTGCCCGTCTGCGTGCTGCCGCCGTCGAGCTCGTACGTGACGGAGGCGATGCCGGACTGCGCGTCGGCAGCGGTGACGTGGAGCGTGACGGGCGTGCGGTGCCAGCTCGAGTCGGAGTCGTCGAAGACGGTCGGAGGCGTGTTGTCGACGACGATCGTCCGCGTGGCAGTCGTCGTCTGGTTGCCGACGTTGTCCGGGACGAGCGCACGCAGGTCGTAGGCTCCGTCGGGCGTCGGCGTCCACGCGACGGCCACGCCGGTGCCGATCGTCGTCCACGTACCGGCGCCGTGCGGCGACGACTGGATCTGGATCGCGGCGGTGTCGACGCCGGAGCCGGTGTCGCTCGCGGTCACCGAGAGGTGGATCGTCCCGTGCCCGTACGCGCCCGGATCGTCGAGCGAGGCGGTCGGGGCCGTGTTGTCCACGACGACGTCCTGCGTCAGGGTGGCCGAGTTCGACGCCTTGTCGCCGATCGTCGCGTGCAGGGTGTACGGCCCGTCGGCGAGCCCGCCGGCGTGCCAGGTGGCGTCGTACGGCGCCGAGGCGACGGTTCCGATCGTCCCGCTCGACGTGCCCGCGTACGCGAGCGCAACCTGGGCGACGCCGCTCGTCGCGTCGCTCGCCGTCACGTGCAGCGGCACGTCGCCACCGATGTAGCGTGTCGAGCCGACGAGCGTGCCGACCGCGGGGAACGTGCCGGTAGGCGCCGTCTGGTCGGCGACGACGGTGGTCGTGGCGACGGAGGTGTTCCCGAGGTTGTCGGCGGCGACCGCGCAGAGGTCGTACGTGCCGTCCGCCGGAACCGTCCACGTCGTCGAGTACGGCGCGGAGGCGTCGAAGAAGATGTCCGTGCCGCCGGCCGCGCTGCACGGGGTCCCGTGCGGCACGTAGCGGAAGTCGACGCTCGCGACGCCGGACGGGTCGGAGGCGCTGGCCGCGAGCGGCTCGGTCGGGTTGTTCGTGTAGCGGCCAGGCGCGGTCGTGAACGACACGGTCGGGCCCGTGAGGTCGATCCGCCACGTCAGGTCGCTCTCGGGGCCGGTGCCCGCGCCGTTCGTCCCGCGGAGACGCAGCGTGTGCGTCCCCTCGGTCAGGCCGCTCGCGCTGAACGGGCTGGTGCACGGCGCGAACGCGGCGCCGTCGAGCGCGCACTGGGTGGTGGCGGACGAGTCGCTTGCGTGGAACGCGACGTTCACGCTGCGCGAGGCCGTCGGGTTCGCGGGCGTCCCGCCGTCGACCACGATGACGACGGGCACGGGCTGGAACGAGACGGTCGTCGACACGGCGCGGCCGTTGACGGTCGCGGTGAGCTGCGCCGTTCCGCTCGTGGTGCCCGCCGTCAGCACCGCCGTGTAGGTGCCGTTGCCGTTGTCGGTGACGGCGCCGAACGTTGCGCCGAGCGTGGACGACAGGGAGACCGACTGGCCGCCGGCCGTCAGGTCGTTGCCGTAGCGGTCGCGCAGCTGCACGGTCACGTTCATGTGGTCGCTGCCGTCGGCGAGGATCGCGCCGTACTGCGGCGTGATCTGCGTCTGCGAGCCGTCGGCGGCGCCCGGCGTCGACGCGACCGTCGCGCTCGTGCCGATCGCCGAGCCGTTGATCGTGCCGCCCACGTGCGCGGTCTGCGTCGTGGTCGTCGTGAAGGTTCCGGTGTACGTGCCGTTGCCGGCGTCGACGGCGCTCGAGACGGTGCCGTGGTCGGTGGAGAGCGTGACCGCCGCGCCGCCGGTCGTGACCGCGTTGCCGTAGGCGTCGCGGACGTGCACCGTGATCGTGCTCGGCGTCGTGCCGTCGGCCGGAATCGTCGCCGGCGACGCGCTCACGGACGAGCGCCCGGCGTTCGGCGCCCCCGGCCCGACGGTCACGTTCGCCGCCCCGGTGAGTGCCCCGTCCGAGGTGTCGGCGACGGTGAGCGTCTGGGTACCGGTGGTGCCGAGCACGACGCCGCCGAACGTGCCCGTGCCGTTCGTCAGCGTCGAGTCGGCCGGGAGCGTGTGCTGCGGGTCGCTCGAGGTGAAGTGGACGGTGCCGGTGTAGCCCGTTGCGACGTTCCCGTAGGCGTCCCTCGCCGTCACCGTCGCCGAGAAAGCGGCGCCGGCGGCCTGCGGCGACGCGGCCGTCGTCGTCAGCGCCAGGCTCGCGGCCGCGCCGGCATGGACCGCGATCGTCCCGCTCGTACCCGTGATCGACGGCAGGACGGTGTCGGTCGCCGTCACCGTCTGGCTGCCGGCGTTCTCGAGCGCGACGTTCGTGAACGTGTGCGTGCCGGCGTCGGCGGGCGCGAACGTGTAGTCGGCGGGCAGCTGCGCGCCGGCGTCGCTCGAGGTGAAGTGGACGCCGCCGGTGTAGCCGGTCGCGACGTTCCCGAGCGCGTCGTACGCGGTGACGGTGAGGCCGAACGGCGTTCCCGCGGTCGCGGATCCGGGGCCGGCGAGCACGAGATGCGTCGCCGGGCCGGCGTCGACGGTGAAGGGCGCGCTGGTGCCGGCGCTCAGCGAGTCGCCGGACGTGACGGTGACGGTGACGCTGACGCCGCCCTCCGCCTTGGTGTAGGTGAGACCGCTGACGCTGACGTGGTCGGCGCCGGCGGGGATCGTGCCGGTGGCCGTGCCGGCGAGCGTGCCCGTGCCGGTGTGCAGGGAGATCGCGAAGGACGTGGCGCTCGAGACGGAGCTCGTGTTCGAGGACGCGTCCTCCGCGCCCACGGTGATCGAGAACGGCTGCCCGGCCTGCGGGTGGGCGCCGCCGGCGACGCTCGTGACGACGAGCCGCGTCGCGACGGCGCCGACGGTGAACGGCGAGCTGGTGACGGGGCTCAGCGCGTCGCCGCTCGTGCGCGTCGCCGTCAGCTTCACCCCGGATTCCGCCTTCGTGTAGGTGACGCCGCCGAACGTCGCCTGCGACCGGCCGCGCGCGACCGTGGTCGTGAGCGTGCCGCCGAGCGTTCCCGTGCCGGTTGCGAGCGAGAGCGCGACGCCCGTGTCGGAGGCGACGCCGCTCACGTTGCCGTACTGGTCGAGCGACGTGACGGCGACGGGGAAGGCGACGTTCGCGGTGGGCGAGGAGCCGCCGTCGACGGACAGCGCGAGCTGGGTCGCGGCTGCCGCAGAGGTCGTGAACGAGGTTCCTGCGCCGTTCGAGATCGTGCCGTCGCCCACCGTCACGGACGCGGTCTCCGCCTTGTAGAGCTTCATCGTCGCGGTGGCGACGCCGTTCGCGAACGAGATCGTCTCCGGCGTGCCGAACGGCTGAGCAGTGGCGCTCATGTCGGTGACGGTGGGCGCGTTCGCTCCGAGCGACGACGCGCCGCCGAAGGTGAGCGACTTGTCGCCGGCGTAGCTCGTGTCGGTGTTGCCGAAGGGGTCGAGCGCGGTGAGCGTCAGCGTGTCCGGGCTGCCGGCGGTCGGCGTCGTCGTCGACGGCGACAGCTGCAGCGACGCCGCCGTGGCGGGCGCGACGCTCACGCCGAGGCGGTCGGCGCCGGCCGAGGAGAGCGCTCCGTCGGTGACGGAGATCGTCGCGCTCTCTACGCGGTACAGCCTCAGCGAGCCGCCTGCGGTCGCGACGCCGTTGGTGAACGTGACGGTCGTCGCGGTTCCGAAGGGGACGGCCGCGCCGCTCTTGTCCGTGACGGTCGGGTTGTGGGAACCGATCGCCGAGGCGCCGCTGAAGGTGAGCGACTTGTCGCCGCCGTAGCCCGTCACCACGTTGCCGGAGGCGTCCTCGGCGCTGATCGTGAGCGCCTGCGAGGCGCCCGCCGTCTGCGAGGCGCTTCCGGTGACGACGAGCCGGGTGGCCGTGCCGGCGCCGACCGTGACGGGGGCCGACGTGCCCGTCTGCCCCGTCGCCGCCGTCGCGGTGAAGCTGCCGGTCGCCGCGTTGCCCGTGTAGGTCATCCCGAGCGCGCCGAGGTTCGCGACGCCGTTGACGAAGTCGCCGGCGCTGACCAGACGGTTGACGCCGCTGAGACCGGAGACGCTGCCCGTCAGAGGCGCGTTCGCGGAGATCGTGACGTGGTCGGCGAACGCGTCGAAGCTCGTGACGACGTTCCCGTAGCGGTCGTCCGCCGTCAGCGTGTCGACGCCCGTGAACGGCCTGCCGCTCGCCTGCGGCCCGGCCAGCGCGAACGAGAAATGGTCGAGCGCCGCCGCCGCGACGGTGACCGGCGCGCTGGTGCCGGTGATCGACGGCGCCGTCGTGTCGGCCGCGGTGACGGTCTGCGAGCCGGCGGTCCCGAAGGCGACGCCGGGGAAGGTCCTCGTCCCATTCGTCAGCGTCGCGTCGGCGGGCAGCACCGCCTGCGGGTCGCCGGAGGTGAAGTGGACGGTGCCGCCGTAGCCGGTGGCGACGTTGCCGAAGGCGTCTTTCGCCGTGACGGTCGCCTGGAATGTCGCGCCCGCGGTCTGCGGCGAGGCTGCGGTCGTGGTGACGACGAGGCTCGCCGCCTGCGCCGGCGCGACGGTGACGGCGGTGCTCGTGCCGGTGATCGACGGCGCAGTCGTGTCGGTCGCGGTAAGCGTCTGCGAGCCGGCGGTGTCGAAGGCGACGCCGGAGAAGGTCCTCGTCCCGTTCGTCAGCGTCGCGTCGGCGGGCAGCACCGCCTGCGGGTCGCCAGAGGTGAAGTGGACGGTGCCGCCGTAGCCGGTGGCGACGTTCCCGTACGCGTCGAACGCCGTCACCGCCGCCTGGAACGTGCCGCCCGCGGTCTGCGGCGAGCCGGCGGTCGTCGTGACGGTGAGGGACGCCGCCGCGGCCGGCGCGACCGTTGTCGCTGCGCTCGTGCCCATGACGGACGGGGTCGCCGTGTCGGTCGCGGTGATCCGCTGTGAGCCGGCGGTGTCGTAGGCGACGCCGGAGAACGTGTGCGTGCCGTTGTCGGCGCCGCCGAAGGTGTAGTTCGCGGGCAGCACGGCGCGCGCGTCCGTCGACCCGAAGTGCACGGTGCCTGCGTAGCCGGTCGCGACGTTGCCGTAGGCGTCGAACGCCGTCACGGTCGTCTGGAACGTGCCGCCGGCCGTCTGCGGCGACGCCGCCGTCGTCGTCACGGCCAGCGTCGAGGCGGCCGCCGCCGTCACGACCGTCGAGCCGCTCGTGCCGGTGATCGAGCCGTTGCCGGTGTCGGTGGCGGTGAGCGACCGCGATCCCGCGGTCTTGTAGACGACGCCCGCGAAGGTGTGCGTGCCGCCGTCGCCGGCGACGAACGTGTAGTCGGACGGCAGCGACGCCTGCGCGTCGTTCGACGTGAGGTGGACCGTGCCGGTGTAGCCGGCCGCGACGTTTCCGTAGCGGTCGTACGCCGTCACCGTCGCGGAGAAGGGCGAGCCCGCGGTGCGGGACGCGCCGGCCGTCGTCGTCACCGTGAGGTTCGCGGCCGCGGCTGCGCCGACGTTCACCGTGGGGCTCGTGCCCGAGATCGACGGGGAGACGGTGTCGGTGGCGGTGATGGTCTGGGCGCCTGCCGTGGCGAACGCGGCGCCGGTGAACGTGCGGGTGCCGTTCGTCAGCGTCGAGTCGGCCGGCAGCGTCGCCCCCGGGTCACTCGAGCCGAGGTGGACGGTGCCGCCGTAACCGGTGGCGACGTTGCCGTAGGCGTCCCTGGCGGCGACGATGACGTCGAAGGCGGCGCCTGCCGTCTGCGGGTTCGCGGCGTCGGTCGTCACCGTCAAGGACGCCGCTGCGGCCGGGACGACGTCGACCGGCCCGCTCGTGCCGGTGATCGAGCTCGAGGCGGTGTCGGTGGCGCTGATCGTCTGCGACCCGGCCGTCTTCAGGCTCGCGCCGTTCGTGAAGGTGTGGCTGCCGTGGTCGCCGGCGACGAACGTGTAGTCGGCGGGCAGCGCCGCCTGGCCGTCGCCGGAGCCGAAACGGACGGTCCCGGTGTATCCGGTCGCGGTGTTGCCGAACGCGTCCCTGGCCGTGACGGTGACGTCGAACGGCGACCCGGCGGTTCGGGTTGCGCCGGCGCTCGTCGAGACGACGAGCCGGACGGCGGCGCCCGGGTTGACGGTGATGGCGGCGCTGGTGCCGGTGATCGAGCCGTTGCCGGTGTCGGCGGCCGTGATCGTCTGTGCGCCGGCGGTCTTCAGCGTCACGGCGCCCGCGAAGGTGTGGCTGCCGTTGTCTCCGGCGACGAAGGTGTAGTCCGCCGGCACGGCCCCCTGGCCGTCGCTCGTCGTGAAGTGGACGGTGCCGGTGTAGCCGGTTGCGGTGTTGCCGTAGGCGTCCTTGGCGGTGACGGTGACGCCGAACGCGCTGCCGGCGGTCTGCGGGGTGGCCGCCGTCACCGACAGCGTCGCTGCGCCGACCGGTGCGACGGTGATCGCCGGGCTGCTGCCGGCGATGGCGCCGTTGCCGGTGTCGGTGGCGGTGATGGTCTGGCTGCCGGCGGTCTTGAGGGTCGCTGCGGCGGGGAAGCTGTGGCTGCCGTTGTCGCCGGCGGCGAAGGTGTAGTTGGCGGGCAGCGCGGCTTGCGCGTCAGTCGAGGTGAAGTGGACGGTGCCGGTGTAGCCGGTTGCGGTGTTGCCGTAGGCGTCCTTGGCGGTGACGGTGACGTTGAAGGTGGAGCCGGCCGGCTGCGGGTTGGCGGCGCTGGTCGTGAGGGTGAGCGTGGCGGCGCCGGCGGGGTTGACGGTGATGGC
>DASRCL010000007.1:0-149904 GCA_035653115.1 Gaiellaceae bacterium
TCAGCTCCCCGAAAGATGTCGTCTTCGAGTACGCCCTCGTCCTGCCAACTCACCCAGAAGTCCGCCCCGTCAGGATCGACCATGCGTCCCGCAGGCACCCAGGCGTCAGGCGCAATCCAGACAGTACCTCGCCTTGTCATCCCCGCTGCATCCTAGGAGGAGGCGGGCCGGGGGAAGACGGTCCGCTGCGCGAGGGTTCGGAAAGACACCCCAGGTCGGAACGGTACGCCCGGTTAAGATCTCGCCTGGCCAGTGTCTGGTAATGACGCCAGCGCGGCGCGCGCGGTAGGGTTGGCGTAATGTTCAAGCGGTCATACGCGAAGCTCCCGGCGCAGGACGTCGAGCGTGCGCGGGCGTTCTACCGCGATGTCCTCGGCTTCGAGCCGGTAAGCGAGCACAACGGGCACATGCGCTTCGAGTGCGGCGGCCAGCAGTTCCTCGTCTTCCCGAGTTCGGGGAAGCCTTCGGGCGACCACGACCAGCTCGGGCTCGTCGTCGACGATGTCGAGGCCGCGCACGCGGAACTCGAGTCGCGTGGTGTCCGATTTGAACCCGAAGGGATCAAGGACTTCGGGATCGTTAAGGCGGCGTGGTTCCACGACAGCGAGGGGAACCTCATCAGCATCAACGAGTTCAACTGATTAGCTCTTTTCATGCCGGCGTAGCTCTCACTCGATTGGGCGAGGGTTGCGTTATGACGCCAGAGCGGCGGCGGTAGATTCCGGCTTGCAAGGATCGTCAGGTGACCGGCGAATTCACGGAGCCCCAGCTAACCGTCCTACAACTCGTCGTGGAGTCTGGGGCGCCTTTCGGGATGCTCGCTCAGGTGATCACCGCAGAAGAAGCTCGGCGCGCTGTGAGTGATCTATGGCGTCGTAGGCTTGTAGCGATCAAGCGGATAGAAGAACTGGACGAACCTCCCGATCGACCCGTCTCAGCGCTCACGCCAGGCATTCGGTCGACGAGTCTGCTGAGTCAAGAGTCGCTCGCGGCGCACGACGCAGCTGCCGCGATCGAGGACGAGCGGAACTGGCGTCATCTGACCGTCCTTCCGGCAGGGCGGTCCTGGTACGAGGTGACGACAACGCCGGAGACAGAGGCCGCGTACCTGGCTGGGACCTGCGCCAAGCGCGGCAAAGACTGACGCGCCGCTCCGTGGGTCAGCGTTCGCGAACCCTCCCCGGGCGATCAGAGTTCGCTGACGGCGAAGCCTACGAGTTTGCCGCCGCAGGCCAGCGCCTCGATGTTCGCGCCTAATGAGAACCGCTGCGCTGGCTCGGGGCCGCTGAAGCGGATGACGAGTTGTCGTCCAGCCATTACCGCCGTCAGCTGTGGCGGGTTGACGATGCTGCTGGTAGTCAGAGACGGCAGTCGTGCCGCGAATCGACCCTGCTCGCGCCGTGGGAGCTTCAACTCAGCGCGACTCCAGCGTTCTCGCACCCAGCCGAACTCGCCGTGGGCGAGTACGTGATCCGCGTCTAGGTCGAGCGTCAGGATGCCGTCGAGAGTCGTCCCGTACGGCCAAGTCCGCGCACGGCGGCTCTCGAAGAGCAGGGCGCCTAACCCTTCGTCATAATGAGCTTCGATCTCGCCGCCCGGTATCGCCGGGACAAACTCGACTGCGAGTGGATCACTCGTCACTGGCCAAGTGTTCCAGCGCTGATCTGGGCAAGTGTTGCGTGATGTCGCCTGAGTCGGTTCGTTCGCGACGTCACGTGAAAAGGGGATGCACGCGTGTCGCGAGTACAGGCGAGCTTGACGCCCAACGCGCAGCGCCGGTCTAATACACGCTGTGCGTAAATCGCTGCTTGCGGCGGTCCCGCTGCTTCTAGTGCTTGCAGGCTGCGGATCGTCGGGTAAGTCGGTGCTCTCCGTAAAGACGGTCTCGGCGACATTTGCGCGCGCGGACGTGATCCTGCGCCCTGCTCCGTCAGCGCCTTACTACGCGGGAACCGTCGGTGATGCCGGACGACCCATTGTCTTCGTGGTCGCGTACAGGGCCGTCGGGCAGGCGCAGAGTGTCAAGAGCGGCCGTCAGATCAGAAAGACACTGCGTTCGGGATTTGCCCCGATGTATCGCGTGAAGAATGTGATTGTCCTCGTGCCGCTCGCTGATTCCCACGTGGAGCATCGACGCGCTCTGCGGGTCGTCGCCGCGCTGTATCGGCTTTAGAGTCAGTCGCACACTCGGCTGGCCAAGTGTTCGGAAGTGATCCCCAGCTGGGGTCTAGCGCAGCCGGTGGCGTTCGATTCGTTGGTTGGCCAGACTGTTCGCGCCTACCTGACCCGACGAAAGAGAGGCCCGAGATGCGCGAGAGCCAGCTGTTCGAACGGGGGCTGGAACGACGCCGTGAAGTGCTGGGTAGCGACTACGTCGACACCAATCTTGGCGAGAGCGAATGAGTTCATGATGGCCTTCCAACGGGCTGTCACCGAAGTGGCCTGGGGGTGGGCCTGGAGCCGACCCGGTCTCGACGCGAAGACCCGCAGCATCATCAACCTCGCCATGCTGACCGCTCTCGGCCGCTTCGACGAGCTTGAGATCTACGTTAAGGGAGCACTGCGCAGCGGAGTGACGGTCGACGAGATCCAAGAGGTCTTGCTTCACACGATCGCCTACTGCGGGACACCGGCAGGACGACAAGCGTTCCGAGCCGCACACCGCGCCCTCGTCGCGGAGGGCGCCTTGGGCTGAAACCGTCACCACGGACGCGCGCGCCGCTTCACGCCCGGGCCGGTCGAGTGGGCGACGGCCCTTAACGCCCGACATCCGCGCCGTCGTTAAAACTCGGGCGCTGGCTTATGCGTCGTGCCGGACCAGCCACTCGCCGACGACCTGCATGTACCGCTCCCGCTCCTCGAGGTGCGGTGTGTGCGACGAGTCCTCGAACACCACCCACTCGCTGCCGGCGATCCCGGCCCGCAGCGCCTCCTGTAGCTGCGGCGCCGCCTCGTCGTGACGGCCGGACACGATCAGCGTCGGCACGCGAATCTCGCCGAGCCGGTCCTTCGACTGCCAGTCGCGGATCGAGCCGATCACGTGGAACTCCGAAGGGCCGTTCATCGTGTGATAGACGGTCGGGTCGCGTTCGATCCACGCGAACGCCTCCACGAGCTCGTCGGGCCACGGGTCGAGCCGGCAGACGTGACGCCGGTAGAACACCTCGCACGCCGCCTGGTACTCCGGATCGTCGGTCGATCCGGTCTCCTCGTGTCGACGCAGCGTCGCCTCGACGTCGGGCGGCAGCGCCGCGCGCAGCTCGTTGCAGGCGGCGACGAAGTCCGGAAACGACGCGGCGGTGTCGGCGAGGACGAGCGACTGCAGGCCGGGCGGCTGCGTCAACGCGTACTCCTGCGCCAGGAAGCCGCCCCACGACTGACCGAGCACGTGGTGGCGCGCGCGCAGCCCGAGCGCGTCGACCAGGTTGTGGAGCTCGCGCACGAACAGGTCGACGGTCCAGAACTCGTCGCCGCGGTCTGGGAAGTGCGACGAGCGGCCGTTGCCAAGCTGGTCGTAGAAGACGACGGCCCGCTCGTCCGCGAGGTCGGCGAGCGTGAGCAGGTAGTCATGCGACGCGCCGGGACCGCCGTGCAGGACGACGAGCGGCGCGCGCGCCCCGTCGAGCTCGCCGACGACGCGGTACCAGGTCTCGCCGTCCTCGAACCGCACGGTCCCCTCGCGCGCGTTCACGAGCCGATCCCCGTCCGCTGGTGAATCGGGCCGACGTGATGGGAGAGGTTGTACGCCGAGTTGACGAGGCCGACGTGCGTGAACGCCTGCGGGTAGTTGCCGAGCAGGCGTTTCTCGACCGGGTCGTACTCCTCCGCGAGCAGCCCGAGGTCGTTGGCGATGCCGAGCAGCTTGTCGAACAGCTCGCGCGCCTCGTCCTCGCGCTCTTGCAGCAGCAGCGCGTCGACGAGCCAGAACGAGCACGGCAGGAACACGCCTTCGCCGCCCGGCAGCCCGTCCACGTCGTTGCGCTCCTTCGGCGCGTAGCGCTCGACGAACCCGTCGCGCGTCAGGTGCTGCCGGATCGCGTCGACGGTGCCGACGACGCGCGGGTCGTCCGCCGGCAGGAAGCCCACGAGCGGGATCTGGAGCGTCGAGGCGTCGAGCTCGTCGGAGCCGTACGCCTGCGTGAACGAGTTGAGGCGCGTGTTGAACGCCTCGCGGCAGACCTCGTCGTGGATCTCGGCGCGGATCCGCCGCCAGCGGTCGACGGGGCCGCGCACGTCCCACCGCTCGACCGCCTCGACCGCGCGGTCGAACGCGACCCACGCGAGCACCTTCGAGTGCGTGAAGTGCTGCCGTGGTCCCCGCACCTCCCAGATTCCCTCGTCCGGCTTGTCCCACTCGCCCTCGAGGAAGTCCATCAGCGTGCGCTGGAACGACCAGGCGTGGTCGTCGGGGCCGAGGCCGTGCACGCGCGCCTGGTGGAGCACGTCCATCACCTCGCCGTACACGTCGAGCTGGAACTGTTCGTGCGCCGCGTTGCCGACGCGGACGGGACGCGACCCCGCGTACCCCGGCAGCCAGTCGAGCTCGACCTCGGGAATCCGGCGCTGGCCGCCCACGGCGTAGAGGATCTGCGCCTTCGCGGGGTCGCCGGCGACGGCGCGCAGCAGCCAGTCGCGCCACGCCTTCGCCTCGGCGGTGTAGCCGGCGTTCATCATCGCGTAGAGCGTGAACGTTGCGTCGCGCAGCCAGCAGTAGCGGTAGTCCCAGTTGCGCACGCCGCCGATCAGCTCGGGCAGCGACGTCGTCGGCGCCGCGACGATGCCGCCGCTCGGTGCATAGGTGAGCGCCTTCAGCGTGATGAGCGACCGCCGGACCGCCTGGCGCATGTCGCCGCTGTAGTCGCAGTCGCCGATCCACTCGCGCCAGAACTCCTCCGTATCGCGCAGCGCCTGCTCGGCGTCCACCGGCTTCGGCAGCCGCTCGTGCGCTGCGAACCACGTGAGCACGAACGGAACGCGGTCGCCGCGCCGCACCGTGAACTCCGCGGTGTGCGTCATCCCGTCGGGCTCGAGGTCGATCGGCGTGCGCAGCAGCAGCGCATCAGGCGCGGCGACCGCGAGCAGGCGCTCGTCGTCGAGCCGCCTGATCCAGGGGATCACCGAGCCGTAGTCGAGCCGGATCACGAGCTCCGTCTGCATCTCGACGTGGCCATCGAGCCCTTCGACGATGCGCACGATGTCCGGCCGCGTCTCGCGCGGCGGCATGCAGTCGATCACCCGCGCACGGCCCGTCGACGTCTCCCATTCCGTCTCGAGCACGAGCGTGTCGTCGCGGTAGCACCACGAGGCCGCGCGCTCGCGCCCCTTCGCGCGCAGCACCCAGCGCCCGTGGTCGCGCGTCCCGAGCAGCGCGGCGAAGCAGGTGCTCGAGTCGAACTTCGGGAACGGCAGCCAGTCGACGGAGCCGTTGCGTCCGACGAGCGCCGCCGTCTGCAGGTCGCCGAGTAGGGCGTAGTCCTCGATCCGCTCCGCCACGAGGCGTTTCTACCTGTTCTCGATCTCGAGCCCGAACTGTGGCAGTCGGCGCTTGACGGCGCGGTCGAAGTCGCGCAGGTAGCGGTCCGGGTCGGCGAGGGTCGATGCGTAGTGGTCGCGCAGGTCCGCGAGCAGCTCGGTGCCGGTCTCGGCCGCGTCGACGTAGTCGCCGTAGAGCTCCTCAGCCTCGTCGCGCTCGGCGCGGTTGTAGGCGTCGAGCCGCGCGCGGACCTCGTCCACGACGTCCGCGTGCTCGCGCTCGAAGAGGTCGAGTTGCGTCTCGATCACCTTTCTGTACGGGCTGCCGAAGATCACGCGAGCTCCCGGTAGAGCTCGAGGTGCTGGGCCGCGGCCGCGTCCCACGTCAGCTCGCGCCGCGCGGCGTCGGCGCCTGCGCGAGCCCGCGCGAGCGCATCGCCGTCGGAGAGGAGCGTCTCGAGCGCGGCCGTGAGCGCGTCGACGTCGCCGGCGGCGACGACGGCGCCGGCGCCGTAGCGGCGCACCGGCTCAGCCAGGCCCGCGACGTCGTAGACCACGGACGGCACCCCGGCGCCGAGCGCCTGCAGGAGCGCGCCGGACTGGTCGAGCTCGGCGCGATACGGGAAGACGGCGACGGTCGCCTCGGAGAGCGCGCGGTCGAGCTCGCGCTGCGGCAGGAAGCCGAGCCGCCACTCGACGCGCTCCGCCGAGCGGAGCCCGTCGAGCGGCATCGCCGGATCGCCGGCCACGAGCAGCCGCGCGTCGCGGAGCCGCCGCGTCGCCTCGATCGCGTCTGGCAGGCCCTTGTACGGCCGGATCATCCCGAGCGCGAGGATCGTGTGACCGTCGTCGCCGCGGACCGCGGTGCTCGGGTAGACGGGGTGGGGGATGACGCGCGCGTCGGCGCCGAGCGCTGCGAGGGTCTCGCGTCCGTGCTCGGTGTGGACGACCACGCGGTCGAAGCGCTGCAGGATCCGCCGCCAGAGCTCGCCGCGCGAGGCCGTGCGCCGCGGCAGGAGGTCGTGGGCGGTCAGCACGGCCGGCGAGCGGTAGCGCACGCGGACGTCGAGCTGCGGCAGCGCGAGCCATTGCACGTGAAGGACGTCGGCGCGCGCGCGGGCCAGGTCGCGCAGGACGGCGAGATGCTCCAGCGCCTTCAGCGGCAGTCGCGCGCGCGAGCGGCGGAAGAACCGCGAGGTGAGCGGGTACCAGCGTTCACTACGGCGGTAGCCGACCGGCTCCGGCACGTCGCCGAAGCGGAACCGCGACGTCGCGAGCTCGACGTCCGCGCCCGCGCGTGCGAGCGCCGAGGCGAGCTCGTGGTCGTAGAACGGGGTGAACGCCGGCGGATCGGCGAGCAGGACGCGCACGCGAGTGGATGATTAGCGTAGCCGGGTGCTCGTCCGCAGCTGGAACCTGTTCCACGGCAACACCGTGCCGCCGCAGCGCCGCGCCTTCCTGGACGACATGATCCGCCGCACGGCCGTGGACGAGCCGAACGTGCTCTGCGTGCAGGAGGTGCCGGCGTGGGCGCTCGGGCGCTTCACCGTGGGCGACGTCGCCGCGCGCCCCAGGCTTGGTCCGCTGCCGATCCCGGCGGAGCTCGGGCGCGCGCTGACGGCGCCGAACCACGGGCTGCTGCGCTCCGCGTTCAGCGGGCAGGGAAACGCGATGCAGCTGTCGCCGCGGCTCACGGTCCTCCAGCACGACGTGCTGACGCTCAACGCGCGCGCGTTTCGCGCGCGCCAGGCGAGGGCGCTCGGGCTCGACCTGCTCGACCGTCTCGCATGGGCGAAGGAGCGCAGGATCGTGCAGGTGGTGCGCCTGGGCGGCGATGGCCGCACCGTCGTCGTCGCGAACACGCATTGCAGCGGCGCGCCGCTCGACGAGCGCGTGACGGAGAGCGAGCTGATCCGCGCCGCCTGGTTCGCGACGTCGCTTGCGCGCCCCGACGAGGCGGTCGTGCTCGCGGGCGACTTCAACCTGCGCTCGTCGTCCGGCGCGCTGCAGGCGCTGGCCTCGAGCGACTGGGGGTTCTCGGCGCCTGGACCGGGCATCGACCACATCCTCGTCCGCGGCGCGCGCGTGTCCGAGCTGCGTGTCTGGTCGGACGAGGAGCGTGCGCACGGCCTGGCGCTCCTGTCCGACCACGCGCCGGTCGAGCTCGAGCTGGAGCTCGCGTGAGCTGGGCCGAGCAGCGCTCGCGCTTTCCGGTGCTCGAGCGCTTCGCGTACCTCAACGCGGGCACCTTCGGGCCGCTGGCGCGCGAGACGCTGCGCGCGATGAACGACCTGCGGGAGTGGGAGGGGACCCACGGCCGCGGCGGCCGCGCGTACTTCGACGCGATGCTCGAAGGTCGCGAGCGCGTTCGTGCGCTGCTCGCGCGCGAGATCGACGTGCAGCCGGCGCACGTCGCGCTGACGGATTCGACGACGCAGGGCGTGCAGATCGTCGTTGTCGGGCTCGACCTCGCAGCGGGCGACGAGGTCGTCACGACGGACGCCGAGCACTTCGGCCTCACGGGCCCGCTGCTCGGAAGCGGCGCGACACTGCGGATCGCACGTGTGCGCGACGTGCCGGCGGCCGACCTCTTCGACGTCATCAGGCGCGAGCTCACGCCGAGGACGAGGCTGCTCGCGCTCTCGGCCGTCTCGTGGATCGACGGCAAGGTCTTCCCGTGGCGGGAGCTGGCGCGGGAGCTCGGTGTGCCCGTGCTCGTCGACGGCGCGCAGGCGGCCGGCGCGATCGACGTCGACGCGACGGACGCGGACTTCTACACGGTGAGCGCGCAGAAATGGCTGTGCGGCCCCGATGCGACCGGTGCGCTCTACGTCCGCGAGCCGGAGGCGCTGCGCCCGCGGCTCGTCGCGTACCCGTCGGCTGCGCGCTACGACGTCGCCGCCGGCACCTGGGAGCCGAAGGAGGGGGCGGCGCGGTTCGACGCGACCTTCGCGCCGGCCTCGTCGGTCGCGGGCCTCCAGGCGGCGCTGGCCGACCTGCCCGACGGACGGCACGCGCGGGCGCGTGAGCTCGCCGAGCGCCTGCGGACGCAGCTCGCGGCAGCGGGCCACGACGTCGTCACCGAGGCCGGTCAGGCGACGCTGGTATCCGTGCGGCTCGGCGAGGCGAGCGGGGACGTCGTCGCGCGCCTGTACGACCAGGGGGTCGTCGTGCGCGAGCTGCCGGGAACGGGCCTGGTGCGCGCTTCCGTCGGCTGGTGGAACGACGAGTCGGACCTCGAGCGCCTGCTCGACGGACTCGCGTCGATGCGCTGACGCTACCCGTGCGCGTGTGCTTCGGCGTGCGTACGCAGGCCGAGCTCGCTGGCGATCGGCTGCAGCGCCGCGATCACGTTCGCGATGTGCTCGTCGAGGTCGAGCTCGAGCAGCTCGGCTCCCTCGTAGACGTCCTTGCGTGAGACGCCGGCCGCGAACGACGGCTGCTTCAGCTTCTTCCGGACGGACTTCGGCTCGAGCCCCTCGAGGCCGGTCGGCCGGACGAGGCCGCACGCGTGCACGAAGCCGGACAGCTCGTCGCAGGCGAAGAGCGACTTCTTGAGCGGCGTGTCGCGCGGCAGGCCGAGGTGGTTCGCGTGCGACAGCACCGCGTCGACCACGACGTCCGGGTAGCCCTCGTCGCGCAGGATCGGCGCGCCGTCCTGCGGATGCTGGTCGAGCGTCGGGTGGATCTCGTAGTCGAAGTCGTGCAGGAGCGCGACGACGCGCCACAGCTCCTCGTCCTCCCCGAACCGCCGCGCGTAGAACGCGGTCGACGCCTCGACCGCGAGCGCATGACGCAGCAGCGCCTCGCTCTTCGTGTACCGCGTCAGCGTCTCCCAGGCGTGGGAACGGGTCGGGCCGGACACGCAGCTAGCATAGTGCGCTCCGTGTCCGCGACCGTCGTCAGGCCGATCGCCGAGTCGTTCGTGATCGAAGGCGGACAACCGCTCTCGGGCACGGTTCGCGCCGCGGGCAACAAGAACGGCGCGCTTCCGATTCTCGCCGCGTGCCTGCTCACCGACGAGCCGGTGACGCTGACGAACGTGCCGCGCATCCGTGACGTCGACACGATGCTCGGGCTGCTGCAGCACCTCGGCGCCGACGCGGAGTGGATCGCGTCGAACGAGGTGCGCGTGCACGCGCAGGAGGTCGCGAGCGAGGTCGACGAAGAGCTGGCGAGTCGCATCCGCGCCTCGTTCCTGCTGGCGGGGCCGCTGCTCGCGCGCACCGGGCGCGCGGTCGTGCCGCCGCCGGGCGGGGACGTGATCGGGCGCCGGCGGCTCGACCCGCACGTGCACGCGTTCGCGGAGCTGGGCGCGTCGCTCGAGTTTCGTGGCCGTTACGAGCTCTCGGGCCGCCTCGCCGGCTCGCCGATCCACCTCGACGAGGCGTCGGTCATGGCGACCGAGAACGCGCTGATGGCGGCCAGCATCGCGCCCGGCCGGACGACGATCTCGAACGCCGCGAGCGAGCCGCACGTGCAGGATCTCTGCCGCTTCCTCGTCTCGCTCGGCGCGCAGATCGACGGGATCGGCTCGAACGTGCTGCGCGTCACCGGCGTCGAGCGCCTGGGCGGCGGCACGCACGCGATCGGGCCGGAGCACATCGAGGTCGGCAGCTTCATCGGCATGGCCGCGGTGACGGGCGGCGATCTGACGATCGAGGGGATCGTGCCGGACGACCTCGGCCCGGTGCTGCCGGTGTTCCGCCGGCTCGGCGTCGAGGTGGAGCTCGGCGACGACTGGGTGCGCGTGCCGCCGGACCAGGAGCTGGTCGTCGTCGACGACTTCGGCGGCGCGATCCCGAAGGTGGAGGACGGGCCCTGGCCGGCGTTTCCCGCCGACCTGACGTCGATCGCGGTGATCGTGGCGACCCAGGCGCGGGGGACGGTGCTGGTCTTCGAGAAGATGTTCGAGAGCCGGCTGTTCTTCGTCGACAAGCTCGTCTCGATGGGCGCGCGCATCATCCTTTGCGACCCGCACCGCGTCGTCATCACCGGTCCGGCGCAGCTCTACGGCCAGCGCATGTCGAGCCCCGACATCCGTGCCGGGATGGCGATGCTGATCGCCGCGCTCAGCGCGGAGGGCACGTCGACGATCGGCGACGCGTATCAGATCGACAAGGGCTACGAGCGGATCGACGAGCGCCTGCGCGGCCTCGGCGCGCGCATCCAGCGCGTCGACGCCTGATGGCCGAGACGTCGACGTCGATCCGGCTCGCGCCTGCGCGCGAGCCGTCGGCGAACGTCGCGACGGGCCTGCCGGTGCTCGACCACCTCGTGGCGCAGCTCGCGGGCTCCGGCCGCTTCCGGATCGCGCTCGAGGTGGCCCCGGGGAGCGCCGACGAGGTCGTCACCGCTGCGGCCCGGACGCTCGGCGCCGCGCTCGGCGAGCGCGTGCGCGCGCCCTCGGCCGCCGGGCACGGCTGGGCGCTCGTGCCGGCCGACGAAGCGCTCGCGTCGGCGGCGCTCGAGATCGACGACGAGCCGCGGCTGGTCTCGAACGTCGACCTGACCGGCGAGCGCGTCGCCGGGCTCGAGAGCGACGTCGCGTCGAGGTTCCTGCGCGAGGTCGCGGACGCGGCCGGCGTCAACCTGCACGTGCGGCTGGTCGAGGGAGAGGAGCCGCAGCACGTGCTCGCGGCGATCTTCAAGGCGGTCGGCGCCGCGTTCGGCCAGGCATGTCGTCCCGCACCCACGAGCCCGGAGGAGGAGTGATGAGCAAGGGGGCCGTCCGCACGGAGGCAGCGCCGGCGCCGTTCCAGGGAGCGCCGTACTCGCAGGCGATCAAGGCAAACGGCTTCGTGTTCGTCTCCGGACAGCTCGCGCTGCGGCCAGGCGAGACGGCGTTGGTCGGCGGCGGCATCGCCGAGCAGACCGAGCAGGTCATCGCGAACCTGCGCGCGATCCTCGAGGAGGCCGGCTCGTCGCTCGACAACGTCGTCAAGACGACGGTCTTCCTGCAGAGCCTCGACGACTTTGCCGGCATGAACGAGGTGTACGCGCAGCACGTCGGCGCGACGCCGCCGGCGCGCTCCACCGTCGAGGTCGCGAAGCTGCCGTCGGGTGCGCTCGTCGAGATCGAGGCCATCGCGACGCTCTGACGGCGCGACGTCGCACGTTGACCGCGGCCCGGTGCCGCGCGACAATCGGTGCTCATCGTCGGCGTGAAGGGGTCTCACCGGCTACCCGATCGAAAGGGGAGTGAGACATGCACCGCCATCGCTTGCGCCGCAGGACGCCGTCGGCAGTCGCCGTCCTCTGCGTCGTCCTCGTCGGCTGCTGCGCCGCGAGTGCGCTCGCCGCGCCGCAACCGTCGGCCGCGCGGAAGCCGCGCATCTCGCTCGCGGGGACGTGGTCCGGCCACTACGGCGGCGCGTACACCGGCACGTTCAGGCTCCACTGGACGCAGTCGGGCTCGCACCTGGGCGGCTCGATCACGCTTTCGAACCCAAGCGGCCGCTACAGCATCAGCGGCAGCGTCCACGGCACCGCGATCACCTTCGGGGCGGTCGGCGCGGGCGCGACGTACACCGGCACCGTCTCCGGCAAGTCGATGTCCGGCACGTACAAGACCGGCAACGGCGGCCACGGCACGTGGAGCGCGCACAAGGTCTAGACAAACCGTGCGGCCGAGGTGTCCGGCGCAGCGGCGGCGCCGGACACCTCGCATGAGACCGCTCAGTCGTTCGGCTGCACGACGATGAGCGAGTTGCCGTCCGGGTCGCGCACCCAGACCATCGGCGGCACCGGCCCGCCCCAGCGCGTCACCTCGGCGTCGACGTCGGCGCCCGCCGCCTGCAGCGCCGCGTGGTCTGCCTCGACGTCGGCCGTGTCGAGACAAATGCCGGTCTCGGCACCGCCGGCCGTCCGCCCCTCCGGCGGCGGCGCCAGGGCGATCGTCGTCTTCTCGCCCGGCTTCGCGACCTCGACCCAGCGCATCCCCGGTGCCATCTCGACGTCGACGACCTTCTCGAACCCGAGCTTGCCGACGTAGAACTCGAGCGCGCGGTCGGTGTCCGAGACCGTGACGCAGACCCGCCCGACGTGCGTGACGTGCAGCTTCGAAGTGGTCGTGCTCGACATCTTCGCCTCCTCCTTGGCTTCGGTCTTCGGAAGTCTGGACCGTCGGCGGCGCCGGATCTCATCGCTCCGCGACAATGCCGCGCGTGACGAAGCAGGTCGAGGACTACGTGCGCTCGCTCGGGCTCGACGCATACCTGGTCGGCGGGGCGGTGCGCGACGAGCTGCTCGGGATCGAGTCGAAGGACGCGGACTTCCTCGTCCCGGGCCTCGATATCGACGGACTGCGAGCGGCGCTCGCCGGCCGCGGCCGGGCGGACGTGCTCGTCGTCGCGAACCGCGCCGTCGGCGTCCGCTTCTACCCGCGGGACGCCGACGTCCGCGCGCTCGCCCCGGCCGGGATCGAGCTCGCGCCGCCCCGGCGCGAGGTGTCGACGGGCCCCGGCCGCCACGACTTCGAGATCGTCGTCGATCCGTCGGCGACGGTGGAGGAGGACCTGGCCCGCCGCGACTTCACGATCAACGCGATCGCGCGCCGCCTCGCCGACGACGAGATCGTCGACCCGTTCGACGGCCGCGTCGACCTCGAGCGCCGCGTGCTGCGCACCGTCTCGCCGCGGAGCTTCGCCGAGGATCCGCTCCGGCTCGTGCGCGGGCTCCGCTTCGTCGCGCAGCTCGGGCTCACGCCCGACGACGACACCCTCCGGCAGATGCGCGAGGACGCACCCGCGGTCCGGCTCGTGTCCGGCGAGCGCATCGGCGGCGGCCTCGCCGCCGACGGGCTCGGCGAGCTGTCGAAGCTCCTGCTCGGACGCGAGCCCGAGCGCGCGCTGCGGATCGCGCGCGATACCGGCGTCCTCGTCGAGCTGCTGCCCGAGTTCGGGCGTGCGATCGGATTCGAGCAGGAGAGCCGGTACCACGCACTGACTGTCGACGAGCACACGTTCGCGGTCGTCCAGGCGGCGGCCGATTTGGGAACGCCGCTGCGCGTGCGGCTGGCCGCGCTCTTCCACGACATCGGCAAACCGCACGTCGCCTGGCGCGGAACCGACGGGAGGCTGCACTACTACGCACGCGCGGGCTACTCGTCGAAGAACCACGAGCAGGTGAGCGCGGAGCTCGCGGCGACCGCGCTGTCGCGGCTGCAGTACCCGGCCGAGCTGCGCAAGCGCGTGCTGCAGATCGTGCGTGCGCACATGCTCGACCTCGGCCGGGCGGACGAGCTGCGGGCGCGCAAGCTGCTCGCGCGCTACGGCGCTGGTCTCCTGTTCGACCTGCTCGACCACAAGGAGGCGGACCTGCGCGGCAAGAGCGATCCGCCGCCGTTCGACGAGCTGGAGCGGCTCGAGCGCTTCCGCCGCGTCGTCGAGCGCGAGCAGGCGAGCCCGCACCGCCTCCGCGACCTGGCGATCGGCGGCGACGACCTGATCGTGCTCGGGTACGCGCCGGGCCCGACGCTCGGGCGGACGCTGCAGCAGCTGCTCGAGGAGGTCGTCGAGCACCCGTCGCGTAACACGCGCGAGCATCTGCTCGAGCGCGCGGAGGCGCTGCGCGCGTGATCTACTGGGATGAGCCCGGCTACGTCGTCGCCTTCACGACGCGCGCCGGCGGCGTCAGCGAGCCGCCGTACGACAGTCTCAATTTGACGCGCGGCACCGGCGACGACGCCGAGGCGGTCGAGGCGAACCGCCGCATCGCATGCGAGGCGCTGGGACTGCCGTACGAGCGGCTCGCCTTCAACCGGCAGGTGCACTCACCGACGGTGCATCGCGCCACCGGCGGCATGCGCGGCGTGCCCGGCGACGGTCTCTGGAGCGACGAGCCGCGCGTGCCGCTGCTCGCGATGTCGGCGGACTGCCTGCCGATCGCGATCGTGCGCACCTCCGGGCGGCGCGCCATCTCCGTCGTGCACGCCGGCTGGCGCGGCCTCTCCGAAGGCGTCGTCGGGGCGGCGGTCGCGGCGCTCGGAGGCGGACCGAAGGCCGCCGTCATCGGTCCGGCGATCGGCCCGTGCTGCTACGAGGTCGGCCGCGACGTGTCGGCGCTGTTCGACGACGACCTCACCCGCGAGGGACGGCTCGATTTGTGGGCGGCCGCCGAGCGAGCGCTGCACGAGGCAGGCGTGCAGCGCCTCGAGCGGGTCGACCTCTGCACGAAGGACCATCCCGACCTCTTCTTCTCGCATCGCCGCGACGGTCTCGCGCGCGGTGTCCAGGGCGTGATCGGTGCCGTCGCCTGAGAAGATCAGGGAGCGCCTCGCGCGCGTACGCGCGGAGGTGGGGCCGGGGGTGACCGTCGTGGCGGCGACGAAGTACGTCTCGCTGCGTGACATGGCGACCCTCGTCGAGGCGGGCGTCGACGTCGTCGGCGAGAACCGCGCGCAGGATCTCGAGGCGAAGCACGCCGAGTACGGCGACGCGTTCCGCTGGCACTTCATCGGCCACCTGCAGTCGAACAAGGTGAAGGTGGTGAACCGGATCTGCGAGCTGGTCCACTCGCTCGACTCGCACTCGGCGGCGCGGCGACTCGAGGTGCCGGCGCTCGTGCAGGTGAACCTCGCGCGAGAGGCGTCGAAGTCGGGCGTCGCGCCGCAGAACCTCGAATCGTTCCTCGGCTACGAAGTGCGGGGGCTGGCGACGATGCCGCCAGCGGCGCCGGAGGCCGAGGCCTCGCGGCCCTGGTTCCGGCGGCTCCGCGAGCTCGCCGCGGAGCACGGGCTGCACGAGCTGTCGATGGGGACGACGCAGGACTACGCGGTCGCCGCGCAGGAGGGAGCGACGTACGTGCGGCTGGGTTCGATCCTGTTTCGCGACTAGACTTCCCGCACGCAAATGGCCCTCGGCGACCTGTGGAACCGGACGCTCGTCTACTTCGGCATCGCCGAGGAGGACGACGACTGGGACGACGAGGACGGCTACATCGCCGAGGAGAGCCTCGAGCAGAGCTACCGCGAGCGGCCGAACGTCCGCCGGCTGACGCCGCGCCGGCGCGGCCAGGACTTCGACGACTGGACAGACTCCGAGGCCGACCAGCCGACGTCGCGTGCGCCCGCCGTCCGCACCGCTGCCGCGCGTGCCGCCGAACGCGCGCGCGTCCGCGAGATGCGGCCGGAGATCGCGGCCGTCCCGAACCCCTCGAGCGTGCGCGTCCACCTCGTCCTCCCGCGCAGCTTCAACGACGCGCAGCAAATCGCCGACCGGTTCAAGCAGGGGATCCCGGTGATCCTCAACCTGCAGTCGGCCGACGGGGAGCTGTCGAAGCGGCTGATCGACTTCGCGAGCGGCCTCACCTACGCGCTGAACGGCGGGATGCAGCGCGTCGCCGACAAGGTCTTCCTGCTGACGCCGCGCAACGTCGAGGTTTCCGCCGAGCAGCGCGCGGCGATCCTCGAGCGCGGCGGTTTCTTCAACCAGGCCTGAGAGGCACGCGGGCGGCCGCGCCCACTCGCGGACGCGACCGCTGTAGGAGAACCGAAGAAGGCCGCGAAGGTGCCGACGTGGTGCTCGACGCACGCACCCAGGTCGAGCTGTTCGTCGACGTCTTCGTCGGCGTCTACATCCTCGCGATCCTGGCGTACATCATCACGTCGCTCGTGAACCTGCCGTACTCGCTGCGGCCGGTACAGCGGTTTCTCTACGACACGTGCGAGCCCTACCTGCGCTTCTGGCGCCGGCTGCTGCCGCTGTCGGCGGGGCCGTTCGACTTCTCGCCGATGATCGGCGTCTTCGCCCTGATCGCGTTCGACCGGATCGTCCACGTGATCGTGGACCGGCTGTAAGGAGGAGAGGCGATGCGCTACTCACCCGTCGAACTGAGACACGTCCGGCTCGGGCGTGCGCTCTTCGGCTACAAGCGCGACGAGACCGACAAGGTGCTCGAGGAGGTGGCCGACAGCTTCGAGGAGGTCTGGCGCGAGCGCGGCGAGCTCGCCGACAGGCTCGAGGACCTCGAGAAGGTGCTCGCGGACGTCAAGCAGCGCGAGGCGCTGCTCGCGTCGACGCTCGTCTCGGCCGAGCGGGCCGCGGCCGACGCGAAGGAGGCCGCGAAGCGGGAGGCGGAGCTGATCGTCGCGGAGGCGCACCAGGAGGCGCGGTCGATCGTCCGCACCGCGCAGAGCGAGCGTGAGCGGCTGTTCGTCGAGGCGCGGCGCGTCGAGGTGCTGCTGCGGTCGGCGCTCGGGATGGTCGAGGAGGTGCACGCACACGGCGCCGACGGCGAGGCCTCCGAAGGCGCCGAGCCCACGCCGTTACACCCCTGGCCACGCCGCGAGGACACACGTGAGTTCGAGGCGATCGCGGCGCTCCCGCCGGGCGCCGAAGAGGAGATCCGACACGAGGACGAGGACGGCGGCGAGCACCCGGCGCGCGACTTCGCCTGGGGCTGATGCGTATAGGTACTCATGTGCAGGCGCATGAGTACCTATGTGTAAGGGTCGGTCGCGCGAGCTACCCTGGCGCGGTGAGCGCGCGGCTGCTCCTGCGGGGTGTCGTTTCCGGCCACGGCGCGCCGGACAACAACGTCGCGCTGGGCGGCAGCGACCCCGACGAGATCGAGCGGCTCGCAGCGGCGAGCGGCGCGGGAAAGGAACCGGAGTGAGCGCAATCGACACCGACCGTTTTCGGCAGCGGCTGGAGGAGGAGCGCGCCCGGTTGACGCATGCCGTCGACTACCTGCGCGAGGAGAACCCGGGCAGCCTCTCCGACGAGCTCGGCGAGATCAACGACGGCGGCGTCGACAACCACCTCGGCGACACCGCCAGCGCCACCTACGACCGCGAGCTCGACGAGGGGCTGGAGGAGGGCGCCCAGCAGACGCTGGCCGAGATCGACGCGGCGCTGAAGCGGATCGACGACGGCAGCTACGGCACCTGCGAGGCGTGCGGGAAGCCGATCGCGCCGGAGCGGCTCGAGGCGCTGCCGTGGGCGCGCTTCTGCATCGACGACCAGCGCAAGCGCCAGGCATGAACGGCAGCCCGCGCCCGGAAGTCCGGATCGGATCGTCGACGAACGGCCTCGCGCCGGTGTCGGTCGTCGAGCGCTCGCTCGCCGCCGGCCCGTGGCAGTGGGCCGGGCTCGTCGCCGTCGCCCTCGCGGCCGTCCTCGCCGACCAGGTGACGAAGCACATCGTGGTGACGCAGCTGGCGCTCGACCAGTCGGTGCACGTCGTCGGGCCGCTGTCGATCCACCACGTGCAGAACTCCGGCATCGCGTTCGGGCTGTTCGCGCAGGCGACCGCGGTGGTGACGGCCGTCACGGCCGCGGCGGTCGTGTGGATGGTCGTCTACTTCGCGCGCTCGGGCGCGCGCCATCCGGTACTGCCGGCCGCGCTCGGCCTGCTGATCGGCGGCAGCCTCTCGAACCTCGTCGACCGGATCCGGCTGCATCACGTGACCGACTTCATCGACTTCAAGTACTGGCCCGCGTTCAACCTCGCCGACAGCTTCATCGTCATCGGCGTCGCGATCCTGCTCGCGGCGCTCTTCGCCGCCGACCGGGCGCCGAAGCCGCCGCGGCGGACGCTCGACGTCGCCGCGCGCTGACGCGCTCGTGACGCTTGACGAAGCGGCCGCTGCTTCGCCTGCGGACGCGCTCCGGCGCGTGACGTGAAGGTCCCGCCCGAAGCCGCCGGAGAGCGGCTCGACCGCTTCCTCGCGACGCACCTCGGGTCGCGGGCGGCGGCGGAGCGCGCGATCGACGCCGGCGCGCTCGTCGACGACGTCGTGCGGCCGAAGAGCTACCGCCTCGCGGGCGGCGAGGAGGTGACGCTGCCCGAGCAGACGGCCGCCGTCCGGGTGCCGCCGCCGGCGGCGCCGCGCGTCGCGTACGAGGACGAGCACGTGCTCGTGGTCGACAAGCCCCCCGGCCTCGTCGTCCACGCCGGGCACGGGCACGCGGGCGACACGCTCGTCGACGCGCTGCGCGGCCGCGTCGCGGGCGGCGATCCGGAGCGGCCCGGCGTGGTGCACCGCCTCGACCGCGACACCTCGGGGCTGCTCGCGCTCGCACGCACCGACGTCGCCTACGAGCGGCTTGCACAACTCGTGCGCGAGCGCGCGTTCGAGCGCACCTATCTCGCGCTCGTGCGCGGCCGGCCGCGCTCGCGCCGCGGCCGGATCGAAGCGGCGATCGGGCGCGACCGCTCCGACCCGACGCGGATCTCCCTCGAGACCGACAACCCGCGCGACGCGGTTACGCACTTCGAGGTGGTGCGGCAGTGGCCGGAGCACGCGCTGCTCCGCGTCACGCTCGAGACCGGGCGCATGCACCAGATCCGCGTCCACCTGCGGGCGATCGACCTGCCGGTTGCGGGCGACCACGTATACGGCGTCCCGGAGCCGGGCCTCGCGCGGCAGTTCCTGCACGCGGCGCGGCTCGCGTTCCCGCACCCGCTCCGCGCGGAGCGCGTGGAGGCGACGTCGGAGCTCCCGCCGGACCTGGCGGCGTTCCTGGCGCGGCTCGACTGAGGGCTCACACGCGGGCGCCGTCGCGGCGCGCGCCCGGCTACCATCCCCGCGTCCGATGTCCCTCGACCCGGCGGGGTCCCGAGGCGGACGGTGGCCGGCGATTCGCGCCGGCTTCCGCCGACGGCCGCCGGCTGTACCGCCAACAACCACGAGAAAGGGGCGGCCATGCCCGTCGTCTCCATGAAGGAGCTGCTGGAGGCCGGAGTGCACTTCGGTCACCAGACCCGCCGCTGGAACCCGAAGATGAAGCGGTTCATCTTCAGCGAGCGCGGCGGGATCTACATCATCGACCTGCAGCAGACGCAGGAGCTGCTCGACCAGGCGTACAACTTCGCGAAGGCGATCAGCGAGCGGAACGGCTCGATCCTGTTCGTCGGCACGAAGAAGCAGGCGCAGGACGCCGTCAGGAACGAGGCGACACGCGTGGGGATGCCGTACGTCAACCACCGCTGGCTCGGCGGGCTGCTGACGAACTGGCGCACGATCTCGGATCGCATCCAGCGGCTCCACGAGCTGCGCGCGCTGAAGCAGGAGGCACAGCTCGACCTGCTGCCGGCGAAGGAGCGCATCTCGATGGAGGCGGAGCTCGAGAAGCTCGAGGCGAATCTGGGCGGCGTCGCCGACATGCGGCGCCAGCCGGAGGCGGTCTTCATCGTCGACCTGCGCAAGGAGCAGCTCGCGGTGCGCGAGGCGCACCGGCTCGGGCTGCCGGTGATCGCGCTCGTCGACACGAACTGCGACCCGGACGAGGCCGACTACGTCATCCCCGGCAACGACGACGCGATCAGGTCGTGCTCGGTGGTCGTGAAGGCGATCGCCGACGCGATCGAGTCGGGCCGGCAGCGCGTGAGCGAAGGGGAGCTGCGTCGCGCGGCGGCGCAGAACGGCGAGCCCGCCGCGGCCGAGGAGCCCACGCCGACCGCCGAGGAGATCGCCGAGGCGCCGGAGTACGAGAAGACCGCGCCCGGGGAGACGACCGCCGAAGAGACCGTTTCGACCGCCGAGGAGGGCAACGCGTGACCGACATCACCGCTGCGATGGTCAAGGAGCTGCGCGACAGGACCAGCGCAGGGATGATGGACTGCAAGCGCGCGCTGCAGGAGACGGACGGCGACTTCGACGAGGCGGTCAAGCTTCTGCGCGAGCGCGGCATGGCGCAGGCGGCGAAGCGCGCGGGCCGCGAGACGACCGAGGGCAAGGTCGGCGTGATGGTGCGCGACGAGGTCGGCGCGATCGTCGCCGTCGCCTGCGAGACCGAGCCGGTCTCGAACAACGACGACTTCCTTGCCTACGGCGAGAAGGTGCTGCGGACCGTTTTCGAGGGCGGCGACCCCGCGCAGCTCGAGGCCGAGCGCGTGGAGCTCGCGGGGCGGCTGGGCGAGAACATCCAGGTCGTCGGCGCGAAGCGCCTCCAGGCGGGCGACGGCGAGCAGCTGCACTTCTACGTGCACGCGCCGGCGAACAAGGTCGGCGCGGTCGTGCTGACGAGGGGCGGCGAGCCGGAGGCGGCGCGCAGCCTCGCGCTGCACCTCACCTACGCGCGCCCGACGTACCGCACGCGCGACGAGGTGCCGGCCGAGCTCGTCGAGGCGGAGCGCGAGATCCTCGCGAACTCGGACGAGGTGCGGTCGAAGCCCGAGAACGTCCGCGAGAAGATCGTCGAGGGCCAGCTGAACAAGAAGTTCTACGGCGAGTCGGTGCTGATGGAGCAGACGTGGTACCGCCCCGACGAGTCGACCGGGAGCGTCGCGCAGTACCTGAACGAGCGCGGTATCGAGCTGGTCGACTACGCCTGGTACGCGGTCGCCTGACCGGCGGTGGCGTTCCGTCGCGTCCTGCTGAAGCTGTCCGGCGAGGCCCTGATGGGCCCCTCGGAGTACGGCATCGACGCCGCGACGGTCGACGCGATGGCGCGCGAGCTCGTCGAGGTGCACGCGGGCGGCGGGCTCGAGGTCGCGCTCGTGATCGGCGGCGGGAACGTCTACCGCGGCATGGCGGCCGCGGCGCGCGGGATGGACCGCGCGACGGGCGACTATATGGGCATGCTCGCGACCGTCCTCAACTCGCTCGCCGTCCAGGAGGCGCTCGAGCGCAACGGCGCGGACACGCGCGTGCTGTCGGCGATCGAGGTGCAGGAGGTGGCCGAGCCCTACATCCGCCGGCGCGCGGTCCGGCACCTCGAGAAGGGCCGCATCGTCATCTTCGCCGCCGGGACCGGCAACCCGTTCTTCACCACGGACACGGCGGCGGCGCTGCGCGCGCTCGAGATCGGCGCCGAGGCGATCCTGATGGCGAAGAATGGGGTCGAGGGCGTCCTCGACGGCGACCCGCGCAGCGACCCAGACGCGCGGCTGATCCCGGAGCTGAGCCACCTGCAGGCGATCGAGCGCGGGCTGAAGGTGATGGACACCACCGCGCTCTCGCTCTGCATGGACAACGACCTGCCCATTCACGTGTTCGAGCTGGTCCCGGGCAACATCGGGAAGGTCGCGCGCGGCGAGCGGATCGGGACGATCGTCACTACGAACGGAGGAGGCGCAGCTTGATCGAGGACTTCCTCGGCGACGCGCAGCAGCGGATGGACAAGTCCGTCGACGCGACGCACGAGCACTTCAACTCGGTGCGCACCGGCCGCGCGACGCCGGCGCTGCTCGACCGCATCACCGTCGACTACTACGGCACGCCGACGCCGCTCAAGAACCTCGCGACGATCAACGCGCCGGAGCCGCGGATGCTGACGATCCAGCCGTTCGACCCGTCGTCGATCAAGCAGATCGAGAAGACGATCCAGGAGTCGGACCTCGGGCTGACGCCGTCGAATGACGGCAAGCTGATCCGCCTGCCGATCCCGCAGCTGACCGAGGAGCGGCGCAAGGAGCTGGTCAAGGTCGTGCGCGCGATGGCGGAGGAGGGGCGGGTCGCGGTCCGCAACGTCCGCCGCGACGCGATCAAGCACCTGGAGGAGCTCGTCCGCAACGGCGACGTCGGCGACGACGAGGAGCGGGCGGCGGAGCAGCGCGTGCAGAAGCTCACCGACGACCACGTCGCCCGGATCGACGAGCTGCTGAAGCGCAAGGAAGCGGAGATCATGGAGGTCTGATTGCGCGTCTTCTCCCGCTTCCGCACGCTCACCCGCGTCCGGCCCGTCGTCGAGCCCGACCTGCCGGAGGTCGCGGGCTCCGTCGCGATCATCCTCGACGGCAACGGCCGCTGGGCCTCGAAGCGCGGGCTGCCGCCCGCCGCCGGCCACCGCGCGGGCGCGCGTACGGTGCGGCGGGTCGTGGAGGCGGCGATCGACGTCGGCGTCCACGACCTCTCGATCTTCGCGTTCTCGACGGAGAACTGGTCGCGGCCGCAGGACGAGGTCGAGGCGCTGATGGAGATTTTCGCCGAGACGATCGAGCGCGAGCTGCCCGACCTCGTCGAGGAGGGCGTCCGCGTGCGCTTCATCGGGCGGCGCGACCGCACGCCGGAGGAGCTGCAGCAGCGGATGGCCGCGATGGAGGACCGCACGGCGCTCAACACGCGCATCAACCTGTGGGTCGCGATCGACTACGGCGGGCGCGCCGAGCTCGTCGAGGCGACGCGCCGCATCGTCGAGAGCGAGATCGACGCGGACGACATCGACGAGAACGTGTTCGCCGCCCACCTCTACGCGCCCGACATGCCCGACCCCGACCTGCTGATCCGCACCAGCGGCGAGCTGCGCGTCTCGAACTTCCTGCTCTGGCAGCTCGCCTACACGGAGCTCGTCTTCGTCGACGTGCTCTGGCCGGACTTCGACGCGCGCCACCTGCGCGCAGCGCTGGCGGAATACGCCAAGCGCCGTCGAAGATTCGGCGGCCGATGACAAACGCGGTCTCCCGCATCGTCATCGCCGTCGCGTTGCTGCCGGTGGTGCTCGCGGGCGCGTACTACGGCGGCTGGTGGCTGTTCGCGCTCGTGGCGTTCGCGGCCGCCGTCTCGCTGCACGAGTACTGGCTGATGGCGCGGCCGCTCGCGCCGCTCGCGCCGGCCGGCTACGTCGGCGGCGGGCTGGCCCTCGCGGGCGCGCAGGCCGGCGGCATCGGCTGGATGCTCGGCGGGGCGCTGACGTCGTTCGTCGTCGCGTTCGTGCTGAAGGCGGTGTCGGAGACACGCCAGGCGGCGACGATCGCGATCAGCGGCACCGTCGCCGGCACCTTCTGGATCGCCGGCGGCCTCGGCTTCCTGCTGCTGCTGCGCGCACTGCCGCAGCACGGCCGCCTCGCGCTCTTCACCGTCCTGCTCGCCGTGTGGGCGGGCGACACGCTCGCCTACGCCGGCGGCCGCGTGTTCGGGCGGCACAAGATGGCGCCCACCACGTCGCCGGGGAAGACGTGGGAGGGCTTCGCGTTCGGGACGGCGGCGACCGTCTTCGTCGCCTTCATCGCGCTCTACAAGCAGCACTTCCTCACGATCCCGCAGTCGCTCGTGCTCGGCGCGGTGCTCGCGGTGGCGGCGCCGCTCGGCGACCTCTACGAGTCGCTGCTCAAGCGCGACGCCGGCGTCAAGGACAGCGGCCGTCTGCTGGCGGGCCACGGAGGGATGCTCGACCGGCTCGACGCGTTCCTGTTCGCGGCGCCGGCCGCGTTCTTCACGATCCTCGCCTTCGCGCGCTGAGGGTCGCTCAGCAGGCGCGCGAGCCGCTCGCGTTCGCGAGCTGCCTGAGCAGCCAGGCCGCTGCGAGGAAGGTCGCGACGGTCGCCGGCAGGACGCAGCCGAGCAGCGCCACGTAACCGCCGTTCGGGACGTGCGCCACCGTGCGGGCCGCCAGCGGGACGAGGCGCATCAGGAGCGTCGCGGCCGCCGACACCGCGACCGCCGCGCGCAGGGACGTCGGGCCGAGCCGCGGGAAGCGCGCGACGACCCAGAAGGCGAGCGCCGCGGCCCCCACGAGCTCGAGGCAGAGGAAGGTGCCGACGGACAGGTGGAGGGGGTGGAGGTGGGTCATCGCCGCGAGAGAGAGAAAGACGAACGGGGCCCCGCCGCATCGAGCCCCGCCCGTCTGCCGCGACCGCATCATCCTCCGGCTCTGCCGCTTCACGCAATCACTCGTCCGGCAGTTGACTGCTCCACTTGACGCGCCCGAGGGCCGAAGCGAGCGGACCGGCACACTGTCGCCCATGACGCGCGTCGCGCTGCTCGGCGCCACCGGCTCGATCGGGCGGCAGACGCTCGACGTCGTGGCCGCGAACCCCGAGCTCGAGCTCGTCGCGGCGACCTCCGGGTCGACGCCGATCGACGGGCTCGCACCGCTGACGCAGGTCGGCGGCGACCCGACGGAGCTGCTCGAGCGCGCCGCGCCCGACGTCGTCCTCAATGCGACCCTCGGCTTCGCGGGCCTGCCCGCGACGATGTGGGCGCTCGAGCGCGGCGTCACGCTCGCGCTCGCGAACAAGGAGAGCCTCGTCGCGGCGGGGGAGCTGGCGGTCGCCGCGCACGCGCGCGGCGGCGGGCTGCTGATCCCCGTCGACAGCGAGCACTCCGCGCTCTTCCAGTGTGCGCAGCTCGGCGAGCCGGAGAGCCTGGTGCTGACCGCGAGCGGCGGCCCGTTCCGCGGCCGCACGCGCGAGGGGCTCGCAGACGTCACTCCGGACCAGGCGCTCGCGCATCCGACCTGGAACATGGGCGCGAAGATCACGATCGACTCGGCCACGCTCGCCAACAAGGGGCTCGAGCTGATCGAGGCGCACTTCCTGTTCGGCGTCCCGTACGACCGCATCGACGTCGTCGTGCACCCGTCGTCGATTGTCCACGGCCTCGTCCGGTTCCGCGACGGCGCGTCGATCGCGCACCTCGGTCATCCCGACATGCGCGTGCCGATCTCGTACGCGCTCACGTACCCCGCGCGCGCGGCGACGCCGGTCCCGCGGCTCGAGCTGGCCGGCTTGGCGCTCGAGTTCCACGAGCCCGACACGGCGACCTTCCGGTTGCTCGCGCTCGCGCGCGAGGCGGGGGAGCGAGGCGGCACGTTCCCCTGCGCGTTCAACGCCGCGAACGAGGTCGCCGTCGCGGCGTTCCTCGACGGGCGGATCGGCTTCCTGGACATCGCGTCGCTGGTCGAGGACGCGCTCGCCCGCGTCGACGGCGCCCCCGCGCGGGACCTCGACGAGCTGTACGAGGCCGACCGGGCAGCCCGCGCCGCGGTGGCGCTCGAACGCGTCGGTCTCCGCGGGACAGACGGGAACGCGGCCGTGGGCCAGGAGCGCACGTGGGCCTGATCGCGGCGATCGTCGGGCTCGCGCTCCTCGTCCTGATCCACGAGGCGGGCCACTTCTTCGCGGCGCGCGCGGTCGGGATGACGCCGCGCAAGTTCTACCTCGGCTTCGGGCCGCCGATCGTCCGCCGCGTCCGGAACGGGGTCGAGTACGGAATCGGCTCGGTCCCGCTCGGCGGCTACGTGAAGATCCCCGGGATGAGCCGCCCGTCGCCGGGCGACCTGACGCGGCAGCTCCCGGAGGACGAGGCGCGGCGGCACCAGGTCGAGCTCGCTCGGCTCGACCGCGCGCTCGAGGCCGGCGACGAGGAGACGGCGCGCGCGGTGCTGCGGGCGCTGCAGCCGGAGCTCGGCGGCCGGCGGGCCTGGCAGGAGCTCGACGGCGCGCTCGCGGCCGACGCGTACTGGCGCCACCACACGTGGCGGCGCCTGGTCGCGATCGGCGCCGGACCGGCGATCAACATCGCCTTCGCTCTCGTCCTCTTCGTCTCGCTCTTCCTCGTCGCGACGGTGCACACGACGCGGCGGGTCGCGGGCGTCGTGCCGGGGTCGCCGGCGGCGAGCGCCGGCCTGCACACGGGAGACGTCGTCCTCCGGGTTGCCGGCAGGCCCGTGACCGGCGACGACCTCGCGCGGACGATCCGCTCGACGCGCGGCCGCCCGTTCACGCTCGTCGTGCGGCGGGACGGTGCCGTGCGCCGGATCGGCCCGGTGCGGGCGAAGCTCGAGGGCGGCTACTACCGGATCGGGATCCAGATCGGCGCCGTGCAGGGACCCGGTGAGTCGCTCGGCGCGGCCGTCGGGGACGGGACGCGCGCCACGTGGAACGTCGTCGCCGGCACCGCCGCCGCGATCGGCCACCTCGTCCAGGGTCGCGACCGCAACCAGGTCTCGAGCACGGTCGGCATCGTGCAGGAGTCGGCCGCCGCGTGGAGGCAGGGGCTGCTGAGCTTCCTCACCGCGTTCGCGTACATCAGCCTCGCGCTCGGAGTGATGAACCTGCTGCCGTTGCTGCCGCTGGACGGCGGGCACATCGTGATGGCGCTGATCGAGAAGGTGCGGGGGCGGACGTTCGGCCAGGGCGTCTACATCCGCTACTCGGTCGCGGGCCTCGCGCTGCTTCTGATCGTGATGTACATCGGGCTCACGAACGACATCCGCCGCCTCGGCGGCTGACCCCGGCACGAGGCGTTCGTGCAGGATTGAGCGCCGTGACGTTCGACCTCGAGCGACTCCTCGACGAACGCGCCGGCAGCGGCGCCGAGCTCTACGCGCGCCACTCCAACCCGCGCTTCGTGCAGATGCTGGAGGTGATCGGCTTCGACCGGAAGTGGGCGCGCGCCCAAGGGGCGTACCTTTACGACGCAAACGGGACCCGCTTCCTGGACTGGCTCGGCGGGTTCGGCATGTTCAACGTCGGCCGCAACAACCCGACGGTGGTCGCGGCGCTGAAGCAGGTGCTCGACGCGCAGACGCCGAGCCTGCCGCAGCTCGGCCTCTCCGACCTGCCGGGGCTGCTCGCCGAGGAGCTGGTGCGCATCGCGCCCGCGAGCACCGACCGCGTCCTCTTCGTCAACAGCGGCACCGAGGCGGTTGAGGCCGCGGTCAAGCTGGGCCGCGCGGCGACGAGGCGGCCGCGCGTGCTCGCCCTCGAGAACGCGTTCCACGGGCTCACGCTCGCCTCGCTCGCGCTCAACGGGACGCCCGCCGAACGGGCGCGCTTCGAGCCGCTGCTTCCGCACGTGACGCACGTGCCGCGGAACGACCTCGACGCGCTCGAGCGCGAGCTCGCCCACGAGGACGTCGCGCTCTTCGTCGTCGAGCCGGTGCAGGGGAAGGGCGTCTGCTTCCACGACGGCGACTACCTCTGGCACGCGCAGGAGCTCTGCCGCCGCTACGGCACCCTCTTCTGCGTCGACGAGGTGCAGACCGGGTTCGGGCGGACGGGGCGGATGTTCGCGTGCGAGCACTGGCGGCTCGAGCCGGACCTGCTGACCGTCGCGAAGTCCCTCTCCGGCGGCTTCGTCCCCGTCGGCGCGTTGCTCCTGCGCCGCTCCGTGCACGAGGCGGTGTTCGACTCGCTCGAGCACGCGACCTCGCACGGCTCCACCTTCGCGCCCGGCGACCTCGCGATGGCGGCCGGGCTCGCGACGATCCACGAACTCGAAACGCGCGGGCTGGTCGCGCGCGCCGCGGAGCTCGGTGAGCTGCTGCTCGACCGGACGCGGCCGCTCGCCGAGCGCTACGACGTCGTGCGGGAGGTGCGCGGCCTGGGGTTGATGTGGGCGGTCGAGTTCGACGAGCCGCGCGGCGGCAGCCGCGTCTGGCGGCTGGTCGAGCGCCGCCAGCCCGGGCTGTTCGCGCAATTCGTGATCGGGCCGCTCTTCCGGCGCCACCACGTCCTCAGCCAGGTGGCCGGTCACGACCTGAACGTGCTCAAGGGGCTGCCGCCGCTCGTCATCGGCCCCGACGACGTCGACTGGTTCGCCGAGGCCCTCGAAGACTCGGTTCGGCGGGCGCGGCGCATCGCCCGCTCGGTGGTTTCCTTCGCCGGCAGGGCGGTACCGCATCTCGTTTGACGCCCTGACATATCGTGGGCCGATACATTGTTGCGTGACGGACGAACCAGATGGGAGGCTTGGGGGCGTGAAGCATCGCTTCGAGAACCATGACTTCGTGACGTCGCGCGGCTCGCAGCTGCTCGACCTCACGGAGGACGTGCGATCCGTCGTCGACCGCGCCGAGGTAACGAACGGGATGGCGCTTGTCTACTCGCCGCATACGACGTGCGCGATCGTCATCAACGAGAAGGAGAGGGGCTTCGAGCAGGACTTCGCCGACTTGCTCGCGGAGCTCGCCCCGTGCGAGGGCAAGTACTACCGCCACGACGACCTCGAGATCCGGACGGAGGGGCTCGACCCGGGCGGCCCGGAGCCCGCCAACGGCCACGCGCACTGCCTGGCGGGGATCCTCGCCTCGTCGTCGCAGGCGGTGCCGGTGATCGACGGGAACCTGATGCTCGGGCGCTGGCAGCGCATCTTCCTCTGCGAGCTGGACTCGTCCAGGCCGCGGAAGGTCTTCATCCAGGTGATCGGTGACTGAATGGAGGCGGCAGGCGCGACCGCAATGACGGCACCGCTCGCCGCGGCGCCGGATATCGACTCGCTGCTCCGGAAGAGCGGCGGCGAGAACTTCACCGTCGCGCCCGCGTTCGTCGGGCGGGCGGCGCGGGCGCACCTGGACGCGATCTACGGCTTCGCACGGCTCGTCGACGACCTCGGCGACGAGCTTCACGGCGACCGCCTCGCCGCGCTGGAGTGGCTCGAGGGCGACCTCGACCGCGCCTTCGCCGGCGACCCCGAGCATCCGCTCATGCGGACGCTCGCGGCGACGATCCGGGCGCTTCGCCTCCCGCGCGACCCGTTCGCGCGGCTGATCGAGGCGAACCGCGTCGACCAGACCGGGACCGGGTACGAGACGTTCGACCAGCTCGTCGGCTACTGCCACCTCTCCGCCGATCCCGTCGGGGAGCTCGTCCTGCACGTGTTCGGCGCCGCGACGCCGGAGCGGGTCGCGCTGTCCGACCTGGTCTGCACCGCCCTCCAGCTCGTCGAGCACTGGCAGGACGTGGGGGAGGACGCCGCGCGCGGCCGCGTCTACCTGCCGGCGGAGGACCGGCGGCTGTTCGGCGTCGAGGACGCGGAGCTCCGTGCGGGCGGCGCCTCGTACGAGCTGCGGGCGCTGCTGGCGTACGAGTGCGAGCGCGCGCGCAAGCTGCTCGACGACGGCGCCCGCCTCGTCGGGACGCTCGGCGGGCGTGCGCGGCTCGCCGTCGCCGGCTACGTGGGCGGCGGCCGCGCCGCCCTCGACACCCTGCGGCGGGCGGGCTACCAGGTGCTGCCGCGCGCGCCGAGAGCGCCGCGCGCCGCGATCGCGCGCGCCGCGCTCGCGACCTGCGCGAGGGGCAGATGACCGTCGCCGCCGCCCACGACCACTGCCGCGGGCTCGCGCGCGCCGCCGGCTCGAGCTTCTACACGGGGATGCTGCTGCTGCCGCCGCGGCGCCGCGAGGCGATGTTCGCGATCTACGCGCTCGCGCGCCGCATCGACGACATCGCCGACGGGCCCGGCGATGCCGACACGAAGCTGCGCCGGCTGCGCGAGCTGCGGGGGGAGCTCGGCGCGCTGGAGCGGGCGCGTGACCCGGTGCTCGTCGCGGTCGCCGACGTCGTCCGGCGCCACCCGGTCCCGCTCCAGGCGTTCCACGACCTGATCGACGGCGCCGAGTCGGACGTGCGCGGCGTCGACTACGCGACGTTCGCCGAGCTCGAGCTCTACTGCCGCCGCGTCGCCGGGTCGATCGGCCGCCTGACCGTCGGCGTGCTCGAGCCGTCCGACCGGGCGCGCGCATCCGCGCTCGGCGACGACCTCGGCGTCGCGCTGCAGATCGGCAACATCCTGCGCGACCTGCGCGACGATCTGGCGAACGGCCGCCGCTACCTGCCGCGCGAGGACCTCGAGCGCTTCGGCTGCAGCTACACGGACGCCGGCATCGCCGGACCCGCCGAGCTGCTGCTCGCGTTCGAGGCGCAGCGCGGTCTCGGGTTCCTCGAGCGGGGGCTGCAGCTCCTCGCGCTGCTCGACCGGCGCGGCGTCGCGTGCGTGTCGGCGCTCGCCGGCGGCTACGGGCGGCTGCTGCGCCGGATCGCCGCGCGGCCGACGCTGCCGCTCGAGCGGCGGCCGACGCTGCGACCGTGGGAGAAGACGGCCGTCCTCGCGGAGAGCCTCGTGCGGGGGGCGGTGTGAGGATCGCCGTCGTCGGCGGCGGCCTCGCCGGGCTCGCGGCGGCGCTCGCCTGCGCCGACGGCGGCGCCGACGTCACGCTGTTCGAGGCGCGGCGGCGGCTCGGCGGTGCGACGTTCTCGTTCGAGCGCGACGGGCTCGTGCTGGACAACGGCCAGCACGTCGCGCTCCGCTGCTGCACCGACTACCTCGCGTTCCTGCGCCGGATCGGCAGCGAGCGGCTGCTCGACGTCCAGCCGCGGCTGCGCATCCCCGTTCTGCGGCCCGGGAAGCCGGCGACCGAGCTCGCGCGCGACGACCTGCCGGCGCCGCTGCACCTGGCGCGGACGCTGCTCTCCTACGCGCCGCTGTCGCTGCGCGACCGCCTCGGCGCCGTGCGCGCGGCGCTCGCGCTGCGCGCACTCGACCCGGACGACCCGGCGCTCGACGCACGGACGTTCGGCGGGTGGCTGCGCGAGCACGGCCAGTCGCGGCGGGCGGTCGAGGCGCTCTGGGACCTGATCTGCCTGCCGACGATCAACCTCCACGCCGACGAGGCGTCGCTCGCGCTCGCGGCGAAGGTGTTCCGCACGGGGCTGCTGGACGCGCGCGACGCGGCAGACCTCGCCGTCCCCGCCGCGCCGCTCGCGCGCCTGCACGGGGAGCCGGCTGCGGCCGCGCTCGCCGCCGCCGGCGCCCGCGTGGAGACGGGCTGCCGCGTACGGCGCGTCGATCCGGGGCCTGTCGTCGAGGTCGACGGTGTCCGGGAGCGGTTCGACGCTGCGATCGTCGCGGTTCCGCACACCGCCGTCGAGGCGCTCGTTCCCGGGCTGCCGTCCTACGCCGCGCTCAGCGCGAGCCCGATCGTCAACCTCCACGTCCACTACGACCGCCGCGTCCTGCCGGTGCCGGTCGCGGCCGTGGTCGACTCGCCGCTGCAGTACCTGTTCGACCGCACAGCCGCGGCCGGCGTCGCGACCGGACAGCTCGTGACGGTCTCGCTGTCCGCGGCGCACGAGGCGCAGAAGCTGCCGGTCGCCGAGCTGCGGACGCGGTTCTTGCCGGAGCTCGAGCGGCTGCTGCCGGCGGCCGCGGACGCGGAGGTGCTGCGCTTCCACGCGACGCACGAGCCGCAGGCCACGTTCGCGGGCCGGCCCGGCACGCGGCGGCTGCGGCCGGGCCCGGAGACCGCGTTCGAGAACGTCTTCCTCGCCGGCGCCTGGACGGACACCGGCTGGCCCGCGACGATGGAGAGCGCCGTGCGCAGCGGCAACGCCGCCGCACGCGCCGCGCTCGCGGCGCACGTCGGCGAGATCGTGGGGGCGGCCGCGTGACGCAGCTCCTCTCCGAGGCCCGCGCAGCCGGCGCCGAGCAGGCGCTCGAGCGAGCCGTCGACTGGCTGATCCGCGACCAGCACCCCGACGGCTGGTGGAAGGGCGAGCTCGAGACGAACGTGACGATCGAGGCCGAGGACGTGTTCATGCGCGTCTTCCTCGGCAACGCCGACCGCGGCGAGCTCGCTCGTACCGCACGCTGGATCCGGTCGAAGCAGCGCTCGGACGGGTCGTGGGCGACCTTCTACGGCGGGCCGGCCGACCTCTCCACCTCCGTCGAGGCGTACGTGGCGTTGCGGATCGCCGGCGACGATCCGGAGGCTGAGCACATGCGCGCCGCGGCCGCGTTCGTCCGCGAGGCGGGGGGGCTGGAGGCGACGCGCGTGTTCACGAGGATGTGGCTCGCGCTGCTCGGGCTCTGGTCGTGGGACGACGTCCCGATGCTGCCGCCCGAGCTCGTCCTCCTGCCGTCGCGGGCGCCGTTCAGCATCTACTCGTTCGCGTGCTGGGCGCGGCAGACGATCGTCCCGCTGTCCGTCTGCTGCGCGCTGCAGCCGTCGACGTCGGTGCCGTTCGGGATCGAGGAGCTGCGCGGCTACCGCGCGCCGTCCCGCGACGAGGGCGCCGTGGCGCGTGCCTTCGACGCCGTCGACCGCGCGTTGCACCGCTACGAGCGACGCCCGCTCGCGCCGCTCCGCCGGCGCGCGCTGCGCCGCGCCGAGCAGTGGATCCTCGCGCGGCAGGAAGCGGACGGCTCGTGGGGCGGGATCCAGCCGCCGTGGGTGTGGTCGGTGATCGCGCTGCGCATCCTCGGCCACCAGCTCGACGGGCCCGTGCTGCGAAAGGCCTTCGAAGGCTTCGCCAGCTTCACCGTCGACGACGAGCACGGCCGCCGCCTGGAAGCGTGCCAGTCGCCGGTCTGGGACACGGCGCTCGCGCTGATCGCGCTGCTCGACGCGGGCGTCGCGACCGGCGACGACGCAGTGGAGCGGGCCGCGCGGTGGCTCGCCGGCCGTGAGGTGCGAATCCGCGGCGACTGGACCGTCCGCCGCCCCGAGCTCGAGCCGAGCGGGTTCCCGTTCGAGTTCGCGAACGACAACTACCCGGACGTCGACGACACCGCCGTGGTCGTCCTCGCGCTGCGTCGCGCCGTCCATGCCGACGAGGTCTGCGAGCGCGCGCTGCGGTGGGCGGTCGGGATGCAGAGCAAGGGAGGCGGCTGGGGCGCCTTCGACGCGGACAACACGAGCCGTCTCTGCGCGCTGCTCCCGTTTTGCGACTTCGGCGCCGTCACCGACCCGCCGAGCGCCGACGTGACGGCGCACATGGTCGAGCTCCTCGCCTACGAAGGCCGCGCGCACTCCCCGGCCGCGCGCGCCGGGATCGAGTACTTGCTCCGCGAGCAGGAGTCCGACGGGTCGTGGTTCGGGCGCTGGGGCGCGAACCACGTCTACGGCGTCGGTGCGGTCGTGCCGGCGCTCGCCGCCGCAGGGCTGCGCGACCACCCGAGCGTCCGACGCGCCGTCCGCTGGCTGTCCTCGGTGCAGAATCCCGACGGCGGCTTCGGCGAGGACCTGCGCTCGTACCGCGACGTGCGCTGGCGGGGGCGCGGCGCCTCGACGGCGTCGCAGACGGCGTGGGCGCTGCTCGCCCTGCACGCGGCGGGCGAGACGGGGCCGGTCGTCGACCGCGCCGTGCGGTTCCTCGTCGAGACACAGCTTCCGGACGGGACGTGGGACGAGCCCGAGTACACCGGCACCGGCTTCCCCGGCGACTTCTACCTCAACTACCACCTCTACCGGCACGTGTTCCCTGTGATGGCGCTCGGCCGGATCGTGCGCGGAGGAGCGCGGTGACGCTGCTCGTCCTGACGGCGCTGCGCGCCGAGGCGGCCGCGATCGGGCGGGAGCCCGACTGGGTCGTGCTTCGCACCGGCATGGGGCGGGAGGGCGCGCGCATCGGTGCTGCCCGCGCGCAGGCCGTCGAGGCGGAGGGCGTCGCCGTCGTCGGCGTCTGCGGCGCGGCCGCGCCCGAGCTGCGCACCGGCGACGTGGTCGTCGCGAGCGAGGTGCGCGACCCCGACGGCAACGTCGTACCGACGCCGGGCGGCGCGTTCCTCGTGCGGGCGCTGCGCGAGGCCGGCCTCACCGTCCACCTCGGGCCGATCGCGTCGGTCGACCACATCGCGGGGCCGAGGGAGCGGGCAGCGCTGGCGGCGGAGGGTGTGATCGCCGTCGACATGGAATCCGGCTGGCTCGCCGACGCTGCCGCCGGGCGGCCGCTCGTGATCGTGCGGGTCGTCGTCGACGTGGCGGGGCGCAGCGTGCGCGACCCGCGGACGCTCGTCGCCGGCACGCACGCGCTCTGGGTTCTGCACCGCGTCCACGCGCCGCTCGCGGCCTGGGGGCGCGCGCTCGGCGACCGGCAGATCGTGCTCGCCGCGCCGCGCTCGTTCTGCGCCGGCGTCGACTGGGCGATCAAGATCGTCGAGCGGACGCTCGAGCAGCGCGGCGCGCCCGTCTACGTGCGCAAGCAGATCGTCCACAACGAGCACGTCGTCCGCGATCTCGAGCAGCGCGGCGCGATCTTCGTCGACGAGCTGGACGAGGTGCCGCCGGGCGCGACCGTCGTCTTCTCCGCACACGGTGTCTCGCCTGCGGTGCGCCGCGACGCGGAGCGGCGCCGACTCGACGTGATCGACGCGATGTGCCCGCTGGTCGGCAAGGTGCACGCCGAGGCGCGCCGCTTCGCCGCCGACGGCAGCACGATCTTCTTCATCGGCCACGAGGGGCACGAGGAGGTCGAGGGCACGATGGGCGAGGCGGAGGGCTCGATGGAGCTCGTGCAGGACCTCGTCGACGCCGAGCACGTGCTGCCGCCCGACCCCGAGCGCGTCGCCTATCTGACGCAGACGACGCTCGCGGTCGAGGAGACGTCGGCGATCGTGAACGCGCTCCGCCGCCGCTTCCCCGCGCTGCGCGGGCCGCGCTCGGACGACATCTGCTACGCGACGTCGAACCGCCAGCACGCCGCACGCACGATCGCGCGCGAGTGCGACCTCGTCCTCGTCGCGGGCTCGGCGACCTCGTCCAACTCGAAGCGGCTGGTCGAGGTGGTCGAGCGGGAGGGAACGCCGGCCTACCTCGTCGACGACGAGACGCACGTGGACGCTGCGTGGCTCGCCGGCGCGAGCACGATCGGCCTCACCGCCGGCGCCTCCGCGCCGGAGCACGTCGTGCAGAGGCTCGTCACCAGCCTGGGCGCTCTCGGTACGGTCGAGGTGGACGAACGCACGACGACGACCGAGGATCTGCACTTCCGACTGCCGAAGGAGATCGCGAGACCGTGAGCATCCCGTTCCGCCAGAACGTCGTCATGGCGCGCTACCTGCTCGGGAACAAGCTGCGCCGCCGCGAGAAGTTCCCGCTGCTCGTCGAGCTCGAGCCGCTGTTCCAGTGCAACCTCGCCTGCTCGTTCTGCGGCAAGATCCAGTATCCCGACCACATCCTGCGCAAGCGGATGCCGGTCCAGGACGCGGTCGCGGCGATCGAGGAATGCGGTGCGCCGATGGTCTCGATCGCGGGGGGCGAGCCGCTCGTGCACCCGGAGATCCACGTGATCGTGGAGGAGCTCGTCAAGCGGAGGAAGTTCGTCTACCTCTGCACGAACGCGATCCTGATGAAGAAGAAGATGGACAACTTCCGCCCGTCGCCGTACTTCGCCTGGGTCGTGCACCTCGACGGCCTGCGCGAGCGCCACGACGAGTTCGTCGAGCGCGAGGGCATCTTCGACAAGGCGGTGGAGGCGATCCGAGAGGCGAAGGAGCGCGGCTTCCGCGTCAACACGAACACGACCTTCCTGTCGACGGACACGCCGAAGACGGTGCGCGACGTGCTCGACTTCCTGAACGACGAGCTGGAGGTCGACGGCATCCAGATCTCGCCCGCGTACGCGTACGAGAAGGCGCCTGACCAGGAGCACTTCCCGGGCGTGGCGAAGACACGCGCACTGTTCAGGGAGGCGTTCGCCGACGGCGGCCGGAAGCGCTGGCGGCTCAACCACACGCCGCTCTTCCTCGACTTCCTCGAGGGCAAGGTCGACTTCCAGTGCACGCCGTGGGGGATCCCGAGCTACTCGATCTTCGGCTGGCAGCGCCCCTGCTACCTGATGGGCGACGGCTACACGAAGACGTACAGGGAGCTCGTCGAGACGACGGACTGGAGCCAGTACGGGCGCGGCCGCGACGAGCGCTGCGCGAACTGCATGGCGCACTGCGGCTACGAGCCGACGGCGGTGCTCGCCTCGATGTCGTCCGTCAAGGAGGCGCTGCGGGCGGCGATCGCCAGGTAGCCGCCGCTACCGTAGGAGCACATGGCCAGCAAGCGTTCCGTCAACGTCGGCGGCGTCCGCATCGGCGGCGGGGCCCCGGTCGCCGTGCAGTCGATGACGACGACCAAGACGCACGACGTGCCGGCCACGACCGCGCAGATCGCCGCGCTGGCGAGCGCCGGCTGCGACGTCGTGCGCGTCGCCGTGCCGAAGACGGAGGACGCCGAGGCGCTGTCGAAGATCGTCCGCTTCTCGCCGGTCCCGATCATCGCCGACATCCACTTCAACGCCAGCCTCGCCCTCAAGGCGATCGAGCAGGGGGTCGCCGCCGTTCGCATCAACCCGGGCAACATCGGCGGGCCCGACAAGGTGGCGGCGGTCGTGCAAGCTGCGAAGGCCAAGGGGATCCCGATGCGGATCGGCGCCAACTCCGGGTCGCTGCCGAAGCACCTGGAGCAGCTGGCGCACGAAGACCAGGCGGAGGCGCTCGTCGAGGCCGCGCTCGAGGAGGTGCGGCTGCTCGAGTCGCTCGACTACTACGACTTCAAGATCTCCGTGAAGTCGAGCCACGTTCCGACGATGATCCGGGCGTACCGCAAGCTGGCCGAGAAGGTTCCGTACCCGCTGCACCTCGGCGTGACGGAAGCGGGGACGGCGTTCAGCGGCTCGATCAAGAGCGCCGTCGGGATCGGCACGCTCCTCGCGGAGGGGATCGGCGACACGATCCGCGTCTCGCTCTCCGCCGACCCGGTCGAGGAGCCGAAGACGGCGTACGAGATCCTGAAGGCGCTGGGGCTGCGCGAGCGCGGCCCGGTCATGATCGCCTGCCCGTCGTGCGGCCGCGACAACGTCGGCGTGCACAGGCTCGCCGAGCAGGTCGAGGCGCGACTCGCCGCGTACCCCCAGCATTTCGAGGTGGCGGTGCTCGGCTGCGCCGTCAACGGGCCCGGCGAGAGCGGCGACGCCGACTTCGGCATCGCCGGCGGGCGCGACGTCGGCTTCATCTACGCGCACGGGCGCGTGCTCAAGAAGGTCTCGAGCGACATCCTCGTCGACGAGCTGTTCCACGAGATCGACCGCTGGATCGCCGACGGCATGTACCGCCCGAAGCGGCTGAAGATGGCGAAGCCGGCCGCGCTCGCGATGGCCGAAGCCTCCGCGATCCCGCTCGAGTAGCCTGCCGAGGCAACGATGATCGCCCGGGCTTCACAGCTTTTCTTGCCGACCCTGCGGGACGCGCCCGCCGACGCCGAGGCGGTCTCGCACAAGCTGCTCGTCCGCGCGGGCTACATCCGCCAGGTCGGGGCCGGCCTCTGGACGTTCCTGCCGCTCGGCTGGCGCGTCCACCGCAAGGTCGAGCAGATCATCCGCGAGGAGATTGACGCGATCGGCGCGCAGGAGTTCCTCGCGCCGGTGCTGACGCCGATCGAGCTCTGGGAGGCGACCGGCCGCGAAAGGATCGGCGAGATCTTCCACGTCACCGACCGCGCTGGGCGCCGGTTCATCCTGCCGCTCACGCACGAGGAGACGTTCACGTTCCACGCGCGCGAGATCCAGTCGTACAAGGAGCTGCCGCAGCTCTGGTACCACTTCCAGACGAAGGAACGCGACGAGCCGCGCCCGCGCGCCGGGCTGCTGCGCGTCCGCGAGTTCGTCATGAAGGACGCGTACTCGTTCGACCGCGACGAGGAGAGCGCATACGCGTCGTTCGAGAAGAACCGCGTCGCGTATCACCGCATCTTCGACCGCTGCGGCGTCGAGGCGCACGAGGTGAAGGCCGAGAGCGGGATCATGGGCGGCGAGCTCACGTACGACTTCCTGGCGCCGTCGGGCTCGGGCGAGAACGTGCTCGTGCGCTGCGAGCGCGGCGACTACGCGGCGGACGCCGAGGTCGCCCGCGCAATCCCGCGCGCCGCCGCGCTGCCGCCGGCGCTCGACGCGCCGGAAGAGGTGGAGACCCCGGGTATCGCGACGTGCGAGGCGCTGGCCGAGTTCCTCGGCGTCGACCTCGCAGCGACCTCGAAGGCGATGCCCGTGACGACCGAGGACGGCCGCGTCGTCCTCGCGTTGATCCGCGGCGACGACCGGCTGTCGGAATCCAAGCTGCTCTCTACGCTGAAGGTCGGCTCGCGTCCCTCCACGGACGACGAGATCCGCGCGGCGTTCGGCGCGTCCGGAGGCTCGCTCGGGCCGGTCGGCTTCGGCGGCGAGGTGGTCGCGGACGAGACGCTGCGCGATGGGCAGTACGTGGTAGGCGCAAACCGCGACGGCCGGCACCTCCGCGGCGTCCAGGCGGGACGGGACTACCAGCCGCGCTTCGCGGACCTGCGCGAGCCGGCCGAGGGCGACCGCTGTCCGGAGTGCGGCGGCGCGCTCACCTTCGAGACGACGATCGAGGTCGGCCACATCTTTTACTTCGCCGACAAGTACAGCCGCGGCCTCGAGGCGACGTTCCTCGACGCGGACGGCACCGAGAAGCCGCTGCTCGGCGGCAGCTACGGGATCGGACTAGGCCGCGTCATGGCGGCCGTCGTCGAGCAGCGCAACGACGAGAACGGGATCGTCTGGCCGCGCTCGATCGCGCCGTACGACGTCCACGTCGTCGTCCTGAAGGACGCGGAGGAGATCGGAGAGCAGGCCGCGCGCGCACTCAACGAGGCGGGCTACGAGGTGCTGCTCGACGACCGCGACCTGCGGCCGGGCGAGAAGTTCGCGGACGCCGACCTGATCGGCATCCCGACCAGGGTCACCGCCGGTCGGAAGAGCCTGGAGGACGGGGCGGTCGACGTGCGCGACCGCGCGACGGGCGCCGAGCGACGTGTGAGCGTTGCCGAGTTGGGCAAGGAGATCTGACGTGGCGAAGCGGCGCCGGTATGCGGTGGAGCCGTTCGGCCCGGCGGTCGAACGGCTGATGAACGAGCTGGGGGTGACCTATCGCGCCCTCGCCGCGAAGACGGGGCTGTCGGCCGGCTACCTGAACCACCTCGTGCACGGCAACCGTCCCGTCCCGTCGAACGAGGTGGTGGAGACGCTGGCGAGCGCGCTCGACGTCGACCCCGAGCACTTCCGCGAGTACCGGCTCCGCGTGATCACGGAGAAGCTCGAGTCGCAGCCCGAGCTGGTCGACCGCCTCTACCGGCGGCTCAACGCCTGACGACGGGCCGCCGTCACCGCGCCTAACCTCCGCCGCCCCGGCGCGTCTTACTCGGTGGCCGGTGGGGTCCCGGCAAGCGACCACTGGGGGGTTAGGGGCCCCACCGAGCCTTTGCAGCGGAACGACACGCCGGGAGCGACCGACGAGGCGCGTCAGAGGCTCGACGTCGCGACGTCGCGGCGCCAGAGCGCCCCCAGCGGCGCCTTCAGCCGGCAGGCGACGATCCGGCGTCCGCGCTCCTCGTTGTCGAGGTGCCAGCGGTTGTCGATCGTCGCGACGGCGCGGGAGGTGACGCACGGACGGCCGACCTCGGCCGCGGCGAAGCCGACGAGCAGCGCGAACCGCTGCGGCAGCGACCGCGGCCGCCAGTACTGCCAGCTCAGGTGGCCGCCGAGGACGTGCGGCAGCCCGCGCGAGGGTCCGTAAAACTCGAGCGCGGAGGCCTCGCCGTAGTTGCGGGCGAGCACGACGCCGTCGCGGCGGTCCGGCGCGGGCAGGGCGTTCCACGCCCGCGCCGTCTCGTCGGCAAGCTCGGGCCAGCCGATCTCGTCCTTGTACCAGCTGTTCCTCCAAACGCCCGAGCCCACCATCGAGGCGGTGCTGCGGACGGGCAGGACGGTCGGAAGCGCGAACACGAGCACCGCCGCGTGCAGCGCGAGGAGCGGCACGAGCAGCGCGACGCGGCGCGCGACCGTCGCGCGGCGGAGCCGGGCGCCGATTGCCACCGCGCCCGCCGCGACCGCGATCGAGTCGGTCGGAAGCGGGTAGTACGCGCGGCCGCGCTCGAGCAGGAAGAGGAGCGTGACGAGCGGAGGCACGAGCGCGAGCGCCCGCAGCCTCGGCCGACGCCAGAGCGCGAAGACGCCGATCCCCGCTACGACGAGGCCTGCGCCGAGGAACAGCTGCTGCGCGACGTAGGTGGTGGGCGGCGTGTCGCTCGCGGTCTTCGCGTTCTGGCTGGAGACGAAGTGCACGCTCGGCCAGCCGTGACGTGCCTCCCAGACGAGGTTCGGCGCGAGCAGCAGCAGCGCGATCGCGAGGCCGAGCCACGGCCAGCGCGTCGCGAGCATGCGCCTGTCGTCGGTGGCGAGCAGCGCCGCCAGGAGTGCGGCGAGCAGAAACGCGATCGTGTACTTCGTCTCCAGCCCGGCTCCCGCGACTGCGCCGGCGACGAGCCACAGCCGCGGCCGGGCGCGAAGGAAGGCGACGAGCAACGTGGAGAGCAGCGCGACCCAGCAGAGCACGTCGAACCACGTGGGGTGGAAGATGCTGGCCGCTGCGAGTCCGTACGGACTCGTCGCCCAGACCAGCGCCGCGCCGAGTTGCGCGCCTGCGCCGCCGCCGAGCGCGCGCGTCATCAGCGCGACGAGGATCGTCGCCGCGAGCATCGCTGCGAGCGAGGTCAGCCGGAGCGCGTCGAGTGAGCTGCCGAAGACCGTGCGCACCAGCCAGCCGATCCATGCCGTGACCGGGGGAAAGTCGACGTAGCCGAGTGCGGGTCGCCGCGCGGCGGAGAGGAAGTAGAGCTCGTCGCGGTCCCAGCCGTAGCGGCCGAGGAACGGCAGCACGACCGCCGCCTCGACCGCGGCCGCCACCGCACCGACCCCGACGCTCACGCGGAGCGACGTCGTCGACCTCTCGACGCCCGGTGCTGACACGGCCGGTGCGACGTGCGCCACCGCGCGAGACACTACGCCTGAGACGCGGCGGGAATGACGACGTGGCTGCCCCTCGCGGGCCGCGCCAACGCGCTTGGTACCGTGTCGACCTGCCGCGGGGCGTGGCGCAGCCTGGTTAGCGCGCTAGTCTGGGGGACTAGAGGTCCCGAGTTCAAATCTCGGCGCCCCGATCGATTCGACCGAGCGCGCGCCGACCGCTTCTCGAGGAATGCGCGCGGCGCGACATCGGGCACAACCGGCGCGGGCTGGCGTCGCGCGGAGCCGCCCGTGCGGCGCCGCCCGCGACCAGGCGGCGCTGCAGTCCGCGCAGCCGCCTGACGGTGTCGGCCCCGGAAGTCGCCGCATTGAGATCCGCGACCGACACCGTCTGGTCGACCCGCGTAGCGGCGTGAAACTTGCGCTCTGCCCGTGACCTTTTGGCCGCCCCGAACGTTTTCCTTAGGGCCGGCCGAACGGGTTGCCGCATACCCTTTCGGCCGCCCCACTCTTTGCGCGGGTAGGTCAGCGGACGAGCGCGTACTCGCGCCCGAAGCCCGTCAGGTACACGTGGTGCGCGTCGGCGACGGCCGGCGAGTACTTCCCGTCGGGCCACGTCTGCAGAAGGCGTCCGTCGGAGACGCGCAGCGCGTACGTTCGCTTCGCGAACGTCGAGAACCAGACGACGCCGTCGATCACGCTTGCCGCGCCCGAGATCGGGCCGTTCGCGGCGTAGCTCCAGCGCACGGCGCCGGTGCCGGCGTCGAGCGCGTAGAACCGGTGGTCGTACGAGCCGACCAGCACGAGCCGGTCGGCCACCGCCGGGGACGCGTAGACGTAGCCGCCCGTCGGCCGCGACCACAGGAGGTCGCCGCTCGACTGGCCGAAGGCGTAGACGCCGTCGTCGAGCGAGCCGATGAAGACACGACCGTAGGCGACGGCCGGCGACGAGTAGAACGACCCGTGGCCGCCGCTCCGCCAGAGCACGCGGCCGGAGCGCTCGGCGAGCGCGTAGACGCTGCCGCCGTACGTGCCGATGAACAACCGGCGGCCCGCAAGCGCCAGCGAGCCCTTGATCGCGCCGTCGAGACGCGTGCGCCAGCGAACAGCGCCGGTGCGTGCGTCGAGCGCCCAAACGACGCCGTCCCAGTCGCCGACGAATACGGTCCCGTCGGCGACGAGCGGCGAGGACTCCGTCGGCCCGACCTCGCGCCGCCAGCGCAGCCGCCCGTTCGAGGCCGCGAACGCGTCGACCTCGCCGCCGGCGCGCGGGTGATGACACTCGGCGCTGCCGATGAACGTCACGTAGACGACGTGCGCCGCGACCGCCGGCGAGGCCCAGCCGCAGCGGTCGACCTTCCTGCGCCACACGACGTCTCCTGTCGCGGCGTCGAGCGCGTAGAGCCGCCCGTCGAAGGTCGGCAGGTAGAGCCGCCCGTAGGCGACGGCAGGCGGAAACTCGAGCAGCGCGCGCCCGTGGAACGTCCACACGCGATGGAGCGGCGGGCGGAGCTTCATCGGCGCCGCGCGCAGCCGCGCGGCGTCGTAGCCGTACGTCGGCCAGGCGATCCCGGGCGGCGGCGGCGGCGGCTTCGGCAGCGTCGGCGTGAACTCGGTGGTCGTCGAGCCGCGCACCGTGTGGGCGTGGGGGTGGAGGTGGTGCAGCGCGTACACGGCCGCGGCGGCGAGCACGGCGAGCCCCAGCAGGGCGGCGGCGATCCAGCGGGCGGGCCTGATCGTCCGACGGTACCGGCGGTGCCGGTCGACCTCTCAGGCGGCCGTCGGCGGCTCGAGCCGCGCGAGGAGCGCCGCCACGGTCGCGTCGAGCTGCGCGATCCGCGCGTCCTTCTCGGCGAGCTCGGCGGTCATCGCCTCGAGCCGTTCCCGCAGCGCGATCTCGACGACCGACGGCACCGCGGCGGCAGCCGTCGTCGTGTCCGGCCGCCGCGCCTGCAGCTGCGCTGCCTTCTGCGCACCCGTCGTCACGCGCAGCTCTTCCCACTGCTCGGTGATCACGCCCGCGAGCGCGACGCGCGTGATGAACCCGAGCTCGACAAGAATCTCCCCGAGCCGCCCGCCGTGCTCGCGCTGCGCCGCGAGCGCCGCCTCGAGCTGCTCCGGAGTAACCAGTCCCCGGTCGACGACGATGTCGCCGAGCCTTCTCCTCGCCGCAGGTTCCATGTCGCGCACGTCGCCGTATCGGGTGAATCCCACCTGAACGGGATCCCTCGATCGGTGAATGGGACCCGGCGGGACCGCCGGCCCATTTACGCCGGCCCGTCCGGCGCGCGAAGATGCCCACCCGCATGCGGCGACTGGTCATCTGCCTCGCGCTGCTCGCGCTCGCCGCTCCCGGCTCGGCCGCCGCGGGCGCGCTCGTGACGGCGTTCTACTACCCGTGGTACGGGACGCCCGCGCTCGACGGCGGCTGGGAGCACTGGAACCAGAACGGCCACACGCCGCCCGGCGATCTCGCATCGGCGTACTACCCGCTCCTCGGCGCCTACTCCTCCTCCGACCCGGCCGTGCTGTCGGCGCAGATGGACGAGCTCAGGCGCGCAGGCGTCGACGCGATCGCCGTCTCCTGGTGGGGACGCGGCTCCCCCGAGGACGCGCGGCTGCCGCTCGTCCTCTCGTCGGCGCGCGCCGCCGGCCTCGCCGTCGCGGCGCACCTCGAGCCGTACGCCGGTCGCACCGTCGCGAGCGTCGCCGCCGACGTCGGCTACCTGGACGGCCTCGGGATCAGGACCTTTTACGTCTACCGGGCGCTCGACCTGCCGGTGGTGGAGTGGCAGGCGGCGACACCGCAGCTGCACGCGGCCGGAAACACGCTCTACGCGCAGACGCCGTATGCGGGCGCCGCGGCCGCGGCCGGCTTCCAGGGCGTCTACACCTACGACATCGTCACGTTCTCGGGCGACAAGTTCGGGCGCATCTGCGGCGAGGCGCACGCCCTGCACCTCCTGTGCGCCCCGTCGGTCGGGCCCGGCTACGACGCCCGCCGCGCCGACGGCGACCCGCGCGTGAAGCCGCGCCGGAACGGCGCCACCTACGACCACATGTGGGGTGCGGCGATCGCCGCGCACGCCGACGCCATCACGATCACCTCATTCAACGAGTGGCACGAGGGGACGCAGATCGAGCCCGCCTCGCCGCGCCCGCGCCACGGGACGCAGCGCTACCTCACCTACGACGGCGCGTACGGGCTGCACGGCCGCGGCGCGGCGTTCGCCTACCTCGAGCGGACCGCCTACTGGTCGAGCGTCTTCCGCAGCACGCGCGCGTCGCAGCCGAAGACGAGGGCCTCGTAGAGGTCCGCCTCGGCGACGCCGCGCAGCTGCGGGTCGTCGAGGTCGACGACCGCGTCGGGCCACGCCTCGAGCCCGAGCGCGGCCGCGCCCTCGTCGGAGCCGAACTCGAGCAGCGCGTCGAGCGAGATCACGCCGCGCCGGCCGGTCTGGCGGCGGGCGATCCCCTCGAGCTCGCGCAGCTCCTCCAGGGGGTCGATGCGGACGTTCGAATCGGAGCCGATGCACATGCCGATCGAACGGTGGCAGACGCGCGCGACGGGCAGGAAGCCGTCGGCGAGGTTCGCCTCCGTCGTCGGGCACACGCAGATGCGCGCGCCCGCGTCACGGAGCAGGTCGAGCTCCCGTCCGTCCGCGTGCGTCGCGTGCACGACCGTCGTGCGCGGCCCGAGGCAGCCCTCGCGCGCGAGCAACTCGATCGGGCGCACGCCGTGCTCGGCGAGGCACTCGTCCACCTCGCGCGGCTGCTCGTCGGCGTGCACGTGCAGCGGCAGCGCGTGCTCGTCGGCGTAGCGGCCGAGCTCGGCGAGGGCGTCGGCCGGACAGGCACGCACGGAGTGGGGCGCGACGCCGACGCGGATCCCGTCGGCGCGGAGCGACTCGAGCTGCCGCAGGTAGTCGGCGACCGACGCCTGCCGGAAGCGCTCGATCCCGCCGCGCAGGTAGCAGGCGAGCAGCAGGACGAGCTCGATTCCGGCCGCGGCCGCGGCCTCGACGGCCGCCCGGGCCTCGGCCAGGCCCAGGTAGTGGAACTCGCCGACTGCGGTGTAGCCGGCTGCGCGCAGCTCGCGGTACGTCGCCGCGTACTCGGTGCGCACCTCGCCCAGCGTCAGCTCCGCCGCGAGCGCGATCATCGCGTCGCGCCACGCCCAGAAGTCGCCGCCCGGCGCACGCCCGCGCAGGCGCCGCTGGAACGCGTGGCAGTGGGCGTCGACGAAGCCGGGGATGGTCGCCGTCGCCACGCCCGTATCCTTTCAGCGTGCTCAAGCGCCGGCTGCCGAATGCGCTGACGATCGGGCGGCTGGTGCTCATCCCGGTCTACGTTGCGCTGATCACGACCTGCCAGCACGGTCGCTCCTGGCCGGCCGCGATCGTGTTCGGCGTCGCCGGCGTCACCGATCAGGTCGACGGCTTCCTGGCGCGCCGCTGGCACGTCGAGTCGCGCTTCGGCACGCTCGCCGACCCGCTCGCCGACCGGCTGATGATCGACGCGGCCGTCATCCTGCTCGTCTACGCCGCGCGGCTGCCATGGGCGGCGCTCGTGATCCCGCTCCGCGACCTCGTCGTGCTCGCCGGCACACCGCTCGTGCTGGGCCGCGGGTACGAGTTTCACGTGAATCTTCTGGGTAAAGCTGCAACCTGGCTGCTCTACGCAAGCCTCGCCTTCGTCATGGTCACGCACTCGGGGTCTCACTGGCCGGTCTGGATCTTCTGGGCCGGATTCGCGCTGGCGCTCGTCTCGCTCGCCGACTACGCGCTGAAGGCGCGGCGCGAGGTCCTCGCGTGAGGCCGGTCACGAGGGCGCTTCCATGAAGGCCGTGGTGATGGCCGGCGGCGAGGGCACGCGCCTGCGGCCGCTGACGTCGAACCAGCCGAAGCCGATGGTGCCGATCGTCGGCAAGCCGTGCATGGAGCACATCATCGAGCTCCTGCGCGAGCACGACATGACGGACATCGTCGTGACCGTCGCGTTCCTGCCGCAGGCGATCCGCACCTACTTCGGGAACGGCGAGGCGCTCGGCGTCGACATCGAGTACTCCGTCGAGGAGAGCCCGCGCGGCACGGCCGGCAGCGTCCGCCTCGCCTCCGACCGGCTCGACGACACGTTCCTCGTCATCTCCGGCGACGCGCTCTGCGACATCGACCTCTCGAAGATCGTCGAGTTCCACCGCGAGCGCGACGCCGCCGTCACGATCGGGTTGAAGTCGGTCGAGAATCCGCTCGAGTTCGGGATCGTCGTGACGGACGAGGACGGTCGCGTCGAGCGCTTCCTCGAGAAGCCGTCGTGGGGGCAGGTCTTCTCCGACACGATCAACACCGGCATCTACGTGCTCGAGCCGGAGGTGCTGCGCCACATCCCGACCGACCGGCCGTACGACTTCTCGAAGGAGCTGTTCCCGCTGCTGCTCGAGATGGGACGACCGATCTACGGCTACGTCTGCGAGGGCTACTGGCAGGACATCGGCAACCTCGACCAGTACCGGCAGGCGAACTTCGACGCGCTCGACGAGAAGGTGCGCCTGAACATCTCCGGGCTCAAGATCCGCGGCGACGTCTGGATCGGCGAAGGAGTCGAGATCGACGACGTCGAAGGCGTCGAGGGTCCCGCGTACGTCGGCAACTACTGCACGATCTCGCCGGAGGCGTCCGTCGGGCCGTATTCGGTGCTCGGGCCGGGGACGACGCTGCGCGAGCGCGCCCGCGTGTCGCGCTCGGTGATCGACTCGTCCTGCTACGTCGGCCGCAGCGCGGCGATCGAGGGCGCGATCGTCGGCCGCAACTGCGACATCCGCCCGCACGCGCGCATCCACGAGGGCGTCGCGATCGGCGACCAGGTGACGATCGGCGACCAGTCGGTCGTCTACCCGGGCGTCCGCATCTACCCGTACAAGGAGGTCGAGTACGGCGCGCAGATCCACGAGTCGCTGATCTGGGAGTCGCGCGGCACGACGCGCGTGTTCAGCCAGGACGGCGTCGTCGGGCTGGTCAACGTCGACCTGACGCCGGAGATCGCGCTTCGCTTCGGAGCGGCGCTCGGCACCGCGCTGAAGCGCGGCGCGCGCGTCGTCGCGAGCCGCGAGAGCGCGGCCGCCTACCGGATGGTCAAGCGCGCGCTCATCTCGGGCCTCAACTCGACCGGCGTCAGCGTGGCCGACCTGCGGACGCTGCCGGCGCCGGTCGGCAAGCACCTGCTGAAGACGCAGGGGTACGACGCGGCGTTCCACGTCGGCGCGTCTACCACCGATCCGGAGGCGGTGCAGATCCGCCTTTTCGAACGACCCGGCGTCGCGCTCTCCGACGCGATGCAGAAGGAGATCGAGAAGCACTACACGCGCCACGAGCTGCGCCGCGTCCCCTTCGGCGAGGTCGGGACGATCTCCTATCCCGCGCGCGCCCGTGAGGGCTACGCGAGCGACCTGGTCGCGGGGCTCGACGTGGCGACGATCCGGGAGCGCGGCTTCCGGATCGTCGTCGACTACGGCTACTCGGCGGGCAGCTTCGTGCTGCCGCTCGTGCTCGGCCCGCTCGGCGTCGAGGCAGTGACGGCGCACGCGTTCGCATCCGACTCCGGCTCGGCGCCGGCGCGACTCGACGAGACCGTTGGCTACGCGCGGCGGCTCGTCGGCGCCGTCAACGCGGAGTTCGGCGCCGTCTTCGACCGCTCCGCCGAGCGCCTGTTCCTCATCGACGAGCGCGGCCGCGAGGTACGCCCCGACCAGGCGCTGCTGCTGTTCCTGAAGCTGCTCGCGGACGCGCCGCCGCCGGGAGGCCGACGGGTGGCGGTCCCGATCACCGCCACGAGCCAGGTCGAGGAGGTGGTGGGCGACCGCTTCGAGGTGATCCGGACGCCCGCGACGCTCGCCGGCCTGACGCAGGCTGCCGCGGCGCCGGGTGTCGCCTTCGCCGGCGCGCCCGGCGGCGGCTACGTCTTCCCGGCGTTCCTGCCCGCGTACGACGCGAGCGCGGCACTCTGCAACCTGCTCGAGCTGCTCGCGGGCCGCCGCGAACCGATGTCGCAGCTCGTCGCGGGCCTGCCGCGGCCGACGCTCATCCACCGGCAAGTGCAGTGCCCGTGGGCGCTCAAAGGAACGGTGATGCGCGTGCTCAACGAACGCTTCGCCGACGGCAACGTCGACCTGCGCGACGGGATCAAGATCTTCGACGAGCGCGGCTGGGTGCAGGTGCTGCCGGACGCCGACGAGCCGGTCGTGCACCTCTACGCGGAGGGCGAGACGACCGAGCAGTCGGAGGATCTCGAGACTGAGCTGCGCACGCTCGTCACCGACGTGATCGAGCGGGAGGAGATCGGCGCCCAAACGTGAACCCTTAAGCTGAGGTTGACGGTTCCGGCCGCCTCTGCTGGAATCCGACCGACCCATCGACCGAAAGGCGGCACGTTTGGAACCGCTCCCCGACCTAGGCTCGCTCTCCGACGACCAGCTCAAGGAGCTCATCGGCGACCTCGAGCAGCAGGAGCGCGAGGTGAGCTACCAGCGCCGCCTCCTGCACGGCAAGATCGACATCCTGCGCGCCGAGCTCGTGGCGCGGCTGCAGCAGTCCGGCGGCCGCAGCGTGCTGGAGCAGGTGGACGTCGACCGCCTGACCGAGATCCTGACGGGGAAGGCGGCACCGCCCACATGAGCCGGTCGGAGCGCGCCTCGTGAACGTCGTCTACTGCTCGGAGTGCGGCTTCCAGAACCCGGAGACCGCGAACTACTGCTCGCGCTGCGGCGCGCTGCTGCAGAAGCGCGAGCCTGCGAGCGAGACGACGCAGACGCTCTCGCCCGACGAGGTCGGCGACGTCGCCGAGCACCACGAGGACTTCGGACTCGAGGGGCCGGCGCTGATCGTGCGCGCCGGCGGCGGCCGCGCGGGGGAGAGCTTCCGCCCGAGCGGTGAACGGACGCGCATCGGCCGCTCGCCGGAGTGCGAGATCTTCCTCGACGACGTCACCGTCTCGCGCAACCACGCCGTGCTGCTCGAGCGCGACGGGACGTACTGGGTCGAGGACCAGGGGTCGCTGAACGGCACCTTCGTCAACCGCAAGCGGATCGACTCGGCGCAACTGAACGAAGGCGACGAGCTGCAGATCGGGAAGTACCGGATGACGTTCATCGCATGACGACGGCGACTCCCACCGGCACGCAGCAGCCGCAGCAGCGCGAGCGCCTGCTGCGCATCGGCGAGGTCGTGCGGCGGCTGCAGGACGAGTTTCCGGACATCTCGATCTCGAAGATCCGCTACCTCGAGGACGAAGGGCTGCTGATGCCGCGGCGCACCCGCGGCGGCTACCGGCTGTTCAGCCAGGCCGACGTCGAGCGGCTGCAGACGATCCTGCGGCTGCAGCGCGACGAGTTCCTGCCGCTGCGCGTGATCCGGGACGAGCTCGACGCGCCCGGCCAGAAGGAGCGCAAGCGGCGCCCGCGGCCCGCGCTCGGTGCGGAGGAGGAGCTGATCGACGGCGACGAGCTGTGCGAGCGCGCCGGCGTCACGTCGGAGTTCGCGAAGGAGCTCGAGGAGTTCGGGCTGCTCGCCCCGCACGGCAGCGGCGGCGACAAGCGCTATCCGGAATCGGACGTCGACGTCGCCGCCACGTGCGCGCAGCTCGCGCGCTTCGTGGACGTCCGCCACCTGCGCGCGTTCCGCACCGCCGCCGGGCGCGAGGCCGGGTTGTTCGGGCAGCTTGTCGCTCCGGCGCTGCGCGCGCGCAACCCGGAGCGGCGCGCGCAGGGGCTGCGCGACCTGCAGCAGCTGGGGGAGCTCGGCAACGAGCTGCAGTCGCTGCTCTTCTGGCGCGACCTGCGAGAACTGGCGCAGTGACGGTCGACCTCCGCAACATGGTGCGGGAGGTGCCGGACTTCCCCACGCCGGGCGTCGGGTTCAAGGACGTCACGCCGCTGCTCGCGGACGCGACGTCGCTCAGGCAGACGGTGGCCGAGCTGGGGGAGTGGGTACAGGCGCGGCAGCCGGACCTCGTGCTCGGCGCGGAGGCGCGCGGCTTCTGGCTCGGGTCGGCGATCGCGGTCGCCGCGGGCGTCGGCTTCATCCCGGCGCGCCGCCCGGGGAAGCTTCCGCCGGAGACGGTGAGCGCGAGCTACGTGCTCGAGTACGGGGAGAACTCGCTCGAGCTGCACCCCGACCTGATCCCGCAGGGCGCGCGGGTCGTGATCCACGACGACGTGCTCGCCACCGGCGGCACCGTCAACGCGATCCGCGGCCTCGTCGAGCAGCTCGGCGGCCAGGTCGTGGGGGCGTGCTTCATCATCGAGCTGACCTTCCTGGGAGGCCGGGCGAGGCTGCAGGACCTCGACCTGCACGCCCTCATCACCTACTGAAAGACTACGCCTGCAGGCGTTTTCGGCCGATAATGCGCGTAACAGGAAGACGTTCCGCATGTACGACGCGCTGACGACGAGCTACACGTTCCGCTGCCCCGTGCACGGGGAGGCGCGGGTGCGGCTGTCGCGCTTCCGGCGCCTCCAGGAGCTGCCGGGCGCGCAGCATCCGGCGGTGTACCGCGTCGACTTCGACTGCGGATGCGGTGACGAGCACGCCGCGCTCGTCACGCACGACCAGCTCGACTGGGCACCGCTCGGCGTCGACGGGGCCACGAGCTTCGTCAACCTGATGACGTCGCGGCTCGAGCCGGTCGCGAACGAGCTCGGAGACCTCGCCGCGCGGCGGATCGACGCGGGGGGGTGGCCCTGGAGCTTCTTCTGCTGGCCGGAAGAACGGCCGCGGCCGGTGTTCCCGTCGGCGTTCAAGCTGCTCGCGCCGACGGAGCGCGACGAGCGCGTCGGGCTGCTCGTCCGCTGTCCCGCCTGCGGCCGCTTCTCCGTCAACCTCGTCTCGCGCGCGCACGTCGACCTGCCGTGGGTGAACGACCGCGAGGTAGGCGTGGTGGAGCACGTGTTCGCCGCCGACGTCGCCGCGACCGTCGAGGAGTTTCGGGCCGAGCTCTGGTCGACGTCTTTCGACGCGCGACGCCTCGGGCTCGAGTAGCAGGCGTCCCTCCCGCCAGGGATGAACGCGAGGCCGCGCCCGCCGATACCTGAGCCGGGTCTGATGAACGTGGAGCCGCATCCCCGCGGAGCAGGCTTGCTCCTGCTCCACTGCTCGCCGGTCGCCGGCGACCGCCGCAGCGCCTACACGCGCCTCGAGGAGAAGCTGGGCGGCGAGCTCGCGCGGCTGCTCGTGTGCGCGCTGGCGCGCTCTCAGGGGCGGCGCGGCACGTCTTCGCCGTAGATCCGGACGAAGAGGAAGATCAGGAAGCCGGCGACGCAGCCGACGATGAAGGTGACGGCGCCGCCGTAGCCGACCGCCTGGCCGCCGATCCAGATGAAGGCGCCGAAGAAGACGGCCCAGACGAACGAGATCACTCCGTGGTCGATCGAGGGCGGCCTTAGGTGCATTCCGGGCGGGATCCTAGAGGAACGGTCGCCGGCGTCGTGCGCTCGCGACGGGTCAGCGTGGTACGCGGCCGGACCAAAAGTTCACCGAGCCGGTGGCGCTTTCGTCCACCTCTCCCGAGAACCTTCGGCTTCCGCCTACTGCCCTCAGGAGCGGCTTCGGTCTACTCGCGCTCCGTGCTCGGTGCAAGGGGGAAGCTAACGGGGCTCGCAGATGGATTCAAGGGCCGCGAAACGGTGCTGCACGCAATTTGCGGATGAATTCGTTTGCGACGCCCGCCGCTGCGATTCGTGCCGCACGCTCCAAAGGTCGGACCAAAAGTTCACCGAGCCGGTGGCGCTTTCGTCCACCTCTCCCGAGAACCTTCGGCTTCCGCCTACTGCCCTCAGGAGCGGCTTCGGTCTACTCGCGCTCCGTGCTCGGTGCAAGGGGGAGACTACGGGGCGGGACGTGGCCGTTCAAGACCGGCGCCGACGGATTTGCCGCATTTTGCGCGCGGCAATTCATCCACATTTCCGCAGCTTTTCCGGTCGGCTGGGGAGAAACCTGTGGAATCACCGCACCGAATCGAGCACCGCGCGCAGCGGCGCGGGAATGCGCGCGGGAGGGAGTGCCTCGACGAGGTGGCGGGCATAGCGCGCGTTGCGCCGGCTCGAGCTGCAGAGGAAGCGCCGCAGCTGCTCGTCGAGCGGCCGGCCGCGCCAGGCGGGCTGGCGCTCGAACGTCCGGAACGACGCGAGGTCGCCGTGCTCGTCCAGCACCCGCAGCACGGCATCGGCGCCGACGGCGCGGATCAGCTCCTCTTCGAGGTCGCGGACGCAGACGTGGAAGCGGCTGTCGTCGACGCCGGCGCGCGCGAGCGCGCGTCGGAACACGGGCTCTTCCCGCGCGTCGCAGAGGCCCGCGAGGCGGACGCCGCGACGGGGCGCCGCCACGGCGAGGAAGCCGCCGATCGCGTGCGCGCCGCCGAGCTCGACGACCTGCACGCCTTCGGCGGCGAGGTCGCGGCCGAGCCGCGCCGCCGCGGTCTCGAGCGCGATCCGGTCGGTCAAGCCTTCGACCAGCACGTGGGCTCGCGGCTCGTCCATCCTCCGACGCTACCGGCCGGGCGAGCCATGGCCTGGCTCAGAGCCAGGACGTGTCCCGTGCGGCCTCGACGGAAGAGGCCGTGCGCCGGGCGCGCCGCCGCGTCGCGAGCGCGCTCCGGCCGCCCGCGCTGTCGCCCCGCACCGCGGCGCGAAGACCCGTCCGTCGTCCAGCCGCCGTCGGCCGGGGGAGCCATGGCCTGGCTCAGAGCCAGGACACGTCCCGTTTCGACTCGACATAACACCGCTTCTCGTGCATTCGATTCAGCGTGGTTTGGACGCGGCGCCGCCCGGCTATGTGAGCAGGCAGGCGTGCCGACGGATGCCGACATCCTCCAGCTGAGCGACGACCTGCAGCAACTCGTCGAGGCGTCGGAGGAACGCGGCAGCGTCCTGCAGAGCGAGCTGACCGAGGTGCTCGAACCGCTCAACCTCGACCCGCTCGAGGTCGACGCCGTCTACCGCGAGCTCGAGACCCGCTCGATCGAGGTCGTCAACGACGTCGTCGACGACGAGGACGAGGCGCCTGCGGCGCGCCGGCCGGAGCCGAAGCCCGAGCCGCAGCCGCTGCAGCTCTCGTGGGAGACGACCACGGACGCGCTCCAGCTCTTCCTGCGCGAGGCCGGCCGCCATCCGCTGCTGACTGCGGCGCAGGAGGTCGAGCTCGCCAAGAAGATCGAGCGCGGCGACGACCAGGCGAAGCAGCGGATGATCCAGTCGAACCTGCGCCTCGTCGTCTCGATCGCGAAGAACTACCGCAACCAGGGGCTGCCGTTCCTCGACCTGATCCAGGAAGGAACGCTCGGACTGATCCGCGCTGTCGAGAAGTTCGACTGGCGGCGCGGCTACAAGTTCTCCACCTACGCCACGTGCTGGATCCGCCAGGCGGTGGCTCGCGCGCTGGCGGACAAGGCGCGCACGATCCGCATGCCGGTGCACATCGTCGAGCGCATGCAGAAGATGAACCGCGCCGAGCGCCAGCTCTGGGCCGCCCTCGGGCGCGAGCCGACGCTCCAGGAGATCGCCGAGGAGGCGAACCTGCCGCTGCACCAGGCGAAGGAGGTGCGCGCCGCGGCGCGCGCGTCGGCCTCCCTCGACGCCCCGATCGGCGACGCGGAGGACGCGGTGCTCGGCGACTTCGTCCCCGGCGACGGGCCGCTGCCCGACGAGCAGGTCGAGGACTCGCTGCGCTCGCAGACGCTCGCGGACGCACTGCGTGCGCTGCCCGACCGCCACCGCGCCGTCGTCGTGCTCCGCTACGGGCTCGACGACGCGGAGCCGAAGACGCTCGAGGAGATCGGACGCCGGCTCGGCCTGACGCGCGAACGGGTCCGCCAGATCGAGGTCGAGGCGCTCAAGCGCCTGGCGACGCTGCACGAGATGGCGGCTGTCGCCGAGTACGCGTAACGACGCGCGCTACGTCTGCAGGTAGTGCTGCAGCCCGGGAGCGACCATGCGCAGCTCGCGCAGCGCGCGCGTCTCCAGCTGGCGGACGCGCTCGCGGGTGATCCCCAGGTCCTGCCCCACCTCTTCGAGCGTCTGCGGCGGCTGGCCGTCGAGCCCGAAGCGGCGGGTGACCACGTGCTTCATGCGCGGGTTCAGCCGCTCGATCGCCGCCGCGAGCTCGGCCGAGCGCGCCTGCGCATTGGTGGCCGTGTCGGGCGACTCCGAGGCGACGTCCTCGATCAGGTCGGCGACCATGCTCTCGCCGTCGCCGACGGGCGTCTCCAGCGAGACGGGGTCCTCGACGAGCTCGAACAGCTCGCGCACGCGCTCCGGCGGGAAGCCGGACTCCTTCGCAATCTCCTCGATCGACGGGTCGCGGTTCAGCTTCTGCGCGAGCTGGCGGCGCGCGCGCATGGCGCGACGCACCTGGTCGGCGACATGCACCGGCAGTCGGATCGTTCGGCCCTGGTCGGCCAGCGCGCGCGTCACCGCCTGGCGGATCCACCACGTGGCGTAGGTCGACAGCTTGTAGCCCATCCGGTAGTCGAACTTCTCGACGGCGCGGATCAGGCCGAGGTTCCCCTCCTGGATCAGGTCGAGCAGCGGGACGCCGGCCTTCGTGTAGTTGCGCGTGATCGACATCACGAGCCGGAGGTTGCACTCGATCAGCCGGCGCTTGGCTGCCTCGTCGCCGAGATCCTTGCGCCGCGCGAGCTCGCGCTCCTCGGCCGGCGTCAGCAGCCGCCCGTCGCCGATCTGACGGACGTAGAGCTTGAGCGGGTCGGCCGTCTGCAGGCGCTCGTCGTCGCTGAGGACCGCGTTGTCCGGCTCGTCGTCCGCCTCGGGATCGTCGACAGCATCGAGCGGCGGGAGCAGCTCGAGCGCCGGTTCGAGCAGCCGGTCGGCGGCCGGGTCGACGGGGTCGCCTGCGCCGGCTGCCAGATCGGAGAGCGGTTGCTCCACGACTCCGGTATCGGCTGCAGGAGCTCGCTCCTTGAGGATGTAAGAGGAGTATTCAGGCGGCCAACAAACGAGTCGGCGGCCCCGTCTGATTACCTAGAGTCCTTGATATGTGCGGCATCGCGGGATACAGCCTCGACCGGCGCGTCGGCGTCGACCGGACGCTGTCCGCGCAGGCGCTGCTCGCCGCGATCGCCGAGCGCGGCGCCGACGCCGTGGGCTATGCGTACCGCTCGCCGGGCGAGGCGTACCCGACGGTCGTCAAGCAGCGCACGCCGGCCTCGGAGCTGCTCGAGCGCGTGTCGGTTCCCGCGACCGCAGGGCAGCTGCTCGTGCACGTCCGCGACTACACGAAGGGGCACCCGTCGATTCCCGCGAACAACCACCCGGTCCGCCACGGACCCGTCGTCGGCATCCACAACGGGATCATCGTCAACGACGACGAGCTCCTCGCCCCCCACTCCTGCGCGCGCTCCGAGCCGCGCATGACGGTGGACTCCGAGGCGATTTTCGCGCTCGCCGCGCACTCGCAAAACGACGCGCGCGCGCTCGAGCACCTACGGGGCGCGATGGCGACGGCGTGGCTCGACGAGCGCGAGCCCGACGTCGTCTTCCTCGCGCGCGGCGCAGGCAGGCCGATGTGGCTCGGCGAGGGCCGCGGCGGCGCGTTCTTCGCCTCCACCCGGGCGGCGCTCGAGGTCGTCGAGCGCTACTGCGGGCTGAGGCTGCGCAAGCGCGAGGTGCCGGAGGGGACGCTGCTCGCGCTCGCGCGTGGGCGCGTCGTGCGCTGCGAGCGTTTCCGGCCGGACCTGGAGTACGTCGAGCCGAACCCGCTCCCACCGGTGCGGGCCCCCGAGCAGCGCGAGTTCTGCCTGACGCGCCTCGCCGCGCTCGCCGCGGTCGCCTAACCCACGCTTCCGTCCGCGGCGACGGTCACGCCGTCCTCGCGCAGCCGCTCGCGCACGAGGTACTGGAACGTGGCCCACGCGCCGCGCCGAGCCTCGAACAGCCGGTAGACCTGCCACTCGGTGAGAAGGTCCGGGTCGGCGCGACGCGCGGCCTGCCAGTCCCCGAAGCGCGGCAGCCGCCCGATCCTGCGTGCGAGCTCGGCACCCCGCGCGACCGCGCGCTCGAGCCGCTCCTCCCCCACCGCGACGTCGAAGCCCGCCTCCTGCAGCGCCGCGGTGAGCGAGCCGAACGTGTGCCAGAGCAGCGACGTCGACGGCATCGAGCCGCGACGGTCCCGGATGTCCTGGGCCGTCGGCGGCCGCCCGAGCTCCGTACCGAGCCGGCGCAGCTGCTCGAGCAGCTCCGCGCGCGTCGCGAACCGGCGCGGCATCAAGCCGGCCGCCCGCTTGGCCGCGTTCCAGGTGCCGAAGTGCTCGATCACCGTCTGCGGGTGCACCTGCGCGCCCGGATCGGCGGCGAACTCCCGCATCGTCGGTGACCGCCCCAGCCGCTCGGCCGAGGCGCGGAGCTCGGCGAGGATCTGCTCGTCGCTGTAGCGGCGGCGCAGGCCCGCCTGGAACTCCGCCAGCGCGGCCGGGTCGATCCGCGCGGCCGCGCCCGGCACCGGCTTGCGCGCCATGGCAAACATGGTAGAGCACGCTAGAGCGGCTGCAAGCGGAGGCGAGCGGGGCGCCCGTGCCGGGTCAGTCCACGAGCTCGGGCTCGCGAGCGGCGGCGTCCTCCGCGACCTCGCTCGCCACGATCGCCTCGAGCGCGCCGACGCAGCGCGGGCAGAACTGCGTGCCGGCGTTGCGCCGCAGCTCGGCGAGCGCGTCGCTCGCCGGCCGCGCGGGCCGGTAGACGCGCGTCGTCAGCATCGAGTCGAACGCGTCCGCGACGTGGATGATGCGCGCACCGAGTGGGATGTCCTCGCCGGCGAGGCCGTCGGGATAGCCGCGGCCGTCGAAGCGCTCGTGGTGGTGGCGGATCGCGGGCACCGCGTCGCTGAGGAAGCCGAGCCGGTTGATGATCGACGCACCCTCCTCCGCGTGGCTCGCCATCACGGCCCACTCGTCGTTCGTCAGGTTCGCCGGCTTGAGGAGGATCGCGTCCGGGATGCCGAGCTTGCCGATGTCGTGGAACAGCGCGGCGTGGCCGAGCAGCTCGAGCTCCGCCTGCGACAGCTGCAGCTCGCGGCCGATCGCGAGCGCCAGCTGCTGCACGCGCCGAGAGTGGCCGGCGGTGTAGGCGTCGCGGGCGTCGACGGTCGCCGAGAGCGACTCCATCGCCGCGGTCGAGCGCTCCTTGAGCAGCCGGTTCGCCTGCTCGAGCGACACGTTCTGCGACTGGATCGTCTCCGCCGCCGCGCGCAGCTTGTGCGCCGAGCGCTGCGTGTGCTTGAGGTACGCCTCCTGCGTCTTGCGCATGAGGAAGAGCGGCAGCGCGAAGACGACGATCGCCCATGCGCCGATCGGGCGGTAGGCCTCGTAGATGACGGCGGCGATGAACCCGTAGACGGCGTAGTGCGGCGCGAGCCACGAGAAGCGCTCGCGGAACACGCGCACCGGGTTCTCGCGGCCCTCGACGCCGACCGCGACGGAGACGAGGCCCATGTTCACGAACATGTACGCGAGCCCGGCAAGCAGCCCGGAGGCGACGAAGATCCCGGTGCCGACGGGGCCGCGCACGTGGAACGAGAAGATGAACGCGGACGTCAGCGACGCGAGCGAGAGCGCGCCGACGTTGAACAGCAGCTGGTGGAAGACGGCGCGGCGCGCGCTCCACTCGACTGCCGACATCGTGATCGCGAGCAGCAGCGCAGCACGCGGGCCGATGATCGCGGCTGCGGCGATCGCGCCGACGGCGCTGACGGAGATCGAGCCCGTCTGCTCGACCTCGAGCGACAGCGCCTGCCCGAGCCCGACCAGCAGCACGATGGTGACGAGGCCGACGATGTCCGTCGAGTGTCCGAGCACGGCGCCGAGCGCGCCCGCCGTCGTGCCGAGCGCGCCGACGAGCGCAACGAGCAGCGCGAGCCGCCGCGGGACCGAGAAGAACCGGGGCGCCGGCGGCGTGTGCGGACGCGCGTGCTGGCGCCGCTCGACCTCCGGCACGATCTCGGGCGCGGGCTGGAGCGGCACGACCTTCTCCGCCGGCGTCGGCGGAAGCGAGGCGAGCCGCGGTGCGCGCTTCTCCGGCTGCGCGAGCAGCGGCTCGTCGGAGGCATCGAGGACGCGGTTCCGGCCCTGCAGCTTCGCGCGGTAGACCGCGAGGTCGGCCTGGTGGACGAGCTCGTTCATGTCCTCGCCGTCGCGCGGGAAGCCAGCCACACCCATCGAGATGGTGGCGCGGATCGGCTCGCTCGACGTCTCCACCTCGAACAGGCGCGCTGCGATCGTGCGGCGGATGCGGTCGGCGATCTCGTATGCCTGCTCCGGCGGAGTCTCCGGAAGCAGGATCGAGAACTCCTCACCGCCGAAGCGCGCCGGCACGTCGTAGTGGCGCAGCTCCTCGCGGAAGACCTGGGCGATGCCGCGCAGGACGGCGTCGCCGGCGAGGTGGCCGTACGTGTTGTTGATGTCGCGCAGCAGGTCGAGGTCGGCCATGATCAGCGACATCGGCCGCTGGAAGCGCTGCGCGCGCCCGAGCTCCTCCTGCATGACGACGGCGAAGTGGCGCGCGTTGTAGAGGCCGGTCTTGGGGTCGACGCGCGCCTCCGCCTGCAGCTGCGGGATCGAGAGCGAGCGGTGGATGAGCAGCAGCGGAGCGACCGCGAACGGGATCAGCCACGGGTTGAGGTTCCAGAACGCGGCGAACGCCAGGCCGAGCGTCGCCACGACGAAGTCCGTCGACAGGCTCTCGAACGAGAAGACGCCGATCTCGCGCAGCGTCCGCTTGCGCGCAAGCGTGACCATCGGCGCCACGACGACGTGGTTCGCGCCAACGGCGACGACGCACGCGACGAGCCCGGCGAGCGCCCAGCGCGGGTTCGCGTTCCCGATCAGGCCGTGCGCGTCGAGAACGAGCCGCGCAGCTCCCCACGACGCCAGCGAGCCGAGCGTGTAGTTGCAGATGTTGAAGCTCTGCATGTACCACGCATAGCGCTCCTTCAGCCACTCGGGCACGTGCATCGCGACCGTCAGCAGCACGATCTGGCCCGGTGGGAGCAGGAGCACCGCCGGGATCAGGAAGACCCACGACGTGTGGAAGGCCATGTCGCGTTTCGTGCGCACCGTGTACGTGTGCGTCGCGGCGGCGCCGGCGGCGAGGATGAAGAACGCCGTCCAGCCGCTGTCCTCGTTCAGACGGACGACCGTGGGCAACCCCGCGGCGACGGCGGCGAGCCCGACTGCGAGCCCGTACGCGCTCGCGCCGAGCGGCAGCGTCCGGCGGCGCGGGTCCTCGCGGTCGGCGAGGTCGCTCTCGAGCCGGACGTCGCCGGGGATGGCGCTCATCTTGTGAATGTCTCCTTCTTCCGCGCGCTCCGTGCGCGGGGCCGCAGTACCGCCCTCACCGCAGAAGTTACGGCCGCTCGCACGCCACGCTCATCCCCCGTTCGGGGAACGGGCCGAGATTCCCCCTTCCGGGTGACCCGCGAAGACGCCGAGGGCCCGCTCGCGCGGGCCCTCGGGTGGGTCTGGCCTGCCTGCTGTCGCTCAGCCCGAGCTCGCGCCCGAGCTGGTGCCGGTGCTCGACGACCCGCTCGTCGAGGACGTCGTCGTGCCGCTCGAAGAGCTGCTCGAGGAGCTGCTCGTCGACGGGCCGGCGACGCCGAGCGCCACCGTCGGGTCGAGCCCGTCGACGGGGACGCCGATGTCCGGGTTGGTCGCCGCCGCGGACACGTCCTGCGTCGACGCCGCGAGGTCGGCCGGGTTCGACGTGTCGTCACCCTCGGCCGCGTCCTCGACCGCCGAGTCGGCCGCGGACAGGTCCGACCAGCTGACGCCGTCCGACCAGGAGACGTCCGACCAGGAGACGTCCGACCACGACACCTGCGCAAACGCCTGGTCGCTCCAGCTGACGTCGCTCCAGGAGACGAGGTCGCTCCAGGAGATCGCGTTCCACGCCGGGTTCGCCTGCACCGCCGCGAGCCACGCCGCGGAGTTGAATGTCGGCACGCCGTTGGCGATCGACTCGAACTGCTCGAGCCCTGCGTTGGGGTTCGGCGTCGCGACGGACCACGCCGCGCGCGGCGGGGTGATCTCGCCGAGGCCGGCGCTGTTCGGGGTTGCGTTCGGCAGGAACCGCGCCGTACGCATGAGCGCCCCCTTCACCTGGTCCGGCGTCCAGTCGGGATGGCGGGCGAGCATGTCCGCCACGGTGCCGGCGACGACCGGCGCCGCGAACGACGTGCCCGACAGCTGGATCCGGTCGGTCCCGACCATGTTCTGCGCCTTCAGCTGCGTGAGCGTCGACCCGGGCGGGATCGGGCCGATCATGTACCGGCCGGGCGCCGACACCTCGGGCTTCATGAATCCGTCCTCGGTGTAGCCCCACGCCGACCACGGCGCCGTCGTGTCGTCGGCGGTCGAGACGGAGGTGCCGATGTCCGTCGCGCCGACGGTGATCACGTACGGGTCGTTGCCGGGCGAGTACAGGACGCCCGACGGGGTGCTGCCGGTGCCGTAGTTGCCTGCCGCGGCGACGACGACCACGCCGTTGAACCAGAGCTTCTCCACTGCCTGGTCGAGCGGGTCACGATAGAAGTTCGTGGCGTAGCTCGAGTGCAGCGAGAAGTTGGCGACACGGATGTTGTACTGCGCCTTGTGGTCGAGGATCCACTGGCAGGCGTTGATGATGTCCGACGTCTTCGCCGTGCCGTCCGCGCCCATCACCTTGATCGCGACGATCGGCGCACCGGGCGCCGCGCCCGCGAGGCCCGGGGCGTTACCCGCCGCGATACCGGCGACGAACGTGCCGTGACCGTTGAGGTCGGACGACGCGTTCGGGTCGGAGGCGGTGTTCCCCGGGATCGTCGACAGGTCGACGTTCGCGAGGATGCGGTTACCGAAGTCGGACCGCGTCTGGATGCCGGAGTCCACGATCGCGATCGCGGGATCCTTGCCGGCGAAGTAGGTCGAGTCGCCGGGCCAGAGCAGCGAGTTCCCCGACTCGTACGGCCACAGCTGGGTCGACGTCGGGACGACGGTGCCGGTCACCTGCATCGTCGCGTTCGGCGTGACCGTGAGGCCCGGGACCTTCTGCAGCTTCTTCAGCTGCCCCGCCGGAACGGTCGCCTCGACGGCGCCGATCAGGTTGAGCTGCTGCACGTCCTTCTGCAGGACGCCGAGGCCGACGAGCTTGGCATTCGCGTCGGCCGTCCCGGCCGCGCTCTGCACGATGACGTCGACCTTGTTGCCGCCCGCCTGGTTGAGCAGACCCGGGTCGATCCAGGTGCCGTTCGTCAGCGGCTTGTCCTTGCCGGAGTCGGCCATCGCCGCGAGCGGTGCCGCAAGGGCGACCACCGCCATGCACGCGACGACGAGCCCGCGGCCGCCCTTGCCCCAGAGCACGCTGGAGCGGTCACCGCCCCGGCTCCCGGTGCCCCAGAGCGCGCTGCCCCGCCCGCTCCGTGCACCGCGTTCAGTGTTCCGTGACATTCACTCTCCTCTCCGCGCCTCGGCGCGGGCCGCAGTTCGTCGCTCGGAGGCCCGCTGACGCCGCAGGGGTTGCCCCGAACCGGGCGGAACGTACGTCCGAGCGGGTGGCGCTCCCTCCCCCTGAAGGGTGAGAGGCTGCGAAGTTCCCTCCTTCGAGGGACGTCTCGGCGACGTCGCTAGCGTTCCCGGGGATGCGCCGCCCGCCGATCCCGCTCGCGCTCGAGGCGGCCGCGTTCCGGACAGCGGGCGCGCTTTCGCGGGTGGCGCGGCGCGGCGGCGGGACGACGCTGCCGGGGAAGCTCATCTGGAAGCTGGACCCCGGCGCGATCGACCTGCTCGCGCGGCGCCTGCCGCTCGGCTCCGTCCTCGTCTCGGCGACGAACGGGAAGACGACGACGGCGGCAATGGTTGCGCAGGTCCTGCGCCCGCGCCTGCGCGTCGCGCACAACAGCTCCGGCGCGAACCTCGTCTCCGGCGTCGCCTCCACCCTGCTCCGCGCGCGCGACGCGCAGCTCGGGCTGTTCGAGGTCGACGAGGGCGCGCTGCCCGAGGTCGCGCGCCGCCTGCGGCCGCGCGCGCTCCTGCTCGGCAACCTCTTCCGCGACCAGCTCGACCGGTACGGGGAGCTGGAGCTCGTTGCTGCCCGCTGGCGGGAGACCGTCGCCGCGCTGCCGGACGCCGAGCTCGTCGTGAACGGCGACGACCCGCAGGTCGGCGACCTCGCGCGCGTGCACGGCTCGGCGCGCGTCTTCGGCCTCGACGATCCGCGCCATGCCCGCAGCGCCTTGCAGCATGCGGCCGACTCGAAGTACTGCCTGCGCTGCGGGACGCCGTACGACTACGCCACCGCCTACGTCGGCCACCTCGGCGACTACCGCTGCCCCCGCTGCGGCCATGCGCGGCCGCCGCTCGACGTCGTCGCGCGCGACATCGAGCTGCGTGGGCTGGACGGCGCCGCGTTCACGCTGCACGCACCGGAAGGCGTGGCGCGCGTCGAGCTCGCGCTGCCGGGTCTCTACAACGTCTACAACGCGCTCGGCGCCGCCGCGCTCGCGCTCACGCTCGGCTCGACGGTCGAGGAGGCGGCGGAGGGGCTGCGGCGGTTCTCCGCCGCGTTCGGGCGCTTCGAGCGCATCGCGATCGGCGACCGCCGCCTGCTCATGCTGCTCATCAAGAACCCGGCGGGCGCGAACGAGGCCGTGCGGACGCTCGACGACGGCGGAGCGCCGCCGATCCTCGTCGTCGCGTTGAACGACGCGATCGCCGACGGCCGCGACGTCTCCTGGATCTGGGACGTCGACTTCGAGCCGCTGCTGCCGCACCTGACGACGATGGTCGCGTCCGGCACACGAGCCCCTGAGCTCGCTCTCCGCTTCGCGTACGCGGGGTTTCCGCGCGACCGGATCGAGGTCGTCCCCGACCTCGCGGCCGCGCTCGACCGCGGGCTCGCCCTGATTCCGCCCGGCGGGGAGCTGACCGTGCTGCCCACGTACACGGCGATGCTCGCGCTGCGCCGCATCGTCGCGGCGCGCGGCCACGTCGCGAACTACTGGGAGGTTGCTGCGTGAAGATCGTCGTCGGCCACCTCTATCCCGACTACCTGAACATCTACGCCGACCGCGGCAACATCGCCGTGTTCGCGCAGCGCGCACGTGCCCGCGGGCACGACCTCGACGTGCGCGCGATCGGGATGGGTGACGCCATTCCGAGCGGCGAGGTCGACCTGTTCTACGTCGGCGGGGGCCAGGATCGGGAGCAGGCGCTCGTCGCGCACGATCTCGTCGCGAAGGCGGACGCGTTGCGCGCGAACGTCGAGGACGAGGCGGCCTTTCTCGCCGTCTGCGGCGGCTACCAGCTCCTCGGGCGCTACTACCGCGACGTCGCGGGCGAGGAGCTGCCGGGGATCGGGCTGCTCCCGCTGCACACGGTCGCCGGCAGGCGCCGGATGATCGGCGACGTCCTGCTCGACTGCGAGTGGGCGGGCGAGACGCTCGCCGGTTTCGAGAACCACGCCGGCCGGACGATCCTCGACGCCGGTGCGGAGCCGCTCGGCCGAGTGGTCGACGGCTTCGGCAACGACGGCGTGTCGGGCTACGAGGGCTGTCGCTACCGGCGCGTCTACGGGACGTACCTGCACGGGCCGCTGCTGCCGCGCAACCCGTGGTTCGCCGACCGGATACTCGCGGAGGCGCTCGCGCACGCCGACGGAGCGACCGAGGTGCCGCAGCTCGATCCGCTCGACGACGAGCTCGAGCGGCGCGCGCACGCGGTGGCCGCCGCGCGGGCGCGCGCACGCGGTGGCCGCCGCGCGGGCGCACGCGCGCGGCGGACGCTTCTGAGCGGCTAGCGTGCCCAGAGCGCCCCGAGGTACACGGCCGGGTCGCCCGGCTGCCAGCGCGCGAGGAAGCGCTTGATCGGCGGGTGCACCACGACGTCCTCCAGCTCTTCCGGCGAGAAGAGGCGGGCCCCCTTCACCGCCGCGTCCTTCGTCTCGACATCGGACAGCGAGCGGTGCGAGAGGTCGGCCGCGAAGATCACGTGCACCACGTGCTTGCGCGAGAGCACGGACTTCGGCGCGATGGAGTCGACGATCGCGACGGGGCCCTCGAACTGGACGTCCGCCTCGACACCGAGCTCCTCCCGCAACTCGCGCCGCAGAGCCTCGATGAGGCTCTCGCCGCCGTCGACGCCGCCGCCGGGCAGCAGCCAGTACTCCTTGCCGGGCTTCTCCTGCCGGCAGAGGAGCACGCGTCCCTGCCAGCGCAGGATCGCGGACACGCGCAGCCTCGGCTCCATCAGTGCGCGCTCGAGCCGAAGCCGCGGGCGCCGCGCTCGCTCTGCGGCAGCTCGTCGACCTCGCGCAGGCGCACCGGCGGGAGCGCGAGGATCACGAGCTGCGCGATGCGCATCCCCGGTTCGACGACGAACGCCCGCCGGCGGTCCGTGTTGATCAGCGTGACCTTCAGCTCGCCGCGGTAGCCCGCGTCGACGAGGCCGGGCGTGTTGACGATCGAGATGCCGTGGTCGACGGCGAGCCCCGAACGCGGCTGCACGAAGCCTGCGTGCCCGCGCGGGATCGCGACGGCGAGACCGGTCGCGACGAGCGCGCGCTCGCCCGGCGCCAGCTCGACGCGCTCGCACGCCGACAGGTCGAGCCCCGCGTCGTCCGCATACGCCTGCGCCGGCAGCACCGCGTCGTCGCGCAGGCGCTTCACGGCGAGGTCGATCAGGCCGTCTCCCGGTGCGGCTTCGACTCCGCGACGATGAACGGCGCGAATCGCGGCAGGTCGCGCCGCGGCAGCCGGGCGAGGACGAGCACGCCGTCAGGCGTGTCCTCCCGCTCCTCGATCGGCGTTCCGAGCGCGTACAGCTCGGACAGCCGCGCACCCGCGTCGTACGGGACGAGCATCCGCACGCGCTCCCAGCGGTCCTCGAACCGGCGCGCCAGCTCCGCCTTCAGGCGCTCGAGCCCTTCGCCGGTCAGCGCCGAGACCTGCGGCGCTCCCGGGAAGCGGTTCGCGAGCCGGCGCCTTCCGAGCGGGTCGACACGGTCGACCTTGTTCAGCACGACCTCGACCGGAATCTCGCCTGCACCGATCTCGTGCAGGACGTCGTCGACCGCGGCTCGCTGACCGTCCTGCTCCTCGTCCGGCGCCGACGCGTCGACGACATGCAGGACGACGTCGGCGACGAGCGTCTCCTCGAGCGTCGACGCGAACCCCTCGACGAGCTGGTGCGGCAGACGCCTGATGAAGCCGACGGTGTCCGTGACGAGGTACCGGCGGCCGTCGTGCTCGAAGGCGCGCGTCGTCGGGTCGAGCGTGTGGAACAGCTGGTCCTGCACCGACACGTCCGCGCCGGTGAGGGCGTTCAGCAGGGTCGACTTCCCGACGTTCGTGTAGCCCGCGAGGGCGACGGTCGGTACCTCCGTCCGCCGACGCTCCTTGCGGCGCGTCGCGCGCTGCCGCTCGAGCTCGTTCAGGCGCCGCCGGAGCACCGAGATCCGCCTGCGCGCGAGCCGGCGGTCGGTCTCGAGCTGCGACTCACCGGGGCCGCGAGTGCCGACGCCGCCGCCGAGACGCTCGAGGTGCTTCCACATGCCGCGCATGCGCGGCAGGTTGTACTCAAGCTGGGCGAGCTCGACCTGGAGCTTCCCCTCGGCGCTCACCGCGTGCTGCGCGAAGATGTCGAGGATCAGCTGCGTCCGGTCGATCACCCGCGCGTCGAGCGCGTTCTCGAGGAACCGCTGCTGCGCCGGGTCGAGCTCGTCGTCGACGATCAGGCTCTCGGCGCCGGACTGGCCGAACCGCTGTTTCAGCTCCTCGAGCTTCCCTTTGCCGACGAAGGTGCGCTGCACCGGCCGGTGCCGGCGCTGGACGACGGACCCGACCGGCTCGACACCGGCCGTCCGGGCCAGCTCGCGCACCTCGGCGAGCTCGTCCTCCTCGTCTGCACCCGAAGCCAGCACGGCGAGGACGAACCCGCGCTCGGGCTCCGGGACACGTGGAATCATCGCCGGAAGTATGGCACTGGCCGAACGGACGCTCGAGCTCGTGAACATCCCCTCCGAGTCGCGGTCGGAGACACAGGTGTACTCATACGTCGGGGCATGTGTACCTATGTGTAAGGCGTTCGACGACGGCGAGACGCTGCTGTACGCGAAGCGGGCCGGCAAGCCGCTGGTGCTGCTCGCGGGTCACACCGACACCGTCCCGGCCCAGCGGAACCTGCCCGGAAGGATCGAGGACGGCGCCGTCGTCGGTCTCGGCGCCAGCGACATGAAGGGCGGGCTCGCGGTGATGATCGAGCTCGGCTGCTGGGCGGCCACGGCCGACCTCGACTACGACCTCGCGCTGCTCTTCTTCCCGCGCGAGGAGCTCGGGCCGGCCGAGAACCCGCTGCCCGCGGTGTTCGAGGCCGCGCCGCTCGTCGACGAGGCGAAGCTCGTCGTCTGCCTCGAGCCGACGGACAACACGCTGCAGCTCGGTTGCCTCGGCAACCTGAACGCCCGCGTCGTGTTCGAGGGCCGCGCCGCTCATTCGGCGCGGCCGTGGCTCGGCGTCAACGCGGTCAAGGTCGCGTTCGAGGGCCTCCGGCCGGTGCTCGAGCTGGAGCCGCGGGACGTGTCCGTGGAGGGGCTCGTGTTCCGCGAGGTGATGTCGGTGACGCAGCTCCACGCCGGCGTGGCGGCGAACGTTATTCCGGGGCGGGCGGAAGCGACGATCAACTTCCGCTACGCGCCCGACCGCTCGATGGAGTCAGCAGAGTCGCGGCTCCGCGAGCTCTTCCCGGACGCGGAGATCGTCTCGCACTCGCCGCCGGCGCACGTCCCAGCGCGCTCGCCGCTCGTGGAGCGGCTGCGCGACGCCGGGGGATTCGCCGTCGAGCCGAAGCAGGCGTGGACGAACGTGGCCGACTTCGCGGCGCGCGGCCTCGACGCCGTCAACCTCGGACCCGGCGCGACGCGCTACGCACATACCGCCGACGAGCGCGTGCGGGTCGACGAGCTGGAGCGGACGTTCGCCGCCCTTCAGCGCTTCCTCGCTAGCGTGGAGCCGTGAGCGTTCGCCTCTCGCCGGTGCTCGCCGAGCTGGCGCAGTATCCCTTCGCGCGACTCGACGAGTGGAAGGCCGAGGCGCGCGCGAACGGCATCGACCTGATCGACTTCGGGATGGGCGACCCGCGCGAGGTCACACCGTCGTTCATCCGCGACGCGCTGCTCGCCTCCGTCGACGAGGTGTCCTCCTATCCACGCGCGAGCGGGCTGCCGGAGCTGCGGACCGCGATCGCGGGTTGGATCGAGCGCCGGTTCGGCGCGGCGGTCGACCCGGAGAGCGAGGTCGTCCCGACCCTCGGCTCGAAGGAGGCGATCTTCTCGTTCGCGCAGATCGCGCTCGGCGAGAGGCGGCTCGTCGCCGTTCCCGAGCCGGCGTACCCCGTGTACGAGCGCGGCGCGCTCTTCGCCGGCGGCGACGTCGTCACCGTGCCGCTGAGCGAGCGCCGAGGTTGGCTCCCGGACATCGACGCTTTCGAGCGCTGGGACGAGATCGCCCTTTTCTGGACGTGCTATCCGAACAACCCTACCGGCGCCGTCACGACGCTCGGCTTCTACGAGGAGCTCGCCGAGCGCGCGCGGGCACACGGCTTTTTGCTGTGCTCGGACGAGGCGTACTCGGAGCTCTACTTCGACGAGGCGCCGGTGTCTGCGCTGCAGGTGCACGACCGCGCGAACGTCGTCGTCTTCAACACCCTTTCGAAGCGCTCGTCGATGACCGGCTACCGCTCCGGGTTCGTCTGCGCACCGTCGGAGGTCGTCGACGCGCTCAGGCGATTCCGCCCCACCGTCGGCACGGCGCCGCAGGAGTTCGTCCAGCGCGCGTCCGTCGCCGCCTGGTCGGACGAGCGGCACGTCGCGGACGTGCGCGCTTTGTACGGCCGCAAGCGCGACGTCCTCCTCCCCGCCCTGCTCGACAAGGGGCTGCGCCTCGCCGGCTCTGCGGCGACCTTCTACCTCTGGATGGACGTCGGCGAGCCGTCCGAGCCGTTCGCGCGGCGGCTGCTCGAGCACGGCATCGTCGTTGCCCCGGGCTCGTTCTTCGGGCCCGCAGGCGAGGGCTACGTGCGGTTCGCGCTCGTACCGACGGAGGAGCAGTGCGTGCGCGCGGCCGACGTCCTCCGCGCGGTGCTGTGACGACGGACGAGGTCATCGCAGCGCTCGACCGCGGCGAGCTTCGCGTCGCGGAGCCGGACGGAGAGTCGTGGAAGGTGAACTCAGACGTCCAGAGCGCGATCCTCGACTACTTCCGCGAGCGGCGGATGGAGCCGCTCGAGGTCGGACCCTTCGCCTACCACGACAAGATTCCGCTCAAGACCAACTACGCCGAGCTCGGTGTCCGCGTCGTCCCGCCTGCGACCGCGCGCTACGGATCCTTCCTCTCGCGCGGCGTCGTGTTGATGCCGTGCTACGTGAACATCGGCGCGTGGGTCGGGCCGAACACGCTGGTCGATACGTGGGCGACAGTCGGCTCCGGCGCGCAGATCGGCGCCGAGGTGCACCTCGCGGGCGGCGTCGGGATCGGCGGCGTCCTCGAGCCCCCGGGCGCGACGCCGGTCGTTGTCGAGGACGGCGCGTTCCTCGGCTCTCGCTGCATCGTGGTCGAAGGGGTGCGTGTCGGTCGGGAGGCGGTGCTCGCGCCGAACGTGACCCTGACGGCGTCCGTGCCGATCATCGACGTGACGGGTCCCGAGCCGGTCGAGCATCGCGGGTACGTCCCGCCGCGCGCGGTCGTCGTGCCGGGGACCCGGCCGAAAGAGTTTCCCGCCGGGGGCTACCACCTCGCCTGCGCGCTGATCGTCGGCTATCGCGACAAGTCGACCGACCGCAAGACGTCCCTGAACGACGCGTTGCGCGACCACGGCATCGGGCACTGACCGGGGCGGCCGCTCAGCCGACCCGGACGGCCGGGCCGATGAGGAACGCGCGTCGACCCTCGAACCTGACGTCGAGCGGGCCGCCCGGAAAACGCACGCGCACGTCGCTGCTGCCGAACGCGGCGGCGACGGCGACGGCGCTCGACCCGGAGGACGCGGTCTCGCCCACGCCGCGCTCCCACACGCGCGCCACGATCTCGCCAGGCACCGTCGCCTGCGCGACCTGGACGTTCGTTCGCTGCGGGAAGCGTGCGTGCGTCTCGAGCAGCGGCCCGATCCGCGGCAGCTCGGTCGGGTCGCCGTGCACCACGGCGTGCGGGTTCCCGACGTCGACGGCGGTGAAGCGGATCGCGTCCACCTCCTCCGGCGCGCCGACGGACGGCTCCCCCATGTCCTGCTCGACGAGCGGGCCGTCGAGCAGCCGCGCCCGCACCTCGCGCGGCCCGACGCGCACCGTCAGCGTTTCGGCGCCCGTGTGCTCGGCGAGCCAGCGCGCCGCGATCCGCGTCCCGTTGCCCGACATCTCCGCCTGCGAGCCGTCGGGATTCCAGATCGCGATCTCAAGCCAGTCGTCCCCGTGTGCGACGACCTGGACGATGCCGTCGGCGTCGCAAACCTCCGCGCGGGCCCGCTCGGCGTCGAGCATCTCGTCAGTGACGAGATAGACGTTCCCCTGCGCGTCCCAGCGCGACGATCTCATCGGCGATCTCCTCCGGCGGCCGGTCGGCATCGAGCGTAGTCACGTTCGGCATGCGGCGCAGCCACTTGCGCTGGTACCGCGCCAGCCGGCGCGTCGCCGCGGTGACAGCTTCGACGGCGTCGTCGAGCGGCAGCGTCGCGAACTCCTCGAGGCCGAGCACCTTGCGCGCCGTCGCAGACAACGGCTGCGACCACGCGCGCTGCGCCTCGTCGGCCGCCCCGTGCTCCGCCATCGCACGCGTGCGCAGCGCGATCCGCCCGTCGAGCACGTCGAGCGGGAGGTCGAGCGCGACGATCGTCGTCGGGCGTCGCGTCTCGCGCGTCCACAACGCATCGCGCTGGGGTGCGAGCGAATGGCCCGCTTCTGCCAGCTCGAGCGCGCGCACCAGTCGCTTGCGGTCGTTCGCGTGCACGCGCGCGGCCGCAGCCGGATCGCGCTCGGCGAGCAGCGCGTGCGCCGCTTCGGGCCCGATCCGGTCGACCGCGGCCTGCCAGTGGGCGCGCCGCTCGGGCAGCGCCGGGGGTAGCTCGAGCGCTGCGAGCGCGGCGCGGAAGTAGAGGCCAGTTCCCCCGACGACGAGCGGGACGGCGGCGGCATCGATCGCCGCGTGCGCCCGTCGCTGGTACCAGCCGACGGAGACGTCTTCGTGCAGCGGCACGACGCCGACCAGCTCCGCGGGGTACGGCGGCGCGGCGGTCAGGATCGGCAGGTCGCGGTAGAGCGCGGCCGAGTCGGCGGAGACGACGGTGGCGTGGAGGCGCTCGCGCAGGGCGCCGGCGACAGCCGTCTTGCCGGACGCGGTCGCTCCGAAGATCGCGAGGACATTCCGCTCAGGCGCGGGCGGCCGCCGGCTGCTTGAAGCCATGCTCGATCTCGACCGCCGACCGCGGCCGCTCGAACGGCCGGTCCTCCTCGGGATGGTCGGCGCGCCACTCCCTGAACCACGCGACCGCCTTCGGGATCCCCTCCGCGAGCGGCGTCGCCGGCTCCCATCCGAGCAGCTCCCGCGCCTTCCGGACGTCTGCGACGTAGTGCGTCACCTCGCCGAGCAGCGACGGCGCCAGCGTGATCCGCGGCTCGACGCCCAGCTCGGCTGCGATCAGCTCGGCGGCGCGTACGAGCGTGTTGCCCTCGCCGTAGGCGAGGTTGATCGTCTCGTTCGCGACGCGCCCCTCGGCGAGCGCCTGCACGCCGCGGGCGATGCCGTCGACGCAGTCGTCGATGTACGTGAAGTCGAGCACCTTCTCGTGCCCGCCGTAGATCGTGATCGGCTCGCCGCGCGCGAGCTGGTGCGTGAAGAGCGGCAGGACGCGCTCCATCCGCCAGAGGTCGTTGTCGAAGCGTCCGTAGACGTTCGAGAACCGGAACACGAGGTAGTCGAGGCCGTAGCAGCGCGCGTACGAGTAGATGAACGCTTCGCTCGTGATCTTCGACGCCGAGTACGGCGACTCGGTGAACGCGAAGTCGGCCGCCTCCTCCGCGTACTCCTCGAAGCGGCGAACGTCTCCGTAGACCTCGCGCGTCGACGAGAACACGAGCGGCAGCCCCGTGCCGCGCGCGTACTCGAGCACGTTGAAGGTCATGATCGCGTTCTCGAGCGCGCGGTGCGGCTCGCGGACGAGCTGGTGCACCTTCGCGTGCGCGGCGAGATGGACGACGATGTCGGCCGGCGGATACTCGACGCCGCCGATCCCGCCGGGGAACGGCGGGTAGTGCCCGGCGAGGTCCTGCAACAGCGTCGGGAACGCCTCGGTCCAGGGGTTCTGGCGCTTGTCGACGCCGAAGACGTCGTGCCCGTCGCGCAGCAGGCGCAGCGCGAGGTTCGTACCGATCTGCCCGGAGGAGCCGGTGATCAGGACGCGCATGCGTCCAGTGTGGCGAACGCACGCGACGGCACGGCCTGCGTTCCGCGCAGGGTCGTCGACGTCGCGCTCTCGACGAACACGTCGACCAGCTCACCCGGCTGCGCGTCGCCGCGGAAGTTGACGGTCGTGTTGCGGCGCGAGCGGCCGCGCAGCAGCGTGGGATCGGTGCGGGAGACGCCCTCGACCAGCACCTCCTCCACGCTGCCGACGCGCGCCTGGTTGCGGGCGCGTGCGGTCCGCTGCGTGAGCTCGACGAGCCGCTCCATGCGCTCGATTTTCACCTCGTGCGGCACCTGGTCCGGCATCGACGCGGCTTCCGTGCCGGCGCGCGGCGAATAGACGAACGTGAAAGCGCTGTCGTAGCCGACCGCCTCGACCACGTCGAGCGTCTCGCGGAAGTCGTCGTCCGTCTCGCCGGGGAAGCCGACGATGATGTCGGTGCCGATCGCGAGGTCCGGGATCGCGGCGCGCAGCTTGTCGACGAGCGCGAGGTATCGCTCCTTCGAATAGGTGCGGCGCATCTGCTTCAGGATGCGCGACGACCCGGATTGCAGCGGCAGGTGCACCTGCTCGCACACGGCCGCACACTCGGCCATCGCGGCGACGACGGGGTCGCGGAAGTCTTTCGGGTGCGGGCTCGTGAACCGGATGCGGTCGATGCCCTCCACGGCGTCGCATGCGCGCAGCAGCGCGCCGAAGTCGGTCTCGACGTCGGGCAGGAGGTCGCGGCCCCACGAGTTGACGTTCTGGCCGAGCAGCGTGATCTCGCGCACGCCCGCCGCCGCGAGCCGCTCGACCTCCGCCAGGATCTCGCCGGGGCGGCGGCTGCGCTCGCGGCCGCGCACCGCGGGGACGATGCAGTACGCGCACTTCGAGTTGCAGCCCATCGAGACCTGCACCCACGCCTGGAAGGCCCGCTCGCCGCGCCCCGGCAGCTCGGCCGCGAACGCGCGGTCGTCGAGCCCGAACCGGCCGCGTGCGACGCCGGCTCCGCCGGCTCCGAGCCACTCCCCCAGGTGGGCGATCGAGCCCGGGCCGAAGGCGACGTCGACGAACGGGTAGAGCTCGAAGATCCGCTCGCGCTGAGCTTCCGCGTAGCAACCTCCGACGGCGATCACGCGATCCGGGTCGCGCCGCTTGCGCGCCGCCGCGGCGCCGAGATATGCCGCGAGCTTCTGATCCGGCTTCTCTCGGATCGTGCACGTGTTGAAGACGACGACGTCGGCGTCGTCGGCGGTCGGCGCCTCCCCCAGCCCGAGCTCCTCCAGCATGCCCTTGATGCGCTCGGAGTCATGCGCGTTCATCTGACAGCCGAACGTCGTGACGTGGTAGCGGCGCATGTCCGGGAAGGGTAGCCGCCTCGATCAGCCGCCTTCGCGCACGGTCCGTCCGCCCAGCCGGCGCGGCTGACGGCGTCCGTCAGGCGACGTCCGCGCGCTGCGCCTGCATGCGGCGCACGTCCTGCTTGTTCGACGCGACGTCCACTGCGCGGCTCTCGCGGATCACCGTCACGCGGATCTGACCCGGATACTCGAGCTGGTCCTCGATCTCGCGCGCGATCTCGTGCGAGAGCAAGACGGCGGAGTCGTCGTCGATCTCGTCCGGCTTGACGAGCACGCGAATCTCCCGTCCGGCCTGCAATGCGTACACCTTCTCGACGCCGGGATGCGCGGCCGCCAGCTGCTCCAGCGACTCCAGGCGCTTCACGTAGTGCTCCAGGCTTTCGCCGCGGGCGCCCGGCCTCGCGGCGGAGATGGCGTCGGCGGCGATCAGCAGGACGGCCTCCACCGTCTGCGGCTGCACCTCGTAGTGGTGCGCCTCGATCGCGTGGCAGACGGCGGGTCCCTCGCCGTAGCGACGGGCGAGCTGTGTCGAGATCGCCGCGTGGGATCCCTCGACCTCGTGCGTCATGGCCTTGCCGATGTCGTGGAGGAGCGCGGCGCGCTTCGCCGTCTTCACCGACGCCTCGACCTCGGCCGCCATGATCCCCGCGAGCTGCACGACCTCGAGCGTGTGCTTGAGGACGTTCTGGCCGTAGCTGGTGCGGTACTTGAGGCGGCCGAGGATCTTCACGAGCTCGTCGTGGAACTCGCCGCAGTTGGCTTCGAACACCGCCTGCTCGCCGGCCTGCCTGATGTGCTCGTCGAGCTCGGCCTTCGACAGGTAGTACATCTCCTCGATCCGCGTCGGATGGATGCGCCCGTCCTCGATCAGCTTCAGCAGCGTCAACCGCGCGATCTCGCGCCGGATCCCGTCGAAGGACGACAGCACGACCGCGTTCGGCGTGTCGTCGATGATGAAGTCGACGCCGGTCAGGTGCTCGAGCGCGCGGATGTTCCGGCCCTCCCGCCCGATGATGCGGCCCTTCATGTCGTCGGAGGGAAGCTCCACGAGCGTGACGGTGGTCTCCGCGGCGGCGCTCGCGGCCACGCGCTGGAGCGCGTCGGCGACGAGGTTTCGCGCGCGCCGCTTCGCCTCGGAAGCGGCCTCCTCCTCGAGCTGCCGCACGCGGCCCGCCAGCTCGTGCCTCACCTCCTCTTCCGACTGCGCGAGGATGCGCTGGCGCGCCTCTCCCGTCGTCATCGCGGCGATCCGCTCGAGCTCGGCGCGTTCCCGTTCGCGCAGCTGCTTGAGGTCGTCCTGCAGCTGGCGCAGGTGGATCTCCCGGTCGCTGACCCCCTGCTCGCGCCGCGCGAGCTCGGTCAGCTTCCGGTCGATGTCGTCCTCCTTCGCGACGACCCGCTCCTCGATCTTGATCAGCTCGTCGCGCCGCTCCCGCAACTCGGCCTCGAGCTCCGCCCGGACCTTGACGCTCTGCTCGCGCGCCTCGATCTGCGCCTCGCGGCGCGTCGCCTCCGCCTCGCGCCGGGCCTCTTCGAGCAGCACCGTCCGCGTGCGACGTGCCGTCTCGAGCTGAGAACCCGACAGCAGCCGGAGCACGAGCAGCGTGAGTCCGCTTCCGGCTGCGAGTGCGATCACGACTGCGACGGCGACGAGCATGGGCGCTCCTACGGGCGTCGCCCGCACAGCGCATCCGCCGATCGGCGTCGAACCGGCGCGCCCGCCGCGCGCCGTGGATCTGGAGCTAGGTGGTCTGAGAGGTGGCGGCCGGCATGGCCGCGGTCGCGTCGTTGGTCGGGGTCGAAGGACGGGTGGTCACGGTTTCAGCGATCGTAAGAGGCGTCTTGTGCAGGCAAAAGTTGATGGTCGACTCGTCACTCTACAACTCCGGCGACGCTTCACGCCACCCCGACTCCAGCGCCGCCTCCACCGCCTCCGCGGCGAAGCCCTTCCCGACCAGTCGCGACGCCGTCCGTGCCGACGGTCCAAGCCGCGCGACCAGCGCGGAAGCGCGCTCACCCTCGGGTTCGAGCCCTGCCATCGCGTCGGCCGCGACGTCGGGGTCGACGCCGTGCTCGGCGAGGTCGCCGCGGATCCACTCGTCGCCGTACCCGCGGCGGGCGAGCACCTCCGCCCGCGAGCGCGCGAAACGCCGGTCGTCGACGTAGCCGAGACGTTCGAGCGTCTCGAGCGTCTCGGCGCGGGTCTGCACGTCGACGCCTGCCCGCGCCAGCCGCTCCTCGACGTCGCGCCGCGACCGGTCGCGCGCGCGGAGCGCACGCGCCGCCACGTCGAGCGGGTCCGGGTCGCCCACGGCGCGGTCGGCGCGCCCCGCTTACGCGGCCGCCGTCGCCTCCTCGCCGACGGGCGCGGGCTCGCTGCTCTCGACGTGCGGCAGCAGCCGCGCGGACACGACCTGCTCGGGCGGCGCCTGCGCCTGAATCGCGTGCAGGATCGACTGCACGACGTCAGGATGCTCCTTGAGGAACGCCGTCGCGTTCTGCCGGCCCTGGCCGAGCCGCTCGTCGCCGAACGAGAAGTACGAGCCGGACTTCGTGACGATCTTCCGTTCGAGTCCCGCGTCGAGGACGGTGCCCTCCCACGAGATGCCCTCGCCGTAGATGATGTCGAACTCGGCCTGCTTGAACGGCGGCGCGACCTTGTTCTTGACGACCTTGACCCGAACGCGGTTGCCGATCGCCTCGACGCCGTCCTTCAGCGTCTCGATGCGGCGGATGTCGAGGCGCACGGACGAGTAGAACTTCAGCGCGCGCCCGCCCGGAGTCGTCTCGGGGTTGCCGAACATGACGCCGATCTTCTCCCGCAGCTGGTTCGTGAAGAGGCAGATCGTCTCGGTGCGGTTGAGCGTGCCGGTGAGCTTGCGCAGCGCCTGCGACATCAGCCGCGCTTGGAGGCCGACGTGCGAGTCGCCCATCTCGCCCTCGATCTCCGCCTTCGGCGTGAGCGCGGCGACCGAGTCGATTGCGACCACGGCGAGCGCTCCGGAGCGGACGAGCAGCTCGCAGATCTCGAGCGCCTGCTCGCCGGTGTCGGGCTGGGACACGAGGAGCTCGTCGATGTTGACGCCGATGCGCCTCGCGTAGCCGGGGTCCATCGCGTGCTCGGCGTCGATGAACGCGCAGATGCCGCCGCGTCGCTGCGCCTCGGCGATCACGTGGTAGACGAGCGTCGTCTTGCCCGACGACTCGGGGCCGAAGATCTCGACGACGCGGCCGCGGGGCAGCCCGCCGATGCCGAGCGCGAGGTCGAGCGACAGCGAGCCGGTCGAGACGGCGCCGATCGACACCTGCGCCTGGTCGTTCATCTTCATCACGGCGCCCTTGCCGAACTGGCGCTCGATCTGCCCGAGGGCGACGTCCAGAGCTTGTTCGCGATCCATCTGCTTACGTTCCTCCTAGGGCTGCCGTGTCGAGTGCGTCGTAACGTGCCCCGCCGGGGCCGGGCGTCGAACGGTAGAGGGCCGACCGGACGACATGAATCGAACACCTGTTCGGTGGCGGCGGCGCGATTCCTGCGCGCTCGCGCGAGCGGTAGACGGTGACGTGAGGCAGCCACGGCCTGTCCTCGCGGCGGTAGACGCCGCGCTGCTCGAGGCGCTGCTGGAGGTCGGCGGCGAGGGCCGCAGCGTGCGGCTCGCCCGCCTCCTCGAGCACGACCATCCCGACGCTGCGCGTGCTGCGGACGCGCGCCACGCGGAGCGCGGGCGGAGCGGCAGCGGACGCGGACGCGCGCAGCTCGGCGGCGACGACGGCCACGTCGCCGGCCGGACGGTGGCCGAGGAACGCGAGCGTGACGTGCAGGTTGCCGCGCGGGACGACGCGGAGCAGCCCGTCCGCCTCCGCCGCCGACAGGTGCTCGCGTTGCCACGCGACGAGGCAGTCGAGCGTGTCCGGCGCGAGCTGCAGCGCGCAGAAGAGCCTGATCCGTTCACCACGAGCCACGCTAGCGCGTCCGCGGCCGCCGTCTGTCACGACTCTGCGACAAGTGTGCGAACGAGGTGCAACGCAGCGGCGGCGGCGCGGCCGCGGACGGTCGCGCGGTCGCCGGGGAACTCCGCGCGCAGCCGCCGTTCGCCGGCCGGGCCCGCGGCGTGCAGGTAGACGAGCCCGACGGGCTTCTCCGCCGAGCCGCCGCCAGGGCCGGCGACGCCCGTCACCGCGACCGCGACGTCGGCGCCGAGCCGCTCGCGCGCGCCGTGTGCCATCGCCGCCGCCGCCTCGGCAGACACGGCTCCATGGTCGCCCAGGAGCTCGGGCGGGACGCCGAGCTGCGCGACCTTGACGTCGTTCGCGTAGGCGACGACGGAGCCGAGGAAGACGTCGCTCGATCCGGGAACGTCGGTGAGTCGCGCCGCCACCAGGCCGCCGGTGCACGACTCCGCCGCGGCGAGCGTCAGGCCGCGCGAGCGCAGCAGGTCGAGCAGCAGCGCCGGCGTCGGCGTGTCCGCGAGCGCGAAGACGAACGGCTCGAGCTGCGCGACCAGCCGCGCCTCGAGCGCGCGGGCACGCTCCTCCGCCCCCGGCTGCACGAACAGGTCGACGTGGATCTCGAAGTCGCGCGCGCAGATCGTGACGTCGACGCCGTCGCCGTCGCCGCCGGCGGCGGCGAACGCCTGGGCGACCGCCGACTCCGACGCGCCGTAGACGCGCAGGACGCGCCGCTGCGGGACGCTGGCGCGCTCGAGCAGCGGACGGAGCGCGGGCGCCTCGAGGACGCGCGGCCAGAGCTGTTGCAGTTCGCGCGGCGGCCCGGGCAGCGCGACGGCGACGCCGCGCGAATGCGGCAGCACGACCGCCGGGGCCGTCCCGACGAGGCCGATCCACTGCGCACCGTCGGGAACCGTCGCCTGCTTCCGGACGCCCGGCGCGAAGTCGGCGTACGGCCGGTGCAGGCGCTCGGCGATCCGCCGCGACAGCCGCCCGATCTCGGCCTCGAGCTCCGGCTCGACGTGCACCCCGACGCCGGCGGCGCGCGCCAGGAGCTCGATCGTGCGGTCGTCGTGTGTCGGGCCGAGCCCGCCCGAGACGACCAGCAGGTCGAACCGGAGCCCGTCGCGCAGCGCGGCCTCGAGGTCGCCTGGATCGTCGCCGACGACGGTGATCCGCGCCGGGTCGACGCCGGCGCGCAGCAGCGACGACGCGAGGTACGGCCCGTTGCGGTCGTGCCGGTCGCCGCGGACGAGCTCCGAGCCCGACGCGACGATGGCCGCTCTTATGCGGGACGCCAACCGGTGGGCGTGACGACGATCGTCTGCGGCTTTCCGCCCGGCACGTGGACGAGCCGTCCGCGCACCAGGATCCGCACGTTCGACGGATTCGAGATCTGCAGCCACAGGCGGTGGCCGCGGATCGCGAGCGGCTGGTCGCCCTTCTGCAGCGTCCCGTCGTAGCGCAGCCGGCCGGCCGGCGTCCCGTTGTGCGCGACGACGTAGGAGGCGCCGCGGCTCGGGACGAGCAGGAGGAGCGGCGGCACCGCACGCGCCGAGCGAGCGGTCGGCTGCTTGCCGTGCGTCGAGGTCGGCGAGGGCGTGCTCGCCATCTTCCACCCGGCGATCACGATCACCGCGATCAGGACGACGGCCGCGAGCACGAGGACGACGGCGCTCGTCTCGAGGCGTCGAGTGCGCTGCCGCCGCGCCTGCTGCCCCGCGCGGCGGACGCGCGGCTCGTGGTGGTCCTCGCCGGCGACGAAGCGGGAGTTGTACTCGTCGACGTACAGCTGCCCGTCGAGGCCGAGGTATTCGGCGTACGTGCGCAGGAAGCCCTTGACGTACGTCTGCGCCGGCAGGACGTCGAATTCCTCCTCCTCGAGCGCGCGCAGGTACTTGCCGCGGATCTTCGTCGCCAGCTCCGCCTGCGCGAAGTCGATCCCGCGGCGCGTCCGCGCCTCGCGCAGGCTGCTGCCGATCTCGAACACGCGGGCAGCGTACCGCCCGATCTAGCCCTGGGCCAGCCGCAGCCCCAGGTACACGCCGAGCGTCACGACGCCGACGAAGGCGACCCACGCGCCGAGCCAGGCCAGGAACCGCCCGGTGCGGACGGGCCCTGCGCCGCGGCCGGTGATGCTGCGCGCGCGGGCGAAGCGAGCGCGACGGCCGGCGATCAGCGCCAGCACCGCGAGGACGGCCGCGGCCGGAACCGCGTAGTAGAGCGCCTCGAGCAGGCCGATCGACGCGGACACGTCGGCGACGACGACGCCGATCGGGATCGCGAGGATCGCGAGCGCGCCAAGCAGGGCGGCGGCGCGGGCGGCGCTACTGCTTGTCATACGGGCGGCCGGAGGCGGCCGGGCCGACCGAGCGGCCCACGACCCCCGCGACCGCGATCAGCGTGAGCAGGTACGGCAGCGCCTGGAACAGCGTGCCCCACTGGTTGCCGTACGCCGTCGGCAGCCGGTCGCCGAGCGCGCTCGAGAACCCGAACAGGAGCGTGGCGCACCATGTCGGAAATGGCCGCCACTTGCCGAAGATCAGCGCGGCGAGGCCGATGAAGCCGGTGCCGCTCGTCATGTCCTGGTTGAACGAGTGCACGAACCCGATCGACAGGTACGCGCCGCCGAGCGCCGCGATCGCACCCGACGAGATGACGGCGGCGTACCGGGTCTTGTAGACGGAGATGCCGACGGTGTCGGCGGCGCGCGGATGCTCGCCGACGGCGCGCATGCGCAGCCCGTACGGCGTCCGGAACACGAACACGTACGTCAGGATCAGCAGCAGGAACGACAGCCAGATCATCAGGTTGAGCTGCCCGAAGATCGACCCGATGAACGGGATCGCCGCGATGAACCCGATGTGGATGTCCGGGATGCCCCAGTTGCTGATGTCGCCCGGCGTGCCGTTGTTGCCGTAGTGCTGCAGGAACAGGTAGCCGGTGATGCCGAGCGCGAGGAAGTTGATCGCGGTGCCGGTGATGATCTGGTCGACCTTCAGGTGGATCGACCAGATCGCGTGGATCGTCGCCATCCCGGCGCCGGCCGCCATCGCGACGAGCAGCGCGACGACCCAGCTGTGCGAGAAGTCATCCGCCCAGATGCCGAAGTACGCGCCGGTCAGGAGCATCCCCTCGAGCGCGACGTTGACGACGCCCGAGCGCTCGCAGTAGAGGCCGCCGATCGCGGCGTAGACGAGCGGCGTCGCGTAGCGCAGCGTCGCAGCGAGCAGCGCGCTCCAGACGACGACCTGGTCGAGGTTCCCGACCGACGACTGCGTCGCGGAGATGCCGAGCACGATCCCGAGCAGGCCCGAGACGACGGCGCCGCCGCCGAGGCGGCGCTGGCCGCGCGACCACGTCCAGATCCCGGCGGCGACGCCGAGGATCCCGACGACGACGGGGACGACGGTCGTCCGCGTGTGCAGCGGCGGGAGCGCGAGCCAGAACGCGAACGCGCCGAGCAGCACGCCGACGACGCCGGCCACCTTCGGCGGTCCCCATCCGGAACCGTTGAACCGCGCGGCGATCGCGGTCACGACGGCCTCCGCCGGCGGCGGCGGAAGAACAGTGCGACACCGCCGATGTTGATGCCGATGAACAGCACGACGAGCCCCTGGATGATCGTCGTCAGGTTGCCGGCGAGCTCCGGCGGGAAGATCGTCGGGTCGAGCTGCCGGTCCGAGGTGCCGTTGATCAGGCCGCCGAAGAGGAGCGCGCCGAGGCCGACGCCGAGCGGCGCGTTTCGGCCGAGCAGCGCCGCGGCCAGGCCGATGAACCCGATCTGCGACGCCTGGATGTCGCCGGGGCCGAGGCGGTACTCCCAGCCGAGGATGTCGCATGCGCCGCCGAGCGCCGCGAAGCCGCCCGCGATCGCCATCGCGAGCGTGTAGTTGCGCGCGACGGAGATACCGCTCGCGCGCGCCGCGTCCGGGTTGAACCCGACCGCGCGCACCTCGAACCCGAGCGTCGTCCGGTTGATGACGATCCAGTAGACGACGAGCATCGCGAGCGCGATGAAGATGCCGATGGACAGGCCCTGGAGGAGCTTCAGCCCCCAGAACACGGGCAGCTTCGCTCCGTCCACCACGTCGTTCGAGATCGGGATCGCCTTCTGCGCCGAGTTCTGCAGCGGGCCCTGCTGCCCGAACAGGTACGAGCCGACCCAGATCGCGATCCAGTTGAGCATGATCGTCGTGATCACCTCGTGCGCGCCGACGGTCGCCTTCAGGAACCCGGCGAGCCCGGCGTACGCCGCACCGGCGAGCGTCGCGCACACGATCGCCAGCAGCACGTGCGCGAACGGCTGCATGTGCGCGAACGACGTCCCGATCCAGATCGCGATGTACGCGCCGACGAGGTACTGGCCCTGGCCGCCGATGTTGAAGAGGCCGCAGCGGAACGCGAATGCGACCGCGAGCCCGGTCAGGATGATCGGCGTCGTGAGCAGCAGCGTCTGCTGGAGGTTCTGCGCCGCGATCGAGCTCGTGTCCCACCAGAACCAGACGTGCGTGGTCGAGAACGGCAGGCGGATCGAGTGCGAGCCGACGTGGAAGAACCAGTTGAGGCCGGTGCCGTCGAAGATCGCGCGGTAGACGCGCAGCGGGTTGTGGCCGGTCGCGAGCACGACCAGGCCGCCCATGAAGAAGGCGAGGACGGTCGTGCCGAGGGGGCCTGCGAACCGCCAGAAGCCGCGTGCGCGCTCGAACAGCGCCGTGCGGACGCCGGGAATGCCCTCGACGACCGGCTGCGGGGCCGCCTCCGCCTCTTCCGCCCGCAGCTCGTCGTCGCCGGTCTGCAGCGCGCGCTCGGCGTCCGGCGGCCCCTGGTCGGGGCGGCGGTCGCGCGCGTCGTCGCTCACGCCGCCTCCCTGCGCCCGGCGCCGGTCATCGCGAGGCCGAGCTCCTCCTCCGTCGCCGTCGGCGGGAACTCGCCCACGATCCGGCCCTCGTAGATGACGAGGATGCGGTCGGAGAGCGACAGCACCTCTTCCAGCTCGAGCGACACGAGCAGCACGGCGCGCCCCGCGTCGCGCTGTTCGACGAGCCGCCGGTGCACGAACTCGATCGCGCCGACGTCGAGCCCGCGCGTCGGCTGCGCCGCGATCAGCACCTTCGGCTGAGCGTCGATCTCGCGCGCGATCACGACCTTCTGCTGGTTGCCGCCGGAGAGCGCGCCGGCCGGGGTGGCCGGCGTGCCGCCACGCACGTCGTACTCGCGCAGCAGCTTCGCCGCCCGCTCCTGCATCCGCTTCGGGTTGAGGAAGCCGAGGTGCGAGTCGGGCTCGCGGCGGTACTCGTGCAGGGCGAGGTTCTCGGTCAGCGAGAACGGCAGCACGAGCCCGCGCCGGTGCCGGTCCTCGGGAATGTGGCCGATGCCGGCGTCGAGCACCTCCTTCGCCGTCGCGTTCGTGATGTCGCGGCCGTCTACGAGCACGCGACCGGCGCGCGCGTGGCGCAGCCCGGCGATCGCGTCGATGAGCTCGCTCTGCCCGTTGGCGTCGACGCCGGCGATCCCGACGATCTCACCGGCGCGCACCTCGAGGCTGACGTCCCGCACGGCCTCGAGCCCGCGGTCGTCGACCACCGTCAGGTGCTCGACGACGAGCAGCGGCTCCCCCGGCTGCGCCGGCGGCTTGTCGACGCGCAGCAGCACGTCGCGACCCACCATCATGCGCGCGAGCCCTTCCTCCGTCGCACCCTGCGCCGGGATCGTGTCGACGACGACGCCGCGCCGCAGCGTCGTGATCCGGTCGGCGATCTCGAGCACCTCGTGCAGCTTGTGCGAGATGAAGATGATCGACTTCCCCTGCCCCTTCAGCGCGCGGATGATCTCGAACAGCTCCTGCGCCTCCTGCGGCGTCAGCACCGCGGTCGGCTCGTCCAGGATCAGGATCTCCGCGCCGCGGTAGAGCGCCTTCAGGATCTCGACGCGCTGCTGCTGCCCGACCGTGATCCGATCGACGCGTGCGTCGGGGTCGACGGCGAGACCGTAGCGCTCGGACAGCTCGCGCACGCGCCGGCGCGCCGCGTCGTAGTCGAGCAGAACGGCGCCGCGCCGCGGCTCGGTCGCGAGCACGATGTTCTCGGCGACCGTCATCACCGGGATGAGCATGAAGTGCTGGTGCACCATGCCGATCCCGTGCTCGATCGCGGCCTTCGTCGAGCCGAGGTCGATCGGCTTCCCGTCGAGCGCGATCGTGCCGGCGTCGGGCGTGTAGAGGCCGTAGAGGATGTTCATAAGCGTCGACTTGCCGGCGCCGTTCTCGCCGAGCAGGGCATGCACCTCGCCGCGCCGCAGGTCGAAGCTGACGTCGTCGTTCGCCAGCACGCCCGGGAACCGCTTCGTGATGCCCCGCAGCTCGAGCAGAGGCGCGTCAGCCATGGCGCTGCGACTTTACCCCGTCGGACGGAGGCCGCTGGCGAGCTGCTGCGCCGCCGCGCGCGCCTGCAGCGCGACGCTCGCGGGGACGAGCGGGTCGAGGCGCCGGACTGCGATCGCACCTGCGCTCGCGCCGAACAGGACGTCGTGGCCGCCGTGGAACAGCCCGACGACGCCGTCGCGCACGATCGACGTCGCGGCGACGCCCGGAAGCTCGAAGTCCGACAGCTCGAACGCCGGCTGGTTCTGCGCGTGCGCGCCGGCGGCCGCGGCAGCCGCGCAGGCGCCGCCGTGCGCCATCACCGCGAGCGCGCCGCGGTCGATCGCGGCGAGCGCCGCCTCCTTGCAGGAGGCGGGGTCGCCCGGCGACCAGACGCGCAGCACGACGACGCCGGGCGCGACGTCGTCGACGCCGCGGGCGAACGCGCCGGCGAGCCGCCGCTCCTCCGGGCCGACCCAGGCGGCGCGACCGCCGACGCTGGTCTCGTCGCGCACGACCAGGCCGGCGACGACGCCGCCGAGGAAGGCCGCCTGGTCGTCGCGCAGCACGACGCCGGTCAGGTTGCGTTCACGCGCGCCGGCGACGGACTGACCGACGACGGCGAACTGCGTCGCCGGGTGCGAGCGCGCCAGGCCGCGCACCTCCGGCGCGACGAGCGCGCCGGGCGCGACGACCACGAGGCGGTAGGAGCCCGCGTCGGAGGGCGAGATCGGCGTCGTCGCCGCGCCGGCCGCGCTCACCTGCAGCGCCCCGATCACGCCGACACGCAGCCGGGGCGCGGACGCCGTCGCCGCCGGCGCGGCCGCCCGCGTCGGCGCCGGGGCGGACGCCGTCGCCGCCGGCGCGGCTGTCCGCGTCGGCGCCGGGGCGTGCGCCGTCTGCTTCGCTGCGCACCCGGCGAGCGCGCACGCGAGCGCGAGTGCGATCGGGCTCCGCCGCATGTGGTGCATGCACCAAACCAGAACGGGGCGAGCCGTGCGGCCCGCCCCGTTCGTCGATGTCGATCGCAGGTCCGACTACTTGACCGTCGTCGGGATGCCCTTGATCTTGTTCGCCTTCAACAGCGTGTACTGCTTCGCGACGGCGCTGCGGATCGCCCCGGGCACGCGCGGGCTCCACTTGCCGTAGCCGACGCCGTTGATGTTCGCGCCGTACTCGACGTTCTGGCCGCCCTTCAGCGTCCCGTTCTTCGCCGCGGCGATCGCCGAGGCGACCGCGACGTCGACCTTCTTCAGCGCGCTCGTCATGACCCACGGGCCGAGGTACGCCTGGTCGGCGTCGACGCCGATGCCGAAGACGTTCTTCTCGTGCGCCGCGTCGAGGACGCCGAGGCCGCACCCGCCGGCGACCTGGAACTCGACGATCGAGCCGGCGGCGATCTGGTTCAGCGCGACCTCCTTGCACTTCGCCTGGTTGACGAAGTCCTGCGAATAGCCGTTCAGGGTCTTGATCCCCGGGTCGGCCTTCTTCGCGCCGTACTGGAAGCCGGCGATGTAGCGGTCGACGGGCGGGATCTTCTGGCCGCCGACGGAGCCGACGACGCTCTTGTGCTTCAGCCTCGCCCACATCCCCGCGGCGTAGCCGACGAGGTACCCGGCCTGCTGCTCGCGGAAGAGCAGCCCCTCGACGTTCTTCGGCCGGTGCTTCAGCCCGGTGACGTCGACGTCGACGATCGCGAACTTGTCCTGCGGGAACGACGACGAGATCGAGTCCATCGCGTCCTGCATGTTGAAGCCGATGCCGATCGTCACGCCGGCGTGCTTGCGCAGGCAGGCCTGGAAGTTCGGGATGTAGTCGGCCGCCGACTTCGACTGGAACACCTCGCCGCTGACGTGCAGCTTCTTCTCTGCGGTGAGCAGCCCCATGTACGCCAGGTGGTTGAAGCCGTGGTCGTTCAACCCGCCGATGTCGGTGACCAGGCAGGCGTTGAACGTCGCCTTGTGCGCCGCCGAGGCGGACGAGCCGCGGACGGCTGCGACGACGAACGCCAGCAGCACCGTCACGACGCCAAGCGCCGCGAGCGTGAGCCAACGCTTCCTCACGAGATAGTTCCTCCTTCGTCTCTGACCGGGGGGACGTGCGCTGACAACCCTATCCCCTCGTTCAGACGGCCGAAAGACATGGCGGTTAGGGGCGTGGCCTGGCTCTGAGCCAGGCCACGCCCCTAGTGGCCGCTGTCCGAAAGGACCAGATCGCGCGGCAACCGCCGTCGCAGAGCGGCGTCGGTGTCGCTTCGGGCCGTGTCCTGGCTCTGAGCCAGGACACGGCCCGCCTAGTCGGCGACTCGTTCCAGGTCGTGCTCGGAGACGAGCACGCGGCGCGGCTTCGAGCCCTCGTACGGCGAGATGATCCCGCGCCGCTCGAGCATGTCGATGAGACGGCCGGCGCGCGTGTAGCCGACGCGCAGGCGCCGCTGCAGCAACGAGACGCTCGCCGTCTGCGCGGTGACGACGACCTCGATCGCTTTGTCGAGCAGCGGATCCTCGTCCGGGTCGAAGTCGCCCCCCTCCGACGAGTCGGCATCGTCGGCGAACACCTGGGGCGCCTCGAGGAAGCTCTCGTCGACGACCTGCTCGCGCTGCGCGCGCGTCTGCTCGACGATCATCGCGATTTCGTCCTCCGTCACGAACGCCCCCTGAACGCGCTGCAGCCGCGAGGTGCCGAGCGGCTTGAAGAGCATGTCCCCCTGACCGAGCAGCGACTCGGCGCCGTTGGCGTCGAGGATCACGCGCGAGTCGGTCTGCGACGACACCGCGAACGCGATCCGCGACGGGACGTTCGCCTTGATCATCCCCGTGATGACGTCGACCGACGGGCGCTGCGTCGCGAGCACGAGGTGGATCCCCACCGCGCGCGACTTCTGCGCGAGGCGGATGATCGAGTCCTCCACCTCCTGCGGCGACACCATCATCAGGTCCGCGAGCTCGTCGATGACGACCAGCAGATACGGCAGCTCGGCCTCGCCGCGCTTGCGGAACGCGCGGTTCGCCTCCGACAGGTTCCGCGCCCGCACCTGCGCGAGCCGCTCGTAGCGACGCTCCATCTCGGTGACGACGTTGAGCAGCACCGCGCTCGCCTCCTTCGGGCTCGAGACGACCGGCGTCAGCAGGTGCGGGATCGACTCGTAGTAGTTGAGCTCGATCCGCTTCGGGTCGATGAGGATCAGCCGTGCCTCGTCGGGCGTCGCGCGCAGCAGGATCGACGTGAGGATCGTGTTGATGCAGCCCGACTTCCCCGACCCGGTCGTCCCTGCGATGAGGATGTGCGGCATCCGCGCGAGGTCGGCCCACACCGCCGCGCCGGAGATGTCCTTGCCGAGCCAGACCGAGAGCGGCGACGCCGTCGGCGGCAGGTCGTCGAAGATGTCGCCGAGCGTGACGAGGTTCGGGCTGAGGTTCGGCACCTCGACGCCGACCGCCTGCTTGCCCGGGATCGGCGCGAGGATCCGGATGTCGGTCGTCGCGAGCGCGTAGCTGAGGTCGTCCTTCAGGTTCGCCACCTTCCCGACCTTCGTCCCCGGCGCGAGCTGCAGCTCGTAGCGGGTGACGCGCGGGCCCGAGATCTGACCGATCACCGTCGCCTCGACGCCGAAGTGCGCCAGGCAGGTGACGAGCGCCTCGGCGACGCGCGCGTTCGCCTCGCCGCTCGGACCCGCGCCCGGCTTCGACTTCTTGAGCAGCCCGCGGTCCGGCAGCGCGTATTCGCCCACGGGCTCGACGCGCTCGAAGAGCGTCTCCTGCGTCGGCTCGCCGTCGCCCTGCGGCTCGTCGTCGCCCTCCTCCTGTACGAAGAGCACCGGCGGCGGGCCGGCGACGGAGTCGGAGACGAGGTCGGGATAGTCGTGCTGGACATCGACCGGCGCCTCGGGACCCCGGCGCGGGTGCACCGCCGGCTCGCGCGCAACGCGCACCTCGCGCACGCGTTCGCGCGCGCGGTGGACGACGTGCCCGGTCCGCCGCAGCCACGCACCGAGGCTCGCGCCGGTGAGGAACAGGACGCCGGCGATCGTGGCGACGACCCCGAGGATCGTCGCTCCGGTCGTGCCGAGCGCGAGCGCGACCAGCCCCTCCAGCGCGCGCCCGACGACGCCGCCGTGCCCGCGGCCGAGCGTCAGCATCAGCCCGAGGAGCGAGACGGCGAGGCCGAGGCGGAACGGCCGCACGTCGACCAGCGTGCTCCGCGTCACCGTCAGCGCGCCGAGCGGCACGAGGACGACGGGCGCGAGATACGCGGCGGCGCCGACCGCCGCGCGCACGAGGTGTGCGACCGGGCCGCCGCTGAACCCGAACCAGAGCACCGCTGCGAGGAACACCCCGAGCGCCGCGACGCCGAGGCCGACGAGCTCAGGATGGTGGTGCGCGCGCGCCCTCGGGCGCTTGGCGGCGCGCCGCTTCTTGACGCGGCTGGGCGTCTTCGGGGACGTCTTGCGGACCCGCTTCGTGCGCGCCATCCGCCGCAGCTTCGCGGCGCACTGGCGCGCTCCTGCTCAGGCGGGAACGGCGCGCGGTGCGGCGCCGCGGGCGCCGAGGTCGAGCGAGAACACGAACGCGGCAGCGCCGGCCAGCATCGCGGCGATCGCGGCGACGGGCTGCGCGAGGCCGAGCCACGCGAGCGCGTTCGGCGACGGGTACGCCGACAGCCACTCCTGCGCGTCGGACGCGAACCGCGCGACGTCGTTCCACGCCCCGCCGTCGGCGACGTAGACGCTCCAGGAGATGGTGAGCGCCGTCGTCGCGACGAGCGACACGGCGGCGGCGAGCGCCGTCGCGGCCCGCAGGCGCGCGAACGCCTCGGCGAGCCCGACCGCCAGGAACGGGATCGCCGGGATGAGGTAGCGCGGCACCGGCGAGTAGCCGCCGTACGGGTCGCCGTAGCCGCACTCCGCGACGACGAACGCGGCCGCGACGACCGCACACACGCCTGCCTCCGCGCGCAGGCCGCGCCGCCACAACCGCACGAGCCCGTACGCGGCGAGCGCGAGGACGGGCGACACGGTCACCAGCCCGCCGGGTCCGGTGAAGACGAGCTCGACGGAGTGCAGGTTCGGCAGGTGCACGCCGAGCAACCCGCTCCTGTGCACGGCGCGGTACTCGTTGTCGCTGTAGGGCAGCGGCGTGCGCCACGGGCGACCGAAGGCGGCCCAGTCGTACGCGCCGAGCGCGGCCGCGCCCGGGAGGACGCCGAGTACGTAGCGCAGGAGCGCGCGCCGCCCGCCGAGCAGCGCGTACAGCCCGAGGCAGAGGACGACGACGACGGCCTCGTATTCGCCCAGGACGGCCGCGCCGGCGGCGACGCCCGCAGCGAACGGCCGCCGTCGCCACGCGAGCACGAACGCCGCGAACGCGAACGCCGCCGTGGGAACGTGGTCGAACCCGGCTGCCGCGAACGGCGCCACCGGAGTCGCGAGCGCGAACGTCACGAGCGCGGGGCCGCCGGTGCCCGGGCGCAGGCTCTCGCAGACGCGCCCGACGAGGAAGGCGGCGAGCAGGAACGGCAGCCCGCACGCGAACAGGCGGACGAGCCACATCTTCGCGCCGACCTGCGTGTGCAGCACGGTCGACGGCGAGTAGTCGAGCGCCGCGACGGCGGGCAGCGCGAGCAGCGACATCCCCGGCGCCTTGTTCGAGTACAGGTGGCCTCCGTAACGCGAACGGTCGCCGGAGAAGCTGATGCAGCGGTCGACCGTCAGGCGGCCGTGGAGCACGGCGTCCGTCAGGCACCACCGCGACTGGTCCTGGACGTCGATGTTGTTGACGACGCTCAGCGCCGCCACCGCGCAGAGCGCGAGCAGCGCGAGCTCGCGGCGCGGGCGCGCCCAGCGAAGCGGCGCCGCCGGGCGCAGCGACTCGAGGAGAGCCCGCATCGCCCGCTCCATCGGCAGCGCACGGGGCGGGCTGAAGCTCGGGGCCCTCAACCGCCGCGTCCTCTTGCCGATAGACCTCGCATGAGGCGGTTCGCGGCACCGGCGGCGCTCGCCGTTCTCGCCGTCGCGCTCTCGTGGAGCCATTGGACGGGGGCGGTGCAGTGGACGCCGGACGGGCTGTTCTACGAGTCGCAGGCGCGCGAGCTGGTAGGCACGCCCGCGCAGCAGGCGCGGCACGACGTCTTCTTCGGCGCGCTCGGCCGTTCCGTCGCGGATCCGGCGCATCGCCTGCAGGATCCGCGCTGGATCGCGTTCGCCGCGCGGTTCTACCGCCGCCGCTGGGTCGTTCCCGCGCTGTCCGACGTCCTGCGGCCGCTCTTCGGCGTCCGGTCGCTCCTGATCGTCTCGCTGCTCGCGTACGTCGCGAGCGGGCTGCTCGCGTACGCACTCGCGCGCCGACGGTTCGGCGTGGCCGCCTCCGCGGCGGCCGGTGCGTTCACGCTGTGGTACCCGCCGCTGCGATCGTGGGCTGCGTTTCCGCTCACCGACTCGAGCGGCGTCGCCGCGCTCCTGCTCGCGCTGCTCGCATGCGAGCGCGCGCTGCACGGCCCGCGCCGCCGCGTCGCCGTCTGGACGGCGGCCGTGCTGCTCGTCGCGTTCACGCGCGACACCGCCGTCATCGCGGCCGCAGCCGGCCTCGCCGTCGCAGCCGTGCACCGAACCAGGCGGGCGGCCGCGATCGGCGCCGCGGGCGTGCTCGCGGCGTTGCCGGCGCCGCTCCTCTTCGGCGCACCGCTACGTGCGACGCTCGCGTTCACCTTCAGCGGCAACCAGGTGCCCGTGGTCGACACGTGGCACTCGGTGCTGCACGCCTACCCCACGTTCGTCCGCTGGATGTTCGAAACCGACTTTCCCTTTGCTTCCAGCATGCGCGTGGACGCGGTGCTGGTCGGGCTCGTGGCGCTGCTCGCGGTGAAGCCGTCCGGGGAAGCGCCGCTCCGGCGCGTGTGGACGGCCGCGTTCGTCGTGACGGCGGGATTCGTCGCAGTCGCCGCAGTGCTCGTCTCCCCGCTGCAGCTCGCCACGTTCGCCGATCCCGTGCCGGCCGGCGTGCTGCTGATCGGGGCCGTGCTGCCGCTGTTCCTGACGCCGCGCAGCCGCGATCCGTTCCTCGCGCTGCTGCGCGGCGGCGCGCTCGCCTCCGTCGCGTACCTCTTCCTGCTGCCGCAGTACACGGCGCTGCGGCTGGCGCTCGTCGTCCTGCCGTTCGCCGCGCTCGGCGTCGCACGTGCCGTCGAGCTGGCGCGGGCCGCGGCTCCTCAGCGCGGCGTGAACGAGGCCGTCAGCATCCCGAAGTACGTCGGCGCCTCGTAGCTCAGCAGCTCGACGTCGAAGCGGTCGCCGACCGCGCCGTGCAGGACGAGAAGCTGCCAGAAGCTGTCCGCCTTCGCGGCGACCGCCCACTGCGGGTCCACTCCGACGAGCTCGACCAGCCGGTTGTCGCGCACGAGCTCGACGATGCGCTCGTCGTACGGCTTCGACTCGGGCGCGAATCCGTACGGACCGTCGGCAACGTGCCCGTGGCCGTGGTCGGCGCTCGCGACGAACGCGACACGCCGGTCGCCGGCGGCGCGGGCGAGCGCTGCGCCCGCGCGCACGAGCTGCTCGTTCGCGAACGTGCGCGGGGCGGTGACCACGACAGCGGGCGCGGACAGGAACGTGAGCGGAATGCCCGCGCCCCAGTCGATCGGCATGGTCGACGCGCCTGCGACCGTCGCGCCCCACGTCAGGCCCACGGCCGGCACGCCGTCGTCCCGCAGCGCGCGGATGCAGGCGTCCGCAAGCTCCGGGTCGCCGGGGCCCGAGTAGAGCCACGGGCCCTCGACGAACTGCGACGGGTGCTCGCTCAGCCGCGCGGCGCGGATCACCGACACGTGCTCGTCGACGTACGTACCGTGCGGCGTGACGAGGATCACGGCTTCCGGCCGCGCAGCCTCGAAGCGGCGGCGCAGCTCCTCCATCCCCCGCCGCGTCCCGCCTTCCGGGTCGAGGAAGACGGGATTGCCGTGCGGCGCGATCGCCGCGAACACGATCATCCGTCGCTCGGCTGCGTCACGCGGCGCCGGTCACCCGAGCGACGCGATCCGTTCGACGACGAGCTGCGCGAAGCGGTCGCCGTCGATGTCGACGCCCACCTTCGCGTTCGGCGGGCCGAAGTGCTCGCGGCCGCGCCGGTCGACGTTCGTGCGCCCCCAGCTAGGGCCGTGCGAGCAGTCGACCTCGACGAACGCGTCACGCACCTGCATCAGCGTCGGATCGACGAGATGGGCGACGCAGACGGGGTCGTGCATCGGCGCGCCGTCCAGCTCCGGGTACCGCAGTTGGTGGAAGCGCGTGTAGAAGTCCATCAGTTGCGCGACCATCTCGCCGACGCGCCCCGCGCGGCGCATCGCCTCGGTGTGCTCGGGCTTGATCAGCGCCCGGTGCGTGACGTCGAGGCCGACCATCGTCGTGTCGAGCCCTTCCGCGAAGACGCGCTGCGCCGCCTCCGGGTCGGCCCAGATGTTGAACTCCGCTGCCGGCGTGCGGTTCCCTTCGCCGATCGAGCCGCCCATCAGCACGATGCGCTCCGGCCGCAGGTCCGGGTACTGCGCGAACAGCAGGCCGACGTTCGTCAGCGGTCCAGTCGGCACGAGCGTCAGCCGGCCGCCGCGCTCACGAAGCTGGCCCGCGATGAAGTCGACGGCGTGCTGCTCGCGCGCGCGCGTCGTCGGCTGCGGCAGGTCGGGGCCGTCGAGACCGGACTCGCCGTGCACGTGCGCGGCGACGTCCTGCTCGCGGATGAACGGACGGTCGGCGCCCGCGTAGACGGGGACGTCCGTTCGCCCGACGAACTCGAGCACGCGCAGGGCATTGTTCGTCGTCTTGTCGAGCGTCTGGTTGCCGGCGACGGTCGTGACGCCGAGGAGCTCGACCTCCGGCGAGGCGAGCGCGAGCAGCAGCGCGATCGCGTCGTCGTGGCCGGGGTCGCAGTCGAGGATGATCGGAGTCGGCGTCATGCGCGGAGTATCGCGTCCACCTCGCGCGCGAACGGGAGTGAAGGTTGTGCGCCGCGCCGCGACGCCGCGATCGCGCCGGCAGCGCACGCGCGCCGGAGCGCCTCGTCGCGGGGCCGGTCCTCGAGTAGCGAGACGACGAGGCAGGCGGCGAATGCGTCGCCCGCGGCGGTGCCGTCGACGGCGGTCACCCGCGGGGGCCGTGCGCGCGCGACCTCGCGGCCGTCTTCGAACAGCGCGGCGCCGTCGGCGCCGTACGTCACGGCGACGAGCCGGCCGCGCGCGACGACCTCGTGCTCCAGGCGGTTCACGATCAGCAGGTCGGGCTCGACGTCGATCGGCCGCGCGGGCGCGGCGTTGAGCGCGAAGAACGCGGCGCCCCGCGCCGCTGCGAGCACGACGTCGTCGGGCACCTCGAGCTGGCAGAGCACCGCGCCGCCCGGCGAGACGGGATCGACCAGCGCATTCGCGCCCGGGACGACGACGATCTGGTTCTCGCCGTCGTCGGCGACGAGGATCAGCGCGATCCCCGTCCCGCCGGCGCGGCGCAGGTGCAGGTCGACGGCCGCCTCGTGCAGGCCGGCGAGCGCTTCCTCGGCGAGCGGGTCGTCGCCGACCGCGCCGAACAGGCGGACGCGGGCCCCGAGGCGCGCCGCGGCGACCGCCTGGTTCGCACCCTTGCCGCCGGGGATCCGCGCGAGGTCGGCGCCGACGAGCGTCTCGCCCGGCCGCGGCAGGCGCCCGACGCGCGCGACGAGGTCGAGGTTCACGGAGCCGACGACCGTCAGCTCGACCGAGCCGGCGCCAGCGCCGCTGTGGACGGTTCGTGACGCTTTCGTGACGACGTCTGACACCGGACGCGGCCGGACGGGGATACGACGCGATCGCGCGCAGATCCTGGCGCCGGCGCCGCTGTGGACGGTTCGTGACGCTTTCGTGACGACGTCTGACACCGGACGCGGCCGGACGGGGCTACGCCGCGATCGCGCGCAGGTCGTCGGCGGCCCGGCCGAGCAGGTTTTCGCGCAGGTCGAACAGCCCGGCCCACAGCGAGCCGGCGTCGAGTGACGATTGCCACCGCACCTGCGCCGACAGCCCCTCGAGCGCCCGCACGAGCACTGCGAGCTCGAGGTAGGCGGCCGCGACGCGGTGCGGTGCGACCTTCACCCCGGCGCGGTCGAGCACGGGCTGCCAGTCGACCAGCTCCGCCCTGCCCGGCTCGCCGAACCACGACCGCCCCTCCGCCGCCTGCGCCTCCAGCTCGAGCAGGTAGCGGCCGAGCGGGCGCTCGAGCCCGGCCAGCGCGGTCTCGACGCGGTCGGCTGCGCGCCGCAACGCCGCTTGACGGCGGCCCGGCGTCGACGGCTCGGCCTCGCCCCGCGCCCAGCGCTCGAGCAGCCGGCAGAACGCGAGCGCAGCCACCTCCACGGCAACCAGCTGCGCGATCAGCCGGCGCCCGGTGGCGTCCTCGACCGCGTGCTGGGCGATCAGCTCCGCCCACTCCGGCCGGGTGCCGAGCGGGGTCGCCATCAGCGACGTCCCTGCGCGTCGCCGCCCGCGCCGGGGTACGGCCGGCTCATACCTCGACCACCACCGGCAGGATCATCGGCCGCCGCCGCGTGCGGTCGTACACGAGCTGCCCGAGCCCGTCGTGGATGTGCTCCTGCAGCAGCTTCACCTCGCGCACGTCCTCCGCCAGCAGCTCGCGCACGATCTCGTGCGCCTCTTGGCGCATCTCCGACATCAGCTCGTCGTCCTCGGCGAAGCCGCGCGCGATCAGCTCGGGGCGCGACGCGCCGCGGTCGGCCAGCGTCGTCACGACGATCAGGATGCCGTCTTCCGACATGTGGCGGCGGTCGCGCAGCGCCACGTCGGACACGTCGCCGATCCCGAGCCCGTCGACGAAGGTGACGCCCGCCGGAACGCGTCCCGCCACGCGCACCCCGTCGCGCGAGAGCTCGACGACGTCGCCGTTCTCGGCGAGGACGATCGACGACGCGGGCACGCCCGCCTCCTGCGCGAGCCGTGCGTGCGCCGCCTGCATACGGTACTCGCCGTGGATCGGCATCACCGCCTTCGGCCGGACGAGCGAGATGAGCGTGCGCAGCTCCTCCGCACGCGCATGCCCCGAGACGTGCACGGCAGCGTTCTCCTCGTGCAGCACCTCCGCGCCGTTCTTCGTCAGCCGGTTGATCGCGTCGTGGACGCGCAGCTCGTTCCCCGGCACCGGTCGCGCGGAGATGATGACGGTGTCGCCGCGTTCCACCTTGACCGCCGGGTGGTCGTTGTACGCGATGCGCGTCAGCGCCGACAGCGGCTCGCCCTGCGAGCCGGTACAGAGGATGAGCTGCTCGTGCGGCGGAATCTCGTCGAGCTCGAGGGCGCGCACGAGCACGTCCTCGGGGACGCGCACGTAGTCGAGATTGCGCGCGACGTTCAGGTTGCGACGCATCGAGCGGCCGACGACGGCGACCTTGCGGCCGGCGGCGACGGCGACGTCGATCGCCTGCTGCATCCGGTGGATGTTCGAGGCGAAGCTCGACACGAGCACGCGCCCCTGCCGCGCGGGGATGATCTGCCGGAACGCCTCGCCGACGACGCGCTCGGAGCGCGTGAAGCCGGGGCGCTCGGCGTTCGTCGAGTCGCCGAGCAGCAGGTCGACGCCGCGGTTGCCGAGCTCGGCGAGCCGCCCGACGTCGGTGCGCAGCCCGTCGACAGGTGTGTGGTCGAGCTTCCAGTCGCCGGTGTGGAACACACGGCCGGCCGGTGTCTCGATCGCGATTCCGACGGCGTCGGGGATGGAGTGCGCCATCCGCACGAACTCGATGCGGAACGGCCCGAGCTCGATCGGGCCGCGTCCCGGCTCCGCCTCGCGCAGCTCTGCCGCGCGCAGCAGGCCGTGCTCGTCGAGCTTCGACTTCACGAGCCCGAGCGTCAGGCGCGTCGCCCAGATCTCCTCGACGCGCACGTCGCGCATCAGGTACGGCAGCGAGCCGACGTGGTCCTCGTGCGCGTGCGTCAGCACGACCGCCCGCAGCGGCTTGTTGTGGAGGTAGCCGAAGTCGGGCAGGATCAGGTCGACGCCGAGGTGCTCATCACGCGGGAACGACATGCCTGCGTCGACGACGATCCGCACGTCGCCGAACTCGTACACGGTGACGTTCTTGCCGACCTCGCCGAGGCCTCCGAGCGGGATCACGCGCAGCACGTCGTCCATGGATCCGGGGAGTGTAGGGACCGGAAGGTCTACGCCGCGACGAGCAGGCCGAGCCGCTCGAGGCAAGAGCGCACGGTCGCGAGCTCGTCGTCGGTCGGTCCAACGAGCGGCAGTCGGTGCCCGCCGACGGCGTGACCGAGCACGTTCAGCGCCGCCTTGATCCCGATCGGGTTCGTGGAGACGCGCAGGATCTCGTACGCGGGGCCGAGCGCGGCGTCGAGCTCGCGCGCCCGCCCGACGTCGCCCGCGTGCGCGGCTGCGACCTGCTCTGCGACCTGCGGGCCGACGATGTGCGTGTGCACGCAGATGCCGCCCGCGCCGCCGAGCTCGAGAAACGGCTGGACGAGGTTGTCGTCGCCGGCGTACAGCGTCAGCCCGGTCTCCACGACGTGCCGCGCCTGGTCGAGGTCGGGATGCGCCTGCTTGACGGCGCGAACCGTCTCGATCTCGACGAGCCGCGTGATCGTCCCGGGCTCGATGTTGACGACGACGCGCGCGGGGATGTTGTAGACGACGATCGGCCGGTCGCTCGCGCGCGCGACCGCCTCGAAGTGCGCGACGATCCCGCGCTGCGGCGGCTTGTTGTAGTACGGCGTCACGACGAGGAACGCGTCGGCGCCGAGCTCGTGCGCGCGCTCCGTCAGGTGCACCGAGTGGCTCGTCGAGTACGTCCCCGTCCCCGCGACGACCGTCGCCTCGTCGCCGACCGCCTCGATGGCGGCGCGGATCAGGTCGAGCCGTTCGCCGTCGGTCAGCGTCGGACTCTCGCCGGTTGTCCCCGCCACGACGAGGCCGTCGGAGCCGGTGTCGACGAGCTGCCGAGCGAGCCGCTGGAACGCGTCGAAGTCGATCGACCCGTCCTCCCGGAACGGCGTCACAATCGCCGTCAGCACGCGGCCGAGCACGACGTGATCTTACGCGGCATGGCACCTGTGACGAGCCGGTGTCAGACACCGTCACGTCTTCGTCACGCCACCGTCGCAGGATCGTGACCGCCCTGCAAACGGCCGCAGGCGCTTCGGCCACTGTCCGGTGTCAGACGTGGGAACAACTCGTCCACAGGCGCCCCGTCAGAGGCGGATGCGGACGACGCGGGGGGCGAGCTGCTCCACGGCGGCAGCTCGGCGGACGAACTCCGCCTCGTACGGCCGCCCGGCAAGCGCGACCAGCGCGGCGGGAGCGAGCTCGCGCAGCCGCTCGAGCAGCGGCTGGACGTTCCGCCGCTCGTACAGGACGTCGGCGGCCAACGCCAGGTCGAACCGCTCTGCCCACGGCTCGCGCCAGTCGCGCACCTCGGCGCGCAGCTCCACCCCGTTCCGCGCGGCGTTGCGGCGCAGCAACGCGACCGCCTCCGGCGCCCAGTCCGTCGCCGTCACGACCGCGCCACGCGCGGCGGCGACGAGCGACGGCACACCCAGCCCGCAGCCGAGCTCGACGACGCGCAGCCCGTGCACGTCGGGGAGCGCGTTCGCGAGGGCGAGCGACGCAGGCCAGAGCTCAGCCCAGTACGGCAGGAACTCGTCGCGCGCGAACGCCTCCTCGTCGAGCAGCGCCTCGGCCGAGTCGGGGCGCAGCAGGTCGAGCTCGATCCCGCCGACCGCGAGCCGCTCAGAGCAGAGCGTCAAGGCCGACCGTCAACCCCGGAGGCAGCGACGGGAGCCGCTCCAGCGCGAGCAGGACGCCCGGCGTGTACGCCTCCCGCGACGGAGCGTCGTGGCGGATCGTCAGCGTCTGCCCCGGCGCGCCGAGGATCACCTCCTGGTGCGCCACGAGCCCCGGCAGCCTCACCGAGTGGATCGGCACATTGCCGCCGAGACGCTCCGCCGTCAACCTCGCCGTTCCCGACGGGGCGTCGCGCTTCGTGTCGTGGTGCAGCTCGACGATCTCGGCGTGCGGCATGTACGCGAACGCCTGCGCGGCGAACCGCATCATCAGCACGGCGCCGACCGCGAAGTTCGGCGCGAAGAACACCGCCACCGGCGCGTCGCGGAACGCGTCGACGTCCCAGCCCGTCGTTCCGACCACGCACGGCACGCGGGCCGCGACGGCGGCGCGCACGTTCTCCACCACCGCCTCGGCCGTCGTGAAGTCGACGACGGCGTCGGCCTCGTCGAGCGACTCGACGAGCGTGTGCGCACCGGCGAGCGCCGGCGCGATCGCGCTGCCGACCTTGCCGGAGCGGCCGTTCAGCAGAACCTTCACGCCGCGCGCGCGAGCGTCGGCACGACACGGCCGAGCGCCTCGACGAACCGCTCCTCGCTCGGACCGATGCACGCGGCCGAGAGCCGTTCCGGCGCGAGGAGCGCCGCCGCCAGCTCGCTCACCGACTCGGCCTCGACGGCGTCGATCTCGGCGACGAGCCGGTCGAGCGACAGCAGCTCGGAGTCGGTGATCAGCGACTTCCCGAGCCTGTTCATACGCGTCGACGTCGATTCCATCGACAGCAGGATGCGGCCCTTCAGGTTCTCCTTCGCACGCTCGAGCTCGCCGCCGCCGACGTTGCCTGCCGCGACGTCCGCGATCTGGTCGGCGGCGATCGCGAGCGCTTCGCCCAGGTTGTCCTCGCGCGTCCCCACGTAGACGCCGATCTGGCCGGTGTCGGTGTACTGCGACACAAACGAGTAGACGGCGTAGGCCAGCCCGCGCTTCTCGCGGATCTCCTGGAACAGCCGGGACGACGCCGAGCCGCCGAGGATCGCGTCGAGCAGCGAGGCCGCGAAACGCCGACGGTCGGAGCGCGAGATGCCGGGCGCACCGAGGCAGACGTGGTACTGCTCGGTGTCCTTGCGCTGGAAGCGGAGCCGCGGGGGCGGCGCCTGCACGAGCGGCGGCCGGACGTTCGTCCGCGCCGGGACGCCCGCGCCGCGCCGCTCGAGCGCGCGCTCGACCAGCTCGACGACGTTCGCGTGGTCGATGTTGCCGGCTGCGGCGACGACGATGTTCGCGGGGACGTACATCGTGCGGTGGTAGCGCGCGATCGACGTCCGCGGGATGGTCGAGATCACCTCTGCCGTCCCGATCACGGGCCGTCCGAGCGGATGCTCGCCGAAGACGGCCTCCGAGATCAGATCGTGGACGAGCTCCTGGGGCGCGTCCTCGTACATCGCGATCTCCTCCAGCACCACCTCGCGCTCCGCGTCGAGCTCGGCGAACGCCGGCGCGAACACCATGTCGCTCATCACGTCCAGCGCCGTCTCGAGGTGGTGGTCCGGCACGCGCGCGTAGACGAGCGTGTGCTCGCGCGACGTCGCCGCGTTCAGCTCGCCGCCGAGCCCGTCGAAGATCTCGGCAATCTCGAGCGCGGTGTATCGCTGCGTGCCCTTGAACAGAAGGTGCTCGATCAGGTGCGACACTCCCGCCTCCGTCGCGTCCTCGTCGCGCGAGCCGGTGCCGATCCAGTAGCCGACCGCCGCCGACCTGACGTGGTCGAGGCGCTCCGAGATGACGCGCTCGCCCGAGTCGAGCTCGGTCAGCACCCAGTTCTGCATCGGCGTAGCCTAGTGGCCGCGTCAGTTCCCCGGACCGCGGCTCGACGCACTGGCCGGGGGTCGATGCGCGCCGAGTGCAGCGTCATCGCTCCTCGCCCGGCAGCAGCGACCAGAGGATGGCGTCCGCACGCCGGCCGTGCAGCCAGATCGACTGGCGCTCCCGCCCCTCGCGCTGGAAGCCGCACCGTTCGGCCAGCCGCTGCGACGCCTCGTTGTCCGGATGCGTCCGCAGCTCGATGCGGCCGACGCCTTCGCCGAACAGCCAGGCGCACACGAGCCGGACGCCACGCGTCATCAGTCCGCGCCCGCGCCCGTCGGCGGCGGCGAGATACGTGATCTCGTAGTTCTCGCGGTGCCGGCGCGACGCGACCACCGCGCCGAGTGCGACGTCGTCGCCGGATTCCGTGACGACGAAGTCGAATCGCTCGCCGCTCGCACGCCAGTCGCGCGTCAGGCGCAGCAGCGACTCGAAGTCGTGCGCGTCCGGGTTGTGCGGCATGTTGAGCCAGCGCGCGACGACGTCGTCGCGCATCGTCCGCAACACTGCATCGCGGTCGTCCTCACGCAGCGCGCGAAGCACGACGACGCCGTCGGTGAGGGTCGGCGGCGTGCGCACGCCGCCGACCCTACCGCCTACTCGCTGCGCGACTCCTCGCGCTCGCGGCGCGGGCCGCGGCTGCGGCTCCGGCCGCGGTCGCCGTCGCGGCGCGGCCGCTCCTCGCGGGGCTCGCGCGGGGGCGCGTTCTTCGCCCGCTCGACGAGCTCCTCCGGCGAGACGGTGCCGCCGTTCTCGTGCTTCTGGATCAGCTTGAGGCCGATCCGGCCGCGCGCCTTGTCGACTTCCTGCACGAGCACGTCGAGGATGTCGCCGCGCTGGATGACGTCCTCGATGTGGTTGACGCGGCCGGGACCCACGTTCGAGACGTGCAGCAACCCGTCGGTGCCCTTCTTCAGCTCGACGAACGCGCCGAAGTCGGTCGTCTTGACGACGCGGCCGGTGTACTGGTCGCCGACCTCCGGCTCCTTGGTCAGCGCGAGGATCGACTGGATCGCGGCGTCGCCCTTCGTGCCCTCGGTCGCGTAGACGAGGATCGTCCCGTCCTCCTCGATGTCGATCTGCACGTCGTGCTCGGCCTCGAGCGCGCGGATGGTCTCGCCGCCCTTGCCGATCACCATGCCGATGTACTCGGGGTTGATCTGGATCGTCGCGATCCGCGGCGCGTGCGCGGCGAGCGCCTCGCGCGGCTGCGGGATCGCCTGCAGCATCCGCTCGAGAATCGCGATCCGCGCCTCCTTCGCCTGCGCGAGCGCGCGCTCCATGATCTCGCGGCTGACGCCGGCGATCTTGATGTCCATCTGGAGCGCGGTGATGCCGTCGCGCGTGCCGGCGACCTTGAAGTCCATGTCGCCGAGGTGGTCCTCCGCGCCCTGGATGTCGGTGAGGATCTCGTAGTCGTCGCCTTCCTTGACGAGCCCCATCGCGATCCCCGACACCGGCTCCTTGATCGGCACGCCGGCGTCCATCAGCGCGAGCGTCGACCCGCACACCGAGCCCATCGACGACGAGCCGTTCGACTCGAGCGTCTCGGACACGAGCCGGATCGTGTACGGGAACTCGTCCTCGGGCGGGATGACGGCTTCGAGCGCGCGCTGGGCGAGCGCCCCGTGGCCGATGTCGCGCCGCTTCGGCGAGCCCATCCGCCCCGTCTCCCCCACCGAGTAGGGCGGGAAGTTGTAGTGGTGCATGTACCGGCGCTCGGTCTCGAGCGAGAGATCGTCGATGCGCTGGCCCTCCTTCGCGGTGCCGAGCGTCAGCAGCGTCATGATCTGCGTCTGGCCGCGCGTGAACAGGCCGGAACCGTGCGTGCGCGGCATGACGCCGACCTCGACCTCGATCGGCCGGATCTGCGTGGCGCTGCGCCCGTCGGGCCGCCGCTTCTCGACGGCGATCTTCGTGCGCACGAGGTTCTTGTAGATCGACTCGCACGCCTTCTTCAGGTACGCCTTCGTGAGCGAGTCTTTCTCGCCGTCCTCGCCGCCGCCGGGGAACGGCAGCCGCGCCTCCTCGACGATCCGCTCGTAGGTGAGGCTCCGCTTCGCGGACTTCAGCTCCTTCGAGTCCTGCTCCGCGTCGGTGAGCGCGCGCAGGTCGGCCTCGAACTGCTCGCGCACGACGGCCTCCGTCGCCACCTGGCGCTGCTTCTCCAGGATCTGCGCGAGCGACATCCGCACCTGCAGCTCCTGCTGCACCCGGTTCTGCGTGACCGACTCGGCCACCGGGCCCACCTCCTGCGCGACGATCTCCTCGACGGCCTCGCCCGCGGCGCGCAGGCCCTGCTCCTGGATCCGCGTCCAGATCGTGTGGCCCCACGACGACTCGAGCCGCTCGGTCGTCGCCGCGTCGAGCCACTTCGGCTTCCCCGCGCGGCTGCGCAGCTCGTCCTGCGCCTGGCAGAGCTTGACGATCTCGGCGTGCGCGAGCTCGAGCGCCTCGAGGATCCGCTCCTCGGGGACGCGGTTCGCGCCCGCCTCCACCATCGTCAGCCCCTCCTTCGTGCCGACGACGATCAGGTCGAGCTCGGACGAGTGCTCGGTCTCCTCGAGCGTCGGGTTGACGACGAGCTCGCCGTCGAGCAGCCCCATGCGCACGGCGCCGATCGGGCCGAGAAACGGCAGCGGCGAGACGGCCAGCGCGGCCGAGATCGCGTTGATCGCGAGGATGTCGTGCGGGATGACGAGGTCGGCCGAGAAGACGGTCGCGACGCACTGCACCTCGTTGCGGTACCCCTTCGGCCAGAGCGGCCGCACGGGGCGGTCGATCATGCGCGCCGTCAGGATCGCGCGCTCGGTCGGGCGCCCCTCGCGCTTGAAGAAGCCGCCGGGGATCTTCCCCGCCGCGTACATGCGCTCCTCGACGTCGACGGTGAGCGGGAAGAAGTCCGCGCCCTCGCGCGCCTCCGTCCGCCCCTGCGCCGTCCCGAGGACGACGGTCTCGCCCGAGCGGACGACGACGGCGCCGTCGGCCTGCTTCGCGAGCTTCCCGGTCTCGAACGTGATCTCACGGCCGCCGATCTCGACGGCGACGGAAACCGGCACCCCGGCGGGGTGCTCGGCCTCGACGATGCTCATTCTCCTTGTTCCTCCACTGTGCTGGTGAAGGGTGGAGATTGGGTCAACGTCCCGACTCGCTCGCGGGGCCCGGGGCGCTCGCCCAAGCTCCACCCTTCTGGGTTTGACGGAGCTAGCGGCGGAGGCCGAGCTCCTTGATGAGGGCGCGGTAGCCCTCCAGGTCCTTGCGCTGCAGGTAGTTCAGGAAGCGGCGGCGGCGCCCGACGAGCTTGAGCAGGCCGCGGCGCGAGTAGTGGTCGTGCCTGTGCGTCCGCAGGTGCTCGGTCAGCTCGTTGATGCGCTGCGTCAGCATCGCGATCTGGACCTCCGGCGAGCCGGTGTCCGTCTCGTGCTTGCCGAACTTCCTGACGTGCTCCAGCTTCTCTTCCTTGGTGAGGGTCAAGCTGCTCCTCTCGTCGATGGTCACCCTGGTCTCAGCTCGCCGCGAAGGAAGGACGCGCGCGGCCGGGGCCGGGTCGACCAGTAGGGTAGCGAACTCCCGATGGATCCGACGTTCCACGCCGCGTGCGAGGCGGCGGCCGAGACGTGGCATGTCCCGGCGCTCGTCGTGTGCGTACGCACGGGCGAGACGGAGTCGACGGTCGCCGTCGGCTGCGACGAGGCGACCCGGTTCCGCGTCGCCTCGGTCACGAAGCCCTTCACGGCGATGCTCGCGCTCGCGCTGCTCGACCTCGACGAGGCGCCCGGCGTGTGGGCCGCGGACGTCCGCCTGCGGCACCTGCTCGCGCACACGTCCGGGTACGACTGCGAGCTTGCGGAGCCCGACCTCGCGCGGTTCGGCGGCGGCGACGACGCGCTCCCGCGCGCCGTCGCCGAACTGCCGACGGTGCGGCGGTGGCTGGGTGTCGACGAGGTGTGGTCGTACTCGAACGCCGGCTACTGGCTCGCCGGGTGGCAGTGCGCAGAGCGCGCCGGCGGCACGTTCGAGCAGGCGCTCGCCGAGCGCGTGCTACGACCCGCTGCGCTCGAGGCGACCGACTTCGGCGAGCCCGACGTGCCCGGGACGGGGCCGGAGGCCGACGCGGGGCCGTACCCGCGTGCGCGCCGGCCGTCGGGCGGCCTCGTCTCGACTGCCGGCGACCTCGTTCGCTTCGGGCGGCGGCTTCTCGAGTCCGCGGACGCCGCCCGCATGCGCGCGCCGTGCGGCAAGCCCGTCGGCGGCGTCTACGGGCTCGGGCTGGCGGGGGAGCGGGTCGCGGCGGTCGACGTGTGGGGCCACGCCGGCTCGTACGGCGGCTTCCAGTCGTCGCTGCTGCTCGTGCCGGATCGCGGCGCGGTCTTCGCCGGCTTGACGAACAGCGGCCACGGCAAGCAGGCGCTGCGGCTCGTGGAGGACGCCTTCTTCGAGCGCGTCGTCGGTGCGCCGCGGCGGACGCCGCCGACGGCCGAGCTGCCCGCGGCGTCGCTCGAGGCGCTCGCCGGGACGTATGCGAACCGCGAGGGGTGGTACGAGGTCGAGCCGGACGGCGGGGGGCTCGTGCTGCTCGCCGACGGCGAGGAACATCCGGCGCGGGCGATCGGGCCGGCCACGTTCGAGGTCACCGCAGGTCCGCTCGTCCGCGACCGCTTCGACTTCCCGCGCGAGGGGTTCCTGCGCGTCGGCGGCCGTCTCGCCGAACGCCTGGCGTGATCGCCACCGTCGCAGCGGGGCATCCCGCGACGGCGGAGGCGGGCGCGGAGATCCTGGCGGACGGAGGCACCGCCGCCGACGCGGCGGTCGCCGCCGGGCTCGCATCCTGCGTCGCCGAGACGATCATGACCGGCCTCCTCGGCGGCGGTCACGCGATCCACTACGACGCGGCGACCGGAACCGCCCGTAACCTCGACTGCTTCGTCGCCGTACCGTCCGGCGCGGGCGAGCCGATGCAGCAGCTCGCCGTCCCGTTCGGCGAGGAGCTTGTGCACTACGCGATCGGCGCATCCTCGTGCGCCGTGCCGGGCGTCCCGGCCGGCCTCGACGCGCTCTGGAGGGCGTACGGCCGGCTGCCGTGGGACCGCCTCGTCGAGCCGGCGCTTCGCCTTGCCCGGGACGGCGTGGTGCTGCCGCCGGCGCACGCGGCCTGTCTCGAGATGCTCGCGCCGGTGATGACGATGCGCGAGGGCGCGCGCCTGTACGCGCCCGCGGGCTCGCTCCTGGCCGCGGGCGACGTGGTGCAGCAGCCCGGTCTCGCCGCCGCGCTCGAGTTGTTGCGGGCGGAGGGTGCGGCGTCGGTCTACGGCGGGACGATCGCCGAGCGCCTGCTCGCGCTCGTCGCTGACCGCGGCGGCGTCCTCACGCGTGCCGACCTCCTCGCCTACGAGGCGCGCTGGTCGCCGCCGGTGGAGGTCGCCTTCGCAGGTCGGCGCCTGCTGACGCGCGGCGGCCTCTCCGGGCTTCCGCGCACGCTCCGGCGCTTCGACCCGGCGGGCGGCCCGGCTGCGCTTCTCGAGGCGCTCGAGGCGGACGGCGACGACGCCGCGCCGGAGCACACGACGAACCTCGTAGCCGTCGACCGCGCCGGGAACGCCTGTGTCCTCACCACCAGCCTCGGGCTCGGCTCCGGAGACTGGCTACCCGGGCTCGACCTGCACCTGAACAGCATGCTCGGCGAGGTCGACCTCGTCCGCGGGCGGCTGAGGCCGCGCGAGCGGATGCCGAGCATGATGGCGCCGACGGTGGCGTTCGCCTCGGGTGGCCGTCTCGAGCTCGCGGCCGGCGCGGCCGGCGGCACGCGCCTGCGCACGGCGCTCGTCGGCGTCCTCGGGGCGGTCCTGCACGAGCGGGCCGGCGTTCAGGACGCGATCGACCGGCCGCGGTTCCACCCTGCCGGCGGCGTGGTCAACGCGGAACCCGGCGTCGACGAGACGTGGCTGGCCGCGCTCGAGGCGCAGGGGCGCACGGTGCGCCGCTGGCTCGCGCGGCACCACTACTTCGGCGGCGTCAGCGCCGTCGGGGCGGGGGGCGCCGGAGCAGATCCGCGGCGCTCGGGGGCGGTTCGGCCGGCGCCGCCGGCAGCGACACCGTGATCCAGCCCAGGTAGCTGCAACGCGGGCAGCCCGGGTTCTCGTGCACCGTCCCGCCGTCGACCGGCTTCGTGTAGGTCGCGCCGCACTCAAGGCAGCGCACGCGCTCGATCTGGACGACGTTCCCTCGCTGCTGCATCTCGATGGAGAAGATGCCGCTCGCTGCGAGATCTTGCGGCCCGCCCGGACGTTTCTCATGCCGGCCGGACGGCGGCGCGGGTCGCCTCGACGTCGCGGGCGATCTGCTCGACCAGCGCCGCCTCGCTCGCGAAGGCCCGCTCCTCGCGCAGCCGCTGCCACAGCTCGACCACGAGCCGTCTCCCGTACAGGTCGCCCTCCCAGTCGAGCAGGTACGCCTCGATGCGGCGCTCCCGGCCGCCGAAGTGCGGGTTGACGCCGATCGAGACGGCCGCGCGGCGGTCGCCGACGGCGCCGGCGTAGATCCCGAACGCCGGCACGAGCAGGCCGGGCGGCACGCGCAGGTTGGCGGTCGGAAAGCCGAGCTCCTTCCCGCGGTGGTCACCCCCGACGACCCTCCCCTCGACCTCGAGCGGCCGTCCGAGCAGGCTCGCCGCAGCCGCCACCTCGCCGCGCGCAGCCAGCTCGCGGATGCGCGTCGACGAGACGCCGGGCACGAGCGGCACCTCGCGCGTCCCGAACCCGAGCCGGCCGAGCAACGCGAGGTCGCCGGTGCGCGCGCGGCCGAACCGGAAGCCGGCACCCGCGACGACCACCTCCGCGCCGATCGCACCGAGGTACGCGTGCGCGAACTCATCCGGAGGGAGCGCCGCGAGCTCCGGCGTAAACGCGGCCACGAGCACGTCCGCGGCGCCGGCGTCGCCGAGCAGCTCCAGCCGCCGCTCGAGCGTCGCGAGCAGCTCGACGTCCCCGCCCAGCACCGCCCGCGGGTGCGGATCGAACGTGACCACCGTCGGCGTCAGCCCGTCGCCTCCGCTCGCGGCGGCGGCGGCGACGACCGCACGGTGACCGCGGTGGACGCCGTCGAACGTGCCGACCGCGACGGCGCGGGCGCGGTGCTCGAGCGCCTCCGGCGAGCGTGCGATCACGCGGCACCGCCGTCGGCGCCGCTGCTGCCCGCGAGCGCCAGCACGCCGGCGCGGACGGCGTCGGAGACCCGCTCGAGCGCCTCCGCGGGCAGGCGCGCAAGCGCGTCCCGCACTGGCAGCAGCGGGACGTCGTCGACCGGCCCCGCCTCATCGACCTCGAATGGACCGACGGACGTGCGACGCAGCGTCGTGCAGTGCCCGCCGAGCGCGTGCGCGAGCGCACGGACGTACGTCCCGGAGCCGACGTCGAGCTCGAGCCGCACCGACGTCACGGCCTCTTCCTCGCCCGTATACGCGATGGCGGAGAGCGCGTGCACGCGCATGCGCCTCAGGGGCATCTCGACGGACACGCCCCGACGCGCCAGTCTGTACGCGCGCTCGCCCCCGACCTTCACCGCCGACGCGGCCGGGATCGGGAGCTCGACCTCCCCGCGGAGGCCCGCGAGCGCGGCGTCGACCGCGGCGCGCGGCGGCGGCTGGCGCCGCGCGACGACGTCCCCCTCCGGGTCGCCGGTCGTCGTCGTCGCGGTCAGGTCGACGTCGGTGAGGTAGCGCTTGTCCAGTCCGACGAAGCACGGAACCAGCCTAGTTGCCGCACCGGACAACAGGACCAGAAGGCCCGTGGCGAATGGATCCAGTGTCCCGGCATGACCAGTGCGCGCGCGCGTGCGGCGGCGCAGCGCGGCGACGAGCGCGAACGACGACGGCCCGGCCGGCTTGTCGACCAGCGCCACCCCCACGGGTGTCAGCGCCCGCGGCGGCACTACCGCGTCGCGAGCCTGAACTGCTCGCGCAGGAACGCGACGATCTCCTCGATCGGGCGCTCCGACGAGAACCCGGCGGCCTGGCGGTGCCCGCCGCCGCCGGCGGCGCGCGCGATCGCCGACACGTCGACCTCGTCGTGGCTCGAGCGCAGCGAGACGCGGCGCGGCGGTCCGTCGCCGCGCGGCGGCTCCCGGATGAGCGCCACCATCTCCGAGCCCTCGACCGCGCGCAGATGGTCGATGATCCCTTCCGAGAACGGCTCCTCGGCGCCGACGGCGTCGAAGTCGTCCTTGAGCAGATAGCTGACGACGAGCCGTCCGCCCTCGTGCGCCTGCGCACGTTCGAGCGCGCGCGCAAGCAGCTTCAGCTTCGCGAACTGCACCGTCTCGTAGACGTGCCGGAACACGCCGTGGACGTCGGCGCCCGCCTCGACGAGCTCCGCCGCGAGCCGCAGCGCCTTCGGCGTCGTGTTCGCGTACTGGAAGCGGCCCGTGTCGGTGACGAGCCCCACGTAGAGGGCCTCGGCGATGTCGGGCATGAGCGGGACCTCGAGCTCGCGCAGCAGGTCGCGGACGATCTCGGCCGTGGACGACGCGCCGTCGACGATCAGGTCGACGTCGCCGAACCGGGCGTTGTCGTGGTGATGGTCGACGTTCAGCACCAGCTTCGCGCCGTGGACGACGTCGCGCGACGGGCCGATGCGGCGCTCGTTGGCACAGTCGACGGCGAGCAGGACGCGCTCGGCCAGATCCGGCGGCGGCGTGCGCACGAGCCCGGCGAGGTCGAGGAATCGGTACTCGGCCGGCGGCGGCGCGTCGCCCGACAGGTACATGAGCACGTCCTTGCCGAGCGAGCGCAGGGCGAGGGTGGTGCCGAGCAGCGAGCCGAGCGCGTCGCCGTCCGGGTTCTCGTGCGTCACCACGAGGAACCGGTCGTTCGCCCGAACCGTGGCGGCGACCGCGGCCAGGTCAGTCTGCGTCGTCGACACCGGTCTCGTCGCGTTCGGGCAGCTCCGCGGCGAGCGCGTCGATGAGCTTCGTCATGCGCACACCCCGCTCGACCGAGTCGTCGTAGGCGAACGTCAGCGTGGGCGTGCGGCGCAGGCTGAGCTCGCGGTTGATCCGCGCCTGCAGGACGCCGTGCGCCGACTCGAGCCCGGCGAGCGTCCTCGCACGCCGCTGCTCCGAGCCGAGCACCGAGACGTACACCGTCGCCTCGCGCAGGTCGGGCGTCACCTCGACACCGGTGACGGTGACCATCCCGATTCGTGGGTCCTTCAGCTCGCCCACGCCTTCCGCGACGACGGCACGGACGGACTCGTTCACGCGGCGCATGCGCTCCGACACGCGGACAGGCTAATCGTCCGGCGAAACGAGCATCCGCTCGGCGCGCACGAGCACCCAGTCGCCCGACGCGAGCCAGCGCTCGGCGCCGGCGGCCAGCTCCTCCGCCTCCTGCGCGGACCGCGAAACGCACGCCACCGTCAGCGTCGCCCGCTGCCAGAGGTCGTGGTGGTCGACCTCGGCGACGGACGCCCCGAAGCGGTTGCGCAGGTTGTCGCGTGCCGAGCGGAGGTGGTGGCGCTTCGCCTTGAGCGACCCGGCTTCCGGGAAGTGCAGCTCGGCGGTGAGGATCGCGACGTAGCCGGAGGGCAAGCTACGAGACGTCGGCGGCCGCGCCTGCGACCGGCTCGTCGAGCGACGTGCGCTCCACCTCGCGCGTCTCGTACACCTCGAAGACGTCCCCCTCGCGCAGGTCGTTGAAGCCGTCGAGCAGGATGCCGCACTCGAATCCCTCGGTCACCTCGCGCACGTCGTCCTTGAAGCGCCGCAGCTGCGCCACCGTCGTCTCGTGGATGCGAGTCCCGTCGCGGAAGATGCGTACCTTCGAGCCGCGGCGGACGACGCCGCTCGTGACCATGCAACCGGCGATCGTGCCGAGCCGCGAAACCCTGAACAGCGCGCGCACCTCCGCCTCGCCGAGGATCGCCTCCGTCGCGACCGGCGACAGCATGCCGACGAGCGCCTGCTCGATGTCCTCGGTGAGCTGGTAGATCACGCGGTAGAGGCGGATCTCGATGCCGAGTCGTTCGGCGAGGGTGCGCGTCTCCGTCGACGGCCGCACGTTGAAGCCGATCACCATCGCGCTCGACGCGGCGGCGAGGTTGACGTCGTTCTCGGTGATGCCGCCGACGCCGGTGTGGATGACGTTGACGCGCACCTCGGGATGCTGGATCTTGCCGAGCTCCGAGACGATCGCCTCGACGGAGCCCTGCACGTCGCCCTTGAGGACGATGTTGAGGTCCTGCACACCGCCCGCCTGCATCTGCGAGAAGAGCGACTCGAGCGAGACGCCGCCGCCGGTCTGCTTCGCCATCGCCTCGCGGCGCAGCCGCTCACCCCGCTGGTGCGCGAGCTCACGCGCGCGGCGCTCGTTGTCGACGACCCGGGCGAGCTCGCCGGCGGGGGGCGGCTTGTCGAAGCCAAGGATCTCAACGGGGTCGCCCGGACGCGCCTCGTTGATGCGCTCGCCGCGGTAGTCGTAGAGCGCGCGCACGCGCCCCCACGCGTCGCCGGCGACAATCGCGTCGCCGACCTTCAGCGTTCCACGCTGGACGAGCATCGTCGACACCGGCCCGCGCCCGACGTCGAGCCGCGACTCGATGATCGGACCCGACGCGTCCGCATTCGGGTTCGCGCGCAGGTCGACCAGCGCGTCGCCCACGAGCAGGATGCGCTCGAGCAGGTCGTCGAGTCCGGTCCCCTGCTTGGCGGACACTCGCGCGACCTCCACGTCCCCGCCCCACTCGGCGGGCTGCAGCCCCTCCTGCGCCAGCTCGGCGAGCACCCGGTCGGGATTGGCATCCGGCAGGTCGATCTTGTTGACGGCGACGACGATCGGCACCTCGGCCGCGCGCGCGTGCGAGATCGACTCGCGCGTCTGCGGCATGACGCCGTCGTCGGCGGCGACGACGAGGACGGCGATGTCGGTGACCTTGGCGCCGCGCGCGCGCATCGCCGTGAACGCTTCGTGGCCGGGTGTGTCGAGGAAGGTGATCCTGCGGCCGTCGACCTCGGTCTGGTAGGCGCCGATGTGCTGCGTGATGCCGCCGGCTTCCGTCGCCACGACGGACGTCTCGCGGATCGCGTCGAGCAGCGTCGTCTTGCCGTGGTCGACGTGGCCCATGATCGTGACCACCGGCGGCCGCGGGACGAGCGACTCCTCCGGATCCGCGAAGGCCTCGGGCTCGGGCTCCTCGTCGCCGGCGTGCTTGATCGTCACCTCGCGGCCGAGCTCGGCCGCGATCAGCTCCACCTCGTCGTCGGTCAACGACTGCGTCGCCGTCTTCATCGTGCCGAGGTTCATCAGCAGCTTGATGATCTGCGGCATCGCGACGCCGAGCGCCTGCGAGAAGTCGCGCAGCGTCACGCCCGATTCGACGGTGGCGGGACCGGTCGGCGCCGCGACCTCGCGCGGCTGGCGCGGCTGCCGGTCGGCGCGGTCGCCGGGGCGCTGCCGCTGGCCCTGGTTCGGGCGCCCGCTGCCCTGGTCGATGACGACGCGCCGGCGCCCCTTCGGGCCGCCGCCGCGCGGTCTGATCGGTCTGTTCGGCTTGCCGTTGGCCATGGCTCAACCAGTGTAGAGACGGGAGAGGGACGGGTCGACGCGGACGCTGCGGCGCAGCGTGCGCGCGAAGGCGCGTCGCGCCGCGGCCCGCTCGAAGCACTGCAGCCGCCGGCACGTGTAGACGCCGCGGCCGCGGCCCGGGCCGGGCACGAGCGCCCCGCGCTCCGCGTGGAAGCGCTGGAGCTCGGCCTGCGGCGCCTTCCGGCCGCAGCCCGCGCAGGTGCGCACCGGTTCCGCCGCTACTCGGCCTCCCCGGTCTCGACCGGCACGCCGCCGCGCGGATCGTCCTCGACATGCGCCGGCGGGGCGGCGCCCGACTCCGGCGTCGCGTCCTCGCCCGTGACGGGCGCGTCCCCCGGACCCGCGCCCGGCTCCTCCGGCTCGACGTCGCCGAACGCCCGTGCGTCCTCGGTGACCGGCTCCGGCTCTGCGGTGTCGGCGAGCGCCTCGAGCTCCGGCTCCGGCTCCTCGACGATCGGGTTGTCCTCCTCGTCGGCCTCGTGCAGCGCGAGCTCCTGGTGCGCCGGCACGCCGCAGTACTTCGAGCCGGGCAGCGCGGCGTTCGGGCAGCGCTTGCCGTTCGAGAGGATCGCGGCGCAGCGGCCCGAGAAGTCTGTCTCGTCGCCCGGCTCGCCGCCGCCGAACGCCGCCTCCGCCTCGGCCTGCGCGAACTCGGTGTCGGAGACGATGTCGACCTTCCAGCCGGTGAGACGCGCCGCCAGACGCGCGTTCATCCCCTCCTTGCCGATCGCGAGCGCGAGCTGGTCGTCGGGGACGACGACCGTCGCCTCCTTCGCGTCGTCGTCGAGGTAGACCTCGCGCACGCGTGCGGGCGAGAGCGCCTTCGCGACGAAGCGCGCCGGCTCCGCGTTCCACGGGATGATGTCGATCTTCTCGCCGCGCAGCTCCGACACGACCATGCGCACGCGCGAGCCACGCGGACCGACGCAGGCGCCGACGGGGTCGACGCCCTGCGCGTGCGACTCGACGGCGATCTTGGAGCGGTAGCCGGGCTCGCGCGCCACGCCGCGGATCTCGACGAGGCCGTCGGCGATCTCCGGAACCTCGAGCTCGAAGAGCGTCTTGATCAGCTCGGGGTCGCGGCGTGACAGGATCACCTGCGGGCCCTTCGTCCCGGTGCGCACGTCGCGGATGACGGCCTTGATGCGCGAGCCCTGCTCGTAGCGCTCGCCGTCGACCTGCTCGGGCCCCGGCAGCAGCGCCTCGACCTTGCCGAGGTCGACGAGGATGTTGCGCCGGTCGCCGGTCTGCTGGACGATGCCGGTGACGACCTCGCCCACGCGGTCGATGTACTCGTCGTACATCATCTCGCGCTCGGCCTCGCGGATCCGCTGCAGGATCACCTGCTTGGCGGTCTGAGCCGCGATCCGGCCGAAGTTGTCGGGGGTGACGTCCTCGCGCTTGATCTGGGTCTCGGGGACGTCGGACCAGTCGAGCTCGAGGTCGTCGTCGGAGAGCAGCGTGTGGTTCTTCTCGCCCGTCTCCTCCTCGATCCGCTCGAGCTCGTCGAGCGCGCGTTCGCGGGCTTCGTCGAGCAGTCGCTCCTCGAGGTCGGGCGGCAGCTCGATCGCGTAGACGCGGAAGTCGCCGCGGTCGTCGAGCTCGACGGTGGCGTGGCGGGCTGCGCCCGCCGTCTTCTTGTAGGCGGCGAGCAGCGCGTCCTCGAGCGCGGCAACGAGCGTGCCGCTCTCGATCCCCTTCTCGCGCTCGATCTCGCGGACGGCGTCAACGATCTCCTGGCTCATCCTCGTGTCCCTTCGTCGATCAGGTTGGCCCGCACGATCGCGTCGTACGGTATGTCTGCCGGCTCGGAGCCGTTCTCGATCCGAACCGAGCGCTCGTCCGCGGAGACGACGCGGCCTCGGGCGCGGCCGGTCTCCGTCTTGACGCGCACGCTCCGTCCGACCGCGCGCTCGAAGTGCGCCTGAGTGCGCAGCGGGCGGTCGAACCCCGGCGAGGAGACCTCGACGGTGTAGTCGTCCAGGTAGCCGCGCAGGACGTGCGTGACGCGCTCGCAGAGCGCGTGGTCGACGCCCGCCGCATGGTCGACGTAGACGCAGAAGCGGTCCCTGCCGCTGAGCTCGAGCGCGAGCACCTCGACACCGGGCACGGCGCCCTCGACGAGCTGCGCGATCTCGCGCTGGAGCTGACGTTCCTTCTGCTGCTGTGCGGATGCCACCGAACTACCCCCAACTACGAAAAATGGGCGCCGCGCGCCCACTTCGAGAACCCGAAATGTGGTGGCCGAAAGGTAGCAGATGCGGGACAAACCGCCTGGCGCGGGGTCAGACCCGGGTCTGACCCCGCGCGTCCGCGCGACGAAGTGGACAGGGCCGAATCGCCGCGGCCGTTTGCAGGCGAAGTCACGAAGCCGTCACGATGCCGCCGCACTTCGGGTTTGCCCCCACGCGGCGCGCGTGGCGCAGGGGGCGCGCGTGGCGCAGGGCCGGGGTCTGACCCGGGTCAGACCCCGGCCGGGGGCGCCTCGAGCACGATCGTCACCGGACCGTCGTTGACGAGCTCGACCGCCATCTTCGCGCCGAAGACGCCCGTCTCGACGGCGACGCCCGCGCCGCGGAGCGCGTCGCAGAAGCGCTCGTACAGCGGCCGCGCGTCCGCGGGCGGCGCGGCCGCCGCGAAGCTCGGGCGGTTTCCCTTCGCCGTGTCTGCGAGCAGCGTGAACTGGCTCACGACGAGCGCGCTGCCGCCGACGTCGACGAGCGAGCGGTCGAAGCGGCCGCGCTCGTCCGGAAAGATGCGGAGCGCGGCGATCTTCGACGCGAGCCGCTCGGCGGCCGCGGCGTCGTCGCCGGCTGCGACGCCGAGCAGGACGAGGACGCCGCGTCCGATCGCGCCGCCCGGACGCGACTCCGCGCGCGCGACGCGCTGGACGACCGCGCGCACGCGGCGTCAGCCGTCGAGGTCGCGGATGCGCGACGAATAGCGTGCGGAGCCGGGCTTCATCGACGACGCGAGCTTGTAGTGGCCGTTCGCCTCCGCCGCGCGGCCCTGCTGCTCGAGCGCGCGCCCGAGCGCGTAGTGCGCGTAGTCGTCGGTCGGCGAGAGGTCCTCGACGATCGCGCGGAACTCACGCTCCGCCTCCTCCCAGCGCGCGAGCCGGAAGTAGGCGATCCCGAGCGCCTCGCGGATCGACGCCTTCGCCGGCTCGAGCCGCTTCGCCTTCTCGAGCGGAACCGTCGCCTGCGCGGCCATTCCCTTGCGGAGCCGCGTCTGGCCCTCGCGGAAGAGTTGGTAGGCGTCGCTCATCTCGTCGTCCCGGCGCCGACGCCGCCGGCCCCTCCACTCCTTTCGCGCTGCGCCGCGGCCTCCGCCGCACGCAGATACGGGAAGTTCTCGCGCACGAGGTCAACGGGTGTCGTGAGGTCGCGGGTGCGTCCCACCTCGATAGCAGACACCGGGACGCCCACGTCGATCGCGAGCTGGAAGACCGTCGCCATCTCGTAGGGGGGCTTTCCCGGCAGCGGATCGAGAAACGGCAGCAGGCGCGCACCGACGTACATCAGCGGCGCCGCCGTCCAGCCGCCGTCCGCGGCGGGGTCGTGGACGCGCAGGACGCGGCCGTCGTCGACGGCGATCCGCGTGTACTCGGGCCGGCCGGGCTGGCGCCGGACCGAGATCGCGCCGTCGCCGCCGGCCGCCGCGACCGCGAAGCGCGCGACGTCGCCGGGGCGGTATCTCGTGTCGGCCGCGCTCATCAGAAACGGGCCCCGCGGCTGCGCGCGCGCGACGGCGTCGGCCGATCCGCGCGGATGGGGTTGGCGCGCGAAGCGGACGCCGTACGGAAGCGGCGCCAGCAGTGCCTCCACCTGTTCGGCGAGGTGCCCGGTGACGACCGTGATCGGGTCGCAGCCGGCCGCGGCGAGCTCGTGCACGAGCGTCACGACGACCGGGACGCCGTCGATCGGGAGGATCGGCTTCGCCCAGCGCTCCGTGAGCGGCCGCAGGCGCGTGCCCTCGCCCGCCGCGATCACGATCGCGTCTATGGCGCGAGCAGCCTTTCGACCTCGTCGAGGATCGCGCGCGCGACCGCTCCCTTCGGCGCACGCGGGACGACGCGCTCCAGCCCGCGTCCGACCACCACCACCTCGTTCTCGGCAGCGTCGAAGCCGATGCCGGCTACGCCGACGTCGTTGAAGACGACGAGGTCGGCGTTCTTCGTCTCGAGCATCGCGCGCTTGCGCTCGAGACCCGCGCCGCCGTGCTCGGCGCCGAACGCGACGAGCACGGCTCCCGGTCGCTTGCGCGCGCCGAGCTCGCGCGCGACGTCGTCGGTCGGCGCCAGCTCGAGCGTCCACGGCGCGTCGTCCTTCGGCCGCTTCCCCGCCAGCGCCTCGACCGGCTTGTAGTCCGCGACGGCGGCCGCCAGCAGCGCCACGTCGTAGTCGACGGCGCGCGCGGCGTCGCGCATCGCCTCGGCCGTCGGCGTCTCGACGACGTCGACGCCGTACGGCGGCGCGACGGCGAGGTTGGCGGCGAGCAGCACGACGGCGGCGCCGCGCCGGCGCGCCTCCTCCGCGAGCGCGACGCCCATCCGTCCCGACGAGCGGTTCCCGACGAAGCGGACGCTGTCGATCGGCTCTCGCGTCCCGCCCGCCGTCACCAGGACGCGGCGGCCGGCGAGCGGGGACGGGGCGAGGAGCTGCTCGACGCGCAGCGCGATCTCCTCCGGCTCGGCGAGCCGGCCGACGCCCCACTCGCCCTCGGCCATCTCGCCCTCGTCGGGCCCGACGAACTCGACCCCGCGCTCGCTCAGCGCCGCGACGTTCGCGCGCGTCGCCGCGTGCGCCCACATGCGCGGGTTCATCGCGGGAGCGAGCAGCACCGGCCCGCGGTGCGCGAGGGCGGCCTCGGTCAGGACGTTGTCCGCGAGCCCGTGCGCGAGCTTCGCCAGCGTGTTCGCCGTGCACGGCGCGACGACCAGCAGGTCGGCCTGTGTGAGGTGCCGGTAGACGTCGTCGCCCGGCGGCCTCCGTGCGAGCGCGACGAACGTCCGCTCGCTGACGAATCGCCGCGCGCCGGGCGTGACGAGCGGGACGACGTCGTGCCCCTGCTTCACGAGCAGCCGCGTCAGCTCGCACGCCTTGTAGGCGGCGATGCCGCCGGTCACGCCGAGCAGGATCCGCGCCACGACCTGATTGTGCCGCCCCGGCCGCCGCCGGGTGAAAGAGGCCGCCGGGCCGGCGGCCGACCTACTTCGTGTACTGGTAGGTGATCTTGCCCTCGGCGGTCTCTTCGAGGGCCATCGTGAGGTAGTTCTTCGAGCGCGACTCGATCAGCGGCGGCGCGAACTCGTCGAACGTCCCCTCACCGAGCTGGTGGTGGTAGTTGTTGATCTGGCGTGCGCGCTTGGCCGCGACGATCACGAGCGCGTAGCGCGAGTCGACCTGTTCGAGGAGCTCGTCGATGCGGGGGTTGATCATGGCCGGGCCATGGTAGCGGCGCCGTCGAGCGTCCGCTCGATCACCGCGGCGAGCGCGCTCGCGGCCCGCTCCCGGTCGTCGTTCTCGATCACCACGTCGAACAGGTCGCGTTCCTTGAGCTGCTCCCGCGCCTTCGCGATGCGGTCGTCGATGTCGCCGGAGCTCTCCGTGGCGCGCGCGCGCAGCCGGCGCTCGAGCTCGTCGACCGGCGCGGTGACGAAGATCGTGACGGCGCCGGGCACGCGCCGCTTCACGCGCAGCGCGCCTTCCGTCTCGAGCTCGAGCAGCGGCGCCTTCCCCGCCGCCCGCAGCCGGTCGATCTCGGAGCGCAGCGTGCCGTAGCGGTTGCCCACGTAGTCGACGTACTCGAGGAAGCCGCCGTCGTCCACGCGCTGCTGAAATTCGTTCGGCGTCAGGAACCAGTAGTGGACGCCGTCCAGCTCTCCCGGACGCCGCTCCCGCGTCGTCGCCGACACCGCGAGCGCGAGCGAGTCGAAGCGCGGCAGGACCATCTGGATGAGCGTCCCTTTGCCGGCGCCGGAGGGACCGGTGACGACGAACACGGGCGCGGCGCTCTCACTCGTCATCAGCGTCCGTCGCCTGTCGGGAAGGGAACCGCCGGTTCGCTTCCCAGGCGGTCCTAGCGATGATTGAAGAGCTCGATCAGCTCGTGGCGTTGGCGGTCGGAGAGGCCGCCGACGGTCTTCGACTGGCTAATACGGCACTGGTTGAGCAGCCGCGCAGCCTTCACGCGTCCGAACTTCGGCACGGCCATCAACATGTCGAACACCTTCGCCGTCGAGACGAACTCGGGCGGGTCGCGCAGGATCTGCTCGATCGAGACGGTGCCCGACTTCAGGTCCTTCTTCAGCTGCGCACGCTTGACACGGATGTCGTTCGCCCGCTTCAGCGCCTCCATCCGTTGGTCGAGCGAGCGAACGGGAGCTTGAACCTGCGTCTGGGGCGGCACCATGAGCGCCGCATCCTACCAACCCCGCAGCGCCGTGCAACTCCCAGCGAGAGCAGCTAGTTTGCCACTCTGACAACGCCGTCGAGCGCAACGCAGAACGCGTCCGACGGCGTACGTAAGCCGAGCGCTTCGCATTCGCGCGCAAGCTCGTCGCGCACGCGCGGCGGTGCGTCGGGATCGGCGAACAACACGGTGCCGAGCGCGACGTGCGTCGCGCCGCACCCGACCAGCTCGAGCGCGTCGCGTCCGTCGCGCACCCCGCCCATCCCGACGATCGGCAGCTGCGTCGCGCGGCGCGCGGCTGCGACCGCTGCGAGCGCGACGGGCTTCAGCGCGGGGCCGGAGTAGCCGCCGGTGCCGCGCGCGAGAGTCGGCCTCAGGCCGGCGTCGAGCGCGAGGCCGCGTAGCGTGTTGACGAGGCTGACGCCGTCTGCTCCGGCGTCCTCGACCGCGCGCACCGTCTCGCCGACGTCCCATGCGTGCGGCGACAGCTTCGCGTACAGCGGCGCGTCCGTCGCGCTCCGGCACGCGGCGACGATCTCCGCCGCCGACTCCGGAGCCTCGTCGACGTTGGGACAGCTCAGGTTCAGCTCGATCGTCACGCCGTCGAGCAGCGCGCACGTCTCCGCGTAGTCGGCGGCGCAGAAGCCGCCGACGGACACCCAGAGCGGCACCTCCAGCTCGCGCAGTCGCGGGAGCGTGCGCTCGAGGAACGCGTCGCGGCCGGGGTTCGCGAGCCCGATTGCGTTCAGCATTCCGAACTCGGTCTCCGCGATCCGCGCCGGCTCGTTGCCGCTGCGCGGCTCAGGAGTGACCGTCTTCGTCACGAACGCGTCCAGCGTGCGGGCGACGTCCGGCGCGGCCAGCGCGTCGAGGCAGCCCGAGGCGTTGACGAGCATCACGCCGCGCGCACCGGCGGTTCGGCCCGCTTGCCCGCGCCGAGGACCGGGCCCTCGACGCAGAGCCGCTTCAGCTCACCGTCGATCTCGACGACGCAGCCGTAGCAGGCGCCGTACCCGCACGCCATCGGCGCCTCCCACGCGAGCTGCGCGTCGGGCTGCAGCGACCGCACCGCCTCGAGCATCGGCTCGGGGCCGCAGGCGAGGACGCTGCGGCCGTCCGGCAGCACGTCCGTCACGAGCACCGGGTCGATCACGACCTCCGCGTTCGGGACGAGCGCGGCGGCCTCGGCGTGGCGCTCGCTCCGGAACCCGAGCAGCGCCGGCGGGCGCTCGAGCGCCTGCGACAGGTACGGCAGCGGCGCGACGCCGATGCCGCCGCCGACGAGCAGGGGCCGCGGCACGTCGAGCCGGAACCCGTTGCCGAGCGGGCCGAACACGACGATCGCGTCACCTCGTTCCAGCGCTGCCAGCGCACGCGTCCCCGGGCCGACCGGATCGAGCAGGAACGCGAGCTCGCCCTTCGGCGCCAGGCAGAGCGACATCGGCCGCGGCAGCACGCGGCCCGGCGCCTCGAGCATGAAGAACTGCCCGGGCAGGCCGGGGTCGGCCGCGCCGCGCTCCACGCGCACGAGCGCGTACGGGCCGACTGCGTCGACGGCGACGACCCTACGACGCGCGCGCGTGGGCCTCGACATCGATCCGTTCCTGGAGCGAGAGCGCCGTCTCCGCCCGCGCGTTCGCGATCGCGTGCACGGCCGCGGTCGCCGCCGCGACGGTCGTGATGCACGGAATGCGCGCGGTCAGCGCCGCCTCGCGGATCAGGTAGCCGTCGGAGCGCGGCTCGGGGCCGCCGTCGGGCGTGTTCACGACGAGGTTGCAGCGGCCGCGCCGGATCAGGTCGACGACGCTCGGCGCCTCGCCGTGCTCGTTGACGCGCCGCACCGCAGCGACGTCGAGGCCCGCGCCGCGCAGCGTGCGCGCGGTGCCGCTCGTCGCGTAGAGGTCGAAGCCGAGGCCGGCGAACGCCGCCGCGACCGGGACGACGGCCGCCTTGTCGGCGTCGCGCACGCTGAGGAAGACGGCGCCGTCGCGCGGCAGCGGACGGCCCGCGGCACGCTCCGCCTTCGCGAGCGCGGTCGGCAGGTCGTTCGCGCTCGTCATCACCTCGCCCGTCGACCGCATCTCGGGCCCCAGCACGGGGTCGGCGCCGGGGAAGCGCGCGAACGGCAGCACGGCCGCCTTCACGCTCACCTGGCGCGGCGGGCGCTCCGGCGGCAGCGCCAGCTCCCGCAGGGCTGTTCCGGCTGCGATCCGGCACGCCGCCGCGACCAGGTTGACGCCCGTCGCCTTCGACGCGAACGGCACCGTGCGCGACGCGCGCGGGTTGACCTCGAGCACGAACACCTCGTCGTCGCAGACGGCGAGCTGCACGTTCAGCAGCCCGACGACGCCGAGCGCCGGCCCGAGCCGCTTGACGATCGCGTGGATGTCAGCCGTCGCCTGAGGCGTCAACGACGGCGCGGGCAGCACGCATGCGGAGTCGCCGGAGTGCACGCCGGCCTCCTCGACGTGCTGCATCACCGCACCGACGTACGTGTCGACGCCGTCGCAGAGCGCGTCGACGTCGATCTCGATCGCGTTCGACAGGAACCGGTCGACGAGCGTCGGCCCGTGCACGCCCGCGAAGGCTCGACGCACCTGCCGCTCGTCGTGGCAGACGCGCATCGCGCGACCGCCGAGCACGTAGCTCGGCCGCACGAGGACCGGGTAGCCGACGCGCTCAGCGATCGCGGCCGCCTCGTCGGCGCTCGACGCGATCCCCCATTCCGGACAGCGGATCTCGAGCTCGCGCAGCAGCTTGCCGAAGCGCTCGCGGTCCTCGGCGAGGTCGACGGCCGCGAAGGGCGTGCCGAGGATCCCGAAGCCCGCGTCCTCGATCGCGCGCGCGAGCTTGAGCGGCGTCTGCCCGCCGAATTGGATCACGACGCCGTCGGGTCGCTCCCGCTCGCACACCGCGAGCACGCCGGCGGCGTCGAGCGGCTCGAAGTACAGCCGGTCGCTCGTGTCGTAGTCGGTCGAGACGGTCTCCGGGTTGCAGTTGACCATCACCGCCTCGTAGCCGAGCGACCGGTACGTCTGCACGGCATGCACGCAGCAGTAGTCGAACTCGATCCCCTGGCCGATCCGGTTCGGACCGGAGCCGAGGATGACGACGCGCCGGCCGCTTCGCGCGGGCGGCGCCTCGTCGCGTTCCCCCCAGGTCGCGTAGAAGTAGTTCGAGCGCGCCTCGACCTCGCCGGCGCACGAGTCGATTCGCCGGTACACAGGCGGCTCCGTCGTCTGCCGCCGCTCCTCGGCGGCGACGGCTCGCAGCTCGCGCTGGAACCACGGGTGCAGGTTCTCGGGGTGCCAGTCGAGGTCGCCCTCGAGACCGCGCTTCGCCTTCACGAACGCCTCGAGGAAGCTGCGCCCGATACCCATCGTCTCGCCGACGGACTTCATCTGCGTCCCCAGCGTCGTGTCGGCGCCGGGGAACTTCTCGAAGGCGAACCGGGGGATCTTGACGACGACGTAGTCGAGCGTCGGCTCGAAGCTGGCGGGCGTCGTGCCGGTGAGGTCGTTCGGGATCTCGTCGAGCGTGTAGCCGACCGCGAGCTTCGCGGCGACCTTCGCGATCGGATAGCCGGTCGCCTTCGACGCGAGCGCCGACGAGCGCGAGACGCGCGGGTTCATCTCGATCACGCGTAGCTCGCCCGTCTCGCGGTCGCGCGCGAACTGGATGTTCGACCCGCCCGTGTCGACCCCGACCGCGCGAATCACGGCGATCGCGCTGTCACGCAGCTCCTGGTAGGCCTCGTCGCTGAGCGTCATCTGCGGCGCGACGGTGATGGAGTCGCCCGTGTGCACGCCCATCGGGTCGAGGTTCTCGATCGAGCAGACGATGACGACGTTGTCGTTGCGGTCGCGCACGACCTCGAGCTCGTACTCGTCCCAGCCGCGGACAGATTCTTCGACGAGCACCTGCGCGATCGGCGACTCGCGCAGGCCGCGCGCCACCTGGTCGACGAGCCGCTCGCGCGTCTCGGCGAAGCCGCCGCCGTGGCCGCCGAGCGTGAACGCCGGCCGCACCACGGCCGGCAGCGACACGCCGCCGAGATCGTCGACGGAGGTGACGATGCGCGACGAGGGCACCTTCAGCCCGCACGACTCGACCGTCCGCTTGAACAGCTCGCGGTCCTCCGCGCGCTGGATCGCGTCGATGTTCGCCCCGATCAGCTCCACGCCGAGCTCGTCGAGCAGCCCCGACGCGTGCAGCTCGCGCGCGAGGTTGAGCGCGGTGCCGCCTCCCATCGTCGGCAGCAGCGCGTCCGGCCGTTCGCGCCGCAGCACGGCGGCGACGCCGTCCACGTCGAGCGGCTCGAGGTAGGTGCGGTCGGCGAAGCCCGGGTCGGTCATGATCGTCGCCGGGTTCGAGTTGACGACGATCGTGCGGAAGCCGTCCTCGCGCAGCACCTTCAGCGCCTGGCAGCCCGCGTAGTCGAACTCAGCCGCCTGGCCGATGACGATCGGCCCGCTGCCGATGATCGCGATGCGCTCGATGTCGCTGCGTCTCGGCATCAGGCCGCCCTCAGCTCCTCGACCCAGCCCTCGAGCAGCGCAGCCGCGTCGTGCGGTCCCGGCGAGGCCTCGGGATGGAACTGCGCCGAGCGCGCGCGCAGCGCGGGGTAGCTCAGCCCCTCGACCGTGCCGTCGTACAGGGAGCTGTGCGTGACGTGCTCGTTGTCGGCCGCGCGCACCGCGAACCCGTGGTTCTGCGACGTCACGAGCACCCGCCGCGTGCGGTGGTCGAGCACCGGATGGTTCGCGCCGCGGTGGCCGAACGGCAGCTTGAACGTCTCGCGGCCGGTCGCCTGCGCGATCAGCTGGTGGCCCAGGCAGACCCCGAGCACGTTCGTGCGGCCGAGCAGCTCCTGCACCGTCCGCGTCTCGTGGACGAGCGGTGCGGGGTCGCCGGGACCGGGCGAGAGCAGCACGCCGTCGTAGCCGGCGACGCTGCCCGCGTCGACGTCGTGCGGGAAGACGTCGACCGCTGCGCCCGCTCCGGCGAGCCGCCGCAGGATCGAGCGCTTGCAGCCGTAGTCGACGACGGCGACGCGGACGGCGCCCTCGTCCGCGAACGTGTACGGCTCGCGGCACGAGACGCCGGCGACGAGCGCCGCCCCGGCCATCCGCGGTTGCTCGCGCACGGCCTGCAGCACCTCGTCGACGTCGACGTCGCCTGCGATCGCCGCCGCGCGCATCGCGCCGCGCTCCCGCAGGTGCAGCACGAGCGAGCGGGTGTCGACGCCGGTGAGCCCGACGACGCCGTGCTCGTGCAGCCAGTCAGTCCACTGCGGCCCGCGCGCCTCGCGCATCAGCACTGCGCGCGCGTGCGCGCGGCGCGACTCCGACCGCGCGGGTGCGACCCCGTAGTTGCCGACCATCGGCGCCGTGAAGCAGACGAGCTGGCCCTCGAAGCTCGGGTCGGTCGCCACCTCCTGGTAGCCGCTCATCGACGTGGTGAAGACCGCCTCGCCGAACGCGAACCCGTCAGCGCCCACCGACTCTCCTGCGAAGGTCGTCCCGTCCTCGAGCACGAGCATCCCCGTCACCGGTGCGCCACCCTTCCGTTGGCGATCGTGAGCGCCACGCGGCCGCGCAACCGCTTGCCGAGCAGCCACGAGTTGGACGAGCGCGACTCGAACCGCGTGACGCGCCACGTCGCGTCGAGGTCGAGCAGCGTCAGGTTCGCGCGCGCCCCGACCGCGATGCGGGGACGGTCGAGGCCGAAGATCGCCGCCGGACCCGCCGACATCCGCTCGAGCAGCGTCTCGAGCCGGAGGAGCCCCGGCTCGACCAGGTGCGTGTAGAGCGACGCGAAGGCGGTCTCGAGCCCGATCACCCCGAACGGCGCCGCTTCGAACGGGACCTCCTTCTCCTCGGGCGAATGCGGCGCGTGGTCGGTCGCGATCGCGGCGATCGTTCCGTCGCGCACCGCGTCGATGAGCGCGGCGCGGTCGGCGGCGGTGCGGAGCGGCGGGTTCATCTTCAGGTTCGGATCGAGCGTGCGCACCGCGTCGTCCGTCAGACACAGGTGGTGCGGCGTCGCCTCCGCGGTCACGGGAGCCCCGAGCGCGTGCGCGCGGCGCAGGTGCTCGACGGACTCGCACGCCGACACGTGCATCACGTGCAGGGGACGGCCGGTATCCGCGGCGAGGTCGACGTCGCGGCCGACGATCAGGCTCTCGCCGAGCGACGGCCAGCCGCCGAGCCCGAGCTCCGCCGCCACGGCGCCGGCGTGCGCGTGGCCGCCGCGCGTCAGCGTGGGCTCCTCGCAGTGCACGGCGAGCGGACGGTCCGCCACGGCGCTGTACTGCAGCGCACGCCGCATGACGCCGGCCGAGACGACGGGCCGGCCGTCGTCGGTGAAGCCGGCCGCGCCCGCGTCGGCGAGCGCCGCCATCTCGGTCAGCTCGTCGCCCTGCTGCCCCTTCGTGATCGCGGCGAGGAAGCCGACGGGGACGCGCGCCTCGGTGACAGCGCGGGCGCGCAGCCCGCGCAGGACGCCGGCGTCGTCGACGACCGGGTCGGTGTTCGGGACAGCCAGGATGGCGCAGTAGCCGCCCGCCGCCGCCGCCGCGGTCCCGGATTCGATCGTCTCCTCGTCCTCGCGGCCCGGCGTGCGCAGGTGCACGTGCGGGTCGACGAACGCCGGCACGAGCGTGCAGCCGGCTGCGTCGACCACGCGGTGCTCGTTCGTGTCGAGCCGCACTCCGATCTGCGCGATCACGCCGCCGTCGACGCGCACGTCGACCGTCGCGTCGACGCCTTCGACGGGGTCGAGCACGCGGGCGCCGCGGACGACCACGTCGTCGCGGCCTTCCGGCCCGGCGAGCATCAGGCCACCTCCACGGCCGCCTCGACCGCGACCGGCCCCGACGTCAGCAGGTCGTACAGCACGGCCATGCGCACGACCAGCCCGGCGCGTACCTGATCGCCGACGAGGGCGGCGTCCGAGTCGGCGACGCGCGGGTCGATCTCCACGCCCCGGTTCATCGGCCCCGGGTGCATGACGCGCTGTCCCGGGCGCAGCCGCTCCGGGGTGACGCCCCACAACCGCGTGTACTCCGCGAGCGACGGGACGAAGTTGGCACCGGCGAGCATCCGTTCCCTCTGCATGCGCAGGACGTAGACGACGTCGGCGCCCGCGATCGCGGCGATGTCGTGGGTCGCCGGCGCGAGCCCCTCCGGCAGCAGCGCCGGCGGGCCGACGAGGATCGCCTCGGCGCCCATCAGCTCGAGCGCCTGCACGAGCGAGCGCGCGACGCGCGAGTGCAGCACGTCGCCGACGATCGCGACGTGCAGCCCCTCGAGACCGCCGAACGCCTCGCGCATCGTGTACAGGTCGAGCAGTGCCTGCGTCGGGTGCTGATGCTTGCCGTCGCCGGCATTGACGACGCAAGCGTCGGTCAGGCGCGCGACGAGGCCGGCCGCGCCCGCCTCGGGGTGCCGGAGCACGATCACGTCCGGGTCGTACGCGGAGAGCGTGAGCGCCGTGTCCTTCAGCGATTCGCCCTTGTCGACCGACGAGCCGCTCGCCTTCAGCGTCAGCGTGTCCGCCGACAGCCGTTTCGCGGCGAGCTCGAACGACGACGAGGTGCGCGTCGACGACTCGTAGAAGACGTTGAGCACGAGCCGGCCGCGCAGGGTCGGCAGCTTCTTGTTCGCGCGCTCCTGGGAGCGGGCGAACGAGCGTGCGGTCGCGAGCAGGCGCTCGACGTCGTCGCGCGTGAGGTCGGCGACCGCGAGCAGGTGCCGCCGCTCGGAGCGCGGCGGGACGAGGTCGCCGCCGACGAGCTGAAGGCCTGCGGCAGCGCCGGTGCGCGGCTCAGTCATCGCTCGCCTCCTCGCTCTCGGCGACGAGCAGGACGCGGTCGACCTCGTCGACCTCGATCAGCTCGACCTGGATGCGCTCGCCGCGGGCCGTCGGCAGGTTCCTTCCGACGTAGTCCGGACGGATCGGCAGCTCGCGGTGACCGCGGTCGGCGAGCACCGCGAGTTGGACGCGCGCGGGCCGGCCGTATTCGAAGAGCGCGTCGATGGCGGCCCGGATCGTGCGTCCCGTGTAGAGCACGTCGTCGACGAGGATCACCGTGCGCCCCTCCACCGGGAAGTCGAGCTTCGTCTCGCGCACCACCGGCTGCGGGTGGCGCGGCGCATGGCCGGCGCGCACGTGCACGTCGTCTCGGTGGAACGTGACGTCGAGCTGGCCGACGTCGAGCTCGACGCCGGAGCGCTCGGCGACGAGCCCGCGCAGGCGGTGCGCGAGCGGGACGCCGCGCGTGTGGATGCCGACGAGCGCGACGGTGTCGAGTTCGTCGTTGCGCTCGATGATCTCGTGGGCGATGCGGGAGAGCGTCCGGCGGATCGCCCCGTCGTCGAGCAGGAGCCTCGGCGCCGGGCTCACGGCAGCGTGTGACATTCGTCTCCTTCTCGGCCTCGCTGGACCGGGTTAAAGGGGCGGGGGTTCTCGGGTGCGCTCGCAGCATAGGCGAAGTGGCGGACGGAGTAGTTTTCGACGCCGTGACCGGCGCCCTCCTCGAGCGGTACGCCAAGCTGATCGTCGAGGTCGGCGCCAACGTCCAGCGCGGTCAGACGGTGCTGATCATCTGCGCGCCGAGCGCCGCGCCGCTCGTGCACGCGGTCGCACACGAGGCCTATCTGCGCGGCGCGCTGTTCGTCGAGCCCTGGTACTTCGACCCGCTCGTCAAGCGCGCGCGCATCGAGCACGCCGTGCCCGACACCCTCGAGTACGTCCCGCCGTGGTATGGCGCACGGCTGCTCGAGGTGAGCGAGCGGCACGGTGCGCGCATCTCGTTCGCCCCCCTGACGCCGCCCGGCCTGCTCGACGACCTCGACCCGGCGCTCGCCGGCCGCGACCAGCTGCCGTCGCTGCGCGAGAGCTTCGACGTGATCAACGCCCGCACGACGAACTGGTGCGTCGCCCCGTGGCCGACGGTGGAGTGGGCGCGGGTCGTCCATCCGGAGCTCGACGACGACGCCGCGCTCGCGAAGCTGACCGAGGAGCTCGTCTACGTGCTCCGTCTAGACGAGCCCGACGCCGCGGCCGCCTGGCGCGAACGAGTCGGCCGGCTGCACGAAGTGGCGACGCAGCTCGACGACCTCCGGCTCGACGCGCTCCGCTTCAGGGGTCCCGGGACGGACCTGACGGTCGGCCTGCTGCCGACGTCGCGCTTCGGCGGCGACGCGCCGGGATCGACCACGGTCGACGGCGTCCAGCACCACGCGAACCTGCCGACCGAGGAGGTCTACACGACGCCCGACCCCGACCGGACGGAAGGCGTCGTCGCCGCGACGAAGCCGCTCGAGCTCGGCGGGACGGTCGTGCGCGGCCTGCGCATCCGGTTCCAACGCGGGCGTGCCGTCGCGATCGACGCCGACGAGGGAGCGGACGCGCTGCGCGCGCGCTGCGCGAAGGACGAGGGAGCATCGCGGCTCGGGGAGGTCGCGCTCGTCGACCGCGAGGGCCGCGTCGGCAAGACAGCGACGACGTTCTTCACGACCTTGCTCGACGAGAATGCCGCGAGCCACCTCGCGCTCGGCAACGCCTACGCGGTCGCCGTCGGCGACGAGGACCTGCCGCGCATCAACACGAGCGCGATCCACATCGACTTCATGATCGGCGGCGACGAGGTCGCGGTGGACGGCGTCACCCGGGACGGGAGGACGGTGGCGGTGATGCGCGAAGGCGCGTGGCAGTTCGGCGCCCCCGCTCCGGGCTGAAGCGCCCGCCTGCGCTTACGCCTGGGTGCGCTCGTCCTTCGCCGGCCGCGCGCCGCGGCGCACCAGCTTCGGCTCGCCGCGCTCCGGAAACGGCACTTCGATCACGTCGAAGTCGCGCGGGACGACGACGCGCTCGAACACCTCCGCCGCCTCCCGCGCGAGCTCGGGCCCGAAGTAGCGCGTCGAGACGTGCGTGAGCGCGAGCAGCCGCACGTCGGCGGCGCGCGCGACCTCGGCGGCCTGCCGCGCCGTCGAGTGCAGCGTCTCCGCCGCCCGGTCGCGCTCTTCCTCGCCGAAGGTCGCCTCGTGCACGAGCACGTCCGCGCCCTCGGCCAGCACGCGCACCGTCTCGATCGGAGCCGTGTCGCCAGGGATGACGACGCGGCGGCCGGGCCGCGGCGCGCCGACGACCTGGTCGGGCGTCACGACGCGGTCGTCGTCGAGCGTCACCGACTCGCCGCGCTGCAGCGCGCCGCGCTCGGGCCCGTTGGGTACGCCGAGCGCGTCGGCCGCTTCCGTGTCGAACCGCCCAGGCCGCGTCTCCTCGACGAGCGCGTACCCGACGGCCGCGACGCCGTGATGCACCGGGAAGACGAGCAGCCGGTAGCCGTCGCGGTCGAGCGCCTCGCCCGGCCGCAGCTCCACCAGCTCGAGCGGGTAGGTCAGGCGCCCGAAGACGCGCCGCAGCGCACCGAACAGCTCGCGCAGCCCCGGCGGCCCGTAGACCGTCAACGGCGTCTCGCGCTGCCGCAGGGCGAACGTCTTCAGCATTCCCGGCAGGCCGAGGTAGTGGTCGGCGTGGAAGTGCGTCAGGAAGATCTCGTCGAGGTCGGGCAGCCCGATCGTCGAGCGCATGAGCTGCCGCTGCGTGCCCTCGGCACAGTCGAAGAGCAGGCGTTCGCCCCCGCGCCGGACGAGCAGCGCGAGGGGCGCGCGCCCGGCGGTCGGCGCGCTGGCCGACGTGCCGAGGAAGACGAGGTCGAGGTCCACGCGCCGCCGATTCTGGCGCAGCGCAGCCGATCCGCCGTCTTCCTACGGCAGCAGAAGGCGCTGCCCCGCTTGCACGGCGGCCCCGTGCAGGTGGTTCGCCTGCTCGATCCGCCACACTGCGCCGCGGACGTCGCCTGCGTAGTGCGCCTCGGCGATCGACCACAACGTCTGGTACGGCCGGACGGTCACCACCTGCCGGCGCCCGTGCGCCGCGGACGAGCGCGCGGTCACGCTCCACACCACAACGGCTGCCGCCACGATCATCAGCATCTTCACGAACATGTGTTCGCCAGCGTAGCGAACGCACGTTCGTGTGTCAAGCGCCGAGGGAGACGAGCGCCGGCCGCACGGCGCCGCCGTCGAGCGCGAGCTCGAGCATCGTCCGCTCGGGCGCCCGGCGCCGTTCGGTCGGCGAGCCGGGATTGAGGATCCAGACGCCGTTCGCGTCGAGCAGCTCGGGCGCGTGCGTGTGCCCGTAGACGACGGCGGCGCAGCCTGGGAAGCGTGCGCGCAGCCGCTCGGCGCGGCCGGCTGCCGGCCCGGGGATGTGCACCATCCCGATCCGGGCACCGGCGGCGTCCACCACCCGCTCGCGCGGCAGCGCTGCCTGCAGCGCCGGTTCGTCCATGTTCCCGGCGACCGCGAGCACCGGCGGGCCGAGCGCCTCCAGCTCCGCGAGGAACGTCAGCGACGTGACGTCGCCGCCGTGCAGGATCAGGTCGGCGGTGCGCAGGCGCTCGAGGCAGGCAGGCGGGAGCACGCGCGAGCCCCGCGGCATGTGCGTGTCAGATACGACCGCGATCCGCAGCGCGTCACCGGGCCCAGAGCGGCTCGAGAGCGTCGACGAGCCGGGCGGGGCCGAACCGCACCGGATCGTCCGCCGGCAGGCCGGTGTCCGCCTCGGCGGCGGCGACCGCGGCGCGTGCCGCGTCCTCGTCGAGCAGGCGCGTGTTGAGCGCGATCGCGCGCACCGCGGCCGGGCGTGCGAGCAGGCTCGTCCGCTCGTACAGGTCGACGAGCTCGGCGAGCGGCGGGATCGGGAACCGCTCGTCACCGTCGACGAACCGCTTGCCGGCCATGTGACAGAGCACGTATGCGTGCGGCGCCGTCCCGTGCGTCAGCCCGAGCGTGACGCCGGAGTACGCCGGGTGCAGCAGCGATCCCTGCCCCTCGACGAACAGCACGTCGCCGCCGCGCGCGAGCGCTTCCACGACGAGGCGCTCGGCGGCGCCCGCGACGAAGTCCGAGACGACGGCGTCGACCGCAATCCCCCACCCCGCGATCGCGATCCCGGTCTGGCCGGTCGGGACGAACTCGGCGCGCACGCCGCGTCGGCGTGCCTCGCGCTCGAGCTCGAGCGCGACGGTCATCTTCCCGATCGCGCAGTCCGAGCCGACCGTGAGGACGGTTGGTCGCTCGTTGTGGAGATTGGCGCCGGTCGGCACGTTCAGGCCGCGCGGGGGCCTCCGCAGGTCGCGCAACTCGACACCGTGCTCGCGCGCGAGCGCCGCGAGCTCGACGTCGTCGGAGACGAACTCGTGCAGGCCGCTCTCGAGGTCGAGGCGGGCGCGGATCGCGTCCTTCAGCAGCTCGCGCCACGCGGGCGGGAACCGGCCGCCCTGCGTGGCGACGCCGACGAGGGCGACGGTCGGCTCGTAGGGAAGCGCGTCGGCGACGCTGCGCACGACCGGCTTCCCCTCCAGCTCCTCGCCCGCGCGCGCCGAGTCGAGGATCGCGACGACCTGCTCCGGCCGGTAGCGCAGGACGCCGCGCGCCGTCTTGCCGAAGTGAGGGTCGTCAGACCGCCCCTCGGCGAGCAGCAGCAGCCGGCGGCTATGCGGCTCGGACACCCAGTCCGGGGTCGTCTGACGGCAGCTGCAGGCCGTCGGCGAACGCGACGCCCGGCCACGGGTCGCGCGCGAGCAGCAGGTTGCCGTCGAGGTCGACGTGGTCCATCAGCGACGCGACGTGCGCGCCCGCGGCGATCCCGAGCCCCGACTCGACCATGCAGCCGAGCATGACGCCCACGCCGAGCGCGCGTGCGGCGTGCACCATGCGCACCGCCTCGCGGATCCCGCCCGACTTCGCGAGCTTGATGTTGATCCCGTGCGCGCGCTCGGCGCACGTCGCGACGTCGGCGAGCGTGTGGCAGTCCTCGTCGACGAAGATCGGGATCGGCGAGCGGCGCTTCAGCTCCGGCCCGTCGGGGTCGCCCGCGCGCAGCGGCTGCTCGCAGTACTGCACGTCGAGCTGCGGGAGGTACTCGAGCGCCTCGTCGAGCGACCACGCCTCGTTGACGTCGCACTGCAGCGGGAGATCCGTCACGGAGCGGACGGCGCGCACGCGCTCGGCGTCGAGACCGTCGCGGCCGCCCAGCTTGAGCTTCAACCGCCTGAAGCCGCGCGTCGCCACCCGCTCCGTGCGCCGCGCCATGTCGTCGGGGTCCCCCAGCCAGATCGTCCACGACGTGGGCGGGCCGGCGCGGCGCAGGCCGAGCAGCCGGTACACGGGGAGGTCGGTGAGCTTGCCCTGCAGGTCGTGCAGCGCGGCGTCGACCGCCGCGCGCGCCGCCTGTTCGCCGCGCGGTAGACGCGACTCGATCTCCTCGAGCGCGAACGGGTCGTCTCCCAGCTCGAGCTGGTCGAGCCACGCGCTCGCCGACTGGGCGGACTCGTCGTAGCGCGCGATCGGCGCCGCCTCGCCGAAGCCGGAGACGCCGTCGTGGCAGACCTCGACCTGCACCACCTCCGCCTCGTCCTGCGACTCGCGCGAGATCGTGAACGTCTCCGCGAGCTCGAGCGTGACGATGCGCGAGCGCAGCTCCACGCGCGTGAGCGTACCCAGGGTGCGGCGGCCGGCCGAGGCTCGCCTCGCGGGCGGCCGTTACACTGCTCCTTCCCCGCGCCCGTAGCTCAGGGGATAGAGCGTTCGCCTCCGGAGCGAAAGGTCGCAGGTTCGATTCCTGCCGGGCGCATCCACGTTCGCGCGCAGACGCACGTCGCGCGTCTCGTAGGCCGGCGCCGCTAGGAACGGCCGCGCCGCCTCCCGCGCCCTCGTCGCCGCGAGGCCGTCGCCTGCCTGAACTCGTCCTCGGTCACGAGCTCGCCGCGCCGGCGCGCATCGGCGACGCACTCCATGTGCGCGTGGCGGCGCCTCGACACGTCGCCCTCGGGCGCGATCAGCGCGTGCGGGCTCGTCGCGTGCAGCATCCCGTCGCAGAACGGGCACACGTACGAGGCCGGCTTCAGGCTCTGCGCGGGCCGCATCGTCCACCACCGCGCCTGCATCGGCGACGACTGTAGCCGCACGCGGCCCGTCCGTTCGCGCGCGTCGCGTGTGACCGCTGCAGCAGGCGGGTACTATGCGCGCCGTGCCCGTGCTGCCCGTGATCGAGGACCCGCTCAGTACCGATGCCGAGCCTCCCTCGCATCAGGCGCACGCGAACGCGCGAGACTGTCGTGCCGGCGACCGCCGCGCCGTCGCAGCCGGCTGAGCTCAGCGCCGCCGGCCTCACCTGGATCCACCTCGACGCACCCGACCTCGTGCGCACGCAGGAGCTCGCGGAGCGCTTCGGGTGGCACCCGCTCGACGTCGAGGACGTCCTCTCGAAGCGCCAGCGCCCGAAGATCGACGACTACACCGACGAGGGCTACCTGTTCGGCGTGCTGCACTTCCCGGTCTACGACAAGGCGGTGCAGCGTCTGAACGCGGCGGAGCTCGACGTCTTCGTCGGCCCCGACTACCTCGTGACGCTGCCGACCGTCGAGCTGCTGCCGGTAGCGCGGCTGTTCCGGCGCTGCGAGGAGGACGAGCTGTTCCGGGAGCAGCTGTTCTCGAAGGGGTCCGGCCGGCTGCTCTACGAGGTCCTCGACGACCTGTTCGACTACTGCTTCCCGATCCTCGACAAGATCGGCTACAAGCTCGACGCGCTCGAGGACGACGTCTTCGAGGGACGCTCGGAGGAGGTCGTCCGCGACATCTCCAACGTCAAGCAGGAGATCATCAGCTACCGCAAGATCATCAAGCCGGAGCGCACGACGCTGCGCCTGCTCGAGCGGCACGTCGAGCGGTTTCTGCCGGAGGAGCTCGAGCTGTACTTCGACGACATCGTCGACGCTGCAGAGCGCGTCTGGGACATCCTCGACAACTACAAGGAGGTCGTCGAGGCCCTCGAGGACACGAACGAGTCGGTCATCTCGCACCGCCAGAACGACGTGCTGCGCATTCTCACCGTCTTCTCGGTGGTGCTGCTGCCGCTGACGCTGATCACCGGCTTCTTCGGCATGAACGTGCAGTTCCCCGGCTTCGGCACCGTCTGGGCGTTCTGGACGATCTTCGGCGTGATGGTGGTCGCGCTCGTCGGCCTCGTCTCGATCTTCCGCTACAAGCGCTGGCTCTGACGTTGCCGAAGCCGCTGTGGGCGCCGTGGCGCCTCGAGTACGTGCAGCAGGCGGACGAGCTCGACCGCTGCCCGTTCTGCGACCCCGAGCCGGAGCTGCTGCTGCACGCGGGCGACGTGCTCGTCGTGCTGAACAAGTACCCGTATTCCTCCGGACATCTGCTCGTCGCACCGGCGCGCCACCTGCCGGACTTCGGCGCGCTCACCGACGCCGAGGTCGTCGACGTGCACCGGCTCGCCGCGCGCGGGCTCGACGCGCTGCGCGCGGAGTACGGGCCGCATGGTTTCAACCTCGGCTGGAACATCGGTCGCGTCGCCGGCGCGGGCGTCGAGGATCACGTCCATCTGCACGTCGTCCCGCGCTGGAACGGCGACACGAGCTTCATGCCCGTCCTCGGCGACGTGAAGGTGCTGCCGGAGGCGCTGCGGCGAACCGCGGAGCGGCTGCGCCCGCACTTCACAGCCGGGTGACGCCGCCGGCCTGAAAGCCGTCGCGTGCGTCCGCTGACGCAGTCCGCACGCGGCGCTAGCGTGCGGGCGTGCGCGCGCTCCTCGCCGTCGCCGTCGCAGCCGCCGTCGCCGCTGCGGCAGCGGCGCCGGCGCGCGCCGCGACGCCCGGGCGCGTGACGATCATCGGCGACTCGGTGCTGACCGCGGTCGAGTGGAACGCGACGCCGCTCGCGATCCTCGAGCACGGCATCCCGAACCTCGACCTCGAGATCGGCGTCTGCAGGAAGCTCGTCGGCGAGAGCTGCCCGTACGAGGGCGGACGGGTGCCGACGCTCGTCGACCTGGTGACGGGGCTCGGCGGCGAGATCGGCCAGACGGTGGTCGTCGAGGTCGGCTACAACGACGACGCGTCCACGTTCCCGCAGGCGGTGGAGCAGTCGATCGAGACGCTGCTGAACGCGGGCGTGACGCGGATCCTCTGGGTGAACATGCACGTCTGGCAGCAGCAGTACGTCCAGATGAACGCGGACCTCGAGGCCGCCGCGCAGGCGCACCCGCAGCTCTCGATCGTCGACTGGGCGAGCTACTCCGCCAACAGGTACTCCTGGTTCCAGGGCGACGGCGTCCACCTCGTCTACGACGGCGCCGTGGCGATGGCGACGCTGCTCAACCAGGCGATCCTGCAGGCGCTCGCGCCCCCGCCTCCGCCGGTGCGCGTCGTCGTCTCGTCGCCACGGCTGCCGGTCGCGCGCGTCGGCCGCGCGTTCGCCGTGCACCTCGGCGCGAGCGGCGGCAGCGCGCCGTACCGCTGGCGCGCCGACACGGCGTTTCCGCGCGGCGTGCATCTGCTCGCGAACGGGACGATCGAGGGTCGGCCGCGGGTCGCGGGGACGTTCACGCTGCGCGTGCAGGCGACCGACGCCGACGGGCATGTCGGAACGCAGACGATCCGTCTCGTCGTCGGCAAGGCAAGTCGGATGGCCGGCTGGGCTCTGCGGACGCGCCCTCCTCGGACGCCGTGAGTGGCGGCCGGCCACCCGACTGTCGCGCAGCGACTTCGTCGCTCCCCCGGTTGGCGAAGACGACATGCGCTCGCCTGACACATCCTCGCGCGGGCGTCGGCCGGAGTCACTGGTCGTTGGATCAGTTTGCTCCGGCGGGGCAGGCCGCGGCGATCCCAGAACCGCCGCAGCCTGCGCACCGCCCCGGCGCCGCGATCAGGGGGGAAAGCGGCGCGAAGCGGGACGCTACGCCTGCGGGCGCCGTGTTGACAACGCGACGAACGGCTAGGACGACAACGGGGTGTCGCGCGGTCAGGCGGTGATCGTCACGACGCTCGACGCGCTGCCGAGATTGCCGGCGGCGTCGATCGCGCGCACGGCGTAGGTCGCGCTCGTCCCCGACGTCTGGCTCCCGCTCCACGTCGTCGCCGCTGTCGTCGCGACGAGCGCACCGCCGCGATAGACGCGGTACGAGACGGCGGAGGCGTTGTCGCTCGCGGGCTGCCAGCGCAACGTGACGACGGGCGGGCTGCCGGCGACGGAGCCGCTCAGCCCAATGATGGTCGACGGCGGCATGTAGTCCGCGCTCGGCGCGCCACCCTTCAGCGCCGCGCAGTCGACGGAGCCGCTCGTCGCCGCCGCGATCGCCTGCTGGAACGCGGGGTACGACGGCTTCGGCGTCCGGTCGACGTAGAGCGGCCCCGACTGCCAGCCGGCGAGCGTCGGCTCGTCGGCGACCAGGAAGTTGAAGAACGCGCCGACGTAGGGCTGGCACGCGGCGAGCCGGATCGCGTCGAGGACCTGCGTCCCCTGGTCGGGCGCGGTGCTCGTCGCCGCCGGCGGCGGCGAGTCGGGCTCGCCGCCGTTCCACGCAGGAAGAACGGCGACGTTCTCGGTTCCGGAGTAGAGCGACGACTTCGACGCCGGCACCGCCGACTGGACGCCCCACTCCGTGTACCAGATCGATACGCCGGACTGGCCGGGCAGCGGCTGCGCGGTGCCATCGAACGCGAGCCAGAGGTTGTACATGAGCTTGTTCCAGTCGCCCTCGCCGATCACCGTCGAGCCGACGTGGCGCAGCCAGGGCCGCTCGCCCGACGTCAGCGGATACGGGTGGTAGGCGACGGTGTCGAAGATGCGCGCGGTCCGGCCGCTCGCTTTGTACGCGGCGCCGACCGCGCGGATGAACGCGCCGGGCGAGGTGGAGCCCGAGTTGTCGCTGCCGTTGTGCGCGAGCGCGAAGCCGAGCACGTCGACCCCCGGGAAGCTCCGGTGCAGCGCGTCGTAACAGGTGGCGAGCAGCGCCTCGTACGCGACGGGCGCCGCCGGGGTCGTGCCCGCCGGAAGCTGCGGCGACCAGAACTGGCTCTTGTTCGGCTCGTTCCAGACGATCACCGTGCGGATCGCGGAGTAGCGCCGCAGCACCGACGCGACATACGCGCAGTACTGCCCCTGCGCGGCCGGCGTCGTCGGCGCCGCCGACGGGCTCGTGCCGTAGACGCTGAGCACGACGCGCAGCCCGGACGAGGCGGCGACGGCGCGGTCGAGGGCGGCGGCGTCCGTCGAGGTCAGCGCCGTCTCACCCGGTGCCCACTGCAGCGTCAGGCGCTCCGCCTGCGCGCCGAGCCGGCGCATCGGGTCGGTCGCCTGGGTGCCGGCCCGCTTGGCGAGGTCGTCGTCGAAGCCGGCGACGAATCCGGAGCTCGAGCTGTGCGCCCTGGTCGCGGCGACGGCCAGGCCGAGCGCCGCGAGCACGGTGAACCCCAGGCACAGCATGACCCTGTTCCTCGACACGACCCCTCCCCGCGCTTGGGAATCGACGACCAAGCGTAGCGCCGTCGAGCTGCTTCGTGGCCAGAGCAGAGCCGCCCGGAGGGCGGCTCTGCTCTGCCGTTTTCGCTCGCGTTACGGCGAGGGGACCGAGACGTTCGCGGTGTAGATGTCCTGGTCGTTGAGCGGCGACGCGGGCGCGCTTGGCGCGGTCGCCGTGCAGACGGACGGCGGCACCGCCAGGTTGCCGTTCGCGTCCAGGCAGGCGAACAGCTCCGGGTTGCGCGTGTCCGTCCACAGCGGATTCGCGTTAGTGTACGCGGCGAGCCCGCTGTAGTCGCCCATGAAGAGGCCGCTGAACTCCGTCGGCGGCGGGTTCGAGGACGACGTCACGCGTGTCGTGTTGAACTTGACTAGGCTGCTCGAGCCGGAGAGGCTGTAGTCCGAGAAGCCGGTCGTCTCGTCGGTGCCGTACTGGCGGTCGTAGTACGACACGGCCAGCTTTCCGTTCTTGGTGAAGGCCTGCCACTGCCAGAACTGGTCGGTCGTGGCCTGACCCGGATCCTGCGTCACCACCGGCATCGTCCGCGGGTCCTGCGTCGTCCCGGTGAACGTGTTCCCGTGGTCGTTCGAGACGCTGATGATGATGTCGTTGTTGCAGGCGCCGGGCGTCTTGACGCCCGTGTAGAGGTTGTCGCCGGTCGCCGGGCTGGTACCGGCCGGAATGCAGCCGTTCGACTCGTTCGAGTGCTGGTTGATGTACGAGCCGTACGTGACGACGACCTGGTTCGGGTTCGTCGGGTTGACCGAGCCGACGGGATAGTTCGTCGCGCGGAAGTACGAGTTCGTCGACGAGCCCTTCTCCGGCACGCAGGCGCGGCCGACGTCCTTGCCGCCCTGGTAGGTGGCGCAGTCCGGCAGGTCGTAGTAGTTGCCGACGAGGATCGGCCCCTGGAACGTGTTGCCGCCGTCGGTCGAGTACGAGAGCAGGATGTTGTTCTCGTTGTCCTGCGCGTTCTTGAGCGCGTTGTTGTAGTTGTTGTAGACGACGTAGAGCGTGCCGTCGGGTCCGACGAACGGGTTCGAGAACTGGTTCTCGTTGCAGTTCCCGTTCGGCGCCGGAAGGCCGTACGTGTTCGCGCAGAGGACTGGCGAGTTGACGCTGACGAGATGCGGCTGGCTGAAGTGCTCCCCGTAATCCGACGAGTACGACTCGAAGATGTAGGCCGTCCCGTCGGAGGCGAAGTCCGTCCACGTGACGTAGATCCGGTTCTGGAACGGCGTGCAGGTCGACCCGGCCTGCACCGTCGTGACGCTGGCCGCGCAGGCGTTCGTGTTGTTGTCGATCGTCCCGTACGGCTTGTCTTGCAGCGTCGCGCCGGTGGCGTCGTAGTCCTCGGTGACGGGCCGGCCCGGGAAGTTCCACGACGCGCCGTCGTTCTGCGTCGAGCGGTAGACGTACACGCCGCTCGAGAAGTCCGGGTTGTTCGTCGTCGGCGTCCCGCGGTTGAACATGAGCCCGCCGAAGTACGCGTTCCCGTAGGTGTCGTAGCCGATCACGAACGGGTCGCCGCAGGTCTGCCAGTACTGCCGCGCCGCCCCGAAAGCGCGTCCCCTGACGAAGCCGTACGGCAGCGTCGTGTCGTTCCACGTCCGGCCGCCGTCGCGGCTGTACGCCGGGAAGCAGCCGCCGTCGCCCAGGCGGTAGTCGTTCGAGGCCGCCAGCAGCTCCTGCGGGTTCTGCGGGTTGACCTGGATCGAGGTCTCGTTCTCCGCCTGCGAGCGTCCCTGCAGGTTCGGGTCGCTCAGGTTCAGGCAGTTCTGGTTGACCTTGATGTTCGAGGAGATGTTCTGCGAACAGGTGTTGCTGCCGCGCGGGAAGTACTGGTTCGGCGGCTGTTCGTTGCTGCTGCTGTTGTTCTCGTTGCTGTTCCCGAGGCCGAACGCCATCGACGCGTATCCGTCGAGCAGCCGGTCCTGGATCTCCGGCGCAGTCGTCGGGTCGAACGCCTTGGCCTGGCTGTGCCCGGAGTACGACGGGCCGACGCCGAGCACGACGGCGGCCGCGACGAGGGCGAGCGCAGCGAGCAACGCGATCTTGCGCTTCATGCTCCTCCCCTTCCTTCGCCCCGGCTCCTCATGGCCGGGAGATGGCGGCGACTATACGACGGCGCCCGCGCCGCTGCGGCAGTGTCCGCGCGCGCGATTCGGGCCGGAAGCTGCGGCACTCCCGGCCCGAACCGTGAGGAGAGGATGCCGGGCGTAGCCGCGGTCCGCCCGACAGCACGAAAGACCACGCGTGACGACGACTCTTGCGGTCTGCTCCAACGCGAACGCTGGCCAGCAGTTGGACACGACGGCGGTCGCAGCTCGTCGGCAACGATTTCGCGGCAGGCGACGCGAAAGGGGGTCACGTTCGGTGACGCGGCAGGAGTTCGAGCGCAACTACATCGTCGAGAAGCTGGTCGAGGTCGAGTCGGCGCTCGCAGGATTGGAGGAGGTGCGCTCCGAGGCGAGCGACGCCCAGCGCAGGCAGCTGGCGAGGCTCGCGGCGCAGCTGATGCGCACGCTCAACGCGTACGACCAGATGCATCCGTCGCTCAACTGAGACCCGACGGGGGCCCACAGTCGCCGGAGCACGAACCCGCCGCTCCGGACGGGTTCGTCGCGCTACCGCGAGAAGAAGCGGGCGATGGGACTCGAACCCACGACCCTCAGCTTGGGAAGCCGAAGCGGTACCAGACCGGAAGCCAGACGGAACTGCGCTCTCCGGTCACCGGCAGACCAGCCTCCGGTTGGTTTCCGGCTTGCTTCCTACGATTGCTCGTCCTTCCCTGGCGCCGGCGTCCGATGTGACCGGGGCGTGACCAGACGGTCGATCACGCGCCACGCCTCCTCGATCTTGCGCTGAAGCTCCCCGTGCCACTCCTCGTCGCCACGGTGAGTGTCGACGATCCTGCCGAGCTCGTCGAGCGCCCGCCCCGCCTCCTCGAGTCCCCCCTGCAGCCTCGCAACCTCCCGGCACAAGGCTGTCACCACGATCCCCGTGTGGTCTTCCTCGAGATGGCCCATGTGGGTTCTACCCCACCATCCCGGCGAAGCTCTGATCCATGCGCTTCATCGCCGTCGCCTGCCGCTCCCGCGGGTTGTAGAGCTTCGCGTAGATCCCCAGCGTCACCTGCGGCGAGGCGTGGCCCATCTGGTGGGCGACGTACGTCACGTCCTCGCCCTGGCCGATCAGGACCGACGCGAACGTGTGGCGCAGGTCGTGCAGCCTGCAGTGGGGCACACCCGCACGACGCAGCGTCTCCTCGAGCGCCCGTGTAACGCGGCGCCTCTTCATCGGTTGTCCTTCCTTGGTCTGGAACACGAACGTTCCGCCTGCCAGCGAGCGGCGGGCGAGCTCGCGGGCGACCACCTGCGGCATCGCCACCGAGCGCACCCCGGCCGCCGTCTTCGACTGCCTCACGTGAAGCAGCTGGTCTACAAAGTCCACATCCTCCCAGCGGAGCGCGAGCGCCTCCGAGATCCGCAGCCCGCACAGCACCAGCACCAGCCACAGGTGGCTGTAGGTGTCGGTGGAGGCCCGAAACAGCGCCCCGATCTCCTCCGGGGACAGGATCCGCATCTGGCGTGCCCCGCCGCGCGGACGCTCGTCGTGGGCCAGGTCGCGGACCGGGTTGATCGCCGCCAGCCCCTTCCGCCGGCGGGCGTACTCGAACATCATCGACAGCGGCGTCAGGCAGCCCCGGATCGTCCACGCCTTCTTCGTCTTCGCCATCTCGGCCACGAAGTCGGCGATGTCGTTCGGCGTCACCGACGACACCCGCAGGTGGCCGAGCCGGGGCAGCGCCCAGTGGTCGAGCGAATACTCGTACGTCTCCAGCGTTGAGCGGCGCAGCGGGCGCCGGTCGGTCGCGTTGCCCGACTCCCACAGGCGCACACGCGCCTCCTGGGTCTTCAGCCACTCCTCGGCAAGCTCGCGCACCGTCACCTTGGACGGGGCCACCCTCTCGCCGCGGTGCATCTTCTCGAGCACCTGGGCGCGCACCCTCTGGGCGTCCTTGAGGCCGCCTGCGACCGTCTGGAAGCGCCGCTTGCCGTACGAGTCCGTGTAGGCGATCTCGTACACGCGGCCCTTGTCGCGGTCGCGGTAGTAGACGCCCGGGTAGTTGGTCGCGACTCTTCGGCCCGACCGCCTTTCGTTACCGGGGGTTGTCTGCGTATCAGCTGCCGGCTGCAAAACATCTCCTTTGCGGTGGTGGAGCCCGGAATCCGTCGGTCCGATCCTAGGTGGGCCGCAGCTAACCGGCAAGTCACCAGAACGGGTGATTCTGACGAAAGTTGACGTGGCCGTCGCGTTTTCAGGCACGCAAAGAGAGAGGCGCCCCGAAGGACGCCTCTCTGGACTTCACCAAACCGTAGGAAGGAGCCAACCTCATTCCCGCCTCGGCTTCCGCCCGGCACCACCCGTAGCGGTGAACGCACCCTACCAGACTTAGTGTCCGGACTCAACCCCTCAACCGAGTAGCCCAACCAGACGGCCGCCGATCCACTCGGCCACGTTCACCGTCACGGCGTCGCCCATGGCGCTGTAGCGCGGCGAGTCGGGCGTGCCACCGAGGTCGGTCCAGCCGTCGGGGAAGCCCTGCAGCCGCTCGCACTCGACGGGCATCAGGCGACGGACGGTCTCGCCGTCGACGACTTCGTTGGAGGCGTTGCTGCCGGGGCGGACGTGGCTTCTGACGGTGCCTGTGATGCTGACGGTGCCGCCCGCGCCCGTCCCAACGCCGGGCGCGACGTGCTCGTTCTCGCTCAGCCCCTTCGCGCCGCCGCCGGTCGGGTGAAACGCGACGATGTTGTGGTCGTCCTCCTTGCGCCGATCGGGCGCGTTCGAGTTCGGGTGACCGCCCGAGGTCAGAGGCACGGCCACGATCCGGTTCGCCTGGGCATCGTTGTCGTCAGGGCCGCCGTTGCCCATCCCGCTCAACGACCCAAGCCCCCCTGTCGATGTCGTCCCCGGTGAATCCCCTGCGACCGCCGAGAGTGCCCGCAACAGCGTCGGGTGGATCGTCCTGCCCCTCTTCTGTGCCCGTCGCAGGATGCCGCGAGCAGCGCGAGCCGACAGCCAATACTTCGGCGGCGAGCTCGGCTCCAGCACGTCCGTCAGCGTCAACTCCACAGATGAACACACGCCGTCGGCGCTGCGGCACTCCGAAGAAACGGCTGTCGACAACCCGCCACGCCAGGCCGTACCCGAGGTCGGCCAGCGTGGCAAGCACGACTCCGAAGTCCCGACCGCCTTGGCTAGAGAGGAGACCTGGAACGTTCTCAAGGAGAACGGCTCGGGGTCGAACAGCCTCGACGACCCGGCAGGCGTCGAAGAAGAGACCGGTTCGCTCCCCGGCGAGGCCGCGTCGCTGCCCCGCAACGGACACGTCCTGGCAGGGGAACCCTCCGACGAGGAGATCAGGAACGGGGACTGTGTGAACCCGGCCGGTTCCGTCAGAGACGGAGACACATCCATCTCGCGAAGCTCCCGCCGCTGGTTCGACACGAAGAGCCGCCACGTCGGGGAAGCAGGGGACGCCGGGGAAGCGGGCGGCGAGCACTTGGCGCCGCCACGGATCCCACTCGCACTGCAGCACGATGGTTCCCCCGGCCCGCTCGATGCCAAGGTCGAGTCCGCCGACGCCCGAGAACAGCGACCACACATTCACGCCTCGCCCCCGGCGCGCCGCCTCCGCTCCTCCAGCACCATCTCGTACGCCTTCACGTAGCCGGCGGCGTCGACGATCGAGTCGCGGTGGCCGGGCGTCGACGCCAGCCGGGCCAGCTTCACCAGCACCATGTAGAGCGCGTGCTCCTCCGGCGACTCCGGGCCACGCCCCCACAACGCCTTCGCCATCCCCACCACCTTCGAGAAGTCGTCGAGCGGGTGGCCGTAGACGGCGTTACGGTCGGTGGAGACCAGACGGTCGGCCTCCTGCAAGACCGTCTCCGGCCGCCTCTCCTTCTCGTAGACCAGCCTCTTCTTCGCCTGCGCGACGGCGTTGTCGCGCTCCCCGTTCCCGAGACCGCTCACGCCCGGAACTCCACCGGCGGCTTCAGGTAGCCGAGCGCCTTCAACTCGGCCCGGATCTCCTTGTGCATCAGCACGTCGCTCTCGGCCCGTTCCCGCACCTGTGGCCACCCGCGCTCGTCGTAGGCGTCCTGCCACTCCTGCCAGTTCAGGGCCAGCTTCTCCCGCTCCAGCCGCAGCAGCCGCCCCAGCACGTCCTGGCCCTTCTTGAAGCCGGTCGACCTCGGCAACCGCATCGTGTCCTCAACAACCACCCGGCTGACCACCGGCAGGCGCAGCCTCATGCACTCCGCGTTCAGCACCCGCAGGTCGAAGCGCAGGATGTTGTGGCCGGTCACCATGTCGGCCGCCGCGATCGCGTTCAGCAGCGGGATCAGCATCCGCGCGCGCCGCTCCGGGTTGCCGAAGATCCCGGCCGGCCCGCACACCCGCGAGTGGGCGACATCCTGGCCCACCCACGACCAGGCGACACAGGTGATCTTCTGCGGCACCCACTGCGGGTCGGCGAAACCGGCCGCGATCGTCTCGATGTCGAAGTCGAGGATCCGCTTCGGCTTCAGGTCGGCCCACTCGAGCGGCCGGATCCCGAGCGGCGCGGCCGGGCGCGGCGCCTCCGAGGTGATCGGTACTAGGCGCACTCGTCGAGGGGGACGGTTTCGATGACGGCGTCGGCCGGGCCGATCTCGGCGCGGGCGGTGCCGGCCTGCAGCGCCGCCACCTCGCCGAGCAGCACATCCTCCTCCCAGTCGATCCGCTCGAACGCCTGCTTCAGACGGAACTGGGCGCGGCGAGCCGCCTTCCACTTCCTGATTTCACGACTGTCGCGTGCCAAAGACATCCCGGTACTCCTCCTTCTGCTTGGTGGTGAAGTCGAAAAGCAGGGCCCGCAGACGGGCGTTGATCCGTGCCGCCTCCTCCGCGCTGGGGGCCCTGCCGAGGTAGCGTCCGCCCACCCGGATCGCGCGTGCGTTCTGGGCGGCGTCCTTGCCGGTGATCTTGTTCCGGACGGAGTCCCTGACGCGGCAGCGCCAGTAGCCGCCCGCCGGTAGCCGCCGGTCCTTGCTCCAGCGCATCCGCTCGCCGTGGCAGTGGCACCGCGGCGGCTCGTCGTTCACACCTGCCCCTGTCTCTGGGCAGCCGAAAGGGCCGCCGCGTGGGCGGCGGCGGCGTTCTGCTCTGCGCGAAGCTCGCGCTGGTACTGCTGGGCCAGGACCTCCAGCCCGATCTTGGTGCGGCCGTGCCGGATGAGCGCGTCGGCGAGCACGATCGCGGCCGGGATCACGAAGCCAGCGACCTGGAGCAGCAGACGGCTCTGGCCGGCCGGCAGGTAGTGCTGCGCCACGGCGAACGTGATGGCGAACTTCGCGACCGCCAACAGCTGCGCCGGGGTGACGTCGGGAGTCGACATCCTGGGTTTTCCTCCTCGGTTCGGTGAAGCCCCCGCGAAGGGGGTTCACGCAGTGTGCAGGCCCGAGGCGAGGGTTACGGCCAGGCGCGGTTCAGCAGGTGCGCCCCGGCGGCGACGACAAGGCCGAACAGGACGGCCCGCCAGAGCGACACGCGGAGCACGATGTGCAGGTTGAGGCCGATCAGGAAGCCGCAGAGCGCCACGTACAGCACCGGGTACGTCCTCTCGGCGTGCCAGGAGGTCTCCGACAGCGTCACCCAGGGAACGACCCGCCACAGGCCGGCGAGCTCGAGCGCGAGGAACGCGAACAGCCAGCCGGCCCAGACGCCGTACGACCACACCCACCTCACGACATCGCCGCCAGACGCACCCACGCCCACGGCGGGATCACGCGCGGCACCGTCGACGGGCGCGGGGCGGGACGGCCGCGGCGCCGCCACTCGGCCCAGCGCCAGAACCAGGCGGGCACCGGCTGCGGCCACACCTTGCGGACGGCACGGTGTGCGGCCGCCACCGGGCGCGTAAACGGCGACTGGTTCTTCGGCTCCGGGTGCGGGGCCGGGTCGGAAGGCTTCGGGGCGGGGGCCACGGGCAGCGGCCACTGGCCGAAGTCGGTGCCGATCGACTCGTTGAGGTCCACCTGCAGGCCGCCGAACGTCTTGTCGAAGTCGTACTGGCGCAGGCAGGCGCGGGGATCCCACTGGCCACCCGACCAGGCGGCCGTCTGCCAGCCGTAGGAGATCAGGTGGTTGTCGAACAGCCGCTTGATCACCCAGTAGCCGCCGTAGGCGCCGGTGCGGCGGTGGCCGAGCACGGAGGCGACGCCGACGAAGTAGGCGTTGACGTACACCTGCGCGGCGGGGGTGCAGTCGAAGTCGACGGCGAAGAAGATCGGGCGGTCGTCGGGCAGGCCGCAGGCGCGCGCCTGGCCGAGCGCCAGCTGGGCGTCACGAACACCGGCGGCGTGGCCGCCGAGCGCGTCGTCGGCCCGGTTCTCGAACACCGTCACGATGTGCAGGCCGGCATGGTGGAGCGCCTGCGCCTCGGTGGCCGTCAGGTTCTTCGGGTTGCCGGGCGTGGAGAAGTAGCGGCAGACGAAGTGGGCGCCGTCGGCGACAAGCTTCGCGGCGTCCCGGGTTCCGGACGCGTAATCGACTCCGAGCAAGGGAAACCTCCTAAGGGGCGGGGTGGTGGTGAAGGCCGGCGAGCAGGTAGACGACGAGAGTGGCCGCGGCGACCGCCAAGCTCAGCGCGGCCAAGCTCGGCCACGCGAACCGGAACCGCTCCAGCGCGCGGATGCGCCGCTCGTGGTCGTCGGAGCGCACGGACTGCGCCGAGTGGCTGGCCTTCAGGGCTTCGATCGTCGGCGTCAGGAAGCCCTCGAGCCGCGCCAGCACCTGAAGCGCACTGTCGATCTTCGCCTCCAGGCGGTGAGACTCTGACTCGGTCACTGCTAGACCCCTTCCTTACGTGTAGCGACGAACCCCGACGAGGCCGTCGCCGAGGAAGGCCTTCAGGGGGATGTACGAGTTGACGGTGCCGGTGTGCGGCGACTGCTGGACGATCCCGTTGCCGACGTACAGCCCCTCGTGGTCGGGACCGGCCGCGGTCGGGCGGGTGAAGACGACGTCGCCGGGGCGGATCTGGTGGAGCGGCACCGGGGTTCCGAGCCGGAACTGCTCGAACGTCGTGCGCGGCAGGTTCACCCCCACCTTCGCGAACGCGTGCTGCACGAACGACGAGCAGTCGAGGCCGGTGGCCGGGTCGTTGCCGCCGTACTTGTACGGGACGCCCAGAAACGCCCTGGCAGCCTGAACCACACCGGAACCCCCACCTCCGGCCGGCTTCGGCTGTACGGGGCTTACAGGGCTCTGTGCGGCGGCGAGGATCTGGTCGGCGGACGGGTCGCCGCCGGAGATGATCGTCTTCAGAATCGACAGGTCGGCGGTCGAGATCGGCGGCGGCGCCTGGCCACCCGACGCAGCCCGGCCGCCGGTGGGTCGTCCAGCGGACGCACGAGCGGGCGTCGGCTCGACACCCAGCCCGGACAGGATCGCGTTGACGTAGTTGACCGTCTCCGGGAAGTGCTGCCAGGCGCCGCTCTCCACGTTGCCAGGGCCGGCGTTGTAGGCGGCCAGCGCGAGCCGCCAGTTGCCGAAGCGGTCGTACTGGTCGCGCAGGTAGCGGGCGCCCGCCTCGAGGTTCTGCACCGGGTCGTACGGGTCGGTCACACCGAGCCCGCGCGCGGTGCCGGGCATCAGCTGCAGCAGCCCCATCGCGCCCGCCGGCGAACGGGCCTGCGGATTCCAGCCCGACTCCTGGTTCACCTGGCGCAACAGGATCGCCTCAGGGATGCCGTACTTCGCCGCCGCAGCCTGGGCCGCGGGAAGGTAAGGGGAGGGGGGCATCGAACTCCTAAGTCGGGGGCTGCGGGTACTCTTCGCGCTCATGCGCCTGTGGCTTGATGACGAACGGCCAGCGCCTGACGGCTGGCATGCAACGAAGGACGCCGCGGAGGCTTTGTCCCTTATTCGGTCAGGCAAGGTCGTTGAGGCGTCGCTTGACCACGACCTCGGAAACGAGCCGTACAACGGCTACTGGATCCTCAAGAGCGTTGAGGAGGACCTAGCGCGCGGTGTTCGCTACTCCGTTCCGACCATCAGCATTCACACCGCCAACCCGGTGGGTCGCCGCAACATGCGCGCCGCGCTCGAGTCGATTCAACGGCTGGCGAGCAAGTAACGATGCGCGCCGCAGAGAAGTACGCGGAACTAGCCGCCAAGGGTGAGGCGCGGCCCGTGTGCGAGTGCTTGGGCGGCCACCCTCGTCGAGTCTCCTTGACTTCCGAGAATCTGCGTTTACACTTCGGGCGTGGCGTTAGTCATTGAGATCCTCTTCATGTGGGCGCTCATCGGTGCCCTGTACGGCGCTACGCGATGAGCGCCGGCCTGATCTTCGGGATGGTGTGGGCGGTGATCGCGATTTCCGCCTTCACTTGGGTCATGGTGGGCACCGCCCGTTCGCTCTGGCGCGACGGCCACCCGGTGCAGGCAGCGCTGCCGGCGATCTTCGGCGCCAACGCGGTCGGCTGGTTCGTCTACCTGCTCGTACTGCTTACGGGCTGATCGCGCGCTGGCGCGCCCGCTCCGCGATCAAGTCACCCCGCGAGAACGGCTTCAGGCCGTTCGCCACCAGCAGCGCGTTCAACTGCTTGAGCGGCGTATTCTCGTAGGCCGCCTGCGCTAGTTCCAGCGCCCGCGCCTGCTGCGTGGACCGCGGCTTCGTCTCGTCCTTGATCTGCGCGACCCGAAGCACCAGCTGGAGCTCGGCGCGCGGCACCGTCTTCGCGTTGGGGTCGTTCTGCAGCCGCACCTTCTCCCGCTCGAAGTTCGTAACGTCCTTGAGTGCGTTCGCCGCCGCCTTCTGGTAGTCGTATCCGCCCTCGTATGGCGAACCCGCCCACTTCTCAACCGCCGCCAGCGGCCCCTTCGGCGTCGCGCCGGTCTGCTTCTCCCGCGCCGTCTGCAGCACCGAGAACGGCTCGAACGTCTTCGCCATTGAGTTCAGCGCGTCGTCAAGCACGCCCTTCTTCGGGATGTTCCCGTACTGGTCGCGACCCGTCACGACCTCCTCAATCGGCTTCGCCGCCGGTGACAGCAGCCCGAACGCCGCCCCCGCGTTCTCCGGATGCGACGGGAACAGCCCCGAGTACGCCTGCGCGTCCTCGGCCAGCTGCGACCACGGATCGGCGGCCGACATGTCGATCGGGCCGCCCTTCGCCGGGTAGTAGCCCTCCATGTACGGAGGCGCGACGCCGCCCTCGTGCGCCCAGAAGTCCTCAACCTTCTTCGCCCCCTGCGCGCCCGCCTGCGAGTAGGCGGCCATCTGGTAGGGATGCTCGAACGGGAAGCGCAGCGCCCACAACGAGGCCGCCCGAATCCAGGGCCAGTAGGCAAAGAACGACTTCAGCACCACCCGCTCCCGGTCAGTCATCGCGCCGTAGTCGATCGGCTCCTTGTTGGCGCGCAGCAGGACCGCGTTCCGCTCCCCCTCCAGGCGCGGATCCGTCATCAGCGCCTCCCAGTCGCGCGCCGTCCGGTACCCCTTGCGCTGCGCCTCGTGGATGAACGACAACATCCGCGGCACATGGTCGTTCAGTCCGGCCCAGAAGCCCGCCACGCCGTGCTGGAAACGAGTGGCGCGGTTCGACTCGAGCGCGCGCGCGGAGCCGTGCGACACCGCGTTCGCGATCTGGTGGTAGACCTCCGGATCGAGCTTCTTCACCTCGTCCATCATCTTCCAGGCGTTGCGGAAGATGAACGGCCCCTGCTGCGTCAGGTTCAGGACGAGGTTCTGCGGCAGCCAGCGGATGTAGCCGGGGTTCAGGTAGCGACCGAAGCGGAAGCCGGAGTTGATCCCGTTGATGAAGCGGAGCGCCGCCCCGGCCGTCTTCGGCTCCAGCGGGCGAATGATGTCGGGGTTGATCCAGCGCACATGCTCGCCGTGCTCCGGCTTGCGCGTCCACTCCTCGAACAGCCGCTTCGCCACCTCGTCCGCCGCCTCGCCCGGAAGCAGGTCGCCCGGATGGACGCCGTACGCCTCCTCCTTCAGCGACGCCGGGATCGTCGACAGGTCGCGGATCGGGACCGGCTCGCCCCGGCCGGGAATCGCGCCAGCCGGGTTCCAGCGGCTAAACCCGGCCTCCTCGGGCGTCTCCTTCGACAGCGCCCACAGCGCCTCGTGCACATCCTGCATGTTGCGCCAGTGGGCCGCCTTTGTGAACGAGGTCGTCGCCAGATGCGACGCCTTCGTGCGGAAGTCGCCGTGATCGAGGATCTCGCCGGTGAACTGGTGGGCCGCCTCTCGTTTCGGCGGCCCGAGCCCCATCTGGGAGCGGCGACGTCCGAAGCCGAGGCTGGTGCGGCCGGACGGCTTCGCCTCCCACTCAAACGGCAGGTAGAACGCCTCGGGCGGGGCGACCAGCGACGCGTTGAACACCGACTGCACCACCGGCGGCACGTCCTCGCCCTTGGCGGCACGCAGCATGTCCTCGTGGAACCGCTGCGCCTGCTGCGGCGTCCAGCGGCCCTCGACACCGTAGTGCTGCTCGAGAGAGCGCACCTGCGTGATGTCCAGTTGGGGCGCGATCCGACCCGGGAGGCGTTCAGCCGCAACGACCTCAGGGGAGTCCTTGGCTACTCCCTCTGTGGGCTCGACGAGGTTGTCGGCAGATCCTCCTGCTCCAGATCGCTGTCCCTCAGCCAGTCGAGTTCCGGCTTCAGCAGGGCGATCAGTTCCTCGTTGGTCATTCCCGAATGCTACCGACCGGCCACGAAGTTCGGCGCCCTTCTGCTCGAACATCTCGTGGATCTGGCGAGCGCGCTCATGGGCGAGCAGCGCGTTCAGGTGATCCTCCAGCCGGCTGCGCTCGACGAGCAGCCCGCGATGAGTCCCCGCCAGGTTCTCCGGGTGTTCAACGAACCCGTCGCGGGCCTTCGTCGGGCCGAGGTCGGCGATCCGCTTGTCGATCTCAGCGAGCCGGTGGCGAGCGAACTCAACGTCACTCGGCAGCGATCGGACATGCTCGGCGTCCGCGCGCAGGGCGGCGGCGTGCTCCGGGCCGCTCTGGGCGGCGTACCGCTCCAGTTCGGCGGCGTGCTGCTCCAGGTAGTGGCGCGGACTCTCGGCGGCCGGGCCGTGCTCCTCCGCGATCTTCGCGAGCTCCTGGTGCAGATCGGGAAGACCCTCGGCGCGGGTGTGGATCCCGTACCAGTGCGAGCCGAGTGCATGGTTGATCTGCTGCTCGGTGCGCCCGTAGTAGCGCTCCCGCTCGGCGATCGCGTCGCGCATCACCTGCGCCGCCTTCAACACCTTCGCGTTCTCCGCGCCCGGCTTCAAGTGCTGGGCGGCGATCTTCGTCAGGTCAAGCTGGCTCTGGTGGCGGGCCAGGTCGCCGACCCCCTGGTCGATCATCGCCTGGTGGTACTTGGCGTACGCCTCCGGGGTGTGACCCTTCGCGATCATCCAGGCGGCGTGCTCCTCGGCCGCTGACAGCTTCAGCTTCGCGAGCCGGGACAGGTTCGCTCCGCGCACCGCGTTCGTCATCCGCTGGTTGGAGCGAATCATCCGCCCGACCTTGGCGCGGGCGCCGAGCAGGTCGACGCCGCCGTCGAGCGCGTGCGAGACGATCCGGTCCGTCACGTAGCGGTGGAACAAGTTGACGGCGTGGTTGTGCGACGCCGACGCGGTGATCGTGAACGGGCTCCCGTCCGGCTTCGTGCCGATCGTGATCGTCCGCTCCGGGTCGACACGGGGGCGCAGTAGCGCGCGCGTGTACAGCTTCGCCTTCGTCGCGGCCGACGCCTCCGGGGGCACCCCGTGCTCCAGGTAGTGCTGCAGCGCACCGCCCTCGCGCAGCCGGGCCACGTCGGCGAGCGACAGGTCGGCGCCCGGGGCGAGCGCCCGCGCCGTCTCGCCCAGCGCCGCCACCCGGCCGAGCGCCCCACCGACACCCGACACGGCCGGGAGGACGTAGTTGAGCCCGAACATGAACGGGTCCTGCCGGAGATTCTTGATCGGGTCCTGCCTGTAGTAGTCGACCGCCTGCCGCGCGAGACGCGGCACGCCGTGCGTCGGGTCGATGGCGGCGCTCGCCACCCCGATCGGGATCCCGAGCAGATCGGCCGCGGCCTTCTGCGCGTAGTTGCCAGTCCCGCTCAGCGACAGCAGCCCCGCCGCCTCCTGGCGCTGCTGCGGCGAGCCGGTGAAGACCACCCTGCCGCCACGGTAGTTGATGTGGCCCGCCGCGCCCGGGTTCCAGTGCCCATGCAGAACACCGGTCGTGTAGGCGGCTGCCCGGATCAGCGCCGTCTGCGCGTGGTCGTTCAGGGCGCCGACGGCGGTGCGCAGCGTCTTGTAGTCCTCGGGGCGGTCGAAGGCGAGCGGGTTGTCGATCGTCGGCTCGCCGACCGCCTTCGCGTACTCAGCCTGAGGGCTGCCAGTGGGTGCCGTGGTGCGCAACTGCGCCCGGCCGCGCGCCACACGGGCGTTGCTCTGCTCGGCGATCGTCGGCTGCGGCTCCCGGACAGGCGCAAGCCCGCCCCCCGAAGGGGGCGGGGTGAGAGCGTTGAAGTGACGCGCGAAGCCCACGCCCATGTCGGCCGCCGACTTGCGCGCCTGCGCGCGCGCCTGCCGGTTCGTCTGCGCCTGCGCGCTGGCCAGCTTCCCGGTCGCGTTTGTGGAGCCGCGGACGACCGGCACCGGCTAGACCCCGTGATGGCGCGGCACTACCCCGCCGTTTTGGGCGTGCGCCGCCGGACGGTGCGAGATCGGCGGCAGCGGTGCAGGCGGCGGCGGGGGCGGCGGGCCGAGCAGCTGGTCGACCATCTGGTTGAACTCGGCGGGCGTATACCCATAGGCGCCGAGCGCGGCGCGAAGCTGCTGCGCCACGTAGCTGCGGGCGGCGGCGTAGTTGAACGGGATCCGGCCGTGTTCGTTGTAGATCGGCTTGACGATCACGTTCGCGGGCTTGGTCGGGGATTTCACCCAGCCGTTCGGCGTCAGCCACTCGGTCGTTGGGATGTTGGCGCCGTCCTTCGTCTGCTTCGTCACGGGTTCGTGCCCGATCACGACCGCGCCCGTCTTGGTCCGCTGGTTGTGAATCCAGGTGCCGAGTTCACCGAAGACCTTGGCGTGCGCCTTGTCGCGGCGCTCGATCGCCGAGGCGCGCGCCTTCTCCGCTGCCTGCTGCGCCTTCTGCTGCGCCTGCGTCGCCTTGAACGTCGGCTTGCCTGTCACGGGGTCGACGCCGGTCAGGTTGCC
>DASRCL010000008.1:0-389116 GCA_035653115.1 Gaiellaceae bacterium
TAGAACGAGTGGTGGATCAGGCGGCCCATCACCTCCACCGGCGTCCCCTGCGTGCCGACGACGTCGCCGCCGATCGTGCGCTGCACGACCTTGAAGTGACGCACCCGCCACACCACCACGCGCTCGTCGAGCTCGATCAGCAGCTCGGCCAGCGCGTACAGACCCTCGTGCGCGCGCCCCTCCGTATACACCTCCACCAACGACAACCCCGCACGCTCCCGTGCGCGATGGAACGCCTCGCCGAGCGGCCTCGCCACGCGCCGCAGCTCCCGGAACCCCGGCGAGTCGAAGCCGCTGCCATGACCGAGCACCTTGCGCACCTCCGTGTACTCCCAAGGCGACATATGCTCGAGCATCTCCAGCGCCGCCGTGATCAACTTCAGACAGTCGTTCGCGCGCCGCAGCAGCCGCAACGCCGCGAACACCTCGCCACCCTCGACGAGCCGCGTCGCCTCCTCGACCTCGTTCCAACACAGCTTCAGCCAGATCTCCGACGTCTGATGCACCGACTGGAACAGCAACTCGTCCCGGTGCACCCACTCGTCGGCGCCCTTCTGCAGCGCGAGCAGCGCGTCAGTACGCAGATAACGCTCGTAGTCCGAGGCGCCCTCGCCGGGCAGCACGGGCTTCTGCACGCCGCTCACGGCCGAGACTCGGACCCGTCGAAGATCTTGATCGGCAGCTCGGCCAAAGACTCGCCGCCGTTCTCGGTCACGAGCCACGTGTCCTGCATGTAGAGGCACGCGCGGCCGTCCTGTGTGATCGCGTGCGGGTGCATCGAGAAGACCATGTTCGAGCGCAGCTCGGTTTCGTCTCCCTCGCCGATCTTCGGCCACTCGATCATCGTCATGCCGATCGAGTGGCCGGTGACGTGACCGAGCCTGAAGCCGCGGTCGACGAACCCCTTCGACACGACGCGGTGCACGTCGTGTGCGGTCGCGCCGTCGCGCAGCACGCGCTTCGCCGCATCGTGGTACTCCTCGTAGGCCTCGAGCATCCGCTTCGTCTCGGCGCTCGGCTCCCCCGCACAGATCGCACGTGAGACCTCGACCCAATGGCCGCCGGGACCGGCGATCTCGAGCGACGGCAGCACCATGTCCGACGCCGCGATGCGGCGGCCGCCCGCGATCTTGAACTCCGGCAGCGCGGCACCGTCGGCGCCGACGAGCACCATGTCCATCGTCAGCCGGCCGCAGCCTTCCTGCACGAAGTACCGTTCACACTCTGCGAGGATCTCCCGCTCCGTACGGCCGGGCGCGAAGTGCTCGAGGAAGATCCAGAAGCCCTCCTCGTTGATGCGCACGCTGTCGCGTACGGACTCGATCTCGAAGTCGCTCTTGACGGCGCGCGCATGGTCGAACGCCTCGTCCCACGCGACGAGCTCCGCAGCCTCGTGCAGCGCGCGGTAGTCGCGCACGGTCATCACGTAGTCGAGCCCGTACACGCCGACGCGCCGGCGCCGCACGCGGTCGGCGAGCCAGTCGCCGGGCTTGTCGACGAAGACCTGATCCTCGATCCATGTCGTGCCGTGCTCGCCGACGTACCTCGCCTCCCGCGGAAACACGATCGAGGGCTCCCCTTCGCGTGGGAGCAGCACGTACGCGTAGCGGTGCACGATCACGAATCCCGACATGTACGTGACCGCTCCCTCGAAGCCGGTGTACTCGTTGCCGGAGACGATCACCGCGTCGAGGTCGTCGCGCGCCATCGCCTCGCGCACGAGGCGGTAGCGGCGCGCGATCTCTTCAGCCGGGACTACTGCCGCCATGCAGCTTCAACTCCTTTCACGAGCGCCCAGATCGCTTCGTGCATCGGGGTGGGAACCGACAGCCTGCGTCCGAACTGGGCTATGCCGCCGTTCAAATAGTCGATCTCCGTCTGACGGCGGGCCTCGACGTCCTGGAGCATCGACGCCTTGTGGTCGTACGCGACGTCCTTGCGTGCCGCGAAGTCGATCAGCTCCTCGGGGTCGGAGTCGAGCACGATGCTCTGCGCGGCCGCGACGGCCTTTCCCTCGTCGACGAGCATCGTCGCGAGCGCACGCAGTGAGGGCTGCTCGCAGACGCGGCCGTGCGTAAGGCCGGTGAGCGCGCCGAGCGGGTTTGTCGCGGCGTTGAAGATGACCTTCCGCCACTGCGGGCCGCGCGCGTCTTGCACCGCCGTCGTCGGCATGCCGCCGCGCGTGCACGCATCGGCGAGACGCACGACCTCGTCGAACGGCGCCGGGCGATCCTCGAACGGGCCGAGCGTGGTGTCGCCCTTGACGTCCCACTGCACGACTCCCGGCTCGGCGACCTTGCCGGCGGGGAACGTCGTCCCGCGGATGACACGCGCGACGTGACGCGCGATCACCTCCTCGTTCCCGATCCCGTTCTGAACCGTCGCGACGCAGCCGTCGGCGAACGCGTGCGCTGTCGCACGGATCGCGTCGTCGGTGTGCATCGCCTTCGTGGCGACGATCCCGAAGTCACACGGCGGCAGCTCGGCGGCGTCGCTGGTGGCGCGCAGGTGCCCGACGACCTCCCCGGCGCCGACGAGGCGCAGGCCGTTTGCGTTGATCGCGTCCACGTGCGCCTGCGCCAGGTCGAATGCCCACACCTCGACGTCGTCGAGGGTCGCGAGGTTCGCGGCGAACAGCGATCCGACGGCGCCGGTGCCGACCACGCAGACCCTCACCGCCAGGACTCCTCCTTGGCCTTGACGAGGCGGTACATCGCCTCGTGCAACGGCACGGGTACGCCCACGTCGCGCGCGACGCGGACGAGGGCGCCGGTGATCGCGTCGATCTCCGTGCGGCGGTGGGCTTCGACGTCCTCGAGCATCGACGGGTAGTGCGCGCTGCCGCGCTTCGTCGCGAGCACGTTCATCTGCCAAGGATCCTCTCGGAGCGTGATCCCGGCCGCCGCGGCGACGGCCTTGCCCTCGTCGATCAGGTCGCGGACGAGGAAGCCGAGGTCCGTCGGCTTGTCGAGCGCCGCGAAGTGCGGGTCGTGCGGCAGCCCGGTGAGCGCGGCGACGCTGTTGACGGTCGCGTTGAAGATCAGCTTCGACCACTGCGCCGGTCGCAGGTCGTCGAAGGCCTCCGCCTTCAGGCCCGACGACCGCAAGAGCTCCGCCACGCGCTCGGCATCGGCGTGCGTCGTCCCGCGTGACGGCCCGATCCACGTCGGCGTGTCGAGCACGTACTCGACGTGCGTGTCGGCGTGCCGCGTCCCGCTCATGAACGTGACCGAGACGAGCAGCGGCCAGTCGCCGTGCCGCGCGACGACCTCGTCCGCGCCGACCCCGTTCTGGACCGTCATCATCGTCGCGCGCGGCCAGCGTCCGCCGAGCCGCGACGCGAGGCCGTCGAGGTCGGTGCCCTTCGACGCCAGGATGACCAGGTCGGGCTCGTCCAGCGAGTCCGGCGACGATGCAGCCGCCACGCGGACGACGAAGTCCGCGCGCCCGGACACGCGCAGCCCCTCGGCGTTCAACGCGACCGCGTGCTCGTCGCGTCGCGTCAGCACCGACACGTCGGCGACTCGCGCGAGATGCGCTGCGAACAGACTGCCGATGACGCCGCCGCCGGCGACGCAGACGCGCGTCACGTCGACTTCCGCGCGATCCGCGGCAGGCGGAACTCACGGCCGCCGGTAAGGCCGCTCGGACGGAGGATCAGCACGAGCGCCATCAACGCTCCGACCACGATCACCCGCGTCCCCGACGGCAGGTTGAGATGCCAGCCGAAGAGCGACGTCCCGTTCTCCGCGACCGACAGGTACGAATCGACCGCGCTCACCGCGAGAGCGCCGACGACGGCGCCCCACAGGCTCGTCACTCCGCCGACGACGAGCATCGCGAGGGTGATGAAGGTGAGGTCGAGGTAGACGCTGTCGGTGTTGACGGGCAGCAGGTGCACCTCGAGGCCGCCCGCGAAGCCGGCCAGAACGCCCGACAGCGCGAACGCGATCAGCCGCTGGCGGTAGACGGAGACGCCGACGGCGCGCGCGGCGGACGCGTCCTCGCGGCTCGCACGGAGCAGCCGGCCGAAACGGCTGCGCCCGTACGCCCAGGCGACGGCGATCACCGCCACCGCGCCGACCGTCGCCTGCAGCAGGCCCGTCGTCTCGGGAACCGACGAGAACGTGTTGAGTCCAGGCCCGATCCGGTCCTCGTACTGCAGCACGTTGTGCGTGATCTCGAGGACGCCGAAGGTCGCGATGCCGGCGGCGAGCCCCGACAACCGCATCAACGGCAGGGCGACGACGAGCGCGAAGAGGCCGCCGGCGAGCGCTGCGAGCAAGAGCGACGGCACGTTGCCGACCGTCGTCGTGCGCAGGACGTGCAGGAGGCCGGGCATGATCGCCGGCTTCTCCGCCTTCGGCACCGACAGCACGCCCGCGGTCCAAGCGCCGACCGCGACGAAGCTGATGTGCCCGAACGACAGGACGCCCGAGGTGCCGATGAACGCGTAGATCGCGACGACGATCGCGACGTTGACGAGCGTGTCGGTGAAGTAGGACTGGTTCGAGACGGAGACGAGCGTTCCGAGCAACCCGGCGGCGACAACGAGCGCGACCGGCCCGACGAGCTCCTGTAGCGAGGCGGCGACCCGCGTCACACGCGCTCCACCGTCTGCACACGCGTGAAGATCCCCTGCGGCCGGACGAGGAGGACGACGATCACGGCCGCGAACAGGAACGTATCGAGGTACTGGCTCTGGTTCGTCGGCAGCACGCCGCCGAGCAGGCCGCTCGCGAACCCGATCGCGAAGCCGCCGAGGGTCGCCGGGACGATCCGGTTCATGCCGCCGAGGACGACGCCGGCGAGAACGACGATCGTGTCGCGCAGCGCGAAGTCGGGCGTGACGAGCGGCGTCTGCACCGTGAGGAGGACCGCGACGACGGCTGCGAGGAGGCCCGACAGCAGGACGGCGAACGTCACGACCCGATTGGCGCGCACACCGATCATGCGCGCCGTGCGGAAGTCGAGCGACGCTGCGCGCATCTGCAGCCCGATCGGCGTCCGCTCGACGAGCAGGCGCAGCCCGACGAGGCAGACGAACGCGACGACGATCGACACGATCGAGATCTTGCGGATGTCGACTCCGGAAATCACCCATGGCTGGTTCAGGAACGCGAGGGAGTATGCGATCTTCCCCAGCGAGCCGAACCACAGGAGCGCGATGTTCTCGAGCAGGAAAGCGACCGCGAACGTCGCCACGAGCATCACCGCCGGCGAATGACCGCGCAGCGGCCTGAACACGAGCGCGTCCATCAGGGCCGTCAGGACGAGCACGACGACGAAGCACAGCACGATCCCGGCCCACACCGGCCAATTCCACTGCGCGGACAGCGCGAGCGCGAACCCTCCGGCCATCACGAGCTGGCCGTAGGCGAAGTTGACGAGCCGCAGCACGCCGAACACGAGGCCGATGCCGACCGCCATCAGCGCGTAGACGGACCCGAGCGACAACGCGTCCGCGAGGTTCTGCCAGGTCACGGTGAGCGCGAGGATCACGAGAAGTAGGCACCCACGAGCAGTTCGGTGTCCTCGGCGCGCTCCGGCCCGAGCGTCAGCTGGAGCCGCCCGTTCGCCAGCACGTGCGACCGGTCCGCGAACGCGACCGCGCGACGCGCTCGCTGCTCGACGAGCAGCACGGCCATGCCCGATTCGCGGATGCGCGCGAGCGCCGCGAAGACGGCGTCGACGACCGCCGGGGCGAGCCCGAGCGACGGCTCGTCGAGCAGCAGGACGTCGGGAGCGGCGAAGAGCGCCCGCGCGATCGCGAGCTGCTGCTGCTGGCCGCCCGAGAGCGCGCCCGCGTGACGCCGCCGGAACTCGCGCACGACGGGAAAGAGCTCGTAGATCTGGTCGAGCTCCCCTTCGCTGGGCGGCGACCGGCGCGCGGCGAGGCCGAGCCGCAGGTTCTCCTCGACGGTCAACTCCCCGTAGATGCGGCGGCCCTCGGGGACGAGCGCGATTCCGGCTCGCGCGACCTGCTCCGGCCGCAGTCCCCGCAGCGAGCGGTCGCCAAGGAAGACGTCGCCGCCGGCGACCGGCACGAGACCCATGATCGCGTGGAGCGTCGACGACTTCCCGGCGCCGTTTGGGCCGATCAGCGCCACGATCTCGCCGGAAGCCACCTCGAGGTCGATGCCCTGCACGGCGTGCACCGCTCCGTAGCGGACGTGCAGGTCGCGGACGCTGAGAGCTGTCATGCGACGACCGCCGACTCGCCGAGGTACGCGGCGGCGACGTCGAGGTTCGCACGAATCTCGTCCGGCGTTCCTTCGACGAGGGTCCGCCCCTGGTCGAGCACGTGGATTCGTTCGCAGGTCTCCATAATCAGCCCCATGTTGTGGTCGATCAGCAGCACGCCCGCGCCCTCTTTGTCGCGGAGCGAGCGGATCAGCTCGCCGAAGGCGACGGCTTCGGTCTCCGGCAGTCCCGCCGCCGGCTCGTCGAGCAGGACGTAGCGCGGCTGCATCGCGAGCGCGCGGGCCACGCCGAGCTTCCGCTCGTCGCCCGCCGCCAGCGCGGCCGCAGGACGGTCCGCGTACAGGCGCAGCTCGAGCCGGTCGAGCAACTCGGCCGCGCGCCGCGCCGCTTCGCGCGGCGCAGCACCGGCACCGAGCGCCGCCGCCTCCACGTTCTCTCGAACCGAGAGCCCGTGGAAGGCGTGACTGTGCTGGAACGTGCGCACGAGGCCGTGCCGGGCGCGTCGCTGCGGCGACCAGCGCGTGACGTCGCGGCCGTCGAGGGCGATGCGGCCCGAGTCGGGCCGGTCGAACCCGCTCATCACGTTCACGAGCGTCGACTTGCCGGCGCCGTTCGGCCCGATCAGCCCCACCACCTCGCCGATCCGTACCGTCAGCGTCACCTCGCGCAGCGCGTGAACGCCCTCGAACGAGCGCGAGACGGAGGAGGCCCGGAGCTCACCCCCGGGCCTCCCCTGCACGTTCTCCGTTTCGCTGGTCAACCCGCCTAGATCTTCGGGACGACCTTCGCCGTGACCTCGCCCACGACACGCGCCTTGTTGTTGTTGATCTCGATCACGCGGTATTGCCGGCCGAACACCGTGTGGTACCGCGTCGAGAAGCTGACGAGGCCGGAGATGGTCGGGACCTTGTGGAACCGCTGCATGATCGCCGCCAGCGTCGCGCCGTTCGTCGACCCGTGTGCGCGCTTGATCGCGGTGACGACGCCGTCGATCGCAGCCGGCCCGGTGACGAAGCCGCCGGTCGCTGCGTGCACCTGTTTCGCGAGCTTGTTGATCGCCGGCACGGGGTCGTCGCCGAACACCGACGCGAAGGTGACGAAGTAATAGTTCGTCACCGGCGGGCTCTTCGGCAGCCAGTACGTGCCGTCGCCCGCCCACGAGTTGAGGATCGGCGTGTTGTTCCCGAGCGAGCGCAGGCCCGAGACGAGCGTCGAAAGCGCACCGAACGCGCCGGCGGTCGACGTCACGTAGACGTCCGCCTTGTGCGAGTTCCAGCGGCTGACGACGTTCTGCGCGTTGTTTCCGCCGAGCGACTGGTACGTCTCCTGGTCGACGACCTTGCCGCCGAGCTGCGTGAAGCGCGCCTTGAAGGCCTGCACGACGTTCTTGAAGTAGACGATCACGGTGTCGGTCGCCAGCGCGGCCGTGTGCCAGCCGCGGCTCCACGCGTACTGCGCCATCGCCGACCCCTCGTCCTGCGCGACGTTGCCGAAGCTGAAGGCGAGCTTGCCCTTGGGGCCGAAGCGCTTCGGCCCCATCTGGTCTGTGCCGATGCAGGGCGCGACCGTGAGCAGGCCCCGGTTGATCGCCTCCTGCACGACCGGTGCGGCGAGGTCGACGTCGCAGGTCGTGAAGATGACGGATGCACCGCCGCCGATCAGCTTCAGGGCGCATGCCTTCGCGATCGCCGGCTTGTTGCCCTGGGTGTCGCACGTGTTGATCACCAGCTTGCGGCCGAGCACGCCGCCGTGCGCGTTGATCTGCGCGACGCGAAGCTTCGCCGCAGCGAGCGCCGGGTTGTCGAAGGGCGCCATGGCACCCTTGCCGTCGAACGCCCAGCCGATCACGATCGGCGCTTTCCCTGCCGGGTGCGCCGCCGCCGTGGCGGCGAGTACCACGAGCGCCGCGACGGCAGTGACGAGGGCGAGGGCCGCGCGAACGGTTCTTGCTGTCATCTCATCTCCTTCGAATCGGCCGCAGAAGCGGCGACGTGGACGGGGGGTCTGCTCTCCATACGCTCAGTCGAGGGCGCCGGCTCGCAGGCAACGGTCGAACTTCTCGAGCGCCTCGCGGACGACCTCCACCGGCTCGCGCGCCCACAGCGAGTCGTCGTGGGCGGCGCCGAACGTGCCGTCGTCCGAGAACACCTCGATGTCGTACGGCCCGCTCCACCCTGCGTCCTCGAGCGCGTGGACGATCTGTGCGATGCCGGCCACGCCGTCTCCCGGCAACACGCGGTCGGCCCAGCTGCGCGTGGGGTCGCGGTAGTCGGCGACGTGGACGCCGGCGAACCGGTCGACGTGCTGCTCAATGTCGTCGAAGAGCGTGGGCGTGTTCCAGAGGTGCCACGTGTCGAACTGGAGCGCGAGCGCCGGGCGCTCGCCGGCGTCGTGGATCAGCGACAGCGCCTCGGGGACGTCGAACGCGATCGACCACCGCTCGCCGCCCGCGCGCTGGTACGGCTCGAGCGCGATGCGCAGGCCGTGGCTCTCGGCCTCGGCGGCGATCGTGCGCAACCCCTCGACGACGACCTCACGCGCCTCGTCGGGGTCGCGCCCTTCGCGCGCGCCGGTGAGGCAGACGACGCCGCTCGGACGGAACGGAGCGAGCCGCGCGAGCGAAGCGCAGAGGGCCTCGACCCGCTCGGCCGGATCCTCCGGCCCGCCGAGCAGGGGCAGCGGCAGGATCGACGGCACGGCCGGCACCGCCGAGGCCCTGCCGAGGCCGCTCGCCTCGAGCGTCTCGAGCGCGGCGGCGTCCGAGCCCTCCGGCAGCTTGAGCTCCCAGACGCCGATCGCGTCGGCGCCGGCCGCGGCATACGTCGCCACGTCGTCCGCAAAGCTCGACGCGAGCGTCGTGATCTGCGACACGGAGACCGTGGGCGCCACCGGGCCGATCCTCTCACGACGTTTGACATCTGATCAAGAGCGTGGGACGGTCCCCGCCGCATGGCACCTTCGGGGCAACCGGCGCAGGCCCGGATGCGCCACCGCACGATGGCGGAGTACGCCCTCGACCAGCTGCGCGAGGCGATCATCCTCGGCGACCTCCCCGCCGGGGCGCCGCTGCGGCTGGACGAGCTCGCACGCGCGTTCGGCATGAGCATCTCGCCGATCCGCGAGGCCGTGCGGCAGCTGGAGGCGCTCGGCCTCGCACGCCACGTGCCGCACCAGGGCGCGCGTGTGCTCGACTTCGACGTCAACGAGCTGCGCGACCTGTTCGCGGTGCGCCTCGCCCTGGAGTCGCTCGCCGTCCGGCGGGCCGCCGAGCAGTTCGGCGACGAGCACGAGCGCGCGGCCGCCGTCCACCTGGCGCGGCTCGACGCGGCGCGTGGCGACGGAGACCTGCGCGCGGCGATGCGGGCGCACACCGACTTCCACTTCGCGCTCTACGACGCGTCCGGGTCCGACTGGCTCGTGGCGCTCATCCGGCCCGCGTGGGACCGCTCGGAGCGATTCCGCCCCGCGCTCTTCACGGCGCACGGGAAGCCGCAGGAGCGGCACCGCGCGCTCGACGGGGAGCTCCTCGCCGCGTGCTCGGCGCGCGACCCCGCCGCCGCCGCCGACGTGCTCTACCGGCACCTCGAGCTCGCTAGCGTGTTCTTCAAGAACGAGCTCGGCGGCGCCAACATCTTCGCCGACCGCTAGGGCGATCGATCGCAATCAATCAGCTACCTGCGAGGAGCGAGCGCGCGCGAGCCGCCAGCCGCCTCGGCAGCGGCGGCTCGAGCAGCTGCTGCGCGACGAGCGCTCCGCTCGCGCCGCCGAGTCCGGGGCCGGGGTGGGTCGACGCGCCGACGTGCCAGACGTTGCGCACGCCGGTGCGGTGCGGCGAGCGCCAGAGGAAGCTCTGGTCGAGCGCGAGCGACCCGCCGTACGGGTCGCCGTGCACGAGGTTGACGTTGGCCCGCTGCAGGTCCGCCGGCGACAGCGCAACTCGGGCCAGGATCGCGGAGTCGAGGTTGGGGATGTGTCGCTGCAGCCGCGCCTGGATGCGGTCGGCGTAGCGCTCGCGCAACGTCTCCGTCCAGGTGCCGTCGCCGACGTCGACGTGGCCGGCGGCGTCGCCGCGGACGTGCCAGGGAAGCTCCTGCAGCTGGATCCAGAGGATGCCCCGCCCCGTCGGCGCGCGCGACGGGTCGATCGTCAACGGCTGCCCCACCACCACCGTCGCCTCAGCGGGCAACAGGCCGCGGTCCGCCTCGTTCACCGCGCGGGAGACGCCGTCGAGCCCCGCGGTCAGATGGACGATGGCCGTGCGGGCGAGCCGGGCGTCGCCTTCCCAGCGCGGCGGCTCCGACAGCGCGAAGTGGATCTGCATCTCCGAGCGCCCGTACCGGAACGGCGGCGGTGTCCCGCCGAGCAGGTCGCCGTACAGCTGGGTAGGCGTGACGTTGCACACGACCGCGCGGCGCGCCGCGATCGTCTCGCCGCCGGCGACGCGCACGCCGCCGTCGAAGACGCGGTCGACGTGCGCGGACGTCTCGCACGTGCCGCCCTGCTCGCGGATGAACGACACCAGGGCGTCGGCGAGCTTGGCCCCACCGCCGACTGGGATCGGCATCCCGCCCTCCTGCACGGCGACCGCGATCACCTGCGCCATGTAGCCCGACGTCGCCGCGTCCGGCCCGAGCCCGGTGTGCAGCACCCACGGCGCGAGCACGCCGCGCGCGCGCTCCGATACGAACGTCGCCTCCAGCCAGTCGCGAGCCGACACGAGCAAGCCGCCGCTGAACGCGCGCACACCGTCGCGGCCGAGCCTCCGCAGCGCCTTCAGCCCGAGTGCCGCGCCGTGCCTCGACCACAGCTCCGTCCCGAGGACGCCGAACGCCAGGTCGGCGTTCGGGAAGAACGAGTCGAGCACGGCGCGCCATTCCGGTCCGAGCTCCTGCACGTTTCCCTCCGCGTTGCGCAGCAGGAACGCGCTCTCGCCGTCGGGGAACGCGGTCGCGGTGGGGAGCTCCGTGTTGACGTACTCGAGCCCGTGCCGCGCGAGGTCGTCGGCCAGCTGCGCGTGCGCCGCCCCGCCGACCCAGAGCGGGTGCCATGCGCTGAACACGTCGTGCAGGAAACCCCGCTCGGTGAGCTCGGTCGTCCGAATGCAGCCCCCGAACCAGTCGTTTCGCTCGAGCACGCAGACGTCCCAGCCGGCCTTCGCGAGCAGGGCGGCGCAGGCGAGCCCGTTCACGCCGCTGCCGACGACGACCGCGTCGTGCTCAGCCAACGATCGCCCGAAACTCCTCGTCGGTCACGAGGCCGCGCTTCTCGGCGCCGAGCTTCTTCACGGCCGCCAGCACCTCGGCGCGCCGCTCCTCCGGCAGGTCGAGACCGAGCTCGTCCGCCTTGATGCGGACGGAGTCGAGGCCGCTCTTCTTGCCGAGCACGATCGCCCGGTCCGTCGCGACGAGCTCCGACGAGTACGGCTCGATCGACGGCGGGTCGTGGAACTGCGACGCGACGGCGCCGCTCTCGCGGCGAAAGAGCGTCTCGCCCGTCAGCGGCTTCCACGGCTCGAGCGCGTAGCCGGACAGCTCGCGCACGCGCTCCGAGACCTCGCGCACACGCTCGAGTCTCAGGTTCGTCTCGACGCCGTAGAGCGCGCGCAGCGCGAGCGCGACCTCGCCGAGGTTGGCGTTGCCGGCACGCTCCCCCATGCCGTTGATCGTGCCGTGGACATACTGCGCGCCGGCACGGACGGCGGCGACGGCGCTCGCCGTCGCGACGCCGAAGTCGTTGTGGCCGTGGAAATGCACGGGCACGCCGACGAGGCTAGCGGTGTGCTCGACGAGCTCCGCGACCGCCTCGGGCGACGCGATCCCGAGCGTGTCGACGACGACGACCTCCTTCGCGCCCGCCTCGACGGCCGACGCGTAGACGACGTCGTAGAAGTCGCGTTCGGCGCGGGTCGAGTCGACGCCGAAGAATGCGGCGTGGATGTCGTGTTCCGCCGCGAACCGCATCGCGCTCGTGATGCGGTCGAGCATCGTCTCGCGGGTGACGCCGATCGCCTGCAGCTTCAGATCGGAGATCGGCGACTCGATCACGGAGTAGCGCACGCCGAGCTCGACCAGCGCCTCGAGGTCGGCGGGCACGGCGCGCGAGAAGCCCCAGATCTCCGCGCCCAGGCCCGCCCCGGCGATCTTGGCGACCGCCTGCCAGTCGTCGTCGGAGACGCGCGGGAACCCGGCTTCGATCCGGTCGACGCCGAGGTCGTCGAGCAGCCGCGCGATCTCGAGCTTCTCCCCGGGCGAGAGCACGACGCCGACGGTCTGCTCGCCGTCGCGCAGCGTGGTGTCGTAGAGCCCGACCCGACCCCCGATCGCGTACGCCTCGTTGAGCGATCCCGTCCAGATCAGGCCGCCGGACATCGCACCACCCCGTCCGGGAACGGCGACAGCTTCTCGGCGCCGCCGGCCGTGATCAGGAAGTTGTCCTCGACGCGGAGCCCGCCGCCGCCGGGCCAGTAGCACCCGGGCTCGATCGCGAGCACCATCCCCTCCTCGATCGACCCGTCGACGGCCTGGTGCGCGTACGGCGGCTCGTGTGCGCGCGCGCCGACGCCGTGGCAGATCGGATGCGTCGGCTGGCCGGGAAAGCCCAGCTCCGCGATGCCGTCCCGGACCAGCACGTCCAGCTGCGCGAAGGACGCACCGGGGCGGCAGTGCGCGACAGCGCGGTCGTAGACGTCGAGCAGCCCGGCCTCGAGCTGCGCGTAGTCGTCGCGAAGCTCGCCGACGACGAGCAGCTTCGTGTGGTCACACCAGTAGCCGTCGACGCAGACCCAGATCTCGAAGAGCACCGGCTCGCCCTCCTCGACCGGCAGGTCGGCGGTCGCCGTGAACGTCTTGATGCCGCGGCCGGCCCAGACGAGCGAGAAGCCGAGCGACAGGTCGACGCCGTCCCGGCCCGTGCCCTCGCCGTGCACGTGCGACTGCCAGAGCGCCGCCGCCTGGCTTTCCTTCATCCCGACACGGAGGTCGGCCGCGACGGCGTCCATCGCCGCGCCGCAGAGCTCGTTCGCGACGCGCATGCGCTCGACCTCCTGCTTCGTCTTCAGCGCGCGCGCGGGCACGAGTACCGCCATCGCGTCGTCTGCGCCGGGCCAGGCGTCGAACCACGCCTTGGTGAACGTCGTCGGCTCGCCGACCATGCGGTCGGCCGCCTGCGTGCCCAACGACAGCTCGAGGCCCACGTTGCCGTATCCGCTCGACGCCGCGAGCGCCGCGTCGAGCGTGCGCGCGGGCACCGGCCGCGGGTCGTCGGGCGCATAGCCCGGCACGAAGCGGACGTCGCTCGTCCACGCCGTGCGCGCAGCGTCCTCCTCCGAGGCCTCGATCGTGATCAGCACGGCCTCGCCGTCGCGCGGGAACACGCAGGCGTCGTAGCCCTTCATGCCCCAGAAGTTCGTCAGGTAGAGGACGTTGTCGGGTGCGCGCACCACGAGCGCATCGAGGTCGCGCTCGGCCATCAAAGCGCGGACGCGGTCGAGCTTCGCGTCGTCGCGCTGCCACGTCATCCGTCGCCCCAGGGACGGATGCGCGGCGGCGGCGGCGTCCCGTGCGCTTCCTGCCACGAGACGACCGGGTTGCGCAGCACGCCGATCCGCTCGATCTCGGCCTCGATCACGTCTCCCGGCTTGAGATAGAGGCGCGCGCGCTCCTCCGGTGACTTGAAGCCGGCGACGCCGGCGACCGTGCCCGTCGAGAGGACGTCGCCGGCCGAGTAGCCGAGCGCAGAGAAGTTCGACAGGATCTCCGGGATCGTCACGCTCATGCGGCTCGAGTGCGACTCCTGCCGTACCTCGCCGTTCACGCGCAGCTCCATTGCCAGGTCGTGCGGGTCGCCGAGCTCGTCCGGCGTCACGATCCACGGCCCGAGCGGGCAGAACGTATCGATCGCCTTGCAGAAGCTGAACACGCCGGAGCGCATCTCCCCCCGCTGGATGTCGCGCGCGGTGATGTCGTTGAAGATCACGTAGCCGCCGACGTAGTCCTCCGCCTCCTCGGGCGAAAACCATTTGCCGGGCTTCTTGAGCACGACGGCGAGCTCGAGCTCGTAGTCGAGCTCCTCCGTCAGGTGCTCGGGGTACACGACCGGGTCGTCGGGCCCGACGATAGCGTCGACGTTCTGGAAGAAGTTGATCCACGGAGCGATCCGATGCGACCAGTCGACGTTCTTCGACTCCTCCTCGTGCTCGCGGAAGTTGCCGGCGGTGTGGAAGAGCTTCTTCGGGACGATCGGCGCCCGCAGCCGCGCTTCGGCGAGCGGGACGCGTTCGTCGGTGTCCTCTGCTCCGCCGCGCTCGAAGTACGCGCGCATTGTCGGCACGTCGAGCCGGAAGATCTCGTCCCCGTCGACGCGGCCGACCCGCCCGTCGTCGTACGTGACGAGCTTCACGCGCAGACCTTCTGCGCGACCAGCGCGTAGGTAACGGCGGTCTTCACGAGGCCGTCGACGTCGAGGTTCTCGCCGAGCTCGACGTCCATGAGCCCGGTCGACGTTCCGTAGTTGACGGTCGCCACGCCGTAGCGCGTGAGCGCCGACGCGTCGCTGAACCACCGCGTCACGTCACGGCCCGGGCGCTCGCCGAACACCTGCTCGTGCGCCGCGTCGATCGCGGCGACGAGCTCGTGGCCCTCGTCGATCTCCGCGCCCGGCGCCGTCACGTACACCTCGCCCTCGACGCCGTAGTCGGGGAAGCGCTCGCCGAGCGAGCGGACGAAGCCGAGCACCTCGCGCCGCGCGACCGCCATCGGCTTCGTCGGCGGGACGCGCACGTCGAGGAACAGGTCGGTGTGGTGCGGCGTCCGCGAGACTCGCCACCCGAAGCCCCCGGCAACGGCGCCGACGTTGACGATCGCCTTCACGCCGCGGTACGCGTTCGCCTCGTCGTCCTCCCACGACGGGATCCACTCGAGCACCGCGCTCGTCACCTCGTGCATGCGCAGCACCGAGTTCTGGTCGCGCTTGCCTTCGCTGAAGGCGGTGTGGACGAAGTTTCCGTGCACGCGGATGCGCAGCCAGAGCGCGCCGAAGTGCCCGAGCACGACCTTCCCCTCCGTCGGCTCGCCGAGCAGGCACATGTCGGCGACGCCTCCGTGCGAGACCAGGTAGCGGGTCCCCGCGGCATAGCCGCGGTACGCCGCGCCCTGCGCGTCGCCCTGCTGCGTCTTCTCGATCTCGCCGCACACCGCGGCGAGCAGCACGTCGCCGCGCAGTCGCACGCCGTCGTCCCGGAGCGCACGCACCGCCTCGACGTAGCACGCGAGGGCACCCTTCATGTTCGAGATGCCGAGGCCGTAGAGGCGGCCGTCGCGCTCGAACGCGTGCGGCTGGAATCCCGGCACGTCCCGCAGCCACGGCTCGCGGCCGGAGTACGACGTGTCCATGTGGCCGTTGAACATCAACGTCTTGCCGCCGCCGGCGCCGTGCCACGTGCCGAGGACGTTCGCGCGCCCGTCCTCGACCTGCTGCCACTGCACGTGCAGTCCGAGCTCGTCGAACAGCTCCGCCATCCGCTCGGCCATCTGCTGCTCGTCGCCGGTGAAGCTGTGCACGTCGACGAGCGAACTCGCCGTCTCGACGAGGCGGTCGCGGTCGACGGAGATCATGCGTCGCGCACGTGCGGCAGCACGCGCTCGCCGAACAGCCTGATCTGCCCGCGGCGGTCGTCGCCCCACAGCTCGAGCATGACGTGCGTGCAGCCGGCGGCCTTGTATTCCTCGATTGCCGCGATGCAGTCGTCGGGTGTGCCGGCGATCGGCTTGCACTTGTCGAGAATCGCGTCGGTCACCTGCTCCTTCGCCGCGAGCCGGCCGCCCTGCTCCATCGCCTCGGCGATCGGACGGATCTCGTCCTGCTCGAGCCCGGCGAGGTCGAGGAGCGTGTCGGCCGCGCCCTGGATGTTCTGCACCTTGTTCGCGAGGTACATTCCGGCGATCTCGCGCGCGCCGTCGCGGCCCCGGTCGCGGTCGGTCTCGTGGATCGACGCGACGACCGTACACCCGATGTCGATGTCGGCGGCGACGTTTCTGCGGGTGTACTCGACGAAGCGCGGCGTGGTGATCGACGGCGTCAGGCAGCCGTCGGCGATCTCGCCGGCGAGCGCCTGCATCTTCGGCGCTGTCGCGGCGACGTAGACCGGCGGCACCTCGCGCGGCGCGTGGGCCTCGGCTGCGAGCGCCGGCACGTCGGCGCTCCACGTGTCGCCGTCGTAGTCGAAGCGCTCGCCGCCCAGGACGCCGCGCACGATCGAGACTGCGTCGCGCATCGGGCCGAGCGTCTTCGAGGTCTGCGTCTTCGTGTTGTTGAGGAAGATCTTCGAGGTGCCGAAGCCGAGGATGAACCGGCCCGGGCCGGCAGCCTCCTGCACGACGCGCGCGTCCATCGCGGCCTGCACCGGGTGACGCGTGGACGCTGCGATGATCCCCCACCCGACCGTCAGGTGCTTCGTCTCGCGCGCGATCAGCGCCGACGCGACGGTCGACGAGCGGGCCTCCATGCCGTGCTTGCGCCACCACGGGTACGCCTCCGCGAGCCAGATCGTGTCCATACCCGCGTCGTCCATCGCGCGTGCAGACGCGAGCATCTCGTCGAGCGGCTCCATGGTGAGCTGCATGGCCCCAACCCGGAACGGCCGCGCCACGCGGCTACCGCGCGTCTTCCGTGGTGGTCGTGGGCCCTTCGGCGTTCTCGTCGTACGCCTCCGGCGACCACGGGCTGACGCCCTCCTCGGCGGCGCTCGCGCCGGAGGGCGGCGTGCGACTCGTGTCGGCGTCCGCCGGCGGGCCGTAGTCCGTCGGGCCGGTGGTCGGCGGGGCACCGCCGCGCTCGCCCTGGACCGCCGCCTGCACCTGCGTGTCGAGCGCCGCGAGCACGTGCGCGACCTGTTGGTTCACGATCGGCTGCAGCACGCGCTGTCCCATCGAGCCGACCGGACCGGCGATGCGCACCTCGGCCGACCAGTGCATCGCGCAGCCGCCCTGCGCGTCGCTCAGCCGAAACGACGTCTCCATGTTCAGCATCGCGCCGACGCCGCGTCCGCGGATCTTCAGCTTCGCGAACTCGGGCTCGCGCTCCTCGACCTTGTCCATGTCGATCTTCATCTGCAGCCCGCCGAGGCCGAGCGGGATCTTCACGTTCGCGGTCCAGCGGCGGTCGTCGTGGACGGCGAAGCTCTCCACTCCGGGCATCGTCTTCGCCATCGACGCGGGGTCGTTGAGCACGCGCCAGACGTCCGACCGCGACGCCGCGAAGGTGCGCTCGCCGGAGACGTTCACGCCTCGGTCACCTGCACGCGCCCGCCCGCGCCCTGCGGGTCGTTGAGCATCTCCCAGACCCGGTGGTACGGGTTGGCGCTGTCCCAGACGATCGCGCCGCCGTTGTCCCGCAACGCGTCCTGGATCGCCGCGCACACCGCGTGGATGCCGGCGCCGCCGCCTTCGCCCATCCCCTTCGTCCCGAGCGGCGTGAACGGCGAGGGGCTCTCGACGTAGCCGGTCTGCAGCGGCGGCATGTCGAGCGCGTGCGGCACGTGGTAGTCGTAGAAGTTCGGCGTGAGCAGGTTGCCGTCCTCGTCGTAGACGTACTGCTCGTGGACGGCGGCGCCGAGCGCCTGCGCGGTCGCGCCCATCACCTGGCCCTCGACGATTTGCGGGTTGATTCGCTTGCCGCAGTCGTCGACGGCGGCGTAGTCGACGATCTCGTAGTAGCCGGTCTCGGGGTCGATCTCGACCACCGCGGCGTGGATCTGCGTCGCGTACGTCAGCGTGAGGTTGCCGAACTTGCGCTCGACGTCCGGCACCTGGAACGGCGGCCGGTAGACGTAGCGGCAGTTGAGCGTGACGCCGAGGTCCTCGGGCAGGCCGGCGTTGTTCGCGTTGATGATCGCGCCGCACGCCATGAACGGCAGCACGGCCTCGTCGCTGCCCTTGATGCGCACCGTGCCGTCGGCGAGCTCGAGCTGATCCTCCGGCACGCCGCCGAACACCGCGCTCGCAAGCTTCTTGATCTCGGCCGCGAGCATCTCCGTCGCGCCTTTCACGGCGCTCAGCCCCGTCACTGCGAACTGGGACGCGTAGGTGCCGGAAAAGCCCGCGTGCGAGTTCCAGTACGAGTCGTGACCGGCACGCACGTGGACGTCGTCGACGGAGCACTTGAGGATGTCGGCGACCACCTGGGCAGCCGTGGTCTCGTGCCCCTGCCCCTGGGGCGTCGTGCCGAGCGTGACGACGATCTCGCCGAAGATGTCCAGCTTCACCGTCGCGACCTCGTTGTTCCCGGAGAACTGCAGCTCGGGGTTGATCAGGCGCGACTGGCCGAAGTTGTTCGTGCCGGAGTCGAGCGTCGACCCGATGCCGGCGCCGAGCAGCTTCCCCCGGGACTTCGCCTCGGCGCGGCGCGCCTCCATCCTGTCCCAGCCGATCAGGTCGAGCGCGACGTCGAGCATCTTCGCGTAGTCGCCCGAGTCGTAGACGCAGCCGTTCGGCGTCTCGTACGGCATCTCGTCGGCGCGGATGTAGTTGCGCTTGCGAATCTCGACCGGGTCGATCCCGAGCTCGTGCGCGACGATGTCGATCAGGCGCTCGGTGAACCACAGGTGCTGCATGCGCGAGTAGCCGCGGTTCGGCGACACCGGCGCCTTGTTCGTGGCGACCTGCGTGAAGTCGACGCGGATGTGCCGCCAGCGGTACATGCCCGGCGTGACCTGCGCCCAGATGACGCCGCCGAGCGGCTCGTAGCGCAGCCACGCGCCCGCGTCGTCGAGCGCCTTCGTGCGGAAGCCGAGCAGCGTGCCGTCGTTCTTGACCGCGACCTCCGTGTCGAGGAACCAGCGCTCGTTGCCGTGCGACATCGAGAGGTGGAAGTCGGTGCGCCACTCGGTCCACTGCACGGGGCGGTGGAGCTTGCGCGCGAGCAGGCAGCACGCGACGAGCTGCGGGTGCGACGTGATCTTGTTGCCGAAGCCGCCGCCGATGTCCTGGGTGACGAACCGGAGCTTGTCGAGCCCGGTTCGCATCGCCGGCCCCATCATGATCGCGGCGAAGCCGGGGAACTGGTTGTTGGTGTGGATCGTCCACTGCCCGGTGCCGCGGTTGTATTCGACGAGCGCGCCGTCGCATTCGAGCGGCGTCGAGTTGAACCGGTGGAAGTGCAGCTCGTCGATCTTCACGACGCGGTCGGCCTCGGCGAACGCCGCATCGAGGTCTCCCCACTCGTAGGTGCCTTCCCACATGAGGTTGCCGCCCGCGTCCTCGTGAATCACCGGCGCGCCGTCGTCCTGCGCGCGCCGTGCGTCCACGACCGCCGGTAGGGGCTCGTACTCGACCTCGACGAGCTCCGAGGCGTCGCGCGCTCGCTCCCGCGTCTCCGCCACGACGGCCACCACCGGCTCGCCCACGTACCGCACCTTGCCGACGGCGAGCGCGTAGTCCTTCAGGTGCGCGCCCGGAGCCGAGGAGATCTGGAAGAACGGCTCGGTGAGTGCCGCCACCTCCTCGCCGGTCAGCGTCCCGTAGACACCCGGCATCGCCTCCGCCTTCGACACGTCGAGCGACGTGATGTGCGCGTGGGCGTACGGCGAGCGCACGAAATGCACGTACCCCATCCCGTGGCGCTTGACGTCGTCGACGAAGACGCCCTGCCCCTGCACGAGGCGCTTGTCCTCCTTGCGCGGGACGTTCTGGCCGGACCACGTCGGCGCCTGTTGTTCCGTGCGCTCTTCGGTGACGGTCGTCACTCTGCGGCCGCCTTCACCGCTTCGAAGATGTTCCAGTAGCCGGTGCAGCGGCAGATGTTGCCCTGAAGCGCCTTCCGGATCTCGTCGTCCGACGGCTGCGGGTTCTTGCGCAGCAGCGCGGTCGCGCTCATCAGCATCCCGGGAGTGCAGTAGCCGCACTGCAGCGCATGGTGCGCGCTGAAAGCCTGCTGCAGCTTCGTCAGCTCCTCGCCGTCGGCGAGACCCTCGACCGTCTCGATCGACGAGCCGTCGGCCTGGACGGCGAGCATCATGCAGCTCTTCACGAGCGTCCCGTCGACGATCACGGAGCACGCGCCGCAGTTGCCGGTGTCGCAGCCGATGTGGCTCCCGGTCAGGTCGAGGTCGTCGCGCAGGAAGTGGATCAGGAGCTTCCGCGCCTCGACGCGGCGCTCGTACGTCGTGCCGTTGACGGTGACCGTGACGGAGTGCTCGGTCGCTGCCGGGATGGTCGCCACTCAGCTCCCCTCTGCTTGCTGGACAGCACGGACGGCGAGCACCTCGGCGAGGTGGCGCCGGTAGTCGCTCGACGCGTGCACGTCGGACGGCGGCTCGAAGTCGGCGCCGCGGACGGCGGCGCGCACCGACTCGGGGTCCGTGGATTCGGGATGCAGCGCGACCGGCACCGCGTCGACGCAGCCGAGCGCGACCGTCACGCCGCCGTTGACGGACGCCGCCGCGCTCGCGATGCACGTCCCGTCGACGCCGAGCGTCACCGAGGCAAACCCGTCGTTGCGGCCGGCCGGGACGCGGATGCGGGTCAGCAGCTCTGTCTGCGCGACGGCGGTCATGTAGACGCCGAGGAAGAACTCCGCGGCCGGGACCGTGCGCTCGCCGTCCGCCCCGACGATCGTCAGCTCGGCGCCGAGGGCGACGAGGAGCGGCGGCAGGTGGTTCGTCGGGTCGTTGGTGCAGACGTTCCCGCCGATCGTCCCGCGGTTGCGGACCTGCACGTCCGCGATCTGCGCGCAGACCTGCGGCAGCACCTGACGCGCGCGCGCCTCGCTCGACTCGACGAGCTCGGTGTAGGTGGTCATCGCTCCGATGTCGAGCGTCCCGTCCGCACCGAGCTCGATCCCCTTCAGGTCGGCGAGGCCGTTCAGGTCGACGAGCAGCTCGGGCGAGCCGGCGCGCGCCTTCATCACGTTGATCAGGGTCTGCCCGCCGGCGAGCGCGCGCGCCCCTTCGTTCGACGCGAGCAGCTCGAGCGCTTCGCCCAGTGAGGCAGGCCGCGCATATCCAACCTCACGCAGAAGCATCTACGTGCGTTTTATAAAATGTCGGATCTGCGCAGTGCAAGTGGCGTCGGCGCGGCCGGCGCCCTGCTGCATGGGTGGAAGCGGCCGGCGAGGGCGGGCACCGGTGGCGGTTAGCCGGGGGCCGGCCTGCGACTGGGGCAGGTAGATGCGCAGCCCCAGCTGATCGACGACGACGTTTAGCGGCTGCCGCCGGTGTCCTCATCGAGGCCGGTGGGCGTGCTCAGGTCGTCGAACACGTTGCGCATGAACCGTTGCAGCCGGGGGTCGGGCGCGTACCGGTCGGTCAGCTCGGCGATGCCTGCGTGGAGGGTGCGCGCGAAGCCGTCGAGCCCCCAGCTGAACTGGATCGAGCCGGTCGCGAAGACGCGTGCGCCCGACGGCGCCGTGTAGGAGACGACGTCCGCGTTCGTCGAGTACCAGCTGTGCGTGAACGGGGAGCGGTTCGGCGGGGCGGGCTTTCCCTGGTAGTGGAAGTAGACGGTCAGCGGCGGGACGGGGCAGCTCGGCTCGACCGCGTCCCATTCGTAGCCGACGAGGCCCGGCAGCGTGCCACCGCCGGTGAACCCCGTGCCGCGGAACCACGGTTCACGGAGCGACGACGGCACGACCGTGTACGCCGGTGCGAGGCCGTTCGACTCCCAGCCACCCTGCCATTCCACGCCGACGAGGCTGCATTCGGGGCGCGGCGGCTGCAGATCGCGGAACCGCACCGTCTTCGTCGCCGCCGCCGGGCTCGGGTCGAGTTGCGCGCTGCGGTACTCGAGCAGTGTGCGGCGCGCGTCCGCGTAGCGCGCTTGCCAGTAGCCGTCGTTGCCGCCGACGAACGCGAGGTTCGTCCCGGCCGCGCGCGCAGCCTCGAACGCGTCGCGCATCCCCGGTGTCCAGTACTCGCTGTGGCCGGCGACGACGACCAGCGCGTGCCCGCTGAGCGCGGCGGGGTCGCGGTCGACGTCCACATCCGTCTCGTACGCGACGTCGTAGCCGTTGCGCTCGAGGAAGCGCACGAGCGGGTACTCCCAGTAGAGCAGCATGCGGCTCGTGTAGGCGTCGTACGGCCGGTCGAACGACACCGCGCGCGCGTACGCCTTCGCATTCGGGCCGAGCAGGTTGACGTACAGGCTCTTGCCGCCCCACGTGTTGTACGCCTGCCACGTGTTCACGGGCGCGACGACGAGGATGCGTGCGCCCGCCGCCGACGGGCCGGGGCGGACGACGAAGGGCACGACGTCGCCGCGCCCGCTCGCGCTGCCGGTCGCGAGCACCGCGTCCGCGTGGCGCGGGCTACGAATGACGCGACCACGACGGCGACCATCGCGAGCGCGTAGAGCGCGGTGGTTGCGGACCTGTCGATCGATCCACCCTACTGCGACGATTCAATCGGCATGCAACGCCGAACCACCGTCGGCCCGGCGCGCGCGGCGGCGACGCCTCTTTCGCGCCCTTCCGCGAAGACGTGCGGACGTCCAGAGCGCGCCGAGCGCTCCGACGAGGACGCTTCCGGCAGCGAGCCGCGTCCACCCCGCGGCAACCGAGCCGGACGCGGGCGCCGGCCGTGATCGTCGTCGGCGCGGCGTGCGGTTCCGCTCCGTCGCGATCGCGAGCCGCGCTGTCGCAGAGCGCAGGCGCCGCGTCGCGCGACGCGCCATCGGCGGCACGCCCGCGAGCCCGAGGCGCGCGAGCGTGCGATGCAGGAACACGGCGAGCGCGTCGGCGCCTGCCGCCTCGAGGTGGATCCCGTCCGGCTGGAACCACTCCGGATGGCTGCGCGAGTACCGGTTCCAGTCCACCACCGTGACCCACGACCGCGGCCGAGCCTCCGCGCGGATCTCGTCGTTGATCGTGATGTAGTCGTGCCAGCGCTCTCGCAGCGTGAGCCAGATCACGCGCTGGACGCGCTCGCGGCGCAGCTCCGCGAGGACGCGGTTCATCCCTGCGCGGTAGTCGGACGAGTAGTCGTTGTAGCCGACGTCGACGACGACGACCGGGCCAACCGCCGAACCGAGCCGCGTCAGCGTCTCGAGCGCCGTCGCCGGTGGCGTCATCCCCGTCACGAAGCAACTGGGAGTCGCGAGCCGGCGGCACGCGGCCAACTCGAAGTCGACGTCGTCGTCGCGCGTCAACACCGCGCGCGCCGTCGGCTCGAACATGATCGACGCGGCGACCGAGTCACCGACGAACGTGACGTGTTGACGGTGCAGCCTCGTCCCTTCCGCCGCTGCGGTCGCGGCCATTCCGGCAGCGGCGGCAACAGCGAGCAATGCGGGCACCCGACTCATCGCGCCGATCGAAGCCGCTCGCGGTTCAGGATCGGTGCGGGCGGGCTATGCGCGAGCGGGTGCGCAGAGGCAGAAGATGTCGCCGCCCCAGTACACGAGCGCGCCGACGACGGCGAGGCCGCCGCCGCGGCGGGGCCTGCGGATCAGCGCGAGCACGAGCTTGCCTCTGGGCGTCGCTGCAGCCGTTCGACGCCGCCCCGCGTTTCGCCGCGGTCGTGCTCGCGCACGCGGTCGGCTACGTGTTGACGCAGCGGACGCTTCCCCCTCGTCCCGGTCGCCGCTGCGCTGCCGCACCTGCACCGCCGCTACGGGCGGTCGTTCCGGACGCTTCCGCACCGCGCGTCAGCGACCGCCGCGCCGCTCGCTCGCACCGCGCGTGCGTGGTAGAACGAAGCATGGCGGGCAGAGCGCTCCTCGTCGTCGCAGTCGCCGCCGTCGCGCTCACGCCGGGCGCGGCATCCGCCCCGGCGTCGACGCGCGTGATCAAGCTGGTCTCGGAGACGATCCGCGTCAGCGGCGACGCGCACAAGCGCTGGGAGACGGATCGCCTCTTCGACGGCGTCAGCTTCGTCCACAAGCGGCTCGACGTGGTCGGCTCCGACCGCGCGATCGTCATCCGCTACTCGGCGACGCGCGAGTGGATCCTCTGCGACGCCAACCTGCCCGGCGGGATCCTCCACTCGGAGGGTTTCGTGCGCGTCACGAACGGCGTCGTGAGCGTGCCGGTGGTGAACGGCACCGGCCGCTACGCGCACGCTCGTGGCAGACTGCTGATCTGGAACATCCCGAACGCGCCGCGCCTCGCCGAGAACGTCTACCGCCTCAGGCGCTAAGAGCGTAAATTCTATCGGAAGGCGAAGTACCTTCTCCTGCAACCCGGCGAGAACTGCGTTACCGTGGCCGGCGTTTCGCCGCAACCGACTGAAGAGGGGTTCCTTTTGATGTCTCGTCTCACCGCCCGGCTCGCCGGCGGCGCCGTTCTGGCCGCCGCGATCCTCGCGACGCTGGCGACCGCCGTCGCGACGCCGCCCGCGCGCGCCGTCGTCGGCACCTGCACGCCCGACGCGTCGTGGCCGGTCAACCGTCCCGACCTCGCCAACGCGGTCGTCAGCCTGGTCAACAGCCACCGCACCGGCATGGGCCTGGTGGCGCTGCAGATCTCGCCGACGCTCACCGCGTCGGCCGTCTGGAAGGCGCGCCACATGGCCGAGTACCAGTACATGCAGCACGACGACCCGGCGCCGCCGATCGCGCGCACCGTCTCCGAACGCCTCGCCGCCTGCGGCTACCCGATCGGCAGCGTCGGCTGGGGAGAGAACATCGCCTACGGCTACCAGACGGCCCAGTCCGTCGTGACGGCGTGGCTCAACTCGCCCGGTCACCGCGCGAACATCGAAAACTCGACCTACCGGGCGACCGGCGTCGGCGCCGCCGCCGCGTCGAACGGGCTCGTCTACTGGGCGCAGGACTTCGGCACCTATGTCGACGGCTCGGACGGGACGCCGTCCGGCAGCGCTCCGACCGTCGCGCTCACCGGCGGTCCCGCCTCGACGACGACGTCGACCGGCGCGTCGTTCACCTGGACGACGTCCGGCACCGTCACGAGCACGACGTGCTCGCTCGACAGCGGCGCCGCCGTCGCGTGCTCCTCGCCGAAGTCCTACAGCGGCCTCGCCGCCGGCACGCACACGTTCCGCGTCAACGTCTCGAACGCGTCCGGGAGCTCCGGCGCGTCGTACACGTGGACGATCACCTCGAGCACGCCGTCCGGCAGCGCCCCGACCGTGACGCTGACGTCCACGCCTGCGTCCTCGACGAGCACCTCCGCGTCGTTCGCCTGGTCGACGGCGGGAGCGGTCACGAGCACCGCGTGCTCGCTCGACGGCGCAGTCGCGTCCGCGTGCACGTCGCCGAAGTCGTACACGGGCCTGGCCGTCGGAACGCACACGTTCCGCGTCACCGTCTCGAACGCGTACGGCAGCAACAGCGCGTCGTACTCGTGGTCGGTGCTGTCGAGCTCGGGCGGAACGGGCTCCGGCTCGCTCGCCGTCACGATCACGCAGGCGCCCCCCGCAACCACGGCCAGCAACACCTCCACGTTCGCGTGGACGACGATGGGCTCGGTCACGGGAGCGACGTGCAAGCTCGACGCCTCGCCGCCGACATCGTGCTCGTCGCCGAAGTCGTACTGGGTCGCGGCCGGCACCCATACGTTCACCGTCACGGTGACCGGCTCGGGCGGCGCGTCCGCCAGCGCCACCTACAAGTGGACGATCACCTGAGCTGAGTCGAACCGGCGCGGGGGGCGCTTGCACCGCCCTCCCCGCGCCGGTGTCAGCGCACGGACGCGCCGCGCCGGTGCGCCAGCATGAACGTCACGATCGCCGAGGCATAGCCGCGCGTCTGCAGCGCCATGATCGACGTCTGGTGGTCGGCGCCGGGAACGACCACGATCTGCGTCGGGCTCCCGCAGGCCTGCAGCACGTGCGCGACCTGCGTCGGCTGGCCGGTGAGGTAGCGCGGGTCGCTGCCGCCGAGCAGGAAGAAGCTCGGTAGCTTCGCCGCCGGGCAGGACTGCACGTACGGCACGCCGCCCGCGACGAACGCCGCCGCGGCGAACCGGCTCGCGTGGCGGAGCGCGTACCAGCCGAGGTAGTCGGCGCCGCCCGACCAGCCCGCGACGTACTCGCGCGAGCGGTCGACCTTGTAGCGCTTCTCCAGCTGCGTGAGCTGCGCGCCGAGCCAGCTGTCGACGTACTGCGGCGACTGCAGCCATCCCCACCAGCTGCTCGTGAAGCCGATCCCGTTCGCGAAGCGACAGCCGAGCGCGACGGGGCACTGCGGCGCGAACAGGATCATGTGGTGCGCGGCCGCGCCCGGTCCCCACAGCGACGCGATCAGCGTCGGGTTGCCCTCGTCGCCGTGCAGCACGACGAGGAGCGGCGCGCGCGCCGGCCTCTTCGGCAGCTGCACGATGCAGCCGGCGCACGGCCAGCCGACCGTGACGCGCGCGCCCCCGGTCGCCGCGGCGACCGGGGACGGCCCCGTCGCGAGCGTCGCGGCAACCGCGAAGGCCGCGATCGGCGGAAGGCTACGGCGAAGCAAACGCGTCAGCGGCTGACGGCGAGGGTGACGACGGAGGCGAGCGGCATGTGGACGCGGCCGCGCGGCGACTGCCAGGCCACGCGTCCGTGCGCGATCCGTTTCGCGTGCACGTCGACGACGTGCGTGCGGCAGCCGGCGCGCTCGAGGCGCAGGCGTGCGCGCTCCAGGCGCATCCGGAACACGGTCGGGACGACGCAGACCGCGGTCTTCGCCGTCGAAGCCTTCGTCGCGCTCGACGGCGTGGCGGCCGCGGGCGCGCTCGGCGCCTGCTGCGGCGTCGTCGGCTGTTGCTGTTGCTGCTGCGAGCTCGTCTGCTGCTGCGCCGTGGTCTGCTGCTGCGTCGTCGTGTGCTGCGTGGTCGTCGGGGGCGGTGCGGGACGCGTGGTCGTCGGCGCGGTTGTCGGCGGCGCAGGCGCGGTCGTCGTCGCCGGCCGGGTGGTCGTCGCGGCGGTCGACGTCGCCGGCGGCGGCGGGCTCGAGGAGTCGAGCACGGCGCCGAAGTCCTCGACCCAGTACGGGATGCCGGCGGAGGAGACGGCGACGCCGATTCCGGTTGCCGCCCACGGGCCTTCGATGTTCGCCTTGTGCGGCGCGTCGGACAGCCACGCCGCCACCACCGACGACGGCGTCGGGTACCACCGCGCGATGTTCTCGCCGGCGCCCCACAGGTAGCCGCACGCCTGGATGCGCTGGTACCACGCGCGCGCGATCGGCGGCGCCGGGTCGTCGTGCGCCATGTACTGGTACTCGGCCATGTGCTGCGCCTTCCACTGCGCCGACGCGGTGAGCGAGGGCGACGTTGCGAGCGGCGCAAGTCCGATCGACGCGCGGTGGCTGTTGATGAGCGACAGGACCTGCGCCGCGAGGTCGGCACGCGCTGCGGGCCACGACGGATCGGGCGTGCACGCCGACGAGGCGGCGGTCGCGCTGCCGGCGGTCACCGTCGTGGCGACGGCGAACCCACTGCAGGCGGCGACGAGGAGGACGAACGCGGCCAGCGGCTTTCGCGTCATCGACCTCAGGCTAATGCGCGCTCCGAACGGCGCAACCCCCCGCGCGCCGGCCGCGCCGCCGGGTGTCTCGGCGATCCCGCCTGACGACACGTCTTCCGCACGAACGTGAAAATTCTGTAAGCACGCGTGGGCCGCACCGCTTCGCGCCGGGCGGAGAGCCGGCGCGCAGCCGGCGTCGCCGCGACGAGACAGGTCCGTCCGAACCCCCTTCCACGATGGCTGCGTGGCTCAAGGTTCGACGCCACGCCGCCGATACGGGGCCACGATGCGCCGCTTCGCCGTCCTCGTCGCACTCGCCGCCACCGCCGCCGCGCTCGCCGCTCCCGGCGGATCCGCGCGTCCGGCGCCCACCGACGCCACGCCGCAGCGGGCACAGGCGTCCGCCTCTGCTCAGGACTGGTCGTTTGCGATCTCGCACGTCGCCGACGCCTGGTCCGCAGCGCCCGTGCACGCACCCGTCCTCGTCGGCGTCGTCGACAGCGGCGTGAACGCCGGCGACCCGACCCTCGTGGGAGCCGTCGAGACCGGCTACGACTTCGTCGACGGCACGACCGGCGTCGACCCGTTCGGTCACGGAACGCTGGTCGCCGACGTGATCGGCGCGCGCCCTTCGAGCACCGCGTCTGGCGTCTGCTTCTGGTGCGCGATCCTCCCCGTGCGCGTGCTCGGCGCGAACGGGGTCGGATCGGATACCGCGATCGCGCAGGGCATCCGCTGGGCGGCCGACAACGGCGCGCGCGTCATCAACCTGAGCATCATGCTGAGCGGCCCCGACCAGTCGGTGGCGGACGCCGTCGCCTACGCCGAGGCGCGGGGCGTCGTCGTCGTCGCCGCTGCAGGCAACGACGGCAGCCAGTCGCCGTCGTATCCGGCTTCGCTGCCCGGCGTGATCGGCGTGGCCGCCGTCGACCAGAACGGCGCACTCTACGGCTGGTCGCGCTCCGGCTCGTGGGTGACGGTCGGCGCACCCGGCTGCGTGCAGACCGCCGCGGCGCCGTTCTGCGGCACGTCCGCGGCAGCGGCATTCGTGTCCGGCGTCGTCGCCCTCGGCATCTCCGCGCGGCCCGACGCAGCGGCCGCCGACCTGCGCAACGACCTCCTCGCCACCGCGACGCGCGAGCCCGACGGCACACCCGTCGTCGACGCCGGCGCGTTCCTGCACGCGCTCGTTCCGGCGGCGCCGGCGCCGGCCGCAGCCGCCGCACCGGCGGTCGTCAAGGCGCCGACGAAGCCGTCGACGACCAGCACGCCGAAACGTGCTTCGACCAGACGCAGCCGCGCGAGCGAGAGGCGCGCGGCAAGGACCGTCCGCCACGCCCGCCTGATCCGCCGCAAGAAGTGAGAAGGGGGCCCCGAGGGGCCCCCTTCTCGTTCCCGAACCTGACGCTTCGCTACGAAGCGATGCTGACGCGCACCGACTTCACGGTCGCATTCAGCTTCACGTTCGGCACCTTCACGAGGTGGTTGGTCGAGACCGTCCGGAACAGGACGGAGCTCTTCCCGTTCTTGCTCACGAGCACGATCCGGACCTTGGCCACCTTGCTGGAGCTGTTGATCCGGACGTACAGGCTGCGGATCAGCTTGCCCGCGACCTTGTGCGACACGACGCGCACCGACGCGACGGACGCAACCACGGCCGGCTTCGAGTTCGAAGCAGGCTTGGAGGTCGAGACCGGCTGAGCCGAGCTCTGGCTCTCGGCAGCACCGCTACCAGCGGCGGTCGAGGCAGAGGACGACGCCGTCGACGAGCTGCTGCTCGTCGTCGACGAGCCGCTCGAGGCGCTCGTGCCGCTACCCGTCGTGGGCGCCGCGGGGTTCGCGGCGTCCGTGAACGTGACGATCGCCGGATGGAAGCCGGTGAAGTCGTCGTAGTAGTCGTAGTCACCGAGCATGACCTGCGCCGAGCCGCCGGCGAGATCCGGCGTCCCGACGATGTGCCCGATCGTGCCGTCGGCCGCGATCGCTGCGACCGTGCCGAACCCGTTCGCCGCCGCACCCGCGAGGTCCTCACTGATGGTGAGGGTCGAGTTGTACGGGAACGTCCCGGCCAGGGCGCACTCGCCCGCCGGCACTGTGACCGAGCCGGTCATGCCGCTGATCGTGAACGAGTACGTGCCGGTCGTCGCGCCCGCCTTGCAGATCTTCAGCGGGACGGGAGCGGCGAGGTCGTTCACGTACGTGATGTCGTTGACGCCGGCCTGCATCGTCCACGAGACAGTGCCCGCCGCGCGATCAGCGGGAGGCTCGGAGATCGAGTCGCCGTTGTACGTGATGTCGTACACGGCGGTGCCCGGGAACGGAGCCTCGGAGATGCTCACCGTCGTGCCCGCGCGGAAGTTCCCCGCGATCACGCAGCTCGCCGGATCCGTCGCCGGCAGCGAGAACGACTTACCGTTCGCGGTGATCACGAACGGCCCGGCCGCCAGCGTCGAATCGAGCAGTGCCTCGGTCCCCGTCTTGCAGATCTTCAGGGTCGACTGGCTGTTCGTGTAGGTGACCAGCGTCTCCTGATCCGTGCCGCCCGCCGCAACCGCGACGCTCGCCCACGCGTTGCCGAGGTTCGAGTCGAGGAGTGCCGACGACGGCGACGTCGAGATGTCCGTCACGTAGGTCGCCGTGTCCTCCTCCGTCACCGAAACAGTGCCCGCGGGCACCAGGAACGGCATCGAGCAGGCGCCGACCGCAACGCTCAGGTTCTGGGCGTACCCGCCGGCGCCGGTGACCGTGAAGTTGAACGACTGACCGGTCGCCAGCATCGAGCCCGCCTGCGCGTTCTTGCAGATCTCGACGTAGCCGGTGTTGAGCTGGTTCGTGTAGGTGACGAGGGTCTCCATCGAGATGTCGCCCGGGGCCACCGTCACCGTCACAGTGTTGGTCGGGTTCGGCACCGACGTGATCGAGCCGTTCGCGTCCTGGACGGTGATTGCGCTGACGCTGTACCACGGCGCGCTGGCCTCGGTCACCGAGACGTCACCGGCCGCGACCTGAATCGGCTCGCTACAGCCGCCGGCCGGAACCGTCGCGCTGTAGGACCCCATGTTGGAGTCGGTGATCGTGTAGTTGAACGTCAGCGTCGGGTTCGTCGACGCGTTGCCGAGCGACGACGGCGTCGGGCCTGACCAGTTCTTACAGACCTCGATGTATCCCGTCGAACCCTCGCCCTGCGCGAACGCCGGGGCGACCCAGATTGCGGCCACCGCCAGCGCGAGCAGAAATACGAGCTTACGCATTTTTCCCCTTTCCCTACTCCCGAAGAACGCGGACACTGCCGCGTCGTTGCATACAGATGCTGAGGTCTCCCGACCTCTTCCGAACGAGATCTTCCGATCTCACTTCCGAATCGCCCGGTCCCTCCTTTCGTCTTCCGAACAGGACGATTTGCCTGCGGCGCCGATCCTGACGAAGGGGCTCCGCAAAAGCAAGGTCGGAGCAGGGGAATCCACCCAAAAACCCCCCGATTTCGAAGGCTAAACCACCCTTCCTGTTAGTTGCTCCAGGCCGTAGGATCCCGCCGTGCGCGCCGTGCGCCGTTTCGTCGCCCTGGGCGCGGTCGTGGCGGCCGTTGCCGCGAGCAGCGCGGCCGCGGACCCGAACGACCCCGCCTGGCCGCAGCAGTGGGGCTCGGTGACGGTCCACCTCCCCGACGCCTGGCGGGCGACCGTCGGCGACCCGCGGGTGGTGATCGCCGTCGTCGACACCGGCCTGCGGACGACGCCCGACGCGCCCACCAACCTGGCGCCCGGCTGGAACTTCGTCGACGGCAACTCGAACACCGACGACACCTGGGGTCACGGCACCCAGGTGACGAGCGTCCTCGCGGCGCCGGGCGACAACGGCGTCGGGATCAGCGGCGTCTGCTGGAAGTGCACGATCATGCCGATCCGGGTCGCCGTCCAGCGCAACGTCACGCAGTCGGCGATCGCGCAGGGGATCCAGTACGCCGTCGACCACGGCGCGCGGATCGTCAACGTCAGCTTTGCCGCCGCGGCGCCCGTGAGCTCCGACCTGGCCTCCGCCGTCTCCTATGCCGAGGCACACAACGTCCTGGTCGTCGCCGCCGCCGGGAACTCGGGCGACTCGACGCCGGTGTTCCCGGCCGCCCTCCCCGGAGTGCTCGCGGTCGCCGCGACCGACCCGACGAACCAGCTCTACTCTTGGTCGGCGCGCGGCGACTGGGTCGCGCTCGCCTCGCCGGGCTGCCAGGTCGTTTACGACCCGTGGGTCGGGCCGGCGAGCATCTGTGGGACGTCGTTCTCGCCCCCGGTCGTCGCCGGCATCGCCGGGCTGCTGCTGAGCGCCAACCCGTCGCTCAGCGCGACGCAGATCGCGAGCGCGCTCGAGGCGACGGCCTCGCCCGTGCCGGGCGTGCACTACGGGCTCGTGAACGCGGCCTCGGCGCTCGCGTACGTCGGCGCTCCGCCGCCGCCAGCTCCGGCGCCTGCGCCCGCCCCGGCCGCCGGAGGGCAAACCTCGACCTCGACTCCACCTTCAGGCTCTGCCGCCGGCGCGCAGCCGCAAGCCGCTGCGGTGCACCGCGAGGTGCGCCTGCAGTACGGCCGGCTCACGCCGACGCGGGTCGTCGTCGTGCGCGTCCGGAAGACCATGCTCGACGTGCAGCTCGTCTCGACGGCCGCGCCGCGCTGCACGTTGACGATCGACTCGAACTCCTTCGCCGCGATCTCGCTGCCGGCCGACCAGAACGTCCTCAGCCTCACCACTCCCGTTCCGGCCGGCCGCTATCGCGTCACCCTCAGCTGTCTGCGTCCGCGTTCCACCCCCTACAGCTTGTCCATCGCAGCCGCCTTCGCAGGCGGCTGAGCCGCGTCCCATTCGTCGTCGGCGACGCCGTCCGCCGACAGGTAGCCCCGCTCGAGCGCGACCTGCGCGGCCTCGCGCCTGCTGCGCACGCCGAGCTTCCGGTAGATGCTCGCCAGGTGCGACTTGACGGTCTCGTCGCTCACCCAGAGCGTGCGGGCGATCGCCGAGTTCGAGAGGCCCGTCGACGCGAGCCGCAGCACCTCCCGCTCGCGCCGCGTCAGCGCGTCGCCGTTCAGCACGTGCGACGGACGCCGCCTGACGGCGAGCGGTGCCGGTGCGACGACGGCAGGCGCCGCCAGCTCGATCGCCGCTCGCAACGCGGCGTCGGACGCGCCGACCGCACAGACGACCAGCGCGCTTCCGTCGCGCGGTCGCAGGTAGTGCAGCTGACGCGCCACCTCGGCGTCGTCCTCGTCCTCGACGACGACGATCACGACGTCGGGCTCGTATGCGCGCTCGAGCGCGAGGGCGGCTCGCGCCGTCTCCGCACGGCCGAGCACGCGGACGTTCATCGCCGCGAGCATCTGACCGATCTCGCGATCGCCATGCAGTCGGCGCGTCACGAGCACTGCATGTGGTCCGGTTGAACTTCGAAGTCGTTGATACGGCATAACCGCGTTTCCCCCAGTTCGTTTGCAGGACCGGCACCGCCGAACGCGGCAGTGCCACGGCAACTACTGGAGGGGGCTAGCCTGGGCGCTCGAAGCGACGACGTTCGAGCGGAAGAAGCTTTTGCGGGGCGAGTCGTGCGCACACGCGTGCGTCGTCGGGCGGGCGTGTCGACGCGGCGACGTGCAGCGCGGAGGTCACGCCCGTACCCGGCGCGCTCCCGCTGCTGCCGCTCCCGCCGGACGAGCCGCTCGCGTGCGCCGTGTCGTCGACGCTGCGCGTCGGCAGCGACGCCACCGCCTCGAGCGGCACGCGCGAGCGTGCGGCGGCGGCGTGCGACCTACGCGTCGAGTGGTGCGCGGCGATCACCGCCCGCAGCGTCCGAAGTGGAACCGTGACGACGTAGTACGTCCGGGTGCCGGAGGTCGTCACCGGTGCGAGCACGAGCACGACCGCGCCGCTCGGGAGCCGCGTCGCCGAGCGCACGACGGTGGCGCCGGGGACGAGCCGGCGCACGACGACCAGGCGCGCGTGCGACGGCTCCACGCGCACCATCGCGAGCGGCGCTGCGGCGAGCGCCGCGATCAGCGGCGTCTCGTCGTACGAGGTGGAGCGGAGCGCATCGAGTGGCGTAGGCGCAGCCGTCCAGGCTGTCGTCGAGGGGGACGCTGTGTTGTTCGCCGCGCCGGTCGACGCGGCGGGCGCCGAGGTGACCGCGGGCCCTGCCGCGGCCGCGGGCGCGTCGGACTGCGACGGCTGCGGCGCGGCGGCGGCGGCCGGCGGCGAAGGCGCCTGCGGGGGCGGCGCTGCCGCAGGCGCGCTCTGCGCCGGCGGGAGCGGCGGCACCGATACGGACACGGAGGTCGTGGCGGGCGCGGTCGCGGTCGCCGTCGCCGTCGCGGCTCCGCTCGTCGACGACGAGCCCGCCCCGCCCGCGTCTCCCGTCGCGGCATCGGAGCTGCCTGCCGGCGTCGTCGCGTTGGTCGTGCCGGCGCCGGCGTTGCCGGAGTCGGCCGGAACCGACGCGCTCGAGCCCGACGGGGGACCGGTCGGAGCCGGCGGCGTCGTGGCAGTGGTGCCGGACGAGGACGCGTCGCCGGCGCCGGTCGAGGACGTCGTGCCGCCCGAGCTGCTCGACGTGTCGCCGGCGGCGGGCGGCGTCGCGGCCGCGCCCGACGAGTCGGCGGGAGGCGTCGCGGGGGTCGCGCCGGACGAGCCGTCGGACGGCGCCGTCGTCGTGCTCGTGCCCGCCCCTGAAGCATCCGACGGCGGCGTCGAGCCGCTGCTGCTCGTCGTCGTCGCGCCGCTTCCGTCGGACGTCGACGCGGGCGTCGTCGCGGCGCCGGACGTGCCGGACGACGGCGCCGACGTCTGGTCGGCCGGCGTCGTCGAGGTGTCCGTGGTCGACGTGCCGGTCGTCGCGGAGCCCGGGCTGCTCGCCGCCGACGAATCGGAGGCTGCGGTCGTCGTCGTCCCGCCGGAGTCGGCGCGACCGACCGCCGGTCGGAGCGCGAGCAGGCCGGCGCACGCGAAGACGATCGCTAGGGCGACTGCGACGCGCCGCATTTCGATTCCCGCACCCACACTCCCCTCTCCTAATGCGGTCTGAAGCGATCATAAGGAACCCGACGAATCCCGGAAAGGGGGAGCCTCTCCGGCTGACCCCGTTGCTACGGTGAGCCTCGCGGGTGGTTTCCCCGACCGCCTGCTCCCGAGGAACGCGGACGCCCCGCGGAAACGGGGCGTCCGCGCCTCCTTCTCGGGACGCGCTCCTTCTGAAGAGTCGATGCGAAGCGCTTGCGTTCTGCGCGCTCGGCGTTACCGTGACGTCTGAATGCGGCGGAGCTGGTCGGCGTCCGCGCGGAGCCGCCCGTGCGGGCGCCGACTTGTCCTTCGGCACGTCTCGGGTGACGCGTAGAGCCGCCTACGAGTCACCCGAGAGCGTCGCGCGCGTGGAGCTCGACAGAAGTCACTCGCCGCGCTGCGTACGGCCTTTTCTACACAAGTGGAGGCGCCGCGGCAACGAAAATCCCCCGGCGCGACGCCAAGATCCCCTGCGGGTCAGTCGGCGAGCGCAGGTGCCGGCGCGACCGCGGCCTTCCGGGTGGCGAGGACCTGCGCGACGATCTCGAGCGCGATCTCCGCCGGCGTCTCGCCGCCGAGGTCGAGCCCGACCGGGCCGTGCACGGCGTCGGCAAGCTCGCCGAGCAGCTCCCGCCGCTTCGCCTGCGCCCGCTTCGAGCCGAGCGCCCCGACGTAGAACGCACCGCCCTCGACCCCGCGCCGCAACGCCGGTACGTCGAGCCGCTCCTCGTGCACGAGCGACACGAGCGCCGTGTCGGCGTCGACGTCCACCTCGTCCGGCCACGCGACGACGAGCTCGTCCGCGCTCGGAACGCGTTCGCGCGTTGCCAGGCCCGCGCGCGGGTCGACGACGACCGTGCGCCACCCGAGCGGCTTTGCGAGACCGCAGAGCGCCTCGGCGATGTCGCCTGCGCCGACCGCGACGAGCCGGAGCGGCGGCAGCACCACCTCGCCGAACACCGTCCGACGCGCCTCCTCGCGCAGCCCCGTCCACGTCACCTCGTCGTCGTCCCAGCGCTCGCCGAGGCCGTCGCCGGCGACGACCACGTAACGGATCCCGCGCTCGATCGCCGGCGGCCCCGCGTACCGCTCGACGAAGACGTCGATCTCGCCGCCGCAGGGCAGCCCGACGCTCCATGCCTCGTCGTCGGCGATTCCGTACGACGCGACGAACGGGGGACCGCCCGCGAGCACCGAGCGGGCGCGCTCGGCGACGTCGGCCTCGACGCAGCCGCCCGAGACCGATCCGTAGAGCCGCCCGTCGGCGGCGACGGCGAGCTTCGAACCGAGCGGTCTCGGCGCGCTGCGGCGCGTCGCGACGACCGTCGCGACCGCGACGCTCTCACCCTCGACGCGCCACTCCTCGGCCTTCGCGAGAACGGCATCCACGCGGTCATGGTAGTGGGCGTCCGACGCGGTCGGCCGTGCGCAGGCCGATCGTCACCGCGGTGCCGCGGCCGGGCTGCGAGTCGACGTCGATCGTCGCGTCGTGCGCCTCCACGAGGGCGCGCACGATTCCGAGACCGAGGCCGGCGCTGTCGGCCGGCGCGGCGACGATCGGCTGCGCGAGCTGCGCGCGCACCTCCTCCGGCATCCCGCGGCCGGTGTCGGCGACGCGAAGCGCGACGTGGCCGTCGTCGCGTCCGAGCGAGATGCCGATGCGGCCGTGGCGCGGCGTTGCCGCCGCCGCGTTCTGGACGAGGTTCAGCACGACGCGCTGCAGACCCGCGTGCGTGAACGCGACGGGTGCCGGCTCCGAGCCGAGCGAGACCGCGAGCTCGATGCGGTCCGGGACGAGCCGCCGCAGGAGCGGCTCGAGCTCCCGGATCGCGGCGCGGGCGTCGACGCTCGCCGCCTCGCTCTGCCGCGACGTCTGCACGAGCTCTGCCGACAGGCGCGACGCCGCCGCGGCGGCACGGACGATCTCCTCCGCCCGGTCGCGCAGCTCCGAGCCGCCGGGCAGACGGGCGGCGAGAAAGCGCGCGTTGCCGGAGACGACGAGGAGCAGGTTCGACAGGTCGTGGGCGACGCCGGCCGCGAGCAGCCCGGCAGCCGCCATCCTCTCGAGCTGGCGAGTTTCCGTCCCGGCCATACCGCCGGCCATGGTTCCGGCTGCTCCCGCCCCGTCGCCTGATCAGGATGAGGCGATTGCGGGCGCCGGCGATCAGGCGCCGATCAGGCCGAGCTCGTGCGCGCGCGCGACCGCCTCGAGCCGGCTGTGCGCGTCCAGCTTGCGCAGGAGGTCGCGGACGTGGTTGCGGACCGTGGGCACGCCGATGCCCATCCGCTCCGCCATCTGGTCCGTCGTGCAGCCGGCGGCGAGGTGGCGCAGCGTCTCGGCCTGCCGCGGCGTCAGGCGCACCGCCCGGTGCTCAACGATCGGGCGGCGGAGGTCGCGCACCTCGACGAGCCCGAAGATCCCCGCGACGTGGCCCGCCGCCTCGAGCGCGACGGAGTTCACCTCGGCGCGCACCGGCGCGCCGTTGCGGTCGAACACGACGTACTCGTAGTCCGTCGCGACGTCGACGCCGATCATCTTCCGCGCGAACGCCTCCCGCGCCCTCAGCACCGACTCCGACGCGAACAGGCGCGTGAAGTGCTTGCCGCGCTGGTCGCCGAGGCGCGCGACGAACGCGTCGTTGACGTAGACGAGGATGCCGTCGGCGTCGAGCACGAACACGGGCACCGCGAGCCGGTCGATCGCCGCGCAGACGTCGGCTCCCAGCTCGCGCGCACGGTCCGCAAGCGTGCCCAATCCCCCGTCACGATGTCACCGCGGCACCCGACTCGCAAGAGGCAGTCTTGGCGGCTGTGACGCACCGCCAGCGCATGCTCGCGTTCCTCGGCGCGCTGCTCGCGCTCCTGCTCGGCGCGCTCGACCAGACCGTCGTCTCGACGGCGCTCCCGCGGATCGCGGCCGACCTGCACGGCTTCTCGCAGCTGTCCTGGATCGTGACGGCGTACCTGCTCACGTCCACTGCGACGGTGCCGCTGTACGGGAAGCTCTCGGACCTCTACGGGCGCAGGCTTCTGTTCGCGGTGTCTATCGCGATCTTCGTCGGCGGATCGCTGCTGTGCGCGGTCGCGACCGGCATCACGGAGCTGACCGTGTTCCGCGCCGTGCAGGGGCTCGGCGCCGGCGGCCTGTTCCCGCTGACGCTGACCGCGATCGGCGACCTCTTCTCTCCCGGTGAGCGCGGGCGCTACCAGGGCTACCTCGGCAGCGTCTGGGCCGTCGCCTCCGTCGCCGGGCCGCTGCTCGGCGGCGTGTTCACCGACCAGATCTCGTGGCGCTGGATCTTCTGGATCAACCTGCCGCTCGGCGGGTTCGCGCTGTTCGTCGTCTGGACGCAGATGCGCGTCCCGTTCGAGCGCCGCGACCACGCCGTCGACTACGTCGGCGCGGCGACGCTCACGGCCGCCGTCACCGCGCTTCTGCTCGTGGCCGCGTGGGGCGGGACGACGTACGCGTGGTCGTCGCCGCAGGTGCTGGGCGCGGCGGGCGCCGCGGCTGCGCTCTTCGCGCTCTTCGCGGTCGCGGAGCGGCGAGCCGTGGAGCCGGTGCTCCCGTTCCGCCTCTTTCGCATCCGGTCGTTCATGGTCGCGAACGCGGCCGTCTTCCTGCTCGGCGCGACGCTCTTCGCGGTCATCATCTACCTGCCGCTGTACGCGCAGGGCGTCCTCGGCGACTCCGCCACGCGCTCCGGCGTCCTGCTCGTACCGCTCAACTTCGCGTGGATCGCGGCGAGCACGCTCGCGGGCCGCTACATCGCGCACAGCGGCCGCTACCGCCTGTTCCCGGTCGTCGGGACTCCGCTCGCGCTCGCCGGCGTGTTCCTGATCGCGCGGCTCGGGGCGGGAAGCAGCGCGCTGCAGGTCGTCGCCGCGACGATCGTGCTCGGCGCCGGGATGGGGCTGACGATGCAGACGTACGTCGTCGCGCTCCAGAACGCGATCGCCCGCGTCGACCTCGGCGCCGCGACGGCGGCGAATCAGTTCTGCCGTTCGATCGGCGGCGCGCTCGCCGTCGCGTCGTTCGGGACGCTGCTCCTCTCGCGGCTGCGCGTCGAGCTCGCCCACCGTTCGATCCGCCGGGTGAGCCCGCAGCAGCTCCTGCAGTCGCCGGCCGCCGCACGGCGCCTGCCGCCCGCCGTCGTCGCCGGCCTGCACGACGCGCTCGCCCACGCGCTGCGCTGGGTGTTCGTCGGCACGCTGCCGCTGCTCGCGCTCGCCGTCGGCGCGGCGCTGCTCCTGGGCGAGCAGCCGCTCCGCACCGACTCCGCGCTCGACCTGCCGGGCGAGGTCGCGGCGACGGAGCGGGTCGCCTCGGGCGCCCGCTGACGACGTCTTTCGGGCACCGGCGGTACCATCCGACCCGTCCGCGACGCTTCCGCCCGTGCGCGCCGTCCGTTACCTGCTCGTCCTCCTGATGCTCTCGCCGCTCGCGGTCGTGGCTCTGCGGCTGCCGCAGCATCACGCACAGCCCGCGCGCCGCGTCGCGGCGGCGCCGGTGCCGCATGCGCGCGTCATCGGCGGCGGCGCCGCGGAGGCAGAGCACCACGCCGCACCCCGCCCGGCCGCGCCGCATCCGCGCCTGGCGGCGCGCCGTTCGGCGACGCGGGCGAAGACCCACCGGACGGCGGTGCTCGTGAGCCTGCCCGCGGGCGCGGCAACCGGCGCACCCCCCGCGGCGGTGGCGGCTCCGCCGGCGGTCGCCGCGCGCGCCGCGCCGGCACACGCGCAGGCGCCTGCGCCCCGGCCGCGCGTGCGCTCGAAGCCGCACACCTCGTCGCCGTCGCCGGCGGCTCCACGGCCGCCCGCTCCCGCGACGACCACGCCCGCGACCACAACCAGCCCAGCGCCAGCGCCTGCTCCAGCGCCTGTCCCCGCGCCTCCGGCTGCACCGGCGCCCGCCGCGCAGCCTGCGCCCGCGGCGACGCCGGCCCAGGTCGTGACGGTGACGGTCGTCGCTGCGCCCGCGCCACCGCCCCCCGCCCCCGTCACTGCGGCGGCGGCCCCCATCCGCGAGCCCGCCGCCTCACCGACCACGACGCCCACGAGCACGTGGGCGCCCGCGCCGGCCGCCGCCCCGCCGGCCGCGACCTCAACGCGGCCGGGCAACGGCTACGGCGACAGGAACCACGTGCACACCGGGCCGCCCGGCCACGGGCGCTGACGACCTACGCGAACGATTCCCAGCTGCGCAGGAAGCGCTCTTGCTGGGCGCTCAGCCGGTCGAGCGCGATCCCGAGCGACTCCAGCTTCCAGCGCGCGACCTGCTCGTCGATCTCCGCCGGCAGCCGGTGCACGCGCGGCTCGAGCTCGCGCCCGTGCTGCAGGAGGTAGCGCGCGGAGAGCGCCTGGATCGCGAACGTGAGGTCCATGATCTCCGCCGGGTGCCCCTCGCCTGCGGAGAGGTTGACGACGACGCCCCCGCCGACGACGAACACCGAGCGGCCGCTCGGCAGCTCGAACTCTTCGACGTGGTCGCGCACGACGCGCGTCGCCGTCGCCAGCTCGCGCAGCTTCGGGACGGAGAAGTCGTCGTCGATCCCGCTCGCGTTCGCGAGCAGGGCGCCGTCCGGCAGGCGCTCGATCGCCTCCAGCGACATCGCCTCGCGCACGCCCGTCGCCGTGATCACGACGTCGGCGTGCTCGCTCGCCTCGAGGAGCGGCGCGACCTCGAAGCCGTCGTGGTGCGCCTCGAGCGCCGCGAACGGGTCGACCTCCGCGACGAGCACCTCGGCGCCCATCCCGCGCGCGCGCCGCGCGAGCCCCTTCCCGACCCAGCCGTAGCCGACGACGAGCACGCGCTTTCCCGCGAGGAGGACGTTGGTCGCGTCGAGGACCGCCATCAGGGCCGACTGACCCGATCCGTAGCGGTTGTCGAACAGGTACTTGCAGCGCGCGTCGTTCGCCGCGACACACGGAACCTTCAGGGTGGCGTCCGCCTCCATCGCACGCAGCGCGGTGACGCCGGACGTCGTCTCCTCCGACGCGCCGACGAGCGACTCGAGCACCTCCGGGTGCGTCGTGTGCGCGAGGCGGATGACGTCGGCGCGATCGTCGATCACGACCTCGGGGCGGCGCGCGAGCACCGACTCGAAGAAGCCCAGCTCCTCCTCGGGCGTCGAGCCGCGCCTGGCGAACACCTCGACGCCGCGCGCCGCGAGCCCGGCCGCGACGTCGTCGTGCACCATCACGCCCTGGAACGCGACGGCGACGTCCGCCCCCGCTTCCGCGAGCACAGCGGCGAGGTACGCCGTCTTCGGCTCGACCGGCAGGATCACGGCGACGCGCCGGCCGCGCACGCTGCCGTCGCGCTGCAGCTCGTCGCGGACACGGTTCAGCACCGGCATCCACTCCGACACCCACGCGATCTTGCGCTCGCCCTCGCGCGCCAGCACGGCCGTGGTCACGCGCGCCACTCCAGTGCAAACGCAAGCTGCGCGTCCGTCGGCCGATCGAGCTCGATTCCGAGCGAGCGCAGCTTCGCGCGCGCGATCTCGTCGTCGAGCTCGGGCGGAAACGCGTTGACGCCCGGCGGCAGGTCGCCCTGCGCCAGCCGGTGCACGGCGAGCGCCTGCACCGAGAACGACAGGTCCATGATCTCGATCGGATTGCCGTCGCCGCCGGCGATGTTCACGAGCGACCCGCCGACGAGCACGTAGACACGGCGGCCGTCCGGCAGCGTGTAGCGGTCGACGCCGCGACGCACCTCCTCCGGTGCGCCGGCGAGCGCGGCGAGCGCGGGCACGTCGAGCTCGCGGTCGTGGTGGCCGGCGTTCGCGAGGATCGCGCCGTCCTTCAGGTGCTCGAACGCGTCGCCGGCGACCGCTTCGACGCGTCCGGTTGCGGTGACGACGACGTCGGCGTCACGCAGCGCCTCCGCGAGCGGGGCGACGCGGTGGCCGTCCAGCAACGCCGTCAGCGCCTGCACGGGGTCGAGCTCCACCACCGTCACCTTGCCGCCGAGGCCTTCCGCGCGCCGCGCGAGCCCCTTGCCGACGAACCCGTACCCGACGATGCAGAAGCGCTTGCCGGCGCCGCTCAGGTTGGTGAGGCGCAGGATCGCGGTCATCGTCGACTGGCCCGTGCCGTACGGGTTGTCGAAGAGGTGCTTGCAGCGGGCGTCGTTCGACGCGATCGCCGGGAACGTCAGCTTGCCGGCCGCCTTGAGCGCGCGCAGCCGCGCCACGCCGGTCGTCGTCTCCTCGGCGACGCCCTGCAGGTTCGCCCACAGGTCCGGACGGTGCTCGGCGATCCGCCGGGTCAGCTCGGCGCCGTCGTCGATCACGAGCTCCGGGCCGGTCTCGGCGACGGCGAGCAGGTCGGCGGTGAACTCCTCAGGCGAGGCGCCGTGGCGCGCGTGCACCTCCACCCCACGCGCGACGAGCGCGGCGGCGACGGCGTCCTGCGTCGACCGCGGGTTGCTGCCGGCGGCGACGACCTCCGCGCCCGCGTCGACGAGCAGCGCGGCCAGGTACGCCGTCTTCGCCTCGAGGTGGACGACGACGGCGATCCTGCGCCCGCGGAGGGCGCCGTCGGCCAGCCGCTCGCGGGCGAGCCGGTTGAGCACCGGCGAGTGCCGCGCCGCCCACGCGATCCGCCGCTCCCCCTCCTCCGCCAGGGACGGATCGGCGATGCTGGAGCGGGAGAATACGTTCGCCGCCATCTGGGAAGAGTACGAGACCGTGAAGCTCGCCCCGGCGGTTCGTCTCGCGGCAGTCGTCCTCGTCGCCTTCGGCGCCGTGGCCTGCGGCAGCTCGTCGAAGTCGACCTCCGGAACGACCGCGGCGAAGAAGAGCGGCGGCTACAAGGTCGGGCTCGTCACCGACGTCGGCGGGCTCAACGACCACGGGTTCAACCAGCTGTCGTACCAGGGGCTCAAGCGCGCCGAGAACCAGCTGGGCGTGCAGGGGACGGTGCTGGTGTCGAAGTCCTCGGCCGACTACGTGCCGAGCCTCGCCTCGCTTGCGCGCAAGGGCAACAAGCTCGTGATCGCCGTCGGCTTCCTGATGACGGACGCCGTCGCGACGGTCGCAAAGCAGTTCCCCGGCACGAAGTTCGCCATCATCGATGTCGACGCGACGACGCTCGCCGGCAAGCCGAAGAACGTCGAGGGCCTGATCTTCCGCGAGCAGCAGGGCGGCTACCTCGTCGGCTACCTCGCGGGCCTCGTGACGAAGCACAAGGGCGGCAAGCAGGTCGTCGGCGTCGTCGGCGGCGACCCGATCCCGCCCGTCAACCGTTTCGCCGCCGGCTTCGAGGCGGGCGCGCGGGCGGCGGATCCCGGCGTCAAGACGCTGCTCACCTACTCGAACGACTTCGTCGCGCAGCCGAAGTGCAAGGAGCTGGCGCTGAACGAGATCGCCGCCGGCGCACAGGTGGTCTTCGCCGACGCCGGCGGCTGCGGTCTCGGCGTCCACGACGCCGCACGCGAGAAGAACGTGTGGTCGATCGGCGGCGACGCCGACCAGAGCTACCTCGGCCCGGAGATCCTGACGAGCGAGCTGAAGAAGGTCGACGTCGCCGTGATGGACGCGATCAAGGGTGCGATGACCGGGAAGTTCACCGGCGGCGGCAACCTCGTCTTCACCGCGCAGAACGGCGGCATCGGCGTCGGCAAGATCAGCCCGAAGGTGCCGCAGTCGATCGTCGCCCAGGAGAAGGCGGAGCTGGCGAAGATGGCGGCGGGCAAGATCCGCAACATCCCGACGACGCCGACGAAGTAGCGCGCGCGTCCGTGCCGGCACGGCACGAGCGCAATCCGCTCGGCGCCCGTCGTGCGTAGAGGCGGGCATGACACTTCGCCACGCCCTCCCCATCCCGCTCGTCGCGGCCGCGGCGGTGCTCGTCCTCGCAGGGCGAGCGCCGGCCGCGCACCGCGACGCGACGACGCTGCATGCGTCCGTCGGTCCCGGCTACACGATCTCGCTCACGACCGACTCCGGAACGCCGGTGAAGAACCTGCAGCCCGGCTCGTACACGATCACCGTCGACGACCGGTCGTCGATCCACGACTTCCACCTGAAAGGCCCCGGCGTCGACGAGGCGACGGACGTGCAGGGCACGGGTACGACGACCTGGACCGTCACGCTCGCAAACGGGACGTACACCTTCCAGTGCGACGCGCACCCGACGACGATGAAGGGCACGTTCACCGTCGGGCAGGCCGCGGCTCCGTCCGTCGCTAACCACGCGGCGGCGACGCCGACGCTGGTCGGCGTGGTCGGCAAGAACAACGCGTACAAGATCTCGCTGACGATGAACGGCAGGCGCGTCAAGAACCTGAAACACGGCACCTACAAGGTCGTCATCCACGACGACTCGTCGCTGCACAACTACGAGCTCGACGGGCCGCACGGCAAGTCGTGGACGTTCACCTCCGTGCCGTTCAAAGGGACGAAGACGTTCACGCTGAACCTCGTCGCCGGGAAGTACAAGGCGTACTGCGCGCCGCACGAGGCGATCATGTTCCAGCACTTCACGGTGACCTGACGGCGGGCAGACCCGCAGGAGAGGTGAGGCGTGGTGGCCTCGCCTCTCCTGCGAATCGGCAGTTACGCGGGCGTCTTCTCGGGCTGCGGCACGATGCGGATGTAGGGCTTCGGCGCCTCCCAGTCGCCGAAGATCTGCTTCGCCTCCTCGTCCGAGACCGAGCCGGAGATGATCACGTCGTCGCCGCTTTTCCACTGCGCCGGCGTCGAGACCTTGTGCTTCGCCGTCAGCTGCAGCGAGTCGATCACGCGCAGCACCTCGTCGAAGTTGCGACCGGTCGTCATCGGGTAGACGAGGATCAGCTTGATCTTCTTGTCAGGCCCGACGACGAAGACGTTGCGCACAGTCTGGTTGTCTGCCGGCGTCCGCGAGGCGGCGTCTCCGGCGACGTCGGCGGCGAGCATCCCGTACAGCTTCGACACCGTGAAGTCGGCGTCGCTGATGATCGGGTAGTTGGGCGCCGCGCCCTGCGTCTCCTCGATGTCCTTGGCCCAGTCGCGGTGCCGGTCGAGCGGGTCGACGGAGAGACCGATGATCTTGACGCCGCGCCGGTCGAACTCGGGCTTGATGCGCGCCATGTAGCCGAGCTCGGTCGTGCACACCGGCGTGAAGTCCTTCGGGTGGGAGAACAGAACCGCCCACGAGTCCCCGATCCAGTCGTGGAACCGGATGCGGCCCTCGGTCGTCTCTGCCTCGAAGTCCGGTGCGGTGTCTCCGATCTGCAGCGCCATGGTGCTCCTTCCGTTGCTCTTGAACCGTCGGAAAACCTGATCAACGAGATTAGCGCCGCAGCGATTCCGGGGACATACCAGCCGTGGGTGCACGCGCCGCGTACGACCGCTTCGACGCCTTCCAGCGGCGGCACCGCGTCCTCGGATTCGTCCTTGCGGTGCGCCAGAAGTACTCCGACGACCAGGGCGGCTACCTCGCTGCGACGATCACGTACTACGGGTTCTTCTCGATCTTCCCGCTCCTGCTCGTGTTCGTCAGCGTGCTCGGCTACGCGCTGGGGTCGCACTCGCACCTGCGCCGGACTATCCTGAACTCGGCGCTCGGCCAGTTCCCGGTGATCGGCCACGACCTGCAGGTGCGCGCCCTGTCGGGCAACGCGGTCGCGTTGGCGCTCGGCGGCGCCGCGGCGCTCTGGTCGGGGATGGGCGTCTTCCTCGCGGCCGAGAACGCGATGAACCACCTGTGGGGCGTTCCGTTCCGGCGCCGCCCCGACTTCTTCCGGGCGCGGGCGCGCGCGCTCGGGCTGCTCGTCGTGCTCGGCGGGGGCGTCCTCGCGTCGACTGCGCTCGGCAGCGCGGCGACGTTCGGGGCCGCCTACGGCCTCGCCTGGAAGATCCTCGGCATCGTCCTGTCCGTCGTCGTGCAGTTCTTCCTGTTCTGGGCGGGGTTCCGGCTGTTGACGACGCACGACGTCGGCTGGCGCTGCCTGCGCGGAGGCGCAGCCGCCGCGGCGGTCGCCTACGCGGGGCTGCAGCTCGTCGGCGGCTACTACGTCGGCCACGTCCTCCGCCACACGACGAACACCTACGGCGTGTTCGGGCTCGTGATCGGACTGCTGTCGTGGATCTACCTGGCGGTGCACATCACGCTGCTCGCCGCCGAAGGGAACGTCGTCGCCACGCGTCACCTCTGGCCGCGCAGCTTCTCGATCGTCTTCGAGGAGCCGGCGTCGGCCGCCGACAAGCGCGCGCTGACGCAGCGGGCGCGCGTCGAGGAACGCCGCTCCGACGAGGAGATCGACGTGTCGTTCCGCGACTAACCCAATCCCCGACTAACCGGCGACGGTCGGTGCGCGCACGATCCGCGAATCGGTGAAGACGTCGAGGTCGTCACGGCTCGTCGACGAGAACTCGCTGACGACGGCGCCCTCCGGCCCCGCCTGGAAGCGGTGCAGCGTGTTCGGCGGGATCGTGTGCTGGTCGCCGGGCCGCAGCTCGAGCTCGTCGTCGCCGCACCAGAGACGGACCGTGCCGCGGCGGACGCGGAACGTCTCCTCCTTCCCCGGCGTGCCGTCGAACGGCGGGTGCCGGTGCTCGGGGCAGAGCTGCCCGGGGTAGAGCACGAGCTCCTTCGCGCAGTAGCGGTCGGTGTTGACGTAGACGAGCAGCATCAGGCCGACGCGGCGCAGGTCGCCGAGGCCGAAGTCGGCGACCTCGATCCGCGACCGCTCCTCGTCCGTGATCACGACGCCCGCGGCGGCGAGCTGCTGCGCCGCGTACGCCTGCGCCTCGTCGTGCTGGGCGTGCGTGATCACGGCCACGAGAGCACCTGGTCCTGCTCGCGAAGGTCGTCCCGGAGCCGCGCCACGTCCACATCCTGCACCGCGACGCCGCGCCGCGCCGCCTGAGCAGCCGCAAGCCCGCAGGCGTGTCCGAGCAGCATCAGGGTCGGCTCCATCCGCACCGAGCCGAACGCGACGTGGGAGGCCGAGACGCACACGGCGACGAGCAGGTTCGTCGCGTGCTCACGCCGCGGCGTGAGCACGCGGTATGGGATCCCGTAAGGAGGCACGGCCACCGAGAGGTAGCCCTCGTTGAAGACGGCGTCGATGCGCACGTACTCCGGCAGACCGCGCCACGTGCGCTCGGCCTCGCGGATGTCGATGTTGTAGGAGCCGAGCGCGACGGTGTCGGCGGGTAGCGCGCCCTCGAGCAGCTCGCGTTCGCGGAGCACGTGGCCACCGAGCATGCGCCGGCCGTCGCGCACGTAGAGCTGGTGGGGCCAGCCGTCCGTGTCGACGAACTCGTCGGCGCACGTCCCCCAGCGCCGCAGCTCGTCGCGGATCTGACGCGGCACGTCGTCGTCCGACGAGAGGAACCAGAGCAGCGAGCGCGTGTAACGCAGGTGGTGGTCGTGCACGGCCGCGCGCGCAGCGGCGTCGCCGTCCGGATATTCGCGGTTCGAGCGGTCGAGCAGGTTGAGCGAGAACGGCCCGATCGAGTTGACGTCGCACTTGCCGTTCGGCAGCAGGTCGCGAACGAGCCCGAGCAGCTCCGGCGCCCGCACGTCCTTCGCCTGCAGGTAGCGGCGCAGCAGCTCGAACTCGCGCGGCTCGTAGCCCGGCGGCTCGCAGAACGGGACGCGGTTACCGTCGCGGTCGGTGAGGCACAGGCGGAACCCGTAGGCCTGCAGACCGCCGTCGCCCTCGCCGGGACGCTCGAGCGGCCAGCCGTCCTCGTCGAGCTCCGGCTGCGCCACGTGCGGGAGCAGCTCGCCGCGATCGTCGAACGGCGACAGGAGCACGTCGAAGTTGTGCTTGCCCGGCCGGGTCGCGGGCTGCCGACCTGCCCAGCGCTCGCCGTAGAGCGTGTGCGGCTCGCGGCCGACTGCGTAGGGGACGCCGAAGCGCGGCAGGAGGTCGCCCTCGTAGGAGGCGTCGACGTAGACCGCCGCGTCGGGCACGTCCCGGGCGCCGAGCCTCACGTCGACCCCTTCGAGCAGCGCCTCGAGCAGCCGCTCCGCCACGTGCGGCTCCGGGCCCGCAATCGACCAGAGCGGTGCTTCGTAGTGGCGCGCCACGAGATCGTAGAAGCGCCGCGCGAAGCCGCCCAGCACGCGTGCGTCGCCGACGTCGGTCCACGAGAGCCCGCCCGAGACCATCCCGCCGACGTGCCGGCCCGGCTCGACGACCGTCACCCCGGCACCGGCCTCGCGCGCCGCGACCGCGGCGGCGACGCCCGCGGCCGTCGCGCCGAACACGCAGACGTCCGTCACACGAACGGCCGCAGCAGCGCCGCCGCGGTGCCGGCGCCGACGCCCAGCGCGAGCCGCTGCACGAGCTCGCGGAGGTCGCGCGCGGGCGCGACGTCGGCGGGCGCTGCGTCGAGCGCCTCCACCACCTCCGCGCCGTAGCGGGAGAGCGCGCGTCCGAACGCCGCCACGGGGTCGTATACCTGCGGGTCGCGCAGGTACTCCGCGACCGTCGCCAGCGCGAGCTTCGACGGCACAGCCTGCACCATCGCGTTCGCGACCAGCCCTGCGCAGCGGCCCTCCCACAGGCGCGGGTCGCGGCCGCGCAGCGGGCCGAGGAAGAGCAGGCTCGTGTCCCAGTCGTTGACGGGGTAGTTGTCCCAGATCAGCAGCTCGTTGCCGCCGAAGCGCGCGACCGCGGCATCGAGCTCCTCCCGCGCGATCGCGAGCGAGACCACCTCGGGGCCGGTCCAATAGACGACGACGTCCCGCTCCAGCACCGTGGCGAACTCGCGCCGGTAGGGCGTGTCCTCGCACCCTGCGTAGCCCATCGGGCAGACGACGAGCGGCCCGTCCTGCTCCACCGCCGCCTTGACGCGGTTCGTCACGGCTGCCTGCTGCGCCGCGCTCGGCGCCGTCGCACGGTCGAGGTCGTCCCAGAGCAGCTGGAAGCGGCGCACGCCGGCGCCCCGCACCTGCTCGCACTTGGCGACGACGCGCTCCAGCTCGCCCTCGTCGTCGGGCCTGATCGAGAGGCCGGGCGCGAGCGCATAGGCGACGGTGACGCCGCAGCGCGCCCCTTCGGCGACGATCTCGGCCAGCCGCGCGAGCTCGTCCTCCGGATAGGGGTCGCGCCAGCGCGCGCGGTGGTACGGGTCGTCCTTCGGCGCGTGCACCCACGTCGTCAACCCGACCTCGCCGCAGAAGCGGATCATGTCGAGCCGCTCGTCGCGCGACCACGGCGGGCCGTAGAAGCCCTCGATCACGCCCCTGATCACTTGTCCCTCCACCGCCGCCCATGCGCGTCGACGATCGCGGCGAGCTGCCGCAGCCGCGGCACGGACGCCTCGCGCAGCGACTGCGTCGGGTCGTCGGCGGCGAGCGCCGGCGTCCACACGGCGCGGCCGGCGAGGAGCCCCGAGGCACCGCCGGCGCACGCCGCCTCGACGGCTGCCGGGAAGCGATCCGGCGGTACGCCCTGCGAGAGCACGACCCACGGGCACGGCAGCGCCTCGTCGATCCGCCGCGACCACGCCGTGATCTCCGCCGGCTCCCCGCGGCCGTGCGTCGGCACCTCGCACTTGTAGAGGTCGCAGCCAACGGTTCCGAGCTCACGCGCCGCCTCGACGATCGCCTCATCGCGGTCGAACCCGTCCGGGCCTCGCACGACCGGCTCGAGCACGCTCAGCAGGCCGTGTGCGCGCGCGAGCTCGACGAAGCGCCGCGCGGTGTCGGCGCGGCGCGCCCGCTCGTCGTCGTCGCGCCAGACGATCAGCAGCTTGAGCGCGACGACGCCAAGGCGTCTCGCGTCGTCGGCATCGAGCGCGGCGTCGAGGTCGGTGTCCTCGACCGCGCCGCCAGGCGGCTGCACGAGCGCGTCGGCGGCGAGGATCAGGCCGCAGCCCGGCGGCAGCACGCGCCGGTGGACGATCTCCTCGTACGCGGGGCCGCGGTCGATCAGGAACCCCGAGGCGTACGGTGCGAGCTCGCGCGCGACGGCGAGCTTGAACGCGGTCATCCGCTCGGGCGACGGGTCCTGGTGGTGCTCGGCGAGCATCGTCCGCAGCGACTCGCGCTGGTCCATCGCCACCATCACGAACGTGCCGCCCGGCCGAGCGAGCGCGTCGAGCGTGATCACGGCCGCGCGTCCTCGTCGAGCAGGATGCGCGCGTCGGGGTGGTCGTGGACGATGCTCGCGGGCCATGCCGCATCGAACCGGTCGAGCGCGAGCAGGCGGCGCGCGGCCGCGCGCTTCTCGGCGCCGTGCAGCACGAGGCGCAGCGACCGCGCCGCCGCGATCGTCGCGAGACCGACCGACACGCCGCGCAGCGGCACCTCGTCGAGCGCGGCGAAGCGCGGGAACGTGGCGAGGTTGTCACGGCGCGTCGTCGTCGCCAGCTCGACGACCGAGGTGCGGCCCCCGCGCGCCGCCCCCGGTGCGACGAACGCCACGTGGCCGTCGCTCGTGCCGGACGCGAGCAGGAAGATCTCGACGCCGCCGGCGCGGGCGATGCGGTCGTCGTAGGCCGCCGGATCGGCTGCCTCCGGGAGCCAGACGCGCTCGGGCGGCACGCCGAGCGGCGCGGCGATCTCCTCGCGTGCGAAGCGGGCGCAGCTGTAATGCGCGTCTGCGGGTGCGCCGACGTACTCGTCCATCATCACGACGACGAGGCGTGCGAGCCGCGGGCGCCGCGCGAGCGCGGCGTACGTCGGGCGCAGGCTGCGGCCGCCCGGGCAGCCGAGCAGGAACGGCCCGTCGCCCGCGTCGTGGCGCGCGACGATCTCGTCGGCGAGCGCGTCCGCCAGCGCGCCTGCGTCGCGGTAGACGAGCACCTCAGCCGGCACGCACGGCCTCGCGCAGGCGCCGCTTCGCCGCCTCGTCCGCGCCGACGTCGTCGAGCGCCGCGAGTGCGGCGCCGAGCACGGGTGGGTCGCGCAGGACGACGGGCTGCGCACCGTCCGGCAGTGCGGCGAGGACGGCGTCGTGCAGCGGTCCTGCGCCGGACGCCAGCATGCCGCCGCCGAGCACGACGTCGCCCTCGTCGACGCCGAGGTCGCGGAACGCCCGCTCGACCATCAGCGCGACCTCGCGCGCGAGGCGCGCGACGAGCGCGCCGGCGGTCGCGTCGCGCGCGGCGGCCTCGACGACGAGCGGCGCCAGCTCCCCGAGCGACGACTGCGACCGCCGCCGGTAGTGGACGTCGGCGCCGAGCTCCGCGACCGTCGCGGCGGCGAAGTGCGAGCGCACGATCTCGACGAGCTCGGTCGGCGCGCCGCGGCCGTCCTCGGCGCGCGCGGCGAGGAAGACCGCCTCGCGCCCCAGCATCTCGCTGCCGCCCCAGTCTCCGGTCTCCCAGCCGAGCGACGGGTACCGGACGACGCGCGCTCCGGCGCGGCCCACGCAGTTGATCCCCGACCCGCAGATGACGGCGACGGCGACTTCGGATTCGCTGCCCGCGCGGAGCAGCGCGAACGTGTCGTTGTCGACGCGCGCGCGCCGAGCCCAGCGCCGCGCGGCGACCGCCGCCTCCAGCTCCGCGACGTCGCCGGGCACGTCCGCGCCGCAGAGGAAGAAGACGGCCGCGTCGACCGGCGTCTCGACGCGCGCGTCTGCGAGCAGGCCGGCGATCACCTCTGCCGTCCCCTCGGCGCCGACGGCGTGCGAGTTCGAGCCGCCGCCGCGCACCAGCGCGAGCAGCTCGCCGTCGACGGAGGCCGCGAGCAGCTCCGTCTTCGAGTTGCCGCCGTCCACGCCGAGGATCACGCCGACGCCCACGGCAGGTACTTCGCGTTCGCCTCGAGCAGCAGGTCGGTGAGCGCGTCCGCCTGCCGCGTCTGGCCGACGAGCGGATGCGCGAGCAGCGCGCGGAAGACGCGCTCGCGCCCGCCGTGCAGCGCCGCCTCGAGCGCGAGCTCCTCGTAGGCCGACACGTGCGCGACGAGGCCCCGGTACGTCGGCTCGAGCTGCGGCACCGGCAGCGGCTCGACCGCCCCGGGCCGCACGCGCGCCGGCACCTCGACGACCGCGTCGTCGGCGAGGAATGGCAGCGTGCCGCGGTTGCGCACGTTGACGACGTGGCGATCGGCGGTGCTCGTGCCGAGCAGCGACGCCATCAGCTCGACCGCGGCGTCCGAGTAGAACGCACCGCCGCGGCGGCCGAGCAGCTCCGGCTTCTCGTCGACGGCCTCGTCCTCGTACAGATGGAGCAGCTCCGCCTCGATCGCCCGCACCTCCTCGGCACGCGACTCGTGCGTGCGTGCGTGCTCGACGAGCTCGTCGTGGTCCCAGAAGTAGTGCAGGTAGTACGACGGGACGACGCCGAGACGCCGCACGAGTTCCGGCGGAAGCCCCGCCGCGGGCGCGACGCGGTCAACGTACGTGGTCGTCAGCTCCGGCAACAGCTCGCGGCCGGATACGCGCACGCCGAGCTCCCACGTCAGGTGGTTGAGGCCGACGTGATCGAGCTCGACCGTCTCCGGCGGCACGTCCAGCACCTTGGCGAAGTGCCGCTGGAAGACCATTGCCGCGCTGCACAGCCCAATCGCCTTGTGGCCGGCGTCGAGCAGCGCCTTCGTGACGATCCCGACGGGGTTCGTGAAGTCGACGATCCACGCGTCCGGCGCGACGCGGCGCGCGCGCTCGGCGAGCTCGAGCACGACCGGCACGGTGCGCAGCGCCTTGGCCAGCCCGCCGAAGCCGGTCGTCTCCTGCCCGATGCAGCCGCAGCGCAGCGGCAGCGAGTCGTCGACGATCCGCGCCGCCTGCCCGCCGACGCGCAGCTGGACGAGAACCGCGGCGGCGCCCTCGGCCGCCTCCTCGAGCCGGGTCGTCGGCGCGACCTCGATGCGCGCGCCGCCGCGCGCGAGCATCCGCCGCGTCATCGCCGTCAGGATCTCGAGCCGGCGCTCGTCGGTGTCGACGAAGGCAAGCTGTTCCACCGGCAGGAGGTCGCGCATGCGGACGAGCCCGTCGACGAGCTCGGGCGTGTACGTCGACCCTGCGCCGACGACGCAGAGCTTCACAGCCCGTTCGCCTTCGCGATTCTCGCGAACTCCCGCCCGCTGTCCTTGACGGTGCGCTCGAGCGTGTCGTAGTCGACGTGCACGAGGCCGAACCGTTGCGCGTACCCGAGCGCCCACTCGAAGTTGTCCATCAGCGACCAGTAGCAGTAGCCGATCGCAGGTACACCGAGCTCGATCGCCTCGTGGAGGGCGGCAACGTGGTCGCGCAGGAACGCCACCCGCCGCTCGTCGTGCACCGGCTCGGCGAGGACGGCGCCGTTCTCGGTGATCATGATCGGTACGTCGCCGTAGTCGTCGCGGACCCGCACGAGCAGGTCGACGAGGCCGCGCGGGTAAATCGGGGTGCCCGCCTCCGTCTGCGGGACGCCGGCGGTGAAGCCGCCGGTCGTCCCCACGCTCTCCGGCACGACGACGCGCCACGGCCACGGACGGTCGCCGGGCGCAGCCTCGATCCAGCGCGGGGAGTAGTAGTTGATGCCGAGGTAGTCGATCGGCTCGGAGATCGTCGCGAGGTCGCCCTCCCGCACGAACGCGAGCGGCCCGACGCGCTCCTCGAACCGGGTGCGCTGGTCGTCCGGATAGGTCCCGCGGAAGATGGCGTCGAGGAACCAGCGGTTCACGTAGCCGTCGGACGCCCACGCCATCTCCGCGTCGGCCGCGCTGTCGGAGGCCGGGTAGTGCGGGATGAGATTCGGCGCGATCCCGATCCGGCCGCCGCGGCCGCTGCGGCGGAACTCCTGCACCGCGCGGCCGTGCGCGAGCAGAAGGTGGTGGAACACCGTCACCTCGCCGAGCAGGTCGCCGTCGTATCCGGGCGCGTGCAGGCCGACGAGGTAGCCGAGCAGCCCGACGATCCACGGCTCGTTGATCGTCAGCCAGTACGTCACGCGGTCGCCGTACGCGTCGAAGCACGCCGCCGCGTACTCGACGAAGCGCTCGGTCGTCTCGCGCACGCGCCAGCCGCCGACGTCCTCGAGCGCCTGCGGCAGGTCCCAGTGGTAGAGGGTCACGACCGGCTCGACGCCGCGCGCGAGCAGACCGTCGACCAGGCGGTCGTAGTGGTCGAAGCCGCGCCGCTGGCGGTGGACGCCGTCCGGGAACAGGCGCGGCCACGCGATCGAGAAGCGGTAGGCGTTCGCGCCGAGCGACGCGATCAGGTCGAGGTCCGACTCCCAGCGGTGGTAGTGGTCGCAGGCGACGTCGCCGGTGTCGCCGTTGGCGGTCTTGCCCGGCGTGTGCGAGAACGTGTCCCAGATCGAGAGGCCGCGGCCGTCGACGTCGACTGCGCCTTCCACCTGGTAGGCCGACGTCGCGACGCCCCAGAGGAAGCCGTCCGGGAACCTCAACGCAGGCCGAGCTCCAGCGCGTCCTCGCAGGCGAGCAGCAGCATCCCGACCGACCACGCGTGCGAGAGCGTGCCGAGCATCCCCTTCGCCTGGAAGCAGTCGGTCTGGTAGTAGCGCTCCGGCGCCATGCCGCGCCACGCGTCGAAGTCGCCGTCCTCGCGCGCGATGAATTGGCGGAAGCAGGAGAGGTTCTCCACCGTCGTGCGCCGGTAGAGCTCGTCGCCCGTCACCTCGGCGAGCCTGAGCATCTCCGGCAGGCACACGAGCCCGAACGCGTGCAGATGCTGGTTCGCCGGCGACGCCTGGTCGGCGCCGCGCGTGCGGAAGCCGTAGCGGCCGAGCAGCGTCCGCTCCGAGAAGGAGACGTCGTACGTGTAGCGGAACGTCAGCAGCCAGTCCGCCGCGCGACGCGCCGTCTCCCAGTCCTCGAGAGCGACGAACGCCATCACGGCGACGTAGCCGTCCTCGGACGTCGGCGCGAGGTCGACATCTTCCGGCGCGCCGTACCAGTGGCGGAACCCCGCGTAGTAGGCGCCGGCGCGCCGCGCCGCCTCCAGCTCGCCGGCGGCGACGAACGCGGGGATCCAGGCCATGCCGGCGCTGCCCTCGTACGTGACCGCGTCGCCCGTGCGCGCGTCGAGCGCCGCCGCGAGCGCGCCGTCGTCGCGTTGCGAACGCAGCGCGACGCGCACGTTCGACAACGCCGACTCGGTCCAGCGACCGCCCGCGCGCAGCATGAAGGTGGCCGCGTCGGCCACCGTGCGCGCGTGCAGGCGGTGTGCGTCGCGGTGCCAGCCGCCGGTCCACCCGCGCGTGCTCGTCCACTGCGCCCAGTACGTGCCGGCGGGCGTCAGGTTGGCCGCGATGTGGTCGAGGACGGCCTCGGCGGCGGCGACGTGGCCGGCGTCGCCGACGCGGCGCCCGTGCCGCAGCAGCGCGTAGGCGTACGGCGCGCCGCTCACCCACGCGACGTGCATCGCGTCGCGGTCGCCGAAGGAGCCGAAGGCGTCACGGTCGAACGCCGCCGTCTCGACGAGCCGCGGCGGGTCGTCGCGGTAGTGCCAGCGGCGGAGCCCCCAGGCCGCGAGCGCCGCCGCCTCCTCGACGCCGACCCAGGCCGCGTCGGCGGGCGCGCGCGCGAGCGAGCGGAGCAGGCGCGCGTGGTCGCCGTGGTCGAGCACGGTGAACGCCAGCTCGGCGCGCTCCCCCGGCCGCCAGCGGTGGGTGCGCACGTCGGGCGGCGCGGGCACGTTCGAGCCGTCGTAGCGCAGCGGCTCCTCGCGGAACGGGAAGTCGAGCCAGATGCGGCGCGTCGTGCCGCGCTGCGCGAACCCGAGGCCTGCCGGGCCGATCGGGCTCGTCTCCGTCGTCACGAGGCCGGCGCCGGCGGTGAGCACCGCCGGCGTCGCGCAGCGGTCCGCGCGGAACGACCACGCGTCGGACTCCATCCGCTCGACGTCGACGCGGTCCGGCGTGTAGCGCGGGTAGATGCGCGTGCACGACTCGACGCGGTTCACGCCGTAGAAGACGCCGGGGACGAGCCAGGCCGGGTCGTCGACGGCCGGAAGCTCGAGCTCGACGCGAATCCCCGCCTCGACGTCGCGCGTCCCCGTCCAGGTGGCGGCGTTGCCGTCGAACGAGAAGCCGTCGACGGACGACCCATCCGGCGCCAGCGCGCTAAGCCGCAACGGCATTCCAGCCCTCCGCGCGCACGAACGCCCCCTCGTACTCGATCTCGCGCGTCTCGCCCGGCAGCAGGTCGAGCACGTTGTCGGAGAAGAACGTCTCCGGCGAGCCCTCGAGCACGATCCCGAGCGCCGCGACCGAACCGTCGTTGCGCGCGCGCAGGCGGCCCGCTCCCGCGTGCTCGACCGCCAGCGCGGCGACGGGCAGGTCGAGGAGCGGCGCGAGCGTCTCCGCGGCGGTCATGACGTAGCGGTTGCGCCCCTCGAGGTCGAGCACGAAGACGTCGCCGAGCTCGGCGAGCGGCCCCGCGATCTCGCCGCGCGCTTCGGCCACGACGGCGCCGTCGAGGCGGACGAGCCGCGCGGTCGCGTCGCCGTGGATCCGCGCGCGCACCTCGCGCATGCCGCCCCACGCGCACGTCGCGAACTGCGCGCTCGGATGGCCTGGACGGTACGCGCGCGCGACGCCCCAGTACGCGGGCTTCGGCTGCGCGTGCCAGTCGACGGCGGACGTGCACCACGCGTTCGGGAACGACTCGGCGAACTGCCACGGCAGCACGCCGGCGGAGCGGGCGCGGCGCATGTTCGCCTCTACGGCGTAGCGGAGGCCGTCGTACTGCAGCCACTGGGACGCGCGCCGCAGCGTGTCGAGGTCGTCGATGCGCCCGCCGAAGCACTCCTGCACGAGCGGTGCGTTGTTCCACCACGCGCCGAGATGCTCGTAGACGGGATTGGTGCGGTCGGCGGGCCAGCGGTGCTGCTCGTCGACCAGCTCCTCGATCGCGGCGCGGTTCGCCATCCCCTCCACGCCGAACTCGCTGTGCAGGATCGCCGTGCCCGCGTCGTAGAGGCGGTACTGGTCGCGCAGCCCCTGGTGCTCCCACGGCCCGTGCACGTCGTGCAGGCCGTCCGGGTCCTGCTCGATCACGTCGAGCCGGTTGAGGAAGCGCGGGCCCGACGGCGACGTCGGCAGCCAGGCGCGGTTCGGGTCGAGCTCGCGGACGACGCCCCGCAGCGCGCCCAGCACCGGATGCGAGTCGTCGAGCGGCACGTCGTCCCGGCCTTCGGCGCGCCGCGCGAGCTCGTTGCCGCCGCACCAGAGCGCGAGCGACGGATGCCGCCGGCGGCGCGGGACGATCTCGCGCGCCTCGCGGCGCATCAGCTCGACGAACTCGTCGTCGGCGGCCGGGACGCTCTCGATCCCACTGCTCGACTGCGAGAACTCCTGCCAGACGAGGATGCCGAAGCGGTCGCAGAGCTCGTAGAACTCCGTCGACTCGATCAGCCCGCCGCCCCAGACGCGCAGCACGTTGACGTTCGCGTTCCGCGCGAGGCGCAGCAGCCGCTCGAGCTTCGCCGGCCGCGGGACACCGTACAGCGGGTCGAGCGGGCACCAGTTCCAGCCCCTGACGTACATCGGGACGCCGTTGACGACGAATCGGTAGCCGTCGAGCTCGACCGTGCGGAAACCGACGGCGAAGCCGCCGGCGTCGTAGAGCCGCTGCTCGCCCATCCCGCTCGGCCACCACAGGTCGGGCTGCTCGACGCGCAGGACGACCTCGCCGGCGACCTCGACGGTACCGACGCCGTCCCGCAGCTGCACGAGCGGGAGGCGCTCGGCTGCGTCGACAAGGTCGACGGAGCGCCAGATGCCCTGGTGGACGAGCCGCGGGCAGAAGTCCCAGCCGTAGTCCATCCGCGCCTTGTGCACGCGCACCCGGCTCGTGCGCCCGACCTGCGGCTCGCTGCGCGGTGCCGGGTGGACGACGACGGCGAGAAGGTGCTCGCGGCCGTCGGCGCGCACATGCACGCCGACCTCGAACGGCGTGAACATCCCTTCGTGCTCCGCGACCACCTCGCCGTCGAGGAGCACGGTACAGGCGTGGTCGACGCCGCCGAACCGCAGCAGCGGCGCGTCGAGCACGACGCGGCGGCGGTACAGCCATGCCCGCTGCGAGACCCACTCGCAGGCGCGGCTGTCGCGCTCGTGGTACGGACTCGGCGCCTCGCCGGCGCGCACGAGGTCGTCGAGCACGCTGCCGGGGACGCGCGCGGGCAGCCAGCCGGGCGCGTCCCACGACTTCGCGGGACCGGCGTGCCAGCGCCACTCGTCGCCGAGGCACGCGCGCAGCTGCCAGCCGTCGCCGTCAAGCGACCGCTTCACCACTCGAGCAGGTTGGTCTCGCGTACCGGCGCGTCGCCATCGCGGGGGACGAAGAACGTCTTGATCTCGTTCGCTCCGAAGCGGGCGTGGATCGCGCGGCCGAGCAGCGGCAGCTCGATGTGCGCGTCGACGTCACGGCCGGCGCTCTCGTAGGCGCGGACGACGTAGCCGCAGCCGTCCTCGGCCGCCTTCAGCACGGTCATGACGACCTCGCCGCCGCCGTCGTCGGCGAACGAGCGCTGCGCCGGCAGCGGGCCGTCGTGGAAGCTCTCGAGCAGCGCGAACGCCGGCTGGTTCAGCTCGGCCGCCAGCCGCACGACGCCGGCCGCGCGCCAGTCGCCCGCGTGCGGCACGAGCCGGACGCGGAACCGCTGACGGCCCTGGTCCATGTACTCGAACTCGCCGTCCGGCTCGAGCTTGCGCGGGTCGTGCCATGCCCAGACCGGTGAGCGCACGGCGCTGACGCCGACGTCGGCGCCCCGGACGTCGTAGCCGCCCTTCGCGTCGACGAGCACCGCCAGCCCGCCTCCGGCGCCGGAGACGTCCACCCATGACTGGGCCGACTCCTCGTGTCCGTTCGCCGGGCGGACGAGATGGCCGTACGGCACCTCGAACGTCGAGGTCGCGTCCTCGATCGTCGTCGGGTAGCGCAGCTTCAGCAGCTTCAGGCGTTCGTGCCAGTCGAGCACCACGTTCACGTCCACATACGTGGCTGCGGCGCCGAGGACGTAGTCCTCGCGCAGCAGCGAGTCGCCGTAGCGGCTCTCGACGCGCAGCATCGCGCGCACCGGGCCGTCCTCGACGAGCCGCACCGAGGCGCACTCGAACTCGCCGACCTCGGCGTCGTACGCGGTCACGTCGTGTCCCCACGTGTCGGAGACGTCGTCGACGACGACCGCGTGCGCGCCGGGCGCGGCGAGGTCCGCGCCGCTCGGCTTGTGCACCAGCCGCACGATCCGCCCGCTTGCGGGGTCGAGCTCGAGCAGCACGTGCTCGTTCTCGATCTGCGTGCCGGTCGCGCGCGCCGCTCCGGTGCGCGCCTCCGTCTCGCCGGTGCGGATGGCGTAGACGCGGTAGCCGAGCGGCGGGATGTCGGCGGGGAACACGAGGCGCGCGCGGTTGCTCGACATCGTCGTCAGCGAGCGCGTCTGCTGCAGCGGCACCTCGGCACCGTCGCCGTCCTCGAGGTGCACGCCCGCGGCCGTCAGCCAGTTGTACTCGAGCTCGACGTCCTCGCGCAGCCGCCACGGGTGCGGGTTGAAGACGATCAGCGGCCGCGTCGACTCGTCGTGGGGGATCGAAACGCCGCGCGCTATCGACTGCACCGCGCGGTTGAACGCCAGCGAGGCGAGGGACGTCGCATGGCCGATCTGGTCGCGCGCGTCGACGTACGCCGGCTCGATCGACGTGCCCGCGAGCGTGTCGTGGAACTGGTTGAAGAGCAGCAGCCGCCACGCCTCGGCGAGCTCACGCGCCGGGTACGGCTGCACGCCGAGCGCGTCGGCGACGACGCTCCACTTCTCGGCGCGCTGCAGCAGCTGCTCCGCGCGCCGGTTCCAGCGCTTGATCCCCGAGTGCGTCGTGTAGCAGCCGGGAGCGTGGTACTGCAGCTCGCCGCGCCAGGTGGGCAGCTCGCGCCCGTCGACGGCGTCGAAGAACGCGCGCAGCGAGCTCAGCCGCAGGCGCGTCCCGTCGCGGCCGTCCAGCTCCGCGATCGAGCGGAGGTTCGCGCGCGTCGGCCCGCCGCCGTGGTTGCCGACGCCGTAGAAGACCGCCAGCTCGTCGAGCTCCCCGGGCAGCGTCGCCAGGGACTTCTCCACGTGGTCGCCGACGTCGTCGGCCGGCGATAGGTACTCGTGCGGGATGCGGTACGCGGTCACGGACGAGCCGTCGGCCGCCTCCCAGCGGAACAGGCCGCGCGGCACGTCGGAGTTCTCCTCCGGCTTCGGCCGCAGGAACACGTACGAGTCCATGCCGCTCCGCGCGAGGATCTGCGGCAGCGTCGCGTTGTGCCCGAAGGAGTCGAGGTTGGCGCCGGTCGTGGCCACGATGCCGAGGTGCCGGCGCAGCCAGCGCTGGCCGTAGAGCCCCTGGCGGACGAACGACTCCCCGCCCGGGATGTTGCAGTCCGGCTCGATCCACCAGCCGCCGACCACCTGCCAGCGCCCTTCCGCGACGCGCGCACGGATCCGCTCGAACAGCTCCGGGTCGCTCTCCTTCGCCCACTGCAGGAAGAGCACCGACGTGTGCGTGAAGACGAAGTCGGGGTTCTCGTCCATCCGGTCGAGTGCCGAGTGGAACGTCGCGCGCACCTCCTGGTAGCCCTCGGGCCACTGCCAAAGCCACACGGGATCGATGTGCGCGTTGCCGATCATGTGCACGATCCGCGCCGTCATCGCGCCGCCCATTCGTCGACGGTGTCGAGGATCAGGTGCAGCAGGAGCACGTGTATCTCCTGGACGCGCGCGGTCGACTCCGACGGGACGAGCAGGAGATGGTCGGCGTGGTCGGACGCCGGCGCCCCCGCTCCGCCCGCGAACACGATCGTCGTCGCGCCGAGCTCGCGCGCGGCGGCGAGCGCGCGGACGACGTTTGCGGAGCGGCCGCTCGTCGTGAACCCGACGGCGACGTCGCCGGCGCGCACGAACGCGCGCACCTGACGCTCGAACAGCGACTCGTAGTCGAAGTCGTTCGCGATGCACGTCAGCACCGTCGGGTCGGCGGCGAGCGACTGCGCGGGCAGCGGGCGCCGCTCGCGCCGGAAGCGCGCGACCAGCTCCTCCGCGAAGTGGAGCGAGTCCGCCGCGCTGCCGCCGTTCCCGAACGTGTAGACCCGGCCGCCGCGCTCGTAGCAGCGGATCACGGCCGCGGCCGCGTCGGCCGCGTGCGGAAGGAGCTCGTCCAGCCGGCCGACGAGCGCGGCATGCTCGGCGAGCGCCGCGCGGGCGGCGAGGTCTGACCCGGGTCTGACCCCGCTCGCGTCAGCCATTCGCAACGACGTTCGCGAGCTCGGCGCGGCCGTAGACGATCGCCGCGGCGCCGACGACGCCGACGCGGTCGCCGAAGGCGCTCAGCACGACGTCGACGCCGTCGCCGGCCGGCCGCATCGCCTGCGCGCGCACCGCCTCGCGCACCGGCCCGATCAGGAACTCGCCGGAACGCGTGACGCCTCCGCCGATCACAACGAGCTCCGGCTCGAACAGGTTCACGATCGAGATGACGCCGCAGGCGAGCGCGTCGACGGTCTCGTCCCAGACCGCGGCCGCGCCCGCGTCGTCGGCGCGCGCCGCCGCCGAGACGTCCTCCGCCGTGCCGAGCGAGAGGCCCGCCTCCTGCGCACGCTCTGCGATCGACGTCCCCGAGACGTACGCCTCCAGGCAGCCGCGGCGCCCGCAGCCCTTGCAGAGGCGTCCGTGCCAGTCGACCGTCACGTGCCCGAGCTCGCCGCCGTTCCCGCTCGACCCGCGGTAGAGGCGGCCGTCGACGACGACGCCGCCGCCGACGCCGGTCGAGAGCGTCAGGTAGACCATGTTGCGCGTACCGGCGCCCGCGCCCCAGCGGTGCTCGCCCTCGGCGGCCGCCGTCGCGTCGTTCTCGAGCAGCACGGGTCGGTCGTATTCGCGCTCGGCGAGCGCCTTCACCGGCACGTCGCGCCAGCCGGGCAGGTGCGGCGGCGCGAGCACGATGCCGCGCTCCGCGTCGAGCGGGCCTCCGCAGCCGACGCCGACCGCGTCGATCTCGTCCCACTCGATCCCGGAGCGCTCAACCGCGTCCCGGCCGAGCGCGAACAGGTCGGCGAGCACGGCGTCGACGCCGAGGTCGGTGCGGCTCGGCCGCACGACGAACGAATGCACGCCCCCGCTCTCGTCGACGACGCCGGCGGCGAGCTTCGTGCCGCCGATGTCGAGCCCCAGGACGGGTGTCCGGCCCCCCGCGGCCAACGACCTAGCCCTTGCGGCCCTGCAGCGTGATCCCGCGCACGAAGTAGCGCTGGCCGAACGCGAAGATGAGCAGCATCGGGAGCGTCGAGAGCACGAGCGCGGCCATGATCAGCTCGTAGTCGCCGTTGCCTCCCGCCGCGGGCGAGTAGACGCCGAGCAGGACGTACAGGCCGAGCGGCACGGTGTACGAGTGGTAGCTGTGCAGGTAGATGAGCGGCGTCATCAGGTCCATCCACTTCGCCTTGAACTCGAACAGGAACGTCACGATCAGCGCCGGCTTCGCGAGCGGGAGCGCGATCCGCCAGAACATCGTCAGGTAGTTGTCGCCGTCCATCCGCGCCGCCTCGAAGTACTCGCGCGGGATGCCGAGGAAGAACTGCCGCTGCAGGAAGATGTAGAACGCGCTGCCGAACAGGTTGGGAGCCCACAACGGGATCTGCGAGCTCGACAGCCCGATGTGGTGCCAGATCAGGTAGACGGGGATCATCGTCACGACCCCCGGCAGCATCATCGTGGCGAGCACGCAGCCGAAGAGCAGGTTGCGGAGCGGGAACCGGAAGTACGCGAACGCGAACGCCGTCAGGGCGCTCGCGAACGTGACGAGCACGGCCGCGAGCAGCGTGATGTACGCGCTGTTGAAGAACCAGCGCAGGAACGGCGCCGCGTGCCAGATCTCGACGTAGTTGTAGAACCGCCAGTGCTGCGGAATGAGGACGTTGTTGAAGACGTCCGAGCGCGGCTTCAGCGACGCGCTGATCAGCCACAGGAACGGGTAGACGAAGAGGACGCTGAAGCCGGCGAGCAGGATCAGGAACGGCACCTGCTTCGCCCACGAGACGCCGCGCTGCCACCGGTACCACGCCGGGCCGGGCGTCACCGGATAGACCGGCGGGATGTCCGGCGTCTGAACGCCGGCGCGCTCCGACGCGACGCCGCTCACCGCGACTCACCCTCGTAGTAGACGAGGCGCCTGCTCACGACGATCTGGATCGCTGTGATGACCATGATGATCCCGAAGAGCATCCACGCGAGCGCCGACGCGAAGCCCATGTGCAGGTACGAGAACGCCTGCTGGAACAGGTAGATCACGTACATCAGCGACTGCTCCGGTGCGATCTTCGCGTTGCTCGGGTTGTAGAACGCGGTGTAGATCTGGTCGAAGACCTGCAGCCCGTAGATCGTGAGGATGATGAACGTGAAGAAGAGCGTCGGGCTGATCATCGGCAGCGTCACGTCCTTGAAGCGGCGCCACGCCGACGCGCCGTCGATCGCGGCCGCCTCGTACAGGTGCTGCGGCACGTTCTTGATCGCCGCGAGATAGAGCACCGTGTTGCCGCCGACCTGCCACACGAGCATGGCCGCGATCCCGGGCTTGATCCACTTCGGATCGGTCAGCCAGTACGGCTCGGGAAGGTGAAGGATGTGCAGGAACTGGTCGACGAGCCCGTAGGGGCCGTTGAACATGAGCAGGTACATGCTTCCGATGGCGACTGCCGGCGTCATCACCGGCAGGTAGAAGATCGTGCGGAAGAAGCCGTCCAGGCGCGTGATGCGGGCGAGCATGCTCGCGAAGAGCAGCGCGAGGCACATCTCGAGCGGCACGTACATCGCCGTCATCTCGAGCGTGTTCTTGAGCGACAGCAGGACGTACGGGTCGTTCGCGATTGCGCGATAGTTCGCGAGGCCGACGCCCTGCGTGGGCGCGACGACGCTGTAGTTCGTGAAGGAGAGCACGGCGCTCGCCACCATCGGCCCGGCGGTGAAGACGACGAAGCCGAAGAGCCACGGCGTCAGGAACCCGTACGCCCACCAGGTGTCGCGTTCCCTGAACGCCGACAGCCAGCGCCGAGCCCTGGAGCCAGGGCCCGGCGCTGTCGCGATCCGTGTTGCTGCGGTCGCCAAAGGCTGCCGCGTGAGCCTACTTCTTCGCGGCCTTGATCGCCGCGACCGCTTCCTTCTGCGCCTGGTCGAGCGCCTGCTTCGGCGACTGCTGACCCTGAAGCACGCGGTTCACCGCGTTCGTCCACGCGGTGTTGAACTGCGCGCTCGCGGGCGACGCCGGCAGCGCGAACGAATACCGCTCGGCGTGCTCGACCGTGTTGATGATGCTCGACCACTGCTTCGGCTCGCCGGCGGTCGGCTTGTTGATGACGGCATCCGCCTTGGAGTTCGCCGTGAAGAGCCCCGTCCAGTACTGGTGCTTCTTCGCGTAGTTCGCCTTGCGGATGTTCGCGACCGTGACCCACGTCTTGGTCGCCGTCATCGCCTTCATCCACGCGCACGCCGCGGCCGGGTTCTTCGCCCCCTTCGGGATCGACCACGCGGAGCCGGTCGAGTAGTTGATGATCCCGCCGATGTGGTTGCGAACCGGGATCGCCGCGACGCTCACCGTCGGCGACGACGAGGCGAGCACGTTGTAGTACCACTCCTCCATCGGCCACGCGCCGATCTGGTTCTTCGCGACCTGGTTGTCACTCCCGAAGAAGTCCCAGGTGTTGCGGAACGAGAGGAACGCGTTGTAGCCGCCCTGCGCCTGGATCAGGCTGTTCGCGTACGTCAGCGCGGCGATCGCCCGCGGGTCGTTCAGGTGCGGGTGCAGGCCGTCCTTGCTCAGGATGTCGACCCCGAAGATCTTCGCCCACAGCGGGAAGAACTCCGGCAGCTTCGGATCGAAGCCGATGCGCGTCACCTGGCCGCCGTTGTGGCGGTACATCTTGAGCGCCGCCTGCTTCAACGTCGCGAGGTGCTGCGTGTTGAGCATCTTGCCGGTGACGCCCGACTGGTCGGCGACCTGCGTGTCGACGATGATCGTCCGCACGTCGAAGAACTCGGGGATGCCGTAGACGACGCCCTTGTAGGTGACCGGCGCCAGCGCCGCCTGGCGGTACTGGCTCAGGTCGATGTGGTCCTTCTTGATGCAGCTCGTGAGCGGCATCAGCGCGCCCTTCGCCGCGTACGTACCGACGTACGAGCGATCCCAGTAGACGAGGTCTGGCACCTGCTTCGACGCGAGGTCGGCGAGGAACTGCTGCTCGTTGAACCCGCCGTTCGGAGCGTTGACCTTCACCGGCGCGATCGCCTTCTGCGCGATGTGGAAGCGGTTCATCGCGACGTCGTCGCCGTTCGTCCCGAATCCCATGATGTTGAGCGTTCCCGACAGGTGCGTCCTGTCGGAATGTGCAGCAGCAGCCGCGACGGCGACCGCCGCCACGACCGCAGCGACGGCTAGTACGCCGATCGCTTTCCACCTACGCCACATGAACACCCCCAAAGCCATGGGGCCGAAGCCCCCAGTTGTCACCGCCGTGTGGCAACGTCACCACAAGGTTGTGGGAACGTAACCACACGGCCCACTCGACTTCAAGGACTTCCGATCGCGGTTTTTGTTAGGGGCGGCCGGCCGGCGCCGGACCGGTCGAGCCGCGCACCACGAGCTGCGGCTGCAGGAGCTCGACCGTCGTCGCCGTCGCCGGCTGCGCGATCCGGCGCAGGAGTAGCGCGGCCGCGCGGCGCCCGAGCTCGATCGTCGGCTGCGAGACGGTCGTGATCCCGGGGCTGACCATCTCGGTCCACTGGACGTCGTCGAAGCCGACGAGCGAGATGTCGGTCGGGAGCGCCAGGCCGCGCGCGCGCAGGACGCGCCACGCCTGCTCGGCGAGCAGGTTGTTCGCGGCGAAGATCGCGGTCGGGGCGCTCCGCTCGAGCAGCGCGGCGATCCGCCGCTCGCCGGCCGGGTCGTGGAACGGGAAGCGCAGGATGAGCTCCTCGTCGACCGGGACGCCCGCGGCGGCGTGCGCCTCGCGGTAGCCGGCGAGGCGGCCGACGTCGCTCGTCCAGTCCGTGTCGACCACGAGCAGCGCGATCCGCCGGTGTCCGAAGCCGATCAGGTGCTCGACCGCCTCGCGCGCGCCGCGGACGTTGTCGACCACGACGGCGTCGCACGGCACCGTCGCGAGCCGCCGGTCGACCTCGACGACCGGCACGCCGCGTCGCACGAGCAGGCTGGTCGCGTCGCTGCCGACCGGCGTCAGGATCACGCCCGGCGTCCGCATCGCAAGGAAGGTGCGCACCGCCGCGTTCTCTTCGGAGCTCTCGCTGTTGTCTCCGACCAGCATCATCCGGTAGTCCGCCTCGCGCAGCGTCTGCTCGATTCCGGCGGCGAGGCCGCCGTAGAAGTGGTTGTCGAGGTCGGAGACGACGACGCCGACGACCCGGCTCGTCTTCTGCTTCAGCGTGCGGGCCGACGCATCGGGTACGTAGCCGAGCCGCTCGGCCGCCTCAATTAGGCGCTCGCGCACGTCGGCCGCGACGTACCCGCGTCCGCTCAACGCGCGCGAGGCCGTCGAGGGCGACGTCCCGGCCTCCCGCGCGATGTCCGCAAGCGTGATCGGCTGCGGCTCGTTACGCAGCGGCTCGACGCTCACCGCTCACCGACCCGCCACTCGGACCATGTCTCCCTCAACGCCCGGTACTCCTCCGGCCCGAAGCCCTCTCCGGACCTGTCCAGCTTGTCAGCGTAATACAGCGCCGGAACGCCGAGTAGTGGCTTTTCGTGCAGGTACTCGCGCCACGCGGCCAGGTTCGGCGCCGCCCAGTCGTCCGTGTCGACGAGGAGCTCCGGACACGCCGCGTGGACGATCCGCGCGCGGTGGCGCATCTGCGGGACGACCGAGTCCGGCTGCGTCTCGTCGTCGAGCCGGAGCATGTCGTTGAGCCGGATCATGTCGGCGACGTCGACGAAGGATGGATGCGGCGTCTGCGTCACGAGCAGCGCGTCCGGCTTCGCCGCCTTGGCCGCGCCGTGCACGACGCGCAGCAGCTCGTGGAGCAGCGCGATCCCCCACGAGCCCGACGCGCTCGTCGCCGCGTAACCGGTCGGCGTGCGCGCCGTGAAGTCGATCTTGAGCCCGTCCGCGTCGAGGCCGTCCGGCCCGAGCAGCCGCGCGACCATCTCCGTGAGCTCCGCGCGCGTACGTTCGTGCGCCGGATCGAACCCGAGCGGCCTGCCGGCGGCGTTGCGCACGCACAGCTCCGCGGGCAGGCCCTCCGCGTCCCACGCCTTCCACCAGAGCAGGACCCGCTGCCTGCGCTCGTGCCGCGCTGCGATCCACGCGCGCAGGTCCGGCCACTTGGCGGTGTCGGGCTCGTTGCGCCCATACGTGGTCTGCCACTTGTCGTCGAGCACGACCGTTCCCGGCACGACCCCCTCGCGTTCGAGCGCCGCGAGGTAGCCGTCGTACGCGCGCTGCGTCGCGAAGTCGGCCGCCGCGCCCCCCTGCTCACGCGCCGACGCGCACTGCGCGCCCCAGCCGCAGAAGATCGGCTCGCTCCACCACGCCGGACGCCGACGCGGCGCTGGCGGCGGCGCGAGACCGCGCGCGACGAGGCTGGTGCGGTAGGCGCGGATTCCCGCGTAGAGGTCCTGCGTCTGCGGCGTGAGCAGGATCACCGGCGCCTCGAACTCGCCGTCGACGGCCGTGTGCCCCTCGTACTCGAGCGCGAGCGCGAACGCGCCGTCGCGTCCCTCGTAGACGAGCTGCGGGAACCGGAGCGCCTCGACGGGCGCGAGCAGCGAGATGCCGACGTGGCCCAGGGCGAGGTAGAGCGGCGGCGGCGTGAAGAACCAGTGACCGCGGCCGGGCTCGGAGTCGCCGACCGCGCCGAGCGCGCACATCTCTGCCGCCGACAGCGACACTCGCTGCGGGTCCTCCGGGCTTGCCGTGAAGAGCTGCTCGAACGACCTGCCGCTCGGCAGCAGGCCGTTCGGACGTCCCGGCAGCAGCGAGCGGACGGCGAGCAGCCGAACCGTGTCGAGCGCGCCGCGGCCGCGAACGAGCGTGCGCACCTCGAGCCCGTCGGGAGCCGCGACCAGCCGCACCAGCGCGTCCTCCCAGCGGGTCGACCGGCGACGTACCTCGACGGCGCCGTCGCGCGCGAGCACCGGCGCCTCGACGGCGAGCGTCTCGTCGGTGCCCTCGACCGCGTCCACGGCCGCCAGCGGGCGGAGGCGCAGCCAGCGCTCGCCGCGCGGCGATTCGAGGTCGGCGACGAGGCCGTCAGCGGCGACGCGGACGCGGTAGCCCGGTCCTTCGAGGATCACGTGACGTCGACCAGCGCCTCGGCCTGCTGCCCGTACCGCACGCCGGCGACGGTCACGTCGGCGGCGACGCGCACGCGGCACGCCGGCGGCCCCGCGGCGGTGACGCGGAAGCCTGCTCGACCCGGAGCGTCGAGCTCCGCGTGCTCCGGCTCGACCGTCCAGCCCGTGGGCGCGGCGAGTCGCACGACGGCGGGGCCGGCGGCGACCTCCACCTCGAGCTCGAACGGCGTTCCGGCGGCGACGCTCGAGCGGTACGGCTCGATCCGCGCGGCGAAGCCCTCGGCGCCGAAGTCGACGTCGTCGAGCGGCAGCAGCGCCCGGTGCAGGTCGGCGACACGCCGGCCGTCGTCGCGCAGCTGCGCGAGCACCGAGTGGTCCACGTCCAGCGGCGGCCAGTGGCCGCCGAGGATGAGATCGGGCCTCAGCGACGCGTAGAGCTCCGCGCCGTGGACGTAGTCGTCGATCGAAAAGCGGTTGCGGTACTGGTAGTTCGGGTGCACGACGGGCGGCCCCGTCTGCTGGTCGCCGGTCACGAGCACGCGCCGGCCGTCGACCGCGAATTCGATCGCGGCCGCGTAGCGCGTGTGGCCGGGCAGCGGATGCACGGTCAGCTCGTACTCGCGCCAGCGGAACGGGCGACCGAGCGGCAGCGTGCGGTCGGCCGGGATCGGGTCGAACCACAGGCACGGGAGGTCGCGCCGGTGCGGGTCGGCGAGGATCGGCGCGACGTTCTCCGGGATCCATATTTGCGTCCCGCGCACGTCGCGCAGCAGGTTGAGCCCGGCGACGTGGTCGTCGTGGTAGTGCGTCGGGATCGCGACCTCGACGTCGAGGTCCTCGAGCGTCGTCAGGAGCGGACGGCGCGCGGCGCGGTCGGCGCCGGCCGGGAACCCCGTCCACAGGTCGTAGCCCCAGTCGAAGAGCAGGACGTGCCCCGACTCCGACACCAGCGCGTACGAGGTGGCGATCGTCGTGCGGCTGCGCAGCAGGTGCGGCGACAGTTCCTGCCACGGGTCGCGAAACCACGCGTCGAAGTCCCAGCGGTCCTCGCGGCGCAGGTCGATCAGCTCGCGCAGCAGAGCGCGCGTGCGCTCGAGCGCCGGCTGCGGGTCGCGAATCGGGTCGCCGTGCGACGGCAGGAGGACGTCGGGCCGACGGTCGGCGAGGATCGCGCACGAGATGCTCGTCGCAACCTGGCCCTCGGTACCCGAGTACGACCACTGCGTCGCCGCGAGCGACCACAGCTTCCCTCCGCCGTAGAGGAGGTCGCCCGTGAACGCGAGCAGCCGGTCGCCGCGCTGTGCCAGGTACGTCACGGAGCCGACGGTGTGGCCGGGCGTCGGCAGCGCGTACAGCTCGGCGGCGCCGTAGCGGCGGGCGCGGTACTCCTCGACGACGCCGTCGACGCGCACCGGCTCGAGCAGCGAGAAGCGGTCCTCGCGCAGGTCGTAGTCGACGTCGAGCGGGCGTCCGAGCCAGTGCCGGTCGACCTCGGCGACGAGGTCGACCTCGACCGGCGGCGCCCAGATCCGGGCGCCGGCCGCGGCCGCGCGGCCCAGCCCCTGGAGCTGGTCGCGGTGGTGGTGGGTGAGGACGACGTCCGTCAGCCGCTCGACGCCGAGCTCGCCGAGCCGGTCGAGGATCGAGCCGCTGCCGAAGTCGACGGCCGTCGCCTCCCTCCCGGAACGGAGGACGTAGACGTTGCAGGTGTCGCGCAGGGCGAACACGTCCGGCTCGATCTCGGTCCACACAGCGGCTGAGTCTAGGCTCGGGGACGTCTGGCAACGATTGCAGGTTCGGCGCCAGGCGGCTATTTTCTGCGGCCTTGGCGGAGATCGTCCTCGACCACGTCACGAAGGAGTATCCCGGCGGGGTCCGGGCCGTGGACGACGTGTCGCTGACGATCGAGGACGGCGAGTTCGTCGTGCTCGTCGGCCCTTCCGGCTGCGGGAAGACGACGCTCCTGCGCACGATCGGGGGGCTCGAGACCGCGACGTCCGGGCGCATCGAGATCGGCGGGCGCGACATGACGCGCGCGGCGCCGGGCGCCCGCGACCTCGCGATGGTCTTCCAGAACTACGCGCTCTACCCGCACATGACAGTGCGCAAGAACCTCGGCTACGGGCTGCGCGTCCGCCGCGTGCCACGCACGGAACGCGAGCGGCGCGTGGAAGAGGTCGCGAAGATGCTGGGTCTCGAGGACCTGCTCGACCGCCGCCCGCGGCAGCTCTCGGGCGGTCAGCAGCAGCGCGTCGCGATGGGGCGCGCGATCATCCGCGAGCCGCAGGCGTTCCTGATGGACGAGCCGCTCTCGAACCTCGACGCGAAGCTGCGCGTGACGATGCGCACGTCGCTGCAGCAGCTCCACGCGCGGCTCGGCGTGACGACGGTGTACGTGACGCACGACCAGGTCGAGGCGATGACGCTCGGCCATCGCGTCGCGGTGATGCGCGAAGGCCGCGTGCAGCAGATCGACGCGCCGCAGCACCTCTACGAGAACCCGACGAACCTGTTCGTCGCGGCATTCATCGGCTCGCCGGCGATGAACCTCGTCCGCGCGCGCGTCGGCGACACGGTCGAGTTCGGCCGCTACCGCGTGCCGCTGAACGGCGCGCGCAACGAGCGCGCGAACGGCGACGTCATCTTCGGCGTGCGCCCCGAGGCGTTCGAGGACGCCGCGTTCGCGCCGTCCAACCTGCCGCAGATCGACGTGCACGTCGACGTGCTCGAGGAGCTCGGCAGCGACGCGTACGTCTTCTTCGAGGTGGACGCGCAGCAGGTCGTCGTCGAGGACGCGATGTCGGACGAGAAGGAAGACGTCAGCGGTCTGCTCGCCTCGCTGCAGGACCGCGCGCTGTTCGCCGCGCGCGTCGACTCGCGCACGAAGGCGCGCGTCGGCCACGGACTGCGGCTCGCGGTGGATCCGTCGCGCTTCTACTTCTTCTCGCCCGAGACCGGCGAGTCGCTGCTGCGAACCTGATCCGGCACCCTGAGTACACGCACGCGCGGCTGGCGCGGACGGCCGAGCGGCTGCGCGCGGCCGTCTATCCGGAAGGCCGCGCGCCGGACGAGCTGCTCGTCGCCGGACCGGTCGGACGGATCCCGCTCGAGGAGGCGGAGCGGCTCGACTACCGGCCGGCGCAGCTCGGCGAGCGCTTCGGGCCGCTCTGGTCGACGTGGTGGTTCCGCCTGCGCGCGACGGTGCCGCGGGAGTGGAGCGGCCGCCGCGTCGACCTGCTCTGGGTGACGAACAGCGAGTCGACGCTGTGGCTCGACGGCCGCTGCGCGCAGGGTCTGAACACGGGCGGCGGAGGCGAGCGCCCGGAGGCGATGCTCGTCGCTGCCGCGGCCGGCGGCGAGCGCGTCGAGGCGCGGCTCGAGCTCGCCTGCAACGGGATGTTCGGCCGGACGTCGCACCCTGCGGAGCTCGTGCGTTGCGAACTCGCGCCCTTCGACGCGGACGCCTGGCGGCTCTACCACGACTTCGAGACGCTGCGCGCACTTGCGGCCGACGAGCGGCTCGACCCCGCGTGGACGGGGCGCCTGCGCAGCGAGCTGAACCGCTTCTGCAACGAGTGGGACCCGGCGATCCTGGCGGCGCTGTACGAGCAGCGGAACGCGTCGCACGGGCATCGCCTGTTCGCGGTCGGCCACGCCCATATCGACACGGCGTGGCTGTGGCCGCTCGCCGAGACCTACCGCAAGTGCGTGCGCACGTTCTCGAGCCAGCTGCGCTACATGGACGACTACCCGGAGTTCCGGTTCGCGTGCTCGCAGGCGCAGCAGTACGCCTGGGTCGAGGAGCGAAACCCCTACCTGTGGGAACGCATCCGCGCGAAGGTGACGGCGGGGCAGTTCGTGCCGGTCGGCGGAAGCTGGGTCGAGCCCGACTGCAACCTGCCGTCCGGCGAGTCGCTGCTGCGCCAGTTCGTGCACGGTCAGCGGTTCTTCGGGGAGAAGCTCGGTGTGCGCTGCAGCGAGTTCTGGTCGCCGGACGCCTTCGGGTACTGCGGCCAGCTGCCGCAGCTGATGCGGCTCGCCGGGCTGACGCGCTTCCTGACGCAGAAGCTGTCGTGGAACCGCTTCAACCGCCCCGACCACCACACGTTCACGTGGCAGGGCGACGACGGCTCCGAGGTCGTCGGCCACTTCCCGCCGGCCGACACGTACTCGAGCGACGCGAGCGTGCCGGACCTGCTGCGCACGGCGCGCGACTACCTCGACCACGACGCGAGCGCCGTCTCGCTGCTGCTCTTCGGCTACGGCGACGGCGGCGGCGGCCCGACGCCGGCGATGCTCGAGTCGCTGCGGCGCGCGCGCGACCTGCAGGGACTGCCGCGAACGCAGGTCGCGTCCCCGCCGGAGTTCTTCGCCGCGCTCGAAGCCGAGGAGGCGGAGCGGCCGGTGGTGGTCGGCGAGCTCTACTTCGAGTATCACCGCGGCGTCTACACGTCGCAGGCGTTCGTCAAGCGGATGAACCGCCGCTGCGAGCAGCTGCTGCACGACGCGGAGTTCGTCCGCACGCTCGGCGCCGAGTACCCGCGCCGCGAGCTCGACGAGCTCTGGAAGCTCCTGCTGCTGCAGCAGTTCCACGACATCCTCCCCGGCTCGTCGATCGGCGAGGTCTACGAGGACGCGCGGCGCGACTTCGGCGAGCTCGAACGGCGGGCGCTCGCTCTCGTGCCGGTGGGGGACGTGCCGCTCAACACCGTCGGCGTCGCGCGGCGCGAGGTCGTGTGCGCGGCGGGGGAGCTGCGCGTCGTCGAGGCGCCGCCGTACGCCCGCGGGCACTTCGTCGAGCCCGACGACGCCGTCTCGGTGGACGAGCTCGTCCTCGAGAACGCGCATCTTCGCGTCGTCCTCGCCCGCGACGGCAGCCTCGCGAGCGTCGTCGAGCGTGCAACGGGCCGAGAGACGCTCGCCGCGCCAGGGAACCGGCTCGAGCTGTACGAGGACCGGCCCGTCAACTTCGACGCCTGGGACGTCGACCCGTTTCATCTCGAGACGCGCCGCGACGCGCCCGCCGCAGAGAGATACGAGGTGTTGTCGAGCGGGCCGCTGCGCGCGGAGGTCGCGTTCGAGCGGCAGATCGGCGAGCGCTCGCGGCTGCGGCAGGTCGTGCGGCTCGACGCCGGCGCGCGCCGCGTCGAGTTCCGCACCCAGGTCCACTGGCACGAGGAGCACACGCTGCTCAAGGTGTGCTTCCCGCTCGCGGTGCGGGCGCGCAACGCCACGTACGAGATGCCGTTCGGCTACGCCGAGCGGCCGACGCACTACTCGACGAGCTTCGATCGTGCGCGGTACGAGGTGCCGGGGCATCGGTTCGCCGACCTGTCGGAGCACGGCTTCGGCGCCGCGCTGCTGACGGACTCGAAGTACGGCTACAGCTGCTACGGCAGCGAGTTGCGGATCAGCCTGCTGCGCTCGCCGAAGAGCCCCGACCCGGAGGCCGACATGGGGGAGCACGAGTTCGCCTACGCGCTCCTCCCCCACGCCGGCGGTTGGCGCGAAGCGGGCGTCCTCGCCGAGGCGATCCGGTTCAACGCGCCGTTTCGGTTCGTAGAGTCCGCGCCGGCGGAACCGTTCGCGCGCGTCGACGACCCGAACCTCGTGCTCGACACGATCAAGCGCGGCGAACGGTCGGACGCGCTCGTCCTGCGGCTGTACGAGGCGCACGGCGCGCGCGGCGTCGCGCGGCTGCGGCTCGCGCGACCGGTCGAGCGGGCGCTGCTCGCGAACGCGCTCGAAGAAGAGCTCGAGCCGGCGGCGGTCGAGAACGGCTCCGTCGTGCTCTCGTACCGCCCGCACCAGGTGCTGACGGTCGTCGTGCCGTGACAGACGTCGTCTGCATCGGGCTCGCCACGCGCGACACCGTGTGGCGCGTGTCGGCGCTGCCGCCTTCCGACGGCCGCGTCGTCGCCGACGACGTCGCGGTCGCGGGCGGCGGACCGGCGGCGACGGCGGCCGTCACGCTCGCCCGCCTCGGCGTCGACGTCGCCTTCGCCGGTGCGGTCGGCGACGACGACGCGGGCGCGTTCGTGCGCTCCGGGCTGGAGGCGGAGGGGGTCGACGTCTCCGCGGTACGCGTCGTTTCGGGCGCCGTCACGGCTCAGAGCACGGTCATGGTCGAACCGGACGGGCGCAGGGCGATCGTGCACCACCCGGGCAGCGCGCGTGCGACGCTCGAGGTGCCGCAGGCGCGGTGGGCGCACGTCGACCACGTCGGTTGGAGCCACGTCCTGGCTCTGAGCCAGGACGTGGCCGTTTCGGTCGACGGCGGCAACCGGATCGAGGGGCTCGAGCTGGCGCGGGTCGCGCTCTACGCGCCGACGGAGAGCGCGCTGCGCGAGCAGGTCGGCGACGCGCAGGCGGCCCTCGACGCGGGCGCCGAGATCGTCGTCGTGACGCGCGGCGCCGACGGCGCGGACGCCTATACCGCCGACGCGGCATACCACGCCGAGGCCGTAGCCTGCGAGGTCGTGAGCACGCTCGGCGCCGGCGACGTCTTCCACGGTGCGCTCCTCGCGTGGCTCGTCCGCGGCGCGCCGCTCGTCGACGCGCTGCGCGCGGCGGCGACCGCGGCCGCCCTCTCGTGCCGCGCGCTCGACGCGCGCTCCGCAATCCCGACGCTCGACGTGCTGGAGGCGGCGCTCCGGTGACGCACAGGATCGCCGTGATCGCGGGCGACGGCGCCGGCCCGGAGGTGGTCGCGGAAGCGCGCAAGGCCGTCGACGCCACCGGCGTCGACGTCACGTGGACGGAGCTCCCGTGGGGCACCGCCCATCACCACGAGCACGGCGAGATGATGCCCGTCGACGCGCTCGACACCGTCCGGGCGCACGACGCGATCCTGCTCGGCGCCGTCGGCGATCCGTCGGTGCCGGACCACGTCACGCTCTGGGGCCTGCTCCTGCCGCTGCGGCAGGGGCTCGACCTGTACGCCAACCTGCGCCCCGCGAGGCTGCTCGACGGCGTGCCGTCTCCGCTCGCGCGCGAGGCGCCGGTCGACATGCTGTTCGTGCGCGAGAACACGGAGGGCGAGTACTCCGGCGTCGGCGGACGTGCGCACCGGGGCCTCGAGCTCGAGGTCGGGATCGAGACGAGCGTCTTCACGCGCGCCGGCGTGCGGCGCGTCGTCGAGCATGCATTCGAGCTCGCCGAGCGCCGGCGCGGGCTGCTCACCAGCGCGACGAAGTCGAACGCGTCGCGGTACGGCTACGTGCTCTGGGACGAGGTCGTCGAGGAAGCGCACGCGCGGCACCCGGACGTGCAGGTCGAGCGCGTCCTCGTCGACGCGCTCGCCGCGCGTATGGTCGCGCGGCCCGACAGCCTCGACGTCGTCGTCGCCTCGAACCTCTTCGGGGACATCCTGACCGACCTCGCGGCCGTGCTCCAGGGCGGCATGGGCATGGCGGCGAGCGCGAGCGTTGGCGGAGCGACGCCGATGTTCGAGCCGGTGCACGGATCCGCACCCGACATCGCAGGGCAGGGAGTCGCCAACCCGCTCGGCGCGATCTGGAGCGCGTCGCTGATGCTCGACGAGCTCGGCGAGACGGAGGCGGCCGCACGCATCATGCGCGCGATCGAGGCTGTCTGCCGCGACGGCATCCGCACCCGCGACCTCGGCGGATCGGCGAGGACGGGCGAGGTCGGCGACGCCGTGGCCGCTCGCATATGAGCGATGAACCGTGGTGGCGCGACGCCGTCTTCTACGAGATCTACGTGCGGAGCTTCGCGGACTCCGACGGCGACGGCGTCGGCGACCTGCCCGGCGTCCGCGGACGGCTGCCCTACCTGGGCAGCCTCGGCGTCGACGCGCTCTGGCTGACGCCGTTCTATCCGTCGCCCGGCGTCGACCAGGGCTACGACGTCTCGGACTACTGCGCGGTCGACCCGCAGTTCGGGACGCTCGCCGACTTCGACGCGCTCGTGGCGGACGCGCACGCGCTCGGGTTGAGGATCGTCGTCGACCTCGTCCCCAACCACACCTCGATCGAGCATCCGTGGTTTCGCGAGCACCCCGAGTACTACGTGTGGCGCGACGAGCCGAACAACTGGCTGTCGGTCTTCGGCGGCCCCGCCTGGCACTACGACGAGCGCCGCGGCCGCTACTACCTGCACCTGTTCGCGCCGGAGCAGCCGGACCTCGACTGGCACGACGCGAACGTGCAACGCGAGTTCGACGACGTCCTCCGGTTCTGGCTCGTGCGCGGCGTCGACGGCTTCCGCGTCGACGTCGCGCACGGGCTGTTCAAGGACCCGGAGCTACGCGACGAGGACGAGCCGGTGCCCGGCGCGGAGCTGCACTCGTTCGACCGCCGCCGCGCGATCGACCGGCCGGAGGTGCACCCGCTCTACCGGCGCTGGCGCGCCGCCGTCGACGAGGGGGCGGGCGAGCGCGTGCTCGTCGGCGAGGTGTTCTTCCGCGACCCCGACCGTGTCGCGGCGTACGTCCGCCCAGACGAGCTGCACCTCGTCTTCAACTTCACCCTGCTCTTCGCCGAGTGGGACGCGGACGCGCTGCGCGCGGCGATCGACCGCTCGCTCGCGAGCCTCGAACGGGTGGGCGCGACGGCGACGTGGGTGCTCGAGAGCCACGACGTCACGCGGCTGCCGACGCGCTACGGCGGCGGCCCGAAAGGGCTGCGGCGCGCGCGCGCCGGGCTCCTGCTGCTGCTCGCGCTGCCCGGCGCGGCGTTCCTCTACCAGGGGCAGGAGCTCGGGCTCCCGGAGGTCGAGCTGGCGGACGACGAGCGGCGGGACCCGATCTTCTTTCGCACGAACGGGGCGCGCGTCGGCCGCGACGGCTGCCGCGTCCCGCTTCCCTGGACGAGCGCGCCGCCCGGGTACGGGTTCACCGCGGGGACGCCGTGGCTGCCGCCGCCGGCCGGCTGGGGCGAGCGGAGCGTCGAGGCGCAGGACGGCGCGCCCGGCTCGACGCTCGAGCTGACGCGCGCTGCGCTCGCCGCGCGCCCGCGCGGACGGTTCGAGTGGCGCGAGACGCCGACCGGCGCGCTCGCCTTCGCGCGCGCAGGCGTTCTCTGCACGGTCAACGTGAGCGGGGCACCGCTCGAATGCCCGGGTGAGGTGCTGCTGGCGAGCGAGCCGGTGGAGGGCACGGTTCCGGCCGACGCCGCGGTATGGACGACGATCGACGAGGAACAGGAGCGAGCATGAAGACGAGTCTCGGGATCTGGGCGTTCGGCGCGATGGCGACGCGCTTCAACCCCGGCGGCTACAAGCCGGAGCTGGCAGAGGCGTCCACCGCCGAGAAGGTGCGCACGGCGGTGGACGGTCTCGGCGAGCTGATGGACGACTACGAGTTCCACTACCCGCAGGAGCTCTCGCCCGACAACCTCGACGCGGTGCGGGCCGCGCTCGACGGCCACGGCATCTACGCGATCGCCACCGGAACGCATCTCAACCCCCGCTACGGCAAGGGCGGGTTGTCGTCGCCCGACGACGCGGTTCGCGGCACGGCGCTCGCCGAGGCGCTCGACGCCGCGTCGTTCGCCGCGGACGTCGGCGCGCAGATGATCCTGTGGCCGGGAGTCGAGGGGTACAACTACCCGTTCCAGACGCCGTACCGCGAAGCGTGGGCGCGGTTCGTCGACGGCGTCGGGCAGGTCGCAACCCGTTGCGCCGAGCGCGGGATCACGCTCTTCCTCGAGCACAAGAACTCGGAGCCGGCGATGAAGATCCTGATGCGGAACGTCGGCATGACGCTGCACGTGATCCACACGCTGCGCGCGCAGGGGATCGGCAACGTCAAGGTCAACATGGACTGGCAGCACCTGATCATGAACGGCGAGAACCTGGCCGAATACGCGGCGCTGCTCGCGGCCGAGGGGTTGCTCGGGCACCAGCATGCGAACTCCGGTTGGGGCGTCTTCGACGACGACAACATGGTCGGCGCGACCGCGTTCATGGAGACGCTCGAGCTCGCGATCGAGCTGCGCCGCGCGGACTACGGAGCGAACGGCGAGCGCCTCGGCTTCGACCTGTACCCCTACACGGAGGACGCCGTCGCGGCCGTCAAGCGGTCGGTGCTGCAGTGGCGCTTCATCGACGGGGTCGCGGCGCGGATCGACGAGGCTGCGCTGCGCACGGCGCAGCAGGAGAAGGACGCGGTTCGCGCCTACGAGCTCGTCTACGCGGCGCTGGGTGCGTGAGCGACGTCCTCGTCGGCATCGACGTCGGCACATCCGGCGTGAAGGGCGTCGCGATCACGCCGCACGGCGAGGTCGTCGCGACGGCCGAAGAGGAGTACCCCCTCTCGATGCCGCGGCCGGGCTGGAGCGAGCAGGAGCCCGCCGACTGGGTGCGCGCGGCGCGGACGGTGCTGGCGCGGCTGCCGGACGGCCCGGTCGGTTACTCGGGGCAGATGCACGGCCTCGTCGTCCTCGACGCGGCCGACCGCGTTCTGCGGCCGGCGATCCTCTGGAACGACCAGCGTACGGCTGCCGAGTGCGGCGAGATCGAGGAGCGCGTCGGACTCGCGCGGCTGATCGAGCTGACGGGAAACCGCGCGCTGACCGGCTTCACCGCGCCCAAGCTCCTCTGGCTGCGCAACCACGAGCCCGCCACGTACGCGCGGATCGCGAAGGTGCTGCTTCCCAAGGACTACGTCCGCTACCGGCTCGAAGGGGTGTGGGCGATCGACGCCGCGGACGCGTCGGGGACCTTGCTCTACGACGTTGCGAACCGCCGCTGGTCGGACGAAGTGCTCGCGGCGCTCGACGTGCCGGCCGCCTGGCTGCCGCCGGCGCACGAGAGCACCGAGGTCGCCGGCGCCGGCGACCAGGCTGCCGCCGCGCTCGGGGTCGGCGTCGTCGCGCCGGGCGCGGTGTCCGTCGTGCTCGGGACGTCGGGCGTCGTCTTCGCGGCGTTGCCGCGCTACCGGCCGGACCCGGAGGCTCGGGTACACGTCTTCTGCCACGCCGCACCGGCGTCGTGGCACGCCATGGGCGTGATGCTGAGCGCCGCCGGCTCGGCGGCCTGGCTGCGCGGCGTCCTCGATGCGGACTTCCGGACGCTCGACCGCGAAGCCGAGGACGTCGAGGCGGGCGCGGAAGGGCTGCTGTTCGCGCCGTACCTCGCCGGCGAGCGGACGCCGTACCCCGACCCTGACGCACGCGGCGCGTTCACCGGCCTGACCCTGCGGCACGGCCGAGCGCATCTGTGGCGTGCGATGCTCGAAGGCGTCGCGTTCGCTCTGCGCGACTCGCTCGAGCTGCTGCGGGCGCTCGGCGTCGAGCCGTCGGCGGCGCGCGTCTCCGGCGGCGGCGCGCGCAGCCCGCTCTGGCTGCGGATCGTGGCGTCGGCGCTCGAGCTGCCGCTCGAGCGCATGCAGTACGAGGAAGGGTCGGCGTACGGCGCCGCGCTGCTTGCGGGCGTTCGCAGCGGACGCTTCGCCGACGTGCAGGAGGCGGTCGCCACCTGCGTGCGGGTGCGCGAACGGGTCGAGCCGGCCTGGGACTATGGTGACCGATACGAGCGCTTCCGCGCGCTCTACCCCGCGTTGCGGCCTCTCTAGAGGGAGGGCGGCGGCAGCCGCCAGCGGTTGCCGTCTTCCGTGATCAGGTGCATCACGGCGTCCGGGAAGCGCGCGTCGACCGTGCGGGACGCCTGGATGACGCGGTAGATGATCGTCCCGCGACGCACGGAGTCGATCGGGACGATCGTCAGCATCCACTCGTCGCCGCTGCGCTCGCCGGTCGCGCCGTACTCGTCGCTCAGGAGCTCGAGCAGCGCGGCGCCCGCGTCAACCGGCGAGGCGGTGACGTACACCGGCAGCATCGTGCGGTCGACGCCGATCGAACGAGCGTACCCCATGTACGTTGCGCGCGCATGACCGCGGCCGAGCTGTTCGAGCGGACGTTCGCGCGCGCGCCGGCAGGCGTCTGGTCGGCGCCCGGCCGCGTCAACCTGATCGGCGACCACACCGACTACAACGGCGGTCTCGCGCTGCCGTTCGCGATCGACTTGCGGACGTCCGTTGCCGCAGCGCCAGCCGATCAGGTGCGCGCCGTCTCCGAGTACGAGGACGACCGTTGGCGCAAGTACGTCGATGGAGCGGTCGCCGAACTTGGCGTCGCGGGCGTCGACGTCGCGGTCACCTCGACGGTTCCGACGGGCGCCGGGCTCTCCTCGTCGGCCGCGCTCGGCTGCGCCGTCGTCTGCGCCGTGGCGGGCGCGCACTCGATCGGGCTCGAGCCGCGCGAGGCGGCGGTGCTGGCGCAGCGCGTCGAGAACGAGCACGTGGGGGTGCCGTCCGGGCTGCTCGACCAGCTGACGTCGATGCTCGCCCGGCGTGCGCATGCCGTCGAGATCGACTTCGGCCGGGGTTTCGAGCGGCTGGCCCCGTTCGAGCCGCGCGCGCACGACCTCGCCGTGCTCGTGGTCGACACGGGCGTGCGGCGGCAACTCGCGGACGGCCGCTACGCGCAGCGGCGCCGCGAGTGCGAGGCCGCGGCGGCCGCGCTGGGCTTGCCGTCGCTGCGCGAGGCGAGCCTCGCGGACCTGGCGCGGCTGGAGGAGCCGCTGCGGCGGCGCGCGCGGCACGTGCTGACGGAGAACGAGCGCGTGCAACAGGTCGTAGCCGCGCTCTCGGTGGGCGACTTCGCGGCCGTCGGCGCAGCGCTGACCGCGTCGCACGCCTCGCTGCGCGACGACTTCGAGGTGTCGACCCCGGAGCTCGACGCCGCCGTCGAGATCTCGCGCGACCAGGGAGCGCTCGGCGCGCGGCTGACCGGCGGCGGCTTCGGCGGCTGCGCGATCGCGCTCGTCCCGCGGGAGCGCGTTCACACCGTCGCGGCGGCGCAGGCGGGTACTGTCTTCGAGGTCGAGCCCGCCGACGGCGCGCGCCGCGACGCGTAGTCAATTCACCGGTGGCGTCACCCGAAGCGGTCGGAAGCAGGCTCGGCGTTCATCGGCCACGGGTACTCGTCGTGCCGAGGAAGGTCGTCCAGGATGTCGTACCACGGCGCCTTCGACCCGACGAAGATGTGCGCGGTCGGCTTGAGCGTGGGCGCGTCGACGAGCGTTCCGTACGGAACCCGGATCAATCCGTCGCGCGCCGTCCAGTAGAGCAGTGACCAGCAGTTGCGACACCGCATCGCGTGCATCCCGTCCGGGTCGCCGTCCACGAACAGGTCGTCTGCGCCCCGGTTCACCCTGAGCTTCTCGCGCTCGATCTCGCCCCACGGCAGAAAGGCAGACCCTGTCAGCGCGCGGCAGTTCGAGCAGTGGCAGTTGAACGCCGCGCTGAATGCGTCGGCGACCTCGTAGCCAACGGAACTGCACGCACACCTACCTCGCAGCACCGGGAGGACTCTAGGCGGGAAGCACGAGCGTTGCCGTGAGGATCATTCTTCGAGCGCGCGCAATTCGAGGACGCCGAAGGACGCGCCGGGGTTCTTCGCGGCGACCGCGACGGCCTCGTCGACGTCGCGGCACTCCAGGATGTTGAAGCCCACGATCTGGAGCGTCTGCTCGGTCGCCGGTCCGTCCTCGACGGCCACCTCGCCGTTTCGAATACGAATCATCCGTGCGTCGGAAACCGGTGCGAGAACGTGTCCGCCGAGCCTCACCCCGCGCGACTCCATCTCCTCGCACCATGCCGCCACCGCGGCCGGCACCGTCGCCCGCTGCTCGGGGTCGAGCTGCACGTTCGGGTCGCGGTAGGTAACGAGCATGAACTTCACGGCAACCTCCCTGGAATGATCGTCGGCTCATCAATTCGACCGTCCGAGTCGCCGTCCCTCATCGCTAATCCCCGACGTTAGGGTCCGTGAACGCACCGCGACGCGTCGACGGTAGGTGCTTGTGGCGAAACCCTTCGTAGGCTCGCAGACAGCGATCTCGACGCGCTCTTCATGTGGGAGAGCGACCCTTGCGCGTTGGAGATGGCTGCGTTCAGGTGATGACAGCCGGCGCCGGCTCGGCCGGAACGCGGGCGCGCATGCGCGCCTCTGCCCATGCCTGCCGAGCGAGCATCCCGGAAAGACCCAACAACACCAACGCGTTCACCGGGTGGAACATGCCGATGTATTTATGGTGCCAACCTTCCGTCGCCAAGATGCCTTGGACCTGGCCGAGCAGGCACAGAAGGACGTAGAGGCCGACCTTTTGCCGAAGCGGCCGCTGCCAAGCGATCAGCGTTGCCAGCAGCAGCAGAGCGCCCCCGAAGTCGATCAGGATGAAACCGAAACCGCGGTGCGGATCGAGGCTCTTGGCGTTGTCGATCGTGGCACCTGCCTTCATGCCGAACAGCCCGATTCCGACGAGGAAGAACTGCACGATTACGCCGACGAAATACAGCGAAACGACGTACCGCTGTACGACCGCCGCGCCATTGCGAACAACCGACACGCCGAACCTCCGCAGGAGTTGCTACCGCCGGAAGCTAGTACGGCTCCGCGAGCAAATCAAGCGGCTCGTCAATCCGCCTCATGCGTTCCGCTGAGCCGGCGTCGAGTCATGCACCCCGAGGAGAGGCGCGTTGACGGCTCCTCCGGAGGGGTGGGATCATTCGCGCGCGATGAGGCGCTTGCCGTGGCTCGGACTCGTCCTCAGCCTCTGTCTTTTGGCTGCCGCCACCCCCGCTGGGGCGAAACGAGCGGACGGCGTTCCAGCGTGGGTTGACGTGCGAGCACAGCAGGTCCTCGCGTCGATCTTCGGGCCGCATCAGTCGATCGTGGCCACGTTCCACCTCCCGTATCCGCGGAAGGTGGCAGTGGTCGTTGAGTTCAAGAATGTCGAGGTCTGCCGGACGTGCAGCGCGCCCTCGAACGCGGCACGTCCTCGCGGCCGCGTTTTCCGGTTCTCTCTCGATCGCGCATCGAGGAAGGTGACTGACAGTTGGCGATTCTGCGAGATCGATGGAATCCGGCCCCCGCTCAGTGACTGCCTTCGCCGCTAGCCCCTCGGCTGGGCGAGCGTTCGGTAATGCACCCTGAGTGGGAAGGACGTGGCGGCGATGACCCTTCGATGGCTCAACGTCGGGCTCTTCGGGGGTCTCGCAGTTTGGATGGCGGTCGACCGCAGATGGCTGGCCATCGGATTCGCGCTGATGGCTCTCGGCCAAGCCTGCCTCGCGGTCTTCTGGCTCGGATCTCGGCGACCTTGGATCCTCGTCGAGAGCTTCGGCCTGTTGACGGTCGTCGGGATCGCAACTCTCGTCGCCGGAGGCGTCGGCGCGCCGACAACGGTGCGCTACTGGCTGGTGCTCGCAGCGAGCCTCGTGGTTCTCGCGCCCGTCGGGTTGCTCGCGAGGCGGCTCGGTCGCGTCCGCCTCCAGCGGTGATCTCGGCTGGGCCACTGTTCCGGAAGACACTCCGAGCGGGTGGCTGCGGCGTAGTCTCGGGGAGTGCGCGCATGCACTCGCTCCGTGGCCACGGTCCTTGTGGCTGTCGTCGTCGGCGGCGCGTCACTGGCAGCTGCGCAGGCGGCTCCGTTCGTGCCTGCTCCCGCGAAGCTTCGAGCGGCGTGCATCGCCACGGCGAGGGCGGTCGGGTATGCGGTCCCGTGTCCGACGCGGATCCCGGCGGGCCTGGTCGCGTACGGTGGTCGGTCGGGATGCGAGCTGCCGATCATCGGCCCCGCCCGACCATGCCCGAACACACAGTTTCTTTGGCGCGGTTGGGTTGTTGGTTCGAGCGTGACGCCGACCGAGCACCTCGTCATCACGGCCAGCCCGCGAGCGATCGCCGACGATGCGAAGCTCGTCAATGGCCCCGCTTGGCGTCCGGGCGAACGCGTTCGTCTCCTCGGGCGCACGACAATCGGTAAGTGGAGGGTCGACGAGGTATTCGTGCCGCCATCGCTTAACGAAGGCAGCGCGTTCGCCGGACACGTCGTTCTCGTCTGGACAGTGGGTCGACATACGTACGGGGTCGGCTTCCATGACGTCTCAACGATCCGGCAGACGTTTCGTCTCGATCTCGCGCTTGCACGAGCGACCCGGCTCGTCGGGCCGAGGGGATAACGCCTCGGGCCTCGGCTGGGCGAGCGTTCGGAAAGACACCCTGAACGGCCGAGCACCTGTGAAGAAAGTGTCTGACACCTTGAAGGTGTCAGACACCAGTTCAATTGGCGTGGCCCCCAGTGTTCTTGGACACTCTGAAGCCGCGCGAGCGCGTAAGCTCGCGGCATGTCGTCGCCGTTCGATCCGCAGTCGGTCGCTGCGTTCTCGGACGAGGTCGCACGGAACACAGCAGCGAGCGCGTCCGGCCACAACTCCGCATCCCGGTATCACGCGGCGCGGAGATTCGTCCGCCGTGTCAGCCGGTGGATCGAGCGGACGGACAGCGTGGCGATTGTCCCCGAGCCTGGAGGCCGTGGTAGGATCGACCCGCACGCCGTCTCGGCTCTCACCGACGAGATCGCCCGGATAACGCGAAAGAACGCGTCCGGTTAGCCGCGCGCTGGGCTGGGCGAGCGTCCGTCACGCCTGAACCGGCTCGACGAGCTCCTCGAACAGCTTGTCGAGCTGTGACCGGGGGTCGTCGCAGAGACCGGTGTGCACGACGGACGGCTGCACGACCGTGCTCGACGGTGACGTGAGCCAGTGGAAACGCGCGGTCGTGTCCAGCTCCGCGATCGGGCCGCCCGCCGCGTCGCCCGCGGCGACCAGCTCGTACGCGCGCAGGTGGGCACGGATCGCGTCGGCGTCCGCATCGGGCGCGAGCGCACGAAGCTTCTGCTCGTCGAGCCGGGTGCGCGCAGCGAGATAGTCGAGCGGCCGGCAGAACACGACGACCCCGGCGTTGAACCGCTCGCCGCGCTCGACGCGGGGAACGACGCGCAGCACTGCATATGAGAACGCGCTACCGGCCACGCGCCCGCTCTGCCTCCTCCACGAACGGGCGCGGCTCCGCGAGCCGCCCCAGCAGGTACTCGACGTACACGTTCGCATCCTCGCCGTCCATCCACTCCGGCGGGACGAGAGCGGCGATCCGCTCGAGCTCCGCCCGCGTGACGCGCGGCGCGAGGTCCGCGTCCGCGTCGCGGATCGACGCAGCGAACGGAAGCAGCACGTGCTCGGCGACCGCGGCGAACGGAGAGCGCTCGTGCCCGGCCCGCGCAGGCGCGTGGTGGAAGTAGAGCGCCGCACCGTGGTCGATCAGCCAAAGCCGCCCGTGCCACCACAGCATGTTCGTGTTCTTCGCCGTGCGATCGACGTTCGTCACGAGCGCGTCGAGCCACACGATCCGCGCGGCGAGCTCCGGCGGCGGCGCGCCGGCCGCCGGGTTGAACGGCAGCGCGCCCGGCAGGAAGTCGACGCCGAGGTTCAGGCCCGCGCTCGCACGCAGCAGGTCCTGGATCTCGGGGTCGGGCTCGGCGACGGCAAGCGCGGGGTCGAGGTCGACGACGGCGAGGCGCGGCACGGCGAACCCGAGCGCCCGCGCGAGCTCGCCCGCCACCACCTCCGCGACGAGCGCCTTCCGCCCCTGCCCCGCGCCGGTGAACTTGAGGACGTACATGCCGTCGTCGCTCGCCTCGACGAGCGCAGGCAGCGACCCGCCCTCGCGAAGCGGCGTGACGTAGCGCGTGGCGGCGATCCGCTCGAGCGGCATCGCCGCCGAGCCTATTCGAGCGCGACCCAGCGTCCGGTGTCGGGACAGCGCGGCCGCGCCCACCGGTCGCGCGGCTGACCGCGGCGGCGCGGCGTGAACCCCGCCGCGCGCATCGCCGCGCTCCAGCTGCCGAATACGCGCTGCACGGTGTGCCGGCAGGGATGGTCGGCGCCCGCCGTCTCCCACTCGGCAACGGTCGGCGTCTTCAGGTGGCGGCGGTGCCAGAGGTCGATCGCGTACACGATCGTGTCGCGGTTCCAGGCGAAGCCGGGGCGAGGGCCGCTCTTCACGCTATTACTTTATCTTCTGAAGCTTTGCTGTGCGCGCCTGCTATATGTTTTGAAGCGTGCCGCAGGTTCGCATTCCACCGGTCCTCCGGCCCGACGCGGGCGGGCGGCGCATGGTCGAGGTCGACGGCTCGACCGTGCGCGCCGCGCTCGCCGCGCTCGTCGAGGCGCATCCGGCGCTCGACGGCCGCGTGCTCGCCGACGACGAGCTGCCGCCGTTCATCAACGTCTTCGTCGACGGTGAGGACGTTCGTCTGCGCGAGGGCCTCGCCACTCCCGTGAACGCGGCCTCGACGATCCTCCTGCTGCCGGCGGTGGCGGGTGGAAGCGCGCAGGGATCGCTGGTAGCCTCGTGACCATGCGCAGCGCCGCGAAGATGTCGCCGAAGCCGCTCTTCACGGTCATCGCCTGCGCGCAGCTGGCCTAGCCGGACACACCCGTCCACCCGGTTAGGTCAGTCGAACCGGACGGAGAGCGGCCGATGAGGTTCGCGCTGCACTGCCGCGTCTGCGAGAACGTCTCCGCACCGGAAGCGCTCGACACGTGCCCGCGCTGCGACGGTCCGACCGACGTCGCGTACGACTGGGAGCGCGTCAACCTGCTCGTCGACCGCCCGCAGGTCGCCACCGGGCCGCATTCGCTCTGGCGCTACGCCGCGCTCCTGCCGACGATCGCGCGCCTCGAGACGGGCGCGGGCTGGACGCCGCTCGTGCGTTCGGACGCGCTTTCGGAGCTGCTCGGCGTCGACCTGCACCTGAAGCTCGAGCACGCGAACCCGACGCGCTCGTACAAGGACCGGATCGCCGCGCTCGCCGCCTCGGCCGCGCTCGACCACGGCGTGACGACCCTCTGCTGCTCGTCGACGGGCAACCTCGGCGAGGCCGTCGCCGCGGCGGCCGCGGCGGCCGGGCTGGAGGCGATCGTGCTCGCGCCGGCGGGCGCGGAGGCGGCGGCCGTCGCGGCGCGGCATCCGGGCGCGCGCGTGCTCGCGGTCGAGGGCGGCTACGACGACTGCCGCCGCCTCGAGCTCGAGCTCGCGGCGCTCTTCCCATGGGGGTTCGTGAGCGGAAACCTGCACGCGTACGCGTCGGAGGGCGCGAAGACGATCTCGTTCGAGATCGCGGAACAGCTCGGCTGGCAGCTGCCCGACGCGGTCGTCTGCCCCGCCGCGAGCGGCATGCTCTTCGCGAAGCTCGCCCAGGGGTTCACCGAGACGGCCCGCGCGAGGCTCGCGGACGAGCCGGTGCCGCGCATGGTCGCCGCACAGGCGCTCGGGTCGAGCCCGATCGCGGCCGCCTTCGCCGACGACCGCTCGATCTCGCGCGTGCGGGCGTCGACCGGCGTCGTCTCGCTCGCCGTCGGCGACCCGTCGCACGGCGACCTCGCGCTCGGCGCGGCGCGGGCGACCGGCGGCGCCGTGCTCGCGGTGCCGGAAGACGTCATCCACGCGCACACCGCACTCCTCGCCGAGGCGACCGGACTGGAGGTGGACGAGGCCGGCGGTGCCGCGCTGGCGGGGCTCGTGCAGGCGCTCGACCGCGGCGCGATCGCGCCGCGCGCGACCGTCGCGGTCGTCGTGACGGGGGCGCGGCCTCGCGCGGCCGCGACCGACGTCGCGCGCGTCACGACGATCGCGCCGCACCCGGGCGCGGTGCTGGCGGCGCTCGGCGTCGACTCGTGACGGCGACCGCACGGCGCCGCGACGACCGGTCGGCGCCGCTCCGGCGCGACGTCCGCCGCCTCGGCGCGTTGCTCGGAACGGTGCTCGTCGAGCAGGAGGGGCCGTGGCTGCTCGAGCTCGTGGAACGGATCCGCCGGGAGTCCCGCGCCGCGCGCCGAGACGGCACCGTCGCCGGCGGCGCCACCGGCCTCGACGCCCGGGAGCAGGCGCTCGTGCTGCGGGCGTTCGGCCTCTACTTCCAGCTCGCCAACCTCGCCGAGCAGCACCACCGCATCCGCCGGCGCCGAGAGGATGCACACGCGGGGCGCGTGCTGCGCGAGTCGCTCGACGACGCGGTCGCGCAGCTCGACGTGCCTGCTGACGAGCTCGCACGCCGCACGGCCGGCACGCAGATCAGGCTCGTGCTCACGGCGCATCCGACGGAGACGACGCGGCGCACGGTGCTGCTCGCGCACATCCGCATCGCGAAGCAGCTCAGGCGTCTCGACGACCCGCGACTCGCGCCGGGCGAGCGTGCGGACGTCGAAGCGCGCATCGCGGAGGAGATCACGCTGCTCTGGCAGACGGACGAGGTGCGGCACGACCGTGTGCGGATCGCGGACGAGATCGCGAACGGCCTCTGGTACTTCGAGCACAGCCTGATGTCCGCCGCAACCGACCTGCTCCGCGACTGGCGCCGCCTGTCGCCGGACTCGCCACCGCCGCTCGTCTTCGGATCGTGGATCGGCGGTGACATGGACGGCAACCCGGCGGCCGGGCCGCACTCGCTCGCGGAGGCGCTGAAGCGGGCGCGGCAGCTCGCGCTCCGCCGCTACCGCGACGAGGTGCGCGCGCTCGCGGTCGAGCTGTCGCCGTCGCGCTCGCTCGTCTCGATCTCGCCGGAGCTCGAGGCGTCGCTCGCGCGCGACGAGGAGCAGCTGCCCGTGTACGCGGCCGAGATCGGCGCGCGGAACGAGCTCGAGCCGTACCGGCGGAAGCTGTCGTTCATGTGGTGGCGGCTCGGCCACGACGCCTACGGCGGCCCGGAAGAGCTGCTGGCCGACCTGCGCGTGATCCGCGCGAGCCTCAGGGCGAACGGCGCCCGACGCGTCGGCGACGGCCGCGTCGCGCGTCTCGAGCGCATGGTCGAGATCTTCGGCTTCCACGTCGCGAAGCTCGACGTGCGCCTGCACGCGCGCGACCTCGACTCGGAGCGCGCCCGCGACGCCGTGGAGGCGGCGCTCGCCGCGCGCCGGCGGCACGGCGCGGCGGCGCTGGACACCCTCGTCGTCTCCGGCACGTCGAGCGCCGACGACGTCGAGCGTGCGGCCGCGCTCGCGCGGGGGGAGCTGTCGGTCGTGCCGCTCTTCGAGACGATCGCCGACCTGCACGCCGCGCCGCGGATCCTCGACGAGCTCCTCGAGCGCGCCCCGCAGCAGCGCGCCGTCGAGGTGATGGTCGGCTACTCCGACTCGGGCAAGGACGGCGGCTACCTGGCCGCGCAGTGGGCGATCTACCGCGCGCAGGAGGAGCTCGCGGAGGTGGCGCGCCGTCGCGGCGTCGAGCTGACGATCTTCCACGGCCGCGGGGGTTCCGCCGGGCGCGGCGGCGGCCCGACGCACGCCGCGATCGCCTCGCAGCCCGCGGGGCACCCGCCGGGGCGCGTGAAGCTGACCGAGCAGGGCGAGACGGTCTCGTTCAAGTACGGCCTCGAAGGACTGGCCCGGCGCAACCTCGAGGCGGCGCTCGCCGGCACGCTGCTGGCGACGTTCCCGGAACACCTCCCCACGCCGCCGGCGCACGACGAGCGGGCGCTGCTGGAGCGGATGGCGCACGTCTCGCGCCGCGCGTACCGCGCGTTCGTGCGAGCCGACGGATTCGTCGCGTTCTTCCGGCAGTTCACGCCGGTCGACGAGCTCGCGCTCCTCGAGATCGCGTCGCGGCCGTCGCGACGGCCGGACGACGCCGACTACCTCGAGTCGCTCCGCGCGATCCCGTGGGTGTTCGCGTGGACGCAGAACCGGACGCTGCTGCCGGCGTGGTTCGGCGTCGGCGCGGCGTTCGAGGACGCGGGCGACGACGCGCTCGCGGGGCTGTACGGGCGCCTTCCGTTCTTCCGCACGCTCGTCGACAACGTCGAGATGACGCTGGCCAAGTCGTCGCTGTCGATCGCACGCGGCTATCTCTCCCTGGTCGACGAACCGTCGCCGTTCGACACGATCGCGGCGGAGCACGAGCGCGCCGTGCGCGGCGTGCTCGCCGCGCACGGCGCCACCCGGTTGCTCGAGCGGCACCCGATGCTGCGCCGCTCGATCGAGCTGCGCAACCCGTACGTCGACCCGATGAACGCGGTGCAGGTGGAGCTGCTGCGCCGTCACCGCGCCGCCGACGAGAGCGCGCGCGTCCCGCTGCTGCGCTCGATCGCCGGCATCGCAGCCGCGCTGCGCAACACGGGCTGACCGCCGACCGTCGCCGCCCGGGCGCGCGGACTCAGCGGTTGGCGCGGTAGCGCAGGTCGAGCGTGTCGGACGTCCCCGCCCACCGCAGCGTCAACCGCCAGCAGCCCGGCGCCGGGAAGTCGACGATCGACGGGCCGGCGCCGCCGGCGAGGACGACGCGCACCGGCCGGCCCAGCGGCCGCGTGCCGTCCATCCGCTGCGCGTGGATACGCAGCGCGGTGAACGCCGCCGGGGGACGCCGCGGGACCCACAGGATCTTGTTCGCGCGCGTGCGCGACGGCGGCGACAGCAGCGGATAGCCGAACACGAGCGCCGCGATTCGCCCGCCGCGGCCGACCGCATGCGGCAGCCGCGGCCGCGGGTCGGAGAACCCGGATCGCGCCCACACCGGAAGCACGCCGAACGACAGACGCGGCGAGCACGCGGCCGCGGCCGGCGCGCCCAAGGTGGCCGGCGCCGCGGCGCCGGTCGATGCGACCGCCGCGCATGCTCCTGCGAGGATCGCGGCCGTCCGCCTCACGACTCTTGAGTCTGTCAGATCGGCAGCGCGCGCACGTCGAAGCGCGCAGGGTGCGCCGCCTCGTACGCCGCGATCTCCTCGAGCCGGCGCAGCGTGCGCGCGACGTCGTCGAGGCCCTGCGTGAGCGTCTCCTGCGCATGCCGGTCGAACGGGAACTCGATGCGCAAGCCGTCACGGTGCTCGAGCACGAGCCGCTCGAGGTCGACCGTCAGCTCGTTGCGCGCCGCGACGGCGGCGCGGACGCGCTCCCACTGCTCGACCGGCAGCGCAACCGGAGCGATCCCGGCGTTGACGGCGTTCGTCCGGAAGATGTCGCCGAACGAGGGAGCGACGACGACCCGGAAGCCGTAGTCTTCGAGCGCCCACGCCGCGTGCTCGCGCGACGATCCGCAGCCGAAGTTGCGACCCGCGAGCAGGATCTGCGCGCCCGCGAACTCGGGCCGGTGCAACTCGAACTCGGGGTCCTTCATCCAGTCGAAGAAGAGGAACTCGCCGTACCCCGTGCGCTCGATGCGCTTCAGGAACTGCTTCGGGATGATCTGGTCCGTGTCGACGTCCGGCCGGTCGAGCACCGCGACCCTGCCGCTGACCAGGCGCAGCTCTCTCACGCCCGCACCAATTCGCGCGCGTCGACGAAGCGCCCTGCCAGCGCCGCCGCGGCCGCCATCGCGGGGCTGAGCAGGTGCGTCCGCCCACCGGCGCCCTGACGGCCCTCGAAGTTGCGGTTCGACGTCGACGCGCACCGCTCGCCGAGCGCCAGCACGTCGGGGTTCATGCCGAGGCACATCGAGCAGCCGGCCTGCCGCCACTCGAAGCCGGCGCGGCGGAAGACCTCGTCGAGCCCTTCCGCCTCGGCCTGCGCCTTCACCTGCGCGGACCCGGGGACGACGATCGCCCGGACCCCGCCGGCAACGCGACGGCCGCGTACCACCTCGGCCGCGACGCGCAGGTCTTCGATGCGCGCGTTCGTGCAGGAGCCGATGAACACGCGGTCGATGCGGATCTCCGTCAGCGGCGTGCCCGGCTGCAGGTCCATGTACTGCAGCGCGCGTTCGACCGCGCGTCGCTCGTCCACGTCGGAGAACTCGGACGGATCCGGCACGACCGAGTCGACGGGGGCCACCATGCCGGGGTTCGTCCCCCACGTCACCTGCGGCTTGAGCTCCGAGACGTCGACCGTCACCTCCCGGTCGAAGACCGCGCCGGGGTCGGTCGGCAGCGCACGCCACCGATCGAGCGCGCGCTCCCAGGCGGCGCCGCGCGGCGCCGCCGGACGGTCTTCGAGATACGCGAACGTCGTCTCGTCCGGCGCGACGATCCCGGCCCGTGCACCCGCCTCGATCGACATGTTGCAGACCGTCATCCGCCCCTCCATCGAAAGCGCCTCGACGGCCGGGCCGGCGTACTCCAGCACGTGCCCGACGCCGCCCGCGACGCCGACGGCGCCGATCGCGGCCAGCACCATGTCCTTCGCGGAGAGCCCGAAGAGCAGCTGTCCGTCGAACCTGATGCGCATCGTCCTCGGCAGCGCCTGCGGCAGCGTCTGGGTCGCCAGCACGTGCTCGACCTCCGAGGTGCCGATGCCGAAGGCGAGCGCGCCGAACGCGCCGTGCGTCGACGTGTGCGAGTCGCCGCACACGATCGTCATCCCCGGCTGCGTCAGCCCGAGCTCCGGACCGATCACGTGCACGATTCCCTCGCGGCCGCTGCCCGTGGCGAACAGCCGCACGCCGAACTCGTCGCAGTTGCGACGGAGCGCGTCGAGCTGCGCCCGCGCGAGCTCGTCCGTCACCGGTCCGGGCAGCGTCGGCACGTTGTGGTCCATCGTCGCCGCCGTCAGGTCGGGGCGGCGCACGCGTCTCCCGTGCAGGCGGAGCGACTCGAACGCCTGCGGGCTCGTCACCTCGTGCACCAGGTGCAGGTCGACGTAGAGCAGCGCCGGCGACCCGTCCGCGACGACGTGCTCGTCCCACACCTTGCGGAAGAGGGTGCGGCTCACCGTTCCTCCGCCTGGTAGGAGCCGAAGAGGCGGAGCTCGCGCGTCTCGCCGCGCAGCCCCGCGAGCGCCGGCCGCACGCGCTCGTCGAACACGTGGCCGTCAAGCACGACGTCGAAGCGGTAGCGCCACGGCGAGTTCGGCAGCGGCCGCGAGACGAGCTGTACGAGGTTGACGCCCCCCGCCGCGAGCGGCTCGAGCGCGCGGAAGAGCGCGCCCGGCCGGTGGTCGGTGACGAAGGAGAGCGCGGTGCGCCAGCGCTCGCCGCCGGCGACGACCGTGTACGGCGCCAGCGCGACGAAGCGCGTGAACGCGTCGCGGTCGCCGACGTCGTCGCGCAGCACGACGAGCCCGTACGTCTCCGCCGCCTCCGCGCCGGCGATCGCGACGTGCACCGGGTCGCCGGCAGCGGCGACCTCGCGCGCGGCGTCGGCCGTCGTCGCAGCCGGGACGCGGCGCGCGTCGAGCGTCCGCAGCAGGTCGCGGCACTGGTCGAAGGCGGCGGGATGCGAACGCACGACGCGCGCACGTTCGAGGCTCGCCCCCGGCAGACCGACGATGCAGTGGCGAATCGGCAGCGTCGCCTCGCGCACGATCGAGAGCGGCGCGTCGTAGAGCAGGTCGTGCGTCTCGGCGATCGGCCCGATCAGCGAACTCTCGATCGGCAGAACGCCGAGGGCCGTGTCGGCGCATGCCGCCGCCTCGACCACGGCGGCGAACGACGGCTGGTCGACCGGCGCGGCGTCGGGGCAGAGGACGGCGGCGGCGGCCGCGCTGTGGCTGCCGGGCGGCCCGGGGTAGGCGACGGTCGTCATGGATCGGCGCCGCGCGCAGTCCCCCTCACGAGAGAACCCTCCACGGCTCCTCGTCCGGCGCGAGCCGGAGGTCGAGCAGGCCGAGGACGGCGTCGCCGAACGCGGCCGTCGAGGCGTTGCCGCCGAGGTCGCGGGTCGGCGCGGCGACGAGCGCGCGCTCGACGGCCGCCTCGAGCGCGTGCGCGAGGTCGCGCCGGTCGAGCGCGTGCTCGAGCAGCAGCGCCAGCGAGCGCAGCATCGCCGCAGGATTGGCGACCCCGCGGCCCGCGAGGTCGGGCGCCGAGCCGTGCACCGGCTCGAAGATCCCGGGTCCGTCGTCGCCGAGGCTCGCCGACGCGGCAAGCCCGAGGCCGCCGGTGACGGCGGCGGCGACGTCGCTGAGGATGTCGCCGAACATGTTCTCGGTGACCGCGACGTCGATCCGCTCCGGTGCGGTGACGAGCTCCATCGCGAAGCTGTCGACGAGCGCGTGGCGCAGCTCGACGTCGGCGTAGGCGCGGCCGATCTCCTCCGCGACCCGGCGCCAGAGACGCGACGTGTCGAGCACGTTCGCCTTGTCGACCGAGACGAGCGAGCCGCTGCGTGCGCGCGCGAGCTCGAAGGCGCGGCGGACCACGCGCTCGACCTGCTCGGGCCGGTACTCGCACGTGTCGAAGACAGTGCCGTCGCAGCGCGTTCCGCGCGCGCCGAAGTAGAGGCCGCCAACGAGCTCGCGCACGACTACGAGGTCGACGTCCCCGCGCCGCGCAGGCCGCAGGTTCGCGTACACGTCGAGCGCCCGGCGCAGCTCGAGCAGCCCCTGCTCCGGACGCACCGGCGCGTCGTCCCACGTCGGGCCGCCGACGGCGCCGAGCAGGACGGCGTCCGCGTCGCGGCACGCGGCGAGCGTCTCGGCGGGCAGCGGCTCGCCCGTCTCGGCGATCGCAGCGCCGCCGAACGGCAGCTCGACGAGCTCGACGTCGAGCGGCAGCCACTCGAGCACGCGGAGGGCCTGCGCCGTCACCTCCGGCCCGACGCCGTCGCCCGGGAGCACCGCGACCCGCATCACGCCGCCACGCCCAATCCCTCGAGCAGCTCCTCGACGTCGGGGTCGATCTCGACGCCGGCGCGCGTGACGACGGCGCTCGGCGTCTTCAGTCCGCTGCCGGTGACGAGGAGCGCGACGCGGTCGCGCCTGCCGAGCTCGCCTGCGTCGACGGCGGCACGCAGCACGCCGAGCGCGACGCCGGCCGCAGTCTCGCCGAAAACGCCGCTGGCCGCTGCGAGCAGCGCCATGTTCGGCCCGACGTCCTCCTCCGGCACCGCGCGGACGGCGCCTCCGGAGACGCGCGCGGTTGCGACGGCGAGGTCGCCGTCGGCGGGCGCTCCGATCGCGAGCGACTGCGCGACCGTGGCCGGCCGCACCGGCGACACGGCTCGGCCGGCGGCGAACGCGGCCGCGACCGGCGAGCAGCCGGCTGCCTGGCCGCCGAACATGCGCGGGCTGTCGCCGTCGACGAGCCCGAGCCGCCGGAGCTGCTCGAACCCCTGCCACAGCTTCGTGAACATCGAGCCCGACGCCACGGGCGCGACGACGGCGTCCGGAACCTGCCAGCCGAGCTGCTCCGCGATCTCGAAGGCGAGCGTCTTCGAGCCCTCCGCGTAGTACGCGCGCAGGTTGACGTTGACGAATGCCCAGTCGAGCTCTCCCGCGAGCTCCGTGACGAGACGCGAGCAGTCGTCGTACGTGCCGCGGACGGCGTACATCTCCGCGCCGTAGACGGCCGTCGCGTGCATCTTCTCCGGCTCGACGGTGTGCGGGTAGAGGACGACGCCGCGCATCCCGCTCGCCGCCGCGCGGGCCGCGACGGCGTTGCCGAGGTTGCCGGTCGACGCGCAGGCGAGCGTGTCGGTGCCGAGCTCGCCCGCCTTGGCCGCGGCGACGGCGACGACGCGGTCCTTGAACGAGTGCGTCGGGTTCGTCGAGTCGAGCTTCAGCCACAGCTCGTGCAGGCCGAGACGCTGTGCGAGGCGCGGCGCCGGGACGAGCGGCGTCCAGCCGGGTCCGGCTGCCGCGTCGGCCGGCGGCGCGACCGGGAGCAGCGGCGCGTAGCGCCACAGCGAGCGCGGGCCCTCCGCGATCCGCTCCCGTGTCGCCGTGCGTGCGACGCGCTCCCAGTCGTACACCGGCTCGAGCGGACCGAAGCAGCGCAGGCAGATGCCGCTCGCGACGGCCGGATAGTCGGACTCGCAGATCCGGCAGCGCAGCGTGTCGACCGCCATCAGGTGCGCGCTCCCTCCGCCGCGGACCCGACCGCCGCGGCGTACTTCGCGAAGACGCCGCTGGTGTAGCGCGGCTCCGGGCGCGTCCACTCCGCCTCCCGGCGCGCCAGCTCCGCCTCCTCGAGCTCGAGGTCGAGCCGCCTGCCCTCGACGTCGACGACGACCGTGTCGCCGTCGCGCACGTGCGCGATCGGACCGCCGCGGAACGCCTCGGGCGCGACGTGTCCGACCATCAGCCCGTGCGTCGCGCCGCTGAAGCGCCCGTCGGTGACGAGCGCGACCTCGTCGCCGAGCCCTTCGCCGACGAGCGCCGCCGTGACGTGGAGCATCTCGCGCATACCGGGGCCGCCGGCGGGCCCCTCGTAGCGGATGACGACGACGTCGCCGGACGCGATCAGCCGCGCCTTCACTGCGGCGAAGCAGTCCTCCTCCGAGTCGAAGACGCGCGCCGGCCCGCGGTGCAGCAGCCGTTCGTGCCCTGCGAGCTTGACGACGCACCCCTCCGGCGCGAGGTTGCCGCGCAGGATCGCGAGGCCACCCGTGGGCTTGAGCGGGTCGTCCCACGAGACGACCACCTGCTGGCCCTGGCGCTCGTGCACGGCGGCGGCGACCTGGCGCAGCGTCCGGCCGTCGACGGTGGAGGCGTCCGCGTCGACGAGGTCGCCCTCGACCAGCTCGCGCGCGACGAGCGCGGTTCCGCCCGCCTCGAACAGGTCGGTCGCGACGAAGCGCCCGCCCGGCTTGATGTCGGCGACGATCGGCGTGCGCGCGGCGACGCGGTCGAAGTCGTCGATCGTCAGCTCGACGCCGGCCTCGGCGGCGATCGCGAGCAGGTGGATGACCGCGTTCGTCGAGCCGCCGGTGGCGGCGGTCGCCGCGATCGCGTTCTCGAAGGCGGCGCGGCTCACCACCGCCGACGGCCGCCGGTTCTCGAGGACGAGCTTCATCGCGAGCTCCCCCGCCCGGACCGCCGCCGCCGGCTTGCCCGGATGCTCGGCCGGGACCTCGTTCAGGCCTGGCGCGCTCAGCCCGAGGAAGTCGAGCACCGTCGCCATCGTGTTGGCCGTGAAGTGGCCGCCGCACGCGCCGGCGCCCGGGCACGCGACGCTCTCGAGCGCGTGCACCTCGTGCTCGGTCATGCGACCGGCCGCGTGCGCGCCGACCGCCTCGAAGACGTCCTGGATCGTGACGTCGCGGCCGCGGTAGCGGCCGGCGGCGATCGAGCCGCTGTAGAACACGAGCCCGGGCAGGTCGAGGCGGGCCAGCGCCATCGCCGCGCCGGGGATCGTCTTGTCGCAGCCGACGATGCACACGAGGCCGTCGAAAAGGTGGCTGCGCGCAACGAGCTCGATCGAGTCGGCGATCAGCTCGCGCGACACGAGCGAGCCGCGCATCCCCGACGTCCCCATCGTGACGCCGTCGGAGACGGCGATCGTGTTGAACTCGAGCGGCGTGCCTCCCGCGCGGCGGATGCCCTGCTTCACGTAACGGGCGAGCACGCGATGGTTGAGGTTGCAGGGCATCGTCTCGATCCAGGTCGTCGCCACGCCGACGAGCGGCCGCTCGAGGTCGGCGTCCGTCAGGCCCGTCGCTTTCAACATCGCGCGCGCCGGCGCACGGTCGACGCCGTCCGTCAGCTCGGCGCTGAAGCGCTTCGCGGGATGCGAGCGGCCGTACGTCACCGCACGTGCGCTCCGCTCGTTGCGACCCCGAGCGGCAGGACGGCCGTGCCCGGCGGCACGGCCGCGGCGACGCCGGCGACGACGTCGTCGAGGTCGCCGCTCTCGCTCCAGACGACGACCGACGGCCCGGAGCCCGAGAGCGTCACCGCACGTGTGCCCGGCGGCGGCGCGTCCCGCAGGATGCGGAGCAGCGGCGCCGAGTCCAGACGGTACGGCTCGTGCAGCCGGTCGTGCATCGCGGCGACGAGCAGGTCGGCGTCTCCGCGCGCGAGCGCCGCGCCCAGCAATGCCGCCGCGGCCGCGCCGGCCGTCGCGTCGGCGTGCGCGATCGTCTGCGGCAGCGCGGCGCGCGACGCGGCGGTGTTCGTCGCCGACGCCGCGACCGCGACGACCGGCGCGAGCGGCAGCGTGTCGGCGACCCGCAGCGCGCGTGGACCGCGGCCGTTCGTCCACGTCATGCAGACGCCGCCGAGCAGCGCGGCGGCGAGGTTGTCGGCGTGCCCCTCGAGCTCCGCGCCGGCACGAAGCAGCGTCTCGACGTCCGGCGACTCGCCCGCGGCGGCGGCGCCCGCCACGAGCCCGAGCGCGATCGTCGCGGCGCTCGCCCCGAGGCCGCGACCGGCCGGGATGCGGTCGACGAACGTGAAGCGGCGCCGCGCGACGGGCGCAAAGACCGAGAACGCGCGCACCCCGAGGTGCGACTCGTCCCGCGGCGCGCCCTCGAGCGCCTGCGCGACCTCGAACCGCTCGGCGTCCTCGACGAGCAGCTCGTTCCACAGGTCGAGCGCCGCGGCGGCGGTGTCGAAGCCCGGCCCGAGGTTCGCCGTCGAGGCGGGCGCGAGCGCGTGGATCATGCGATCGCCTCCAGCACCGCGTCGAGCGTGGCGTCGACCGCGAGCGCGCCCTCGTCGCCGACCGACGCCGTGTCCTTCAGGCCGTGTCCGGTGAGGATGCAGGCGACGGTACGGCCGGCGGCGTCGCAGCGCGCGAGGGCGGCGGCGCCCGCGGCGCTCGCCGGCTCGCAGAAGACGCCCTCCTCGCGCGCGAGTCGCGACCACGCGGCTCGCAGCTCGTCCTCCGCCAGCGTCACCACCTCGACGCGGCCGGCGGCGACGAGCGCGTCGACGTTCGCGCGGTGCGCAGGCTGCGCGATGCGGATCGCGCTGGCGAACGTGGTCGCCCGCTCGCGCGCCTGCCCGACGACGACGCGCGTCGCGCAGCCGATGTCCTCGAGCGCCGCGGCGACAGCCGAGACGTTGCCGCCGCCGCCGAATGGCAGCGCGACCACGTCGGGCGCCTCGCCGAGCTGCTCGAGGAGCTCGTGGACGACGGACTTCTGCCCTTCGATGCGGTCCGGGTTGAGCGAGTTCACGAGCACGAAGCCGTCGCGTTCGGCGAGCTCGCGGCAGAGCCGCAGCGCGTCGTCGAAGGTGCCCCGCACGTCGAGCACGGTTGCGCCGGCGACGAGCGCCTGCGCGCGCTTCGCCGTCGCGATCGCGCCGGCCGGCGTCAGCACGATCGCCCGCAGGCCCGCGCGCGCCGCGTAGGTGGCGGCCGACGCCGCGGTGTTGCCGGTCGAGGCGCACACGACGGCGCGCGCACCCGCCTCGGCCGCGCGCTGGACCGCGACGACCATCCCGCGATCCTTGAACGAGCCGGTCGGGTTGAGGCCCTCGCATTTGAGATACAGGTCGCAGCCGAGCTCCTCCGACAGGCGGCGCGCCGGGACGAGCGGCGTCGACCCCTCGCCGAGCGAGAGCCAGCGCAGCGTCGCTATGCCCATCCGAGCTCCTCCACGCCGCGGTCGGAGACGACCGGCCGCGCAGCCGACCGCCCACGGACGAGCGCCAGGCCGCCGACCGCGGCGAGTGCCTCCTCGAGCGCGCCGACGCGCGCCTCGTGCGTGACGACGTGGAGCAGCGCGCCGTCGCCGTTCTGGTGCTGCAGCAGACGGGCGATCGAGATCTCGCGCTCCGCGAGCTCCTCGGCGACGCGCGCGAGCACGCCGGGACGATCCTCGACGTGCAGCCGGAAGTAGAACGGCGAGCGGCTGTCGCCGGGCGGCAGCCTCGGCAGCTCGCGCCACGCCGCGTCGTTCTGGAGGAAGCCGGTGCCCATCGTGCCGATCACACTGGTGATGTCGGCGATGACGGCCGACGCGGTCTCGACGCCGCCCGCGCCCGGACCCTCGAGCGTGATCTCCCGGATCGCGTCGCCCTGCAGCATCACCGCGTTGAACGCGCCGTCCACCTTCGCGAGCGGATGCTGCTTGTCGACGAGCGCGGGCTGCACCGTCACGTCGACGCGGCCGTCGACGAGCCGCGCCGCGCCGACGAGCCGGATCACCATGTCGAGCTGCCGCGCGGCGGCCACGTCGAGCGGGTCGATCGCGGTGATCCCGTCGTAGCGCACGTCGCCGAGCTCGACGCGCGAGTTGAAGGCGACGGTCGCGAGGATCGCCATCTTCGCGGCCGCGTCCGCGCCCGAGACGTCGTCGGTCGGATCCGCCTCGGCGTAGCCGCGGCGCTGCGCCTCGGCGAGCGCCTCCTCGTACGTCTTGCCGGCCTCCATCTCCGTCAGCACGAAGTTGGTCGTGCCGTTGACGATGCCGAGCACGCGGTGGACATTCGTCACGACGAGCGACTCGCGCAGAACTTTGATCACGGGGATCGCGGCGCAGACGCTCGCCTCGAAGCGCAGCTGCACGCCGTTCTCGGACGCGGCCGCGAACAGTTCCGTGCCGCGGCGTGCGACGAGCTGCTTGTTCGCCGTGACGACGTGCTTGCCGCGGCGCAGCAGCTCGAGAACGTAGCCCGCCGCCGGCTCGACGCCCCCCATCACCTCGGCGACGACGCGGATCGAGTCGTCGCCGGCGATCTCGTCGAAGTCCGTCGTCAGCACGCCGTCCGTCGCCGGGAAGCGCCGCTCCTTGGCGGGGTCGCGGACGAGCGCCTTCACGACGCGCAGGCGATGGCCCGTCGCGCGCTCGATGTCGTCCGCCGATTCGGCCAGGAGGCGGTTGACGGCCGCGCCGACGGTGCCGTACCCGAGCAGCGCGACGTTGACGTCAACCGACGACATCGACCTCCGCTTCTTCGCGCACGTTGAGCGCGCGCAGGCGCGCCCCCACCTGCTCGAGCTGCGTCTCGGCCAGCTTCCGCCGGTACTCGGCGAGCGACGGCTGGCCGCGCTCCATCTCCGCGATCCACTTGCGCGCGAACGAGCCGTTGCGGATTGCCTCGAGCACCTGGCGCATGTTGTCACGGACGTGCTCGTCCACCACCCTCGGCCCGACCGCGTGCGACCCGTACTCGGCCGTGTCGGAGATGGAGAAGTGCATGCGCTCAATTCCGCCCTCCCAGATCAGGTCGGTGATGAGCTTCAGCTCGTGCAGGCACTCGTAGTACGCGACCTCGGGCTGGTAGCCGGCCTCGACGAGCGTCTCGAAGCCGAGCTGGATCAGTCGCGTGACGCCGCCGCAGAGCACCGACTGCTCCCCGAAGAGGTCGGTCTCGGTCTCCTCCGCGAACGACGTCTCGACCATGCCGGCCCGCGCCGCGCCGAGCGCAGCGCCGTACGCGAGCGCGAGCTCGCGCGCGCGGCCGCTCGCGTCCTGCGCCACCGCGACCACCGCCGGCGTGCCGTAGCCCTCCGTGTAGAGGCGGCGCACGACGTGCCCCGGCCCCTTCGGCGCGACCATGACCACGTCGTGCCCCGGCGGCGGCGCGATCTGCCCGTAGTGGACGTTGAACCCGTGCGCGAAGAGCAGCGCAGCCTCCGCGTCGAGATGCGGGCGCACCTCCCGCTCGTAGAGCCGCGGCTGCGCGCCGTCCGGCACGAGGAAGGCCACGAGCTGCGCGCCGCGCACCGCCTCCGGCACCGTCCGCACCGCGAGGCCGGCCTCCTCGGCCGCGGCCCACGACGGACTGCCGTCGCGAAGACCGACCTCGACGTCGACGCCGGAGTCGTGCAGGTTGAGCGCGTGCGCGTGTCCCTGGCTGCCGAACCCGAGCACGGCGACCTTGCCGCTCAGGAGCTCGACGTTGCCGTGCTTGACGATCTCGGCCACGTGAATCGTTCCTTTCAGACTCGAGCTGACGGGGTGGACGTCCTGCCGGACGCGCTCGGGCGGCGCAGCCCGACGCGGCCGGTTCGCACGAGCTCGCGCACGCCGTACGGCCGCACGAGCTCCTCGAACGCGTCGAGCTGGTCGGGCCGGCCGACGAGCTCGAAGGTGATCGCGTCGCGCCCGATGTCCGCGACGGTCGCGCCGGCGACCTGGCTGAGCGCGACGAGGTCGGCGCGCCGGTCCGGTGGCACCGCCACCGTGATCAGGGCGAGCTCGCGCTCCACCGACTCGTCCGGCCGCAGCTCGGTGACGCGCAGCACGTTCACGAGCTTGTGCATCTGCTTCTCGATCTGCTCGAGCGAGTGCTCGCTGCAGTCGACGCGCAGCGTCAGACGTGAGATGTCGGCGCGCTCCGTCGGGCCGACGGCGAGGCTCTGGATGTTGTAGCCGCGACGGGCGAAGAGCTGCGACACCCGCGCAAGCGCGCCCGGCTTGTTTTCCAGCCGTACCGACAGCGTGTGCGAGCTCACGCCGTCACCGGCTCCTCGGGCGCCTCGAGCACGTCGACGGCGGCGGCGCCGGCGGGCACCATCGGGAAGCACTTCTCCTCCGGGTCGCAGCGGACGTCGACGACCGCGGTGCGACCGGCCGCGAAGGCGGCCGCGAGCACCTCCTCGAGCTGGTCCTCGCTCTCGACGGTGAACCCGGCGCACCCGTACGACTCCGCGAGCTGCGCGTAGTCGGGGACCGAGTGAGTGAGGTGCGTCTGGGCGAATCGCTCGTCGTAGAACATCTCCTGCCACTGGCGAACCATCCCGAGCCAGCCGTTGTTCAGCACGACGGCGACGACGGGCAGCCGCTCGAGCGCGGCCGTCGCGAGCTCCTGGCACGTCATCTGGAAGCACCCGTCGCCGTCGATGCAGACGACGGTCGCGCCGGGCCGCGCCGCCTTCGCGCCGATCGCGGCCGGCAGGCCGTAGCCCATCGTGCCGAGGCCGCCCGACGTGACGAACGAGCGCGGCCGCTCGCAGCGGATGTACTGCATCGCCCACATCTGGTGCTGCCCGACGCCGGTCGTCCAGATCACGTCGTCGCGCCCGGCGGCCAGGTCCCGCAGCGCCTCCACCGCGGCCTGCGGCTTGAGCGTCCCGCCGCCGGCCGCGTAGCGGAACGGAAAGCGCGCCCGCCAGTCCTCGAGCTGGCGCAGCCACGGCTCCCGATCTGCGGCGCCGCCTGCGGCAGCGGCGTGCACCTCGTCGACCAGCTGCGCCAGCGCGAGCTTGAGCGGCCCGACGACCGGGATCTCCGCGTGGCGGATCTTCCCGACCTCGGCCGCGTCGATGTCGAAGTGGATCACCTTCGCGCCGGGCGCGAACGCCGACACCTTTCCCGTGACGCGGTCGTCGAAGCGCGAGCCCACCGCGATCACGAGGTCGGACTTGTTCAGCGCCCAGTTCGCGTACTTCGAGCCGTGCATCCCGGGCGCGCCGTAGTTGAGCGGGTGCGAGTCCGGCAGGCAGCCCTTCCCCATCAGCGTGACGACGGCCGGCAGGCGCAGCGCTTCGACAAGCTCGCGCAGCTCCGTGCACGCGTCGGCATTGACGACGCCGCCCCCCGCGTAGACGATCGGGCGCCGCGCCTCGACGATCGCGCGCGCCGCCTCGCGCACCTGGCGCGGGTGCACCTTGTGCGGCGGCTTCCAGCCGGGCAGGTCGACGTCGTCCGGGTACTCGAACTCGAGCGTCGCCTCCTGCACGTCCTTCGCGACGTCGACCAGCACCGGGCCCGGCCGGCCGGTGCGCGCGACGTGGAACGCCGCCTTCAGCACGTGCGGCAGCTCGGCGACGTCCTGCACCAGCCAGGAGTGCTTGACGATCGGCATCGTGATGCCGGTGATGTCGATCTCCTGGAAGGCGTCGGTGCCGATCAGCTGCGAGCGCACCTGCCCGGTGATCGCGACGAGCGGCGTCGAGTCCATCCAGGCGTCGGCGATCGGCGTCACGAGGTTCGTCGCGCCCGGCCCAGACGTCGCGATCGCGACGCCGACCTTGCCCGACGCGCGCGCGTAGCCCTCGGCCATGTGGCCGGCACCCTGTTCGTGCCGGGCCAGCACATGCCGGACCGTCGTACCGCGTGCGAGCGCGTCGTACGTCGGCAGGATCGCACCGCCGGGGATGCCGAACGCGACCTCGACGCCCTCGGCCTCGAGGCAGCGCAGCAGCGCGTCCGACCCGAGCATCCGGCGGCGTTCCGTCAACGCCACACCTCGTCGAAGTGGTCGACGTCCGTGCGCGCCTGCGGCAGCAGCTCGATCACGGCGTCGGTGAACGAGCGCGTGTCGCGCCCGTTGACCGCGGCGGCGGCGTCGACCGCGCGTTCGAGCGTACGCGACGCGGAGCGGCGGTTCAGCCCTTCGGCGAGCATCAGCGACGCCGTCAGCAGCATCCCGCGCGGGTCGACGACGCCGAAGCCCGCGTCGTCGTCGGGGTGCGCGGCGCCGGGCGCGAACACGCCCGGGCCGCGATCGGGGAGCCACGCCTGCGCGACAGCGGCGTGGGAGCCGGCGAAGTGCGCCGCCGCGTCGATCGCCGCGTCGACGAAATGCGCTTCGGTCACGACGACGTCGACCGTCTCGGGCCGGTCGCGGATCCGGACGAGCGCGGCGCCGAGCGTCGCCTCCTCCACGTCGAGGCCGTTCCAACGCGTGCGCTCCGCCGCGACGGCGGCGGCCCAGTCGGGCGAGTCGCCGACACAGAGGACGCGGCCGCGGCGCGAGGCCGCGCTCGAGAACGCGTGCGCGAGGGCGACGGCGTTCGCCCACGAGCCGACCGGGCCGGCGACGACGACGTCGCCGCTCGCCGACGGCACGCGCGCGACGCGCCACGCGAGGTCGAGGTCGGCCTTGACGCCGTCGAGCGCGGGCTCGTCGGGCGAGGCGACGAGGATCGCGTCGACGTCGCGGTAGCCCGCGCGCGTCTCCGGCGGCAGCGGATGGCCGGAACGGGTCACGGCCTCGCCGCCGAACGGCAGGTGGCGGTCGTCGAGGCGGAGCTGGTGGAGCGCCGCGACGCTGTCGAGGGCGCGCGTCGCCGACGCCATCAGCTCGGGGCCGACGCCGTCGCCGGCGAGACAGGCGAAGACTTCGCTCATGCGTGAACCTCCTGGAGAACGTCGTCGAGGGTGACGGGCACGCCGAGGTCGGCGAGCTTCTTGAAGCGCCGGAACGCCTGGTCGAGCTCGTGTTTGGCGAGCACGCGGCCGGCGTCGGCGCACGCGCGCGCGAACGCGTGGCGGCCGGAGTGCTTGCCGAGCGGGAGCGTCGTCGACGTCCCGAGCTCGGTCGGGTCGATGATCTGGTAGGTGGCCGCGTCCTTCAGCATCCCGTCCTGGTGGATGCCGGCCTCGTGCGCGAAGGCGTTCGCGCCGACGATCGGCTTGTTCGGGCCGACGGGGTAGCCGGTGAGCTCGGCGACGAGATCCGACGTGTCTCGGATGTGCCGCGGGTCGATTCCCGTCTCGGCGCCGTGCACATCGGGACGGACGCGCAGCGCCATCACGATCTCCTCGAGCGACGCGTTGCCGGCGCGCTCGCCGATGCCGTTGATCGTGCACTCGACCTGCACCGCGCCGGCGTCGGCGCCCGCGAGCGAATTTGCGACTGCCAGGCCGAGGTCGTTGTGGCAGTGAACCGAAAGCTGCGCGCCCGCAAGCTCGGGCACCGCCTCGAGCAGCTCCTCGAACAGCGAGGCGTACTCGGCGGGCGTCGCGTAGCCGACGGTGTCCGGGAGGTTGACGACGTCCGCACCGGCGGCGACGGCCGCGCGGCAGACCTGCGCGAGGAAGCCGCGGTCGGAGCGGGTCGCGTCCTCCGCCGAGAACTCGACCTCGTCGGCGCGCCGCGCGGCGTACGCCACCGACCAGCTGACGCGCTCGAGCACCTCCTCCGGGCGCAGGCCCAGCTTGCGCTCCATGTGCAGCTTGCTCGTTGCGATGAACAGGTGGACGCGGCTGCGCGGCGCGCCTCGCAGCGCCGCGACGGCGGCGTCGATGTCGGCCGCGGTCGTCCGCGCGAGCGACGCGACCGTCACGTGCTTCGCCGTCTGCGCGACGGCGGCGACACCCTCGAAGTCTCCCGGCGACGAAACGGCGAATCCCGCCTCGACCACGTCCACCCCGAGCCGCTCGAGCGCCGCTGCGATCTCGCCCTTCTCGTCCGGTCGCAGCGCGATTCCCGGCGACTGCTCGCCGTCACGCAATGTCGTGTCGAAGATGTGGATCCTGCGCACTCGTTCGCTCCTTCGTCAGGCGTCCGCCACGGGACGCACTGCTTCCGTGGGATTCGGTCGGCGTGTGCGGCTGCTGACGGCCGCGTGAGTGCGCGCTCCCCCTAGAGGGGGAGAATGATGAGCGTGAAGAGGACGAGGCCGCGCGTCGAGGCCGCCGATACCGGCGACGAAGCGCGCATGACACTCGTCTCGCTCATGGGTGACTCAGTGTGCATGCGCCGCCGCGCGTTGTCAAGCTTCACTTTGGAAAGTGAGGCGGGCGTCGTTCGTCGCGATTGCGGCGACCGCGTCGGCGACCTCCGACAGCGGACGCGTCGCGTCGAGCTCGTGCGTGCACGTCGAGCGCAGGCGCGGCTCGACGTCGCGGATGTGCTGCAGCACCAGCTCGCGCTCCTCGTGCGACTTGCCGTAGTCGTTCGTGGTGCGCGCGGCGATCCGCTCGAGCAGGACCTCGGCGGGGGCGCTCAGCAGCACGACCGCGTCGAAGCGGTCGTAGAAGCGCCCCTGGTTCGTGACGCAGCCCGAGACGACCAGCGGCGCGTGACGGGGCGCGGCGAGCAGCGCGTCGATCCGGTCCTCCCGCCAGTACCAGCCGTCCTTCCAGCTGCGCCAGCCTTCTTCGTCGGTGTCGACCGTCCGGAAGCCGCGACGCGCGAGCTCGCCGAGCACGGACGACTTCCCGGCGCCCGACATCCCGGTCACGAGGATCGCGCGCAGCGCTATTCCTGCTCTGCGAGCTCGCGCGAGCGCTCGGTCGCGGCGGTGATCGCGTTCAGGAAGGCGGCCCGCACGCCGCTTCGTTCCAGCTCGCGGATCGCACGCGTCGTCGTCCCACCGGGCGAGGTCACGTTCTCGCGGAGCTCCACCGGGTGGATGCCCTCGTCGCGCAGGAGCAGCGCGCTGCCGAGCATCGTCTGCACCACGAGGCGCGTGGAGATCTCGCGCGACAGGCCCAGCAGCAGCCCCGCTTCGATCATCGCCTCGGCGAGCAGCGCGAAGTAGGCGGGGCCGGAGCCGGAGAGGGCCGTGACCGCGTCGAGGTCGCGCTCCGCCACGCGCACGACCGCGCCGAGATGCCCGAGCGCCTCCTCGGCGAGCGCGAGGTCGTCCTGCGTCGCGGAGCGGCCGGGTGCGATTCCCGCGATCCCCTCGTGCACGAGGGCGGGCGCGTTCGGCATCGCCCGCACGACGCGCGCCTCCGGCGGCAGATGACCCTCGACGTACGCCGTCGTGATCCCGGCGGCGACGGAGAGCAGCACCTGGTCGGACGTCACCGCCGGCCCGATCTCGCCGAGGACGACGCCGATGTCCTGCGGCTTCACAGCGAGCACCACCAGCCCGGCGCCTGTGACGGCCGCCGCGTTGGAGGTGCCGGCGGAGATGCCGTACCGCTCGCGCAAGGCGGCCGCACGCTCGTCGTTGCGCGTGGTCGCGGTCAGCTCCTGCGGCTCGCGCCAGCCGGAGCTGAGCAGACCGCGGATCAACGACTCGCCCAGCCGTCCCGCGCCGAGGATCGCGACGCGGCGGCTCACGCTACCTCCGCGCGGCGGCGCGTCTGCGCTTCGCGGGCTCGGGGACGATCCACGCGTGGCCGAACTTCCGCATCTCGCGGATGATCGGCAGCAGCGCACGTCCCTTCTCCGTCAGCTCGTACTCCACGCGCGGCGGCGACTCCGGATAGCTACGCCGCAGCACGACCCCTTGGCGTTCCAGCATGTCGAGCCGCTCCGACAGCGTCCGCGGGCTGATGCCCGGGCACGCGTGCTCGAGCTCCATGAACCTGCGCGGTCCTTCGGACAGGTCGTGGACGATCAACGGCGTCCACTTCGTCGCGATGATCTCGGCCGTCGCCGCGACCGCGCAGTCGTGGTCGTGAACGTCGTTCATCGTCCGCTTCATGACGCCAACTCTACCCCGCTCCGGCCGGCGCTCGCTATCGAAACGAAAGCCGCCTCCTCGCGCGCGTCGAGCCAGCTGCGCACCTCGGCGGCCGTGCGACGGCCTTCGGCGATCGCCCAGACGATCAGCGACTGCCCACGACGCGCGTCGCCGGTGACGAACACCCCGTCGCGCTGGTCGTCGACGAGCGTTCGCTCGGGGCCGAGGAAGCCCATCGCGAGCAGCACGAGCTCCGCGGGGCGAGACTCTTCCGTGCCGGGCACGAGGTCGAACGGCGGCGCGCCGGTGTTGCGCGCCCAGTGGATGCGCCGCACGCATCCGTCCGTTCCCGAGAGGTGCGTCGTCGAGATCGAGAAGCGGCGCTCGCCGCCTTCCTTCAACGCGTAGGACGTACGGAGCTTCATCGGCCACCGCGGCCACGGCGTGATCTCGTCGCAACGCGACGCGGGCGGCTCGCCGAGCAGCTCGATCTGGGTCACCGACGCCGCGGCCTCGCGGTGCGCGTGCCCGACGCAGTCGGCGCCCGTGTCGCCGCCGCCGATCACGACGACGTGCTTGCCTGCCGCGCTGATCGGCGCCGGCGTGCCGAACTCGATCGCGCGCGCTCGCGCGTAGAGGTATTCCATCGCGAAGTGGACGCCGTCGAGCCGGCGGCCCGGGACCGGGAGGTCGCGCGGCGCACGCGCGCCGACGGCGAGCACGATCGCGCCGTGCGCGTCGAGCTCGTCGAGCGAGCGCACGTCGACACCGAACCGGAACTCGACGCCTTCGGCTGCAAGCTGCCGCACCCGGCGCTCGACGAGCTGCTTGGCGATCTTGAACTCCGGCACGCCGAAACGCACCAGGCCGCCCGCCGCCTCGTCCCGCTCGTAGACGACGACGTGCTCGCCGCCGCGCGCGAGCTGCTGCGCGCACGCGAGCCCCGCCGGCCCCGAACCGACGACGCCGACGCTGCGCCCGGTGAGGCGCGTGGGCCGCTGCGGCACGATCCAGCGCTCGTCCCAGGCGCGGTCGACGATCGCGCGCTCGACCTGCTTGATCGAGACCGCGTTGCCCTCCTCGAGCTCGAGGACGCACGCCGCCTCGCACGGCGCCGGGCAGAGGCGGCCGGTGAACTCGGGAAAGTTGTTCGTGCGGTGCAGCTGGTCGCTCGCCTCGCGCCAGCGGTCGCGGTAGACGAGGTCGTTCCAGTCCGGGACGAGGTTGCCGAGCGGGCAGCCATGGTGACAGAAGGGGACGCCGCATTCCATGCAGCGCGCGGCCTGCTCGCGCAAGTCCGTCAGCGGCAGCGTCCCGACGAACTCGCGGACGTCGCGCGTGCGCTCGCGCGGATCGCGCTCCGGCGCCTCCTCGCGCCGCACCTGCTTGAACGCGCCGACGCGGCCCATCAGGCGGCGGCCTCCTCGGTCTCGCGCGTGACGAAGCCGATCCCGCCGGCGGAGAGCGGCAGGTCGAGCGCGCGCCTGTAGTCGTGCGGCAGCACCTTCGTGAAGCGCCGGGGGTCCCACGCCTCGAGGTGCGCGCGCGCCACCGGGGAGTCCGTGCGCGTCACGTGCTCGCGCAGCAGCTCGCGCACGGTGTCCTCGTCCGTCGCGTCGAGGGGCTCCAGCCCGACGAGCTGCGTGTTGCAGCGCGCCTCCTGGAGGTCGAGGACGTAGGCGATGCCGCCGCTCATCCCGGCGGCGAAGTTGCGCCCGGTCGCGCCGAGCACGACGACGCGGGCCGCCGGTCATGTACTCGCACCCGTGGTCGCCCATGCCCTCGACGACGGCGCTCGCGCCCGAGTTCCGGACCGCGAAGCGCTCGCCGGCGACGCCGCGGAAGAACGCGCGTCCCGACGTCGCGCCGTAGAGGACGGTGTTGCCGACGATCACGTTCTCCTCCGCGCGGAACGTCGCCTGCGCCGGCGGGCGGACGGCGATCGTCCCGCCGGACAAGCCTTTGCCTGCGTAGTCGTTCGCCTCGCCGTAGAGCGTGAGCTCGAGCCCCGGCGCGAGCCAGGCGCCGAACGACTGGCCGGCGGAACCGTGCAGCTCGAAGTGCGCACGCGTGCCGCGGGCGTGCCGCGCGACGTGGTGGGAGAGGAGGGCACCGACGGCGCGGTGCACGTTCCGCACCTCGAAGCGCCTGTTGCCGCTGTCGAGGGCTGCGATCAGCCGGTGGTCGAATGCCTCGCCGAGCTCCGTCACCTGCGCGCGCGTCCGCCGCAGCGGCGTGCCGCCCGGCACGTCCGGAACGCGCAGCAGCGCCGACAGGTCGACGCCGCGCGTCCGCCAGTGCGACAGCGCGTCGTCGGGCTCGAGCAGGTCGACGCGCCCGACGAGATCCTCGAACCGGCGCACGCCGAGCGACGCCATGATCCGCCGCACGTCCTCCGCGATGTGGAAGAAGTACTCGATCACGTGCTCCGGCCGGCCGCGGAAGCGCGCACGCAGCTCGGGATCCTGCGTCGCGATGCCGACGGGGCACGTGTTGAGGTGGCAGGCGCGCATCATCACGCACCCCGTGGCGATCAGCGGCGCCGTCGCGAACCCCATCTCGTCCGCCCCGAGCAGCGCCGCCACGACCACGTCGCGCCCGGTCTTCAGCTGGCCGTCGGTCTGCAGCCAGACGCGCGAGCGCAGGCCGTTCAGCACGAGGGTCTGCTGCGTCTCCGCGAGCCCGATCTCCCAGGGAACGCCCGCGTGCAGGATCGACGAGATGGGAGACGCGCCCGTGCCGCCGTCGTGGCCGGAGACGAGGATGTGGTCGGCGTTGCACTTCGCGACGCCGGCGGCGACGGTTCCGACGCCGACCTCGGCGACGAGCTTCACCGACACGCGCGCGTCGGGGTTCGCGCAGCGCAGGTCGTAGATCAGCTGCTTCAGGTCCTCGATCGAGTAGATGTCGTGGTGCGGCGGCGGCGAGATCAGCCCGACGCCCGGAGTCGTGAAGCGGATCGACGCGATGTACGGGTCGACCTTGTGTCCCGGGAGCTGGCCGCCCTCGCCGGGCTTGGCGCCCTGCGCCATCTTGATCTGCAGCTCGTCGGCGCTGACGAGGTAGTCGAGGTCGACGCCGAACCGCCCGGAAGCGACCTGCTTGATCTTCGAGCGGCGCTCGTCGCCGAACCGCTCCGGATCCTCGCCGCCCTCGCTGGTGTTGGAGCGCCCGCCGATGCGGTTCATGGCGACGGCGAGCGTCTCGTGCGCCTCGCGCGACAGCGAGCCGAGCGACATCGCGCCGGTCGAGAAGCGCTTCACGATCTCCGCCGCAGGCTCGACCTCCTCGGGCGGCACCGCTCCTGCTCGCGGAAGCGGAGCAGACCGCGCAGCGTCGAGCGGCGCGCCGCGTCCGCGTTCGCCTCCGTCGCGAACTGCTCGTACGTCGCACGGCCGCCGCCGCGGACCGCATGCTGCAGCAGGGCGATCGTCTCCGGGTTCCATTGATGGTGCTCGCCGCCGCGGCGCCACGCGTACAGACCGACCACCGGCAGCAGCTCGCCGCGGCCGGGGTAGGCGCGCGCGTGGCGCGCGAGCGCGTGCTCCGCGAGCTCGCGCGTCCCGATCCCGCCGATGCGCGACGGGGTGCCCGTGAAGTGCCGCTCGACGAGCTCGGCCGACAGGCCGACCGCCTCGAACGCCTGCGCACCGCAGTACGACGACAGCGTCGAGATGCCCATCTTCGAGATCGTCTTGAGCAGCCCCTTCGAGATCGCCTTGACGGCGCGCGCCTCGGCCTCCTCGTGCGTCGCCTCGACGCGGCCGTCGTCGACGAGGTCGCGGATCGTCGCGAGCATCAGGTACGGGTTGACGGCGGCCGCGCCGTACGCGATCAGGACGGCGACGCTCTGCACGCTGCGCGGTTCGCCCGACTCGACGACGAGCCCGGCCTGCAGGCGCGTGCCCGCGCGCACGAGGTGGTGGTGGATTGCGCCGACAGCCAGCAGCGACGGCATTGAGACGCGGTCCGGGCCGACGTCGCGGTCCGACACGACGAGCACGTTCACGCCGTCGGCGAGCGCCGCGTCGGCCTCGGCGCAGATGCGGTCGAGCGACGCGTCGAGGCCGGCCGGCCCCTCGGCCACCGGCCACGTGGCGTCGATCGTGTGCGCCTTGAAGACGTTGCTCGAGACCTGGCGCAGCGCCTCGAGCTCGTCGTCGCGCAGGATCGGGTTGTCGATCAGGAGCTGGCGGGCGTGCTCCGGCGTCTCGTCGAGCAGGTTCCGCTCCGAGCCGACGAGCGAGCGGACGCTCATCACGACCGCCTCGCGGATCGGGTCGATCGGCGGGTTCGTGACCTGCGCGAACAGCTGCTTGAAGTACGAGTAGAGGAGCGGCTTGCGGTCGGAGAGCACCGCGAGCGGCGTGTCGTTCCCCATCGAGCCGATCGCCTCCTCCGCGTTCGCGGCGAGCGGCGCGAGCATCACCTTCATGTCCTCCTGCGTGTAGCCGAACGCGAGCTGCAGGGTGCGCAGCGGCTCGCGGCGGCGCGGTGGCGGTCGGCGGCGCGGAAGGTCGGCGAGCCGCACGTGCTCGCGTTCGAACCACGCGGCGTACGGCCGGCGGCGCGCGACCTCCGCCTTCACCTCCTCGTCGGCGACGATCCGCCCCTGCGCGAGGTCGACGAGGAAGAGCCTGCCCGGCTGCAGGCGGCCCTTGCGCGCGACGCGCTCGGGCGGCACGTCGAGGACGCCCGCCTCCGACGCCAGCACAACCCAGCCGTCTGTCGTCTCGAGCCAGCGTCCCGGCCGCAGCCCGTTGCGGTCGAGCAGCGCGCCGATCAGCGTCCCGTCGGTGAACGCGATCGCCGCGGGCCCGTCCCATGCCTCGGTCAGACACTCGTGGTAGCGGTAGAAGCCGCGGACGTCCTCGCCGACGCGGGGGTCGTCGGCGTACGCCTGCGGCACCATCATCATCAGCGCGTGCGGCAGCGAGCGGCCCGCGAGCACGAGCAGCTCGAGCACGTTGTCGAAGTTCGCGCTGTCGGAGCCGCCGGGGCGGATGACGGGCAGCACCTTCGGTAGGTCGTCGCCGAAGAGCTCGGAGGCGAGCTGCGACTCGCGCGCGCGGATCCAGTTGACGTTGCCCCGCAGCGTGTTGATCTCACCGTTGTGCGCGATCAGGCGGTATGGGTGCGCGAGCTCCCAGCTCGGGAACGTGTTCGTCGAGAAGCGCGAGTGCACGAGCGCGAGGGCGCTCACCATGCGCGGGTCGCGCAGGTCCGGGTAGTAGCGCGCGAGCTGCGGCGCCGTCAGCATCCCCTTGTAGACGAGCGTCCGCGACGAGAAGCTCGGGATCACGAGCCCGGCGCCGGCGGCGCGTTCCGCGACTCGGCGGATCACGTAGAGCTTGCGCTCGACGGCGAGCGTGTCGTCGCGCAAGCCGGGTGGCGCAGCGACGAAGAGCTGGCGGATCACGGGCGCGAAGACGTTCGCGTGCGCACCGGCGTGTCGGCCGTCGACCGGCACGTCGCGCCAGCCGAGGACGCTGCAGTTCTCGTCGCGGACGGTGTCCTCCAGCAGGCGCTCGAGCTCCGCGCGCCGTCGCGGCTCGCGCGGCAGGAAGCACACCGCGACGCCGTAGCCGCCGGGGGAGGTCAGCTCGAACCCGGCGACCGCGCGCAGGAACTCGTCCGGGAGCTGGACGAGGATCCCGGCGCCATCGCCGGTGTCGGCATCGGCGCCTTCGGCGCCGCGGTGCTCCAGGTGCTCGAGCGCGATGAGGGCCCGCTCGAGCGTGTCGTGGCTGCGCACGCCGTCGAGCCGCGCGACGAACGCGACGCCGCACGAATCGTGCTCGAACGACGGGTCGTAGAGACCCTGCGCAACCTGCATTACTTCAAAGAGTAAAGCAAGCGTGAGACGGATGCCTCGGGGTCAGTAAAGCAAGCGTGAGACGGATGCCTCGGGGTCAGACCCGGGTCTGACCCCGACGCTCGCCGACCTTCGCCACGAAAGTGTGAAAGCGCCTGCAAACCCGAGGCGTGGGGTCAGACCCGGGTCTGACCCCACGCCTCGCGCCCCTAGACCCCGACGCGCCCGAACGCGCCGCTATGCGGCCCGGCGGATCGCGCCGAGCAGGCCGTGGACCGACTGCTCCGTCGGGCCGCGCCACTCGTGCGGGCCGGAGGTGAAGAACAGCGTGGTGCGCGGCCCGGCCGCCGCTCCGTTTCCGAAGGCCAGCGCCCACAGCCCGTTGACGACGAGCGGCTTGCCGTCCGCTGCCGCAAGCGCGCCGTCGCGCCGCCATTCGCCGCCGGCGCGGCGGAACGCCGTGATGCGGCCGTCGCCGAAGTCCCCGACGAGCAGGTCGCCGCCGAAGGCGCCGAAGCCGCGCGGCGCGAGCGCGAGGCCCCACGGCTCGTTGAGGTGCGACGCGACGCGCGCCACCAGCCGACCGCCGAGCGTGAACTCGTCGACGTAGCCGCCCGTCGGCGCGTCGTTGCCGTCGACCGGCGCGCGGAAGACGTACGTCACGAACACGCGGCCGCCGAGCACCGCGATCCCGAACGGCGCGTACCACTGCGGGAGCGACGGATCGCGAAACCGGCCGGCGCGGTCGATTCGCCGCCACGACCCGTCGAGCACCTCCACCCGCCCGTCGTGGAAGTCGGTTGCGTACACCACGTCGCCCGCGCGCGCGAGCCCGCGGAAGATCGCCGTGCCGATCGGATCGCGGTAGACGACCTCCGACGACGTCGACCAGCCCGCCGGCACCGTCGGCGTCCACGCGCGGATCGTCCCGTCCTCGCACGCGAACACGAACCGGGCGGGATCGGACGCGCCGTTCGCGGAAACGCGGAAGCGCGAACCGCCGTAGTAGACGATCCCGGTCGGGCCGCACGCGACCGCCACCGACAGCAGCTGCTTGCGTCCTGCTCCCGAGTAGAGGGTCGACGACCCGCGCGCCTCGTTCGCCGTCCACCACGGGCCGCTCGGGCTGGCGGCGAGCCCCCACGGATTGACGAGCGCGCGGTCGTGCAGCGGCGCGCCGAGCCCGACGTCCGAGACGAGCGGCACGACCTCGAAGCGATTCGCGGACGCATGCGTTCGCGCGAGCGCTGCGGCCGCGACGGCGGCGAGCGTCACGGCTGCGGCGACCGCGACGCGCGTCATCGCTCAGCGCGTCTTCGGCCGCGCGGTCGAGTCGCGCACGACGAGCGTCGTCGAGAGCTCGACCCGCATCGCCTCGAGCCGCTGCCCGTTCATCAGCCGCGTCAACAGGCTGACGCCCATCCTTCCCATCTCGGCGAGCGGCTGCCGCACCGAGGTCAGCTGCGGCATGACGATCACCGCCTGCGCCGTGTCGTCGAATCCGACGACGGACACGTCGTCGGGAACGCGCAGGCCCCGGCGGTGTGCAGCGTGCAGCGCGCCGATCGCGACGTTGTCGTTGAAGCCGAAGATCGCCGTCGGCGGCTCGTCGAGGGAGAGCAGCTGCTCGGCCGCCTGCATCCCCCAGTGCAGGCGCCAGTCCGAGTGCACGACCAGCTCGGGATCGAGCAGGATCCCGGCCGACGCGAGCGCGGCGCGGAAGCCGACGAGCCGCTCCTCGGTCGCGTACCACCCGGGCGGACCGGTGATCGCGCCGATGCGCCGGTGGCCGAGCTCGAGCAGGTGCTCCGTCGCCTGCTTCGCGCCGGCGGCGTGCATCGCGGCGACGCAGGCGATGCCGTCCGGCGGGGGCTCGCGCGGGTCGACGACGACGAACGGGAAGCCCTGCCGCTGCAGCGTCCGCAGCTCCTGCTCGGACTCCTCCGGCAGCATCAGGATCGCGCCGTCGGTCGTGCCGCGCATCAGCCGCTCGACCAGCGACACCTCTCGGTCGTGCTCGTGCAGCGTCGGCGCGAGCACGATACGCAGGTCGCGCTCGTACAGCGCCTCGGCCGCGCCGCTCAGGATCGGCCCGAAGTACGCGTCCGCGACGAGCGGCAGCGTCAGCCCGATCATGCCCGTCCGTCCGCTCGAGAGGGCACGCGCGCCGCGGTTCGTGGAGAACCCGTGCTCTCGCACGACCTGGAGCACGGTTTCGCGCGTCTCGGGCGCGACGTCGGGACGGTCGTTCAGCACGCGCGAGACGGTCGCGATCGAAACGCCCGCGAGGTCGGCGATGTCGCGGATGGTCGCGCGTCCGCGGAACGGCTGGTCGGGTCGTTGGTCCGCTTGAGCCACGGCCGCCTATTGAAGCATCCGAAACCGTTTCCGGCAATTCTCGGCACGGTTATCCCGAATTTCGCGGCCGACGCGGTAACACGGCGCTTGACAGCGCAGGCCGCCCGTGTTAACCGTTTCCGGAAATTTCCGGAAGGTGCCCCATGGTCGTCGTCTCCCCTCGCGCCCGACGTCGGGCGGGAAAGGATAAGTAATGACACGTCACGTCCGTTCTCGGCGCGGGCTCCGGCTCGTCGCCGGCGCCGGGTCGGCGACGGTGCTCGCGGCGCTCGTCGTCGTCGCGGTTGCGATCGCCGCACCCCGCAGCAGCGCCAACGCCGTGCCGGCGAAGGTGCAGCGACTGCTCGCGGCGCACAAGTGCCTCGTCATGGCGGGGTCGGGCGACCCCGCGTTCGTCAAGAACTTCAATCCGTACACCGCGACGACGCTCCCGAGCGGCGACTTCGTGCGCGGCGCGTTCTACGAGCCGCTCGTCGTCAACACGTCCGCCGGCGGCGGGCACCTCTACCCGTGGCTCGCGCAGAGCTGGAAGTGGTCGAACCGCAACCGGACGCTGACGCTCGACATCCGCAAGGGCGTGACGTGGAGCGACGGCAAGCCGCTCACGTCGGCCGACGTCGTCTATTCGCTCACCGCCGGCCGGCAGAACAAGGTCATGGACCTCGTCGGCTACACGCGCCCCGACTCGAACATCGCGTCGATCCACGCGAAGGGCGCATACAAGGTCGTCATCAACCTGAAGACCGTCGACTCGCAGTTCATCTCGTCGACGCTGAACGGCCAGGTCGTCGTCCCGCAGCACATCTGGTCGAAGGTGAAGGACCCGTCGACGTGGACGAACCCGAAGCCGGTCGGCTCCGGGCCGTTCAACCAGGTCGCCGCGTTCTCCTCGCAGAGCTACGTGCTCGGCAAGAACCCGCACTACTGGCTGAAGGGCGCGCCGAAGATCCCGTGCCTCGAGTACGTGCAGGCGGCGTCGAACGACGCGGCGCTCGCGCTGATCCAGAGCGGCCAGGTCGACTGGACGCACAACTTCGTCCCGAACGTCTGGAAGGCATACGAGTCGAAGGACCCCTCGCACTTCCACGCCTTCTACGCCACTACGGCTTACCCGCAGTCGCTCGTCTTCGACGACACGCAGTACCCCTACAGCCTGCCCGTGTTCCGCAAGGCGCTCAGCATGGCGATCGACCGGAACACGATCTCGAAGCTCGGCGAGTACGGCTACGCACCGCCGGTCGACGCGCTCGGGCTCGACGGCCTGTTCAAGTCGTGGTACACGCCGGCGCTGCTGAAGCAGGCGCAGGCGCAGGCGCAGTACAACCCGACGAAGGCGAAGCAGATGCTGACGTCGGCCGGATTCACCTACAAGGGCGGCAAGCTCTACGACCCGCACGGCAACCCGGTCACGCTCAACTCGCACGTGATCTCGGGCTGGTCGGACTGGGTCGCGTCGAACCAGATCATCGCCAAGAACCTGCAGGCGATCGGCATCAGCTCGAACGTCGGGCTCGAGCCGGACTGGAACTCGTGGTACCCGAACGCAGCCGCGACCAAGAACCCGACGCTGCTCTGGCAGATCGAATCCGCCGGCTCGCCGTACGCGTTCTTCAACACGAACCTGTCGAAGTCGGCGTACGTGCCGTCGGGTCAGGACGCCACGAACACCGGGAACTGGGAGCACTTCTTCGACGGCTCCGCCCAGGGCGTCCTGGACAACTGGCGCGCGAGCCTCGACAGCAAGCAACAGCACGCCGACTTCGTGAAGGCGGCGCAGCTGTTCCTCAAGGACCAGCCGATCGTCCCGCTCTTCATCGGGCCGCGGTGGTCGACGTACAGCACGCGGTACTTCCACTGCTTCACGTCGCCGTCGAACTTCTACACCGACCCGATCTTCACGACGGCGCCCGACAACATCGTCAACTTCACCCGGATCTGCCCCGGCGGGCAGGCGCAGTCGCCCGCCCAGGCCGACTTCCCGGCGGGGAAGTCGTAGGCCGACCGTCGACCGCGGAGGGCGGGCGTCTCGCGTCCGCCCTCCGCGTGGTTCACTCGCCCCGATGCGCTGGTTCCTCGGCCGACTCCTCTTCTACGTCTTCGCCGTCTGGGCGGCGCTCACGATCTCGTTCCTGCTCCCGCGCGTGATGCCGGGCAACCCGATCGGCGGCATCCTCCAGCACCTCACGCCGGCGCAGATCCAGAGCAACCCGGGGATCATCAAGACGTACGAGCAGCTCGTCGGCGGCGGCAACCAGTCCGTACTCGCGGCGTACTGGCAGTACCTGCACCGCGTCGTCCATCTCGACTTCGGGATCTCCACCTCGAACTACCCGACGAAGGTGGCGTCCGTCGTCGGCCGCACCGTCCCGTACTCGATCGTGCTCGTCGGGATCGCGTTCGTGCTCGCGTTCGTGCTCGGCACCGCGATCGGGATGGTGGCGGCGTGGCGCCGCGGCGGCGGCTTCGACACGATCTTCGTCCCGATCTTCATGGCGCTGGGCGCGTTCCCCGCGTACTTCACCGCGCTCGCGCTGCTCTGGCTGCTCGGACTGAAGCTCGGCTGGTTCCCGATCCAGCACGCGTACGGCGACAACGTCACGCCCGGCCTCAACTGGCCGTTCGTGAAGAGCGCCGTCGCGCACGGGTTCCTGCCGGCGCTGACGATCGTCGTCGCCTACGCGGGCGGATGGGTGCTGAACATGCGCAGCGTCATGGTCAACACGATGGGGGAGGACTACGTCGCGATGGCGCATGCGAAGGGCCTGCGCGACCGTCGCGTGATGACCCGCTACGCCGCCCGGAACGCGATCCTGCCGCCGCTGAACGGGTTCGCGGCACAGTTCGCGACCGCCGTCGGCGGCGTCATCTTCGTCGAGCTCGTCTTCAGCTACCCCGGGGCCGGCTACACGCTGCAGCAGGCGGCGCTCGGCAACGACTACCCGCTCACGCAGGCGCTGCTGCTCGTCTTCAGCGTCTGCCCGATCGTCGCGAACTTCCTCATGGACGTGGCGAACCTGGCGCTCGACCCGCGCGTGAGGACGGCGTAGATGGCGCAGGCGCAGATCGAGCTCGGGCCCGGCACGCCGCTGACGCCGCTCGCGGCCCCGCTGACGCGCGGCCGCCGCGTCAGGATCCCGGCCTGGCTCGCGCTGCTGCTGCGCAACCCGAAGGCGCGCGTCGGCCTCGCGATCTTCTTCGGCATCTGCGCGCTCGGCGTGTTCGCGCCGCTGCTCGCCCCGCGCTCCGCCGCGGTCGCCTTCGGGCAGATCGGCTTCAACGACATCCGCCTCGCACCGACGTGGCACCACCTGTTCGGCACCGACGACCACGGCACCGACATCTGGGCGGAGGTCGTGTGGGGCACGCGCCAGTCGATCCCGCTCGGGTTCTTCGCCGCGCTGCTCGCAACCGCCGCGGCGACCGTGCTCGGCATCCTCTCGGCCTACGCCGGCGGCGTCGTCGACGAGCTGCTGAGCCTGGTCTTCAACGTCTTCATCGTCATCCCGCTCGTGCCGCTGCTCGTCGACGCGACGGCGTTCCTGCACACGCGCGGCATGTGGACGATGGTCGTCGTGATCGCGATCGGCCTGTGGGCATTCGAGGCGCGCATCCTGCGCGGCCAGGCGCTGACCCTGAAGACCCGCGACTTCATCCTCGCGGCCAAGGCGACGGGTGAGTCGACGTGGCGGATCGTCTTCGGCGAGCTGATGCCGAACATGATCAGCCGGATCGCGGCGGCGTTCGTGCTTGTCTTCTACATCGCGATCCTCGTCGACGCCGGACTCGAGTTCCTGGGGCTCGGCGACGAGGGCAAGCCGAGCTGGGGCGTCGCGCTCTACTGGGCGACGAATCAGTCGTCGGTGCTGCAGGGCGAGTGGTGGGCGTTTCTCTTCCCGGGCCTCGCGATCGGGCTCACCGTGCTCTCGCTCACGCTGATCCTCGCCGGAATCGACGAGGTGTCGAACCCGAGGCTGCGCGGCCTCGGCGTGCCGCGGCGGCGCCGGTGGATCCGCGTCCCGTTCCGGAGGGAAGCGTGACGCTGACGGTGGCGCAGTCCAGCGAACGGCCGCTGCACACCAGCGACCGGCTCGTCGAGGTGCGCGGGCTCGTCGTCGAGTACGGCGCGGGCGAGCGCGCCGTCCGCGCCGTCGACGGCGTCGACCTGACGATCGGACGCGGCGAGATCCTGGGGCTCGCCGGCGAGTCCGGCTGCGGGAAGAGCACCGTCGCGAACGCGCTGATGCAGATCCTGCGGCCACCCGGCCGCGTCGCCGGGGGTCGAATCCTGTTCGACGGCGACGACCTGCTCTGCAAGAGCCGCGAGGAGCTCCGCCGCTTCCGGTGGCGCAACGTCTCGATGGTGTTCCAGAGCGCGATGAACGCGCTCAACCCGGTGATGCGGGTCGGCGACCAGTTCGTCGACATGATGCGCGCGCACGAGCGGATCTCGTCGCGGGCCGCGTTCAAGCGCGCCGGCGAGCTGCTCGACCTGGTGGGCATCGACCGGCGCCGCGTGCGCGCCTACCCGCACGAGCTGTCGGGCGGCATGCGGCAGCGCGTCGTGATCGCGATGGCGCTCGCGCTCGAGCCCGAGCTCGTGATCATGGACGAGCCGACGACGGCCCTCGACGTCGTCGTCCAGCGCGAGATCCTCCAGCAGGTGCGGACGCTCCAGCGCGAGCTCGGCTTCGCGGTCCTGTTCATCACGCACGACCTCTCGCTGCTCGTCGAGATCGCGGACCGGATCGCGATCATGTACGCGGGCGAGATCGTCGAGGAGGCGCCCGCGCAGGAGCTGCACGCGCGGCCGCTGCATCCGTACACGACCGGGTTGATGAACTCGTTCCCGCCCCTGACCGGGCCGGTCGTGCGGATGACCGGCATCCCGGGCTCGCCGCCCGACCTCGCCGACCCGCCGCCGGGCTGCCGCTTCAACCCGCGCTGCCCGCACTGCCGGCCCGAGGACGCGAAGCTCTACCGGCGCCAGACCACCGAGCGCCCACTCCTGCGCGAGGTCGAGGCCGGCCATACGGTGGCGTGCCATCTCGTGGAGAGGAGGCGGTGACGGCGGCCGGAACGCTCGAAGTGCGCGGGCTGACGAAGCACTTCGGCGTCGGCGCCGGTCTCGTCCGCCGCAGCAAGATCCACGCGGTCGACGACGTCAGCTTCACGCTCGAGCCGGGCCGGATCACGGCGCTCGTCGGCGAGAGCGGCAGCGGCAAGTCGACCGTCGCGCGGCTGCTCGCGAAGCTCTACACGCCGACCGGCGGAAGCGTCGTGTTCGAAGGCGCCGACATCGCGCACGCCCGCCGCCGGCGCGACGTACTCCGGTACCGATCGCAGGTGCAGATGATCTTCCAGGACCCGTTCGGGTCGCTCAACCCGGCGAAGACGGTCCGTCACCACCTCGAGCGCCCGCTGCGCATCCACGAGATCGTGCCGCGGCGCTCCGTCGACGCGCGCGTGCGCGAGCTGCTGACGTCGGTCGGGCTCGTGCCGCCCGACAAGTACGCGGCGAAGTACCCGCACGAGCTGTCGGGCGGGCAACGCCAGCGCGTCGCGATCGCCCGCGCGCTCGCCGTCGAGCCGCGCGTGCTCGTCGCCGACGAGCCGATCTCGATGCTCGACGTGTCGATCCGCATCGGGATCCTCAACCTGATGCAGGACCTGAAGGAGCAGCACGACATCGCGTTCCTGTACGTCACACACGACCTCGCGAGCGCGCGCTACGTCGCCGACGACATCCTCGTCATGTACGCGGGCCAGATCGTCGAGCAGGGACCCGCGCAGCAGGTGCTCGATCAGCCGCTGCACCCGTACACGCGCCTGCTGCTCGCGTCGGTGCCTGACCCGGCGCGCACCGAGCGCGAGGAGATCGAGATCCGCAAGGGGCTCGCCGCCGCTGCGGTCGACCCGCCCCCCGGCTGCCGGTTCGCGCAGCGGTGTCCGCTCGCAATCGCCGCCTGCACGCACGTCACGCCTCCGCTCGTCGAAGCCCGCCCTGCACGGGCCGCCCGCTGCCACGTCACCGCCCCGTCCCCCGACCTCCTCGAGGTGATCCATGCCGAGCCTGTCCACTAGGTCGTTCGCCGCGGACTTCGTCTGGGGCGCCGCGACCGCGTCGTACCAGATCGAAGGCGCCGCGACCGAGGACGGCCGCGGCGAGAGCGTGTGGGACCGGTTCTGCGCGACGCCCGGCAAGGTGAGGAACGGCGACTCCGGCGCGATCGCGTGCGACTTCTACCACCGCTACCGCGACGACATCGCGCTCATGCAGGAGCTCGGACTCGACGCGTTCCGCTTCTCGATCGCGTGGCCGCGCGTGCTGCCGCAGGGGCGCGGCAAGCCGAACGCGCGCGGACTCGACTTCTACGACCGCCTCGTCGACGAGCTGCTCGGCAACGGGATCGAGCCGTTCGCGACGCTGTTCCACTGGGACACGCCGCAGGCGCTCGAGGAGGTGGGCGGGTGGCCGTCGCGGTCCGTCGTCGACGCGTTCTGCGAATACGTCGAGGCCGTCGCGGCACGGCTCGGCGACCGCGTCCGCCACTGGATCACGCACAACGAGCCGTGGGTCGTCTCGTGGGTCGGCCACGCGTGGGGCCACCACGCGCCCGGGCGCGAGTCGGACGCCGACGCGCTCGCGACCGCGCACCACCTGCTCCTCTCGCACGGACGCGCGGTGGAGATCCTGCGAAGGCTCTCGCCCGGCGCGGCGGTCGGCATCACGCTCAACCTCGACTTCCCCTACGCCGCGAGCAACTCGGAGGAGGACCAGGCCGCCGCGCGGTGGGTCGACGGGCTGCACAACCGCTGGTTCCTCGACCCGATCTTCCGCGGCGAGTACCCGGCCGACATGCTCGAGGCCTGGCGCGAAAGCATGCCCGAGCTCGAGGACGGCGACCTGCGCGAGATCGCGGCGCCGATCGACTTCCTCGGCGTCAACAACTACACCTCGCCGCTCGTCGCCGCCGACGAGAACGGCGGGCGCTCGCGCATCGTCCGCCGCAGCGACGTCGACCGCACCGACATGGGCTGGGAGGTCGTGCCGCAGGGGCTGCACGACCTGCTCGTGCGGCTGCACCGCGACTACGAGCCGCGCGCGCTCTACGTCACCGAGAACGGCGCGGCGTTCCCCGACGTCGTCGATCACGACGGCAGCGTCGGCGATCCCGAGCGCCAGGCCTACCTGGAGGCGTACATCGCCGCCGCCGCCGGCGCGCTTGCGGACGGGGTGCCTCTGCGGGGCTACTTCGCGTGGTCACTCCTCGACAACTTCGAGTGGGCGTGGGGCTACTGGAAGCGCTTCGGCCTCGTCTACGTCGACTACCCGACGCAGCAGCGGATCCCGAAGGGAAGCTTCTACTGGTACCGCGACCTGATCGCGAAGCACCGCGAGGGCGCGGGCTCGGAAGCGGCCGCGTAGCGCGCCTACGTCTCGACCGCGGCCTCGTGGCCGAGCGACCACGAGAAGCGCGTCAGCGTCCGGTCGGGCGCGAGCCCGCCGGGGCGGACGCCGCCGTGCACGAGCAGCACCGGGACGCGCGCGCCCGCGAGCAGCGCGCGCCGCGTCGCGTCGAGGTGCGCCGTCGGCAGCGACGCGACGATCACGAACGCGGGCTCGGCGAGCACGGCGTCGGCGCCGGGCTCGACGAGGGTCGTCTGCGCGGCGATCCCTGCGAAGCGCTGCAGCGCGAGCGACGCCGCCGCGAGGAGCCGGCTCGCGTCCCGCCGGCCGCGTGCTGCCTCCACGCCGAGAAGGCGCAGCGGACGCCCGTGCGCGCGCGCGAGCCAGGCAGCCAGCTCGAGCGCGCGCCACTCGTCGGCTGCGCCGCCGAACGGCACGAGCACGTCCCCGTCGCCAGCCTCCCCCGCCCCGCCCGCCACGGCGACGTCGCATGGCGCGAGCGCAAGCAGCTCGTCGTCGAGCAAGTCGACGACGAGAAGCTCCGCCTCCTGCTCGTTCGCGAGGCGCGCGAGATCGGTCACCGGCTCCGACGAGGTGAAGGCGGCGACGCGAACGGCTGCGTCGACGCTTCGCGCGCGGTCGAGCCGAACCGCTGCCGCGGGCAGCTCCGCACCGGAGCGCGCCATCTCGACCACGACGAGCTCGCGACCGAGCGGCGCGAGCAGGGCGAGCGGAACGCGGCCGCTGCAGACGACGGGCCCGCGCGCGTCGCGCTGCTGCCGTCCGTCCAGCGTACGGTCCTGCCGCAGGATCGCGCGCTCGAGCTCCTGGAGCGCAGGCCCCGGCTCGATCCCGAGCTGCTCGACGAGCAGTCTCCTGCCCTCGCGGTACGCCGCGAGCGCGTCCGCCTGCCGGCCGGCGCGATAGAGCGCGAGCATCAGCTGACGGCGAGGCTGCTCGCGCAGCGGCTCCGCTGCGACGAGGTCGCGCAGCTCCGGCACCAGCCGCTCGTGCTCGCCGAGCTCGAGCTCCGCGTCGATGCGGCGAGCGAGGGCGTCGAGCCGCAGCTCGCCGAGACGCGCCGCGGCGCCAGGCGCGAACGGCTCGCGCCGGAACTCCGCGAGCGGCTCGCCGCGCCAGAGAGCGAGTGCCGCCCGTAGCAGCTCGACGCGACGCGCTGCGTCCGGCTCGGCGCGCGCGCGTTCCACCAGCGCTTCGAAGCGGCCGAGGTCGGTCGGCACCGGCCGCAGTGCGTAGCCCGGCGCGCGCGTCTCGATCGCGTCCATACCGAGCGCCTTGCGAAGCGCCGACACGTGTGCCTGGAGCACCTTCGGCGCGCTCGGCGGGATCGGCTCCTCCCACAGCGCCTCGACGAGCGTCTCGACGGAGACGACGCGGCCCGCGTCCAGGAGCAGCCGCGCGAGCAGCGCGCGCGGCTTGCCGCCCGGCAGCTCGACCGGCGCCTCGAGCGGCCCGAGGATGCGGTACTCGCTCATGCGTGACACTGCGGGTCGTGCAGGTCGGCCCGTACCGGATCACGGGCGTCGTCGGCGAAGGAGCGGCCGCCGTCGTCTACCGCGGCAACGACGGCGCAGGCGACGTCGCCGTCAAGGTGCTGCGCGCGCCCGATCCGGAGCTCGAGCGCAGGCTCGCGCGCGAGGCGCGGGTCGCGCGGCAGGTCGACTCGCCGCACGTTGCGCCCGTTCTCGACGCCGGGCCGGGCTGGCTCGCGCTGCCGCTCTACCGGGAGTCGCTCGCGCAGCGCATCCGCCGCCAGGTTCGGCTCGACCTGCGCGAGACCGCGCGCCTGGCGGCGCAGATCGGCGCGGGGATCGACGCGCTGCACCGCCTGCGCGTGCTCCATCGCGACGTGAAGCCGTCGAACGTGCTCCTCGACGAAGCCGGCGACGCCGTCGTCGCCGACTTCGGTCTCGCCCGCGGCGCCGACTCGACGCAGCTCACGCGCGAAGGGCAGCTCGTCGGGACCGCGCACTATCTCGCGCCGGAGCTGATCGAGGGGCGGCCGGCGTCGCCGGCGAGCGACGTGTACGCGTTCGGGTGTCTGCTCGTCGAGTGCCTGACGGGTGCGCCGCCGTTCGCGGGGCGCGGCGACGCCGAGGTCGGCTTCGCGCACCTCGTCGAGGCGGCGCCGGACCCGAGGCTGCGCACACCGGAGCTCCCTGCGGACGCGGCCCTCGCCGTGCTCACCGCGCTCGAGAAGGACCCGCGGAACCGGCCGCGGACGGCAACGGCCCTTGCCCGGATGCTCCACCTCGCAGGCACGCACGCGCCTTCGCGAGATACCTCCGGGCGGTGATGCGGCCGGTACCGACCGGCTCGAGGCCGACCGCGCGCTGCAGGTACGACAGCGCGTCGCTGCAGCGGCCCGCCGAGTAGAGCGCGAAGCCGAGGTTGAACGTCGCGTACGTGTACGTGATGCTCGACCGCGGCAGGAACTGCAGCGCCTTCAACGCGAACGGGATCGCGCGCTCCCACTCGCCGGCCTGCAACAGGTAGTAGGCCGCGTCGTTGAGCGTGCGGCCGTCCGTCGACTGCAGCATCAGGTTGTCGAGCGACACGGGGCGCGGCGGCGCGGGCTGCCTGACGACGACGGTGCGCGCGCGCGGCGGCCCGTCGCGGTGCACGGCCGCGGCGACGCCGAGAGCGGCCGCAGCGCCGAGCAGCGCCGCGGCGGCGAGCAGCGCAACCAGACGGCCGGGGCGCCGGCCGTCCACGGTGCGCGCCGGCGCGACCGCCGACCGCGCCGCCGCCAGGAACTCGCCGCAGCTCGCGTAGCGGTCGAGCGGCGACTTCGACAGCGCCTTCGCCAGCACGGGCTCCAGCCCGGCCGGCAGGTCGGGCGCCGCGCGCGACAGCCTCGGCGGCGGCGCGTGCAGGTGCGCGTTCAGCACGGCGACGTCGGAGGAACGGTGGAACGGCGAGACGCCGACGAGACACTCGTACAGCACGCACGCGAGCGCGTACTCGTCCGCGCGCGCGTCGACGTCGCGTCCCTCGATCTGCTCGGGCGCGCAGTACTCGATCGTGCCGACGAACGAGCCCGCGCGCGTCATGCCGGCCGTCGCGAGCTCCTTCACGACCCCGAAGTCGGAGAGGTACGCACGATCGCCCGAGCCGACGAGGATGTTGGCCGGCTTCACGTCGCGGTGCACGAGCCCGCGCGCGTGCGCGGCGTCGAGCGCCGACGCGATCTGCCCGACGATCCGCAGCGCCCGGCCGAGCGGCAGGCGCCCCTCCTGGACGAGCAGCGTCTTCAGGTCGCAGCCGTCGACGCATGCCATCGCGAGGTAGAGCAGACCGCCGTCCTCGCCGGCGTCGTACACCGGCACGATGCACGGGTGGTCGAGCGAGGCCGCGAGCTTCGACTCGCGCACGAACCGCTCGCGGAAGGCTTCCTCCGACGTCGGCGCCGTCAGCAGCTTCAGCGCGGCGGTACGCCCGAGCCGCACGTGCTCGGCGCGGTAGACGACGCTCGAGCCGCCGCGGCCGATCTCGCCGACGATCCGGTAGCCGCCGACGACGTTGCCGATCCGGGTCTCGAGCATCCGGACGAGTTGTATCGCGCGCGGCACGCCGCGGACGCTCGCGCTGCCCGGTTCCGGCCCGGTTCAGAATCGGTTCGGCGGCGGGCACGGGCCCGGCCACACGCACGCACGCCGCCCAGCGTGCCTCGCGTCGCCCGCGCCGCGGTTCACGGCGAGTTCAGATGGGCGCGCTTCGCACGTTGCCCGACCGGGCAGGATTCAGCTCAGTCGACCAGGGAGGCTGAATGCGTACGTTGATCGTCGCGGCAGCGGCCGCCGTCACGGCTGCGGTCGTCGCCGCATCCGCACCCGCCGCGGGCGGGATCCAGGTCACGGGCACCGTCGGGCCGGGCTTCACCATCACCCTCACGGAGAAGGGCAAGAACGTGAAGACGCTCGCGCCCGGCAACTACACGTTCGTGATCAACGACAAGTCGAACATCCACAACTTCCACCTGACGGGTCCCGGCGTCAACAAGAAGACGAGCGTCAAGGGCGTCGGCAAGTCGACGTGGCACATCGCGCTGCGCGCCGGCACCTACAAGTACGTCTGCGACCCGCACAAGACGCTCATGCACGGGTCGTTCGTCGTCCGCGCTCCGTAGCGGCCGGGCAGCTCACGAGCACGCAGAGCCGCGAGCGACGCTCGCCTATAGTTGGCGGGTGTCGCCCGCGGCTCGCGCCGAAGCCCTTCTCGACGAGATCGGCGAGCTGTACGCGATCGTCCTGCGCGTCTCGAGGCGGATCGCAGACGACGAGGCGATGACCGCCACGCAGCGGCTCGCGCTGATCGAGGTCGCGGCGGCGGGCCCGCTGCGGCTGCGGAACCTCGCGTCGCGCATGGACACGACGCCGGCGACGGCGAGTCGCGCCGTCGACGGCCTGGAGGCGCTCGGGCTCGTCCGGCGCGCGGCCGACCCGCTAGACGGGCGCGCGATCCGGATCGAGGCGACCGCGAAGGGCCGGCGCTGGGCCGACCGCCGCCGCGCGCTCCTGCTCGAGGTGCTGGAGACCGTCGCGCCCGCGGTCGCGCCGGCCCGGCTGACGAACGAGATCGCGCGCCTGAACGCCGCGCTGCGCGAGGCGACCGGCCACGACGAGGTCGCGCGCGGCGCCCTGCTCGCGCCGTAGCCGCTACGGCGCGCGCACGACCGCTAGCCCCTGCGGCTGGTCGCCGGGCGGGATGCGCGGCCAGATCGCCGTGTCGACCGCGCCGCCCGGCGTCGCCGGGTGAGGCTGGAAGAACGTCGAGTTGTCCTCCCACAGGCGCAGCGGCTTGCCGCGCACAGAGCCCGGCAGGACGAGCCGGAACGTCCCGTTCGCCGTCGGCCACGTCGCGGCGAGCGGCTTGACGACGCCGCCGGGCCCCGACGCGCCGACAAGCGTCCCCTCGTAGACCGCCCCGGGGTACGACGTCGACGTCGGCGGCGCGAGCGAGGTTCCCGACGCCGGCAGCTTGATGTTCAGCGTCGCGCTCCGGAGCGCGGTGAAGTTGACGGTGACCCCGAACTTCGACGCGTACGACAGGTGCCCGAGCGCGACCTGCACCGTGAGCGGCACGGGGTTCGCCCCCGACTCGTCCGAGGCCGTGAAGAACGACGTGTAGTGACCGCTCGCGTCGCTCGGCGTCGAGAAGGTCCAGAAGTCGCGGTCCTGCGTGCGCGTCACGACCGTCGCACCCTGCACCGGCTTGCCGTTCGCGTCGGTGATCGTCCCCTGCAGCAGGTACGTGAAAAGCACGACGGGCGGGCTCGCCGTCCCGTCGGCGTACGAGAGGCGTCCGGTGACGACGACGTGGCCGCCGCTCGCCCGCGCGTGCACGCCGTTGATGCGGTAGCCGACGCTGAAGCCGCCGGCGACGCGCAGCAGCGCGCGGCGCTGCGCCGTCGAGAGCGGACGACCGCCGACCGTCGCGCCCGAAAGGCGCTGCACGCGCACGACGTGGCGGTGCGGCAGCGTCACGTCGATCCGGTAGAAGAACGCGCCGCTCGCGTTCGTGCGGTTGCGGAGCGTGTAGTTGTCGACCTGCATCACGGCTCCCTCGACCGGGCGGCCGCGCAGGAGCAATCGTCCGCTCACCACCTGCGTGTTCGAGCGCGTCGCGCTCCAGACGCGCACCGTGAAGGGCCCCTGCGTCGTGATCCGCGCGCCGGCGCTCGCGGCCACGCCGGCGGTCGCACGCGGCGCCCTGGGCGTGTCGATGACGAGCTTCGACGCGGGGAGCCGCGGCGCGTTGCGCACCTGGTCGAGCTGCGGCGGCGGCGACTCCTTCTGCGACCCGCCGAGGCCGAACACCTCGAGCCACGACGAGACGCCGCCGTTCGAGCTCGTCGGCGTGCCGCCGACGGTGATCGCGACGTACTCCTTGCCGTCGGAGCCCGTGAAGACGGTCGGGCCCGAGGCGATCTGGTGACCGGTCTGGAACTTCCAGAGGACCTTGCCGGTGCGGAGGTTGAACGCGCGCAGGTTGCCGTCGCCGCCGCCCGCGAACCCGATCCCGGACGCGGTCGTCGTCACGCCGCCGCGCTCGGGCTCGGGCGTCTCGAACTTCCAGACCCGCTGGCCGGTGTTGACGTTGATCGCGCTGATCGAGCCGTGGTCGTGCCAGCCGGGCAGGACGGTGCCGAAGTTGCCGTTCGACAGGCCGAGGAAGACGGAGCCGAGCACGAACTTCTGCTTCCGCTGCGTCGGCGTCAGCTTCGACTGGATGTCGATCGCGGCCGTCTCCGCCGCCGCGTTGAAGACGTAGTCCGTCGCCGGGTCGTACGACGCCGGCGAGTAGTTGAGGCCGCCGAGCGACGACGGGTAGACGACGACCGGCTGCCCCGGCTTGAGCGCCGGGTGCTCGACGCGGTCGATCACCTTCACGCGCTGCCAGAACGGGGCGCCCGTGTTCGCGTCGAACGCGTACCAGACGCCTTCCATCGTCGCGACCGAGACGACGTGGCGAACCCTCCCGCCGACGCGGCCGGTGTAGACGAGCGGCGGCTGCGCGACGTCGTACGACCACTCGTTGCCGGCGATCAGCTGCCGCCACCACTTGAGCTGGCCTGTCTGCAGGTCGACCGCGAGCAGCGAGTCGGTGCGCGGGTCCGTACCCGGGCGCAGCGACGGGAAGTAGAGCGGCGTCGCCGAGCCCGTGCCGAAGTAGACGGTGTTGGTGGAGGCGTCGACGGTGACGGGCGTCCAGACGACGCCGCCCCCGGCGATCCGGCTGTACCTGCGCCAGCTCTGCAGCTCGGGCGGGATGGTCCAGACCGGGTTCGGCCAGGCCGGGCGCAGGTCGGGCGTCCACGCCATCACGAATCCGCGCACGCCGTACTCGGATCCGGCCGAGCCCGCGAGGATCCGGTTGTTGGCGCAGATCGGGGCGCTCGTCTCGGAGTAGCCGTAGTTCGAGCCGGCGCCCGGCACCGCGTCCGCGATCGCGACGCGCCCCTCGAGCGCGCCCGTCTTCGGGTTCAGCTTGTTGAGGTGCATGTCCAGCGTCAGCAGGTACAGCGCGTCGTCGCAGTACGCGAGGCCTCGGTTCGCGACGATGCCGAAGTTCTTGAACAGGCCGCTGTTCGCCGGCTTGAAGTGCCAGAGGATCTTGCCGGTCGCGCCGTCGATCGCGAACACGTTCGCGTCGTTCGTGGTGACGTAGAGCGTCCCGTTGATCGCGAGGGGGTACGACTGCTCGCCGCGCCTGACGTCCGGGTCGACCTTCTGGAAGTCGATCGTGTACTCGCGGCCGAGCTGCGAGACGTTCGCGGGCGTGATCTGCGTGAGCGGCGAGTGGCGGTTGTTGTCCGTCGTCCGCCCGAAGCTCGTCCAGTCGCCGCTCGGAACGGGTGCGCCGTTCGCGCCGGTCGCGGCGAACACGACGGCAAGTGCGACGAGTGTGATCGGTACGAGCAGCGCTCGCTTCATGTAGCCCTCCCGGCGTCGGTCCCCTGTGCGCGGAATGTTACGCCTCGCAATCGTTCGCGGAGTATGCCGCCGCCGAGCAGCCAGGCGAGCGCGAGCAGCGCGAGCACGGCCGGCACCGGCGCCAGCGTGAGCGTGTGCGGACCGACGCCGACGGCCTTCGTCGGTCCGCGGCCCGCAGCGGCCGCGACGACCGAGGCGGCCGTCGCCCCCGCGGGCACGCGTGCCGCGGCGTCGAGCCGCTCGACCGACAGCCGCGCCCCGACCGGGTCGGGCCGGTAGTTCGCCTCGGGCGTCCCGTCGGGCTTCCACACGCGGTCGGCGCCGCTGCCGACGCGGACGACGGCGAGCCGGATCCCGTGGCTGCGCAGCGTCGCGGCGACGGCGGCGGGGTCGAACGGCCGGCTCTCGCCGTCCGTGATCAGCACGACCGCGCGGTGCGCCACCGACGCCGGGAAGAAACCCTGTGTCGCGAGCGCGCCCAGGGCGTCGAACGTGGTCGCGACGGTGTTCACGTGCTCGGGCGGCGGGTCCTCGGCCTGCAGCGACTGGACGACGGAGTCGTACGCGCCTCGGTCGGACGTCGGGAACAGGTCGGGGAGCACGCGGTCGGTGAACGTCGCGACGCCGAGCGGGACGTCGGGCACCCTCGCGCCGAGCGCCAGCGCGACCGTCTTGGCGCGCGCGAGCCGTGTCTCGCCGGACGGCGACGGCGCGGCCAGCATCGAGCGCGACGTGTCGACGACGACGAACGCCTGCGCGTCGGTGCGGGCGCGCACCGCGGACTGCGTCTCGACCGCCGGCTGCGTCGCGGCGAGCGCGAGCAGCGCGACCGCCGCCGCCGCGAGCAGCTCCCGGTGCCTCCGGGCGCCGCCCGCGGGCGCTGGCAGCCGAAGCGTTCGCCGGACGCGCTCGACGCGTCGGGCGCCGGCGTAGATCGCGGCGAGCGGGACGAGCGCGAGCACGGCGAGCATCCCGCCGCGCGGCGTCAGGAACGAGAACGAGGCGGCGAGGGTCAATAGCCCTCGCCCGGAGTCCCCGCGCCCGCGCCGCGGTGACCGGTGGCGCGCGGACCGGTGCCTGCGTTCGGTCCCTGCCGGACGCCCTGCGCCTGCAGCGCGCGCAGCGCGAGCTCGAGGTTGAACTTCGCGTCGACGTTCGACGGGTCGAGGCGCGCTGCGTCCGCGAACGAGCCGACCGCGCGGTCGGCGGGATCGACGACGCCGGTGGGCGCGTTCACGCTCCCCCACGCCAGCACGCCGAGGAGGTCGTCGGCCTGCGACGCGGTCGCCCCCTGCGCCGAGGACGCAAGCGTGGCGAGCTGCCCCTGTGCGAGCGCGCGTACGCGCGCCTGCGTCGCGCCGTTGTCGTACCCGTACGGCGTCGCCTCGGCGACCTCGAACGCGGCCACCGCGCGCCGCAGCGCGACGTGCTGCCGCGTCCCCAGCAGGTCCTCCGCGACGTTGCCCACGAGCGTCGGGGGAGGGCCGTGCACGTGCTGCCACCGTCCGACGTCCACGGCGACGGCCACCAGCAGCCCGGCGGCGACGAGCGCCGCGAGCGCGACGAAGGCGCGGATCACGCGGTTCTCCACGTCAGCCGCGCCCCCCACAGCTCGTTCGCCGCCAGCACGAGCGCGACGACTGCGGTCAGGCCTGCGAGCCACGGCGGCACGGCGGGACCAGTGCGCCGCACCCGCTCGCCGGGCAGGTTGGCGTTCTGGATCTTCACCGCCTGCGCGAGCAGCCGCGAGAAGAGCTGGACGTTCTGCGGCTCCGGGTCGAGCGCGACGATCTTGACGGGGATCCCGAGCTGGCGATAGGCGAGCGAGACGCTCGCCAGGCTCTTCAGGTCGCCGGTGTCGTCGTCGAGGTCGCTGACCAGGACGACGCCCGCGTGGCGAAGGTGCTGCGCGCGGATGATGTCGAGCGCGAGGCCGAGCCCGGCGGAGATGCGGGTGCCGGCACTGAAGGAGTTCGTCCACGGGTTGATCGGAAACTGCGGGAGGAACCCGCCGAGCGCCTTCGGCAGCGTGAAGAAGCGCTCGTACGGCTTGAGCTCGGCGGACGGCGTCCCCGGAGGCAGCGCCTCGTAGGCGACGTCGGAGAAGACGACGAGTCCGTAGCGGCCGTTCGTCGCGGCGAGCTCGCGCAGCGTCTCGCCGATCCTCTGGTAGGTGTCGCTCGAGATGCTCGCCGACAGGTCGAGCACGACGATTCCGTTCGACCCGGGCGCGAGGAACCGCAGTGACCTCCCCGACGGGTGCGCCGACGCGACGGCGGCGCCGACGGCGAGCGCGAGCAGCGCGACCGCGAGCAGGGCGCGGACGAGCGCCGTGCGCAGGCGCGGGCGCCGGAGCTCCGGTAAGTCGGCGAGCGGAATCCTCATCCACGCTGCTCCACCGTCTCGACCAGCGACTCGACGCGCGCCGGGTCGGGTTCCGGACGTGACCAGGCGAGACCGAGCGCCTCGCGCGAGCGCGGGTCGCGCCCGAGCACGCGCGCGAGCAGGTCGAGCGCGCGGCGCCGATCGTCGGCGCTGCGCCGCAGCGAGGCGCGCACGAGGTCGAGCGCGCGCTCGAGCGGCGTGCGCTCGTCACGGCGCTCCGGCACGAGGCGGCGCGCGAACGGGAGAAGTGCGTACGCTGCCGAAGCCACGAGCACCGCCGCGGCCGCGAGCAGGAGCGCGCGCAGCAGTCCCGGGTCGACGTTGTATTGCGGCGGCGGCACCGCCGTCTGCCGGCGGAACGACCGCAGCGGATGCGACGCCTGCGCGGCCGTCGTGCGCGGCAGGATCGTCAGCCGCGCACCGCCGACGACGAGGGTCTTCGACGGGCCGGTCGGCAGGCAGCGCGGATCGAGGCACTGCAGCACGTACGTGTCGCCGTGGTGGGCGCGGACGGCGAACGGCGCGAAGCTCGGCTCCCCGCCGCCCTGCACGCGCGCGGTGACGAGGTCGCCGAAGTGCGACGGGTTCGGCGAGAACGAGACGACGAGCGCAGCGACCAGCGCGATCAACGGCGGCGGCTCCGGCGGAGGCGGCGGCGTTCGGCCCAGCGCAGGAACACGGCGTCGACGGCGAACGGCTCCGACACGCCGAGCAGCACCGGGTCGAAGTCGAGCGCGCGGAAGCGGCGCAGCAGCTGCGCGAGCCGTGACTCGTTCGCGGCGCGGCGCGCGACCACCTCCGAGGCGGTGAGCCGCACGTCGCCCGCGTCGCGGCCGTCCGCGGACACGAACGGCAGCACGACGTTCGGTACCTCGGGGAAGCTCTGCTCCCACGTGGGGTCCTGGACCACGACGGGGACGACGTCCCAGACCGACCCGCGCAGGCGCGCCCACAGGCCGTGGGAGACCGGGTCGAGGAAGTCGGAGACGACGAAGACGAACGTTCCCTGCGGGAGCTCCGCGCGGCGGTTGAGCAGCTCGGCGAGGACGCGGGCGAGGCTGCCCGGCGTGGCGTCGAACGACGCGCGCCGCACCCGCTCGACGACGTGGCGCGGCGCGACCGACCCGGGCGAGAGGAAGCGCGTGCGGCCGGCCGCCGCGTCGGCATGGCCGAGCTCTGCCCGCGCGGCGACCGCGGCGCGCTCGATCGCCTCCGTGGCGGCGACGAGCGCGGCCGCCTTGTCGAGCCACGGCAGGTCCGGCCCGTAGAGCGCCATCGACGGCGACCGGTCGGCGACGACGAGCACGCGCGGCGCCTCCTCGGCGAAGGTCTCGCGGACGACGAACTCGTCCGTGCCGCGCGCCGACGACAGCCGCGCCGACGCGAACCAGTCGATCGTCGAGACCGGGTCGCCGGGCAGGTACGGCCGCGTGCCGGCCACGTCGGCGCCGCGGCCGCGCCGCGAGCTGCGGCGCTCGCCGAACGGCGTGCCCGTCAGCCGTCGGCGCGGGACGAGTGGGAAGGCGCGCCGCCGCCCGCTCAACGCGCGGCGGAGCGCGCGGGCGCGCGCGCCTCGTCCCACTGCGGCTCGGGCCGGGGCGCGGCGGCGATGCACCCCTCCCACACCCGCCGCGCGACCTCGTCCGGCGTCGGCTCCTCGTCCGCCAGGAACTCCGGCGTCAGCACCAGGCGGTGCACGAGCACCGGCACGAAGAGCCGCTCGACGTCGCCCGGCTCCGCGTGGTCGCGCCCGTCGACGAGCGCGAGCGCTCGCGACGCGCGCTCGAGCGCGAGCGAGCCGCGCACCGACGAGCCGAGGGCGACGAAGTCGAGCGTGCGCGTCGCGCGCACGAGGTCGACGATCCAGCGGCGGAGCAGCGGGTCGACGTAGACGTCCTCGACGGCGTCCTGGAACGCGACGACGTCGGTCTCCGCGACGACCGGGCGCAGCGCCTCGAGCGGGTGACCGCCGAGCTGGCCCTCGACGATCTGCACCTCCTGCTCGGCGTCCGGGTAGCCGAGCGCGGTCCGCAGCAGGAAGCGGTCCAGCTGCGCCTCAGGGAGCGGGAACGTCCCTTCCTGCTCGATCGGGTTCTCGGTCGCGAGCAGGAAGAAGAGCGGCGGCAGAGGGTGCGTGACGCCGTCGACGGTGACCTGGCGCTCCGCCATCGCCTCGAGCAGCGCCGACTGGGTCTTCGGCATCGCGCGGTTGATCTCGTCGACGAGCAGCACGTTCGCGAACACGGGACCGGCGCGGAACCTGAACTCGCGCTCTCGCTGGTCGTAGACGGTGAGGCCGGTGACGTCGGTCGGCTGCAGGTCCGGCGTGCACTGGATGCGCGAAGTGGTGGCGCCCTCGACGCTGCCCGCGACCGCCCGCGCGAGCACCGTCTTCGCCGTCCCGGGGACGTCCTCGAGCAGCACGTGACCGCGGCAGGCGAGCGCCGTCAGGACGAGACGGATCTGCTCCGACTTGCCGACGACGACCGTCTCGACGTTCGCGCGCAGCCGCTCCGCGACGGCGTGAGCCTCGGCAAGGCGCCCCTCCACGGCCGGATCGTACGCGACCCGGGCATTGTCCTCGCGCGGCGGTTGTTGCGCCGCGTAATATTCCCGCCGCCGCGCCGCCCCAGAGTGCGGCAGTCGAATCAACTCACGAAGGGGGAACACTTGCGCTTGCTCCGCATGCTCGTTCCGGTCGCGCTGCTCGCACTCGTGCTGACGGCGACGGCCTGGGCGAGGTCGAGCGCCATTACACCGCCGCCGGCGTTCACGCCGCAGCAGGAGGTCCAGAATGGCGCAGGCAACGACTGGCTCACGGTCGGCGGCGGTCTGAACGACAACCGCGACACGCAGCTGACGCAGATCAACGCCTCGAACGTCTCGAGCCTCCACCTGGCGTGGACGGCGTCCTTCAACCTGCCGAAGGCAGCCCAGGCGCTGCCGGAAGAGGGCGCGGGCGTGACGTACAACGGCGTGCTCTACATCCCGAACAGCCTCAGCCAGGTCGAGGCGATCGACGACACGACCGGCAAGGTCCTCTGGACCTACACCCCAGTGCTCGACGCCCCCGCGCTGCTGCCCGCCGTGCGCGGCCTCGCCATCGGCGACGGCAAGGTGTACGAGGGCCAGACCGACGGGAACCTGGTCGCGCTCGACGCCACCACCGGCCAGCTGATCTGGAAGACGAAGGTCGGCGACCCGCGCGACGGGATCGAGTTCTCGTCCGCGCCGATCTACTACAACGGGATGGTCATCGAAGGCGCCTCCGGCGGTGACTGGGGCGGGCGCGCCTTCGCCGTCGCGTTGAACGCCAAGACCGGCGACGAGCTCTGGCGCTGGTACGTCGTCCCGCAGCCCGGCCAGCTCGGCTCGGGCTCGTGGGGGATCAACGAGTGGCAGCGCCCCGGCGGTGCCCTCTGGATCTACCCGTCGATCGACACGCAGCTCGGCTACCTCTACCTCGTCACGGGCAACCCGATCCCGTGGAACGGCCGCGGCCCCGGCAACAACCTCTGGACGGACTCGATCGTTGCGCTCGACGTCGCGACGGGCACGTTCAAGTGGGGCTTCCAGACCGTCCACCACGACATCTGGGACTACGACGTGACGAACCCGCCGCAGATCTTCAACCTCGCCTACAACGGCGTGGTCACGCCCGTGATCGCGGCGGCCTCGAAGACGGGCTGGGTCTACATCCTGAACCGGCAGACCGGCGCGCCGGTCCTCGGCATCACCGAGAAGAAGGTGCCGCAGCTGAAGAACAAGGCGGCGGCCGCCTACGCGAACCTGTCGAAGACGCAGCCGTATCCGGTCGGGCAGGCGTTCACCAACCAGTGCTCGACGCGGAAGGAGTGGCCGAAGCCGGCTCCCGACGGCAAGCCGTACATCGTCGGCTGCATCTTCACGCCGTACGCGTACGCGAAGGGACAGCCGTCGTGGCGCGCGTCGGCTCCGAGCGCCGAGGGCGGCGTCGACTGGCAGCCGTCGGCGTACAACCCCAACACGAACGACGAGTACCTGTGCTCGATCAACGGCGCAGGGACCGCGATGGGCGCGCTGCCGAAGGCGCAGATCAAGATCATCCCGGGTCTGCTCGACCTGGGGATCAACTTCGGGGCACCGAGCCCGAACACGCCCGACCTGCCGCAGGTCGTGGCCATGAACATGGCCAACAACACGATCGCGTGGCGGATCACGCAGCCGCTCCCGTCCTCGAAGAAGGTCGTGAGCGCCCGCTGCACCGGCGCGTTGACGACGGCCTCGAACCTCGTCTTCGTCAGCCAGACGAACACGAACCAGCTCGAGGCGCTCGACGCCTCGACCGGCAAGCAGCTCTGGATCTCGTCGGCGCTGACGACGGCTCCGGGCGGCCCGCCGATCAGCTACCTCGGCTCGAACGGCAAGCAGTTCGTGACGATCCTCGGGAACGGCGGCAACATCTACGCCTTCTCCGAGTAGGACGTAAGAGCTACGTAAAGCAGGGGCCGGGCGCCGCTCCGAGCGGCCCCGGCCCCGTGTATCGGCGCTAATTTGTTTGCGTCGTAAAACGAATCTCCGACAGAAGGGGCACAACCTTGCGTCTTCGTTTCATCGCTCCGCTCGCCGTGCTCGCGGCGCTCCTCGTCTCCAGCGTCGCCTACGGCGCGTCGGCGACGCACCAGGTCACGAAGCCGGTCACGATCCGCGTCTCGCTCGGCGACTACTTCATCAAGTTCAGCAAGGCGTCGGTGAAGAAGGGCACGACCGTCATCTTCAAGGTGCACAACGGCGGCTCGGTGCAGCACAACCTCGACCTCGTCGGCTACAAGCGCACGCCGATCCTCGCGCCCGGCGCCAACGCGACGCTGAAGGTCACGTTCAAGAAGCACGCCTCGATCCAGGCGGTGTGCGACGTGCCGCGGCACATCCAGCTCGGCATGGTCTCGACCTTCAAGGTCCTCTAGGCACGACACCGTTCGGTCCGGCCGCTTCGGCGCCGGGCCCCGGTACGACAGGAGCCAGGCTTTGCGGCCTGGCTCCTGTCTTTGCAGCCCCTTCTCAGAAGATCTCGATCGTGCCGATCGGCCTGAGCGCGTGGCCGCGGAGCTTGCGGAAGTAGTGGTAGGTCCCGCGGTAGTTCCAGTTGATGAACAGCGTCGCGTGACCGCCGTGGGGCTTCATCGCATCCGTCTCGGCGCCCCACATGAACACCGAGTACGGCTTGGTTCCCTTGTTGGTGAAGACGTAGCGCAGCTCGGCGCCCCGCGGATAGCGCGTGATCCCGTTGCGCGTGTACTTGTCCTTCGGGATGTGGACGCCCTTGTCGTCCACCGTCACCTTGAGGACGTAGACCACGCCGGGGGTCGTCGTCAGCGGACGCGCTGGGGTCGCAGCAGGGACGACGGCGGCGGCGGTGATCGCCGTGGCGGCCACCGCAAGTGATTTCCTCATGCAATGAATCGTAGCCTCGCCCTTCTCGTCGCGATCGTCTGCGCGGGGTGCGGCGCGGGCCGCGCCGACTGGCCGCTGCCGAACGGCGACGCAGCTGGCACGCGCGCGGCGCACAGCGCCGCGATCGACGCGCACGACGTGGCGAGGCTGCACGTCGCGTGGCGCTTCCGCCTCCCCGGCCCGCCGGGCGACTCCGGCGTCGCGACGGCCACTCCGGTCGTCGCGGACGGCGTCGTCTACGAGCAGGACATGCAGAGCGACGTCTTCGCTCTGCGCGCGCGCGACGGCCGCCTGCTCTGGGCGCACCTGTTCCACGCCGGGACGCCGGGGCCCAACGGGCTCGCGGTCGACGGGAGCGCCGTGTACGGCTCGACCGACACGACGGTGTTCGCGCTCGACGCGCACGACGGCCGGATGCGCTGGGCGCGCCGCATCCTCGGCCCGCGCGAGAGCTACGTCGACGTCGCGCCGCTCGCCTCGCACGGCGTCGTCTACACCGCGACCACCGGCTACGGCCCGGGCACGCGAGGCGCGATCTACGCGCTCGACGAGCGCAGCGGCAGGATCCGGTGGCGGTTCGACACGATCCGCGGGCGCTGGGCGCATCCGCGCGTTGCCGGCGGCGGCGGGGCGTGGCAGACGCCGACGCTCGGCGGCGGGACGCTCTACGTCGGCACCGCGAACCCGCTGCCGTGGGGCGGCTCGCCGGCGCTCCCGAACGGCGGCGCGTACGCCGGCCCGGCGCGGTGGACCGACTCGCTGCTCGCGCTGGACGCGCGCAGCGGACGGCTGCGCTGGTTCGACCAGGTGACGCCGCACGACGTACGTGACCACGACTTCCAGGATCCGCCCGTGCTCGACGGCGGCCTCGTCGTCGGCGCCGGCAAGGCGGGTCTCGTGCTCGCGTGGGACGCCCGCTCGCACCGGCGGCGCTGGGTCGCGCGCGTCGGCCTGCACCGCAACGACGAGGGGCCGCTGCCGCGCCGCGAGGTCAGCGTCTGCCCCGGGCTGCTCGGCGGCGTCGAGACGCCGGTCGCAGTCGCCGGCGGGCGCGTCTTCGCCGCGTCCGTCGACCTCTGCTACGGCGAGAGCGCGACCGGGGCGGCGACGTCCGCGTTCACCGCCGTCGACCCGGCGGCCGGCCGCGGCGTGCTCGTGGCGCTCGACGAGCACAGCGGCCGGCGTCTCTGGAGCCGCCTCCTCCCGTCGCCGCCCTTCGGCTGCACGACCGTCTCGAACGACGTCGTCTTCGTCCCGACCTACGACGGCCGGATCACGGCCTACCGCGCCTCCGACGGGCGGCCGCTGTGGCAGGCGCGGGCGAGCGCGGGGATCAACGCCTGCCCCGCGGTCGCCGGCAAGCAGCTGCTCGTGGCCGCGGGCGTCCGCAACCGCAGCTTCACGAAACCGCAATACGAGCTCGTCGCGTACTCGGAGTAACCTGCGCGCGTGAGCGCTGCCGCGAAGGTGCTGGTGGTCGAGGACGACGTGGACCTCCGCGACGTGCTGCTGCGGGGGCTGCGCGAGGAGGGATTCGAGACGAGCGGCGCGGGCACCGGCGCCGAGCTGCTCGCCCGCATCGGCGCCGAGGAGCCGCACGTGCTCGTCGTCGACATCGGTCTGCCGGACGCGGACGGGCGCGACGTCTGCCAGGCGCTGCGGGCGCAGGGCGTCGAGACGCCCGTGCTGTTCCTCTCGGCACGCGACGCGCTGACCGACCGCGTCACGGGCTTCAACGCCGGCGGCGACGACTACGTGACGAAGCCGTTCGCGTTCGCCGAGCTCGTCGCGCGCCTGCACGCGCTGCTGCGGCGCGCCGGCACGTCGGTCGCCGTCGAGGCGCGCGGGCTGCGGCTCGACCCGCTCGCGCACGCCGCGTTCGTCGGCGACGAGAAGATCCCGCTCACGCCGACCGAGTTCCGGCTGCTCGCGAAGCTCGTCGCGATGGCCGGCCAGGCGGTGCGCCGGCGCGAGCTGGTGCAGACGGCGTGGCCCCACGGCGCGCGCGTCCGCGAGAACACGCTCGACGCGTACATCGCGCGGCTGCGCCGGAAGCTGAGCCCGTTCGCCGAGGCGCCGAAGATCGCGACGGTGCACGGCGTCGGCTACGCGATCGAATGAAGCTCCTGCGGCGGCTGCGCGGCGTGCGGACGCGCCTGCTGCTCGTCGTCATCGCAGCGCTCGCCGTCGCGCTCGTCGTCGCGACGATCGGGTTCAACGTGCTGCTCGCGAACGCGTCGGCGAGCGACGCCGACTCGCTGCTCCGGCAGCGCGCCGCGGCCGAGCGCGGCGTGATCGTCGTCAGGAACGGGCTGCCGCACATCGTCGACACGCGCGACGACACCGCCGCCGACAGCCGCGTCTGGATCTTCGGACGCAATGCCACGGTGGTAGAGGAGCCGCGCGCGCACGCTGCTACGCAGGCGAAGGCGCGGAGTCTTGCCGGCACGCGGGCTCACTTCGTAACGGTGGAGAGCACCGACGAGCGGCTCTACGCGGCGCCGATCCTCTCGCACGGCCAGCGGTTCGGGACGATCGTCGTCGGCATGTCGCTCGCCCCGTACGAGCAGACACGTCGCTCCGCGCTCTTTGCGTCGCTCGCGTTCGCGGCGACGCTCCTCGTCGTCGCGGGCGCGGCAGCCGCCTGGCTGCTGCGCTCGGCGCTGCGCCCCGTCGCGCTGATGACGGAGCAGGCGGCGGCATGGAGCGAGCACGACCTCGACAAGCGGTTCGCGCTCGGCGAGCCGACCGACGAGCTGTCGCGGCTCGCGCAGACGCTCGACCGGCTGCTCGACCGCATCTCCGCGAGCCTGCGCCACGAACGGCGCTTCTCGGCCGAGCTGTCGCACGAGCTGCGCACGCCGCTCAGCAAGGTGATCGCCGAGGCCGAGCTGGCGCTGCGGCGGCCGCGCCAGCCGGACGAGTACCGGCGCGCGATCCGCGAGATCCAGCGCAACGCCGAGCAGGTCGCGCGCATCGTCGAGACGCTCCTGATGGCCGCGCGCGGCGAGGCGCAGCCCCGCGGCGTCGCCGACGCGGCCGCGGTCGCGCGCGCGGCGGTCGACGCGTGCTCGCCGCTCGCGGCCGAGCACCGCGTCTCCGTCGCGGTCGCACGGCCGGCGACGCCCGTTCGCGTCGGCGTCGACCAGGATCTCGCGGAGCGCATCCTCCATCCCGTGCTCGAGAACGCGTGCCGGTACGGCCGCGAGCACGTCCACCTGTCGCTCGCGCGCGCGAACGGCGCCGTCGTCTTCACCGTCGACGACGACGGCCCCGGAGTGCGCGAGGACGAGGCCGACGCGATCTTCGAGCCGGCCGCGCGCGGCTCCGCGGGCCGCGCGGCGGGCACGGGCGCAGGGCTCGGGCTCGCGCTCGCGCGTCGGCTCGCCCGCTCCGTCTCGGGCGACGTCGAGGCGGAGCCGCGCGCCGACGGCGGCCGCTTCACCGTCCGCCTGCCTGCGGCATAGCGCCGGTCCGGCCTGCTCATGTTCCGTTCATCCCGCGGTGGGGAGCATGGATTCGTGACCTGGCGGAGGGCAGCGGTCGCCGCATGCGTCGTGCTGCTCGCCGGCTGCGGCAGCGCGAAGCGCACGGCCGCGCCGGGCGCGAAGACGAAGACGGCGGCGACGCAGACGTCGGTGCGACGCGACCAGCGCCGCTGGCACGTCGTCGCAACCGTCACCGGGCACCTGCCGGCGCCGTTGCAGGACGCCGCGCCCGCCGCCGCCGGGTCGCACGCGGTGCTCCTCGGCGGCCTGACCGCGGCCGACACGTCGTCGAGCGCGATCATCCGCGGCACGGCGCACGGCGCGACCTCCGCAGGGACGCTGCCGGGCGCGCTGCACGACGCCGCCGCCGCGACGCTCGGCTCGAGCACGTACCTCTTCGGCGGCGGCAACGGGGTCGCGCAGCTCGACCAGATCGTCCGCGCACCCTCCACGGTGGTCGGGCGTCTGCCGGCGCCGAGCTCCGACCAGGCCGGCGCGACGATCGGCGGCACCGCCTACGTCGTCGGCGGCTACACCGGCACGCGCTGGCTGGACACGATCGTCGCGTTCGCCCCCGGACGCGGCGCACGCGTCGCGGGGCGGCTGCCGACACCGGTTCGCTACGCGGCGGTGGCGGCCGCCGACGGGACGCTCGTCGTCGCCGGAGGATCGCTGCCGAGCGGCACCGCGAGCCGAGCCGTCTACGCGTGGCGGCCGGGCGACGCTCGCGCGCGCCGCATCGGGTCGTTGCCTTCTGCGACGACGCACGCGACGGCGGCCTCGCTCGACGGGCTCGTGTACGTCGTCGGCGGGCGCGGCGCGACAGTCGACACGCCGACCGACCAGATCGTCGCCGTCGACCCCGTGCGGCGCATGGTGCGTCCCGCGGGCACGCTGCCGGAGCCGCTCTCCGACGCTTCCGCGGCGGCGCTCGGCAACCGCATCGTCGTCTTCGGCGGGCGGACGACGACCGGCACCACGGACACGATCGTCAGCGTCGTGCAGCATGCGCCGGTGCGCGTCGCGGCGCCGCGCGCGCCGGCGCCGCTGGCGGTCGACGACGTCTACGCCGCCGACCGCCCGAACCGCCTGACGGGCGCCGCCCGCACGGCGCGCGACCTCGTCTACGTGCCGAACAGCCTCAGCAACACCGTCGACGTGATCGACCCGCACACGTTCCGGATCGTCGACCACTTCGCCGTCGGCGCGCTCCCGCAGCACGTGACGCCGTCATACGACCTGCGCACGCTCTACGTGCTGAACGACGACGGCAACAGCCTCACGACGATCGACCCGCAGACCGGGAAGCCGGGCCGGACGATTCCGGTCGAGGACCCGTACAACATGTACTTCACGCCGGACGGGCAGTACGCGATCGTCGTCGCGGAACGGCTGCACCGGCTCGACTTCCGCGACCCGCACACCTTCGCGCTGCACAAGTCGCTCGTCGTGCCGTGCGCCGGCGTCGACCATATGGACTTCTCGGCGGACGGCTCGTACGCGATCGCGAGCTGCGAGTTCTCGAGCGAGCTGCTGAAGATCGACATCCCGAGCGAGACGGTCGCCGGGGTCCTGCACCTGCCGCGGCAGGGGATGCCGCAGGACGTGAAGCTGTCGCCGGACGGACGCCTGTTCTACGTCGCCGACATGGAGCAGAACGGGCTGTGGGAGGTCGACGGCGCGCACCTGCGCATCGTCGGGTTCCTGCCGACCGGGCTGGGCGCGCACGGCCTCTACCCGAGTCGCGACTCCAAGTACCTGTACGTCTCGAACCGCGGCGCCGGCACGATCTCGGTCGTCAGCTTCCGCACGCGCAGGGTCGTGCGCACGTGGACGATCCCCGGCGGCGGCTCGCCCGACATGGGCGGCGTGTCGGCCGACGGGAAGGTGCTCTGGCTGTCGGGCCGCTACAACAGCGTCGTCTACGCGATCCGCACCACGGACGGCAAGCTGCTCGCCGAGATCCCCGTGGGCGAGGGCCCGCACGGCCTCTGCGTCTGGCCGCAGCCCGGCCGCTACTCGCTCGGCCACACCGGCATATTGCGTTAGCGGAAGGCGTCTCGGGCCTGCGACGGTAGCGTGCCGGGGTGCGCCTCGCGCTCGCCGTCGCCGCCGCCGTGCTCGCAGCCTCGGCGGCGCCGCGGCCGCCGATCGTCTGGAAGCCGATCCCGTTCGGCGCCGCGCGCCGCGCCGAGACGGCGGCATACGCCGAGCGCCACTACGGCATCGACAGCTGGCGCCTCGTGCACCCGCACGTGATCGTCGAGCACTTCACCGCGACGACGACCTTCTCGTCCGTGTGGAACACCTTCGCCGCCGACACACCCGACCCGGAGCTCGGCGAGAGACCAGGGACGTGCGCGCACTTCGTGGTCGACCGCGACGGGACGATCTACCAGCTCGTTCGCCTCGACACGATGTGCCGGCACACGGTCGGACTCAACTGGACCGCGATCGGCATCGAGCACGTCGGCACGAGCGACGCGCAGGTCCTGCACGACCGCCGCCAGCTGTCGGCGTCGCTGCACCTCACGCTCTGGCTGATGACGCGCTTCCACGTCTCGCTCCCGAACGTCATCGGCCACGCCGAGAGCCTGACGAGCCCCTACCACCGCGAGCGCTACGCCCCGTGGCGCTGCCAGACGCACGCCGACATGAGCCACGCCGACATGGTCGTCTACCGCCGCGACCTGCTCGCGCTCGCGCGCCGCGAGCACGTCGCGATCTCGCTCGCGGGCGGCCCCGTCCGGTCGTCCTGTTCGTAGCGGCGTTTTCGTTCGCCACGGGACGGAAACCGACGTTGCCCGGTGAGGCGACCGACGCGCATCGACGGCTACGCGCCGATTGAGGACTATGCGGCGATCGGCGACGGCCGTTCCGTGGGCCTCGTCGCCCTCGACGGCTCGATCGACTGGCTCTGCCTGCCGGCGGTCGACGCTCCTCCGGTGCTGTCCGGACTGCTCGACGTGAACCGCGGCGGCAGCTTCTTCCTGCGGCCGAAGGGGCCGTACCTCGTCGGCCGCCGCTACGTCGACGACAGCAACCTCCTCGAGACCGTGTTCAGCGCGACCGACGGGACGGTGAAGGTGACCGAAGCGCTCAACATGGACGGCGGGGCGCAGCTGCCGTGGACGGAGCTCGTCCGCCGTGTGGAGTGCATCGAGGGCGAGGTCGAGCTCGAGTGGCGGCTCGCGGCGCGGCCGCGCTGGGGTGCGTGCGAGGTGACGACGGAGATCCGGCACGACGTCGCGCTCGCACGCTGGGACGACGACGCGATCGCGGTGCTGAGCTACGACGCCGGCAAGCCGAAGCGCGACGGCGACGAGCTCCACGGCTCCTTCACCATCCAGCAGAACGCCGTCGCGCTGCTCGCAGCGCTCTACTTCGACGACCAGCCGTGGGCGGCGGTGCCGCGGGCCGAGCTCGAGGAGCGGCTCGACCGGACGCGCCACTACTGGCAGACGTACACGCGCGAGGTGCCCTACGACGGGCCGTGGCAGAAGAACGTGCGCAGGAGCGTGCTCGCGCAGCGCGTGCTCACCTACGAGCCGACGGGAGCGATCGCGGCGGCCGCCACGACGTCGCTGCCGGAGAAGCTCGGCGGCGACCGCAACTGGGACTACCGCTTCTCGTGGATCCGCGACACGGCGCTCGCGCTCGAGTCGCTGCTCGCCGTCCGGCTCACCGTCGAGTGCCACCGCTCGTTCGCGTGGGTCGGCCACGCGATCGCCCGGACGATGCCGGACCTGCAGCCGATGTACGCGCTCGACGGCTCGCCCGACCTGCCGCGCGAGGACATCGACTTCGAGGGCTGGCGCGGTACGCGCCCCGTGCGCGTCGGCAACGACGCGCAGTACCAGCTGCAGCTCGGCGGCTACAACGACGTGATCGACGCGGCGTACCGCTACTGCGGCGCGGGCCACCAGCTCGACGACAAGACCGCGACCCGCTGCGCCGAGCTTGCGGACGAGATCAGCAAGCGCTGGCGCGACGACGACGCAGGGATCTGGGAGATCGACCCGCGTCCGTACACCCAGTCGAAGGTCGCGGCGTGGTCGGCGCTGCACCACGCAGTCGCGCTCGCCGACGAGGGAAAGCTTCCCGACGACCGCGCGAAGCGCTGGAAGTCGTCGCGCGACGAGATCGAGGAATGGGTCGAGGCTAAGGGCTGGTCGGACGCGAAGGGCGCGTACGTGTTCTACCCCGGCAGCGACGAGCTCGACGCGTCGATCCTCCTCGCCGCGCGGATGGGCTACGCAGAGCGCCACGAGGAGCGGTTCGCCTCGACGATCGACGCGATCCGGGGCGAGCTCTCGGCCGGGCCGTTCCTCTACCGCACGACGTCGTTGAAGGGCCAGGAAGGCTGCTTCCTCGCGTGCTCGTTCTGGCTCGTCGACGCGCTCGCCCGCGGCGACCGGCTCGACGAGGCGCGCGAGCTGATGGAGCAGCTGCTGGCGGCCGAGAACGACGTCGGTCTCTACTCGGAGGAGATCGACCCCGGCGACCGGTCGTTCCTCGGCAACTTCCCGCAGGCGCTGACGCACCTGTCGCTGATCCTCGCCGCCGTGTCGGTCATGCGCGCGGAGCGGCGCGCCGTCTGAGCTCGTCCTCGACCGCGGCCACGTCGAGCCCGCGCGCGGCCAGCAGCACGAACAGGTGGTAGACGAGGTCGGCCGCCTCCTCGACGACGCGGCCGTCCGCCTCGTCGAGCGCCGCCACCGCAAGCTCGACCGCCTCCTCCCCCACCTTGCGTGCGCAGGCGCCGACGCCCTCGCCGAGCAGCGACGCCGTGTACGACTCCGCCGGCCGGTCCGCGGCACGCTGCACGACCGTGCGCCAGAGCTCCGGCGCGAAGCACGACACGCTGCCGGTGTGGCACGCAGGCCCGGCAGGCGCCACGCGTACGAGCAGCGCGTCGCCGTCGCAATCCTCGCGCAGCTCCACGACGGCGAGACCGTTGCCGGACGTCTCGCCCTTGCGCCAGAGGCGCTGCCGCGACCGGCTCCAGAACCACGCCTCGCCCGTTGCGCGCGTGCGGCGCTCCGCCTCCGCGTCCATGTACGCGAGCATCAGCACGCGCCCGCTCGCGGCGTCCTGGACGACCGCCGGCCGTAGCTCGCCGTCAGGCGGCATCGCGCACCGGCACGCCGAGGCCGCGCAGCTCCTCGCGCAGGGACGCGAGCCGCGACGGGTCTTCGTGGAGGATCGACGCGAGCAGCGCGGCCTGCGCGACGAGGAGCGCGTCCGCCACGTGGCGTGCGTTGCCCGCGCCTCCCGACGCGACCACGGGCACGTCGACCGCATCCGCGACGGCGCGGGTCAGCGCGAGGTCGTAGCCGGTGCGCGTCCCGTCGGCGTCGATCGACGTGAGCAGGATCTCGCCGGCGCCGCGCGCCGCCGCCTCGCGCGCCCACTCGACCGCGTCGCGGCCCGTGTCCGCCGTCCCGGCGCGCGCGCGGACGCGACCGCGAGCGGCGTCGATCGCCACGACCGTCGCCTGCGCGCCGACGCGCTCCGCGATCTCCCCGACCAGCGTCGGGCGCTCGAGCGCGGCGGAGTTGACCGCGACCTTGTCAGCGCCCGCGGCGAGCAGCTCCTCGGCGTCGCTGGCCGAGCGCACGCCGCCGCCGACGGTGAACGGGATCGCGAGCCGCTCCGCGACCCGGCGGACGAGCGCGACGAGCGTCGCCCGCCCCTCGAGGGTCGCGGCGACGTCGAGGAAGACGAGCTCGTCCGCGCCCGCGTCCGAGTACGCGGCGCCGAGCTCCACGGGATCTCCGACGTCGCGCAGCCCCTCGAAGTTGACGCCCTTCACGACGCGCCCGCCGGCGACGTCCAGGCACGGGATCAGACGAGGGAGCGGGATCGCGTCTCCTTCAGGATCGCGGCGAGGTAGCGCGCGCCCGCGGCGCCGCTCTTCTCCGGGTGGAACTGGCAGCCGACGAACGACCCGCGCCGGACCTCGGCGACGACGCCCTCCGACCACGCCGTCGCGCAGTCGGTCTCCGCCGCGTAGGAGTGCGCGAAGTAGAAGGCGCCGCGCGCGTCACCGTCGGCATCCGAGACGTCCGCCCACCCGATGCGCGGCACGCGGCCGTCGCGCAGCCGGACGGCGCGGCCGGGCACGAGACCCAGACCCGCGACGCCGCCGTCTTCCTCCGTCTCGTCCAGGGCGAGCTGGAGCCCGAGGCAGATGCCGAGCACCGGCAGGCCGCGCGCGACCCGCCGCCGCAGCGCCGTGTCGTGGCCGCGCGCGCGCAGGCCGGCGGCGGCCGTGCGAGCCGAGCCGACCCCCGGGAGCACCGCGAGGTCGGCGCCGTCGACGTCGAGCGTGATCGCCGCCCCGAGCCGGCGCAGCGCGAGCTCGACCGAGCAGACGTTGCCGGCGCCGAACTCGCAGATCGCAACCTTCACAGGACGCCCTTCGTCGAAGGGATCCCGCTCGACTCGCGCCGAACCGCGACACGCAGCGCACGGCCGACGGCCTTGAACGCGGCCTCGGCGACGTGGTGGTCGTCGCGCCCACTCGCCTCGACGTGCAGCGCGAGGCGTGCCGCCTGCGCCAGGCTCGCGAGCGCGTGCGCGGCGAGACCCGGGTCGCGCTCGAGGCGCAGCTCCGCGTGCGCGCGGCCGCCGGCGTCCACGGCGGCGCGCGCCAGCGCGTCGTCCATCGGGACGACGGCGTCACCGTAGCGGGCGATTCCACGCCGGTCGCCGAGCGCGCGGTCGAGCGCGTCGCCGAGCGCCAGCGCCGCGTCCTCCGCGCTGTGGTGGTCGCCCGTCTCGAGATCGCCGGCGCCCTCGAGCTGCAGGTCGAACCCGGCGTGGAACGCGAGCTGCTCGAGGAAGTGGTCGTAGAGCCCGGCGCCGGTCGCGACGCGGACGCGGCTCGCCCCGTCGAGCGCCAGGCGCACCGAGAAGCGCGTCTCCGCCGTCGCACGCAGGACGCGCGCGGTCCGGCCGCCGGGTGCGGGGACGGGCGGCGGCCGGTCGAGCGCACGCGCCAGCGCGGCGAGGAGCACGTCGTCGTCCGTCTCGTCGCGCACCGAGACGCGGATCGCGTCCTCGTAGGCGCGGACGACGATTCCCTGGCGGAGCAGCGACTCGCCGAGCGCCTGCCCGTCGGCGACGGGGACGAAGAGGAAGTTCGCGTGCGACGGCGCCGGCTCCAGCCCGAGCGCCCGCAGCGCGGATACGACGCGGTCGCGCTCGGCGAGCACCGGCCTCACGTCGGGCGGCTCGACGAGCGCCGCCTGGGCGAGCGCCGCCGAGATCGTCGAGACGGGCGCCGGCGCCTGGCGCGCGTTCAGCTCGGCGGCGACGTCGCGGGAGGCGAGCGCGTAGCCGACCCGCGCGCCCGCGAGCGCGAACGCCTTCGAGAACGTGCGCAGCACGATCACGTCCTCGTCGACGAGACCGAGGGCGGTCTCGCCGCTGTACTCGAAGTAGGCCTCGTCGACGACGAGCGGGCGCGCCTCCGGCAGCTCGCCGAGCGCACCGGTCGGGTTGTTCGGTCGGCAGGCGAACGTGAGCACGACGTCGTCATGGGTCGAGCCGAGCTCCACCGTCCGCGCAGCCGCGAGCTGCGCCGCGATGCGGTAGAGCGGGTACGTGGGCGCCGGCGGGATCGCGATCGCGTCGCCGGGGCCGGCGAACGCGCGTGCGCAGAGCAGGATCAGGTCGTCGGCGCCCGCGCCGAGGACGACGTTCTCCGGCGCGACGCCAGGGCCGGCGTAGGCCGCGATCGCGCGCCTGAGCGCGCGGTAGCCGCCGGCCGGGTAGCCGCTGACGCGGGCGAGCGCGCCCGCGACGGCGCCCGGACGCGTCGAGGGGAGCGGGAGCGGCGGCGTGTTCTGGTCGAAGCGCAGCACCTGCGACGGGTCGACGCCGGCGAGCCGGGCGACCTCGTCCGTCGGCGGCGCCCAGCGGTACGCGCGGAAGTCGGGCGCGAGCGCCCTCATCGCCGCACCGCCGCGGCGTGGTCCGGCATCCCCTCGGCGGCGGCGAGCGCCTCGACCGTCGGCGCGACGAGCGCCAGGCCCTCCCGCGTCAGGCGCTGGATCGTCACGGGCTTGAGGAACGTCTCGAGCCCGAGGCCGCCGACGGAGCGCGCCCACCCGCTCGTCGGCAGCACGTGGTTGCCGCCCGTCGCGTAGTCGCCGGCGGCGACGGGCGACCACCGACCGACGAAGACGGCACCGGCGTTCCGAACCTCGTCCACGCGCGCCTCCGCGTCTCCGAGCAGGACGAGGTGCTCGGGTGCGATCGCCTCCGCCTCCTCGAGCGTCGCGACGGCCGTGCAGACCGCATCGTGACCGTGCTCGCGCTGCGCGGCGAGCTCGAGCTCGACGACGCGTGCGTCGCCGTCGCCGACGACGACCACCTCCGAGGGTCCGCCCGGCAGGTCGATCGCCACCTCGCGCGCGACCTCGAGCTTCGCCTCGTTCACGTACGCGTTGCCTGGGCCGACGATCTTGTCGACGCGCTCGACGTATGCCAGGAACCCGATCGCCTGCGGGCCGCCGAGCGCCCACACCTCCTCGACGCCGAGCAGCTCGGCGGCTGCGGCGACGAGCGGCGCGCCCGCGGGCGGGGTGCAGACGACGATCCGGCGCACGCCGGCGACCTGCGCCGGCACGGTGCACATGACGAGCGTCGAGAGCAGGTTGCGCGGCACGTACACGCCGACGGTGTCGAGCGGCACCCAGCGGCGCCGAAGCGTCACGCCCGGCTCGACCTCGAGCGTCACGTCGTGCGGGCGCTGCGCCGCGTGCCAGCGCCGGACGCGGTCGGCGAGCTGCAGCAGCGCCGCGCGCGGGAGCTCGCCCGCGGGCTCGGCGCGCGCCGGCTCCGCGCCGTCCAGCTCGAGCGCCCATTCGCGCACGGCGTCCATCCCCCGCTCCTTGACGTCGGCGACGATGCTCACGTCATCCGCTCGACGGGCACGATCAGAATCGACGACCCGCCCGCCGCCTCGAGCTCCGGCAGGAGCCGCCAGACGTCGTCGGCAGGGACGAGCGCGTGCACCGCGACCATCCCAGGGTCGGCGAGCGGGAGCACGCTCGGAACGCGCGGCGCGACGAGTCTCGCGACGGCGTCGAGCGCCGCCGCGGGCGCGTTCAGCATCAGGTAGCGGTGACGCCGGGCCTCGACGACGGCTTCGAGCATCGCGGCGAAGGGCGCCGCGCGCCGCTCGTCGCGCGCGACGAGCACAGCCTCCGACTCGAGCAGCGCGCCGAGCGAGCGCAGGCCGTTCGTGCGCAGCGTGTTGCCGGACGAGACGAGGTCGACGATCGCGTCCGCGAGCCCCAGCCGCGGTGCGACCTCGACGGAGCCGCTCACGTCGACGAGGTTCACCTCGACCGGCAGCAGCTTCCGGGCCAGATGCGGGTAGACCGTGGCGACGCTGAGACCGGCGAGGTCCGCGAAGGAGCGCGCGGCCGAGTCTTCGGGAACCGCGGCCTCGAGCCGGCACGAGCCGAACCCGAGGCGCAGCAGCTCCACGACGCTGGCACGGCGCTCGCGCACGAGGTCGACACCCGTGATGCCGCAGTCGACGACGCCGTCCTGCACGTACTCGGGCACGTCGGCCGCGCGGACGAGCAGCACCTCGACCGGCGCGTTCCGGCAGGCGAATGCCAGCGCGCGCTCGCCCGGCACCTCCGGCCCGAGCCCCGCGTCGTCGAGCAGCTTGACCGCCGGTTCGCGCAGCCGGCCCTTCGCCGGCACCGCGACCGTCAGGACACCGCGCGTTCGAGCGCCACGCGGTACCCGCCTTCCCCGTGCCGCAGCCAGTGCGCCACGCGCGTCACCGTCGTCGTCGAGGCCCCGGTCCGCTCGGCGATCTCGAGGTACGGCAGCCCCTGCGCCAGCAGGCGCGCCACCTGCCAGCGGTGCGCCATCGCCTCGAGCTCCGAGATCGTGCACAGGTCCCGGAAGAACCGCTCCACGTCCCGCCGCGTCTCCAGCGAGAGGATCGCCTCGAAGAGCGCGCGCATCTCCTTGGTCTCCCACGGGTGTCGGCTCCGGTCGGCCATCGGTTCTTATCATGTTAGCACGCTAACATGATAATATGTGGTTCGAGCTTCTGGCGGAGGTCGTGCCGGCCGTCGACGTGCTCGGCGTGGAGGCGGTGCGCCTCGAACGCGGCCGCTACGACGCGGTCGTCGCTCGCGCCGAGGATCCGGTCGCGCTCGCCGAGCGGTGGGCGGCGGCGGGTGCACGGCGGATCCACCTCGTCGACCTCGACGGGGCCCGCCGCGGCGGCGTGCGGCCGGCGCTCGTGCGTGCGGTCGCCGCCGCGACCGGCCTGCCGGTGCAGGCGTCGGGCGGGATCCGTACGCGTGGCGACGCCGAGCTGCTGCTCGATGCCGGCGCCGACCGCGTCGTCGTCGGGACCGCAGCCTGGCCCGACCCGTCGCCGTGGCTCGACCTCGGCGACGCGCTCGTGCTGGCGGTCGACGTCCGCGACGGCAAGGTGCGCGCCGCCGGCTGGACGAGGGCGGCCGGGCCGACGCTCGAGGAGGCGCTCGACCGGAGCGCCGGTGCGCGCCTGCTCGTCACCGCGATCGACCGCGACGGCACGCTCGCAGGGCCGGACCTCGACCTGGTGCGGCATGCCGGGCGCGGGCGGCGCGTCCTTGCCGCGGGCGGCGTGCGCTCGCCGGCCGACGTCGAGGCACTCGCCGCCGCGGGCGCGGAGGCCGTCGTCGTCGGCCGTGCGCTGCTCGACGAGCCGCGCCGAGCGGCGCGCGGGTGAGCTCAGTCGCCGGCGACGTCGCGGCGCAGGAAGACCAGGTACCCGGCGAGGAGCGGCACGACCGCGTACAGCGCGCACACCCACGCGGCCCGTTCGATCGGCACCCAGTCGGTGGGCGTGCGCAGGAACCCGTGCCAGGCGTCGAACTGCGTGCCGAGCAGGTACGGCCTGATCGGCTCCGTGCCGGGGAGAACGCCGAGCAGCTGCATGAAGAGCGCCCACATCAGCGTCCCCACCACGGACGCGGCGGAGTTGCGCGTCACCGTCGACAGCATCAGCCCGAACGTCGCGATCGCCGCCATCGGCCACACGAAGACGCCGAGGCTCCCCGCGAGCAGCAGAAGCCCGCGTCCGAAGCTGACCGTGGTGCCCGAGAGCGAGGTGAGCGGGTGGAAGCCCCAGGCGAGGCCCGCGGCGACGAGCCCGACGACGCCCATGAGCAGGAGGAGCAGCACCGTGTACGTCAGCGAGGCGAGCACCTTCGCCGCGTAGATCTCGCCGCGCTCGCGCGAGCGCGTGAGGATCGTCTTCAGCGTCCCGTTGTGGCTCTCCGCGGCGACGATGTCGCCCGCGACGAGCGCCGTCAGCAGCGGGAACGCCCAGATCGACATGAAGAACAGCACGATCAGCGGCGTGACGAGACCCGTCTCGCGGATGTAGCGGCCCTCGGGGATGTCGTTCGGGCCGCCCTTCTTGACGAGGAGGACGACGACGAAGATGAGCGGCACGAGCATCGTCGTGCCGAGCCCGATGTACGTCCGCTTCTGCGCGGCCAGCTTGAGGATCTCCCACTTGTAGACGCGCGTCATGCGACCGCCTCGCGGTCGGCGTCGGACGACTCGCGGCCGGTCATCGCGAGGAACAGCTCCTCGAGCGACGACGTCTGGGCGACGAGCTCCGCGATGCCGACGCCGGCACGGCCGAGCGCGATCGTCGCCGCCTCCAGCGCGCCGTCCTCGGCCTGGAAGCGCAGGTAGCCGTCGTCGAGCGCGAGCGACGAGATGCCGCGCTGCTGCAGGAGCAGGACCCGCGCGCGCTCGTTGTCGGACGCGCGCAGCCGGAACCCCCCGCCGGCGCTTGCGAGGAGGTCGCCGAGCGGGCCGTCGTAGACGATCGAGCCGCTGCGGATGATCGCGACCTTGTCGCACAGCTCCTCAACCTCCGCGAGGATGTGGCTGGAGAGCAGGATCGTGATCCCCTGCGCGGCCAGGCGCTTGACGAGGTCGCGCATGTCGCGCATCCCGGCGGGGTCGAGACCGGTCGTCGGCTCGTCGAGCAGGAGCAGCTTCGGGTCGCGCAACAGCGCGGCGGCGATCCCGAGTCGCTGCTTCATCCCGTGCGAGTAGCCCCCCACCCTGTCCTTCGCGCGGTCGCGCAGGTCGACGAGCTCGAGCACCTCGTCGATACGCGACTCGGCGGCGCCGCCGTCGAAGTCGGCCAGCAGGCGCAGGTTGCGCCGGCCGGACAGGTACGGGTAGAAGCGCGGTCCCTCGACGAAGCCGGCGACGCCGTCGAGGGCGCGCGCGCCGTCGTAGAGCGGGTCGCGCCCGAACAGCCGCACGGTGCCTTCCGTCGGCCGGATCAGGCCGAGCAGCATGCGCAGCGACGTCGTCTTCCCCGCACCGTTCGGGCCGAGGTAGCCGAAGACGTCGCCCGCCTCCACCGTCAGGTCGACGTGGTCGACCGCGACGATCTCGCCGTACCGCTTGACGAGACCGCGCGCCTCGACCGGACGCGCGGCCTCGCTCACCTCAGCGCCGTCGCGGCGGCCTGCGCCGCGGCTGCCGGGATCGACCCGGCAAGGACGTACGACACGCCTCCGCGCTCCCAGGTCACGACCGTGCCGAGCGGCGTCGACAGCTCGTGCGCCGTCACGCCGTCCAGCGAGATCGTCGGGACGCTGCCGAGCGCGCTGCCGCCGCCCGCCGACGAGCCGGCCTTGCGCTCGACGACGACGATCGCGCCGAGCCCCTGGCCGTAGACGGCCAGCGCCGAGCGCGCGTCGGCCGGACCGACGAGGCGGATGTCCTGGCGCGGCAGCCCCACGAGCGTGTCGGGCGCCGTCACCGGGAAGCCGGCGGCCGCCTGCACGTTCGCGAGCCCGGTGACGGCCGGGGCGCTCGAGCCGCCGGTGTCCTTCCCCGCCGTCGACAGGTCGACGATCTTCGTGCCGGACGGAGGCGTCCACTGCACGTCGGAGTCGGAGACGCCGCCGGTCGAGAGGTCGGTCACCCTCAGCGCCAGCGTCGGCTGCGACTGCCCCTGCGCGTAGACGGCGACCTCGAGCGGGACGCCGGTCGCGCCGGTCGCGGCGTCCCACGCGAGCTCGGCCTTGCCAAGCAGGCCGCCGTCGTGGCTCGGCGAGATGCTCACCGTGTAGGCCGGCTGGTGGCCGACGTTCGAGGGCTGCGCGCCGGAGACGTTCCAGTGCTGCCCGAGCTTCGAGAGGAAGGACGAGATGTCGGCGACCGTCGGCGGCGTCCCGGACGCGTGCGTCGTCGACCCGCTCTGCGCCGGCAAGTCGAAGACGTACGCGGTCTGCGACGACGCGTCGTAGACGGTGACCTTCGTGTCGTTCCAGACGATCTGCGCGTCGCTGCCGCCGTCGGACGACTGCAGCTCGATCCGGCCGCCCTTGTCGTTGATCCAGAAGCGGCCGCTGGCGCCGGACATGAGCGGCGTGCCGTTCTGGCCGATCAGCGACCCGGAGGGGAAGAGGCCGTTGATGAAGTCGACGCGGCCGCTGAGCGCGGTCGGCTTCTGGGCGGACAGCGCGTCGTGGATCGCCTGGGCCAGCGGCTCGGGCGGCGGAGTTCCGCCCCCGTTCTTCGCGGCGACGGCGACGGCCGCGCCGCCGACGGCGATCAGGACGACGGCCGCGATCGCGGCGACGAGGCGTGTGGTGGGAAGGGTGCGCAGGATCCTCACGGCGTTCCTTTCTCTCGAGACTCGCCCGGAACGGTGCCCGCGTTCTCTGAAGCTTTCCTGACGAGCGGCAGCTCGACGGTGAACCGGCTGCCGCTCACCGTCGCGCGGCCGCCGTGCCGCGCCGCCGTCGCCTGCACGATCGCGAGGCCGAGCCCGGTGCCGCGGCCGTGGAAGCGCTCGAAGACGCGCTCGCGCTCCGCGTCCGGGACGCCCTCCCCCTCGTCCTCGACGCTGAGCCGCGCGACGCCGTCGTCGCGCGCGACGCCGATGCGGATGCGGCCGCGGCCGTGCGTGCGCGCGTTCTCGACCAGGTTGGCGAGCGCGCGCTCGAGCGCGGCCGCGTCGCCGCGCACCGTCACGCGCTCAGCGTCGACGTCGACGCCCGGGCCGGCGGCCGCGCGTGCCAGCTCGTCGAGCGCCACCTCCGTCTCCGGCGAGGGCGCCGCCTCCTCGCGCGAGAGGACGAGCAGGTCGTCCGCGAGCCGGGCGAGGCGCTCCGCATCGGCCGCGATGTCGGCCACGAGCTCCGGCGTCGCGCCGTGGCGCGCCAGGTGCGCGACGTTGCCGCGGAGCGCCGTGAGCGGCGTGCGCAGCTCGTGCGAGGCGTCGGCCAGGAAGCGGCGTTCCGCGTCGCGGGCGCGCTCGAGGCTCCGCAGCATCGCGTTCAGCGTCGCCGCGAGGCGGCCGACCTCGTCGGCGCGGCGCGGCTCCGGGAGGCGCCGCCGCGGATCGCCCGTCCGCTCGATCTCGGCCGCCGCGCGCGCGAGGCGGGCGAGCGGCTGCAGGGCGCCGCGCATCAGCAGCGCGACCGCGACCGCGCCGACGACCGCCGCGGCGACCGCCGCCAGCAGCGTCAGCGCGTGCAGGGCGCGGATCGTGTGCGTGAGGTCCGACGTCGAGGCCGCGACGAGGACGGCGCCGCCGCCCGCCGCGCCGGCGAAGGTCGCGAGCGGCGCCGCGTACACGCGCAGCCGGTCGTCGCCGAGGCGGACCGAGCCGTAGCGCGCGCCTCCGTCGGAGATCGCCGCGCGCGCCAGCGCCGGCGGCAGCACGCGACCGCCGAGCGACAGCGAGCGCGCGACGATGCGGTCGCGGCTGTCGACGACCTCGACCATCGCCTGCGTCGCGCCGACTGGCGAGTCGAGCGCGCCCGGCGTCGACAGCACCGCCGGCGCCGACGCCGCGAGCTGCGCGACCTCGACGGCGCGCGCATGCAGCGTGTGGTCGAGCTCGGCGTGCAGGTGGCGCGCGACGAGCAGGTCGACGAGCGAGCCGAGGACCGCGACGGCGATCAGCGTCGCGAGCGCGGCCGCCACGATCGACCGCGTGCGGACGCTCATCGACCGAGGACGAAGCCGACGCCGCGCACCGTCTCGATCAGCTGCGGCTCGCCGAGCTTGCGGCGGAGGTTCGACACGTAGCGGTCGACGACGTTCGCCGTCGCGTCGCCGGCCCAGATCGCGGCGACCGCCTGCTCGCGGCTCACCACACGCCGCGCGTGCCGAAGCAGCAGCTCGAGCAGATTCGTCTCGCGCTCGCTGAGCGCGATGCTGCGCCCGCCGCGCGTCGCCGACCGGGTCGCGACGTCGAGCGTCAGGTCGTCGAAGGCGAGCAGCGACTCCGGTTGCTTGCCGCGGCGGAGCAGCGCGCGCACCCGGGCGAGCAGCTCCTGCGTCTCGAACGGCTTCACCAGGTAGTCGTCGGCGCCGGAGTCGAGACCGGCAACACGGTCGTCGAGGGCGTCGCGCGCGGTCAGCAGCAGCACCGGCACGCCGAGCCCCTTCTCGCGCAGCCGCCGTGTGACGGCGAGCCCGTCGAGGCCCGGGAGCGCGACGTCGAGCAGGATCAGGTCGGGTGCGCGCCGCTCGACCGCCGCGAGCGCGTCTCCGCCGTCGACGGCGTCCTCGACCGCGTACCCCTCCGCCGCGAGCGTCCGGCGCAGCATGCGCCGAATCGGCGCGTCGTCGTCGACGACGAGGATCGCGGCCTCGGCCACCGGAACATGATGCCGCGGCAGCCGTTACGTCCGCTTGACGCGATTCGAAGCTTCTCTTGAGGCGTGTCGGCAACACTTGCGGCATGAGGCTGCGCCGGGCTCCCGTCGCGGTGACGTTCTGGGCCGTCATGACGGCGGCGACCGCCGCGCTCGCGGAGCTGCCGGCGCGCGAGCGGGCGAGCCTCGTCCTCTCGAGCAGCACGAACCTCGACGAGCTCTCGCGCGCGCCGCTGCGCGTCCTCGCGGCGAGCATCCTCTGGGTCAGCCCGACCGACTACGTCATGCTCGTCGTGCCGACGGTGCTGCTGCTCGTCGCGATCGAGCTCCGCGCCGGCTCGCGCAGCGCGCTGCTCGTGCTCGCGGCCGGCCACGTCGGCGCGACGCTCCTGACGGCCGCGGGAATCGCGACGGGCATCCACGCCGGAACCGTGTCGCCCGAGGTCGCGAACGCGGTCGACGTCGGCGTCAGCTATGCGACGTTCGCGCTCGTCGGCTACGGCGCGACGCTGGCGGACGCGAGCTGGCGGCCGTGGCTGCTCGCCGCGGCGCTCGGGATGCTCGCCGCGGCGCTCGCGCTCGACGCCGACTTCACGTCGTTCGGGCATCTGTTCTCGCTCGCGATCGGGGTCGCGCTCGGGCTCGCGCGCGGCGCCCACCGACGCGCGGCGACGGCGCTGGCGGCCGCGCTGCTGCTCGTCGCTCCGCTCGCGGGCCTGGTGATGGCGAGCCCGGCCGCGCAGGCATCTCACGCCTCGTTGTCGCGCGCCCACAGCTCGAGCAGCCCACGGTAGTGCGCGACGAACCGCTCGTGCTCGTGCGCCGGGAACGTGTCGCGCACCGTCTGCACCAGCACGTCGTCGAACTCGCGTGACGTGAACCACGCGTACGCGACCTCGGGCAGATGCGCGAGGTGGCGCTCGCAGAACTCGCGGTACTCGTCGACCTGGAAGTAGTCGTCGGCGATCTCGCGGTACTTCGCGAGCTTGTCCTCGTACGTGAGGTCGTCGCGGTCGCCCCACTGGAAGTACAGCCGCGAGTCCTGGAAGACGCGCATCGCGCGGCCGGTGACCGCGCAGAACGCCGTCCAGCGCACGAGCGCGGTGATCGCCCACGGGAAGTAGTAATGCAGCGACGTCAGCGCGACGTCGGGCGACGCGTTCGCGTAGTCGATCGGGTAGGCGACCCCGTCCTTCACGATCGTCTCGCACGAGTTGAACTCCCAGCGGAAGAACGCGTTCACGAGCCGCGAGATCGTGATCACCTCGTCGCCGAGCGCGGGCGTCAGGAAGTCGTGACGGACCTGGTAGCGGTCGTACATCGGCCGGGACGGGTCGAACCACATCGACATCGTCTCCGCGCCGATCGACAGCGAGCGGACGAAGACCTCGAAGCCCTCGAGCGCCTTCTGCAGGTGCATCAGCCGCGTCCCCGACTCGTCGTAGCGCTGCTGCAGCTCCGCCGGCGTCCCGATCCGGGAGACGCCCACCCACTGGCCGCCGTCGAACGGCTTCATGAACAGCGGGTAGCCGATGCGGTCGGCGATCGCGTTCAGGTCGAACGGCGCGTTGTACTTCGCCGCCGTCTGCTCGAAGCGCTCGTTGGCGGGCGGCACCTTGTGCGGGAGCAGCCACGTCTCCGGCACGCGGATGCCGAGCCGCATCAGCGCGCAGTACGCCGAGTGCTTCTCCATCGCCTGGAACGTGAAGGGGTTGTTGAGCAGGTACACGTCGTCCATCAGCGAGACCTTCTTCAGCCACGCGCGCGGGAGGTCGTACCACCAGGCGAGCCGGTCGATGACGACGTGGTAGCGCGGCTTGTAGCGCAGGTCGAATGGCTCGTTGACGATCCGCTCCGTGCGCAGCGTCTGCCCGTCGACGTCGCCGAGTCGCGCGACGAGCGCCTCGAACGCCGCCGGCCAGTCCTCCTCCGTGCCGAGCAGCAAACCGATCGTGCGCTCGCTCACGCGAACCTCGGCAGGTGGTGGGCGAGCTGCCGCCGCCACGACGGCCAGTCGTGCGGCACGTCGTGGGCCCACAGGTCGACCTCGTGGCGGATGCCCTTGGCGGCGAGCAGCGACGCGAAGCGCTTCGTCGACTCGAGCGCGCCGGTTGTGTCCTCCCACTGGCCCTGCCCGCAGACGAGCAGCAGCGACGCCTGACCGCGCAGCCACTCGAGGTGGTCGCCGTGGAGGTTCGCGACGTAGTCCATCGGGTTGTTGAAGTAGACGGCGTCGCCGCGCTCGCCCCCGCCGAGGACGCCGACGTCGTAGACGCCGCTCATGCAGATCGCGAGCGGAAACAGGTCGGCGCGCTTGAGGCAGAAGTTGGCGGCGTGGTAGGCGCCGAACGAGCAGCCCGAGACGATCGACTCGTGCGTGTGCGAATCCGCTTGCACGAACGGCACGAGCCGCTCGACGATCCACCATTCGTAGTGGCCGTGCCGCTGCGCACGCTCCTCGAGCGGCAGGTCGCGCCGCGTCCAGCTCTCACGGTCGTACGACGGCACGCAGTAGAGCTTGACGCGCCCGCCGTCGAGGTGCGGCCCGATCGCGTCGACCATCCCGTTCGCCTCCCAGTCCCACGGCGCGCCGTCCTCCGACGGAAACGCGATCATCGGCCGCCCGTAGTGGCCGTACGCGAGCACGCGTCCGCCGTCGACGTCGACCTCTCGCCGCGTCACGCCGTGGCGGCCTCGACGAGCGCGGGCAGGTGCGGATCGAACGCGTCGCGCCAGCACGTCCAGGTGTGCGCGTCGCGGATCAGCGCGAGCCACGCCGGGTAGCCCTGGTCGAGCAGCGCGGCGCAGACGGCCTCGTTGTTCGGGCGATTCTCCTCAGCGGTCCCGACGGTGATCGCGACAGGGATCGGCCGCCCGGCGGTCGACGCGCGCAGAACCGAGCCCACGAACCGCGTGATGCGCCGGTAGCGGCCGAAGCCCGACTCGTACTTGTCCCAGCGCTGACGGAAGAAGCTGCCGGACTGCAGGAGCAGCGCGTCGAAGGACTTCGGATGGCGGCGGTGCGCGTGCAGCATGGCCAGCGCGCCGAGGCTCGCGCCCATGCCGATGCGCACGCCGTGCGGCGCGGCGCGCGTGATCGCCGGCAGGAGCTCGCGCACCAGCGCGGCGGCGTACAGCGCCGACGCCGAGTACGTCTCGTCGCGGTCGACGGGCTGGATCAGCGCCGCGCGGAGCGGCGGGATCCGCTCCTCCCAGCTCATCGCGTCGAGGAAGCGCGTCAGCGCCGAGTACTCGGCGTACTCCGGCCCGTCGTGCGCCACGATCAGGGGCGCGTCGCGTCCCGGCGGCTCGGGCGTCGAGTACAGGAGCACCTGCACGCGCGCGACGAGGCGCCGGCAGCGCACCTCGAGCCGCTCGACCGGGCCGGCGTCGGCGATCGTGTCGAGCCACGCCGGCGCCTCGTACTCCGGCCACGCGACCACGGACTTGTCGCCGAACGGGCCCGGCGCACGCAGCGGGTTGCCGGGATCGGGAACGAAGTCGCCGTCGATGCCGAGGAGGTATTCGAGCCGGTCGAGCTCCGGCCGCGCGAAGCGCAGGCGCCAGGCGCCGTCGGCCCACTCGAACGGCGGCCCCGGCCGCGGCCGGCGCACCTCCTGCGCGAGCAGCACCTCGTCGAAGCGATGCTCGGGATCGGGCAGCGTGAACTCGACCGCGTCGGCGGTCACGAGCGGCGGGCTCAGCGCTTCTTCGGTTTGCGTCTGTTCTGGCGTTCCCTGATCTTGAACTCGCGCACGCGCTCCTGTCGCAGTAGGTGGTTGCGTCGCGCCTCGATCGCCTCGAGCTCGCGTTGCAGCTTGACGTAGCTCTGCCAGCGGTCGCGCGCGAGCGATCCGTCTGCGAGCGCCGTCCGGATCGCGCAGCCCGGCTCGCGGTCGTGGGCGCAGTCGGAGAAGCGACAGCGGCGCGCGATCTCCTCCACGTCGCCGAACGTCTGCTCGAGGTCGGCATCCCAGAGCTGCAGCTCGCGGATTCCCGGCGTGTCGAGGACGACCCCGCCGCCGGGCAGCAGGATCAGCTCGCGTCGGGTGGTGGTGTGCCGCCCGCGGTGGTCGCCTTCCCGCACCTCCTGCGTCGCGAGCAGCTGCTCGCCGAGCAGCGCGTTGACGAGCGTCGACTTGCCGACGCCCGACGACCCGAGCAGCACCGCCGTCCTGTTGCCGTCGAACCACGAGCGCAGCTCGTCGATCCCGTCGCCTGTGCGGGCGGAGACGGCGAGCGTCGGACAGGCCCCGAACGTCACCGCCTCCACGTCGTCGCGAAACGGCGTCAGGTCGTCGACGAGGTCGGTCTTCGTCAGCAGGACGACGGGCTGGGCTCCGCTCTCCCACGCGACGGCGAGGTAGCGCTCGAGGCGCCGCACGTTGAAGTCGAGCGGCAGCGCCTGGACGAGGAACGCGACGTCGACGTTGGCGGCGAGCACCTGCTCGCGCACCGCCTGCCACACCTCCTTGCGCGAGATCTCGGTGCGGCGCGGCAGCAGCGCCTCGATCAGGTTGGTCTCCGGGTCGAAACCGACCCAGTCCCCGACCGCCGGCAGCTCGTCGGCCCGGACGAGGCGGTTCGCGGCGGCCACCCGCAGCTCGCCGACCTCGGCGAGCACCTCGTACGCGCCGCGGTGCTGCACGGCGACGCGCGCGGGCGCGAGCCCCGCGGCGCGGTGCTCGGAGAACGCGGCCTCCCAGCCGTCGTCCCACCCGAGCCGGTAGAGCGGAGAATCCAAAAGCGGAAGTGTCAACGAAAGCTCCTTGTGCGTGGTGAAGGGAACGGGCGCGGGCCCGTCACGCACGCGTCAGGAGACGCGAGCGGCAGGCGGCGCGGAACGTGCGTGCTGTCTTCGCTGCAGTCATCTGTCGCGCCACCTCCTTCGCTCGTCGTTCGACCTGCGCATTGTGCGGATCGGCGGAGGCGCGCGCAAGTCCGCCTGGACGCCCGCGGCTACACTGCGAGCGCCCGCGGCGCGGTGAGGCTCCGAACCAGGTCAGATCCGGGAGGAAGCAGCCTTAAGGATCCCTCACCGGTGCCGCGGACTACTCGAGGGTTAGCCCACCGTCGCACGGACGACGACAGATCCCTGGCGGTCGCCGAGGTCGATCGTCCCCGCGCGGTCGGCGGCGACGATCGACGTTCCGACGACGACGTGCGCGAGCCGCTGGCCGGCGGGCAGCCGCAGCCGTAGCCGCGGGTGCGCATGCGGCGGCAGGACGAGGCGCGCCTCGATCGCGTCGCCGTCGCGGACGATCGTGTAGGTCACCTTGCCGAAGCTGGTCGGCGCCGACCGCACGTCGATCTCGCGTCCGGACGCGAGCCACGCGCGCGGCGTCGAGAACGCGAGGTCGAGCCCCGCCGGCGCGCCGAGCGGATTCCGCCGCTCGTGCACGAGCAGCTCGCGCAGCGTGCCCAGGTACGACGCGTTGGCGCCCGAGTTCGGCGGCATGAACATCGCGCGCGCGTACTCGCCGCGCAGGGGAAGCAGCGAGACCGCCTCGCCCGAGACGTACGTCCCCTGCGCCATTCCCGCGGCGAGCAACCCGTACAGGCTAAGCACGAGCTGGTCCGGCTCGTCGTTGTCGGCGAGGAAACGCGAGATGCCGAGCTCGTACACCGGCGCGAGCCCGGCGCCGGCGTTGGTGCCGTAAATCGTGCGCGCATACGTGCGCGGCACGCCGAGCAGGCGCGCGCCGTGCGAGAGCAGGTAGCGGATGATCCCGCGCGCACCGCCCGAGTGCGGCGCCCAGTAGCCCGACCCGAACGCGTACGGCATCACGAGGTTCCAGTACGACCCGGCCCGCGACGCGGTGATGCGGCGGAACGGCCGCTGCCTCGTCGTCAGCTGGTCGGGGACGAACACCGAGCCGTCGCGCATGCGCACGCTCGCCCGCATCACAGCCGGACGCAGCGCCGCCGCGAGCGACGCGGCCAGCCGTTCCGCGCGCGCCGCCCAGCCGGGGTAGCCGGTGCCACCCCAGACGCGGCCGATCGCGCGCAGCGCCTGAACCGCGTCCACCTGGCCGGGAACGCTGTCGACCGCCTGCGCCTCGAGGTCCGTCGAGAGCGGCTCCGGGAGCAGGCGGCCGCCATCGGGGCCGCCGTGGATCTGCCGCGCCGCGATCCGCTGGACGAGCAAGCCGAGCGCAGGTGTCTCGGCGTGCAGAAACGCGCGGTCGTGCGTGAGGCGGTAGTAGAGCGCGGCGGTCGAGAGGATGTGCGCGCCGCGGAACGCCGTGAAGCGCCATGGATGCTGACGGATGCGCTGCAGCGCGAGCTGGATGACGGACTTCGCGACCGCGGCGTAGCCGTACTCGGCCGCGACCTCGGCGGCGTCGAGCGACTCGGCGAACGAGAGCTCCTCGTACGGGTTGCCGACGCTGTAGCGCCAGCCGTACGAGATGAGCTGCGTGAGCACGCCCTGCATCGCGTCCTGCACCACGGGTTCCGGCACGGTGAAGCTCGCGCCGTCGCCGAGTCGCTGCTCCCAGAAGCCGACGACGGTCGCCCGCGCGGTCGCGTACGACTGCTCGTTGGCGTGCACGTACTGCGCGTTCGACGGGGCGTTCAGCCAGTCGGCGTAAATCGTCTGGACGCCGCCGGGAGCGACGCTGTAGCGCACGACGCCGTCGACGAACTGTGCGCCGTCGCTCACGATCAGCCGCGTCTGCCCTTTCAGCGCGAGCCGGTCGGCTGCCGAGTGCGCGAGGAGCCGCCACGGCACGAGCCGCACCGTCGCGCCGCGCGTCGCATCGGTGGCGTCCACGGTGAGCCGGAGGAAGCTGATCACGGAGGGCGCGCCGTACGCACCGTACGCGCGCCCGACGAACGACTCCTCGCGGTACTTGACGCCGGCGGCGTCGGTATACGACGTCTGCAGAATCGGCAGCCATCCCTCCGCGAGCTGCGCCGGCGCGAGCCGTGCCGCGCACGAGCCGTAGCGCTCGCGCCCGTCGCCGACGTAGATCTGCAGCGACGGCCCGCCGATCGCACGCGTGAGGATCTCGCTTCCGTCGGCGACGTGCAGCGCAAACACCGTCGACCCGTACGGCGTGAACGGGAACGAGAACGGCAGGTAGTAGGAGCCGCTCGGCGTCAGCGGCCGCCCGCCCCACTGCAGCGCCTGCGTCGGCGGCGTCAGGAAGTTGCGCGCTTGCGGATACGTGGGACCGCCGCGCGCACGGAGCAGCTGCCCGCCCCAGACGTCGCGCCCGGATGCGACCGCGCGCTCCACCGCCCCCGTGTACGCGGCGCTCGCGCTGCGCGCGCAGGGAGCGCCCGCGGACGCCGCCTTCTGAAGACGTGCGGTAGGGAGTGCCGCGGCGAGCAGGACGACGACGGGCGCCAGGGTCCGGAGTCGCCGCATCGCAGCCAAGTATCGCGGCTCGCCGATGCTACGGTTGCAGCCTCTCCGGGCGCATAGCTCAGCGGGAGAGCGCTCGCTTCACACGCGAGAGGTCCCTGGTTCGATCCCAGGTGCGCCCATCACGCGTCGACGACTATCCGTGGTAGGTGCGCACCCACGTCGCCTCGGCTGCGGCGACGTCCGAGACGAGGTTGCCGAGCGCGAGGTTGACGTCGTACTCGTGGTAGCCCCACCTCGGGCCGGCGGGCTCCGAGACCGTCGGGCGCGCGTCCGACGCGCTCGTCGCCTTGCTCACCTGCAGCCACGTCGCTCCGCCTGCCGTCTCGCAGCGCGCGTCGTAGAGCCCCGGGAACTCGACCCACGGCGTCGGCAGCAGGCCCTCGGACGGGAAGTAGGAATCCAGCGCGCCGGCGCCTCCGGCGAGCGCCGCCGGGTTGACGCACGCGACTTGCAGCGCGGCACCCGCGGCCGGAGCCGCGACGCCCTGCCCGACGCGGCCGAAGAGCGCCGACGGCGGCGGCTCCGCGGGGAAGCTCGAGTACGCGATCACGCACCCGACCTCGCCGCGGCGTGCGCACAGCGGTATGTGCGCGAAGCTGCCGCCCGTGAGAGCGCCGTTCCTCACCTCGACGCCGCCGCCCGGGAGGATCGCGAGGACCAGCCTCCGCCGCAGGACGCGGTTCGCGTCGAACTGCGCCTCGAGCAGGTGGATCAGGATCGCGGCGCCCTGCGAGTGCCCGAGGAAGATGATCGGACGGCCGTCGTTGCGATGCGCGAGGTAGTCCGCGAACCCCGCCACGAGGCTCGTGTACGCGGTCTCCGCCTCGGCGAACGGCGGCACGAGGTTCGGATGCGCGGCGAGGGCGGCGAGCGTGAGCTGGCGGTAGACGGGCGCGTAGACGCGGCAGACCTGCGAGAAGCGCGACGCCTGCGCGACGGCGACGGCGATCTCGGCCTGCTGGACGCGCAGGTCGGCGTTCGAGGAGCGTTCGCGGCTGACGGTCGGGTAGACGTAGAAGCAGTCGAAACGCGACGCGGCCGCCGGCTTCGCGGTCACGACCGAGGTCGCGCCGGTCGCCGTCACCCGCGTCGCCGTCAGGCTCGACGTGCACGGGTCGTGCGCGAGCGGCGGCGCGCAGAGCCAGACCGTCCGGGAAGCGGCGCCCGCGGCGCCCGCGGCGGGCGCCGTCGTCGCCGTGCAGGCGACGGCGGTCGCAAGGAGCGCGGCTGTGACCGCGGTCGCGGCGCGGGTGAGCGCACGCATCAGGGGCGCAGGCAGGCGGCGAGCGGCGGCGTGATCCCTTGCACCTCGCAGAAGCGCAGGCGTCCCACGAGCCGTCGCGTGCGGCGGTCGAACGTAAGCCGCACGACACGGCCGTGCGGTTTCGGCCGGCCGGGCGCGGTGGCGCACGTCGCGCACGTGACGACGTTCTGGAACTCGTAGACGACTACGACGCGGCGCCGCTCCGGGATGTTGAAGTCGGCCGACACCGAGTGGCCGCGGCCGAACAGCCGGTCGACCGCCTGCTGCGCGCGGGCTCCGACCCAGGTCGGGATCCCGTCGCGCGGCTTCGCGCTTGCCGGTACGACCGCGGCGAGCAGAGCCGCCGTGGCGGCGAGCGCCGAGCACAGGGCGCGTCCCTTCACCGACCCCCGATGCTACGGCTGCCGGCGCAGACGGACAAGAGCTCGTCTGCCGACGCCGGCCGGAGCTCGCGCGGGCGCTGTCGGCGCGGCGAACCGCTACGCCGCGGCCCGCGGCCGGTACGCGCCGCCGACGATGCGTTCGTACGCGCGGCGCACCGGCGAATCGGGGTCGGGAACCTCGGGCTCCTTCGTGGAGCGCTCCGCGATCAGCTTGTCGAGCGCGCGAACCGCCTGATCGAACGTGCGGCCGTCTCCCATGGGCTGACCCTACGCGCCCGCCCCGCCCCGGCCATCCCCGATTCGGGGACGGCAGGATCGCGTGCAAGGGGCGGTGCGCGGGTGCCGGGACGCGAGGCGCGGGGTCTGACCCGGGTCTGACCCCTTCCGGTTGCGTGCAGGGACTTTTTGCGGCGGCGACCTGTGGCGGGCGCCGGTTGACATCGCCCGCCCGTCCGGTGGCCGCGGACCGATCTGCGAGAATCGCCGCGTGACCGCCCTCTACCGCAAGTACCGCCCCCAGACGTTCGCGGAGGTCGTGGGGCAGGAGGCGGTCGTGCGGACGCTGACGAACGCGATCGAGCAGGGGAAGATCCGGCAGGCGTACCTCTTCGCCGGCCCGCGCGGAACCGGCAAGACCTCGCTGGCGCGCATCCTCGCGAAGTCGGTCAACTGCGCCCACGGCCCCACGCCGACGCCCGACAACACGTGCCACGCCTGCATCGCGATCGCGGCCGGGACGTCGCTCGACGTGGTCGAGATGGACGCGGCGTCGCAGCGCGGCATCGACGACATCCGCGAGATCCGCGAGCGCGTCGTGCTGCAGCCGGTCGAGGGGAAGTACAAGGTCTACATCCTCGACGAGGCGCACCAGCTCACCGACGCCGCCTGGAACGCGCTGCTCAAGCTGATCGAGGAGCCGCCGCCCCACCTGCTCTTCGTCTTCTGCACGACCGAGCTGCAGAAGGTGCTGCCGACCGTGCGCTCGCGCTGCCAGACGTTCGTCTTCCAGCGGCCGCGACTGCCTGAGCTCGTCCGCAAGCTCCGCCTGATCGCCGACGGCGAGGGCATCGACGTCCCCGACGCCGCGCTGGCGCTGATCGCCCGCGGGGGCCGCGGCGCCTATCGCGACGCGGAGTCGACGCTCGACCAGCTTGCCGCCGCCACCGGCGGCACGATCACGGTTCAGGACGTGCTCCAGCTGCTCGGCGCTGTCGAGGACGAGGTGCTGTTCCGGCTCTGCGACCTCGTCGTCGACGGCGACACCGCCGGGGCGCTGCGCTTCCTCGAGGAGCTCTCCTCGCAGGGGCACGACCTGGGGCGGCTCGTCAGCGACCTCCTCGAGCACCTGCGCCACCTGCTGCTCGTCCAGCACATGAACGAGGTGCCGGACGCGCTGCCCGTCACCGAGGAGGCGCGCGAGCGCCTGCGCGAGCAGGCGAACCAGCTCCCGCCGGCGACGGTCGTGCGACTGATCGACCTGCTCGCGATCGCGGTCGACGACATGCGTCAGGGCGGCGACCCGCGCCTGCCGCTCGAGCTCGCGCTCGTCAAGGTGACGCGGCCCGCGTCCGACCTCTCGCGCGAGTCGATCGCCCACCGCCTCGAGCGCCTGGAGCAGGGCGCACCTCCGCGAGCGCCGGAGGCCGCCGAGGCCGCGCCCGCGCCGCCGGCCGCCGCGCGCGAGCCGGAGCCGCCGCCGGAGATCCCGGTCGAGCTCGAGCAGCTGCAGGAGGCCTGGCGCCGCACGATCCTGCCGGCGGTCGAGCAGCGCTCCATCCCGATCGGCCAGACGCTCGGCGAGGCGCGGCCGGCCGCGCTCGCGAACGACACGCTCACGCTCGAATTCCCACCGACCGCCGCGTTTCACCTGCGCGTCGCCGAGGACCCGAAGAACGCGGCCATGCTGCGCGACGCGCTGTACGAGGTGACGGGGCGGAAGCTCGCGGTCATGTTCGAGCTCGGCGACGCGGCGCACGAGGCCGACGACGAGGAGGACACGACCAGCGAGGAGGACGTCCTCGAGCTGATGAAGAGCACCTTCGACGCGAGGGAGCTGGACGGATGAGCTTCGACCTGAACGCGCTGATGAAGCAGGCGCAGGAGATGCAGCAGCAGATGCAGCAGATGCAGGAGGAGGCCGCGAAGGAGACGGCCGAGGCGACCGCAGGGGGCGGCGTGGTGACGGTCGTCGCCACCGCCGGCGGCGAGATCAAGGAGCTGCGGATCGACCCGAAGGCGATCGACCCCGACGACCCCGAGCTGCTCGCCGACATGGTGATGGCGGCGGCGAACGAGGCGCTTCGGTCGGCGCACGCCAAGGTCGAGGCGAAGATGAAGAGCATGCTGCCGCCGGACCTCGGCGGCCTCCTGCCAGGGTTCTGACGCGCCGCGGCCGCCGGCCGCGCGTCCGGCGCGCCGCTACTCGGACAGCCGCGCGCGGATCGCCGCGCGGATCTTGTCGGCGACGTCGGGCAGCTCGCGCTCCATCTGGCGGAACTCGCGCTGGAACATCACGATCGCCGTGAGCGGCGTCGTCGCGACCACCGACGCGGTCCGGCGCTCCGTCTCGAGCAGCCCGATCTCGCCGAAGAAGTCGCCGGGGCCGAGCTCGCCGATCGAGGAGCCGTCCTGCCGCACCTCTGCCGCGCCGTCCTCGATGACGAAGAACTCGTGCGCGAACGAGCCCTCGCGCGCGAGCTCGCGGCCCTCGTCCACCGTCACCTCGTCGGCCCACTGCGCCACCTGCTCGCGCTCCCGCCTCGACAGGGTCGAGAAGAGCGGGATCCCCTCGAGGCGCTTCGCGTCCACGGCGCGATCATGGCAGCCGGTGGACACGGGCACAATGGCCGCGTGTTCAGCCCCGCCGTGGAGAACCTCGTCGCCCAGCTGACACGACTGCCCGGAATCGGCTCGCGGACGGCGCAGCGGCTCGCGTTCCACATCCTCCAGCGTCCCAAGGACGAGGCCCTCGCGCTCGCCGCAGCGCTCGAGGAGGTGAAGGAGCGCGTCCGCTTCTGCCGCGAGTGCGGGAACCTGACGGAGGACGAGGTCTGCTCGATCTGCACGGACGCGCGCCGCGACCACACGCTCATCTGCGTCGTGGAGCAGCCCGTCGACGTCGTCTCCGTCGAGCGGACCGCGGAGTATCGCGGCCTCTACCACGTGCTCGGCGGCGCGCTGTCGCCGCTCGACGGCGTCGACCCCGGCGACCTCCGCATCGACGAGCTCGTGCGCCGTGTCGAGGCGAACGGCGTCCAGGAAGTCGTGCTCGCAACCAACCCGAACATGACCGGTGAGGCGACGGCCGCGTTCCTCGCCGACCGCCTACGCGGCCGTGTCCGCGTCACTCGGCTCGCCAGCGGCCTCCCGGTCGGAGGCGACCTCGAGTACGCCGACGAGGTCACCCTCGGCCGGGCCCTCGCGGGCCGCCGCGAGATGTGACGCGGCGCCGTGGCCGAACGCCTCGTCGACGACTTCCGCCAGGAAGCGCTCGGTCCGGTAGGCGATCCAGAAGCAGAAGGCCGCCGACGGCAGCTCCGCGACGAGCGCGAGCAGGATCGAGAAGCGCCGTTCGTCCGCGTGGCTCTCGAGCACGATGTCGAACCACGCGTCCGTGACGAGCAGCGTCCCGGTCGCGGCGGCGAGCGCGCCGACCCACGGCGAGCGCCGGTAGGCGGCGAGGGCGGTGGCGATGAACAGGACGGCGAGGCCGCTGTCGAACCCGGACCACGCGAGGTTCCAGCTGTCGGTCACGTGCTGGGGGCTGAGCGAGCTCGCGAGCCAGAGCGTCCACGGCAGCAACCCGATGCCGATCCCGGCGAAGACGGCGATCACCCACTCGCGGAGCGTCCAGGCGCGGATCCTGCGCACGCCTACACTGTCGCACAGTGACCACTACCAATTTCGAAGCGGTGCCGGAGGTCGAGGCGCGCGCTCGGACGCCGGGGCTGGTGGTGATGAAGTTCGGAGGCTCGTCGGTGGCCGACACCGACAAGCTGAAGCGCGTGGCGCAGCGCCTCGTGGCGGCGCGCGAGGAGGGCGCGAAGGTGGTCGCCGTCCTGTCGGCGATGGGAAAGACGACGGACGAGCTGATCCGGCTCGCGCACGAGGTCTCCTCGAACCCGCACCCGCGTGAGTACGACATGCTCGTCTCGACCGGCGAGCGCATCTCGAACGCGCTCTGCGCGATGGCGATCCACGACCTCGGGCACGAGGCCGTGTCGTTGACCGGCTCTCAGGCCGGCATCGTCACCGATGCGAGCCATACGAAGGCGAAGATCGTCGAGGTGCGCGCGCAGCGGATCCACGACGCGCTCGCGCAGGACAAGATCGTGCTCGTCGCGGGGTTCCAGGGCGTCTCCACCTCGACGCACGACGTGACGACACTCGGCCGCGGCGGCTCCGACACGACGGCCGTCGCGCTCGCCGCCGCGCTCGGCGCCGACGCCTGCGAGATCTTCACCGACGTTCCCGGTGTGTTCACCGCCGACCCGCGCATCGTCCCGGGCGCGTACAAGCTCGATGCGGTGACGTACGAGGAGATGCTCGAGATGTCCGCGTCGGGCGCGAAGGTGATGGCGCTGCGGTCGATCGAGGTCGCACGCAGCTACGGTGTGAAGCTGCGGGTCCGCTCGACGTTCGTCGACGGCGAGGGGACGTGGATCGGCGAGGAGGAGGACCTGGTGCTGGAGAAGGCGATCGTCTCCGGCGTGACGCACGACACGTCGGAGGCCAAGGTGTCGATCATCGGCGTGCCGGACCGCCCCGGTATCGCGGCGCACGTGTTCCGGGCGCTCGCGCGCGCCGGCGTCAACATCGACATGATCGTGCAGAACGTCTCGCAGAACGGCGAGGCGACGATCTCGTTCACGCTGCCGAAGACGGACCTCCGCGTCGCGGAGCCGATCCTCGAGCAGGTCGCCGTCGAAATCGGCGCCGGCCGCATCGAGCAGGATCCCGACATCGCGAAGATCTCGCTGATCGGCGCCGGCATGAAGAGCCACCCGGGCGTGGCGGCCGACATGTTCGACGCGCTCGCGGAGGCCGGCATCAACATCGAGATCATCTCCACGTCGTCGATCCGCGTTTCGTGCGTCGTACGCGCCGCGCAGGTCGAGCGCGCCGTGCAGGTCGTCCACGACCGGTTCGAGGCGTTCGCCGCGGAGCGCGTCGGTGCCTGAGCGCCCTTCGGTCGGCGTCGTCGGCGCGACGGGCGCCGTCGGCGCGGTGACGCTCGAGCTGCTGCGCGCGCGCGGCTACGAGAACGTGCGGGTCTTCGCGTCGGCGCGCTCGACCGGCAGACGCCTCGGCGAGTGGACGGTCGAGGAGGCGACGCCGGACGCGCTCGCCGCGGGCGACGTCGACGTCTTCCTCTTCTCCGTCGGCACGAGCGCCTCGCGCGAGCTGGTTCCGCATGCGGTACGCGGCGGCGCCGTCGTCGTGGACAAGTCGTCGGCGTACAGGCTCGAACCGGGCGTCCCGCTCGTCGTCCCGGAGGTGAACGGCGACCGCGCGCTCGAGCACGACGGCGTCGTCGCGAATCCGAACTGCTGCACCATCCCTCTGACGGCCGTGCTGAAGCCGCTGCACGACGCAGCCGGCCTCCTCCGCGTGCGGCTCGCGACGTACCAGTCGGTCTCGGGCGCGGGCGCGCAGGCGATGGAGCGGCTGCGCAACGAGGCGCCGGCCGACCACGACCTGCGCATGGACTGGGACTACGACGGCGAGGAGTTCGACGAGGAATTGAAGCTGCGTGCGGAGACGCGCAAGATCATGGAGCTGCCCGACCTGCCGATCCAGGCGACGTGCGTGCGCGTGCCGGTCCTCGTCGGCCACGCCGAGGCGATCTGGGTCGAGACCGAGGACGACCTGCCGCCCGAGCGGGCGCGCGAGCTGCTCGCCGCCGCTCCCTCCGTGCGGGTCGAGGACTTCCCGTCGCCGGCGAAGGCGGCGGGGATCGACGACGTGCTCGTCGGCCGGATCCGCCGCGACCCGACCGTCGAGCACGGCCTCGCGCTCTTCCTCGCGAGCGACAACCTGCGCAAGGGCGCGGCGCTGAACGCGATCCAGATCGCGGAGCTCGTCACGCGCGCCCCCGCGGCCGCGCGCCCGGGCTAGGGCTGCGTCGCGAGCTGACGCGCGCCGTAATCGACGCGTACGACGTTCGAGCGCGAACTCCCCTAGAAAAAGCTACGGCCGCGGCGCGGGCACCGGCTCCGGGATCCCGAACGCCTCCTGCACGACACGCAGCACCTTCTCGCGCCGGCCCTCCTCGACCGGCTGCAGGCCGCCGAGCTCGAGCCGCGCCAGCCCGACACGGCCGGACACGCGCCGCACCTGGAAGCCGAAGTCGGCGAGGAAGTCCTGCGGGAAGACCGTCTTGTGCACGCGGAAGCGCTCGTACGCCGTCTCGCCCTCGGCGTAGCGGTACGAGAACGCCTCGAGCGCGCGTGCGCCGCGGTCGCGCGCCTCGCCGATCGCGGCGAGGAAGAGCGACTGCAGGACCCATGGGCTCGACTGGTCGACGAGGTACGCGCACGTGACGAGCATCGCGTCGTCGGACGGCGGCCCCGCCGGCAGCTCCTGCGCGCGGGGAAACGCCGACGACGGCCCGTACTGCATCGAGCCGAGCACGCGGCCGTCGGAGTCGTAGTAGACGGTGCCGAACGAGCCGAACTCGAGCTCGAGCTTCTCCATCCACCTGTCCTTGTCGACGGCGCGGCGGCCGCGAGACTGCCACCAGGTGCACTCGTGGCAGACGGTCGGCGCCGTCTCGAGCGTCAGCTTCGTCAGCCCGGCGAGACGAGGGGCCATCAGCTGCGGTGCACCTCGTCGACGACGACGCGCACGACGTCCGGTGAGACGTGGCTGGCGCCTTCGGCCTCCATCACCGTGATCGTAGAACGAGCTCCGTCGCCTCGGGCCGCGCGAAGAGCCGGAACGGAACGAAGGTCGTGCCGAGCCCCGGCGAGAGGAACATCGTCGTCCGGCCGCGCCGGTAGACGCCTTCGCGGTATCTCGAACGCGGGTGCGCGAGCAGGACCTTGCCGAAGCCGTACGGCAGCGCGATCTGGCCCCCGTGCAGGTGGCCGGCGAGAATCAGGTTCCAGCGGCCGTCGTCGACGAGGTCGAGCGCCTTCGGGAAGTGGCAGAGCAGCACGTGGAACGCCGCGTCGGAGGGTGGAAAGCCGCTTCGCCGCTTGGCCAGCCACGAGCGCGGGTCGACGCCGGCGACCTCGACGCGCACGCCGCGCACCTCCGCCTCGACGGCCGTGTCGAGGAGCAGCGTGCCGCTGCCGCCGAGGTCGTCCAGCGCCGCAGGCCGCGAGAACGGGTCGCGCGAGACCGCGTAGTCGTGGTTGCCGAGGACGACATAGGCGTCGCCGAGCCGGTCGAGCAGCGCGCGCAGCCGTCGCTCCGCCCGCGGGCGCGAGAGGAGGTCGCCGGTGACGCAGACGAGGTCGGGCCGGCGCGAGGCGACCCAGTCGACTGCGCGCTCGACGGCGCGCGCCCCCCGCGACGGCACGCCGAGATGGAAGTCCGACAGGTGGGCGATCCGCAGCCCCTCGAGCTCCGGCGGCAGACCGTCCACCGCGAGCTCGCGCACCTCGAGCCGCACCCACCCCGCCTCGAACCACGCGTACGCGATCGTCGCCGCGCCGACGGCCGCGAGCGCGACGAGCAGCCAGAGGACGGCGGTCAGATCTGCAGCTTCTCGACGACCGGCGCGACCGACACGACGTGCCGCTTGAACTTCAGCTCCGACTCCTCGAGCCCGGCGGCGACGCCCACGAGCTGCGAGAGGTGGAGGATCGGCATCGCGAAGTCGCGGCCGGTGGCGGCCTTCAGCTTCGACTGCCAGGCGTCGAGCGAGAGGTGGCAGAGCGGGCACGGCGTGACCATCGCGTCGGCGCCCGCCTCGACGGCCTGCTCGATCGGCTGGATCAGCTCGCCCAGCGCCGTCTCCTCGCGCGCCTGGATGATCGGGAAGCCGCAGCACTTGATCTTCGCCGGGTAGTCGATCGCCTCGCCCCCGCACGCCTCGATGATCCGCTCGAGCGACCACGGCCGATCTGGGTCCTCGAAGCCCTGGATCTTCGACGGGCGCAGGATCTGGCAGCCGTAGAACGGCGCGACCTTCAGCCCCTTGAGGCCGCGGTGCGCCGCGTGCTTCAGGCGCTCGTACCCGTCGCCCTCTGCAATCTCCCAGAGTAGGTGCCGCACGTCGACGTCGCGCTCGTACGGCGGCACGCCCGCCGCGACGAGGTTCTCGTTCACGCGTGCGCGCAGGTCGGAGTCGCCGAGCAGCATGTAGTTCGCCTGCCGCAGGTTGAGCGTACAGACGTTGCACACCGTCATCAGCGTGTCCACGCCCTCCGCGGCGGCGTACGACAGGATCCGCGCGTTCAGGTGCAGGTAGTAGTCCGGGTCGGCTTCGTGGATGTCTCCGGCGCCGCAGCACGTGACCGACTCGAGCTCGACGAGCTCGAGTCCGACCTTGGGCGCGAGCGCCTGCGTCGAGAAGTCGAGCTCCTTCGCCGAGAGCGAGGCCAGGCATCCCTTGTAGTAGGCGACGCGCCTGGTGGAGGTGCTCGGCTGCGTCACGCGCCGCCTCCCGGCTTGCGCGTCGGCCGCTCGCCTGGCGTGACGTCGGACTGCGTGCGCGAGCCCATTCCCCCGTCGCCGCCCGACGGGATCTCCTCGCCGGCGATGAACGGCCGGTGGAACGCCCCCGGCCGGGAGTAGATCTGCTCGAGCGTCTCGTCGCCGTCACCCGAGTGGCCGTGCGCGAGCCGCGCGAGCGCGCGCTCGCCCTGCACGTGCCCGTAGAACCCGCGCCGCCCGCCGTCGCGCACGATGTCGTGGAGCCGGCGCGCCTCCTTGACGTCCTTGGCGACGTGCGGCGGGAACGGCGGCGGCACCTTCCCGTGCTTGGCGAGGTCGAGCGCAAAGCGCGTCTGCTTGATCGCCGACACGACGCCCTGCGTCTTCGGCACGAGCTCGGTCTCGCGCAGCCAGCCCGTCGTCTTCGCGGAGACGACGAACCACTTCGCGTGCTTCGCGCCCATGTCGCGGTCGATGCCCTCCTGCATCGACTCTGCGCCGAGCTTGGCGATCGCGTCGCGCGGGTCGACGCCCTTCGGACACCGCTCGTTGCAGAAGTAGCAGCGGGTGCAGTCCCAGATGCCGTGCTCCCCGTTCAGCTTCTCGAGCCGCTCGACCTTGCGCCCGTCCCGCGGGTCGCCGACGAAGCGCATCGCCTTCGCGAGCGCCTGCGGACCGAGGAACAGCGGGTCCGACTCCATCGAGTTGCACTCCGAGACGCAGCAGCCGCAGTTGATGCAGAGCGACTCCTTGTGGATGACGTTCATGCGCTCCTGGCGGATCAGGTGCTCTTTGCCCTCGGGCGGCTCCTGGTAGCCCGGCTGCAGGAACGGGTCGACGGCCCGAAACTTTTGCCAGAAAGGCCCCATGTCGACGACGAGGTCCTTGACGATCGGCAGGTTGCCCATCGCCGAGATCACCGGCACGTGCCCGGCCTGCGCGATGTCGTACATCCGCGTCTTGCACGCGAGCACCGCAGCGCCGTCCATGCGCATCCCGCACGAACCGCAGATCATCATCCGGCAGCTCTTGCGGTACGCGAGCGTGCCGTCGTGGCGGTCCTTGATGATGTCGAGGCAGTCGAGGAGCGTCGCCTCCTCGGGCGCGTCGATCTCGAACTCCTGCAGCTCCCGGTCGCCCGACCGCGCGTTGTACCGCCAGATCTTCAGCGCGACCTGCATGCTCACGGCGTCGCCCCGCTGCCGAGCGCCGCCGCGGCGGCCTTCGTCGCGTCGTAGGTGACGCTCTTCGGCGGCACGGTGATCGAGACGGGCTCGCCGAACTTCGAGAAGTCCATCGTCATCTGGGTCGTTCCCAGCTTCGCCGCGCTGTAGCCGATGCGCAGCCGGCGCACGAGGCCGCCGCCGACCCAGACGTCGATCGGGGCGTACGCGGCGCGCGTGCGCTGCTCGAACCTGCGTCCGGCCGCGGTCTTGTTCGGATCGATCGTCGCGCGGTAGTGCGTCGTGCTCACGCCGCCGATCTTCTCCGTGCCGATCCGCGTCACCTTCCCCGTCGAGCGCAGCTGCGTCAGCGACTGCGCCGGAGTCGCCGCCGAGAACGAGCTGAAGTCGATGCCCGCGGCGCGTCCCGCCTTCTGCAGGTCGACCGACACCCACGCCTTCCCCGCCGGCAGCCGGCCGCGGAAGAGGTCGGACGTCATGTACACGGTCCACCCGTCCAGCACCTCGTGGAGGGAGCCCGCCGACTGCGGCGAGCGGAAGCTGAACAGAACGGTTCCGCGCTGCGGCGAGGTCTGGAAGTCGCCGCTGCCGTCGACGACGAGCGTCGCGCCGTTCTGCACCGTCGTCCCCCGGAACTCGACGTGCTCGGTGTTTCGGTGCGCCGTCGCCGCCGCCGCGCTCGCGACGGGATCGCCGCCGCCGCTGCCGCACGCCGCCGCCGCGAGCACGAGCGGCGCGAGCACGAAGACGAGGCACATCAGTAGGTGCGCTCCATCGGCTCGTACTTGGTGACGCGAACCTCCTTGTACGAGAGCTGCGGCGCGCCGTCGACCCAGCGCGAGATCGAGTGCTTCATGAAGTTCTCGTCGTCGCGCGTCGGATAGTCGTACGGGCGCGCGTGCGCGCCCCGGCTCTCCTTCCGCGCGATCCCCGCCTGCACCATGCACGCCGCCAGGTCGAGCATGTTCCCAAGCTCGATCGCCTGCGTGAGGTCGCTGTTGAACACCTCGCCCTTGTCCTCGATCACGACGCCGCGGTCGAACCGCTCGCGCAGCTCCTGGATGATCTGCTCCTGCTCGAGCATCTGGTCCTCGCGGCGGAAGACGCCGAAGTTCTCGAGCATCGACGTGCCGAGGTCGTTCCGGATCTGCCACGGCCGCTCGCCGTCGTCGACGTCGAGGAGCTCGCGCAGCTCGCGCTCCGCGTCCTGCTCGGCGGAGACGGGAACGTCGATGGTCGTGTGCGACAGCGCCCACTCGGCGGCGGCGCGGCCCGCGCGGCGGCCGAAGGTGATCGTCTCCATCAGCGAGTTCCCGCCGAGGCGGTTCGCGCCGTGCACCGACACGCACGCCACCTCGCCCGCCGCGTACAGCCCCGTCAGCTCCGTCGCGCCGTCGTTGTCCGTCTCGACGCCACCCATGTGGTAGTGCGCGCCGGGCCGCACGGGCACGGGGTCGTAGATCGGGTCGACGCCGGCGAAGGTCATCGCGAGCTCCCGCGAGCCGGGCAGCCGCTCGATGATCCGCTCCGCGCCGAGATGGCGCATGTCGAGGAAGATCGAGCCGTTGACGCCGCGGCCCTCGTCGATCTCCGTCTGCTCGGCGCGCGAGACGACGTCGCGCGACGCGAGCTCCATCGCGTTCGGCGCGTAGCGCTTCATGAACCGCTCACCCTCGCTGTTGATCAGGTACGCGCCCTCGCCGCGGCACCCCTCCGTGAGCAGGATCCCCGACGGATACAGCGTCGTCGGGTGGAACTGCATGAACTCCATGTCCTTGAGCGGCAGCCCGAGACGGAGCGCCATCGCGGCGCCGTCGCCGGTGCACGCATACGCGTTCGTCGTCGTCCGGTAGATGCGGCCCTGCCCGCCCGTGGCGAGCACGACGGTCTTGCCGCCGATCGTCTTCACCCCGCCGTTCAGCAGGTCCCAGCAGATGACCCCCTGGCAGCGCGCGTCGTTCTCGACGAGCTTCCACGCGAAGAACTCCTCGTAGACGGGGATGTCGCGCTTCACGAGCTGCTCGTACAGGACCTGGATGAGGACGTGGCCGGTGATGTCCGCGGCGAACACCGTGCGCGGTGAGCCCGCGGCGCCGAACGGCCGCTGCGCGAGCTTGCCGTCGTCGCGCCGCGAGAAGACGGCGCCCCAGTGCTCGAGCTGGTAGATGTCGTCCGGCGCCTCGCGCGTGAAGATCTCGATCGCGTCCTGGTCGCCGATGTAGTCGGAGCCCTTGACCGTGTCGAACGCGTGCGTCTCGGGGGAGTCCTCCGCGGCGTTGCCGAGCGCCGCGTTGATGCCCCCTTCCGCCGCGCCTGAGTGGCTGCGCGTCGGGTGGAGCTTCGAGATGACCGCGACGTCCGCGCCCGCGTCGTACGCCTCGATCGCCGCGCGCATGCCGGCGCAGCCGGCGCCGACCACCAGCACGTCGTGGCTCGTCTCCACGAGTCTGCAAGCTAGCGGAAGCGCCCGAGAAGCCGGGTCAGAAGCGACGGCGCGCGCCGGCGCTGCGCCGCCATCCGCTCGCGCTCCAGATCCGCCTTCGCCCACGCACGCTCGCGCATGCGCCGCGTCGCGTATTTCGGCTTCGGGACGAACGGACGCGGGAACACGATCCGAAGGGTAGGCGCTGTACGAGGGCCGCGATGCCGACGAGCCGGCGCCGTCGGTGGGCTTCGCGGAAGCCTAGATTCCCGGGCCGGCGGCGCGGATCGACTCGTCCGCCTCGGGGAAGCGGCGCGCGAAGTTGTCGGCGAACATCCCGGCGAGCTCGCGCGCCTTCACGTCGTAGCGCTCGGGGTCGCGCCACGTCGAGCGCGGGTCGAGCAGCTTCGGCTCCACGCCCGGCACCTCGAGCGGCACCTCGACGCCGAAGACGGGATCCGTGCGGAACTCGGCGTCGTCGAGCTCGCCCGAGAGCGCTGCGCGCAGGATCGTGCGCGTCGCCTGGATCGGCATCCGGCTGCCCTCGCCGAACGCGCCCCCGGTCCACCCTGTGTTGACGAGCCAGACGGTCGAGCCGTGCCGGTCGAGCTTCTCGCCGAGCATGCGTGCATACACGGCGGGCGGCTGCGGCAGGAACGGCTGGCCGAAGCACGGCGAGAACGTCGGCTGCGGCTCCGTGACGCCGATCTCCGTGCCGGCGAGCTTGGAGGTGAACCCGGAGAGGAAGTAGAACAGCGCCTGCTCGCGCGTCAGCCGGGCGATCGGCGGCAGGATCCCGAACGCGTCCGCGGTCAGCAGGATCACCGACGAGGGATGTCCCGCGGCTTTCGACGGCAGCGCGTTCGAGATCTGCTCGAGCTTGTAGGCGGCGCGGGTGTTCTCGGTCTTCGATTCGTCGTCGAGGTCGAGGACGCCGTTCTCGTCGACCGTGACGTTCTCGAGGATCGTGCCGAAGGTGTGCGTCGTCCTGTAGATCTCGGGCTCCGCGGTCGGCGACAGGCGGATCACCTTCGCGTAGCAGCCGCCCTCGATGTTGAAGACGCCGTTGTCGCCCCAGCCGTGCTCGTCGTCGCCGATCAGGCTCCGCTCGGGATCGGCCGACAGCGTCGTCTTGCCGGTGCCGGAGAGCCCGAAGAAGATCGCGACGCGGCCGTCGTCGCCGACGTTCGCCGAGCAGTGCATCGGAAAGACGCCCTCGAGCGGGAGACGGTCGTTCATCACGGTGAAGATCGACTTCTTGATCTCGCCCGCGTAGTAGGTCCCGCCGACGAGCAGCTCGGTCCGTCCCGGGTGGAGCACGACGAACGTCCCGCTGCGCGTGCCGTCCTCCTCCGGGTCAGCCTCGACGTCCGGCGTGTGCAGCACGAGCGCCTGCGGCTCGAACGACTCCTGGTCCTGGGGTGTCAGCTCGATGAACATCGTCTTCGCGAACAGCGCGTGGTACGGGTGCGCGGTGATCACCCTCACGCCCAGGCGGTGCGCAGGATCGGCGCCCGCCCACGCGTCGACCACGTACAGCGCCTCCGCGTTCGCGAGCTGCGAGGTCACCTTCTCGCGCAGCCCATCGAAGCTCTCCTCCGAGATCGGCTGGTTCACCTCGCCCCACCAGATGCGGTCGCGCGAGCCGGGCTCCTCGACCAGGAACTTGTCCTTCGGCGAGCGGCCGGTGAAGCGGCCCGTGTCGACGACGAGCGGGCCGCCCTCGGCCAGGCGCCCGTCGCCGCGCGCGAGCGCGTGCGTGTAGAGGAGGGACGTCGTCGGGTTGCGGAACACGCGCCCCGATGCGTCGATCCCGTGCCGGGAGAGATCGACGCGCCCCGGCAGCTCGGTCGTTGTCACCCGCAGTGCCTCCTTGAGCGTGTCGGCGAGGTCGGTCATCGAAGAGCGGCGCAGCGCGCCCTGCAGCGAGCGAATGCTACGGACTCAGACGGTTCGGCAGCGTGCCAAACCGTCCTGCATTGTGTTCGCTTCCTGCATCTCTCACACCTGCCAGTCGCCGCCGCGCAGTACCGGCACACGCTCGCCGTCCGCGGTGACGCCGTCGACGTCGAGCTCGGGCGATCCGATCATGAAGTCGACGTGGGTCCCGCTGAGGTTGACGCGGTCGGCGTGGGCCTCGTCGACGAGGAACGAGAACCCGTTGCCGAGCGCGATGTGGCTCGCGGCGTTCTCGTCGAGGAGCGTGTCGTAGAAGACCGTGCCGAGCGGCCCGATCCGCCCCTGTCGGTCGACGAGCGCCAGCTCACCGAGCCGCAGCGCGCCCTCGTCCAGCGCGACCTGCGCGCGGAGCGCCTCCGCGTTCTCGTCCGCGTCGATCGAAACCGCCACCCCGCCTTCGAAGCGGACGCGCAGCCCCTGGATGATCGTGCCGTCACGCAGCACGAGCGGCTTGGTCGACGTGACGTGGCCCTCGGTGCGTGCGGGATCCGGCGTCGTGAAGACCTCCTCCGTCGGCAAGTTCGGCATGTGCCGCAGCCCGGTCGTCGTGACGAAGTCGGCGGCCCACCACTGGTGCGTCGGCAGCATCCCGATCGTCAGCTCGGTGCCCGGCCCGCGCAGCTCGAACGCGTCGAACCGCCGGGCGGTGAGCCGGTCGGCGGACGCGCGCAGCGTCTGCATCCGCTCGTCCCACGCAGCCTCGGCGTCGGGCTCGTCGAGCCGCAGGACGTGCTCGAGCTCCCGCCAGAGCCTCTCGTACGCCTCGTCGGCCGGCAACCCTTCGTAGACGAGCTGCGCCCACGCGCGGTGCGGGCACGGGACGATCGTCCAGTTCGTGCTCCGCTCGCTGACGATGCGCGGCACCTCCTTCGTGTACGGCAGCCGGTCGCGGCCGACGCGCGACGGGTCGAGACCGTTCAGGAGGCCGGGCGCGGTCGGACCGCTGATCGTGACGCGCGCGCCGTGGTCGGCCGCATGCAGGTTCATGCGCTCGCCGTACCAGTCCGGCACGAACTCGAGCGACTCGGGGTCGGCGTGCGCGATCCGCTCGCGCTTCACGTACGGGTCGAAGTAGACGACGTCGACGAACTTCGCGCCGCGCCGGTACGCCGCAGCCGCGACGGCCCGCGCCAGCTCAGCCTGCTCCAGCTCCGCGTTGACGATCACGACCTGCCCCGGCTGCACGTTCGCGCCGTGCACGGCGAGCGCCGCCAGACGTGCCCACCGCTCCGCCATGGCAGGCGATCCTATAGAGGGCGGCGAATGTCCCAGCTCGTGACGATCGACGCAGCGATCGAACGCTTCCTCGCCACCGCACCGCTGGCGCCTGCGTCGAAACGTGCGTACGCAGCCGACCTGCGCGACTTCGCGCGCTGGTTCGGTCGCGACTCGCCCGTGGAGGACGTCGACGTGCGCGTCCTCGCCGACTGGCTCACGGAGCTGGGCCGCGCGCGCAGCCGCGGCCGGCTCGCGCCGGCGACGATCGGGCGGAAGCTCGTCTCGGTACGGGTGCTTCTTCGGCACGTCCTCGGCCCCGACCGCGTCCCGGACGCGCCGCTCGCGCCGAAGCGCACACGGCGGCTGCCGGACGCGCCGCACGTCGGCGAGGTGGAGTCGATCGTCGACTCGCTGGACGGCGACGGGCCGCTCGCGCTGCGCAACCGTGCGCTCGTCGAGCTCGTCTACTCCGCCGGGCTGCGCAGCGCGGAAGCCGTGGCTCTCGACCTGGGCGACGTCGACTTCGAACAGGAGCTCGTGCACGTGCGGCAGGGCAAGGGCGGGAAGGACCGCGTCGTCCCGCTCGGCGAGGAAGCGGCGCTGCTCGTCGCGCGTTACGTGCGCGAGGCGCGCCCCGCGCTGGCACGCGGCGCCGAGAACGCGCTGTTCCTCTCGGCGCGCGGCAGGCGTCTCGACACGTCGACGCTCCGCCGGCTCGTGCCGCATCCGCACCGCCTGCGCCACGCGTTCGCGACGCACCTGCTGGAGGGCGGAGCCGATCTGCGCACGATCCAGGAGCTGCTCGGCCATGCGTCGCTGTCGACGACGCAGATGTACAGCCACGTCGACGCGAAGCGCCTGCGCCGCGTCTACGACGCGGCGCACCCGCGGAGCTGAGCGCGATTGGAAGGTGTCCGCGGGCGGCCGCGGAACGAGCGGTCGTGGGACGCGACCCGGACGTCGAAGGGTTCCTCGCGCTGCTCGCTGCGCGGCGCTCGCCGCGGACCGTCGACGCGTACAGGCGGGACCTGGCCGCGCTCGCGGCGCACCTCGGCAAGCGCGTCGGCGCCGCGACCGCCGAGGAGCTCGAGACGTACGCGGCGCAGCTGCGCGCCGACGGCCTCTCACCGGCGACGATCGCCCGCCGCACCGCGGCAGCGCGCAGCTTCTTCCGCCACCAGCAGCTGCTCGGCGCGCGCGAGGACAACCCCGCGGCGGCAGTGAGGCTGCCCCGCCGCCCGCGGCCGCTGCCGAAGACGCTCTCGCCGGGCGAGGTCGAGCGGCTGATCGACGCGGCTCTGGGGACGCAGCCGCGCGACCTGCGCGACCGCGCGCTCGTCGAGCTGCTCTACGGCGCGGGCCTGCGCGTGTCCGAGGCGGTCTCGCTCGAGCGCGCGGGCGTGGACCTGGAGAGCCGCCTCGTCCGCGTCACCGGCAAGGGCGGCAAGGAACGGGTCGTGCCGGTCGGCCGCCACGCGGCCGAGGCACTACGACGGTACCTGGCGCGCGGGCGCCCGTTCCTCGACCGCCGCCACCGCCCCGAGCTCTTCCTGAACGCCAAGGGCGGGCCGCTGACGCGCTCCGGCGCCTTCCTCGTGCTGCGCCGGCTCGCCGAGAGAGCGGGGCTCGACCCGGCGCGCGTCCACCCGCACCTGCTGCGCCACTCCTTCGCCACGCACCTGCTCGAGGGGGGAGCCGACCTGCGCTCGGTGCAGGAGATGCTCGGCCACGCCGACCTGTCGACGACCGAGCTCTACACGCACGTATCCGATCGGCGGCGTCGGGAGTTGTACTTCCGAGCGCACCCTCATGCGCGCAGGTCGAACTCGGAGGCACGAGTTGGCGATGGATCCGCACGTCGAGCTGTTCGTGGTACTGGCGATGGCGGCGGCCTGGCTGATGACGAAGGCCGGGCTGGCGAAGAACGCGCTTGAGCTGAAGCGCAGGCGCGTCGTCTGCCCGTCCTGCGGCCGCCACGACGGCTGCCGCTGTACCTGACGGATCGGCCTAGCCCCTGCCCTTCCGCCGCAGCGCCTGCGCCGTCTTCGCCGCCGCGTCGCGCAGCTCGCGCGACTGCTCCTCGTCCTCGGCCAGCGCGGCCAGGATCTGGACGGTGTCCGGCCGGGGCGAGCCGTTGCGGAGCGTCGCAACTGCCAGCCGTCGTACGGCGTCGTTGCCGTCCGCCGATACGAGCTCGTGCAGGAGCGAGCGCACGTCGTTGACGTCGCCGGGATGGTCTCGCGAGAGCTTCTCGAGCGAGATGAGCGCGGAGCCCCGCACGGCCGGGCTCTCGTCCTCGAGTCCCCGGCGCAGGAGCTCCTTCTTCGACCGGAACCGGAACTGGCCGAGGGCGCGGTAGGCGAGCGCGCGCTCGCGGAAGTCCGCGCTGCGCGCCGCCGCCTCGAGCTCGTCGTCCCACTGCGCGCGCAGCTGGGACAGCCGCCGCTCGTCGCCGGCCTCGGCGAACGCGTCGGCCTGCGCCGCCGCCTCCTGCAGGCTCAACTCGGCGCGAGCGTGCGCTCGGCCGGCCCGACGTAGCGGGCCGACGGACGGAACAGCCGCCCGTGCTTCTTCTGCTCGAGGATGTGCGCCGACCAGCCCGCGACGCGCGAGCACGCGAACATCGCCGGCGCAAGCGGCGGCGGGATCTCGGCGACGTCGAGCACGAGCGCCGAGTAGTACTCGACGTTCGTCGCCAGCACGCGGTCGGGCGAGCGCCGCTGCAGCGCGGCGAGCGCGACCTGCTCGAGCTCCTCGGCCACCTCGATGTTCGGCGCGCCGAGCTTGCGCGCCGCGCGCTTGAGGATGCGCGAGCGCGGGTCCTCCGCGCGGTAGACGCGGTGGCCGAAGCCCATGATCCGCTTGCCGGCGGCGAGCGTCTCCTCGACCCACCGCTCCGGGTCGCCGAGCGCGGCGACCTCCTCGAGCATCGGCTTGACGTACGCGGGCGCGCCGCCGTGCAGCGGTCCCGACAGCGCGCCCACCGCGGCCGAGAGCGCGGCGCCGCAGTCGGCGCCCGTCGAGGCGACGACCCGGGCGGTGAAGGTGGACGCGTTCAGCCCGTGCTCGGCCGTGCAGATCCAGTAGGTGTCGATCGCCTCGACGGCGCGCGGGTCGGCCTCCCCGCGCCAGCGCAGCAGGAACTTCTCGGCGGCCGTGCGCCCGCGCGCGACCACGTCGTCGGGAACCGCGTCGTCGTGGCCGTCGGCGAGCCGCGCCGAGCGCGCGACGATCGACATCATCTGCGCCGACAGCCGGCCGAGGTCCTCGCGCGCCTGCTCGTCGGAGATCTCGTTCAGCTTGCCGAGCTTCCATAGGCCCGACAGGCGCGCTGTCTGCGCCTGCAGGTCGGCCGGCGCGCGGCCGGTGAGCCCCGCCGGCGTGTACGGCTCCGGGTCCGGCATCCGCGAGTCGAGGTCGTCGTCGACGAGAAGGCCCCAGACGTTCTCGTACGGGACCTTGCCGATCAGCGGCTCGACGTCGACGCCCCGGTAGCGCAGCATCCCGCCCTCGCGGTCCGGCTCCATGATCTCGGTCTCGACCGCGACGACGCCCTCGAGGCCCGGCTTGAACTCGGCGGCGGTCGCGCTCACGGCGCGAACGCTAGCGCACGACCGAACGGCTACGGGACGGCGACGAACCGCGACAGGAAGGTGCGCGCCGACTGCGTGTCGAGCCGGTAGCTCGTGCTCTGCCCCGTGCAGTTGTTGTTGCCGCTCGAGGTGACGGCGACGACCGTCGAGCCGAGCAGGCGCGGCCCGCCCGAGTCGCCGAAGCACACGCCGCCCGGCTTGTCGGCGAGCGTGATCGTCGTCGGCTTCAGGTTCGTGAACGAGGACGTCGAGACACGGCGGTAGCCGTCGAACGTGAAGGTGCGGTCGTAGTAGCCGTACCCGACGTTCGTGAAGACCGCCGACTTCAGCGGGGCGCCGTCCAGCCAGCCGGCGCTCGGCAGCGCGAACGGCGCGACCCCGCGCACGGGCGCGTCGAGCACGACGACCCCGAGGTCGTGCGAGTCGCTCTTCACCGCGCCGTACAGCGGGTCGGCGTAGCCCGTCCCGGTCACGACGCTCGACGACCCGGGCGCGTAGTGCGGGTCGAACGAGACGGAGAAGCGGTTCGTCGGCAAGCCGGCGACGCAGTGCGCGGCCGTGACGAGCACCGTCGGCGAGACGAGGCTGCCGGTGCAGTCCGGCTCGAGGCCGCTGCCGCGGTCGACGAGGAGCAGCCCGACGGCGGGATGCGCCCCGCCGTCGAGCGAGCCCCCGGTGATCGCGGCTGCCGGCGCGGCAAGCGCGAGCGCGGCGGCGACTGCGGGCAGGAGCCGGAAACGCGTCATCGACTAGATGCCGCTCGAGAATCCGTACAGCCCGCCGCCGTGGCCCTTGGCAGCAGCGGCGAGCGACGCCAGCGCGATCAGGAAGACGATCACTGCGAGCACATCGACGTGCTTTCTCATCGGGTCAACCCCCTTTCAAGTGAGTGGGAAGCGGTCAGAACCGGAAGTCCTGCAGCGCGTCGACCGCGCGCCGGTAGAGGTCGAGCGCAGCCGCGTCGTCGCCCGAGCGCCGGTACGCGTCGCCCTGCGCCGTCCACGCCGCGGCGACGTGGCTCGGCGAGCCGAAGCGCTCGAACAGCCACTCTGCCGCCGCGAACTCGCGCATCGCCTCGTCGACGCGTCCCTGCTCGAGCAGCGCGCGCCCGAGCACGAGGTGCGCGTTGCCGCGCTCGTCGACGTAGTCGTCGCGGTCGTCGAGGATCGACAGCGCGTGCCGCGCCTGCTCCTCGGCGAGCTGCGGCGCGCCGCAGCGCAGGTGCACCTGTGCAAGCGACGAGACCGCCTGCGCGGCGTCGGCGTCGTTGCCGAGCTCGAGCGACAGGGCGAACGAGTCCTTGAGGTACGAGACCGCGGTCTCCGCCTCGCCGAGCAGGAAGCTCAGCCCGCCGAGGTTGTTGAGCGCCCGCGCGGCGAGCTGGCGGTCGCCGGTCTCGTCGGCAAGCGCATGTGCGCGTTCCGCGTACAGCCGCGCCGTCAGCGCGTCGCCGCGCCGCTCGGCGACGAGCGAGCACTGCATCAGGGCGTGCGAGGCCGCGCGGCCGTCGCCGGCCTCCTCGGCGAGCTCGAGCGAGCGCTCGGCGTCCGCCTGCGCGGCCTCCCACTCGCGCTGCACCTGGTAGCAGTTCGACCGCCACTCGAGAATCCGCGCGCGCAGCCGCACCGTGCGCGCGCCGGCGCCACGCTCCGCGAGCGCAAGCGCCGACGTGAAGAGCGAGATCGCGTTCGTGATCTTGCCGAGCTTGCGCCGGCAGCAGCCGAGCGCGAACATCGCCGCCGCACGGTCGGCGTCGGTGAACACGCGCCCGTCGGCGAGCACACGAGCCCGGTCCGCGACCGCGGTCGCCTGCTCGAGCTCGCCGACGTACAGCCGAGCCCAGCTTTCCGCGAGGAGGACGCGCAGCACGAGGTCGGGTGCGGAGACGCGCGGAACGGCAACGCCGTCGAGCTCACCGAGCGCGTCGACGTAGCGGTGCTGGTCCAGCAAGCCCTCGACGCGCTCGAGCCGTTCGAGCATCGCGACGCGGTCGCAGTCGACCGGCCCGTGCGCGAACGAGGGCGTGACGGGAGGGAGAGTCTGAAGCGCCGCAGAGCCTTCCACGGCTCGCACCTAAGCCGTGCGGGCGTCCCGGCGGAATCCCGTCGCGCGAGCGGCGGCCATCCACGTTCCGGGGGAGGCGGGCGTGACGGTCTGTGTACGCTCCGCCCCCGATGGCGCACAGGGTCACCCTCATCCCGGGCGACGGAACGGGCCCGGAGCTGACGGAGGCGACCCGGCGAGTGCTGGAGGCGACGGGCGTCGAGCTCGAGTGGGAGGTGCGCGAGGCGGGCGTCGACGTGATGGAGTCGGCGGGGACGCCGCTGCCGGAGGAGACGCTCGCCTCGATCAAGGAGAACAAGGTCGCGCTGAAGGGGCCGATCACGACGCCGATCGGGACGGGCTTCCGTTCCGTCAACGTGGCACTGCGGCACGAGCTCGGTCTGTACGCCTGCCTGCGCCCGTGCAAGACGTATCCCGGCGTCCGCTCGCGCTACGAGAACGTCGACGTCGTCGTCGTGCGCGAGAACACCGAGGACCTCTACGCGGGCATCGAGTACGAGTCCGGTTCTGCGCAGGCGGAGCAGGTGATCTCGACGCTCAACGGGCTGCAGCCGAAGCAGATCCGGAGCGGCTCCGGCATCTCCGTGAAGCCGATTAGCCGCGAAGGCTCCGAGCGGATCATCCGCTTCGCGTTCGAGTACGCGCGCGACCACGGGCGGCGGCGCGTCAGCTGCGTGACTAAGGCGAACATCATGAAGTTCACCGACGGCCTGTTCCTGCACGTCTTCCGCGAGGTGGCGCAGGACTTCCCGCAGATCGAGCCCTGGGAGAACCTCGTCGACGCGACGTGCATGGGGCTCGTCCAGCGGCCCGAGGAGTTCGACGTCCTGGTGCTGCCGAACCTCTACGGCGACATCGTCAGCGACCTGACGGCCGGCCTGGTCGGCGGTCTCGGCGTCGCGCCCGGCGCGAACATCGGGCCGGACGCCGCCGTCTTCGAGGCGACGCACGGCTCGGCGCCGAAGTACAAGGGCCAGAACAAGGTCAACCCGACGGCGATGATCCTCTCGGGCAAGCTGATGCTCGAGCACCTCGGGGAGCGCGAGGCGGCGCAGCGGCTCGAGGAGGCGGTCGCGGCGGTGATCGCCGAGGGCGAGCGGGTCACCTACGACATGAAGCCGTCGCGCGACGACCCGACGGCCGTCGGGACGAGCGAGTACGCGGACGCGATCATCGAGAAACTGACGGGAGGCGGAGGGACGTGAGCGAGAGGCGGAAGGTCACCGTTGTCGGTGCTGGCAACGTCGGTGCGACGTGCGCGCAGGTGCTCGCGCAGCGCGACTACGCCGACGTCGTCCTCGTCGACATCAAGGAAGGCCTGCCGCAGGGCAAGGCGCTCGACATCAACCAGATGGGCGCGGTGCTCGGCTACGAGCCGAACGTCGTCGGCTCGAACGACTACGAGCCGACCGCCGGCTCCGACGTCGTCGTGATCACGGCCGGGCTGCCGCGCGGCCCCGGGATGAGCCGCGACGACCTCGTCACGACGAACGAGAAGATCGTGAAGGAGGTCACGGAGCGTGTCGTGGCGCAGAGCCCGGACACGATCATCGTCGTCGTCTCGAACCCGCTCGACGCAATGTGCCACGTCGCGAAGAACGTCTCCGGCTTCCCGAAGGAGCGCGTGTTCGGCCAGGCCGGCATCCTCGACACCGCGCGGCTGCAGACGTTCATCGCGTGGGAGACCGGCGCGTCGGTGAAGGACGTCGGCGCCGTGGTGCTCGGCGGCCACGGCGACCAGATGGTCTCCGTCATCTCCGCGACGACCGTCGGCGGCGTGCCGATCCGCAAGCTCGTCTCGCAGGAGCGCATCGACGCGCTGGTCGAGCGCACCGCGAAGGGCGGCGGCGAGGTGGTGCAGCTGCTCGGCACGTCGGCCTGGTACGCACCCGGCGCGGCGGCGGCGGCGATGGTCGACGCGATCGTGCTGGACGAGAAGCGCGTGCTGCCGTGCACGGCGTACCTCGAAGGCGAGTACGGCATCGACGGTCTCTACATGGGCGTGCCGGTCAAGATCGGCCGCTCCGGCGTGGAGCAGATCCTCGAGATCGACCTCGATGAGGACGAGCGGGCGGCGCTCGAGCGGAGCGCCGCCGCCGTGCGCGACGTCGTCGGCGTGCTGACGACGTAGAACTAGCCGAAGCTATGGCTCGCCACCTGGCGGCCGGACGCGTCGTAGCCGTCGACGGACGTCACGGTGGCGCCCGCGTCGACCGTGCCGAGGAAGTACCCCTCGACGACCTGCAGACGCACCGGCGCGGCCGCTCGCCAGGTTCACCTGCACGGTCGCGACGTCGTCGGCTGCATGGCCGTCGACGACCAGCACGTCCGGATGCTCGGCCGTCCACCAGTCGCCCGCGGACAGCCGGACGCCTCGAGCTCGGCTTCGGTCGTCGCCATCACCTGTACCGATCCTGACGGCGCTTGCTTCCTTTAGTGCGCTCGGCGGCCGACGCGCTACCGTCCCGCGCGATGGATCTCGGTCTGCGCGGCAGGACGGCGATCGTCTGCGGCGCGACGTCGGGCCTCGGCCTCGCGTCGGCCGAGGCGCTGGCCGAGGAGGGTGCGAACGTGACGATGTTCGCACGCCGCCGCGAGGAGCTCGACCGGCACGCGAACCGGCTGAACGCGCTCGCCGTACGCGGTGACCTGACGAACGCCGCCGACCTCGAACGACTGGTCGAGCGGACGGTGCAGGCATTCGGCGGAATCGACATCGTCGTCTGGAACGGCGGCGGGCCGCCCGCAGGCGGGGCGGCGGAGATCGACGACGAGCGCCTCGAGGCCGCGTTCGAGCTGCTGCTGCTGCCGCCGGTGCGCCTCGTCCGCATCGCGCTTCCGCACCTGCGCAGGAGCAACGCGGGACGGCTGCTCTTCGTGACCTCGGGCGCCGTCAAGGAGCCGACGGCGCACCTCGCGCTCTCGAACACGCTGCGGCCCGGCGTGACCGGGTACGCGAAGACGCTCGCGCGCGAGCTCGGGCCCGACGGGATCACAGTCAACTGCGTCGCACCGGGCCGCATCGACACGCCGCGGATGAAAGAGCTGTACGGCGCGGACGGGCCGCCGCCCGAGGAGCTCGCGCAGATCCCTCTCGGGCGCCTGGGCACGCCGCGCGAGTTCGGCGACGTCGTCTGCTTCCTCGCCTCCGACCGCGCCGCCTACGTCACGGGCACGAACGTCGTCGTCGACGGCGGCCTCTCGCGGACCTTGCTGTGAGGCGGCGCATCTTCACGCCCGGCAAGCTGCTTCTCGCCGGGCTCGTGCTGGTCGCCGTCGTGCTCGCGCTCGTCATCTGGCCGAGCAACGAGTACATCTTCCTGCCCGACCGCGCGCATCCGGTTGCGCCGCTGGTCAGCGTTCCGGGCGGCAAGGAGCCGAAGCGCGGCGGGATCTACTACGTCGACGTCATCGTCCGCCCGGCGTCGCTGCTCGAGCGTCTCTTCGGCGGCCTGCACGAGGGCGCCGACCTGTACCCGGCGAGCGAGGTCAACCCGCCGGGCGTCAACGACCAGCAGCGCGTGCGCATCGACCTGCAGGACATGAAGCGCTCGCAGGAGGTCGCAGCTGCGGTTGCCCTGCGCGCCGCGGGGAAGAAGGTGGTGGCGCGGCCGGTCGGCGCACTCGTCGACTTCGTCGAGCCGGGCGAGCCGGCGGTCGGGAAGGTCGAGCCGGACGACGTGATCACCGCGGTCGACGGCCGTCGCGTGCGCACGGTGCAGGACGTGTTCAGGGCGATGGCGAGACATCGCCCCGGCGACGTCGCCCGCTTCACGATCCGGCGCGGCTCGCAGACGCTGCTCGAGAAGATCCGGACGGTGCGCGCGAACGCGGGACCGCAGCCGAACCGTGCGGTCGTGGGCGTGATCCTCGAGGACGCGCTCGACATCCACCTGCCCTTCCCGGTGCGGATCGACGCGGGGAGCGTCGGCGGCCCGTCGGCGGGCCTCGCGTTCGCGCTCCAGGTCTACACGGAGCTCGGCCACGACGTGCTGCACGGCCTCAAGGTCGCCGCGACGGGCCAGCTCGAGCCGGACGGCACCGTGCTGCCGATCGGCGGCGTCAAGCAGAAGACGATCGGCGCGCGCGAGGCGGGTGTGGACGCCTTCCTCGTGCCGGCTGGGGAGAACTACGCCGAGGCGAAGAAGGAAGCCGACGGGCTCCGGATCATCCCTGTGAAGAGTTTTCAACAGGCGTTGCACGCCCTGGCGACACTCGCGCCGAGCGCCGGAAAGGCGTAGGTTTCGGTAGGTTCGAATCTGGCGGAAATTCGGCGTTTTCCGTTCAGACAAGCCTTTTTCCGCAGCGGGGGCGGCCATAGGATGCGCAGCCGTCCAGCCCCCTCGAAGACCCGGAAGGACCGCCAGATGACGCGACAGACCGCCCCCACCTGCGACGACTGCTACTTCCGACGCCGCGGCCTCTGCGCGATGAATCCCGACCGGCCCTGCCCCACCTTCCGCGCCGCGACGAGAACGCTGCAGCCGCCGCGCCAGCCCCGCCTCGTACCGCTCGTTTCGAACGCCGCCGTCGCGTGAATCAGTCGGGCATGGAGCCCGAGCCGGAGCAGGTGCAGGAGCAGAAGCCGTCGTTTGGCGAGCGCCTCGACGAGGGCCGCCAGACGTGGCAGCCGCGGCTCTGGTCGCGGCTGATCGTGGTCGGCGCGGTGGCGATCTACATGCTCCTCTTCATCGTCCTCAACACGCACCGCGTGAAGATCAGCTTCGTCTTCGTCTCGACTCGCGTGCCGGTGGTGCTGGCGATCGTCGTCGCGCTCGTGCTGGGGATCGTGCTCGGGACGTTCTCGTCGCAGCTACACCGCTACCGGACGCGCCGCCGCTAGGGCCTCCGCCAGCCGCGCGACGCCGTCTTCGATCTCCTGCGGCGAGACGTAGCTGAACGCGAGCCGCAGCGAGTCTCGCGGGCCACCGAAGTCGGTTCCCTCGACGAACGTGACGCCGGCCGCTTCCGCGCGCCGAAGCAGGTCTCCCGCGTCGACGCCGTCCAGCTCGGCCCAGAGGAAGTAGCCGCCGGCGGGCCGCGTCGTCCGCACCTGCGGGAGGTCGCGGTCGAGCGCTTCGAGCATCGCGTCGCGCCGCGCGCGCAGTAGGCCGACGACGCGCTCCAGGTTCGGCTCGAAGCGGCCGCGTGCGACGAACTCGTGCACCGCTGCCTGCCCGAGCAGCACCGGCGTGATGTAGGCCGAGGTGGCGGCCGCCTCGATCTCGCGCGCGACCGTCTCCGGCAGGACGAAGTACCCGACCCGCAGGCCGGGTGCGATCGTCTTCGAGAAGGACGAGCTGTAGGCCGTCGCACCACCCGACAGCTCGAGCAGCGAAGGCTGCGGGTCTCCCTCGTAGCGGACGAGACCGTAGGGGTCGTCCTCCAACACGAGCAGGTCGTGCTCGCGCGCGAGCTCGACGATCCGCCGCCGGCGGTCGGCCGGAATCGTGCGGCCGCTCGGGTTCTGGAAGGTCGGGATCACGTACAGGAACGCGGGCGGGACTCCGGCTCGCAGCGCATCGGCGAGCGCATCCGGATCGAGGCCGTCGTCGTCGCAGCGCAGCGGCACGACCTCTGCGCCGAGCTCGCGGAGGATCTTGAGCGGCCGGTCGTAGGTCGGCTGCTCCACCAGCACGCGCCGGCCGCGGGCGAGACGCTCCGCGAGGAAGACGAAGCCCTGCAGCGAGCCGTTCGTGACGAACACGCGGCTCGCGTCGACGCCGTGCCGCGCCGCGACCCACTCGCGCAGCGGCGCGTAGCCCATCGACGGGCCGTACGAGAGGACTGTGCGCCCGTCGCGCTCGAGCACCGTGCGCGCGCAGTCGGCGAGGTCGTCGACGGGCAGGCATTCCGGCGCGGGCACGCCGCGGGCAAACGAGATCACGACCGGAGCCTATCGCCGCGCCCGGGGGACCCTCGGCGCTGAGCAAGGTCTTAGGAAGCGGGGGAACAATGCCCGCGTGACGACACGCGTGCTCGTGGTGGACGACGACCCTGCCGTGCGCTCCGCGGTGGCGCGCGCGCTGCGCATCGACTACGACGTCGACGAGGCCGCCGACGGCACCGAGGCGCTCGCCCGCCACGCGGCGTCGCCCGCCGACGCGATCGTCCTCGACCTGCTCATGCCCCAGCTCGGCGGGCTCGACGTGTGCCGCTCGCTGCGCACGCGCGGGGACTCGGTGCCCGTGCTCGTCGTGACGGCTCGCGACGCGGTCTCCGACCGCGTGGAAGGGCTCGACGCGGGCGCGGACGACTACCTCGTCAAGCCCTTCGCGATCGAGGAGCTTCGCGCGCGCGTGCGCGCCCTCCTCCGCCGCAGCGGCCAATCCGCGGACGGTGTGCTGCAGTTCGCCGACCTCACGCTCGACCCAGGGACGCGCGAGGCGTGCCGCGGCGACCGCCGTCTCCAGCTGACGCGGACAGAGTTCAACCTGCTCGAGCTGTTCCTGCGCAACCCGCGCCAGGTGCTCACGAGGTCGCAGATCTACGAGCGCGTGTGGGGCTACGACTTCGGCGCCACGTCGAACGCGCTCTGGGTCTACATCGGCTACCTCCGACGCAAGCTCGAGGAGGGCGGCGAGCCGCGCCTCCTCCACACCGTGCGCGGCGTCGGATACGCGCTGCGGGCGGAGCCGTGAGCTTCCGGCAGCGCCTCGCGCTCCTGACGGCGCTCGCGATTGCCGTCACCGTGACGGGCGCGTCGCTCGCCGTCTACTTCGTCGCGAAGCACGAGCTGTACGCGCAGCTCGACGACACGCTTTGGACGCAGCTCCGCGACGGCGGCCACGGTTTCTTCCGCATCGAGATAGTCGCGGCTGACGGGAACCGTCAGGGCGCGCCGATTCCGGTCACGCGGCGGGCGATCGCAGTCGCAGCGTCGCCGACGCCGACCTACTACTACGCGAGCGCCACCATCGAGGCGCGCCAGTGGCGGGAGCTGGTGGCGCAGAGCCAGCCCGGGTTCGCGGTCATCACCGTCGCGCCGCTCGACCCGACGACGCGAGCCCTTACCCGCATCCGCTTCTGGATCCTGCTCGTCGGCGCGATCGGCATCGGGCTCGCGGCCGCGCTCGCCGCGGGTGTGGCGACGATTGCGCTCCGTCCGATCCGCCGTCTCACGCTTGCCGCCGAGCACGTCGCGGCCACCACGAACCTCGCGGAACGCGTCGAGGTGGCGGGCGACGACGAGCTCGGCCGCCTCGCTACGCGCTTCAACGCGATGCTCGCTGCGCTCGAGGAGTCCGTCGGGCGCCAGCGGCGCCTCGTAGCCGACGCGTCGCACGAGCTGCGCACGCCGCTCACCGCGGCGCGCACGAACGTCGACCTGCTGCGCGAGGGGAAGCTCCCCGCGGACGAGGCTCGGCGGGCACTCGACGAGGCTGCGGTCGAGCTCGACGCGCTGACGCGCCTCGTCGCCGACCTGGTCGAGCTCGCACGGGGCGAGGAGCGCAAGCTGCGGATCGAGGACGTCGCGCTGGACGACCTCGTCGCCGGCGTCGTCGAGCGCGCACAGGCGCGCGCGCCGCAGACGACGTTCGTGACCTCCCTGTCGCCGACGCACGTGCGCGCCGACGCCGTGCTGCTCGAGCGCGCCGTGTCGAACCTGCTCGACAACGCGGTCAAGTACTCGGCGGACGGCGCGCCGATCGAGGTGACGGTGCGCGCGGGCGAGGTGGTGGTGCAGGACCACGGGCCCGGGATCGCGCCGGAGGACCTGCCGCGCGTCTTCGACCGCTTCTACCGTGCGGCGGCAGCGAGAGCCAAGCCGGGCGCGGGGCTCGGGCTCGCGATCGTGCGCGAGGCGGCGGAGGCGCACGGCGGCACCGCGACGGCGGAGTCGACGCCGGCCGGTGCGCGCTTCCGCCTCGCGCTGCCCGCGGCGGCGTAGCGACGGCGCAGGCTCGGGCCGCGCTAGCGTCGGCCGCCGGATGCTCCGGCGGAATCGCGACTTCGTGCTCCTGCAGTCGGGGCAGCTGCTGTCGGCGTTCGGCAGCTCGCTGACCGGCGTCGCCTATCCGCTGCTCGTGCTCGGCCTGACGCATTCGCCGGCGAAGGCCGGCGCGGTGACGTTCGCCTGGCTCCTCCCCGCGCCGCTCCTCGCGCTGCTCGCGGGCGTCGCCGCCGACCGGTACGACCGCCGGCGGCTGATGCTCGCCGCCGACGGCGTCCGCGCAGGCGCGCTCGCGGGCGTCTCCGTCGTCGTGCTCTTCACGCATGCGTACTGGCCGCTGCCGGCGCTCGCGTTCGTCACCGGCGTCGGCGACGTCTTCTTCCAGGCGTCGTCGCTCGGCGCCTTACGCGCGATCGTGCCGTCCGAGCAGCTGCCGGACGCCGTCTCGGTGCAGACGGCGCGTGCGGCCCTGGTCGGCGTCGTCGGCCCGCCGATCGGCGGCGCGCTCTTCGGCGTCGCGCGCGCGGCGCCGTTCGCGTTCGACGCCGTCTCGTACCTGTGTTCGTTCGCGTCGATCCGTGGGATCCGCGCGCGGTTCCAGGAGCAGCGCGAACGACGGGCGCTCGACCTGCGCAGCGAGCTGCGCGAAGGGTTCGCGTTTCTCTGGTCGCAGCCGTTCCTCCGCGTGACGTCGTTCCTCTACGCGATCGGGAACGTGACGATTCCCGCGTACCTGTTCGCGGTCGTGGTCGTCGCACGCCGGCATGGGTTCGGCGGCGGCGCGATCGGCGCGCTGCTGGCGGCGTTCGCGGCGTCCGTCCTCGTCGGATCCGCGCTGGCCTCCCGCGCACGCAGCCGGCTGTCCGTGCGCGCGATCGTGCTCGCCGAGCTGTACCTCGGCGCGGCACCGGCGGCGTTCCTCGCCTGGCCCAGCCCGTGGGTCCTGACGGCGGCGCTCCTGCCGCAGGCGATCGTCCTGCCGATCACCGACTCCGTCGTCGTCGCCCGTCGCATCGCGCTGACGCCCGACGCGCTGCTCGGCCGCGTCGACGCCGTCCGCACACTCCTCGCGCGCGGCACGCAGCCGCTCGGCCCGCTCGCGGCCGGGCTGCTCTTCAGCGCGACGACGGCACGCGTCGCCGTGGGCGCGTTCGTCGTCCTCGGCCTCGCGCTGGCCGCGGCCGGCACCGCGTCTCGCTCGTTGAACCCCTAAGAAGCCGCCGCGACGACGAGCTCGGCCACCTCGGTCGGCGTCGTGCCGACGGCGATCCCGACCGCCTCGAGCGCTTCCTTCTTCGCGGCGGCCGTGCCGGACGAGCCGGAGATGATCGCGCCCGCGTGGCCCATCGTCTTGCCGGGCGGCGCCGAGAACCCCGCGATGTACGAGAACACGGGCTTCGTCATGTTGTCGGCGACGTAGCGCGCCGCCTTCTCCTCCTCGTCGCCGCCGATCTCGCCGACGAGCACGACGTACTCCGTCTCCGGGTCGCGCTCGAACTTCTCGAGCACGTCGATGAAGCCCGTACCGACGATCGGGTCGCCGCCGATCCCGACGATCGTCGAGTTGCCGAGCCCACGCTGGGCGATCTCGTAGCCGATCTGGTACGTCAGCGTCCCCGACCGCGACACGAGCCCGATCGAGCCCGGCCGGAACACCTCGGCGGGGATGATCCCCACGTTCGCCTTCCCCGGCGAGAGCACGCCGGGACAGTTGGGCCCGATCAACGTGACGCCCTTCGGCCGCACGTACGCGTAGACGCGCAGCATCTCGTGCGCGGGAACGTGCTCGGTGATGCAGACGACGGTGCGGATGCCGGCGTCGACCGCCTCGTACATCGCGTCCGGCGCGAAGCGGGCCGGCACGAAGATGAGCGACGTGTTCGCCCCCGTCTCCTGCACCGCGTCCGCGACCGTGTCGAAGACGGGGATGCCCTCGACGTCCTGGCCGCCCTTGCCGGGCGTGACGCCGGCGACGACGTCGGTGCCGTAGGCGCGATTCCGCAGCCCGTGGAACCGCCCCTCGGAGCCGGTCAGGCCCTGCACGACGAGCTTCGTCTCGTTGTCGACGACGATCGCCACGCGCTACTCCTGCGACTTCCTCGCCTTGATCACGATGTAGTCGTTCGACCAGCTGCTGCCGTCTTCGCTCGTCCAGTACGGGCGCAGCAGCTCGCGCACGCGCTGGGCCTCCGCTCCCCTGCAGCCCGTGCGCGCGAGCCAGTCGTCCATGTCGTGCTCCTTCGTGAAGTCGAGCTCCTGCTCGATCGCGAGGCCGGCGTCGACGAGGAGGTCGCGCCACTCCTCCGCCGACAGCGAGCGCACGTGCGTCGGGTCGCGCAGCTTCTCCGCCTCCTGCTCCTCCTCCGTGCGATAGAGCATGTCCTCGAGCACGAGCACGCGGTTCGTGACGCGCACCATCTCGCCGATCGCCTCACCGAGGTTCCGGAAGTGGTGGGCGGCGATCCGAGACACGACGACGTCGAACGAGCCGTCGGCGAACGGCAGGTGCTCCGCGGAGGCGACGACGTCCGCGCCCATCCCCGGCGCCGGGTCGACGGTGACGACCTGCGCGCCCTCGTCCCGCAGCCGGCGCGCGACGTGGCCGCCGCCGGTGCCGAGGTCGAGGATCTTCACGCCGGGCGCCGGCTCGCACAGCTCGACGACCGCGTCGAGGTCGGCGCCCTCCGCATGCGTCCTCGACGTGCGGTAGGCGTCGGCGCGCGCGCTCCACGCGTCGGTCATCGGCGTCATGCGGATCCCGCCCCGGCGCCCGCGAGCTCGACGGCCTTCCGCGCGGCGTCGAGCATCGTCGGCTCGACGTGCACGTTCGGCGGCGCCGCCTCCTGCAGCAGCCGACGGCCCTCGTCGGCGTTCGTGCCGTCGAGGCGTACCACGATCGGGGTCTCGATCCGCATGCGCTCGAGCGCTTCGAGGATCCCGCGCGCGACCTCGTCGCAGCGCGTGATCCCGCCGAAGATGTTGAAGAAGATCGACCTCACCTGCGCGTCGGAGGTGATCACCTCGAGCGCGTCGACGACGCCCTGCGCGCTGCCGCCGCCGCCGAGGTCGCAGAAGTTCGCCGGCCTGCCGCCGGCGACGACCACGACGTCGACCGTCGACATCGACAGCCCTGCGCCGTTGCCGAGGATCCCGACGGAGCCGTCGAGCTTCACGTACGTCACGCCCTTCTCGCGCGCGAGGGCCTCGAGTGGGTCCGCCGCGCCGGTGTCGCGAAGCTCGGCGATCTCCGGGTGGCGGTAGAGGGCGCTGTCGTCGACGGTGAACTTCGAGTCGAGCGCCTTCACCTCGCCGTCAGGCGTGACGATCAGCGGGTTGATCTCCGTCAGCATCGCGTCGCTCTCGACGAAGCAGCGGTACAGCTTCGCGACGATGTCGGCGATCTGCTTCTGCTCGCTCGGCTCGTCCACGCCGCCGCCGTAGACGAGACGGCGCCCCACCCACGGCTGGAAGCCCTCGAGCGGATCGACGTGCAGGCGCACGAGGGCGTGGGGGTCGCGCGCCGCGACCTCCTCGATCTCGACGCCGCCCTGCGTCGTGAACATGAGGAGCGGCTTCTTCGCGCCGCGGTCGAAGGTGATCGAGAGGTAGTACTCCTTCGCGATCTCCGACGCCTTCTCGATCCAGAGCTTCTCGACGACGTGGCCGCGGATGTCGAGGCCGAGCACCTGCTTCGCCTTCGCCTGCGCCTCGTCCGGGCCGTCGGCGAGCTGGATGCCGCCCGCCTTGCCGCGCCCGCCGGTCAACACCTGGGCCTTCACGACCACCTGACCGCCGAGCTCCTCGGCCGCGCGCCTGGCCTCCTCCGCCGTCGTCACGAACCGACCGTCGGAGACCGGGATGCCGAACTGCTCGAAGAGCTGCTTGCCCTGGTACTCGTACAGGTCCATCGAACGCGCGGACACTAGCGACTGCCGCACCGGCGATGACTTCGGAACCGCCGACTAGTCTGGTCGTCGATGGACGCGATCGTGGTCGAGGACCTGCGCAAGCGGTACGGCGACGTGCAGGCGCTGGACGGCGTCTCGTTCGCCGTGCACGAGGGCGAGGTGTTCGGGCTGCTCGGGCCGAACGGCGCCGGCAAGTCGACGACGGTGCGCGTGCTCGTCACGCTCACGCAGCCGGACTCGGGGCGGGCGGAGGTTGCCGGCTACGACGTGCGCCGCCAGCAGAACGCGGTGCGCCGCGTGATCGGCTACGTCCCCCAGGACTCCGGCGTCGACCAGTTCGGGACCGGCCGCGAGAACCTCATGCTGCAGGGGCGCGTGCAGGGGATGAGCGGCCGCGCGCTGCGCGAGCGTGCGGACGAGCTGCTCGAGCTCGTCGGCATCTCCGACGCCGCCGACCGCATCGTCAAGAACTACTCGGGCGGCATGCGCCGTCGCCTCGACATCGCGCTCGGGCTCGTCCACCGGCCGCGGGTGCTGTTCCTCGACGAGCCGACGACCGGGCTCGACCCGGAGGCACGCGTCGCGATGTGGGACGAGGTACGGCGGCTCGCCGAGGCGGAGTCGCTGACGATCCTCCTCACGACGCACTACCTCGAGGAGGCGGACCAGCTCGCGGCCCGCCTCGCGATCGTGTCGCAGGGCAGGGTCGTCGTCGAGGGGACGCCTGCGGAGCTGAAGGCGCGCCTGCGCGGAGATGCGGTGCACGTGGAGCTCGAGGACGGTCGCGTCGAGGACGCGCAGCGGGTGCTCGACGGCGTCGGCGCCGCGCCCGAGCAGGTGCTCGACGGGCGCGTCGTCGTCTCGCGCGTCGAGAACGGCGGCCGCGCCGTCCCGGCGATCATCTCGGCCCTCGAAGGCGCGGGCATCGGCGTGGCCTCCGTCTCCGTCTCGCGACCGTCGCTCGACGACGTCTACCTCCACTTCACCGGACGCGACTTCAGCACGGAGGACCGCGGCTCGTGAACGTCGTCCGCCACACGTGGTTCATGACCGTGCGGCAGGCACGGAACCTGATGCGCGAGCCGATCTGGATCGCGCTGCTCCTCGTACAGCCGATGGTGTGGCTGATCCTGTACGGGCAGCTGTTCAAGAACCTGACCCGGCTCGGCGGCTTCGGCACCGGCTCCTACATCACGTTCCTCGCGCCGGCCATCGTCGTCATGAACGCGTTCTTCGGCGCGACGTGGAGCGGGATGTCGATGATCAACGACCTCGACCACAAGGTCGTCGAGCGCTTCCTCGCCACCCCCGCCTCACGTCTGTCGATCGTGCTCTCGCAGATCGTGCGCTCTGCGCTGACGGCCGCGATCCAGGCGCTGATCATCCTGCTCGTGGCGTTCGGGCTCGGCGTGCGCGTGCACGAGGGCGCGCTCGGCTGGGTCGTCATCGTCTGCACCGGGATCCTCGTGAACAGCGCGTTCGCCGGCCTCTCGCAGGCGATCGCGCTCCTGACGCGGCGAGAGGCGACGATGATCGCCGTCGCGAACTTCATCGGGCTGCCGCTCCTCTTCCTGTCCACGACGATGAACGCACGCGCGCAGATGCCGCACTGGATGCGCGAGGTCGCCCGCTACAACCCGGTCGACTGGGGAGTTCAGGCCGCGCGCCAGGTGGCGCTGCCCGGCACGAACTGGTCGTCGGTCGGCTGGCATCTGCTGTTCCTGCTCGTGCTGACGGCGGTGACGGCCGCCTGGGCGACGCGCACGTTCCGCACCTACCAGCGCTCGCTCTGACGCCGCGGCGCCGCCGCGCGGCGCCGCCTAGCCGAGCTCACCCAGGACGCAGACCACCTGCCCGTTCGCGACCGCGTCGCCGGGTGCGACAGCGAGCTCCTCGACCACGCCGGAGCGGTGTGCCGTGACCTCGTTCTCCATCTTCATCGCCTCGACGATGCAGATGACTGCGCCCGCGTCGACCTCCTCGCCCTCCGAGACCTTGACGTCGAGGACCGTCCCCTGCATCGGACTGACGACGGCACCGCCGCCGCCACCCGCGTGCGACGCCGTGCGTTCGCGCCGCCGCCGGGCGAGCTCGCGGTACGGCGGCTCGGGGACGAGCACGGTCACGTCCACGCGCCGCCCGTCCACTTCGGCCATTGTCTGTTTTGGCAACAGTCCGTCCGCCGCCGCGGCTACCGTCGACGGCCGATGCGACTGCTCGAGCTCCTCCGCCGCCTGCTTCAGCTCGTCCGACTCGACGAGGCCGTGGCACGTCTCGCCCGCGGCAAAACATCGGTGCGAGAGGAGCGCGCGGTGGAACGAGACGAGCGAGTGCACGCCGCCGATCTCGAACTCCGACAACGCGCGCAGCATCCGCCGCCGCGCCGACTCGCGGTCCACGTCGTGCACGATCAGCTTCGCGATCATCGGGTCGTAGAGACCGCTGATCTCGGAGCCGGCGGCGACCCCGGAGTCGACCCGCACACCCGGCCCCGACGGCTCGCGGTAGTGCGTGATCCGGCCCGGGCTCGGCAGGAACCCCTGCTGCGGATCCTCGGCGTTGATGCGGCACTCGATCGCGTGCCCGCGCAGGACGACGTCCTCCTGGCGAAGCGACAACGGCTCCCCCGCGGCGACCCGGATCTGCTCGCGCACCAGGTCGAGCCCGGTCACCTGCTCCGTCACCGTGTGCTCCACCTGGATGCGCGTGTTCATCTCCATGAAGAAGTAGTCGCCCGCGGGCGAGAGCAGACCTTCGATCGTCCCGGCCGACCGGTAGCCCGCGGCGCGCGCGGCGTCCACGGCGATCCGGCCGATCCGCTCGCGCAGCGCGGCGTCGACCGCCGGCGACGGCGTCTCCTCGACCAGCTTCTGGTGCCGCCGCTGGATCGTGCAGTCGCGCTCGCCGAGGTGGATGACGTTGCCGTGGGCGTCCGCGAGCACCTGCACCTCGACGTGCCGCGGGTCCTCGAGGTAGCGCTCGACGTAGACGGACGCGTCGGCGAAGTACGACTGTCCCTCCCTCTGCGCCGACGCGAACGCCTGCGCCGCCTCGGCCGCGGAGCGCACGACCTTCATCCCCTTGCCGCCGCCGCCCGCCGCGGCCTTGATCAGCAGCGGGTAGCCGATCTCCTCTCCGAGCGCGACGACCTCGTCCGCCGACGCGACCGGGTCGGTGGTCCCCGGGATGATCGGGACGCCGGCGGCCTGCATCGCCTGGCGTGCACGTGTCTTCGATCCCATCAGCTCGATCGCGGCCGGCGGCGGGCCGATCCACGTCAGCCCGGCTTCCGCGACGGCCCGCGCGAAGGCCGCGTTCTCGGCGAGGAAGCCGTAGCCCGGATGCACGGCGTCCGCGCCAGCCCGGTGCGCGGCCGCGAGCAGCTTCTCGACGACGAGGTACGACTCGGCGGCGGTCGACCCTCCGAGGGCGTGCGCCTCGTCGGCGTACGCCGCGTGGACGGCCCGGCGGTCGGCGTCGGAGTAGACGGCGACCGAGCCGATGCCGAGCTCACGGAGCGTGCGGAAGACGCGCACGGCGATCTCGCCGCGGTTTGCGACCAGGACCTTTTCGAACATCACTCCGTATTCTCTCGGTCGGTGAGCCTCGCCGATCAGCTGACCGTCGCGCGGGCGGCCGCGGTCCCGATCGTGGTGGCGCTGTTCGCCGTACCGTTCCACGGCCACGACTGGTGGGCGACCGGCGTCTTCTGCGCGGGCATGGCGACGGATTGGTTCGACGGACGGGTCGCGCGGCGCACCGGGCGGACGTCGAGCTTCGGGTCGCTCGTCGACCCTGTCGCCGACAAGCTGCTCGTGCTCGCGACGCTCGTCGTCCTGCTCGGCCAGGACGTCTTCCCGGCGTGGATGGTGGCCGCGATCGTCGTGCGCGAGCTTCTGATCACGGCCCTCCGCCAGGCGGCGCTCGAGCGCGGGGTCGTCATCGCCGCGCGCGACCTGGCCAAGCTCAAGACGTGGGCGCAGGCTGTCGCGGCCGCCGTCGGCGGGGTCGCCGCCGCCGGTGGGTGGGCGCGCGGCGTGGCGTGGTGGACGCTGCTCGTCGCGCTCGCGCTGACGTGGCTGTCCGGGCTCGACTACGCGCGCGCGGCGCCGCAGCTGCTGCGCGGCCGCGCCGCCGTCTCTCCCTGATCAGGCGCGCGCCGTCTGCGTCCGCGACGCGCACCACTCGTCGAACGCCGCCCACGCGGCGAGGTAGCTCGCGAGCTTGCGAAGGCCGTCCTCGACCTCGGCCCGCACCGCGAAGGTGCAGTGGACGCAGTACGCGCGATCCGCGGGAGTTTCTTCGTCGCCACACCGGATGCACATGACTCCGGTTGAACGTTTCGCGGCTGCGCGCAGTTACGTGTCGAGCGCCTCCTCGATGCCGGCCTGCCACCACGGATCCGGGTCCGGCGGCGGCTGCGTGACGAGCACGGCGACAGCCGTGACGACTTGCGGCGGCTGCTCAGGCTCCAGGTGCAGCTCGAGCTCCACGGCCCGGAAGGGTATCCGCGTCGCCGGTGTCCCTCGAACGAGGGATTGAGCGCGACGGCCGCGGTTTTCCCCCCTTCGGGTGATGCCCTCGCGCAGGGCGGTGATGGATCATCACGCCCGATGCGGCGTTCGTCTCGGAGGAATCCAATGCTCCAGTGGAAGCTCAAGCTCTCGGCGCTTCTCGTGCTGGCTGTGCTGGTCGCGACTGCGGCGGTCAACGGCTTCAGCGTCTTCGCGTCGTGCAACATCACCTGGTAGCGCTCACGACGTTCGGATGAGCGGCAGGGCGCTCCCTCCCGCGAGGCTGCTCGCGGTCGTCGCGCCCGTCTCCCTGGTCGGCGTCGCCGCGTACATCGCGGCGACGCTCTTCTTTGCCTGGCGTGGAGGGTCGGCGACGACGCTCGCCGGCGTCGCCATCTTCCTCGTCGCCTCGACGCTGTCGGAACGGTTCCCCGTCCCGATCGAAGGCGTCGACATCAACGGCGTCTCGCTCGGGTTCGTGTTCGCGGTCGCCGCCCTGGTGCTGTTCGGCTGGGCGCCCGCGACGTTCGTGTACGTCACCGCTCCCACACTCGTCGTCCTGATCTGGCGGACGCGGCCGCCGATCCGCGCGGTGTTCAACGCCGGCGTGTTCGGGATCGTCGGCACGGTTGCCGGGCTGCTGCTCCACACGCTGCACGGCAGCGACGCCGAGGCGATCCTGGCGAAGGTCGCCGTCACCTCGGTGACGCTCTACGGCATCAACCTGCTGCTCGTGACGGCGGCGATCGCCGCCTCCGGCTCCGAGCTCGGGTACCTGAGGCTCGTCCGCGACAACGTCCGGTCGACGATCGTGCCGTTCACGCTGATGGCGTCGACGGCGCTGATGCTGGTCGTGCTCTGGCAGCGGACGCCGTACCTGTTCGCCGCGCTCGCTGGGCCGCTCGTCGCGATCTCCCTCTACCAGCGTTCGACGCACCAGGCTCTGAGCGCGATGCGGCTCGCGCTCACGGATCCCCTCACGGGGCTCGGCAACCACCGGCATTTCCACGAGCGGCTGCAACGCGAGCTCGCGCACGCGGAGGACGAGCGGACGCCGGTGTCGCTGCTGTTCCTCGACATCGACGACTTCAAGCGGATCAACGACCAGTTCGGCCACCCGACGGGCGACCGCGTCCTCTCGCTCGTCGCCTCGCGGCTGCGCCAGGGCGGCGAGGCGTTCCGCCTGGGCGGCGACGAGTTCGCCGTGCTGCTGCCCGACGCCGACGACCGCACGGCGCTCGAGGTCGCGAATTCCGTCGTCGCGCGCATCGGGGAAGCCGACCTCGGCGCGGTCGGCTCGATCACGGTCAGCGCCGGCGTCGCCACCTACCCCGACCACGGGCGCGAGCGCGACTCGCTGATCCGGCTCGCGGATGGCGCCCTCTACTGGGCGAAGGAGCACGGCAAGAACCAGGTGCGCCTCGCGCGCGCCGACCTCGCGGAGTTGTCCGAGTTCCGGCGTGTCGCGAGCGGCGCCGACCGCGTCGCCCGCTTCCGCGCCGCGGCGACGCTGGCGCGCGCGGTTGACGCGCGCGACGCCTACACCGGCAGCCACTCCGAGCGAGTCGCGGCGCTGGCGGCGCAGATCGCCGAGCGGCTGCGCCTGTCTGCGGACGAGATCGAGCTGGTGCGCCTCGCCGCCAGCCTCCACGATCTCGGGAAGCTGGCGATCCCGGAGGAGATCCTGCGCAAGCCCGCGGCGCTGACGGAGGCGGAGCGGCTCGTCCTGCAGCGCCACCCGCAGATCGGCCACCGCATGCTCGAGAGCCTCGGCGTCGAGCCGGTCGCCGACTGGGTGCTGCACCACCACGAGCGCTGGGACGGCGGCGGCTATCCGGCCGGGCTCGCGGGCGAGGAGATCTCCCTCGGCGCTCGCATCATCTTCGTCGCCGACGCGTTCGACGCGATGACGTCGAACCGCCTGTACCGCAGCGCCCTCACGCGCGAGGAGGCGTTGCAGGAGGTCGAGCGCTGCGCCGGCTCTCAGTTCGACCCCGACGTCGTCGAGGCGTTCGTCACCTCCGTCGGCCTCCTCGAGGACGCCATTCCCGTTTAGACGGACGGGAGAGGTGGGCCCTGGGAGGAGAACCGCAGGTTCTCCTCCCACTCAAAGAGGTATGTTGCCGTGCTTGCGGGGCGGCTTGCGCTCTCGCTTGGTGATCGCGGTGCGGAGGGCGTCGACGAGCACCGGCCGGGTGCGGCGCGGCTCGATCACCTCGTCGACGTAGCCGCGCTCGGCCGCGGTGTACGGATTGGCGAACCGCTCGCGGTAGTCGGCGATCAGCTCGGCGCGGCGGGCGTCCGGATCGTCGGCCTCCTCGAGCTCCTTCCGGAAGATGATGTTGACGGCGCCTTCCGGCCCCATCACCGCGATCTCCGCCGTCGGCCACGCGAAGTTGAAGTCCGCGCGGATGTGCTTCGAGCTCATGACGTCGTAGGCGCCGCCGTAGGCCTTGCGAGTGATCACGGTCAGCTTCGGCACCGTCGCCTCGCAATACGCGTAGAGCAGCTTCGCACCGTGGCGGATGATCCCGCCCCACTCCTGCGCGGTCCCCGGCAAGAACCCGGGCACGTCGACGAACGTGAGGAGCGGGATGTTGAACGCGTCGCAGGTGCGGACGAAGCGCGCCGCCTTCTCCGACGAGTCGATGTCGAGCACCCCCGCGAGCGCCTTCGGCTGGTTGCCGACGACGCCGACGCTGTATCCGCCGAGACGCGCGAACCCGCAGACGATGTTCTCTGCGTAGCGCGGCTGGATCTCGAGGAACTCGCCGTCGTCGACCACCGCCTCGATCACCTGCTTCATGTCGTACGGCCTCGTCGGCTCGTCGGGGATCAGCTCGTCCAGCTCCGGCGCCTCGCGGTCGACGGGGTCGCTCGGCTCGTCGAACGGCGTCGGGTGCGCGTTGTTCTGCGGCAGGAAGCTCAGCAGGTAGCGGGCGTCGTCGAGCGCCGACTCCTCGTCGGGGGCCGTCAGGTGCGCGACGCCGGACCTGGTCGCGTGCGTGACCGCCCCGCCGAGCTCCTCGAACGTCACCTCCTCCCCCGTCACCGTCTTCACCACGTCGGGTCCCGTGATGAACATGTACGACGAGCCCTCCACCATCAGGACGAAATCGGTCATCGCAGGCGAGTAGACGGCGCCGCCCGCACACGGGCCCATGACGAGCGAGATCTGCGGGATGACGCCCGAGCACTGAACGTTGCGCCAGAAGATCTCGGCGTAGCCGGCGAGCGAGACGACGCCCTCCTGGATGCGCGCGCCGCCGGAGTCGTTGATGCCGATCACGGGGCAGCCGTACTTCGCGGCGAGGTCCATCACCTTGCAGATCTTCTCGGCGAACACCTCGCTGAGCGAGCCGCCGAAGACGGTGAAGTCCTGGCTGAAGACGAACACCCGCCGCCCGAAGATCGTCCCGTAGCCGGTGACGACGGCGTCGCCGTACGGGCGCCGCTCGAGCATGCCGAAGTTCGACTCCCGGTGACGCACGTAGCGATCGAGCTCGATGAACGAGCCGGGGTCGCAGAGCCGCTCCGCGCGCTCGCGCGCGAGCAGCTTCCCCTGCTCGCGCTGACGGCGGACCGAGCGCTCGGAGCCGGCGTGCCGCGCCTCCTCGCGCAGCTGCTGCAGCCACTCGAGCTTCTCCCGCGTCGTCTCGTGCGTCCGGCGCTCCGTCTCCGCCATCCGGCGGAGCCTAACGACATGCCCACTGCGTGCTCTCGAGGTCGTCGTCGCGAGCATGGGAGAATGGCTGCGTGAGCCTCGACGCAGTCCGGAGCACGGTCGACCGCGCGCCCGCGCTCGACACGCCCGCGTTCGCGCGTGCGGCGCGCAACGCGCTCGCCCAGGCGGTGCTGGCGGAGGCGCTGGCGCGCACGCAGCCGGCGCCGCCCGCGCACGATCCGCCCCTCGCTGCGCTGCGCGAGCGCGTCGGCGACGAGGTAGCCGCACACCTCGCCGCCGTGTACGCCGGCGGCGACGGCTGGACCTCGCACGCGATCGACGCGCTCGAGCCGCTGCACGCGCTCGCGCGTGGCCGCACCGGGACCGCGTGACGCAGCCGATCGACCGCTCGACGATCTGGCCGTACGACGAGCGCGGCGAGTTGGGGCCGTTCTACTACGCGCGCGACGGACACCCGACGGGCACCGCGGCGGAGCGAGAGCTCGGCCGGCTCGAGGGCGGCGACGCGCTCCTCTACGCCTCGGGGATGGCGGCAACGGCAACCGTCGTGCTCGCGCTCGCCGAGCCGGCGACGACGATCGAGGTGGCGGCGGGCGCGTACTTCGGCACCGGGAAGCTGATGGGGATGCTCGGTCGGTGGGGGCTCCGTCACGTCGAGTTCGACCAGACGCGCGAGCCGCCGGCCGAGGCCGCGATCGTCTGGGTCGAGCAGCCCGCGAACCCACTGCTGACGGAGCCGAACTGGCCGGCGATCCGCGCCCGCGGTGCGCTGACCGTCTGCGACGCGACGCTCGCGACTCCCGTCTACCTGCGTGCGCTCGACGAGGGCGCAGACGTCGTGGTGCACTCGGCGACGAAGTTCCTCACCGGACACCACGACGCGCTGCTCGGCGCCACGGTCAGCCGCGGCGATCTGACGGAGCGCCTGCACGACTGGCGGACGAACCTCGGCTGCGTCGCGTCTCCCGACGGCGCGGCCGCTCTGCTGCGGGGGCTCGAGACGCTCGAGACGCGGATGCGACGGCACACCGAGACGGCGACTGAGCTCGCGCGGCGGCTCGCGGGCCACCCGGCGGTCGAGACCGTGCGCTATCCCGGCTACGGCGGCGTGATCTCGTTCGACGTCGCCGACCCGCGCGCCGTCGAGACGGGGACGCGCACGATCGTCAACGCGACCAGCCTCGGCGGCGTCCGCTCCTCGATCGAGAGCCGCGGCCGCTGGGAGGGCGACCGTGTGCCGGCGGGGCTGCTGCGGCTGTCGGTCGGGCTCGAGCCGGTCGACGAGCTGTGGGGCGACCTCGAGCGCGCGCTGGGCCGTTCGGCCCATGTGCGAAGCTTGTAAGGCCTACCTTTTCGACCTAGCATTCGACCGGTTCGATCGCCCGTTCGAACGACTCCCACCTGCCTCGAAAGGACGGATCTGTGGCCACGCAGACCAGCAAGCGTGCAGCCCGTGCTGCACGGAACGGCGCCGACGGCCCCGTGGTCGGCGGCGCCGACCTGGCGCCGCTCCTCGACGCGCTTCGCGCCGCCGCCCGCGGCGAGCGGGGCGTCCGGCTCGACGCCCGCAGGCGAGGGCTCGTCGGCCAGCTCAACAAGGCGTTCAACGACCTCGTCTCGACCAACGAGCGCTCGATCGACGAGATCGTCCGCGTCGCCACCGTCATCGGCCGCGAGGGCCGCCTCACCGACCGCGCCGAGCTTAAGGGCGCGACAGGCGTGTGGCGCGAGGGCCTCGGCGCCGTGAACGCGATGATCGACGACCTCTCGCGGCCGACGCTCGAGGTCGCACGCGTCATCGACGCCGTCGCCGACGGCGACCTGACGCAGAAGATGCAGCTGAAGATCGAGGGGCGGCCGGTGAAGGGCGAGTTCCTCCGCATCGGCACGACGGTGAACGCGATGGTCGACCAGCTCTCGTCGTTCGCCGACGAGGTCACCCGCGTCGCCCGCGAGGTCGGCACCGAGGGGAAGCTCGGCGGGCAGGCGCAGGTCAAGGGAGTCTCCGGCACCTGGAAGGACCTCACCGACAACGTGAACGGGATGGCCGCGAACCTGACGCTTCAGGTGCGGAACATCGCCGAGGTGACGACCGCGGTCGCAAACGGCGACCTGACGAAGAAGATCACCGTCGACGTCAAGGGCGAGGTGCTCGAGCTGAAGAACACCATCAACACGATGGTCGACCAGCTCTCCTCGTTCGCCGACGAGGTGACGCGGGTCGCGCGCGAGGCGGGCACGGAAGGGAAGCTCGGCGGGCAGGCGCAGGTGAAGGGCGTCTCGGGCACCTGGAAGGACCTCACCGACAACGTGAACCTGATGGTCTCCAACCTGACGACGCAGGTACGGGGCGTCGCGCAGGTCGTCACCGCCGTGGCCGACGGTGACCTGAACCGCAAGTTCACGATCGAGGCGAAGGGCGAGGTGGCGGCGCTCGCCGACACGATCAACGCGATGATCGACCGGCTGCGCGTGTTCGCCGCGGAGGTGACGCGCGTTGCGCGCGAGGTGGGATCGGAGGGCAAGCTGGGCGGCGCCGCGGAGGTCGAGGGAGTCTCCGGCGTCTGGCGCGGACTGACGGAGTCGGTCAACCGCATGGCCGACAACCTGACGAACCAGGTGCGCAACATCGCCGACGTCACGACGGCGGTGGCGAACGGCGACCTGACCCGCAAGATCACCGTCGACGCGCGCGGCGAGATCCTCGAGCTGAAGAACACGATCAACACGATGGTCGACCAGCTCTCGTCGTTCGCCGACGAGGTCACCCGCGTCGCCCGCGAGGTCGGCACCGAAGGCATCCTCGGCGGCCAGGCGAACGTCAAGGGCGTCAGCGGCACGTGGAAGGACCTGACGGACAACGTGAACTTCATGGCGTCCAACCTGACGACCCAGGTGCGCGGGATCGCCAAGGTCGTGACGGCGGTCGCGCGCGGCGACCTGAACCGCAAGTTCACGATCGAGGCGCGCGGCGAGGTGGCCGCGCTCGCCGACACGATCAACGACATGATCGACACGCTGCGCCTCTTCGCCGACCAGGTGACGGGTGTGGCGCGCGAGGTCGGCACCGAGGGCGTGCTCGGCGGTCAGGCGGACGTGCCGAACGCCTCGGGGACGTGGAAGGCGCTCACCGACAACGTCAACTCGATGGCGAACAACCTCACGACGCAGGTGCGCAACATCGCCGAGGTCACGACGGCGGTCGCGAACGGCGACCTGAGCCGCAAGATCACCGTGCAGGCGAAGGGCGAGGTCGCGGAGCTCGCCGACACGATCAACACGATGGTCGACCAGCTCTCGTCGTTCGCCGACGAGGTCACCCGCGTCGCCCGCGAGGTCGGCGTCGAGGGCCGGCTGGGCGGTCAGGCGGAGGTCGAAGGCGTGTCCGGGACGTGGCGGTCGCTCACCGACAACGTCAACCTGATGGTGCGCAACCTCACGGCTCAGGTGCGGAACACCGCCGACGTCACGACCGCCGTCGCGCGCGGAGACCTCAGCCGCAAGATCGACGTCGAGGCCGTGGGCGAGTTCCTCGAGCTGAAGAACACGATCAACACGATGGTCGACCAGCTCTCCGCGTTCGCGGACGAGGTGACGCGCGTCGCGCGCGAGGTCGGCACCGAAGGCGTGCTCGGCGGCCAGGCGCAGGTGGAAGGCGTCTCGGGCGTCTGGCGCGGCCTGACGGAGTCGGTCAACGGGATGGCCGACAACCTGACGAACCAGGTGCGCAACATCGCCGAGGTGACGACGGCGGTCGCGAACGGCGACCTGAGCCGCAAGATCACCGTGCAGGCGAAGGGCGAGGTCGCGGAGCTCGCCGACACGATCAACACGATGGTCGACCAGCTGAACGCGTTCGCCGCCGAGGTGACGCGCGTGGCGCGCGAGGTCGGCACCGAGGGACGCCTCGGCGGCCAGGCGCGCGTCGAGGGCGTCAGCGGCGTCTGGCGCGGGCTCACCGAGAACGTGAACACGCTCGCCGACAACCTGTCGAACCAGGTGCGCAACATCGCCGACGTCACGACGGCGGTGGCGAACGGCGACCTGACGCGCAAGATCACCGTCGACGCGCGCGGCGAGATCCTCGAGCTGAAGAACACGATCAACACGATGGTCGACCAGCTCTCGTCGTTCGCCGACGAGGTCACGCGCGTCGCGCGCGAGGTCGGCACCGAAGGCGTGCTCGGCGGTCAGGCGGACGTCAAGGGCGTCAGCGGCACGTGGAAGGACCTCACCGACTCGGTGAACTTCATGGCGAACAACCTGACGACGCAGGTGCGGAACATCGCCGACGTCACGACCGCCGTCGCGAACGGCGACCTCACGCGCAAGATCACCGTCGAGGCGCGCGGCGAGGTGGCCGCGCTCGCGGAGACGATCAACCGTATGGTCGACCAGCTCTCGTCGTTCGCCGACGAGGTCACGCGCGTCGCCCGCGAGGTCGGCACCGAGGGCATCCTCGGCGGCCAGGCGAACGTCAAGGGCGTCAGCGGGACGTGGCGCGACCTGACGGACTCGGTGAACGGGCTCTCGTCCTCGCTGACCACGCAGGTGCGCAACATCGCGGAGGTGACGACGGCAGTCGCGAACGGCGACCTCTCGAAGAAGATCACCGTCGACGTGAAGGGCGAGGTGCTCGAGCTGAAGGAGACCATCAACGCGATGGTCGACCAGCTGCGCGCGTTCTCCTCCGAGGTGACGCGCGTCGCCCGGGAGGTCGGCTCCGAGGGGATCCTCGGCGGCCAGGCGCGCGTCGAGGGCGTGTCCGGCGTCTGGGCCGACCTGACGGACAACGTGAACTTCATGGCGTCGAACCTGACGACGCAGGTGCGGAACATCGCGGACGTCACGACCGCCGTCGCGAACGGCGACCTCACGCGCAAGATCACCGTCGAGGCGTCCGGCGAGGTGGCCGCGCTCGCGGAGACGATCAACCGCATGGTCGACCAGCTCTCCTCGTTCGCCGACGAGGTCACGCGCGTCGCCCGCGAGGTCGGCACCGAGGGCATCCTCGGCGGCCAGGCGAACGTGCGCGGCGTGTCCGGCACGTGGAAGGACCTCACCGACAACGTCAACACGCTCGCCGACAACCTGACGAACCAGGTGCGCAACATCGCCGAGGTGACGACGGCGGTCGCGCAGGGCGACCTGTCCAAGAAGATCACCGTCGACGTCCGCGGCGAGATCCTGCAGCTGAAGAACACGATCAACACGATGGTCGACCAGCTCGCGTCGTTCGCCGCCGAGGTGACGCGCGTGGCGCGCGAGGTCGGTACCGAGGGGATCCTCGGCGGTCAGGCGAACGTCGAGGGCGTCTCGGGTGTGTGGCGCGACCTGACCGACAACGTGAACACGCTGGCGGCGACGCTGACGACGCAGCTCCGCGCGATCGCGCAGGTCACGACGGCCGTCACGAACGGCGACCTGACGCGGGAGATCACGGTCGAGGCGCGCGGAGAGGTCGAGGAGCTCCGCGACAACATCAACCAGATGATCACGAACCTGCGCGAGACGACGGAGGTGAACGCGCAGCAGGACTGGCTGAACACCAACATGGCGCGCTTCAGCGGCATGCTGCAGGGCCAGCGCGACCTGCGCACCGTCAGCCGGCTGATCATGAGCGAGCTGACGCCGCTCGTCGGCGGCCTGCACGGCGCCTTCTTCATGGCGGAGACGGAGGCCGACTCGGATGCACAGCTGCGGCTGATCTCGAGCTACGCGTACAAGCGGCGCAAGGGCGTGCAGAACGTGTTCGCGATCGGCGAGGGGCTCGTCGGCCAGGCGGCGCTCGAGCGGAAGTCGATCGTCGTCACCCAGGCGCCGGAGGACTACATCACGATCGGCTCGGGCCTCGGCGAGTCGGCGCCGGTCAACATCGTCGTACTCCCGGTCCTGTTCGAGGACCGGGTGATGGCGGTGATCGAGATCGCGTCGTTCACGCCGTTCTCCGAGACGCACCTGACGTTCCTCGAGCAGCTGTCGGAGACCCTCGGCGTCGTGCTGAACACGATCGTCGCCACGATGCGGACCGAAGAGCTGCTCCAGCAGTCGCAGAGCCTGACCCTCGAGCTGCAGAGCCAGTCGGAGGAGCTGCAGAGCCAGCGCGACGAGCTCGAACGGACGAACCAGGAGCTCGAGGAGCAGGCGCGCAGCCTGAAGGCGTCGGAGGAGCTCCTGCAGCAGCAGCAGGAAGAGCTGCAGCAGACGAACGAGGAGCTCGAGGAGCGGTCGGCGCTGCTCGCCGAGCAGAACGCGCGCATCGAGCAGAAGAACGCAGAGGTCGAGCTGGCGCGGCGCGAGCTCGAGGAGAAGGCCGAGCAGCTCGCGCTTTCGTCCAAGTACAAGAGCGAGTTCCTCGCGAACATGAGCCACGAGCTGCGCACGCCGCTCAACTCGCTGCTGATCCTCGCCAAGCTGCTCGCCGACAACCAGGAGGGCACGCTCACCGAGAAGCAGATCGAGTTCGCGAAGACGATCTACAACGCGGGCTCCGACCTGCTCGAGCTGATCAACGACATCCTCGACCTGTCGAAGGTGGAGGCCGGGAAGATGGACGTCCGCCCGCAGCCGGTGGAGCCGCTCGCGATCGCCGACTACGTGGAGCGCAACTTCCGGCCGGTGGCCGACTCCAAGTCGCTCGAGTTCGCGGTCGAGGTGGCCGACGACGTGCCGGGCCGGATCGTGACGGACGAGCAGCGGCTGCAGCAGATCCTGAAGAACCTGCTCTCGAACGCGTTCAAGTTCACGGAGCGCGGGTCGGTGCGGCTGACGATCTCGCGGGCGCCGGAAGACATCCGCTACGGCGACACGCGGCTGCGCGAGGCGGAGGAGGTCGTGCGGTACGCGGTCGCGGACACCGGGATCGGGATTCCCGACGACAAGCTCAAGCTGATCTTCGAGGCGTTCCAGCAGGCCGACGGGACGACGTCGCGCCGGTACGGCGGCACCGGCCTCGGGCTGTCGATCTCGCGCGAGATCGCGCGGCTACTCGGCGGCGAGATCCACGTCGAGTCGTCGCCCGGCGAGGGCTCGACGTTCTCGCTCTACCTGCCGGTCGAGGCGCCGCTTCCCGTTGAAGTCGCCGACGCCGACGTGGAGGCGCCGGAGGTGCCCGAGCTCGACGACGTGCCGCCGGTCGACCCGGCGCTGCTCCACGCCGCCGACCCGGAGGTCGAGGACGACCGCGCCGACATCGCCGACGGCGACCGGGTCGTGCTGATCGTCGAAGACGACGCCGACTTCGCCCGCACGGAGCTCGAGCTGGCCCGGGAGCGCGGGTTCAAGGGGATCGTGGCCGGGCGCGGCGACGTCGGGCTCGCGCTCGCGCACGAGTACAAGCCGGACGCGATCATCCTCGACCTCAAGCTGCCGGTGCGGGACGGCTGGCAGGTGCTCGAGCACCTGAAGCGCCACCCGCAGACGCGGCACATCCCGGTGCACATCGTCTCGGGCGGCGTCGAGAACGGCGGCGTGCAGGAGGCGCTGCGCGCGGGTGCCGTCGCGGTGCTCGAGAAGCCGGTCGAGCCGGACGCGCTCGACGCGCAGTACGCGAAGATCCTCGAGTTCGTCGAGCGCGGAACGCGGCGGCTGCTCGTGGTCGACGACGACGACGAGCAGCGGAACGCGATCGTGGAGCTGATCGGCTCCGGCGAGGACGTCGAGGTGGTCGCGGTCGCGTCTTCCGAGGAGGCGCTCGACGCGCTCGACGCGGACGGGCAGTTCGACTGCATGGTGCTCGACCTCAAGCTGCCGAGGATGAGCGGCTTCCAGCTCCTCGAGAAGGTGAAGACGGACGAGCGCTTCCGCGGGCTTCCGGTGATCGTCTACACCGGCACCGACCTGACGCGACGCGAGGAGGCGCGGCTCAAGAAGTACGCCGAGACCGTGATCGTGAAGGACGTGCGCTCGCCGGAGCGGCTGCTCGACGAGACCGCGCTCTTCCTGCACCGCGTCGAGTCACGGCTTCCGGCCGACAAGCGCCGGATGCTCGAGCAGCTGCACTCGGCGGACGAGGTGTTCAAGGGCAAGCGCGTGCTGATCGCCGACGACGACATGCGCAACGTCTTCGCGCTCGCCGCGGTGCTGGAGCGTCAGGGCATGGAGGTGCAGTTCGCCGAGAACGGCAACGAGGCCGTCGCCGCCGTCGAGGCGGGGCCCGAGTTCGACCTCGTGCTGATGGACATCATGATGCCGGAGCTGGACGGCTACGGCGCGATCGCGAAGATCCGGGAGAACCCGAGGTTCCAGAAGCTGCCGATCATCTCGCTCACCGCGAAGGCGATGAAGGGCGACCGCGAGAAGTCGATCGCCTCCGGCGCCTCCGACTACATCACGAAGCCGGTCGACACCGACCAGCTGCTGTCGCTGATGCGGGTGTGGCTGTACAGGTAGACAAGGCGACGCACGACACGCCCGAGGGCCGGCTGGATCTCGAAGGCCTCGAGCTCCAGCTGCTCCTCGAGGGCGTCTACCGCCACTACGGCTTCGACTTCCGCGAGTACGCGCCGGCGTCGCTGAAGCGGCGTGTGTGGCGGCGCGTGCACGCGGAGGGCGCGCAGACGATCTCGGGGCTCACCGAGCGCGTGCTGCACGACCCCGCGGTGATGGAGCGCCTGCTGCTCGACCTCTCGATCAACGTCACCTCGATGTTCCGCGACCCGACGTTCTACGTGGCGCTGCGGGAGCGCGTGGTGCCTCTGCTGCGGACGTATCCGTTCACGCGCATCTGGGTCGCCGGCTGCTCGACGGGCGAGGAGGTGTACTCGCTCGCGATCATGCTCCTGGAGGAGAACGTGTACGAGCGGACGCGGATCTATGCGACGGACATCAACGAGGCCGTGCTCGCGCGCGCGCGCCAGGGCGTGTTCCCGCTCGACAAGATGCAGGAATACACCGAGAACTACATCCGCGCGCGCGGGACACGCTCGTTCTCGGAGTACTACCTCGCGAAGTACGAAGGCGCACTGTTCGACCGCTCGCTCGGCGACAACGTCGTGTGGGCGCCGCACAATCTCGTGCAGGACCGCGCGTTCAACACGTTCAACCTGATCCTGTGCCGCAACGTGATGATCTACTTCGACCGCCCGCTGCAAAACCGCGTCCACCGTCTGTTCTACGAGAGCCTCGAGCGGTTCGGGATCCTCGCGCTCGGCCACAAGGAGTCGATCCGGTTCACCGGGTTCGAGGACCGGTACGAGGAGCTCGACCCGCAGGAGAAGCTGTACCGGAAGGTCGCGTGAGCGCGCAGAAGCGCGATCTCGTCGCGGTCGGCGCCTCGTGGGGCGGCCTCGACGCGCTCCGCTTCCTGCTCGGCCGGCTGCCCGCCGAGCTGGCCGCCGCGGTCGTCGTCGCCCAGCACCGCTCGCCGGACTCGCATCCGACGGCGTTCCGCGACCTGCTCGGCGCCGCCACGCGGCTGCGCGTCTGCGAGGCCGACGACAAGGACGCCTTGCGTCCCGGCACCGTCTACCTCGGCGCGCCAGACTACCACCTGCTCGTCGACGGGGACGCGCTCGCCCTCTCGACGGAGGAGCGCGTGCAGTACTCGCGGCCGTCGGTCGACGTGCTGTTCGAGTCGGCGGCGGAGTCGTTCCGCGACCGCTGCGTCGGCGTCGTGCTGACCGGCGCAAACGCCGACGGCGCGCACGGCCTCGCGCGGATCGTCGAGCTCGGCGGCGTCGCGGTCGTGCAGGACCCGGCCTCGTCGGCGCGGCCCGAGATGCCGCAGGCCGCGCTCGACGCGGTCCCCACCGCGCGCGTCGCGACGCTCGACGAGCTGCCGGGCGTGCTCGTCGAGCTCTGCGGCACTGCGGCGGTGACCGCATGAGCGAGAATCCCGCACTGCTGCTCGTCGACGACCGGCCGCAGAACCTGCTCGCGCTGCAGGCGATCCTCGAGCCGCTCGGGCACGAGCTCGTGACCGCCGGCTCCGCGCGCGAGGCGCTGCGCATCCTCCTCGACCGCGACGACTTCGCGGTGATCCTGCTCGACGTCCAGATGCCGGACATGGACGGATTCGAGCTCGCCGAGGTGATCAAGGAGCGCGACCGGACGCGCACGATCCCGATCATCTTCCTGACGGCGCTGTCGAAGGAGGAGCGGCACGTCTACCGCGGCTACGAGGTCGGAGCGGTCGACTACGTCTTCAAGCCGTTCCAGCCCGAGATCCTGCGCGCGAAGGTCGGCGTGTTCGTCGAGCTGTGGCGGAAGAACCGGCAGATCCGCGAGCAGGCGGAGCGGCTGGCCGAGCAGGAGCTCGCGGAGCTGCGCCGCGTCAGCGCGGAGCAGTATCGGCAGCTCGCGGACGCGATGCCGCAGATCGTGTGGACCGCGGATCGCAGCGGCGCCGCGACGTACTTCAACCGGCGCTGGTTCGAGTACACGGGGATGAGGGACGACGAGGTCGACCCGCACGCCTGGACGCGGGTCACGCATCCCGACGACCTGCCGCACGTGGTCGCCGAGCGGCAGCGGACGCTGGCGGACGGCACCGACTTCGAGGTCGAGTACCGCTTTCGCGCAGCGGACGGGTCCTACCGCTGGCACCTCGGGCGCGCCGTCGCGATCCGTTCGGACGACGGCGAGATCGACTTCTGGATCGGCACGGCCACGGACATCGACGACCGCAAGCGCCACGACGACGCGCGCCAGTTCCTGCTCGACGCCGGTGCGGCGCTGTCGGTGACGCTCGACCTCGAGGCGGGGCTGCAGTCCGTCGCGCGCCTCGCCGTGCCGCGCATCGCCGACTGGTGCGCGGTCGACGTCGTCGACGACGACGGCACGATCCGCAGCCTCGCGGTCGAGCACGCCGACCCGCAGAAGGTCCTCTTCGCGCGCGAGCTGCGCGACCGCTACCCGCCGGCGGCGGGCGGCGCGGACGGCGCCGCGCGCGCGATCGAGACGGGGGAGCCCCAGCTCGTGTCGGATATCCCGCCCGAGGCGATCGACGCCGCCGCGCGCGACGAGATCCACCTCGGCCTGCTGCACGAGCTGGGTCTGCGCTCGTACATCTGCGTCCCGATCGTGGCGCTCGGAAGGACGCTCGGCGCGATCACGCTGATCACCGCCGAGTCCGGCCGCCGCTTCGACGCCCGCGACCTCGGCACGGCGGAGGAGCTCGCGCTGCGCGTGGCGGCGGTCGCCGAGAATGCGCAGCTGTACGAGGAAGCGGAGCGGCGGGCGAGCGCCGCGCGTGCGCTCGAGACGATCCTCGACGGAGTCGTGATGGTCGACGAGGGCGAGCGCGTCGTCCTCTGGAACCCGGCCGCCGAGGCGATCACGGGAATCGACGCGGCGGACGTGGTCGGCCGTCCGGCGGCGGAGGCGCTGCCTGGGTACGCCGCGGTCGCCGGCTCGGAGAACAGCGGCCGGCTGCTCACCGTCCCCGTCGAGCTCGAGGGACGCGAGCTCTGGCTGTCGTACTCGCGCGTCGCCTTCGAGGGCGGCACCGTCTACACGTTCCGCGACCTCACGGAGGAGCGCGCGCTCGAGCAGATGCGCTCGGACTTCGTCGCGACCGTCTCGCACGAGCTGCGCACGCCGCTGGCGGCGATCTACGGGGCGGCGGTGACGCTACGCCGGGCCGACCTCGACCTCGGGGACGACATGCGAGGCCGCCTGCTCGAGGTCGTCGCCGAGGAGTCCGATCGGCTCGCCGGGATCGTCAACGACGTCCTGCTCGCCAGCCACCTCGACTCGGGGCGGCTCAAGCTCGCGATCGGAACGGTCGACGCAGCGCACGTCACGCACCAGGTCGTCGAAGCGGCGCGGACTCACCTTCCCGACGGAATCGAGCTGTCGCTCGACGCGCCCGACGGCCTCCCGGGCGTCGCGGCCGACGAGGAGCAGCTCCGTCAGGTCCTGCAGAACCTCGTCGAGAACGCCGTCAAGTACTCGCCCGACGGAGGGCCGATCGAGGTCTCGATCGAGCGCGACGAGCGCGTGGTCCGTTGGCGCGTGCGCGACGAGGGCCTCGGCGTGCCGCCGGCCGAGCGCCGGCGGATCTTCGAGAAGTTCTACCGACTCGATCCGAACATGACGCGCGGCGTCGGCGGCACCGGACTCGGGCTCTACATCTGCCGCGAGCTCGTGCGCCGCCTCGACGGCCGCATCTGGGTCGAGCCGAACGGCCCGAAGGGCTCGGTCTTCGTGCTCGAGCTGCCGATCGCCGGCCGCCACGCGCCCGCCGAGAAGCACGAGGTCGCGGCATAGCCGGGGCGGACGCGCGAGAGAAGAAGCCGGAGGTGGGACTCGAACCCACGGCCGACGGTTTACAAAACCGTTGCTCTGCCAGCTGAGCTACTCCGGCGCGCGCCCATCGTAGACGCGCTCGCGCGCGATCAGGTCGTCACTGCAGGACCTGGCGCGCCTGCTGGTGCGTCAGGATCTTCCGCTTCACGCGCTGCAGCGCGTTGTCGATCGTCTTGGTGTCGCAGCCGAGCTCGCCGGCCATCTGCTCGTAGCTCGCCCCTTCGAGGTAGAGCCGCAGCGCGTCGGCCTCGAGCGGCGACAGCGTCGTCGACAGGCACCCAACGAGCGCCTGCAGCTCCTCGGTCGAGATGACGCGGACGGAGGGGTCGTTGACGCTCGGGCCGGGCAGTGCGTCACCGAGCGTGCAGTCGTCGCCCTCCTGCCCGGCCGGCGTGTGGCTGAACGACACGTACGAGTTGAGCGGCGCGTGCTTGAAGCGGGTCGCCGTCTTGATCGCGGTGATGATCTGGCGCGTCACGCAGAGCTCGGCGAACGAGCGGAACGAGGTCTCCTTGTCGGGCCTGAAGTCGCGCACCGCCTTGTAGAGGCCGACGAGCCCCTCCTGGATGAGGTCCTCGCCGTCGCCGCCGGCGAGGAAGTACGAGCTCGCCTTCAGCCGCACGAACGAGGTGTAGCGGCGGATCAGCTGGTCCATCGCGGCGGCGCTGCCGTTGCGCGCCTTCAGGACGAGCTGAAGATCCTCGAGCTCTCGCTGAGCTTTCTGCGGTGACTTCTGCGCCGGCGCGGTGCGGACGGACAAGGGATACCCCCGTATTTGCGGACGTTTTCCGGTGAGAGCTTCGTCCTGCACCGCTGAAGTCTCACCCTGAGGTTGAGGTGAATCTAGCAGGGACCTGCAGCGAGCACAAGTCCCGGTTGCGGTGGACCCGGCTTGCTCAGGAAACCACGAGGCGCTGTCGCCGCGCCTCGTACAGCAGCACGGCCGCCGCGACGCTGACGTTGAGCGACTCGACGGCGCCGGCGAGCGGGATCGAGACGAGCGCGTCGCAGGTGCGACGGACGAGCGGCCGCAGACCGCGTCCCTCCGCGCCGAGGACGAGCGCGACGCCGCCGCTCAGGTCGGTCTCCCACATCGAGGGCGCCGCGGGCTCGCCGACGGCGCCGTACACCCAGAGCGCAGGCCCCTTCACCTCCTCGAGATAGCGGGCGAGGTTGGTGACCACGCCGACCGGCAGGTGCTCGACCGCCCCGGCCGACGCGCGCGCGACGGCCGGCGTGACGACCGCGGAGCCGTGCGCGGGCACGACGACGCCCGTCGCGCCCGCACCGTCGGCGCTGCGGCAGACAGCGCCGAGGTTGCGGGGGTCGGAGACGCGGTCGAGCACGGCGAGCAGCGGACGCTCCGCCGCCGCGAGCTCGTACGCGTCCGCGTACCGGTACGGCTCGACGACGGCGACGACGCCCTGGTGCTCGCGCGTCCCCGCACGTTCGCTGAGCTCCCGCTCGAGCTTCACCTTCGGCTTCGCGTCCGCGAGCCACGGCTCGGCCTTGAGCGCCCGCTCGGTGGCTAGCACCTCGAGCACCTCGCGGCGTCCGCGCAGCGCCTCGCGCACCGCGCGCCGGCCGTAGACGAGGTCGGCGGTCAATCGCGGTCGCGCGCCGGCGCTGCCGGCATCTCCGCGTCAGCGCTCCCGTCGAGCCCGCGGCGGGAACGGACGAGGTCGAACCCGTCGGCGCGGTCGCGCATCGTCCAGCCGAGCGCCGCCAGCTCGTCGCGCAGCCGGTCCGACGTCTCGAAGTCGCGCGCCGCGCGCGCCCGTGCCCGGCGCTCCGCGAGCGCCACGACGGCCGGCGGCGCCTGGTCGCGTTCGCCGACCGACTCGAGCCCGAACACCGCCAGGCCGCGCCGCAGCAGCTGGAGCTGCCGCGCCGCCGCCCAGTCGTGGAGCACCGCGAGCGCGGCCGGCGTGTCGAAGTCGTCGTCGAGCGCGTCCGCGAATCGCTCCCACTCCGGCTCGTCGTGCTTCGCCGGCTCCATCGTGAACGCGTTGCGCAGCGTCTCGAGCCGGGCCGCGGCTTGCGCCAGCGTCTCGTCGGAGAAGTCGATGGGCTTGCGCCAGTGCGCGCTCAGGAAGTAGACGAGCAGCACCTCCCTGCCCCAGCGGTCGAGCGCGTCGCGGGTCGTGACGACGTTTCCGAGCGACTTCGACATCTTCTCGCCGACGAACCGGAGCATCCCGTTGTGCGTCCAGATGCGCGCGAAGCCATGGCCGAGGGCACGTGACTGCGCCAACTCGTTCTCGTGGTGCGGGAAGACGAGGTCGAGGCCGCCGCCGTGGATCTCGAACGTCTCGCCGAGCAGCTGCTCGCTCATCACCGAACACTCGATGTGCCAGCCGGGGCGGCCGCGCCCCCACGGCGACTCCCACCACGTGTCCTCGGTCGCCGGCTTGTTCGCCTTCCAGAGCGCGAAGTCGCGCGGGTCCTCCTTGAGCGAGTTCGGCTCCTGCTCCTCGACCTGGTCCGGCCGCTGTCCGGACAGCTTCCCGTAGTCCGCGAACGACGAGACGCGGAAGTAGACGTCGCCCTCGACCGCGTACGCGTTGCCGTTCGCGATCAGCTGCTCGATGAACGAGACGATCCGCGGGACGACCTCAGTCGCGCGCGGCATGTGGTCGGGCAGCCCGATCCCGAAATCGGCGACGTCGTCGAGATACCACTGTGTCGCGCGCTCCGCCAGCTCGGCGCTCGCTCCCGGCCCCGCGTCGTAGATCTTGTCGTTGATGTCGGTGATGTTGTGCACGAGCACGGCGTCGTAGCCGCGGGAGCGAAGCCAGCTGCGCAGCCACATCCCGACGAGGAACGGCCTCGCGTTGCCGATGTGCGTGCGCGCGTAGACTGTCGGTCCGCAGAAGTACATGCGGACCGGGCCAGGCGGCGCCGGCAGCTCCTGCAGCGACCGCGTGTACGTGTCGTGGAGGCGCATGCGCTCAGCGTAGTGCGCGTCGCAGCGCCTCGTCCCGCGGGAGGGCGCGCAGCACCGCCCACAGCTCCGGCCCGCGCTCGCGGCCCGTGAGCGAGACGCGCAGCGCGCGCAGGTCGCCGCCCACCGCCTTCAGCTCGCGCAGCAACGCCCTCGCCTCCTCGGGCGACAGGACGTCGGGCATGCGTTCGCGGAGCTCGGCGAACCGCTCGCGAGTCTCCGGCGCCCGCGGCGGACCGCCGCCTGCGTCGGCCTCCAGCACAGACCGCGCGAGCTCGCGCGCCTCCGCGAGGTCGTGCGCGCCGCGCATCAGCGGCGCCGCCTCGACCGGGACGCCCGCGCGCGCGGCGAGCTCCTCGTCCGGCAGCCGCGCCAGCACGTCGACCGACAACGAGCGGATCCGTTCGACGTCGAGCCGCACGTCGTGCCGCGGCAGCCCGAGCTCGTCGAGGTACGTGCGCACCGCCTCGGCCGGATAGCCGGCTGCGCGGAGCGACGCGACGGTCGCGCCGCTGGCGCGCTTCGACAGCTTCTTGCCGTCGTCGCCGACGACGAGGCCGACGTACAGGAACTCCGGCACCGGCGCGCCGAGCGCCTCGAAGAGCGCCCGCTGCACCGGCTCGTTCGGCCGATGGTCGGCGCCGCGGATCACGTGCGTGATCGCGAAGTCGACGTCGTCGACGACGCTCGCGAGGTGGTAGGTCGCGGTCCCGTTCTCGCGGACGAGCCGTACGCCGCGCAGCTCCGGCGGCAGGCCCGCCGCGCGCCATGCCTCGAGATGCCGCTCGTTCCGCTCGCTCTGCCGGACAGGCCCCTCCTCCCACGCGACGTCGAGCCAGCGCAGGTCGTCCTCGAGCGCCGCCTCGCCCCCCGGTACGTTCCGCTCCGGGTCGGTGTCGTCGATCCGCAGCAGCAGCGTGTCGCCGAAGTTGCGGTTCGCGACGGCGGTGAGCGCGTTGCCGACGTGGAGCGTGCCCGTGGGACTCGGAGCGAACCGCACGCGAATCATCGAGCGAGGCTAACGAATGGCCGTCGCGTGGCTCGGCGCCGGATCGCAACCGTAGACTGAGCGCGCATGACAGTCGCCACGAGCCCGACGGGCGCCGTCGGTCGCGTCCGTGCGGCCGCGCGGTGGCTGCACGAGCATCGCCGCGTCCACCTCGCGCTCGAGGTGGCGCTGGTCCTGCTCACGGTCGGATTCTGCGTGTGGGCGGTGCGCAGCGAATGGGCGAGGGCGGCGCCGCGGCTCGAGAACGCGAGCCTCGCGTGGCTCGGCCTCGCATTCGCGACGGTCGCCGCCTACTACCTCGTCTTCATCCTCGGCTGGATTCGGATGCTCGGGACGTGGGAGATCCACGTGTCGTATCGCGTCGCGCTGCAGGCGGAGATGGTCTCGATGCTCGCCAAGTACCTGCCCGGCGGCGTGTGGACGCCGGCCGCGCGCGCGCTCGCGCTGCGACGTGCGACCAACGTCACGGACACGCCGACGGTGCTGGCGTCGATCCTCCTCGAGGCGGTGCTGTCGGCGCTCTCCGGCGTGATCGTCTTCGTCGTCAGCCTCGCGTGGGTCCGCGGCGTGCACGCACCGCTGCCGCTGCTCCTGATCTTCGCGGTGCTGCTGACGACGCTGCTGCACCCACGCATCTTCAGGCCGCTCGGGAACCGGCTGCTGCGCCCGTTCGGCGCAGCGCACATCGAGCCGCTCCCGCTCGGCACGACCCTCGGCCTGCTGCTGTTCTACTGCGGCACGTGGCTGATCGGCGGCCTCGCCGTCTGGTTCATGCTCGCGGGGCTGCATGCGACGCCGCCGATCTCGACCATCGCGTTCCTCGGCGGCGTGTCGGCGATCGGCGCGATCGTGGCGGTGCTCGCAGTCTTCGTCCCGTCTGGCCTCGGCGCGCGCGAGGCGTCCATGTACGGATTGCTGCTCGCGATCACCGACCCCGCGCCCGCGCTCGGCGCAACCGTCGTCAACCGGCTCGCGATCACGCTCGTCGAGGTGCTGCTCTTCCTGGCCGGTGTCGCGACGTGGCGGAAAGCGCGCGAGTGAGCCTGCCGCGCGCCGATGCCCGCGTCGATTCGGGCATGCCAGCGCTGCGGTGAGCCCCGAGATCCGCGATGCCCGCGCGGACGACCTCCAAGCCGTGCGCGCCCTGCTGCGCGAGTACGAGCGCTCGCTCGGCGTCGACCTCGGCTTCCAGGGCTTCGCCGAGGAGCTCGAGCGCCTGCCGGGCGAGTTTCGGCCGGAAGCGCGCGGCGCGCTGCTGGTCGCAGCGGGCGGCAGCGGGCTCGCGGGCTGCGTCGCGCTCCGTGCGTGGTCGCAGCGCGACTGCGAGCTGAAGCGCCTGTACGTCGTGCCGGCGGCGCGCGGCAGCGGCCTCGGCCGCCGGCTCGCCGAGGCGGCGCTCGAGCGCGCACACGACCTCGGCTACGCGCGGGTGCTCCTCGACACGCTCCCGTCGATGCACGCGGCGCGCCGCCTGTACCGCAGCCTCGGCTTCGTCGCGACGCAGCCGTACCGCGAGAACCCGGTGCCCGGAACGGCCTTCCTGGCGCTCGATCTCTCGAGGGGTCAGACCCGTCTGACCCCATGAAGGGCTGCGGCGGCGGCCTACGTCTGCGGGGGAGTCTCGAGAAGACGACCGGAAAGGAGGCGATTGACGCCATGACGAGCCTGATCGTGCGCGATCCCTTCCTTGCCGCGCCGTTCCGCCTGATGGACGAGTGGCTTCGCTCGACCGCAGGGAACGGGCGCGTCACCGGCTTCACGCCGACCCTCGACGTGCGCGAGACGAGCGACGAGTACCTCGTGCTGGTCGACCTGCCGGGCGTGAAGTCGCAGGACGTGACGATCGAGCTGAACGACAACATGCTCACGATCTCCGGTTCCCGCCTGCCGGTGGAAACGGGCGAGGCGCAGCTCGCCGAGCGGCCGTACGGGTCCTTCACCCGCAGCCTCACGCTGCCGAAGGGCGTGGACGGCGACCAGATCGCCGCGCACTACCACGACGGCGTGCTCGAGCTGCACATCCCGAAGCCGGCCGAGGCGAAGCCGAAGAAGATCGCCATCGGCGGACAGGAGCAGAAGGCGATCGAGAAGTAGCACCAGCGAACCGCGCGCGGGGGCCGCGCGGCGGCTCCCGCGCTCGACGCGAGGAGGAACCCGTGACAGCCACGCTCGAGACCATCCAGCCGGCAGGCGATCCCTTCGACGACGTGCGGGAGCTCTTCTGCTCCGGCTGCGGGTACGGCATCGTCGCGCGCAGCGACCCGCCGGAATGCCCGATGTGCCGCGGCTGGGCGTGGAGCGACCACCCGAGCGCCGCGCGCTGGAACTGAAACGAGACCGCGCCGCCCCGCTTACGCCGCGGCGGCGGGCGCCCAGCCGGTCGCCGGCGCGACCTCGCGTGCGATCGTCTCCAGCATCCGCGCGTTGTACTCGACGCCGAGCTGGTTGGGCACGGTCAGCAGCAGCGTGTCGGCCGCCGCCACCGCAGCGTCGCGCGCGAGCTCTGCGGCGAGCGCGTCGGGCTCGCCCGTGTAGGTGCGCCCGAAGCGCGCGAGGGCGCCGTCCAGCCAGCCCACCTGGTCCTCGTTCGGGTCGCGCCCGAACAGCCGGCGGTCGAGGTCCGACGTGATCGGCAGCACGCTGCGGCTGACGGAGACGCGCGGCTCGCGCTCGTGCCCCGCCTCCGCCCAGGCGTCGCGGAAGCGCTGGATCTGCTCGGCCTGCAGCTCGTCGAACGGCACCGCCGTGTCCTCGAGCAGCAGCGTCGAGCTCATCAGGTTCATCCCCTGCCGCCCCACCCACTCCGCGGTCTCGCGCGTGCCGGAGCCCCACCAGATGCGGTCGCCAAGCCCCGGCGACTGCGGCTGGACGGCGAGCCGCGTCTGTGCCGGTGCTCCGCCCGCGTCGGCCGGAACGACGCCGGCGCCGGCGATCGCCGCACGGAACAGCTCGACCTTCGCCCGCGCGTAGTCGGCGTCGCTCATCCCCTCGGGCGGCGCGTACCCGAACGCGTCCGCGCCGCGGTACGCCGGCTCGGGCGAGCCGCGGCTGACGCCGAGCTGCAGTCGCCCGCCGCTCAGAAGGTCGGCCGCCGCCGCCTCCTCGGCCATGTAGAGCGGGTTCTCGTAGCGCATGTCGATCACGGCCGTCCCGATCTCGATCCGCCTCGTCCGCACGCCGACCGCCGCCAGCAGCGGGAACGGCGACGCCAGCTGGCGCGCGAAGTGGTGGACGCGGAAGAACGCGCCGTCGACGCCGATCTCGTCGGCCGCCTCGGCCAGCTCGACCGCCTGCACGTGCGCGTCGCCGGCCGTCCGCGTCTGCGACCACGGCGCGTCCTGCCAATGGCCGAACGAGAGGAAGCCGATCCGCTTCGGATGCGCCACGCGGCCATGTAAGCAAGCGCAGCTACCCTCGCCGCATGGGCCGGTTCGCGCTCGTCTCCGAGACGTTCGAGGAGGAGCCGCTCGACGCCTACTCGCGGGCCGTCGTCGACATCGCCGAGCGTCTTTCGCCGTCGGTGGCGGCGGTGGAGGTGCTGCGCGGGCCGCGCCTGCGCGGGAGCGGCTCCGCCGTCGCGATCAGCCGCGACGGGTTCCTGCTCACGTCGGCGCACGTCGTCGCCGGCGGCGACCGCGTCCGCGCGACGTTCACCGACGGCCGCGTCCTCGGCGCCGAGATCCGCGGGCGGGACCCGCTCTCCGACCTCGCCGTGCTGCGCAGCCACGACGGCGAGCTCGCGGCGGCCGAGCTCGGCGACTCGTCGCGGCTGCGCGTCGGCCAGCTCGTCGTCGCGATCGGCAACCCGCACGGTTTCGGCGGGTCGGTGACCGCCGGGGTCGTCTCCGCGCTCGGGCGGTCGCTTCCGACCCGTGCGGGTGCGACGACGCGGGTGGTGGACGACGTCATCCAGACGGACGCGGCGCTCAACCCGGGCAACTCGGGCGGTGCGCTCGCCGACGTGCGCGGGCGCGTCGTCGGCATCAACACGGCCGTCGCCGGAATCGGGCTCGGGCTCGCCGTGCCGATCAACGACGTCACCCGAGGGATCATCGGCACGTTGATGCGTGACGGCCGCGTTCGCCGCGCCTACCTGGGTTTGGCCGGCGGCACGCGCCCGTTGCCGCCGCGGGTGGGACGCGAGCTCGGCGTCGCAGCAGGCGTCGAGGTCGTCGAGGTGATCGAGGGCGGCCCGGCGCACGCCGCCGGCCTCAGACCCGGCGACATCGTGTACGCGATCGACGGCCGAGGCGTCGAGCGGCCGAACGACATCGTCCGCATGATGCTCGGCGACGCGATCGGCGAGCCGCTGCGCATCGACGTCGTGCGCGACGAGCACGTGCTGGCGCTGGAGGCGGTGCCGCGCGAGCTGCAAACGTGACGGCCGGCCGCGCGCGCCGACCCGTCGTCTAGCCTCCCGCCATGCGCGAGGAGCTGCTGTCGTGGTACGCGCGCAACGCCCGCCCCCTCCCGTGGCGCGAGACGAACGATCCGTACGCCATCCTCGTCTCGGAGGTGATGCTGCAGCAGACGCAGGTCGAGCGGGTCGTCCCGCGCTGGCGCGTCTGGATGGAGCGATGGCCGTCCGTCGAGGTGCTCGCCGCCGCGTCGACGGGGGAGGTGATCGCGGCCTGGCAAGGGCTGGGCTACAACCGCCGCGCGCTCAACCTGCACCGTGCGGCACGCCACGTCGCAAGGCACGGCTGGCCAGAGGACCTCACGGAGCTCCCCGGCGTCGGCCCGTACACGGCGGCGGCGGTCGGCAACTTCGCGTTCGGCCGGGACGTGCTGCCGGTCGACACGAACGTGAAGCGCGTCCGGGAACGGACGAGGACGGCATTCGACGCTGCGTGCGCCCAGGCGCTGTTCGACCTCGGCGCGACGATCTGCCTCGCCCGCGTCCCGCGCTGCGGCGCCTGCCCGCTCGCGGCGGCCTGCCCGTCGCGCGGCCGGCGCTACGAGCCGCTGCGCCGGCAGTCCCGGTTCGAGGGGTCGTTCAGGCAGCGGCGTGCCGCCGCGCTGCGGCTCGTCGCCGCGGGAGAGCAGCCGCGCGACCCGGAGGCGCTGGCAGCGCTGGCGCGCGACGGCCTCGTCGTCCTGCGCGACGGCGTCGCCGCGCTGCCGGCCTGAGCGGCTTACGCGGCGAGCGGCAGCCGGGAGGCGGCGACCGCGCGCGCGAGGGCCGGCTCGTCGGTGACGACCCCGTCGACCCCGAGGTCGAGGATGGCGGCGAGATCCCGCACGTCGTTCACCGTCCACGGGACGACGCGGAGCGCGAGGGTGTGCGCGGCGTCGACGAGGTCGCGCGTCACGAGGTCGTGGCGTGGACCGAGCGTCGCCGCCGACGTCGCGATGCGCAGCGGCTCTTCGAACAGGAACGTCGTCGGCACGCTGCGCAGGCGCCGCACCTCGCGCAGCACGCGCTCGTCGAAGGACGCGACGGCGATTCTGTCCAGGTACGGCCGGAGCGCCCGCGCGAACTCGTCCGCGGCCGGGGTGAGCGGCGGCACGCACTTTGCCTCGACGACGAGCGGAGTCGACCCGGCGCCGTCGAGGATCTGCTCCAGCGTCAGCCCCGACGCGTCGCCGTGGTCGAGGTCGTGCGCGACGACGACGCGGGATCCGGCGAGGCCGACGTCGACTTCGATCGACGACGGCCCGGCCGCCAGCAACCGCCGGAGCGAGAGCTGGTCGTTCGCGCGGTGCGCCTGGATCTCCACCACCGCCTGCAGGTTCGCCGGCGGCGGACGCAGCGCGCCTGAACGCGACGCCCAGCGGCGCCCTCAGCTCGGTGAACGGCGCTCGAGCAGCGCCACCGCGTGCGCCGCGAGCCCCTCCCCTCGCCCGGGGAAGCCGAGCCCGTCGGTCGTCGTGGCGCGCACGTTCACCTCGCCCCCGCCGAGCGCAGCCGACAAACGCCGCCTCATCTCCTCGCGGTGCGGCGCGACGCGCGGCTCCTCGCCGACGAGCACGCAGTCGGCGTTAACGAGCGCCCACCCCGCCGCGGTCACCTGCCGGTAGGCCTCGCGGAGCAGGTCGAGGCTGTCCGCGCCGCGGAAGCGCATGTCGCCGGACGGGAAGAGCGAGCCGATGTCACCGAGGCCGGCTGCGCCGAGGATCGCGTCGACGAGTGCGTGTGCGAGCACGTCGCCGTCGGAGTGTCCGGCGAGGCCGCGCGGGTGGTCGATCCGGACACCGCCGAGCACGAGCGGCACGCCGTCCGCGAGCTGGTGCGCGTCGACGCCGACCCCGACCCTGTAGCTCACGGAAGCGCCTCCGGCAGCTCGTCGAGCGAGCCGATGCGGATCGCCTTCGGGGGCGGCGCCTGCAGGTGGCCCCACGGGCCGCGGCGGACGTGCACCGCGACCATCCCGGCGGCGAGCGCCGGTGCGATGTCGTTGTCCACGCGGTCGCCGACGTACGCGATCTTCGCCGGCGAGACGCCGGCCAGGTCGGCGACGCGTGCGAAGAACGCAGGCGCCGGCTTCGAGACGCCGAGCGACTCCGAGGACGCGGCCGCGTCGACGAGCGGCGCCAGCTCCCGCTCGACGAACGCGGGCGTGTTGCCGCACGCGCACACGCGGTAGCCGCTGCGGCGCAGCCGTTCCAGGCACGGCCGCGCGTCCGGGTACCAGTCGTCCATCTTCCAGCTGCCCGGCGCATCCTCGACGCCGAGCAGCTCCCACACGTCGGAGTGCGGCCGCCCGAGCGCGATCGTCGCGCCGATCCCGGCCATCAGCGTGAACGGCGTGAGCCCTGCGGCGCCGGCGACGCGCGTCCACATCCCCGTCTCGTCGACGAGGGTCTCCCCCACGTCGAACACCACGGCCTCTACAGCCATGCCGCCACGCGCTCGAGGTCGGCGCGCGTCGTCACCTTCAGCAGCCGCTCGTCGCCGGCGACGACCTTGACGCGGCCGCCGGCCGCCTCCACCAGCGCGGCGCAGTCCGTCGCCCGCACCGCCTCCTGGCGGACGAGCGCCGCGCGCAGGACCGGAGCGACGAACCCCTGCGGCGTCTGCACCGCGACGACGTCGTCGCGCGCCAGCGTCTCCACGACGACGCCGGAGTCGACGCGCTTCAGCGTGTCTGCGACCGGCACGGCGGGTACTGCGCCGTCGAACCCCTCGCCGAGCGCCGACACGACGCGCTCGACCACGTCGTCCGTGACGAACGGCCGCGCCGCGTCGTGGACGAGGATCGCGGCGGCGTCCTCCGGAACCTCGGCCACCCCGGCCCGGACCGAGTCCGTCCGCGTCTCGCCGCCCGCGACACAGGCGCTCACCTTGGATGCGCCGACCTCCTCGGCCAGCAGGATCGCCGGCTCCTCCCAGCCCGGGGGCGCGACCACGACGACCGCGTCGACCCACGCGCTCTCGTCCAGCCGCCGCAGCGGCTCCGCGAGCAGCGGCAGCTCGCCGAGCCGCGCGAACGCCTTCGGCCGCCCCTCCCCCAGCCGCTCGCCTCGACCCGCGGCGACGAGAACGGCCCAGGTGCTCATCGCGCACAGTCAACCGGACGCGAAGGCCAGGCTGGAGCCCGGCCCCCGCCGGGAAGGGCGCGGCCGGCTACCGCGCCGCCGCGGCGCGCTTGCGCGCGGCGGCCGGCTTCGCCTTGGCGGACTTGGACGCGGACTTCGCGCCCCCCGTCTTCGACGGCGTCTTCTTCGCCGCGGCGGACGCCTTCTTCGCGGGCGCGGTCTTTGTCGCGGCCGTCTTGGCCTTCGCCGGGGCGGCGGGCTTCTTCTCGGCGGCGGCGGCCGAGCGCGCGGCCGCGGCGTGCGTCTTGCGCGCGCCGTTCGTCAGCGTCTCCTCGAGCCACTCGAGCGCTTCGTCCTCGCTCATGTTCTTCGCGTACATCAGCTCGGAGGCGAGGATCTTCTTCGCCTTCACGTACATCTGCTTCTCGCCGGTCGAGAGGCCCTTCTCGCCGTCGCGGAGCGCGAGGTTCCGGACGACCTCGGCGAGCTCGTAGATGTCGCCGGTCTTCATCTTGTCGCGGTTGTGCTTGAAGCGGCGGTTCCAGTTCTTCGGCATCTCGGTCCCGCCGGAGGTCAGGTACTTGACGACCTTCTTGACCGCCTCTTCGTCGATCACCTTGCGCAGTCCGACGCGCTCGGCGTTCTCGGCAGGGACGTTCACGGTCATGTCGTTGTGCAGGATCTTGATCGTGAGGTACTCGCGCTTCTCGCCCAGGACTTCCTTCTTCTCACGCTTCACGACCGTCCCAGCACCGTGGTGGGGGTACACCACCTTGTCGCCGACCTTGTACAAGTGCGCCCTTTCTTTCCGTAGTCGCGAAAGTGCCGGCGGCCCGAAAGGCTCGCCGGCGAAGGACTTCAGGGTACCAGAAACCCTGCAAATCCGCTGTTTTTCGCGAAATCCCTGCTAGGACGCCTTTTCCGACAACGCGGCGGCCAGCGCGGCGCGCAGCGTCTCCGTGCCCGGCCCGAGGACGGTGCGCGAGCCGAACTTCCGGGCCTCCTCCGCGCGGCGGTCGGCCTGCGTCGCGGGGCGCAGGCGGCCGGTCAGACCGATCTCGCCGAACGAGACGAGGTTCTCGCGAACCGGGACGCCGCGCGCCGCCGACGCGATCGCGACGGCGATTCCGAGGTCGGCTCCGGGTTCGTCGATCCGCACGCCGCCGGCGACGTTGACGAAGACGTCGGCCGCGCCGAGCGCGACGCCGGCGTGGCGCGACAGGACGGCGACGATCATCGCGAGCCGCTTGGGGTCGACGCCGGTGCCGACCCGTCGCGGCATGGCGAGATCGGTCGCCGCGACGAGCGCCTGGATCTCGAGCAGCAGCGGCCTCGTGCCTTCGAGGGTGCAGGTGACGGCGGCCCCGATCTCGCCGTCGTGCGTCTTCCCGAACAGCTCCGAGGGGTCAGGGACGCCGACCAGGCCGCCGCCGGTCATCTCGAAGACGCCGAGTTCGTTCGTCGAGCCGAAGCGGTTCTTCACGGCCCTCAGGATGCGGTGCTCGTGGTAGCGGTCGCCCTCGAACTGCAGCACGCAGTCGACGAGGTGCTCGAGCACGCGCGGCCCCGCCACGGCGCCGTCCTTCGTCACGTGCCCCACGAGGAAGGTCGCGACCCCTGCCTCCTTCGCGACCCGCAGCAGGCGCGCCGCCGCCTCACGCACCTGGGAGACGGATCCGGGCGCGGAGCCCACCTCCTGCGACCACAGCGTCTGCACCGAGTCGATCACGCAGACCGCAGGGGCCCATCGCTCGATCGCCTCGCACACCGCCTCGAGTTCCGTCTCGGCGAGGATCTCGACGTCGCCGCACCCGCCGAGCCGCGCCGCCCGCAGCTTGACCTGTGCCACCGACTCCTCGCCGGTGATCAGCAGCGCCCGCCGCGAGCGCGAGATCGCGCCGAGCGCCGACAGGAGCAGCGTCGACTTCCCGACGCCCGGCTCGCCGCCGACCAGCACGAGCGACGCGGGCACGAGCCCGCCGCCGAGGACGCGGTCGAGCTCCGTCACGTCGGTTGGAATCCGCTCGCTCTCCTCGGCGACGACGTCGACGAGCCGAAGCGGCGGCCGCGGCGCCCCGGCGCCGGAGCGGGCGCCGCGACGGGGCCCGCGCGGCGGCAGCTCGGCCGCCATCGTCCCGAACTCGCCGCAGCCGGGACAGCGCCCGAGCCAGCGCCCGGACGAGGTGCCGCACTCCGTGCACACGTGCTGCAGCGCCGCCGCCTTCGCCATCGCCGTCACGCTAGCCACCGCTTCCGACGGCACTGTGACGCGAGTCGAACGATCGAGCAGCGAAGCGGAAACGATTCGACGTCGGAGGCGGCGACCGAGGCGAGACGGTCACCGAGGGCGGTCGCGTGTTCATCTAATGTCGCGTGCGGTGGCCCGCCGCAAGCACCGCGCGCAGAACGAGGTGGTCGAGCGCGCACGCACGCTCCAGGCGGAGCTGCGCGCCGCGCTCGACCGGCTGCCGTCCGAGGACGAGGCCGTCGTCGAAGCAGTCTGGCGCGGCGAGGCCCTGGGCACGCTGCTGTGGGCGCTGCAGCTGGTCGAGCTGCCGCCGTACGACACGCCGTTCGACGCGGACGAGACGTGCGCGATTGCGCTCGACGAGGGGCGCCTGCGCGCGGAGGAGGAGGTCGAGCTCGAGCGGCGGACGGCGCGGCTGTGGCACTGGCGCGCGCGCACGGCCGACCTGCAGGACGCAGGCGCGCTCGACCTCCCGGAGCATTTCTCGACGGCCGACCAGCTCGTCGCCGCGACGGCGATGCGCGGCTACGAGCAGGGGCTCCTGCCCGCGCCGGTGCGAGGCGACTTCGGCGCCTACGACACCGTCTACCGCCACCTGACGCCGGAGCAGCGCACCGAGGCACACTCGATCGCGGTCGAGCGCCACCACGCGCTGAACTGGCTATGCGGCGACGGGTCGACGTGGGACGACGTCCCGCTCGACACGTGATATCCCACCCTCTATTGTCAGCCGCCGTGGCCCGCACCCGCTTCCATGCCGCCTGAGCTGGATTCGCGGCTCGAGCGCTATGCCGAGCTCGCCGTGCGGGTCGGCGCGAACGTCGGCGAGGGTCAGACGGTGTTCATCACGGCACCGGTCGAGCACGCGCCGTTCGTCCGCGCGCTCACGCGCGCGTCGTACCGCGCCGGCGCCAGGTACGTCGACGTCGTCTACCTCGACCAGCACGTGCGGCGGGCGATGATCGAGCTCGGGCCGGACGAGGCGCTCGAGTTCAGCCCGGAGTGGATCAAGGAGCGCTACCGCCACGCGAGCCACAACGCCTCGATCGGCACGACAGGCGACCCGGAGCCGAAGCTGCTCGCGGATCTCGACGGCGAGCGCGTCGGGCGCGCCCGGATGAAGGAGGCGATCGAGATCGTCCTGCCGATGTTCATGCAGCGCCTCGTCAACTGGACGGGCGTCGCGTACCCGAACGCCGGATGGGCCGAGCAGGTCTTCGGCGAGCCGGACGTCGAGCGGATGTGGGAAGCGGTCGCATTCTGCGTGCGGCTCGACGAGGAGGATCCCGTCGCGGCCTGGGACGAGCACATGACGACGCTCGAGCGGCGCGCCGAGCAGCTGACCGCGCGCCGCTTCGACGCCCTTCGCTATCACGGGCCCGGCACCGACCTCACCGTCGGGCTGCTGCCGAACGCCCGCTGGACCGCCGCGCGCTACCTGACGGCCGACGGCCGCCGCTATGTCCCGAACATGCCGACCGAGGAGATCTACACGACGCCGGACTGCCGGCGCGCCGACGGCGTTGTCTCGTCGTCACGGCCGCTCGCGCTGCTCGGCGACGTCGTCGAAGGACTGCGGCTGACGCTCGAGGGCGGTCGCATCGTCGACGTCGACGCAGACGTGGGCGCGGACGTCGTCCGCGGCCAGCTCGACTCGGACGAGCGCGCGCGCTACCTGGGCGAGCTCTCCATCGTCGAGAGGTCGTCCCGCGTCGGGCGGACGGGGCTCACGTACTTCGACACGCTGTTCGACGAGAACGCGAGCTGCCACATCGCCTGGGGCTTCGGCATCGCCGACTGCATGGACGGCGAGCCCGGCGACGGCTTCAACATGTCGACGGTGCACACCGACTTCATGGTCGGCCGCCCGGAGCTGGAGATCGACGGCCTCAGCGCCGGCGGCGAAGCGGTGCCGATCATGCGCGACGAGACGTGGGTTCTTGAGTAGCGCACGCGCCGAGCGCATCGAGCGGTACGCGGGGCTCGCGGTCCGCGTCGGCGCGAACGTGCAGCCGGGCCAGCTCGTCGACGTGACTGCGCGCGTGGAGCACGCGGACGTCGCGCGCGCGGTCACGCGCGCTGCCTATCGCGCGGGCGCGTCGTACGTCGACGTCTACTACACCGACCAGCACGTCCGGCGCGCGCTGATCGAAGGCGCCGCCGACGACGTGCTGTCGTGGACGCCGCCGTGGCTCCTGCGCCGCGCGCGGACAACGGGCGACGAGCGCGCGGCGGTCGTGGCGCTGACCGGTGACGCGGAGCCCGACCTGCTCGCGGACCTCCCCGGGGGCCGCGTCGGGCGCGCGCGGATGATCGAGTACGCCGAGGAGAACGCGCGTCAGATCAACGAGCAGCTCAACAACTGGGTCGTGATCGGCGTGCCGAACGCGGGCTGGGCGCAGCAGATGTTCGGGGAGCCGGACGTCGACCGCCTCTGGGAGCTCGTCGAGTACACGGTGCGGCTCGACGAACAGGATCCGGTCGCGGCATGGAAGGAGCACGTCGCGCGCATCGGCCGCCGCGCGGCGGCGCTCAACCAGCTGCGCCTCGACGCCGTGCGCTTCCGCGGCTCCGGCACCGACCTCACCGTCGGGCTGCTGCCGCAGTCGCGCTGGCAGGGGTGCGAGTCGCAGACGGCGCAGGGTTTGCCGTACGTCGCGAACATGCCGACGGAGGAGGTGTTCACGACGCCGGACAAGTTCCGCGCGGACGGACACGTCCGGTCGACGCGGCCGCTCGCGCTCTACGGCCGCGTCGTGCAGGGGCTCGAGGTGCGCTTCGAAGGCGGCCGCATCGTCGACCTGAGCGCGGACGAGGGCGAGGACGTGATCCGCGGCCAGCTCGCGACGGACGACAACGCCGCCTACCTCGGCGAGATCGCGCTCGTCGACGGCACCTCGCGCATCGGGCAGCTCGGCGTGACGTTCTTCGAGACGCTCTTCGACGAGAACGCGACCTGCCACATCGCCTACGGCGCCGCGTACGCCGAGGCGGTCGACGGCGACGCGGGCGAAGCCGTCAACGTCTCGACGGTGCACACGGACTTCATGGTCGGCGGCCCCGACGTCGACGTCGACGGCATCACCGCCGACGGCGCAGAGATCCCGCTCCTGCGCGACGACGTCTGGCAGCTCGACGACTGACGCGGGGCGCCAGCCGACAGCCGGCCCCCCGCAGCAGCCCGGTTAGTCGTCCGCGGTCGCGGGGGGCGCGTCGGGCGCCGCGCCCACGCCGATCGCCTCGGGCGGCGCCGGCGGGACGACGGTGATGTCGACCTCCTCCGCGTTCTTGCGGGCGACGAGGATCGTGGAGCCCGGCTCGAGCTGGCGGCCGAGGACGAAGTCGGCGAGCGGGTCCTCGATGTAACGCTGGATCGCGCGGCGCAGCGGGCGCGCACCCATCGTCGGGTCCCACCCCTTCTCGACGAGCAGGTCCTTCGCCTCGTCCGTCAGCTCGATCGTCACCTCGTGCTCCGCCATCTGCACGCGCAGACGGTTCATCAGCAGGTCGACGATCTGGAGGATCTCGTCCTTCGTCAGCTTCGGGAAGACGATGATCTCGTCGATGCGGTTGAGCAGCTCGGGGCGGAACACCTTCTTCAGGTCGCCCATCACGCGCGTCTTCATGTCGTCGTAGGAGAGCCCCTGCTCGTCCGAGAGGTTGAACCCGAGTGCGACGTTCTTCGAGATCGACGCCGACCCGATGTTCGACGTCATGATCACGATCACGTTCCGGAAGTCGACCTTGCGACCCTGCGAATCGGTCAGCTTCCCGTCCTCGAGGATCTGCAGGAGGATGTTGAAGACGTCCGGGTGCGCCTTCTCGATCTCGTCGAAGAGCACGACGGAGTAGGGCTTCCGCCGCACCGCCTCGGTCAGCTGGCCGCCTTCGTCGTAGCCGATGTACCCCGGCGGCGAGCCGACGAGCCGCGAGACCGCGTGCTTCTCCATGTACTCCGACATGTCGATCTGGATCATCGCGTCCTCGTCGCCGAACAGGAACTCGGCGAGCGTCCGCGCGAGCTCGGTCTTCCCGACGCCCGACGGCCCGAGGAAGATGAACGAGCCTGTCGGCCGCTTCGGGTCCTTGATGCCCGCGCGCGCGCGGCGGATCGCCTTCGACACGGCGATGATCGCCGCGTCCTGGCCGATCACGCGCTTGTGCAGCTCCTCCTCCATGCGCGTGAGCCGCTGCGACTCCGCCTCCGTCAGCTTGAACACCGGGATGCCGGTCCACATCGAGACGATGTCGGCGATCTCCTCCTCGCCGATCTCCGGCTGCTCGGTCTGCTCGGACTCGCGCCACTGCTCCTCGAGCTCCCGTTTCTTCTGCGTGAGCTTGCGCTCCTTGTCGCGCAGCGAGGCCGCCTTCTCGAACTCCTGGCCCTCGATCGCGGCTTCCTTGTCCTTCCGGACCTTCTCGATCTCCTCCTCGAGCTCCCGGTAGCGCGGCGGCGCCGTCATCGTCTTGATGCGCATCCGCGACGCGGCCTCGTCGATCAGGTCGATCGCCTTGTCGGGGAGATGGCGATCCTGGATGTAGCGGTCCGCGAGCGTCGCGGCAGCCTCGAGCGCCTCGTCGGTGATCTTGCAGCGGTGGTGGGCCTCGTACCGGTCGCGCAGCCCGCGCAGGATCTGCACCGTGTCGTCCGTCGTCGGCTCCTCGACCCGGATCTGCTGGAACCGCCGCTCCAGCGCTGCGTCGCGCTCGAGGTACTTGCGGTACTCGTCGAGCGTCGTCGCGCCGATCGTCTGCAGCTCGCCGCGCGCGAGCGCCGGCTTGAGAATCGACGCCGCGTCGATCGCGCCCTCGGCCGCGCCCGCTCCGACGAGGTTGTGCAGCTCGTCGATGAACAGGATGATGTCGCCGCGCTGGGTGATCTCCTTCATCACCTTCTTCAGGCGCTCCTCGAACTCGCCGCGGTACTTCGACCCGGCGACGAGCGCCGCGAGGTCGAGCGTGTAGATCTGCTTGCCCTTCAGGATGTCGGGCACCTGATTCGAGGCGATGCGCGAGGCGAGGCCCTCGACGACGGCCGTCTTGCCGACCCCGGGCTCGCCGATCAGGACCGGGTTGTTCTTCGTGCGCCGCGAGAGGATCTGCATGACGCGCTCGATCTCCGTCTGGCGTCCCACCACCGGATCGAGCTTCCCCTCCTGCGCCTGCTTCGTCAGGTTGCGGCCGAACTGGTCGAGCAGCTTCGAGCTCTTGCCCTTCTCGCCGCCGCCGCCCTGCGCGCCGCCCTGCCGCCGGCCGGGGCCCGACAGCATCCGGATGATCTCGTTGCGGATCTTCTCCGCATCCGCGTCGAAGTCGAGCAGGATGCGCGCCGCGACACCCTCGTTCTCGCGCACGAGCCCGAGCAGGATGTGCTCGGTGCCGATGTAGTTGTGTCCGAGCGAGAGCGCCTCGCGCAGCGCGAGCTCCAGCACCTTCTTCGCTCGCGGGGTAAACGGGATCTGGCCGGTCGTGACCTCGTCGCCCTGGCCGACGATGCGCGCAACCTGCGCGCGCACCTCCTCGACCGTGATGTCGAGCGACTCCAGCACGCGCGCAGCGAGCCCCTCCTCCTCGCGCAACAGACCGAGCAGGATGTGCTCCGTGCCGATGTAGTTGTGCTTGAGCGCACGCGCCTCGTCCTGTGCGAGGACGACGACCTGACGAGCCCGTTCAGTAAATCTCTCGAACACGCAATTCCTCTCTTCCGCCGCGACAGGCGGTACAAACGCTTGCCCTTTTCCGAGGCGACCATCGTACTCCCCGTGTCGGGGGTGCCGCGAAGGCCCTAACGCGCCAGCACGAGACCCGCCGCGACGAAGCTCGCGAAGGCCGGTCCGATTGCGACAGACGGCGCGAAGAGCGCCAGCGCGGCCTGGCCGGCGACCATCAGGAGCAGCGCGAGCGGGTGTCTCACATGCTCGACAACGGGCGAGGAGCCGCTGCGGATACCGCTCCGCTTGCGGGCCCCGCCGAGTGCCTCGGCAAGGGCCCGCGCCCGGAGTTGATCAGTACGTGATCGACGAGATCGTGTACGTCTTGTCGCTGGTGATCGGGAGGAATGGGCTGCCTCCCTGCGTCAACTCCACGACGGAACCGATCTCGACGATGCACGGCGCGCTGTACTCGGAAACGGTCGGCGCCGGCCGATCCGCCGAGCACATCGTGTGATCGCTCATGGACATCAAGCCCCCGATCTCGCGTCCGACTGCGTCGTTTGCACGTACGTCACCCATATTCATCACTGCCGCAGGGCTCGGCAACATAGGATTTCGAACCTATCCGTTCGGCGAGTTGCCGCCCCACCGGGCGTGGTGCACGGTTAGGCGCATGCAGGGGGGAACGCTCCGCGTCGGGGCGAAACTCGGCGTCCTCGCCGCAGTGGCTGCGGTCGCATGCGCAGGGGCGAATGGTCGCGCCGCGACGACACGCGAGGCGGGCTGCTCGTCGTGCACCGGCATCGTCGACGTCAACGGCAGCCCGATCGCGGGCGCGACGGTCACCCTGCTCGTCTCGAGCTCCCCCGACGGACCGTTCGGGCAGGTGCCGAGCGGCAGCGACATCCTCTCGCCGACGACGCCGACGAACCCCGAGCTCAGCTCGAGCACCGGCTCGTTCGGCTGGTCGGTGAAGCAGGGCTACTACCGCGTGATCGTCCAGAAGTCGGACTGCCACGCGCCGGGCGACCCGACGCAGACGACCGTCGAGAGCGACACGATGAGCGTGCCGCCGAGTCATCTCGGGACGACGCTCGTGCTCGACTGCAGCGCCGCGAGCGGGACCGGCGGCGGCTCGGGCTCCGGTTCCGGAGGCTCGGGCGGTTCCGGCGGCTCGGGCGGGGGCTCGGGCGGGTCGGGCGGCTCCGGCGGCTCGGGCGGCTCCGGAGCGCATCCTTCGCTGCTCGCGCTCGGCTGTTCGTCGTTCGGCACCCCGCTCCGCGCGCGGCCGCAGGGGGCGACGCTGATGCTCGCGACGACGATCGAGGCGCGGCTGCAGACGGCCGTCCAGCTCGCCGTCACCGACGCCGCGGGGCAGCCGATCCAGCTCCTGCCGGGCACGCGCATCGGCCGCGCGCAGCTGCGGGCACCGGCAACCTCCTTCTCCGCGGCGTCGGCCGCCGGGCGCGAGGTCAACGTCGTCGTGCGCATGGCCGCAGGCGCGAGCGCGGGCGCGCTGCAGCTCACGGCGTCCGCCGATCCGGCTGCGACACCGCTCGCGCTGCCCTTCTCGCGCTCGACGACGGCGCCGCGGCTCTTCGCGAGCCGCTGCGGCACGTCCGGGATCACGGCGCGCGTCGTCGGCTCGACGCTCCGGATCAGCGGCGCGCTCGCGACCGACGAGCCCGCGCGGCTGACCCTGACCGCTTCGTACCGCGGGCACGCCCTTCTCTTCGGCGCGGGAAGCCGCGTCGGGACGGTCCGCTACCCGAAGCAGAGCGCACGCCTGGCCGCTCCGGCCGTCGTCGGTGCGACGCCGGTCGCGCTCGTCCTTCCGTACGCACGTGGCGCATCCGGGCGCCTCGTGCTCCGCATCGGCGCCGTCGACGGCCGCGGCAAGCACGCGGTGTTGACGCTGCGGTTCGCCGCGTAGGGTCTCGAATCACCCTTTGGAGGGAGAGCGCCGCCGCGCGGCGCGCCGACAGAAGAGCGCGTGAAGGGTCGCTCGATTCGCCGCAAACTCGCGACTCGCCTCGTCCTCGCAGCCGCGTTCGCGGCGCTCGCCGCCGCAGCCGCGCCCTCGGCGCTCGCGTGCGGCGCGGGCACCTACACCTACGCCGGGATGGCCGCCGTCGACCCTGCGTTCGGCGTCAGCGGCGTCCTCACCCCGCTCGGCTCGCTGATCTCTGCGGGCCACGTGGCCGGCTGGGTCGGGCTCGGAGGTCCAGGCGAGGGCCCGAACGGGACAAACGAGTGGATCCAGGTGGGGCTCAGCAGCTTCCCGCTCCTCGGCGCGAACGACATCTACTACGAGGTCGCCCGTCCCGGCCGCGAGCCGTCGTACCACACAGTGCGCCAGAACGTGCAGGACGGCGCTCCGGTCCACGTCGCGGTCCTGGAGATGCACGCACACCACGGCTGGTGGCGCGTGTGGGTAAACGGCCGTCCCGTGAGCCGCGCGATCCGGCTGCCGGGGAGCCACGACCGGTGGGCGCCCATCGCGACGGCCGAGAGCTGGGACGGCGGCTCGCCGACGTGCAACGGGTTCCTCTACCGCTTCGACGGCGTCCACCTCGCGCAGGCCCCCGGCGGTGGCTGGGCACCCGCGTCACACCTGCGCCCGATCCACAGCGCGAACACCGAGGTGACGGCCGTCGCACCCGCGTCGTTCTTCGCCGCCGGCGGCCGGGACGGCCTCCGGCTCCTCGCGAGCGCGCGCCGCTGAGGCGACGCGAAGGGCGCACCGGCTCGCGCCGGCACGCCCCGCGCGCGTTCTTTCTCTACGCGACTGCTGCTTCAGCCGCAGGCGCCGGCCCGAGCAGGCCGTTCAGCTGCGCCCACCGGCTGGCCTCGGTGCGGTTCGCGACGCCGAGCTTCCGGTAGATGTTCGACAGGTGGAACTTCACCGTCTGCTCGGTGACCCACAGCATCCGCGCGAGCTGCGAGTTCGACGAGCCCTCCGCCACGAGACGCAGGATCTCGAGCTCGCGCTTCGTCAGCTCCGGGACCTCCGTCCGGCGCCGCTCCGCAACGTGCGCCGAGCGGCGCGCGTTGAGATCCGCCACGTAGATCGAGTGGCAGAACGACTGCCGGATCGCGGTCAGGAGGTCGTCCGGCGCGGCCGTCTTCACGCAGACGACGCCGGCGCCCGCGTCGAACGCGGCGTCGATCTGGTCGCGGTCGTCGGACGGCGTCAGCACGACCGTCCGGACGTCCGGATGCGCCGCCCGGGCGCGCCGGACGCTCTCGAGCTCGGCGTCCATCTCCTCGCCGCTGCTGAGCTCCGAGATGAAGACGTCCGGCTTCAGCTCCTCGACGAGCTCCGCCGCCTCCTCGGGGTCGGTCGACTTCCCGACCACCTCGATCTTGTCCTGCGAGAGCAGTTGCTCCAGTGCATCCAGCCAAAGTGGATGCTGGTCGAACAACACGACCCTACGTGCCGCAGTTCCACTCCCCATCGAAAGAGCCGCCTTTCGATCGATTCCCAGTCAGAATGTCTATATAGGTCATGGCCGCCACCGTGTAAATAGGTGGCGCGAAACCTAGACTTTTGCGGAGCGAGGAACGGCGTCCCGCTGCCGATGTCGCTTCGGCTGCGCGCGGTCCGTCCATTCGACGACGACGGCGCGCATGAATCTAGACGCGTGAGGGGTAGTAACGAGGGGCGCGAACGTCGTAAGTTCGCGCTGCGGATCGCCCGTCAGCCGCGGCGGGCGCCGCGACCGCACCGACCAATCCCAGTCACTCGGATCGGCTGCGGCGGGGGCCGTCCGGCGACCTGACGGGCCAAAGGGGTCGCCGGCGGTACCCCTCGCGGGTGATACGCCCGCGCCGCCGGGGTGCCGACGACGACCGCAGGGACGACGTCCCGGCGGCCGCCTCCCCTTTGGCCGGAGGCGGCCGCTCCCTTGCACCGTGGGTCGATCACCTCGCCACTCGGCTAGGCGAACCCGAATCGTCTGGTTCATCGGGCAGGTGTGCCGGGCCAAGTGCGGCTGTACGTTCCGAGCAAGCGCCGGCCATGACGAATCTCTCCATCGAAGCGACCGGTGAAGCGCCGGCAGGCGTCGTCCCGATTGAGCCCGGCGCTTCGGTCGCCGCGGCGACGGCACGCCCCGAAGGCTCCCTCATCGGGTCTCGGATGAGGAGCGGAATGCTGTGGAAGACGGCGACGCAGGTGACCGCGCAGGTATCGCGCACCGCGATGGTCGTGATCCTTGCCCGGATGCTGACCCCCCGAGACTTCGGGATCGCGGGACTGGTGCTGGTGTTCTCCGGGCTCATCCAGTTGCTGAGCGACGTGGGCTTCAGCGCGAGCATCGTCCAGCTGCCCGACCTGACGGAGGAGGATTGCGCGACCGCATTCTGGGCCGGTCTCGGCGTCGCCACGATCTGCTTCGCCGGGGCATTTTTCGCGGCACCGTACGTAGCCGCCTTCTACGGCGAGCCGCGCGTGCGCTGGATGTTCGTCGCCGTCGCTTCGGGCCTCGTCGTCGGCGCGCTCATGACGACGCAGGCGTCGTTGCTCTGGCGGCGCATGGAGTTCAAGGCGCTCGAGTTGCGCGGAATGTTCGCGGCCGTTGTCGCATCCGCCGTGGGTATCGCATCTGCCGCGGCAGGACTCGGCCCGTGGGCTTTGATCCTGCAGGCGCTCGCCCTGGGGCTCGCGTCGATGGTGACGATCTGGGCCGTCTCGCCGTGGAAGCCGAGGTTCGCGTTCTCGCTCGCAAGCCTGAAGCGCATGGCGACGTTCAGCACGAACGTCTTCGCCTCGCGATTCCTGACCGAAGGCGACCGCAACGCCGACAACCTGCTCGTCGGCCGGTTCCTCGGCGCCCACGCGCTGGGCATCTACTCGATCGGCTACAGCGTCATCCTCATTCCGGCCGAGCGGCTCGTGTGGCCGGCGCAAAACGTGCTGATCCCAGCGCTCGCGAGCCTGCAGAACGACGTGGAAGCAATGCAGCGCCTGTGGCTTCGAGCACTGCGGCTGCTTGCGTCGGCGATTGTCCCCACGATGCTCGGGGCGATCCTCGTCTGCCCGGAGCTCGTCCATGTCGTCCTCGGCCAGAAGTGGGCGCCGGCGATTCCCGTGATCCAGGTGCTGGCGTGGGTGGCGCTGATCCAGTCGCTCGTCGCCTTCAACGGGGGCGTCCTTCAAAGCCGCAACCGGAGCGGACTGCTCGTGCGGATGACGGCGTTCGCCTTCGCCCTCGATCTGACCGCATTCGTCGTCGGGCTTCACTGGGGGGTGCGTGGAGTGGCGTTCGCCTACGCCCTGACGAACACGTGCGTGATCGTGCCCGTCAACCTCCACATCGCGACGCGGGCGATCGGAGTGCGGCTGTCGACGGTAGCCCGCGCGCTTCGCGGCGTGGTCGAGGCGTCGGCGGCGATGGCGCTCCTCGTCTTCGCGCTCGATCACTTCCTCGAGCAGAACCACGCCGCACCGCAGCTACGCCTGGTCGCATCGGTCGTCGTCGGCGCGGCCGCATACCTGCTCGTCTGTGCATGGCGCAACCCGACTGTGTTCGACGAGCTTCGCAGGTATCGGCTGCGCCGGATCGCGACGGCGTCATGAACCTGCCCGATTGGCCAGTTGCTGCCTCCGCTGCACGTGAACGACGATGTGAGGACGCGGCCGGCGGACACACCGCCTTTCACCGCACCGGATCGAGCCTCGAGCGAACGATGATCGCCGAACGCGAGCATACGCCTGCCGTCATCAGTGCCCGCCATGTCTGGCGCGAGTTCGGGGGCCGCTGGGTGCTCCGGGATGTCTCGCTCGAAGTTCCGGCAGGCGAGATCCACGCGCTGCTCGGGCCGAACGGCGCAGGCAAGACGACGTTCCTCCGCATCCTGACGGGCCTCGTGGAGGCGTCGCGCGGGCGGGTGTCGATTGCGAACACGCGGCCGAATCCGGGACGCCATCGCGGCCCGGCTCCGATCGGCCTGATCCCGTCGAGCGACCGGTCGTTCTACCTGCGCATCTCCGGGCTCGAGAACCTCGTGTTCTTCGCACGCCTGCACGGCCTCAGCCGCCGCCAGGCCGTCGCCCGCGCCTCCGAGGCGCTGGCGCAGGTCGGGCTCAGCCAGGCAGCGTTCAAGCGCGCGTACGAATACTCGCACGGCATGCTGAAGCGCCTCGCGGTCGCGAGGGCGCTGCTCGTAGACCCCCCTGCGTTGCTCGTCGATGAGGCGACGCACGATCTCGACCCTGCCGGCGCCGAGACCATCCGCACCCTCATTCGCGACCTCGCGAACCGCGGCCACGCGGTCATCTGGACGACGCAAAGGATCGAGGAGATCAGCACGCTCGCCGACCACGTCAGCGTCCTCGCAGACGGGGAGGTTCGTTTCCGCGGCACCGTCGATGAGTTGGCGCAGCGCTCGCCCGCCGCGACTTACGTCGTGACGCTGTCGAACGGCGGCGCGTCGGGCGAGCGCCTCCTCAACCTCGTGCGCGACGCCGTCCAGTTCAAGGCCGCGGTCGCACCCGCCGCGGGCGACGGTCTGTACCGCCTGTCGCTGCAGCGGGACGCCATCCTCGGCGACGTCTTCGCCGCGCTGTCGGCGTCGAACCTGACGATTCTCGACTGCCGCGAAGAGCGACCGAAGGTCGAGGACGCGTTCCTCTATCTCACGAGGGAAGGCGCCGAGTGACGATGGTCGGCGAAGTCGTCCCGGCAGTCGGCCTCCGCGCGGAAGCGTCGAAGCTCGCCGCGTTCATGCGGCGGGACTTCCTCACCGCGTGGAGTTACCGCATGGTTTTCGTCACCGACGCGGCGAATCTCATCTTCGAGGCGTTCCTCTTCACCTTCCTGGGGAAGCTGATCAAGCCGAGTGCGATGCCGACGTACGACGGGGCGCACGCCGGCTACATCGAATTCGTCGCCGTCGGGATCATCTTCGGCACGTTCATCCAGCTCGGCCTCGGTCGAGTCGGCGCGGCGATCCGCCAGGAGCAGCTGATGGGCACGCTCGACTCGCTGCTCCTGACCCCGACGCGGATGATCACGATCCAGCTCGGGTCTGCCGTCTACGACTCGATCTACATCCCGATTCGGACGCTGCTCTTCCTGCTCTTCATCGTCGTCGCTTTCGGCGCACATTTCCACGCGTCGGGACTGCTTCCGACAGTGGCGATCCTGATTGCGTTCATCCCGTTCGTCTGGGGGCTCGGGATTCTCTCGGCGGCCGGCCAGTTGACGTTCCGGCGCGGCAGCGGCGGCATCAACTTCGCGGCGAGCCTCCTCGTACTCGGGTCGGGGGCATTCTTCCCGCTGACACTGATGCCGCATTGGTTCCAGACCGTCGCTCACGCGAACCCGCTCGCGCGCGCGATGACCGCGATGCGCGAAGCGCTGATCGGCGGCGCGGGCTGGTCGACGCTCGGCAGCGACTTCCTCATCCTGATTCCGTCCGCGCTCTTCGTCTTCTCCCTCGGAGTGTTCGCGTTCCAGCGTGCGCTCCTCCGCGAGCGGCGGCGTGGCACCCTCGGTGTCTACTGAGCGCGCGGCGCTCCGCGTCGCCACACGCGACGACGCGGCGGCGAGTTCCGGGCTCTGGCAGCGCGTGGCGAAGCTCATCGAGGGGCGTCCCCCGGAGGCGCTAGCGGCTCACGGGGTGGAGTTGCTCGGCGCTTGGCGCCTTCGGCGCGCGGGAGCAACGGTGCCCGCGTGGCTCCAGGCGCACGAGCGAGTCGTACGAGCGACCGCGCTGTCGGCGCCGGTCGTCCTCGAGCGCATCCGCACCGTCGTCGACGGGCCGATGATCCTGTTCAAGGGGCCCGAGATCGCTCACCTGTACCCCGATCACGCGCGCGCGTACGGCGACGTGGACCTTCTGGTGCCCGACGCGCGAGAGGCACAGCGAAAGCTGATCGACGCAGGGTTCGTCGAGGTGAGCGATCCCGAGCTGTTCGTCGACATCCACCACCTGCGCCCGCTGATCTGGCCGTCGCTACCGATCAAAATTGAGCTGCACACCCGTCTGAAGTGGCCCGACGGCCTCTCCGCACCGACGTTCGAAGACGTTGTTTCAGACGCGCGCCCGTCGTACTCGATGCCGAACACGATTCTGACGCTGTCCCCGGCGCACAACTCAGTCGCGATCGCTGCCCACGCGTGGGCCCATACACCATTGCGCGCGCTGCGCGACATGATCGACCTCGCGGCGGTGACGGAAGGCGTGGACCGGCCGGAGGCGGCCGCGTTCGCGCGCGACTGGGGGCTCGGGAGCGTCTACCGGACGTCCCTTGACGCCACAGACGCACTCTTCGCAGGGGGGACCACTGTGCCGCTGTCGCTGTGGGCGCGACACCTGCCGGCGGTGCGCGAGCGGACGGTGCTCGAGGCGCACCTCGAGCAGGTGCTGTCCCCTTTCTGGACATTCCCCGGTCACCGCGCGGCACCACTTTCGCTGCGCCAGCTCGTCGGCACGGTTCGCCTCGCCGAGGGCGACTCGACGCGCGACAAGCTGCGGCGTGCCGGCCTCGCGCTGCGTCACGCCTTCGCACCCCGGTCGGTCCACGACGGCGCACTTGGTCCCGCGGCGTCGCGGTGGCGTCGGACGCGCGGTCGCTGACGAAGGCGGAGAGGGCGGACTCAGCCAGGAGCGGGCGGACTCAGCCGAAGGTGCGGACGACTCGCGCAGGCGCGCCCACGGCCACGCTGTAATCCGGCACGTCGGACAGGACGACAGAATTCGCGCCGACGACGGCGCCTCGCCCGATCCGCACACCAGGGCCTACGACGACATTCTGACCGAGCCAGGCGCCGTCGCAGATCTCCACGCCGCGGACCTTCGAATCACCCTGCGCGAGCACCGGGCGCGCGACGTCCTCGAACGCGTGCTGGTGGTCGGCGACGTACACGTTCCGCGCGATCAGGACGTCTCGGCCGATACGAAGAGATTCCTGCGCCGAGAAGACGCAGGCGCCTGTAACGCTCGTCCCGCTCCCGATCTCAAGCGCCACGCCGTCGGCATGAGGGTGCGCGCGGAGCCAGCAGCCGGCGCCGAGGAAAACGTCGTCACCGATCGAAATCCGATGCTCGCCGGTTATCCGCACCGGCATCTCGACCACGCTTCGTCGGCCAAACGACGCGAAGCCGCCGCCGGCTGCGACGGAAAACACCTTGTTGCGTGCGCGCGCGCCGAAGCGATAGAGCCGGATCGCGCACCGGCCGGTCAGCCCGCGTAGCTTGCTCGGCGGCGTTGGTTGACTCACTACAGCGTCGGACGATAAATGGGGCAGCCGAAGCAGCCGAGGCTCGACCGACACGGCCGAGAGGCCCTCAGGCGACGGCCGCGACCGCGGAGGCGGCACGCGGAGCGACGAGCTCAACCCGCGCCCCACGGTCGCACAGCGACTGGTCGACCGCTTCGACCATCCGGATCACCTCGTACCCGAGAAGCGCCGACGAACGCGGAACGCCGCCGTCGCGAACAGCGGCGCAGAAGTCCTGGAGCTCGGCCCGGAGCGGCTCACTCGCCGCCACCGACGGAGAGACGATGTCGCCGGTCCGGTAGCTCAGCCGGTGCTCGCCGAATCCATCCGGGTTCGGGAAGTTGACGCCGGAGTCGAAGATCCGGACCGGCTCGATGCTCGTGTCGTCGTACACGACCATCTTCGACGAACCGACGATCGTGGTCCGGCGCAGCTTGCTCGGCGCCAGCCACGAGAGCTCGACGTGGGCGATGGTTGACCCCGGGAACTCGAGGTTGATGAAGGCGACGTCGGGCATCGAAGGGATGATGCAGCCGCGGCTGAAGGCGCTCACCTGAGACGGCGTGGCGTCGAGCCAGTAGCGCAGGATCGAGAAGTCGTGCGGGCCGAGGTCCCAGACGACGCTTACGTCGGACTGGTGCAAGCCGAGGTTGACGCGACTCATCGAGATGAAGTAGATCTCGCCCAGCTCGCCGCTCGCAATCAGGTCACGGATGAGCAGCACCGGCGGGCTGTAAAGAAACGTGTGTCCCGGCATGACCACCAAGTCGCGCTGATCTGCGATGTCGATGAGGAGCGCGGCTTCGTCGGCAGACGCGGCCAAGGGCTTCTCGACGAATACGTGCTTCCCGGCGCGCAGAGCGGCCGACGCGAGCGGGAAGTGCGTCCCCACCGGCGTCGCGATGACCACGGCGTCGACATCGGATCGGGCGAGCAGGGATTCGAAATCGGCGTGCGTCGCCGCCGCCGGGTAGCGGCGTCCGAACGTCTCGAGGACTCCGGGCCGCATGTCGCAGAGCGCGACGAGCTCGGCTTCCTCGATGTCCTGGACGTTGCGCGCGAGGTTCGGCCCCCAGTAGCCGAGTCCGACGACGGCGATCCGCACCGGGCGATCGAAGTCCACGCTCACGCCGTCCCTCCGCGCAGGAGCTGCAACGGCGTCTTGAGGAGAAGCCGAAGGTCGAGGCCGAGCGACCAACCCCGGACGTACGCGACATCCATGTCGAGCGCCTCGCCGAAGGTGGCTCGTGCGCGCGCCGTCACCTGCCAGAGACCGGTGATCCCCGCAGGCATCCGGAAGCGCTCGAAGTGGTGGGGTGCGAAGTTCTCGGTCTCATAGGGAATGCACGGGCGTGGGCCGACGAGCGACATGTCGCCACGAAGGACGTTGAGCAGCTGCGGGAGCTCGTCGAGACTCGACCGGCGCAGCCACCGTCCGACGCGGGTGACGCGGCTCTCGTTCTCGAGCTTGTAGAGGCCGTTCGTCCCGACGCTGGACGACGCGCTCATCGTCTGCTTGATGAACGCGCGATGCGCGTCGTCACGCACGCCGTCGGTCATCGTCCGGAACTTGAGCAGCGTGAACTCGCGCATCCCGCCGCCCAGCCTGGTCTGCCGGAAGAACACCGGTCCGGGGGAGTCGCGCTTGATGCACCAGGCGGCGTATGCGAAGAGCGGCGAGGAGAGCACGAGCAGGAGCGACGACCCGATGATGTCGAGCGCGCGCTTGACGGCGACCTCGGCCGAGGAGATCGGCGCGGTCGCGAGGCCGACGAGCGGAAGTCCCTCCACCTCGTGCAGCTCGACTCCGGGAGATACGAGCTCGAAGAGGCGCGGCACGACATCCACGCGAACCGGAAGGCTGCGGAGCGCACGAATCGCGTTCAGCAGGTCCTCGTGGGGCTCGGACGAGAACGCGACGATCACGCGCTCGACGGAGAGGTCCCGAATCAGCCGCGGGAGCTCGTCGAGGCGGCCGAGGACGGCGACGTCCGCGAGCTCGGAACGGCGGTCGCGAGGATTCGCGTCGACGAACCCGACCAGCTGGAGGCGGTACTCGGGGTGCTGCAGCAACTTCCGACCCACCAGCTGCCCGACGTCGCCGGCGCCGACGATCAGCGTCCGTTCGGCGACGGGCTCGGCGCGCGCACTCGCCGCGCGAGCCGTCGCACGGCCGACCGCGGTCAGTCCGACCGCGGCTGCCCAGAACACGACGAGGCCACGCGGATCGGGCTTGGCGATGCCGAACAGCCACGTCATCGGGAATACGAGCCATGCACCGAGCGTGAGGGTCTTCACCAGGTCGGCGAGCTCGTCGACGGTGGAGTGCGACATCCGCCTCCGGTCGCGCGAGTAGAGGCCGGCGGCGGCGGCCAGCGCGACCCAGACGAAGGTCGCCGGAGCGAATGCGAGTACACGGCCGAGACCTGCTGCGGCCGGAACGCCGTCGGCGAGCTCTCGAATCTCGAACGCCAACAGCAGGGCCGCTATGTCGGCGAGCAGGAGGAGACGGCGCGGCCGAATCCACCGTTGGCGAAGTGCGCCGGCGCGCTCAGCAGCCTCGCCGTGGAACGCGATCGGGTACGACGTCGTCGTCAACGAACCACCTTCTGACAGGCACCGCCCTCGCCGCGCGCGTTCGACAGATCGATCGCATTGCCCGACACGACGGGACCCCCTTTCCGCATCGCCCGACGCGGGAGCCAACAGCCGCTCCCAGCGACAAGCCTGGCTCAACGAACCAGCGCAAGCCAGACCGGACCCGGGAAAACCGGCCGTACGGACTGCGCCCTACACCTTTTGGGGGTTTCAGCACGTCCCACAGCTCAGGGGATGCAAACGGCGTCCCCCTGAGTAGGCTGCGACGCAGTGACCCGCGAAGCGCATCCGACGGCGGAGTCCGCCGTTCCGTTCTTCGACCTCGCGCCCTCGCACGAGGATCTCGCAGACGGCATCGTCGAGGAGTTCGGACGGCTCATCCGAACAGGCGCGTTCATCAACGGGCCGCAGGTACGGGAGTTCGAGGACGCATTTGCCGGCTGGTGCGGCACGAGCGCGTGTATCGGCATGGCCAGCGGTCTCGACGCGCTCCGCATCGGGCTCCTCGCTCTCGGAATCGGGCGCGGCGACGAGGTCGTCGCTCCCGCGAACACCTTCGCGGCGACCCTGGAGGCGATCACCCAGGTAGGCGCGACGCCGGTGCTCGTCGACGCGACCTTCACCGACTACAACGTCGACGTCGATGCCGTCGCCGCGGCGATCACCTCGCGAACGGCGGCGCTCCTGCCCGTCCACCTCTACGGGCAGATGGCCGACATGACGCGGCTTCGCGCGCTAGCGGACAAGCATGGGCTCGCGGTGCTCGAGGACGCCTGCCAGGCACACGGCGCCACACGAGACGGGTTCCTGGCGGGAGCGGCCGGCGACGCGGCCGCCTTCAGCTTCTACCCGGCCAAGAACCTGGGCGCATTCGGCGACGCGGGTGCTCTGGTCACAGATCGCGTGGAGGTCGCCGAGACCGCGCGTGCCCTGCGCGAGCACGGGCAGCGCGCGAAGTACCTGCACGAGCTGCAGGGGTATACCGCGCGGCTCGACACCATCCAGGCGATTGCCCTCGCCCACAAGCTGCCGTGGCTCGACGATTGGAACACGGAACGCCGGGAGCTCGCCGTGTTCTACCGCGGCGCTTTGGCCGGGATCGAAGGACTCATCGTGCCGCCTGTCGCACCCGGCAGCGAGCCGGTCTGGCACCTGTTCGTGGTCCGGGTAGCCGAGCCTGACCGCCTCGCAGAAACCCTACGCGAGGACGGAATCGGGACGGGTCGTCACTACCCCTACCCGATTCACCTGATGCCCGCGTTCGAGTTCCTCGGCTACCGCCGCGGCGAGTTCCCCGTCACCGAGGCCGTAGCCGACCAGTGTCTGTCGCTGCCGCTGTTCCCAGGGATGTCGCGGGAGCAGGCGGAACGCGTCGTCGATGCGCTTCACCGCCACGTCGGGCGTGGCTGACAGCCCGGCCAACGACGCGCCCTACAGACTCCTCCACGACGTCGACTTCGGCGACGACGTCCGCGTGTACGCCTTCGCGAACCTTTACGGCTGTTCGATCGGCGCCGGCACGCAAATCGGCACCTTCGTGGAGATCCAGCGTGGAGCGTCTGTCGGGCGCCGCTGCAAGATCCAGAGCCACACGTTCATCTGCGACGGGGTCGAGATTGGAGACGAGGTCTTCGTCGGGCATGGAGTCATGTTCATCAACGACAAGTTTCCGCGGGCCACGAACCAGCGGGGCGAACTGCAGCAGAGCGACGATTGGCAACTTGCACGCACCGTCGTCGAACGCCGCGCTTCGATCGGTTCGGGGGCGGTCGTCCTGGGCGGCCTGCGGATCGGCGAGGGCGCGTTCGTCGGCGCGGGTGCAGTCGTGACACGCGACGTTCCGGCCCAGACGGTGGTCGCGGGCGTTCCCGCCCGCGTTCGCAGCCGCACGACATAGCGATCGCGGCCTCAGCCGACCTTCGGGACGCCGCGGACCCGTAGCCGTAGAGGTTCAACGCGATCACGCGTCTCGGCGAGCACGCGCCGTGCGATTGGCCACGGTCGCGGTCGCGGCGGCGAGACCGCTTCCGGTCGTACATGGTCTCGCGCGACGACGCTCGCGACGACGCGGCCATTGGGGCCGACCGCAACTTTCAGCTCGTCGCACTCGCGAAGCACACGGGCGCTGGAGACGATGAGTGACTCGACCCCGGCGGGAAGCTGCAACTCCACACGCCGGCTCAGAAGGCGGAGCTCGAGCGAATCCCCGGTTTGCCTCGTTTGGTAGCGCGACCGCGCGATCGCCTGCAGCGACGTCCAGTCGCTTCCGGACACGTCGCGGACGACCTCCGCCGCTGCGTCAAGAACCTCCGGGCCACCGGCGAGATCGTCGTGGTGTCCGTACAGGACGAGCGGCTGACGAAGGAACGTCCGCAGCGCGAGGTCCTGGCGATCCGCTCGGGCGATTGGCGTCCGGAGGATGAGCGGCAGCCCGAGGGCGGCGCTCTCCACGGGGCGTGCGCCCGCGGCGGGATCGTCGGCCGGGGGCGCCGCCTGCCACGGGTACGAGCGACTGATCGCAAGCGCTTCGTAGCCGAGTACGAGCATCTGGTCGACGGCGTCGCGGCTGCACGCGCCGTGCGGCGGTGCCATGACGCGGTCGACGCGGATGCCGTAGCGGCGCTCGAACCGCGCGACGCGGCGCAGCGCCTGCGCGAGCGCGCGTCGATGGGCGTCAGGTCCGATCTCGCGGCCGAGCTCCCTCCGGACGTGGTCGTTGCCGTGGATCAGCAGCGACAACGCGTCGCTGCGGTCGCGGAAGAGCCGAACCGCGCCCGAGCTCGCATACCAGGCGTCGATCGGGATCATCGCGAACGCGGCGTGGTATCCGTTCGCCGTTGCGCAGTCGGCGAGCGATTCGAAGTCGACGAAGCCGTAGCGCCGCCTGTGCAGATTCGGGTCGTCGAACAAGAACACGGCGTGATGCGGCGGCGGCATCCAGGGAGCAGGCCCGCGGTCGCGGAGAAATTCGATCAACGCGATCAGAGGGAGGCGCTCTTGCGACGTCAACCGGTCGCGAAGCGTCTCCCCCTCGTCGAGCTCGCGCGGTGTGAGGAGAAGGCGCTCGTCGGAACCTCGGAGCCACACCGGAATGCCGTCGACGCTCGCGACGACGTCCCCCGCCGCCCGGTTCGAGTCGGGAAGCGTCGGGGCGGCGACGTGCGGTCCGCCGAGGTGGCGCAGCGGCGAGCCCGCCGCGAACTCGAGCTCACCGGTTCGCGCTGCCTGATGCGAGGTGGAAATCGAGATGACGCGACCACGCGGCAGGTGGTCGCTTACGTGCGTTCGTCCCTCGTCAAAGGAGATCAGGACGTCGTCGACGGCGTGCCGCGCCCCGGCAAACCGGACGCCCGTGACCTCTTCGAGCGCCCGGAACAGCCGCGCCCGCCGCGAAAGCTCTGCCGCCGGAAACACGCCGACGCGCTGCGCGCGAGCTGCCGCCTCCTCGGCGGATATGACGTTGGCGTGAAGCTCGGGCACCGGTGCGGCGGTCGCGTTCGTCCGCGCACTGAGCATACTGTTCGAGATCGCAACGCCCTCGAGGAGCGGCTGCGTCGGCTCAGTGATACTGGGCAGCGCCGGCGTCGGCGGGGAACGTCCGCGCAAGGCCGTCGATGTCGGTCGCGATCCCTGTCATGCCACCCTTGCCGCGCGCGGCCGAACCCGCGGTGAGATGGAAGTCGAACGGGGTTCCGCCCGCGCACAGGGCGTTGAAGTTGTAACACGCATTCGGATTCACGAGCGCTGCCGCGGCCAGCGATCCGGCAGTCGCCGCGGTGTCTGAGGCGCACGCAGCCTGCGTGTAGTAGTTGCCGACGGTCACCGCGAGCCCGCAAGACGTTCCGAGCGTCGGCAGCAGGTTCCCCATTACGGAAACCGTTGCCTGGGCAGAGCGCGCAGCCGCCGACGTCCCGGCGGCACAGTTCACGGCGACGATCGGGCCGCCCTGCCCCGCGACGACCGTGTTGTTGCGGAAGCTGATGTTGTGGCACACGGAGGACGAGTCGTCGCCCATACAACCGCCGTAGGGCGTCCCTGCGCCTGTGCACACACCGCCGTACATCGACCAATCGGCGCCGGCCGGACTGCCGATCTGCACCGGCTGGCTCGTCCGGCCGCCGGTGAACCAGTTGTTCACGAACGTGCCGCCTGCGAGGGGATCGTGCCCCGCCGCGACATACGCTCCGTAGTTCGACGCGGTCGTCGAGTAGATGTTGATCAGGAGGTCCTCGTCGGCGCAATTCAGGAAGACGGAGTTCTCGATCGTGAGGTCCATGTAGGCATCCGACTGGAAGCAATCCGTATGGCCGGGGTTCGCGCCGCCCGAAAGGTTGACAAGGTCGTGGAAGAACACGCCGTCGTAGGTGTTGCCATACGAGGCGAACACGTTCGAGCCGTTGATTGCGGAGCTCTGGTGAACGAGGTCTTCTCCTCCCGCCGCGAGGTTGACGGGACCGATCTGCCCGCCTTTGTACGTGATCCTGCTCGAGCCGAGCACGTAGAAGCCGTTGCTGTTGACGTTCTGGAAGACGATGTCGTGCGACTGAGCGAATTGCGGGTTGCCGCTCGTGACGGAGACCGGCCCAAGGTCGAAGCCTGCCCGCGAGCCACTCCACATCTGGAGGAGCGATTGCGGAATCCCGAGGAACCTGAGCCAGACCGCGTGAACCGTCACGCCCGCGAACGACGCCGTTCCGCCCGCGATCTCGAACGTCACGTAATCGTTCGAGCAAGCCTCCTTGGTCGCGTCGTACGAGACAGACTGGGCGGGGTACAGGCCCGGAGCGACCGAGATGTAGTCGCCACAGCTCGCAAGCGCATACGCTCGCCCGAGCGACTGGCACGGCTTCGACGAATCGCCGCGCGCGCAGGTGGAGTCGTCCCCGGTCGGCGCAACCCAGACGGAGGCCGCGCCAGGCATAGCCTCCGGCACGCTCGAGCCGCCGCCTGAACCCCCTGTCGACGAGGGAGCCGGGGTCGGCGAAGGCGAAGGCTGCGACGAAGTCGACTTGGAGGAACCGCCGATGCTCTGCGTCGGCTGCGTGCCTCCCGAACCCGACGACGTCGAGGTGCGTCCCGCGACCGCGCTGGCTCCCGTCGAGCCACGGACCGTCTGCGCGCCCGAGGCTGTCGTGTTGGCCGAGGACGGTCCTCCTGTGGCGGAGGGCGCATTGTTGGTTCCGCTGGAAACCGCCGCGGGTGATGCGCTGCTTGCGGGGGGAACCGCCGCCTTGGGTGGCGACGGAACAGCTGCGGCCGCCGGAGGTGTTCCAGACGCAGTGGCAGGGGAGGAGCGCAGGGGCACCGCGTTCGCCACGCGTGTCGCGACGCGCGCAAAACGAGCCAGCGCGCTTAGCGTCAACCGCACTTGCGTGAAAGCGAGGTTATGCACCTGCGCGCGTGCGATTCGCGCCGCGAGCGTTCTCGACGTGGATGCGGCAGCGGTGTCGACCGAGACGAGGCCTACGACACGCGTCTCGCGCCGCAATCGAATGACCTGTGCGAAGTTCGTAGCGGTGCCGACGCGGACTGCCACGGCAGCCACGCCTTCGTCGTGAGCGACAGCTGCACCGTTCTTCGGCGACGCGTAGACACCGCATGCAGCGCCTGCGACTCCGTGGCGAAGGCACATGCGTCGCGCCTGTCCCCGCGTCCACGCTCGTCCCGGCGGCTCGAACAGGAGAACGACGTGGAGCCCGGCGTGACGCGCCCTGGCGGTGAGAACGCGGCGCCTGGCCGGCCCGAGCGTCGAAGCGTCGACGAAAAGCGTGTTGACGCCGGAGCGGCGGACGCGGCGAAGAATGGAGCCGTCGACGTGAAGCGCCCTAGTCCCCCCGACAACGAGCCCGCGGATCGGGTGCGCAACGGCAGCGGCGTTAATGTGGCGGCTCGAACCTTCGGCTGGGGCGACCATCGACGCCGCGACGGCAAGCACGGCGGTCAGGACGGCAGTGCGGCGCGGCGGTCGGCGGAGGGCGGCTCTCCACACGGTCACCGGGATCGGCCGGCCCTACAAGGGCGTGCATCCCTCGATCGAGGGGAAGGAATTACACGCGAACTCGCTTGCTACCGTCGGCGGCATGGCAGACGTCGACGTCGTAGTCGTGACCTACAACAGCCGCGATCACGCCCGCGCCTGCGTCGCACCACTCGCTGAGGATCAGCGCCTCAACGTCGTAGTCGTCGACAACGCCTCGAACGACGGCACGCCGGAGACGCTTGCCGACTTGCCTTTGACGCTCGTTCGTTCGTCGACGAACGGCGGGTTCGCAGCCGGCTGCAACATCGGCTGGCGGAAGGGCTCAGCTCCGTTCGTGCTGTTCCTGAACCCCGACGCGCGCGCGGACCCATTCGCCGTTCTCGAGCTCGCCCGAGTCCTCGACCAGAACCCGAGCGTGGGTGCTGCAGGGCCTCGCCTCGTCGACGAGCACGGTTCCCTGCAGCACTCCCAGCGCCGCTTTCCGACGCTCACGGCAACGATCGCCCATGCGTTTTTCGTGCACCGCCTTCTCCCGAAGACGTCGTTGAACTACGACGTCGCGGACCCGCGCGCGTACGAGACGCGGCGCTCGGTCGAGTGGCTGAGCGGCGCGTGTCTTCTCGTGCGTCGGTCTGTCCTCGACGAGCTTGACGGATTCGACGAGCGCTTCTTCATGTACTGCGAAGACATGGACCTCTGCTCGCGCGTCCACGCACTGGGTCTGGACGTCGTTTACGTCCCGACCGTCACCGTGAGCCACGCCGGCGGCGCTTCCGCTCCTCGCGCCACCACGGTTCGGACGATGATGACGAGTCGGCTGCTGTACGCCGAGAAGCACCGCGGTACAGCTGGTTTGGCTCTCGAGCGGGCTGCGCTTACCGCCGATTCGCTCCTGCACGCATTGTTCACTTCACAGGGCGCTGCCGCCCGCCGCGGGTACGCCTCGTCAGCATGGTTGACGCTTACAGGCCGCGGTCAGGCAGCGGCGGGAACTGCGCCGTCCTCGCGATCTGACACCGAGGCGTAGATCTCGCGCAGCCGCCGTCCCGCGACCGACCACGTGATGCTCGGTGCCGTTTCCAAGCCGCCTGCCCGGAGCCGCTCGAGTAGCGATCGGTCTTCGTACACTGCTGTGAGGTGTTCCGTGAGCTGCTGTACGTTGCCCACCTCGTGAACAAGGGCATTCACGTTGTGTTGGCAGAGATCGGTGCATGCCGCCGAGACGAGCGGCACCGCTCCGCTCGCCATCGCCTCTGTGCAGACGAGGCCGAACCCCTCCTCGATGCTCGGTAGCACGAACACATCCGCATCCCGCATCAGCTCGGGAACTGCCGTTGAGTGGCCGAGCACCTCGACGCTCGGATGCGAAAGCATCCCTCGCAGCCGCTCGGCGTAAGCCGGGAGAATCTCGCCTGCGATGCGAAGCTTTCCCGACTCCCGGGCCGGGGAGCGAAGCCACGCCTCGAGCGCGAAGTGAAGGCCCTTGCGTACCGCAGCAACGCCCACAAAAAGCGCGGTGAACTGCGGATTGGCCCTTCGTTCAGGGGCGGGGAAGAAAACTCGTTCGTCGTATCCGTAGAAGTGCCGGATCAGTTTCGCCGCGGGAACGCCCGCATCGACGAACGTCTGTCGGACGAACTCGGAGGGACACAGGATGAAGTCGGCGAGCTCGTATTCCGACTCCTCGCGTGCGAGCAGCTCGGCGTTGAATGCGTGCTCGTGCTTTCTAGGAAGCGGCACGCCGATGCGTTCACACTCCTCTGCCACGACGCGATATGCGAAGCGCGTGTGCGCGTTCGGTCTCTCGAGAACACTCGCGATCCCAAGTTCGCGTGCGGCTTCGAGCGTCCGAACGGACGCGCCCGGCCATGCGTGCACGACGTTCGGCTTCCAGCTCGCGCGTGTCAGGTAACGCGCGACGATTCGATCGTGCCAGTCGAACATCCGCATATCCCCGACGAGGCGGAAAGGCAGGCGCAAGTTCCGCCATGCCAACGTCTCATATGCCACCACCGGGTGCGGCAGCGGCTTTTGGACCGAGGCGGTTAGGACCTTCAAGTTCACTCCAGCAGCGGCCGCCTCCGCCACTTCGTACCACGCGGTGGTGCAGATGCGCCCGGCACCGATGCGGTGCGGGAATGAGTGCAAGGTGCGGATCTGCTCGGCCGTCGCCACCTCCGGAGTATTCGTCGGCTGGCCGAGCGGCCGCAACTACTCCAATGGCTAGGGCTCGCTGTCCCTCCGCCTGTGGAGCCGTCGCACCAGTCGAACTACGCTCTTCTGCGTGTGCGGGATTTGCGGAGCGTTCGTCGTCGACGCGGATCTCGACGACCAAGCGCTGTCTCCCGAGCGGTTGGAGGCGATGCTCGAGATCATCCGGCACCGGGGACCGGACGACCGCGGTGCGTACGCGACTGACGGCGCAGCGCTCGGCGCGCGCCGGCTGAGCATCATCGACGTCGAGGGCGGCCATCAGCCGTTTGCGAACGAGAACGAGACGGTCTGGGCGGTCCAGAACGGCGAGATCTACAACCACGACGCGCTGCGCCGCGAGTTGCGCGATCGAGGCCATTCGTTTCGGTCACGCTGCGATACCGAGGTCCTCCCACATCTGTACGAGGATCACGGTCTCTCGTTCGTCGAGCGGTTGCGGGGGATGTTTGCGGTCGCGGTCTGGGACGAGCGTCGGCGGCGTGGCGTGCTCGTCCGTGACCGCCTCGGCGTCAAACCTCTGTACTACGCACACTCCCGCGGACGGCTCATCTTCGGCTCAGAGCTGAAGTGCCTCCTCGCGAGCGGGGAGCTCGTCCTGGCCGTCGACCCAGAGGCGCTCGAGCTCTTCCTCACGCTCGGCTACGTCCCGGCGCCGCGAACGATCCTCTCAGGTGTCGCGAAGCTCCCACCTGCGCACCGGCTCGTGGTCGAGGGTGGCCGCGTCGTCGTCGAACGCTATTGGGAGTATCCGGCCGTCGCCGGTCCAGCGCCCCGCGCCGACGTGCGGGAGTGGGCGCCGGAGTTGCGCGAGCGGCTTCGCGACGCCGTGCGGATGCGGTTGATGAGCGACGTGCCGCTAGGCGCGATGCTGAGCGGCGGCCTCGATTCGAGCCTGATCGTCGCCCTGATGGCCGAGGAGATGGACAGGCCGGTTACGACGTTCGCCGTGGGCTTCGAGAACGCGGCGCAGAACGAGCTTGCCGACGCGCGGGCTGTCGCCGCGGCTCTCGGGACCGACCATCACGAGCTCGAGCTGGCAGGCCGGGGACCGTCGCTCGACGAGGTGGTGTGGCATCTCGACGAACCGGTCGCGGACCTTTCCGTCGTCGGCTTCATCGCCCTGTGCGGCCTGGCCCGGCAATCGGTGACCGTCGCGCTCTCGGGCCAGGGAGCCGACGAGCTTTTCGCCGGGTACCGCCATCACCTGCACGCCGCGTACGCCGCGCGTTGGGAGCGCGTTCCGTCGCTCCTGCGAGCGCCGGCGGCTGCGTTCGCCAGGCGCGGCCCGGGGAAGCTGCCGCGACTCGCGGAGCTCGTCGGCGAGCCGGATCCTGCGACGCGCGCGCTCCTTTCGAAGCGAATCGCGACGGAGGACGAGCTCGCGCTGATTCTCGGACGCGCGCCGCGCCTTGACACGGTCTCCGCGCTGCGCCCTCTGGCCTGCGGCGCAAGCGGCGCCCTCGCAGCTGCGCTCTCGATCGACGCTCAGCTTTCACTACCCGACGACATGCTGCACTACTTCGATCGTGCGTCGATGGCTCACTCGCTCGAGGTCCGCGTCCCCTTCCTCGACCATCCGTTTGTCGAGTTCTGTGCGTCGATCCCGTCGAACCTCAAGCTTCGCGGCTCGACCACGAAGTACGTGCTCCGCGAGGCCGCCCGCGGCCTCGTCCCGGTAGAGACGCTCACGAAGAAGAAGGTCGGGTTCTTCAACGGCGGCGTCGACCGGTGGCTGAGCAGTAGCTTCCGCGACGAGGCCGAGGAGGCTGCGCTGGCCGAACGCGTCGCTGCGCAGGGTTACCTCGATGCGAGCGGCGTTAGAACACTCTTCGAGCGGCAGCGCATCTGTGCCCTCCCGCGTCGAGCGCAGCTTCTGCTCGCCGTGACGATCCTCGATTCGTGGCTGCGGTCGTACGCAGCAGCGGAATCCGACAGCGTCGAGTCGGCGCGCCGCATCGCGGTATGACCGTGGCCCTCCGGTACGCCGTCATCTCGCCCGTGCGCGAGGAGAGCGCCAACCTGCAGCGCCTCGCCTCTTGCCTGGCCGAGCAGACGATGTTGCCCGCCCGTTGGGTGATCGTCGACAACGGCTCGAGCGACGACACGCCGGAGGTCGCCGCCGCCCTGGCGCGGCAGTACGAGTGGGCCGAGAGCACGACGGCCGCCGCGGCGCCGACGGCGGGTCCGGGCGCCCCCGTCGTGCGCGCGTTCCACACGGGCCTCGCGCTGCTTCCGGAGGAGCACGACATCATCGTGAAGCAGGACGCCGATACGTCGATGGCTTCCGATTACTTCGAACGCGTGCTGACCGCGTTCGCGGCAGACGACCGCCTCGGCATAGCCGGCGGGAGCTGCTACGAAGAGCGTGATGGCCGCTGGGTCGAGATCAACGTCACCGGCGACCACGTTCGAGGAGCATCGCGCTTTTACCGAAGAGAGTGCCTCGACGACGTTCTGCCGCTCGAGGAGCGCCTGGGCTGGGACGGCATCGACGAGCTCAAGGCCGCAGTACGCGGCTGGAGGACGCGAATCGTCCGTGACGCGCCCTTCTACCACCACCGACGGGTCGGGCAGCGCGACGGTGCATCCACCGCGCGGTGGAGACGTCAGGGGGTGGGCGCCCACTACATGGGGTACCGGTTCACGTACCTCCTGCTCCGCACCGCGCATCACGCGCTGAAGAACCCAGCCGCCGTCGCGATGGTTTCGGGATATGTCGGCGCTGCGCTGCGTCGCGAGTCACGGCTCGCCGATCAGGATGTTCGTCACTACCTACGCGAACAACAGCGTCTTCGCCGCCTGCCGGCGCGCTGGCGCGAAGCTGCCGGGCGGAACTAGCCGACGCCGACCACGCCGGGTCGCGGAGGCCGGCTGGGTTGCCACCGGTTGGAACTCGGCGACCCGTCAGCGGGCCGGTTCAGCCGCGACTCGCCGCAGCGCGCTCATTCGAGTGAAGCGGGCGTACGAGGCGCCGGCGAGCGCAATGAGGAAGTAGAAGACGAACGTCACCTGGATGAACGAAAAGGCATCGAAGGTGAACATCCCGACACCGAATCCGCCGATTCCGGCGGCGAGGGCTACGGCGAGCCACCCGTCGGCGTCGTCGTTCTCCCGCGCCCATCTCCCGAGCATCCGGACGCTTCGCACGAAGATCCACGCAAACGCGAATGCTCCGAACACGCCTGTTTCCACGAGGACGCCTGCCCACTGATCGTCGAGAATCGGCGCGTTGGCCTTGACGTTCGGACCGTTGTCGCCAGAGACACGAGTGCCGAAGCCCTCGCCGAAGATCGGGTGCGGGTCGAACTCGCTGTGGATGACGGGGCCGAGGGTAGCGAGACGGCCACTGCCGACGTTCTGATGCGTCTGCTGCGCGATCAGGCCGCCTTTCGGAAAGAACGACTGCACCATCGTCCCAAGAGTTCCCGGCACCGCGAAATGGATGACCACGATCGCCGGCAGGAGCGCCGGCCAGTAGCGCTTCATCTCGCGTCGCCGGTACCAGACGATGATGGCCACCGAAACGATCAGCATCAGGAAGCCTGTTCTCGAAACCGTCGCGAATAGGCCAAGGAGCATGAACGCGAGGCACGCCCACCAGCGCTTCTGTCCTGTTCGCTTCACCAGATAGAAGGCGAGCGGCATCAGCATCACGAGCGCGGCGCCGAGTGCAATTGGATGCTCGGCCGACGCATAAGCCCTGATACGCCCGCCGCGTGACATTCCTGTGGCATCGACGCCGTTCTGGAACGGTAGCTGGCCCAGATGGAGGAACGGCATCACCTTCGTGAGGTGGTTGAAGACGTTGTAGTTCGTCCGCGACTCCACGACCGCAGCCAGCGCAACGAGTGCGCCGCCCGTCACGAACGTCTTGATGACGACGTCGACGTCGGAGCGACGCGAGAGAACGCTCGGGAGCAGGTACAGGATGACGAAGTAGCTTGCGGTGAACATCAACGTCTTCGTGAGAATCGACGACACGGCCGCGACACGGCCGGCGTTGAGGACCATCGAAACGAAGACCGCGAGCACATACAGGCCGAAGGGGCCTTCCACGCCGGTGCGTCGCAGGCGGACACGCGGGTCGATCAGCAACGAGGTGATCCAAGCGAGCGCGAGGAACGCGACCACGACGCGATACGGCTCGAGCTGGAACGGCAGGCTGCTCGGCAGCGAGTAGCGCCGCATCGGGATGAACAGGATCACGAGCACGGTCAGCAGGACGAGGTTCCGCCACCGCAGCACCCACCGGTAGCTGGCGGCAAGCAGCACGACGCCGAACACGACTGGCGCGAGCTTTTGCACCGGTGCGGTCGTTGTGATCGCTGCGGCGACGAGCGATCCGAAGAGGAGGAATGCGAGCGCCGGGGCGACCGGCGTCCGCGCGGCGCTTCCGGCGAGCGGCCTCACGCGGCGCTACGCCGTAGAGCGGCGGGGTTCGGCCGCCTCGCGCTCGTATCCGCCCTCGACGGCCTTGATGCGCGGCCTCAGGTTTTCGAGGAAGAGGGCGAGGGCGATCGTCGCCGCCAGCACGGCCACGAACACGACGACCGGTACCGTCTTCTTGCGCGGGGTCACGACGGCGGCACCCGCTGCACGATTCAACACGGTGACGACGACCCGCTGCGCCTGCGGAATACGGGCGATCGCCTGTTCCCTCGAGAGGTAGTGCATGAAGGCCTCTGCCCCGGCGTTCGCGTACCGCACGGCGGAAGCCGGGGTCTCTCCGTATCCCTGCACCTGCAACAGCGGCTCGACCGTGTTGTTCGACAGGTGAGAGACGACCGGCGAAGCGCTATACGCACCCACGACGCGCCCGGCCCGGCGTTGTGCAGCAGCGGTGACAGCATCGCTGTTCGCGAGGTAGGCGTAGAAGTCGGCGAGCGAAGAGAACCGGGAGGGGTCCGCGAAGTTCGAGACCGCTCCGTCCCTGGTGATCGTCATGGGGAAGATCGAGCGACCTGCCGGGAAGCCGGTCTGGGTGATGAGCAGCGTCTCTGCGCTTGCGTACGTCACCGCGTGCCGATACGCCAGGTGTGGTCGACCGCCCTGGAACGTGATCCGGAAGTAGGAGAGCATGGAGAGCAGGATCGCGGCGATGAAGCCGCCGACGACGAGGTACTTGAACCTCCACAAGACGCGCCCGTACAGACGCAGGTCCATCAGCGACCCTCCTCGGCGGCCGCGCCGCCAGACGACTGCAGGAACCTGACCGCCGCCTCGGTTCTGTTCGCGACTCCGAGCTTGCGATAGATCGACGCCAAGTGGAACTTGACCCCGTGCACGCTGACTTCGAGACGCCGCGCGATCTCGTTGTTCGTGAGGCCGCTCGACGCCATCGTCATCACCTGACGCTCACGCGCCGTGAGGGCACGATGGCCGCCGTTGCCCGACGGTACGTCGACGCTCATGCCGCGATCGTAGGTCGGCTTCGAGCGCCGGCCAACGCGTCGATCGAGCAGCTTTGGGTGCGAACCCCCTAGCCGCCCGGCTAGGCCGCACGTCTGGCGCTTCGACCGTGGCCTGGGACCGGCGACCGACCTAAGGTGGACGCGTGGGACGTTCGGGAAGCCGGGCTGAGAGCCGCGTCGACGTGCTGCTCGTGTGTTCGGCCGGCGGCCACTTGATGCAGCTCCACCTCCTTCGCGAAGCCTGGGAGGAGGAAGGGCTACTGACGGCTTGGGTGACCCTCGACCGCGAAGACGCACGAACGCTCCTGGATGGCGCCGACGTCACCTTCGCGTTCGGGCCGACGACGCGCAACCTCCTCAACCTGACCCGGAACAGCGTCCTCGCGTGGCGACTTGTGCGCCGGCGCCGGCCCCGCGCGATCGTGACGACCGGAGCCGCACTGGCTGTGCCGTTCGCCTGGATCGGACGCCTGCACGGGATCTCCGTCATCTACGTCGAGAGCCTGACGCGCACTCGGCGGCCGTCGCTGAGCTGCCGGCTCGTCCTCCCCGTCGTCTCGCGGGCGTACGCGCAGTGGCCGGAGCTCGCCGCTGCGACGCCTCGAATGCAGTTCGCCGGGCGCGTGATCACGGCCAGATGATCCTCGTCACCGTCGGAACCAACGGCGCCCCGTTCGACCGTCTCCTGCGGCTCGTCGACGCGCTCGATACGGCTGAACCGCTGGTCGTGCAGCGTGGTTCGTCTCGGCTCGCGCCGCGCCGTGCGAGCTGCATCGACTTCGCGCCCTTCCCGGAGCTCGCCGAGCTGGTCGCTTCGGCTCGCGCGGTCGTGTCCCATGCCGGCGTAGGGTCCGTCCTGCTCGCCTTGCACGCGGGCCATCGTCCGATCCTCGTACCGCGGCTGAGGCGGTTCCGCGAGGCTGTCGACGACCACCAGCTCGAGCTCGCCCTCAGGCTCCACGACGAGGGCCTCGCCCACGTCGCGCAGACGGAGGCAGAGCTTCGCGACGCGGTTGAGATCGCACGCCGCCCGAACGGGAGGGAGTCACCCTTCGCGGCTTCGCCTGCGCTGGCCGAGGAGCTTCGGCTCCGCCTCGTCGAGGCGTGTGGGACAGGTCGACGACGCGAGCGCGACTCGACCCGGCTGAAGGTGCGGGAGACGCTCCTCCGGTGACGGCAGAAGGCACGAAGCAGATTCTTCGCCTACGGGCCGACCACGTGCCCTGGCAGGAGATCGAGCGGGAGATCGTCGCGCTCGACCCCGTTACGTCCACCTACATCTCGATCAACGGCAGCGGGACGCTGCTCTGGCACGAGCTCGCCTCCGGCGCGACTCAGGACACCCTCGCTGCTCGGCTCGTGGAGATGTACGGGATCGACGAACCGCGGGCGAGAACTGACGTGGCGGCGTTCGTCGACGCACTCGCGCGGCGCGGCTGGCTCGCGGCGTGAGCCGCCTGTCGAAGCTGCGGCGCCTCGACCTGGCCACGCTCCGCGCGGCGTGGTGGGCGGTCGTGCAGCTCGAGTCGGTTCGCAGACAGCTTCGGGTGGGCGGCTACCGCGAGGTCCGGGTCGGCCCACCACCTCGCGTCCCGGACCATGCAACGCGCGGCGTTCACGCCGTATTGCGACTTGCGCGGTCGACGTGCCTGCAGCGGGCGCTCGTCCTTCAATCGTGGCTGCGTGCGCGCGGCGTCCCGCGCGACGTCGTGATCGGCGTGACGGGCAGCGCGGACTTCCGTGCGCATGCGTGGGTCGACGGGGAACCGGCCCCGCCGGCCTTTCGGGAGCTGACCCGCCTACCCGCCGGCTGAAGACGTCAACCGGTCGAGCAAGGCGAGTGAAGCCTCAACTGCCGACCAGTCGGGCGGACGCCGCAGGATCCAGGACGGCCGGTCGAGCAGCGCGAACAGCTGGCGCTGGTCGGGGGCCGCAATTCGGATCGTTCGCTGCGAGACGACGCGCGTCAGCCGGTCCGGTGCCGCGACCGCCTCGAGGCCGAGATCCGATCCCCACTCCAGGAAGATCCAACCGCTAAGCGTCAGCGCCTCCTGTTGCGGAAGCGCAGGAAGCGTCAACCTCCAGCGCTCGCGGCCGCCGACCGCGCCGAGTCGCTCTCCCGCCCCGATCCGCTCAGCGGCGTCGGCGCGCAGATCGACGCACCGCGGACCCGGCTGGACCTTGTCTCCGGCGACGACGAGCAGGTCGTCGCAGACCACCGGGACCCCGGCGAGCGCCAGCGACGCGAGCAACGAGCTCTTGCCGGACGAGCGCCCGCCGACGACGGCCCACACGCCGTCCGAGAGGACGACGCCGCCGGCGTGGAACGGGTTCCATCCGTTCCAGTGCGCGGCGACCGCAGCGGCAGGGACGAGGTACGGGTGAACGAGCGCCTCGTCATCTATCGGCTGCGGCACGACGTACGTCGCCCTCAACGGCTTGCGAAGCACGACGAGGTGGCCGCCCCCCTGTAGCGGCATCTCCGCTTGCTCGAGCGTCAGCGACCAGACCGGGGCCGTCGTTCGTCCCACCGCGCAGGCGACTTCGAGGCGTGGCGCTTCCGGCGAGGCGGGCCCGAGCAGGCGCCTCGCCGCGATTCCGTGGATCCGAAACCCGTACGCCCCGTCCTCCGCGTGCGCAGGATCCGACGCTCTCGTCGCACCCACCTCGAATCCTTTCACCGTCTACTAGCCGTTCGAGCAGGTATCGCCGCCCTCGGAGCCGCTCAACACGGGCGAAACGGTGAGTTGACGCATCGCGCGCGAGAGCCGACGATGAAGCCCTGGTGCTCCTGCGCGCGCCGACGGTTCAACTTCAGGCATTCGACACCGAGGTCACTATATGCAGATGACGGATCCCGTGATCGATCCCGCCCCGGGAGCTCCCGACGACTCGGACGCGCTGCTCGACGACGCGTCGCTGCTCGCGGCGAAAGGACGTGTTCCGTCGCACGTCGTCTACCGCGACTTCGTCGAGGAGACGGTGATACTGAACCTTCTCACGGGCACCTACCACGGTCTCAACAGGACGGCGGGCGCAATGCTGGCGGCTCTCGAGCAGGCGGACTCCGTCGAGCAGGCGATCGATGACCTCTCCCGGAGCAAGAATTGGGACCGCGAGATCGTCAGCCGGGACATGCTCGGGCTGTGTCGCGATCTCGCGACGAGCGGCCTGATCGAGATCCGGCTCGCGCAGGCGTGACGGCTTCGGGCGCCATCCTGCCGCGCGCGCCCGTCGCGGCCGACCGCCGCCTGTCGACGGCGCAAAAGCTCGCGCTGACTTTCGAGATCCTCGTGGCGCACGTCCGGTTTCGCCGGCGACTGAAGCGGACCGGCCTCCCCGGCGCGCTGGCCCGCGCGCGCGGCGGCACGGTCGAGGGTGACGCCACCGACGTGCTGGATCGGTATTTCGCGTGCCGCGTAGCAAACGCCGTCGAACGAGTCCTCGATCACGTCCCCGGCGGCGAGCGCTGCCTCGTCCGCTCGCTCGTGCTCGTCGAGCTGCTCGCGCGCCGCAACCTGTTCACGACCCTCGTAATCGGCGTGACTGCCAGCGGCGAGTTCGGTGCGCACGCGTGGGTCGAGATCGACGGATTCCCGCTGCTCCCGCCGCACGAGTCGAAGTACACGCGCCTCGTGCAGCTGTAACAGCGGCCTACGCCGCGGCGAAGGCGTGTGCGCGAGCCAGGAACATCAGGAACACGAGCGGTACCCGACCCGCGTCGGCGTCGCGTTCGACGACCGCGTAGTCGACGTGCGGCAGCCGAATCCCCGAATCGCGGACGATCGAAAGACACCGCGCCGGATCCACACGCCGCGCGAGCACGCCGTAGTACTCGGGCTTGTCCGCCCGATCGACGGTACGACCGAACGGGGTGCGGGCCAGCGAGCTGCGGAGAAGGTCTTTCGAGCGGAGCGGGTCGACCTTCAGCGCCGCCGGAAGCGACACGAGGAACTCGACGAGGCGCCGGTCGGCGAAGGGGTGCCGCATGTCGATCCCGAAACTGGCGGCGCGCAGCTCGTGCTCCTCGAACCGGACCGTCGTCACCGGCTCGACCTGCCGTAGCTGCCTCCACCGCCATTCGCCGACCGGCGATCGCCAGCGCTCATGGTCGACGTCGCGCATGCGGCCGTGAAGCGGCGCCCCGAGGTATCGCTCGAGCTGCTGGAGGTAGGTCGGCGGCGGCACCGGCCGTCGACGAGTGCCGCGGAGGCGCAGCTCGGGTGGAACGATGTCGACGAGGATCCGGTGGACGACGGTTCGCGTGCCGTGCTTGCCGGCAAGCGCTACAAGACGACCGACGGACCCGCTCAGGAGCAGCTCACCCCATTCGCGACCGAGTGGGCCGAGTACGCCGTCCCCGTCGTTTCCGTCGAGCGCAAGACGCACATCACGCGCCGCGAGGCGGTCGAGCGCTCGATTCGCCGCGTACGGCGGCGGCGTCAGGTACGGGACGACGGACGTCCGCAAGTCGTCGGCTGGATCCCACGACGCCTCGTCACCCGGCACGACGTCCAGCTCGAATCCCAGCGCCGCGGCGACCTCACGTGCGTGGCGCTCCTCGGCGGCGTCGGCCACGTCGGGGAAGGCGACGTGCACGGCTTCGACCGGTCGGCGTAGTTGCGCAGCCATTGCGGCGATTGCAGTCGAATCGAGACCGCCGCTCAGGAGGAGCCCCCCGCCGTCGACGGGTAGCGTTCGGTCGACGGCGTCGAGCAGCCGAGCGTGCAGCTCCGCCTCGGCGTCCGACCGCGTCCCGCGGTACGTCCCGAAGAACGCGCGTGGCTGCCAGTAACGAACCTGCGTCTGACCCCCGGCTGCAGTCAGCTCGAGCCGGTGCCCGGGCAACACCCTGAAGATGTCCTCGTAGCCGGTGCGGACGTCGTCGGGCACGAGCGCAACCTGGAGCGTGAGCGCCTCTAAGTCCGGCCGTGTAGACGCGACCGCCGCCAGTGGTGCGACCTCGGTCGCGAGCCACGTCGTCGACCCCACCTTGCGGTAGAAGAGCGGAGCGAGCCCGAGCGGATCCCGTGCGGCGACGATCCGTCCGTCGTGGATCTCGACAGCGGCGAACCGCCGCCCGTCGGCCTCGAGCTCGGCCACCGGGCGCGGGGCGGCGCCGTGAACGACGGTGGCACCCCCTGCGACGGTGCCGTCCGCCGCAGGACCGTCGCCGCCGCCGAGCGTCGCGACGACGACGTCGCCGATCCGCCGGACGTCAGCTGCTCCCGCGTGCCAACGGAAGGCGCGCACGGCTCGGTCGAGCGCCGCGTGGTCGATCTCGCCACCGACGACGACGACGAATCCGCCGATCACGCGAAGCGCTCGGTCGCGCCCAGCAGCGCGAGACCCTCGGGCAGCCAGTCCTCGCGGAACGGCAGGCGCATCCTCGTCGCCGGCACCTCCATCGCCAGCCGGACGACCTGCGGCAGGGCGGCGCGCGCGAAGTCGCTTTCGCTCTGGAACCACGTGACCTGACCCGCGAGCAGTGGGATCACGTTCTGCGGCGCGACCGGCTCCCAGACGATCTCGTCTCCGCCCGGCGGCTCCAGGATCACGAGCCGTTCGAGCCGTGCCGGCTCGTGCGCGATCCACGGCGAGAGGTCCCACGCAACCTTGTCGAGGGCCTCGAACCGGGGGGCCGTTCCCACGACGAGCGTCCTCGGCGCCACTCCCTGCTTCAGCCGCACCCACGTCGGACCTGGCCACAGCCGGTGGCTCCCGCCCCCGTCCCACGTCACCACGCACTGGTCCTCCGAGATCGCGCTCCAACCGGCTGCGACCAGCCCCATCAGGAGGCTCGACTTCCCGCTCCCGCCGGGCGCACAGATGAGCACGGCGTGTCCGTCGTCGGCGGCCGCCGCACCGTGGAGCACGAGCGAGCCTGCGCGTTGCGCGACGAGCGGAAGCGCGACGCTCGCCAGCGCCTCGAGCAGAACCTGCCGGTTTCCGCCCTTCGGAGCGACCGTGACCGCACGGCGGTCGTAGTCGACGCGCAACGACATGTTGAGCGTGTTGCCGAGCCATGTGCTGCCGTCGGGCTCCTGCCATGTCTGCGTCGTGATGCTCGGAAGTCCGAACCCCGGGGGCTCTTCGAGCTCCCATACGAGCTGTGCTTCCGGATCGCGGGGAACCTCCTCCACGACATCGACCCGCACGTCCGCGTGCGGCGGCACCCTCAACCAGCCGAGGTCCAGCCCGATCTCCGCCGGCGACACGCCGATGCCGTGGCAGGCCGCCAGCTGCATCAAAGGCCGCCTGCTCCGACCTCGACGAACGCGTGCGCGAGCGTCAGCCGCGTCCACAGCACACGGCTGTGCCGCGGCTTCGCGGCGTCGCGGAACAGCCGGCCGTAGTCGACGTCCGGCAGCCGCACGCTCGAGTCGCGGATCGACCGGTAACAGGCGTCGAAGTCGACGCGCCGGTCGATGGCGGGGCTGAACTCGGCCTTCCCGGGACGGTCGCGGATCAACGGCGGCAAGAGGTCGTGCAGTGCGTCGCGCAGCAACGGCTTCGTTCGCGCCGGCGACGCCTTCACCTTGTGCGCCAGCGAGACCGCGAAGTCCACCAGTTGCGGGTCCGCGAACGGGTGCAGGACGTCGACTGCCCAACGCGCGCCGAGCAGCTCGCTCTCTTCGTATGGCTGTGTCGACGGCGGCACGAGTGGCTGCACCTGCTCGTGCAGCCACCCTGCTCGCGGCGCACGCCATTGGAAACGACGGATGAGCCGCTTGCCGACGCGTCCGCCGAAGTACGGAACGTGTGTCGCGGCAGCGTCGCCGTCCGCGCTCCGCCCCAACAGGCGGCGCAGCGAAGGTGGCGCGAAGTCGCCGAGGATGCCGCGGGCCGTGGCCGCTGCCCCGAGTTGCCGGACGACGTCGGCGATCCCGGACACGTTCCCGTCGAGCACGGCGTTCGCCAGTTCGGCGTACGTCGCGCCGATCACCCCGTCGCCGTCGTGCCCGTCGAGGACTCGGTCGCAACCGAGCTCCGACGCGCGACGAAGCCCGCTGTCGTAGATGCCGGTCGGTAGCTTCATCGGCGGGAACGCGAAGGTCCGCAGATCCTCGAGCGGGTCCCACGCGTCGTCTGCGCCGGCGATCTCCTCGAGCGACAGCCCGGTCGCGTCGGCGACCGCGGCTGCATATCTCGTCTCGTCCGCGTCGAGACCGCGATGGCTCACCGTCACGAGCGCGGGACGCGCAGTCACGGCGGCCGCGACGGCGACCGCGGCCGAATCGAGGCCGCCGCTCAGCAGGACGGCCGTCTTCCGAGAAAGGGCGCGCTCGACGCTTGCCTGGAAGATGCGGCGCAGCGTCTCCACCGCCTCCTCGCGGCCAACTTCGCGCGTGGCCGCCCGCGGTTGCCAGTAACGATGACGCTGGAGACGAAGTCCGTGGTCGACGGTAACCGACTCCGCTGGAAGGACGCGCTCGATGCCGCTCCAGCCGGTTTGTTCCGGATACTCGACGCCAGCGACATAGGCGGCGAGCGCGTCGAGATCCGACGCGACCGGTTCGAGCGCAAGGAGCGGATGCACCTCGGTCGCCGCCCACAGCGCGCCGCCGACCCGGCGCGTGAACAAGGGGGCCAGCCCCAGGCGGTCGCGGGTGATAACCGTGCACGCCGTGTCGGACTCGAGGGCGACGAAGCGCGCAGCGCGCTCGCGCAGGCGCTGAACACCGTCAGGCGCGCACCCGTGGACGAGGCGCAGGCGACCGTGTGTCGTCTCGACAAAAGGGCCGTCGCTCCCGTCGACGAGCGCCGCGACGGTGACATTTTCGCCGTCGTGTTCCTCCGCCTTGCCGGAACGCCAGCGGAGGCGCGACGCCACTTCGGAGACACGCTTCCGGGCAGCAGCGTCGCCGCCGATGCAGCACACGAAGCCGCCGCGCACTACGCCGCCGCCGCGGGACGAGGGGCGTGACCGAGCCGGTGCCGGGGCGGCGAAACCCGCCGGTGCCGCGGCGCCGGAATTAGCCGTACTTTTTCGGCCTTGACCGGCCTAGAGGGCCTCCCTACGCTCGAACCAACCGCGCAATCATCCACAGCGGGAGGAATAGCATGACCTACTACGAGCAGTACGAGCCGCCGGTCGTCACGCACTATGGCACCGTCGCCGATCTCACGCTCGGCAACGGCAACACGACCACGGCCGACGCCGCGCAGTGCACGGGGTACGGCCTTACCGGCTTCCAGAGCAACACGCCTTCGCTGCTCACCTGCAAGACCAGCAGCTGAGGCTAGTCCGGAGCTCGACTTCGCGCCCCCGGCGCCGACGACAGTCGGGTCGGGGGCGCGGCGTTTAGCGCCGGGGACCACGCCGGCGTTCGTTGCCCGAGATGGCGAGGATGCCTGCGCCGAAGCCGCGTTCCGGGTCGAGGATGAGCGTAGCCGCCTCTTTGCGAGACCGGACGCCGAGCCGGCGGAACGCAGAAGAGACGTGGCCTTTCACGGTGCTCTCGGATACGAAAAGCTGTTTCGCGATCTGCGCGTTCGAAAGCCCCATCACGATCAGCGCGAGGATCTGCTTCTCCCGAGTCGAGAGCATGGGTTGCGCGAGCGCCTCGCGCAGCTGCCCGGGCAACACGAGATGCCCGCCGGCGGCGGCCTCGACGGCAGCCGCGAACCTGTCGTGAAGCTCGCCGAGGAGCACGAACGCAGAGGCGCCGACGCACATCAGCGATCGGACCGCCCGCCAGTCGACCGAATCGGCGAGACACAGAACTTTGGCGTCCGGCGCAGTCGCATGCACGGACGCGACAGCAGCCACGTCCGCATCCCCGCCGTCTCCTCCGATAACCGTGACGACGACCGTCGGTGAAGTCTCGAACTCCGCGAGTTCGGCGACGTCGGCGAGCGCGGCCAACGTGAACCGGCTTTGCCGGAGCGCGCGACGGCAGCGTCGGGTGACGGTGTCGGGGGCACCGACCGCCGCGACGATGCTCCGGCCGCGCGCCGGCGACGACACCGGTGCGTCTCTCGCTGCGACGGATGAGGCCACCGCTTGATCCTCCCCTGGAGCGTATGCCATCAGATGCAGCGTTGCCCCTCGACGATCGGCCAGGTATTCCGGGACGCAGTGCGCGGCTTCGCGCCGCGCCAGGTCGAGGACGAGTCTCGATGCAAGCTCACGAGTGGTCGCCTAGTCGTGTTTTCAGTCCGGGCGACCGATCGTGCCCCGGTGCTCGGTCGATCGTCGCGCGCACGAGCGAACCGCCCGGCCCCGGCCGCCAACCTTCGTCACGACGATGGATGTCGCGCTTACCGCGGATCCAGCCGTCCAGCTGCGCAAGCCCCTCCAAGTACGGCAAGACCACGTAGAAGAGGAGAGCCGCGGCCCCGCGCTCACGCCGCGTCGGTACGACCCCGTTAGCCGCCAGCCACGGCTCGTCGAATACCCACGATCCGTGAAGCTTGTGCTGGCGGTGCGCAGCTCGCACGAGACCCACCGGTACCCAGTACCGCGGTCGGAGCGCGTTCGGCCGAAGCCCGCGTATCGTCCATCGACGCGCGTACGCTCGGTGCGCCCGCCAGATGAAGGACAGCTCGGACCGAGCCGAATCGCGCGTCGGATGGTACGCAAGCGCCTCGCCGCAGTACGTCAACCGGGCGCCGGCGGCGACGGCGCGCGAGACGAAGTCGAAGTCGCCATGAGAGATCGTCGAGGTCTCGAACCCGCCGACGCGGTCGAAGATCGCCCGCCTCACGAACAGATTCGCTGTCTCGGCGACGCCGTTCCGAACGTTGCGGAGCTGGTGCTTCGTCGTCTCGATGTCGATGAGCGTCCAGATCGTCCGCTTCTCGGGCACCACGAACCGAATCCCGCCGGCGACGATGTCTGCGCCTTCGATCGCGCTCATGCCCGCTGCGAGCCAAGTCGGCTCAGGTAGACAATCGGCGTCGATGAACGCGAGCACGGCACCTCGTGCCACGGCGGCCGCACGGTTGCGGGCCGCGTAACTGGACTGTCGCGGACCCGCAGAGATCCGGATCGACTCGCCTTCTGCGGCGATACCGTCGAGGACGCCGTCGGTGGAACCGTCGTCTGCGACGATCACCTCGAACGCCTCCCGTGGAAACGACTGATGTTCGAGAGCGGGCAGCAGCCGGGCGAGGTGATTGCGTCCGTCACGAACAGGGACGATGACGCTGACCGCCACCTCGCGCGCTTGCGTCGTCATCGTTGTCCGTCCAGCACCTCGTCGAAGAGGTGCGCGAGGCGCTCGGTGAGCCGCCGGCGCTCGAACTGCGCCACTGCGTCGGCGTTCAGCTCGGGTCCCGCGACACCGGCCGCCTTCCGCTGCAGATGCGCGGAGACGATCGCTCGCATGGCGGTGACGTCGTCAGGATCGCAGATGGATGCAGTGCCGGCCGCCTCGAGGAAGTCGCGCACATCGCCCGCGGGTACGGCGGCGAGGATCGGCCGGCCGGATGCCATGTATTCGTACGTCTTGCCCGGGACGATCCCGACCCGCGCACCTCCATCGAGTTTGTGCATCGGGAGGAACAGCAGGTCGGCCTGCCGCATCAACTCGACTGTCTGGTCGTGCGGCAGATACCCGTGGACATGCACGAACGGCGACCTCGCCGCCGCAGCACGGTCGGCGTCACTCGTAACGCCCGCCAGGTGGATCTCGATCCGCCCGGCCGCATCCGGATCCTCCTTGACGAGATTCTCGACGGCCTGGAGCAGGTACACGTGCGACCTCGTCAGGATGTCGACGCCGGACATCGCGCCTCCGAGTAGCCGCCGAATGGCGCGCGTCCGCCGGTGCTGCAGTCCGAGCTGCGTGTGCAGGTACCCCGTGTGCACGATCCGGAAGACGCCGTCGTCGGGCGTCGCCGGCGCCGGTGCCGCGAAGTCCGCTGCGTCGTAGCCGTTGGTGATCGACACAACACGTTGCGGATTGAGCTCGGGGAAGCGCTCGAGCACCCGGTGCCGCGCTTCCGGCGTGTTCATCACGACTGCGTCGGCTGCGCGCAGCGCACGCCGCATCGCAGCAAGGGCGATGCGTCGATGCGCGCGCGAGGGATAGACGAGCATCTCGTCCAGCGCCCACGGGTCCTGCAGATCCGCGACCCACGGAACACCGAGCCGCTTCGCGACCTCCGCTGCGGCCGGTGCGATCTCGTACGGCTCGAGCGACGCGTAGACGATCGAGGCGTTCCCGCCTGCACGGCCCGCCGCCTCGACCATTCCGGACCGCACCCACCGAATCCACGGTCCGGGGTAGCTGAGATACCGCTCCGCGCGCCGCCGCGCCGCCGACTGCGCGGGCTCCGGCCCGTCGAAGCGTTCGACGCGCACGTCGTGCGGCAGGTCGCGCGACAGAACCTCGTCCTGCGGAGCCCAGCGGTCGTTGCTGCGTCCCGGTCCGGTGACGACGGTCGGGTCGTAGCCGAAGTCGCGCAGGTACTTGACGAACTTCGCATTGCGCTGCACACCCGCACCGCCCACCGGCGGGAAGTGATATGCCAGCACCAACGCTCGTCTCACGTTTTTCCTGCCCTCCCCGACGCGGCCCTGAAGACCCGGCAGGGGCGGGCCGGAGACGCGTCGTCTAGGACCTAACTCAACGTGTCATGCCGAGCCAACTAGCTGCTCGGCTAGTTTCGCGCGGCCGCCGAGCCCGACGTCCGTCGTGCACGGCGGCGCCGCCGAGGGTCCTTCCACAAGATGCGCCGCTGCTTGTGGACGGCTGTAGAAAACCGGACGAAGGTTGACCAATTTGCTCGCAGGATCTGCGCGCACCTGTGGAAAGCCGCGAGCGGCGCTTGACGCACCGTTTACATTCGCCCGGTGCACGCGCCGGACCGCCGCAGCGAGAGCACGGCGTCCGCCGCCCGGCTCGCCGGCGGCGTCGCGATCCGCGCCCACCGCGAAGACGCGCCGGCCGCGATCCGCGCGCTCCGCGAGGAGCGCTGGGAGGTGCAGCGGAGGGCCGACGGCGTCCTGATCGTCCGTTTCCCGGGCGCGGTCGAGGAGTCCGTCGCGATCGAGCGCGTCGCGGGCGTGCTCGCCGACCGGCCGTCGCTGCGCCTCGAGGGCGCGCCGCCGCCGCGCTTCGCGGTCGGCCCGCTGCGGAGCGGCGCCGACGCCGCCCCCGCGTTCTGGGTGCGCGTCGGCTGACGCTCGGCACTGCCTAGCGAACGAGGAGCGGCGTACCGAGCGGGAGCATGCGCGCGAGGCGCAGGATGTCCGGGTTGCGCAGCCGGATGCAGCCGTGCGAGATGCGTCCGGGAATCAGCCCGGGTTCGTTCGTGCCGTGGATCCCGATGATCCCGCCGCCCGGCCAGTCCGTCAGCACGGGTGAGCGCGCACTCGTCCCGAACGCGATCGGCCCGTAGAACGGGTTGTCGAAGTTCGTCAGCTTCTCGCGGATGTAGAAGGTGCCGCGGGGCGTGGGCGCCGAGCTCGTGCCGACGCCGACCCGTGCGTGGAAGACGGCGCGACCGCGACGGTAGAGCGTGATCGTGAACCTCCGCGTGTCGACGACGAGCTCGGTCAGCACGGTGTGGAACGTCGACAGCTTCGCTCTCGGCACCCAGCCGAGGCGGCTGTTCGGCAGCGTCGAGAGACGCACCCGCACCCAGACGAGGCGTCCGCGGCGCCAGCGCTCGGCCACCACCTGCACGAGGTTCGGCAACGAGTCCGGCGTCACCGTCGGCACCACCGCGACGGCTCGCGCGCGGGTCGTGGGACGGGTGAACGCGCGCGTCGCGTCGAGGACGTAGGCCCAGCGCGTGGCGTAGGCCGACGCCGGCACCGCCCGCACGTTCACGTACACCGTCCGCCGCAGGGGGCGCGACCCTGCGCTCCTCGCGACGAAGGTGATCGAGAGGACGCTGCCGGCGCGCCGTCCGCGGATCGACACCGTCGCCGTCGCCGGGTTGCCGTCGCGCTCGGAGACGGTGGCCGACGCCGGCGCGTCGACGCCGATGTGCACGCGCGCGCTACGGCGCGACGACGCAGCGCGCACGCGGATGACGAGCCTCCGCCCCGCGACCACCGCCAGCTGCGCCTGCGACGCCGGCGCGTGCGCCCAGTAGAGGCCTCCGGCGGCGCCGGCTGCCGTTCCGCCCGCGGGCGCGGCCGCGGCGACGGCGAGCGCGGCGAGCACGACCCACCGCCGACGCCGGCACGACCCGACGCGCCGGAACGCCGCCCGCCGTTCGACGAACGCCCTGCTCAAGGCGGATCAGCCCGTGTAGTGCGGCTTCGGCGGCAGGAAGATCTGCGGCGTCACCCGGATGACGCGCGCGTGCTGCTCGCACGCGCTCGTGGTCCCCGTCGCGGCGAACTGCACGACCCCGGGCACCTTCGGCTTCACGCGGATGCGGGCGACGCCCGTGGAGGTCGTCCGCGCGGACGCGGCCACGCCTGCGCCGCGCGCGACGATCCGCAGGCCGGCGATCGGCCGGCCCTTCGTGTCGCGGACGCTCACGACGACGGTCGTCGCATGGCCCACGCGCAGCCGCGTGCTCTCGACGCGGAGCGACGCGCACGCGCTCGGGGTGCCCTTGACCTTCGGAGGCGTGAATGCGGCGTGGATGATCACCGTCGCGGTCGCCCGGTTGTTCGCCGTCGTCGTCTCGGGCGTGCTCGTCGTGACGGTCGCCGTGTTGACGGCGGTGCCGGTCGCGATCGCGCGCGCCTCGAGCGTGATCGTCACCGTGGCGTTCACCGCCAGCGTGCCGAACGAGCAGGTGATCGCGGCGCCCGCCGAGCACGTTCCGGTGGACGGCGTCACCGAGATCAGCGAGATCTGCGGCGGCAGGTTCTCGGCGAGCATCACGTTCTCGGCGGGATCGGGGCCGTTGTTCTTGACGACGAGCGTGTAGACGATGACGTCGCCGACCTGGAAGTCGCGGTGGTTCGGCGTCTTCGTGATCGCGACGTCGGTGATCGGCGCGGACGGCTGCGCGGTCGTGGTGGTCGTCGCCGGCGGCGTCGTGGTCGTCGTCGGGGGCAGCGTGGTGGTGGTGGTCGTCGTCGGCGGCGGCGTCGTCGTCGTGGGAGGCGGCGTCGTCGTGACGGTCGTCGTGGTGGGCGGGCGCGTCGTGGTCGTCGGCGGCGTCGTCGTCCCGGTCGACGTCGTCGGCGGCGGTTGCGTGCACGGCTTGCCGCCGTTCAGCCAGGCGACCTTGCGCGACCCGTAGAGGTGGCTCGAGTCGATCACCGGCAGCACGGGGCCGATCACCAGGTCGACCTGCCAGAAGCACGGCGGGATCGGCGCCGTCAGCGTGTACGGCCCGCCGGCGTCGAACTTGCCGGTCGCGCTCGCGTAGAGCGTCTGCGGCAGCGAGAAGGTCGCCGCCGGAGCGCGGTAGGTCGCGAGCGACACCTGCACGCCCGTGCAGCCGGCCGCGATCGAGAACGTGGCGACGGCCTTGCCGTCGACGATGTGCAGCCCGGCGCCGACGACGGCGGCGGTGTCGCTAGGGCACGGCGGCGGCGGCTGGGGCGTGCCCGAGCACGACGTCGTGCCGCCGTTCAGGAACGCGATCTTGCGCGCGCCGTAGAGGTTGGTCGCCGTCAGGTCGTCGATCGCCGAGCCGGTGACGAGGTCGACCTGGTAGTAGCAGGACGGGACGTCGACGGTGAGGGTGTACGACTTCCCCGGCGTCGCCGTCACGGTCGCGGTCTTGTAGAGCGCCTGCGGGAGGCCGAACTCCGGCGAGGGCGCCTTGTACGACGCCAGCGTGATGTCGGTCGCCGAGCAGCTCGAGTCGAGCGTGAAGGTCGCAGTCGCGGTCGACGAGCCGGTCAGCTTGAAGGTCGACACGTGCACCTCGGCCGCCGGCGACCCGCAGACCGTCGAATGGTTCGGGCGCGCCGCGTGCGAGGGCGTCGCGCCGTGCGAGGAACGCGCGGCGAGCGCCGCGAAGAAGCCCGCCAGGAGGAGCGCCGCCAGTGCGCCACGTTGAGCCGCAGTCTTCACGTGTGCCGCCTCCTCGGGTCCCGGCCCTACCGCGCCGGGTTCATCCGTCGTTCCTCTCCACCTGCCGCAGATCCATTCCCTCGGAACGCTTCGAGCGAAACGCTCGGCGCGTGTCGGCACGACCCTAACACGCCGCCCGCCCCGGCAGCGGGCGAGCGGTCGCGCGTCGCGGGCTCGACCTCCGGGGAGGCGAAGCCTGGCCGATCGGGGAGCGGGACCGCACGCACGGACGCCGAAGACGGAGCCATGCTCGACCACTCGCCGGATCCCGCGTCCACCGGCCTCGCCCCGCTCCTCGCCCCGCTCGCGCCGCTTCGCTGCATCGAGTGCCGCCGCCCGTGGACGGACGCCACGCAGCGGTGGCGCATGAAGGTGACCGAGGACGACGTGCCGGAAGCCGTCCTCTACTGCGCGACCTGCGCGCACCGGGAGTTCGGCCCGCCGCGCTGACGCGCGCCTACAGCGGCCCGAAGAACTCTTCGACCACCGGCCGGAAGGGCGCCGGCAGATCGCCGTCGTCGTCGGCGAACGGGCGCAGGACCTCGACGTAGCTCCAGAGCTCGTCGGCGTCGGCCGGATCCGTCTGTGCGGCCGCGCGCCGCTCCAGCACCGCGAGCAGGCCGCGGCCTGCCGTCGGCGCACGCGCTGCGGACGCAGCCGGCGGCGTCCGCACGACCCGCAGCGACGGCGCCGGCTCGCGCACGCGCGGCCGGCGGCCGAGGCGTCCCGCCGCGAGCGCGAGCGCCAGCACCGCCCCGGCGACCGCCCCGAGCACCGGCTCGCGCACCCAGTGCGGCGAGACGCGGCCCGTCGCGTGAGCCGGGTCGACCGTGACGACCTGCAGGGCGGGGAACCGCGAACGGGCGAACGACGGCAGCGTCGCCTCGACCTGCTGCACCGTGCGGACGGCCGCCGTCGAGGTCGGCGAGTCGTCGCTGATCGCGACGAGGCCGCCCCCGCGCCGCTCGACGCGGTAGGAGCGCGCGGGCGCGCCCAGCGCGGAGCCCACGTTTGTCCGGACCGCGTCGCTGCCGGCGAGCGCCGCGACGGCGACCGCGTCGCGGGCGTCCCGCGACGGCAGGCCGGCGCGCGCGGCCGCGACCGTCCCCTCGGCGCCGTAGCGGGTCGGCTCGGCCGCCGCGACCGCGACGCCGGCGACCACCCCCGCGGCGAGGACGAGCCACGGCGCGCGACGGGGGAGCGCTCGCCGCACCACGGTCAGCCGGTGCGGGTGCGCTGCGCCGGGAAGAGGATCACGTCCCGGATCGAGTCCTTGCCGGCGAGCACCATCGTCAGCCGGTCGACGCCCAGCCCGAGGCCGCCCGTCGGCGGCATCCCGTACGAGAGCGCCTCGACGTAGTCGGGGTCGCCCGGCTCCGCCTCGACGTTGCCGCCCGCGCCCTCTGCCGCCTGCAGCGCGAACCGCTCCGCCTGCTCGTCGGGGTCGTTCAGCTCCGAGAAGGCGTTGCCGAGCTCCATGCCGCCGACGTAGTACTCGAACCGCTCGACGAGACGCGGGTCGTCGTCGCTGGCGCGCGCGAACGGCGAGAGCTCGATCGGGTAGTCGTAGAGGATCGTCGGCTCGACGAGCCGCGGCTCGATGTAGCTCGTGACGGCCTTGTCGACGAGCTGCGACCACGTCTTGTCCCGCGACACGTCGACGTCGCGCGACTCGAGCCGCCGCTTCAGGTCGTCGTAGTCGCGCGTCCACAGACCGAGCTCCTCCAGCTCGTCGACGAGGCGGATGCGCCGCCAGGGCGCCTTCAGGTCGACCTGCTCGCCCCTGAAGACGACCTTCGTCGTGCCGAGCGCCTCGAGCGCGACGAACTCGACGAGGTTCTCCATCCTCTCCATCGTGTCGCGGTAGTCGGCATACGCCTCGTACCACTCGAGCATCGTGAACTCGGGGTTGTTCTTGTAGGTGACGCCCTCGTTGCGGAAGTCCTTGCCGATCTCGTACACCCTTTCGAGGCCGCCGACGATCAGGCGCTTGAGGTAGAGCTCGGTCGCGATGCGGAGATAGAGGTCCTGGTCGAGCACGTTGTGGTGGGTCACGAACGGCTCGGCGAACGCGCCGCCGTAGCGCGGCTGCAGGATCGGCGTCTCGACCTCGACGAAGCCCTCCGAGTCGAGGTAGCGGCGGATGGCCGTCACGATGCGCGCGCGCAGGATGAAGTCGGTGCGCACGTCCTCGTTCATCAGCAGGTCGAGGTAGCGCTTGCGGTAGCGCTGCTCGACGTCGGTGAGGCCGTGGAACGTGTCCGGGAGCGGCGAGCGGATGCGCGACAGGAGGACGAGCTCGTCGACGACCAGCGAGGGCTCGCCGCGCCGGCTCTTCGCCGGCTTGCCGGACACGCCGACGACGTCGCCGAGGTGGACGTCGACCGGGCCGGTGCGCGCCGCCGGGCACAGCAGCTGGATGCGCCCGCTGCGGTCGACGAGGTCGAGGAAGACGAGCTGGCCCATGTCGCGGCGCGCCATCACGCGGCCGGCCAGGCGTCGCGTCTCCTCCGCCTCCCGGCCGGGCTCGACGCGCTCGGCCTCCGCGCGGACCGCGGCGACCTCGTCTCGGTCGGGAAAGCGCTTCGGCGTCGTCACGGGCGCTTGACCATAGCCCAGGCCCGCGGTCCCCTTTCCGGCGTCCGCCCTTGCCGCACGACCTCGAACCCGTGCGCCTCGTAGAACGGCAGGTTGCTCTCGTTGTTCGTCAGGAGCACCGTCGGGACGCCCTCGCGACCGGCCGCCTCGAGGCCCGGCCGCAGCAGCTCCCCGCCGATGCCGCGCCCCTGCGCCTCCGGCGCGACGCCGATCCCGGCCAGGTACCAGTGCGGGTCGGGGGCCACCTGCATCCGCATCGTCTCGACCGCGCGGCCGTACGCGAGGAACGGCCCGGTCACGGCACCGAGCCTGACCGGGGTGACGAGCAGCGCGCGCAGCGTCGGGACGACGCGCATCGGCGGCCGCCCCGGCGGAAGCCAGCGCGCTGCGCCGAGCACCTCGCCGGCGGTCGCCCACACGTCGGCGGCCGTGACGTCGAACCCGAGCCGGAACAGCCACGGCAGGATCCGCGCGCGCCGCTCCGGGTCGGGGAACAGCCAGACCCATGCCGGGTCGTCGTGGAACGCGCGCGCGAGGACGTCGCTCGCCTCGCCCAGGCGCGCGCGGTCGAGGCGGACGATCTCCACCGCGCGAGCCTACGCAAGAAGGTCGACCGCGCCGCCGCGCGGGACGGCCTCAGGCCGCCTTGATCTCCATGATCTTGAACTTGAGGGATCCGCGCGGCGCGGCGACCTCGACGACGTCACCCTTCTTGTGGCCGAGGATCGCCTTTCCGACGGGCGACTCGTTCGAGAGCTTGTTCTCGGCGGGGTTGGCCTCGGCCGAGCCGACGATGTGGTACTCGATCGTCTTGTTCGCCTGCATGTCGCGCAGGCGCACCTTCGAGCCGATCGACACCGCGTCCTTCGAGATCTCCTTCTTCGTGATCACGCGCGCGGAGAGCAGCCGCTCCTCGAGTTGCGCGATCTTGTGCTCCAGCATCGCCTGCTCGTTCTTCGCGTCGTCGTACTCGGCGTTCTCGGCGATGTCGCCGAACTCGCGCGCGACGCGGATGCGCTCGGCGACCTCGCGGCGCTTCTCGCCGCGCAGGTAGTCGATCTCCTGCTGGAGCTTCTTGTAGCCCTCGGGTGTGAGGATCACTTCCTTCAACGACCGGCCTCCTGACCCCGTGAAAAGCGGGGCGGAATGGTAGCGGCGCCGTCGCGGGGCGCGCAAGGACGCGGGGCTACTCTTCACGAACCGTGAACGCGGCCCTCGACGAACGCTGGTTCCTCGGCCCGGTCGAGATCCCGAGCCGGCTCGTGCTCGCCCCGATGGCGGGCGTGAGCGTGCAGGCGTTCCGCCGCCAGGGACGCCGCTACGGCGCCGGCCTCGTCTGCTCCGAGATGGTCTCCGTCGCCGGCATCCAGCACCGCAACGAGCGGACGCTCGGCTACCTCCGAGTCGCCTCCGACGAACACCCGCTCGCGATCCAGATCTTCGGCTCCGACCCGGGCGCGATGGCCGAGGCCGCGCGCATGGTCGAGGCGGCCGGCGCCGACGTCGTCGACATGAACTTCGGCTGCCCGGTGCGCAAGGTGACGAAGACGGGCGCCGGTGCGTCGCTGCTCGACGATCCGGACCACGCCTGCCGGCTCGTCGAGGCGGTCGCCACCGCGACGTCGCTGCCGGTCAGCGTGAAGATGCGGCGGGGCGTCGCCGACGGCTCGCGCACGTGTCTCGAGGTGGGACCGCGGCTGGTCGAGGCGGGGGCGTCGTCGCTGACGCTCCACCCGCGCTCGGCGAAGCAGATGTACACGGGCACCGCCGACCACTCGCTCACGGCGGAGCTCGTCGAGCTCGTGGACGTGCCGGTGGTCGCCTCGGGCGACATCACGTCGCGCGCACGAGCGCAGGCGGTGCTGGCGACGACGGGCGCGGCGGCGGTGATGGTCGGGCGTGCCGCGCAGGGGAACCCGTGGGTGCTGCGCGAGATCATGGGCGACCCGCGCGAGCCGACGCGCGAGGAGGTGGTGGCCGAGCTGCTGCTGTTCGTGCGCGAGACGGTGCGCGAGCTCGGCGAGCAGCGCGCGACCGGATTCCTGAAGAAGTTCTACGGCTGGTACCTCGGCCGCGGCCGGTTCCCGCGTCCGTTCAAGCAGGAGCTCGTCGTGCTGCCGACGATCGCCGACGTCGAGGCGCGGCTCCTCGCCGCCGCCCCGGGGGCGCGGTTCGTGCTCAAGCGGCTGCTCGACGAGGTGCCCGACGCCGCCGACGAGGTGCTGCTCGACTCGCTGCCGATCTCGATCTACGGCGGCGGGTAGATAACTCGGGAAACCGTGTTTCCCCCCGTCGGCGAAGCCGGATTCAGCGGGTGGGGCGGTTGCGCTCCCAGACGAGCCTCAGCCCGTGCAGCGTCAGCTCGGCGTCGACCGCGCTGACGGTCGTGCTGTGCGGCGCGATCAGGTCGGCTAGGCCGCCGGTCGCGACGACGGCGGCGTCCGGCGCGGCGAGCTCGCCGCGGATGCGGTCGACGATCGCGTCGACCTGTCCCGCGAACCCGTAGACGAGCCCCGACTGCAGCGCCGCCGTCGTCGTCTGGCTGATCACGCGCTCGGGAGCGACGAACGGAACCCGCGGCAGCCGGGCCGCGCGTGCGAACAGCGCGTCCATCGAGATCTCGACGCCGGGCGCGAGCACGCCGCCCGCGAACTCGCCGGCGGCGTTCACGACGTCGAAGTTCGTCGACGTGCCGAAGTCGACGACGACGCACGGAACGCCGTGCCGCTCGCGCGCAGCCACGGCGTTCGCGATGCGATCCGGCCCGACCTCCCGCGGGTCGTCGTAGCGGATCGGCACGCCGGTCGCCACGCCGGGGCCGAGCACGAGCAGGTCGGCCCCCGCCCAGCGCTCGGCGAACGACTCGTACTCGCGGACGAGCTGCGGCACCGACGAGCAGAGGACGATGCCGTCCAGCGTCTCCAGGTCGACGAAGGCGCGCACGAGCACCGCGAGCTCGTCGCCCGTGTGCGTGGGGTCTGTCCCGACGCGAAACTGCTCGGCCAGCCGCTCGCCGTCGAACAGCCCGAACACGGTCTGCGTGTTGCCGCAGTCGATCGCGAGGAGCACGCGAGAAGCCTAGAGGTGCCGGTGTCGGGCCCGGCACGCGCCCGCGGCGCTCGAGGCTAGAGGTCTTCGATCTCGGAGCGGCCCTCGCCGATGCGCTTGGCGAGCGCCTCGGGCGTGAGCACGGGCTCGTCGCCCTCGCCGCGCAGCTCCTCGATCGTCACGTCGCTCGAGGTGTAGACCTCCGCGCGCGGGATCATCCGCGTCGGGCGATTCTTGTCCCACACCCACACGTCCTCCATCTGCAGGTGGAAGAACGGGTAGTTCGGCTGCGGGACGTAGCGGAAGTCGAGCTTGTTGCAGAGGTACGTGGCGTCCTGGGTGAGCACGCAGTACCTGAAGAGGGAGAAGACCGCGCTGTACTCCTTCTTCAGGCGCAGCTCGGCCTCGGCCTCGAACTCGTCGAGCTCGTCGAGGTGGCTCACGAGGGGGATTGTAGCCCCGCGAGGGCTTGCGAGACTGTGCCGTTTCCGGGGATTTTCCGTGCCGGAACGAGCTCGGCGAGCGGCTCGAGAACGAAGCGCCGCTCGTGGAGCCTCGGGTGCGGAACCTCGAGGCCCGGCTCCGACACGGCGTCGTCGTCCCACAGGAGCAGGTCGAGGTCGATCGTTCGCGGCCCCCAGCGCGGGCCGTCGCCGCGCACGCGTCCCAGGCGGCGCTCGACCTCGAGCAGCATGTCGAGGAACGCCCGCGGCCCGAGGTCGGTCTCGACCTCGGCGACGGCGTTCAGGAAGCGGGGCTGGTCGACGAGCCCCCACGGCTCCGTCTCGCGGATCGACGAGAGCCGGCGCGCGCCGATCGCCCGCGCGGCCGCACGGATCGCCGCCTCACGGTCGCCGAGGTTCGAGCCGAGTCCGACGTAGGCAGCGGTCACGGCCGCACGACCGTCGCCGCCGACCACTCCACGGGCAGCCCCGCCGGCCGCTTCCGCACCTTCACGACGACGCGCTCCGGCTCGAAGCGCGCAACCAGCTCGTCCGCGACGGCGGACGCGAGTGCCTCGAGGAGCGCGAACCGCCGCCGGTCGCTCACCTCGCGCACGGCGGCCGCCACCTGCGTGTAGTCGACCGCGCCCGCTAGGTCGTCGTCCGCCCCCCGCTCGCCGACCGCGAGCTCGACGTCGAACCAGAGCGGCTGCCCCGACGCCGCCTCCTCCGGATAGGCGCCGTGACGCCCGAACACCTCGAGCCCGTGCAGCTCGACGATCATCCCGCGACCGCGCGCGCCGCGGCGAGCGCCTCCACGTGCTCGCGCACGTCGTGGGCCCGGACGATCGAGGCGCCGCGGTCGAACGCCGCGACGGCCGCGCCGATCGAGGCGGCGAGCGAGCCGACGCGTCCGCCGGAACCCGTCGCGCGGGCGAGCGAGCTCTTGCGCGAGAAGCCGACGAGGATCGGCCGGCCGAGCGCCGCGAGCTCGTCGAGACGGCGCACGAGCTCGAAGTTGTGCTCCGCCGTCTTGCCGAAGCCGATCCCGGGGTCGACACACACGCGCTCCTCGCGGATGCCGCTCGCAACGGCGAAGGCGAGCCGCTCCTCGAGGAACGCCTTCACGTCGGAGACGACGTCGTCGTAACGCGGGTCGGCCTGCATCGTGCGCGGCTCGCCCTGCATGTGCATCAGGCACACGTAGCAGGCCGCGTCGGCCGCGACGCCCGCGAGCTCGGGGTCGGCCCGCAGCGCCGTCACGTCGTTCACCATCTCCGCGCCGAGCGCGAGCGCGCGGCGCGCGACCTCCGCTTTCGAGGTGTCGATCGAGAGCGGCGCGCCCTGCAGGTCGGCGAGCACCGGCTCGACGCGCCGCAGCTCCTCGTCGAGCGGCACACCGCCGGACCCGGGGCGCGTCGACTCGCCGCCGACGTCGACGATCGCCGCGCCGGCGTCGAGCATCCCCCACGCGGCCGTCACCGCCGGCTCCACGCGCAGGTGCACGCCGCCGTCGGAGAAGGAGTCCGGCGTCACGTTGATCACCCCCATCACGCTCGGCGCGGGGAAGCGCGCCTCGATCGGCAACCGCTCGGGCACGCCCATACTCTCGCGCAACCGCGCCCCGGCGACGCGCCGCTCTATGCGAAACGGGCGACGACGAGCGCCACCACGAGCACGACGACCACGCCCCACAGGGCGTGGACGGCGCCGATCCTCCTGCGCCGCAGCCGCCTCACGACCGTAGGAACAGGCAGAGCGCGAGTGCCCTCACGTCCATGCAAACGCCCGACGGAGCCGCACGGTTACTCGGCTCCGCGCGAACAGCCGAGCCTAGCTCGCCTCCGGCTCCGGCGGCTGCATCGCGGCGCCGCCCGGGAGCGGGAACGGGCGCGGCTTCGGCTGCGGACGTCGCTCCGGCTCGCGCGACGGCGACGGCGGCGGCTCCGTCGGCTCGGGCGGGAAGACATCCTCCTCGGACTCGCCGGCGAGCAGGCGCTCGAACTGGTCGCGGTCGATCGTCTCGCGGTCGATCAGGATCTGCGAGATGCGGTGCAGGTCGTCGAGGTGCTCGCGGAGCACCTGCAGCGCGAGCTCGTGGCCTTCCTCGATGATGCGACGCACCTCGTCGTCGATCTCGCGTGCGACCTCCTCCGAGTAGTCGGGCTCGCTGCCCATCTCGCGGCCGAGGAACGGCATGTCGTGGTTGCGTCCGAGGACGCGCGGGCCGAGCTTCTCGCTCATCCCGAAGCGCATCACCATCGCCTTCGCAGTCTGCGTGACCTTCTCGATGTCGTTCGCGGCGCCCGTCGTGATCTCGTTGAAGACGAGCTCCTCCGCCGCACGCCCGCCCATCGTCATCGCGATCTGCTCGAGCAGCGCCTTCCGCGTCGTCAGGTAGCGGTCCTCCGTCGGTAGCGAGATCGTCAGGCCAAGCGCCTGGCCGCGCGAGACGATCGTGATCTTGTGGACGGGGTCGGTGTTCTCGAGGAAGTGGCCGACGAGCGCGTGGCCCATCTCGTGGTAGGCGGTGATGCGCTGCTCCTTCTCCGACAGCAGCCGGGCCTTCTTCTCCGGCCCCGCGATCACGCGCATGATCCCTTCCTCGAGCTCCTCCTGCTCGATCACCTTCTTGCCGCGGCGCGCCGCGAGCAGCGCCGCCTCGTTGACCAGATTGCGCAGGTCGGCGCCGGTGAAGCCGGGAGTGCCCGCGGCGAGCGAGTCGAGGTCGATGTGGGAGGCGAGCGGCTTGCCCTTCGCGTGTACCTCGAGGATCTTGCGGCGCCCGTTGCGGTCCGGGCGGTCGACGACGATCTGCCGGTCGAACCGGCCCGGCCGGAGCAGCGCCGGGTCGAGGATGTCCGGCCGGTTCGTCGCGGCGATGAGGATGATGTTGTCCTTCATCTCGAAGCCGTCCATCTCGACGAGCAGCTGGTTCAGCGTCTGCTCGCGTTCGTCGTGGCCGCCGCCGAGCCCGGCACCGCGATGGCGGCCGACGGCGTCGATCTCGTCCATGAAGACGATGCACGGCGACGCCTGCTTCGCCTGCTCGAACAGGTCGCGCACGCGCGAGGCGCCGACGCCGACGAACATCTCGACGAAGTCGGAGCCGGAGATGGAGAAGAACGGCACCCCCGCCTCGCCGGCGACGGCGCGCGCGAGCAGCGTCTTGCCGGTGCCCGGCGGGCCGTAGAGGAGGACGCCCTTCGGGATCGAGGCGCCGAGCGCCTGGAACTTCTTCGGGTTCTCGAGGAACTCCTTGATCTCCTGCAGCTCCTCGACCGCCTCGTCGACGCCGGCGACGTCCTTGAAGCCGATCTTCGGCGAGTCGGGCGCCATCCGCTTCGCGCGCGACTTGCCGAAGCTCATCACCTTCGAGCCGCCGCCCTGCACCTGGTTCATCAGGAAGATCCAGAAGCCGATCAGCAGCAGGAACGGCAGGAACGACCCGATCAGCGCGGTCCACGAGAACCCGCCGGTGCCCTTCGAGTTGTAGGAGATGCCGTCCTTGTTCAGCGCGTTCGCGAACTCGGTCGCGATCTGGTCCGTCGCGTAGTGGACGGTCGCCGTCGAGTTGTCGTCGGCGAACGTCGCGGTGATCGCGCGGTGACCGGGGTCGAAGCTGACGCTCTTGATCGAGCCCGGGTCGCTGAGAACCTGCTGGTAGAGCTGCGAGTACGTGTACTTCCGCGTGTGATGGCTCCGCGGGATCAGCGTCTGGCTGGCGAGCCAGACGAGCAGGACGATCACGATCAGCGGGAAGAACGCGCTGCGGAAGAACCGGTTCATCGACAAGTGTCAGCCCAGGGTAGCCCTTCGCTCATTCCCCGCGTCTCCCGCATAACCTTTTTCATACGCGGGCGGTTACGCACCTTCCGGCATCAGATCGGGATGGAGAACCCCCACATAGGGGAGATTGCGGTACCGCTCGGCGAAATCCAGGCCGTAGCCGATCACGAACCGGTTCGGGATCTCGAATCCGACGTAGCGCACGGGCACGTCGATCTCCCGCCGCTCGAGCTTCGTCAGCAGCGCACAGATCTCGAGTGTGGCCGGCTCGCGCGACTCCAGGTTCCGCAGCAGGTACGAGAGCGTCAGCCCCGAGTCGATGATGTCCTCGACGACGAGCACGTGGCGGCCCTCGATGTTGATGTCGAGGTCCTTCAGGATCCGGACGACGCCCGACGAGTCGGTCGCGGCGCCGTAGGAGGAGATCGCCATGAAGTCGATCTCGCACGGGACGGTCAGCGAGCGCATCAGGTCGGCCATGAAGAAGACGGCGCCCTTGAGCACCCCCACGAGCAGCAGCTCCCGGCCGGCGTAGTCCGCCGACACCTCGCGGCCGAGCTCCCGGATCCGCGCCTGCAGCTGGTCCTCCGTGATCAGGATCTCGCCGACCCCGGCCTCGACGTCAGTCGCCGACACGGCGCGCCGTCACCCCCTCGGCCTCGACGACGCCCGGGACCGCGACCACCTCGTCGCCGCGCACGACGAGCGGCCAGCCTTCGCGGTCGGAGCGCGGGATCTTCGCGTCGACGAACACGTCCTGGACCTTCCTGCCGCGGCCGGCGAGCCGGTCGCCCGCCCGCCACCCGCGTACCTTAAGCCCTGGCAGTTCCGACTCGATCAGCCAACTCCCCCACTCGACTCGGCCGCGCAGCTCGACCGGCCCCCGCTCCAGCCATAGCCGTTCGTGCTCCCGCACCGCCTGCACGCCGCCGCCGAGGTCGAGGCGCTTCGAGCCGACCGGCGCGTCGAGGAGCTCGGCGAGCGCGGGCGGGAGCGTCCGCCGCGCGTCGAGCAGCCGCAGCACGTTCTCGCGCGCCGCCGGATGCAGCTCGAGCAGCGCCGGGACGATCCGGCGCCGGATCAGCCCACGCAGCGTGTCGGGGTTCGACGAGTCCTCGCGCCACTCGAGGCCGCGCTCGCGGCAGAAGCCTTCCGTGTCGTCGCGCCAGGCGCAGAGAAGCGGTCGGACGACCCCGTCGGCCCGCCGCACCTCGATCCCCTGCGTGGTGCCTCGCGTCGCGATGCGGTAGAGGATCGTCTCGACCTGGTCGGACAGCGTGTGCCCGGTCGCGCGCAGCTCGCCCGCGTGGAACGAGTAGCGCACGTCCCGCAACTCCGCCTCGTTGTGGCAGCGCGGCGCCGCCTGCACGACCTCGGCGTCGAAGCGCTCGGCGCACCACGCCGCGTCGGCGTCCGACTCTTCCCCGCGCAGCCCGTGGTCGACGTGCAGCGCGCGCACGCGGTAGCCGAGCTCGCGCAGCGCGTGGTAGAGGCACGTCGAGTCGGCGCCGCCGGAGACGAGGCAGAGGACGTCGCCGCCGGGCGGGATCAGATCGTGGCGGCGGACGTGCGCTTCGATCCGGTCGAGCAGCTCCAGGAAGCCATTGTACGCGGCGTCAGAGCAGCTCGCCGACGTCGCAGCCGAGGCGCGCGAGCGTTGCGCGCGCGGGCTGCAGCGTGTCGTGCACCTGCTCCTCCATGTCGTACGCGCGGTACATCGTCTGCGCGGCGTCGCCGTGCGCCGCGCGGATCCGAACCGCCTTTGCATATTCGAGGAACATCGCGCGCAGGTACCGCCGCGCGATGCCGAGCGACGGGTCGGTCGGCTCCGTGTCCGCCGCCCACGCCGCGGCGTCCTGCGCCGCCGAGGCCACGTCGGCCGCCTTCGCCCGTCCGTCGAGGTAGTCCTGCGCGAGCGAGTCGACCGACTCGACGTCGAGCCGCGCGACCTGCACGAACTGGCGGTCGGTGACCGAGCAGCTGTGCGGGACGCGCCGGTTCGCCGCGGGCGCCTGCTGGCCGGCTTCCGCCAGCACGGTCGCGCACAGCAGGAGCACAGCCGCAATCAGCCCCCAACGGGTCAAATCAGCTGCAGCTATCGGCGCGGCCGCGGCGCGGCGCGATCCCTCGGTCGAGCCGCGCGCGCCCGCGCGAGCCGCGACCCGAGCTCGAGCGCGGCCCAACGCGCCACCCAGAGCACGGCCGCCGCTGCGAGCGCGCGTCTCAGAAGAGCACGCTCCGGTACTCGAGCGCCCTGTGCATCCCGACGTGCTCGTACAGCGCGATCGCGACGTCGTTGTCGCGCCGCACGAACAGCGTGACGACCGGCGTCCGCTCCAGCAGCAGGCGGATCAGGTCGCGCAGCGCGCGCGACGCGTAGCCGTGCCCGCGCGCCTGCGGGTCGGTCCACACCTGCTGCAGCTGCACCGCGTGCGGCGTCCACGCCGACGCCTCCGCCTTGAAGAGGATCACGTCGTCCTCGAGCCAGACCCACGAGCGCCCCTCCTCGATCTGAGCCACCGTCCTGCGGCGGAAGGATTCGACGTCCTGCCGCAGCGGGTCGACGTGCAGCTCGAGCGCGTGCGCCGCCGCGCAGGCGGGCACCAGCCGCTCGACGTCGTCGAGCGTCGCCGGCCGGAGGCCGCTGCGCCCCGGCGGCGGCGGCGCGTCGATGGCGTAGACCGGCTGGCCCGGCCGGTCCTCCCGCGGCCGCGGCAGGCGCTCGCGCGCCGCCTCCCAAAGCGCCGAGACCGCGCCCGCCTCGCCGATCAGCATGCGCGCGCGGCTCGCCGCCGCGACCGCGGCGAACGCCTCGCATCCCTCGCCCGACGGCACGACGTTCGCGCCTGCGTGGCAGAGCGCGCGCAGCGTCTCGTCGCCGCGCGCGACCGCGCAGAAGCTGCCGAGCCCCCGCCGCGCGACGTCCTGGAGGAACACCCGCTCGACCGGCGCGCGCGCACAGAACTCGAGCACCTGCTCGCGCGTCGGCTCGATCAGGGTCACGACAGAAGTCTTCTATAGGCTGGCGCGCGATGCCGATCCACGTGCGCGCGGAGCCCGGCGACTACGCGGAAGCGGTGCTGCTGCCGGGCGACCCGCTGCGCGCGAAGTACATCGCCGAGACGTACCTCGACGACGTCGTGCAGCGCAACGCCGAGCGCGGGCTGCTCGGCTTCACCGGCACGTTCGAGGGGCGGCCGGTGTCGGTGCAGGGAACCGGTATGGGCTGCCCGGGCGCGACGATCGTCTTCGAGGAGCTGATCCAGCTCGGCTGCAGGAAGCTGATCCGCGTCGGCACGTGCGGCGGGCTGCAACCGCACCACGCGCTCGGCGACCTCGTCGTCGCGCTGACCGCCGTCCCTGCCGACTCCACCGCCACGCACCTCGTGAACGGCGAGCCGCACTGCCCGACCGCGTCGTGGTCGATCGTGCACGGCGCCGTCCACACCGCCAAGGAGATCGGCCAGGAGATGCACATCGGCCCGATCGTCTCGAGCGACCTGTTCTACAACCCGAACGAAGGCCAGTACGAGCGCTGGTCGGCGCGCGGGATCCTCGCCGTCGAGATGGAGGCGTCGGCGCTGTTCACGGTCGCAGCGCTGCGCGGCGTGGACGCGGGCTGCCTGCTCACCGTCAGCGACATCGTCGTCGACGGCGCGTTCAAGCGAATCTCGGACGACGAACTGCGCGCCGCCGTCGACCGCATGACGAGGATCGCGCTCGCCGTCGCGACGTCCGATTAGCCGCGAGACCGTCTTCCTCGTCAACCCGGCGTCCGGCAACGGCGCGACCGGCCGACGCTGGCCCGGCATCGCGCGGCGTGCGGCACAGCTCGGGCTGACGGGCGAGACACGCATGTCGGAGCGGCCGGGGCACCTGATCGAGCTGGCCCGCGAGGCCGCCGACGGCGGCGCCGGGCTCGTCGTCGCCGTGGGCGGCGACGGGACGCTGAACGAGGTGGTGAACGGCGTCGCCGGCCGCGACGTCGAGCTGGCGACGCTCCCGCTCGGGACCGGCATGGACTTCGTCCGCACGTACGGCGTCCCGACGAAGCTCGACGACGCGGTGCGCGTGGCGCTGCATGGGCGGCCGCGCACGATCGACGCGGGCCGCGTCCGGTTTCGTGCCGCCGACGGTGCCGAGGCGGAGCGGTGGTTCGCGAACGTCGGCTCCGTCGGGATGAGCGGCGCCGTCGCCCGCCGCGCGAACGGCATGTCGAAGGCGCTCGGCGGTCGCGTGACGTTCTTCTACGCGCTGACGCGCGTCTTCCTCGAGTGGCAGAACACCGAGGTACGCGTGCAGCTCGACGGCGCCGAGCGCCGCGGCCGCATGCACGACGTCGTCGTCGCGAACGGCGTCTGGCACGGCGGCGGGATGAAGCTCGCCCCGGACGCCGCCCCCGACGACGGTTTGTTCGACGTCGTCCTGATCGGGGACGTGTCGAAGGCCGACTTCCTGACGACCGCGCCGCGGATCTACAGGGGCGGCCACGTCACGCACGCCAAGGTGGAGGTGCTGCGGAGCGCGCACGTCCGCGTCGACGCCGACGAGCACCTGCCGATCGAGCTCGACGGCGAGCAGCTCGGGACGACGCCTGCGGCGTTCGAGCTCGTCCCGAACGCTCTCCGCGTCCGCGTGCCTTAGCTGCTCGAGCTCGTTTTCTTCGACGAGGACGACTTCTTGGAGGGGCCCGTCGTCTTGCTCGACGACAGCGACCGTGAGCCTGCCTCGAGCTTGTCGAGCCGCCGCTCGACCTGCTTGAGCCGCTTCTCCATCTCCTCCAAGCCGCGCACGCGGCGCGAGAGGTCGTCCACCCGATCCTTCAGCTGCATCGCGCCCTGCAGGACGCGAGCCGCGGCGGGGTTCTGCGCGGCCTTGCCGAGAACCTCCTCGCCGAGCGAGGCGATGCGGTCGAGCGGGTTTCGTGCCATGACGTCTCTTTCTCCTCTGGGCGCGGTCGGCTAACGCGGGCTCACGACCGGATTATCACCGGCGTCCCGGCGACCGCGATGCGGAAGACGCGGCGCAGCGTCGCGTTCGGCACGCGGACGCAGCCATTCGACGCCGCCCGGCCGATCGACCACGGCTCGTCGGTTCCGTGGATCGCGATCGGGCCGCCCTGCGTCCAGCCCGTCAACACGTTCGAGAACGCCGAGATCCCGAGCGCTGCCGGCCCGTAGGGCCCGTTCGGATCCTCGGGCACGAGCCGCTGGTTCACGTAGTAGCGCCCGAGCGGCGTCGGCGTCGCGGGCGCGCCGACCGCGACCGGCGTACGCAGGATCGGCCGGCCGGCGCGGTAGAGGACGAGGCGGCGCGCGGAGACGTCGACGACGATGCGCGTGCTCACGCGCGCGAGCCGCACGCTGCGCGCGCGGACGTACGCGGTCGCGCCGTTCGGCTTCATGGGGATCTGCACGCGGTACCACGCGGCCGAGCAGTCGCGGCGGACGACGGCGGCGAGGACGCCGAAGACGGTCGGATAGCCGTTGACGTTGACGCGCCCGAAGCGCCCGACGACGGCGCCGCCCGGGCGCGCGAACGCGACCGCGCCGTTCGGCGCCTCGGCGGCGAAGGCAACCGCGCGCGAGCCGAGCGGCCGCAGCGTTCCCGCGGCGCAGTGCGGGGCGTGCGCGGCGAGCACGGGGTGCACGGCCGCGGGTGCGGCAGTGCGTTGGGAGCCGCAGGCGGCGAGAGCGGATGCGAGCAGCGGCAGCACGACGAGCCTACGCATTCCACCGCCGTCTCTACCCTGGAGCGATGATCGTCGCACACCTCGACCTCGACGCCTTCTTCGCGGCGGTCGAGGAGCTCGAGGAGCCGCTGCTGCGCACGGTGCCGCTCGTCGTCGGCGGCGACCCCCACGGCCGCGGCGTCGTCGCGACCGCGAACTACGTCGCGCGGCGATTCGGCATCCGATCGGCGATGCCCGCGGCGGAAGCGCTGCGCCGTTGCCCGCACGCCGTCTTCGTCCGTCCGCGCCATTCGCTGTACCGCGACTACTCGCGCGAGGTCTGGTCGACGGTTCGCGAGATCGTGCCGACGGTCGAGCAGGCTGGCATCGACGAGGGCTACCTCGACCTCGGGGAGGTGGCCGCGTCGTTCGACGACGCGCGCGCGGTCGCCGAGGCGGTGCGGGCGGTCGTGCGGGCGCGTACGCGCCTCTCCTGCTCGCTCGGTGTCGCGGCGTCGAAGGTGGTCGCGAAGGTCGCGTCGGACCGGCGCAAGCCCGGGGGGCTGACGGTCGTCCGCCCGGGCCGGGAGGCACCCTTCCTGGCGCCGTTTCCGATCCGGGTCCTGCCGGGCGTCGGGCCGCGAGCCGAGGAGCGGCTGGTGGCGGCCGGAATCGCGCGCGTCGGCGACCTCGCCGAGCTGGGCGACGCGGCGCTGCGGGCGCTGCTGCCCGGCAAGGTCGGGCGCGAGCTGCGCGACCGCGCCCGCGGGATCGACCCGCGTCCGCTCGAGGTGTCGGCGGAGCGGATCTCGATCTCGCACGAGGAGACGTTCGCGCGGGACGTGGGCGACCGCGAGCGCCTGCACGACGAGCTGCGGCGACAGGCGGAGCGGATCGGCGAGCACCTGCGCGCACGCGGCCAGGTGGCGCGGACGGTGACGACGAAGCTGCGCTACCCCGACTTCGCGATCCGGACCCGTTCGACCTCGCTGCCGGTCGGAACGGACGACGCCGGCCGCATCGGCGACCTCGCGTGCGGGTTGCTCGACCGCGCGCTGCGCGACCGCCCGGGCCCGCTCCGCCTCGTCGGAGTCGGCGTGTCGGGGCTCGCCGAGCACGTGCAACTTTCGCTTCCGGCCGTCGTCTGAATACACGAAAGCGTTGCGACGTTTTCACCCTTTGGAGTCACCCGACAGCCGAGCGGAATCCGATACTGCAGAGAGCAGATGACCGTCCAGCCGCACCCGACCAGCGTTCACGAGCACGTCGCGAAGCGCGTGCACGTCCTGCTGCAGCGCGGCGGGGTCCCGTACGAGATCGAGCGGCAGGTCTGCACGGCCTGCGCGCGCGTCCTCGACGAGAAGCCGGTCAAGCGCGCGGCGGCCTGACGGGTCGCGCGAGCTCGTCCGCGACGGCCGACAGCGTCTCGGCCGCCGAGCCGCGGACGACGGCCGCGGCCGCGCCGTCGTAGGGTGTCGGCTCGCGGTTGACGACCGCCACGTGCCCGCCCCCGTCGAGCGTCTCCTGCGTGAGGCCCGCGACCGGCCACACCTGTAGCGACGAGCCGACCACGAGCAGCAGGCGGGCGTCGCGCGCGAGCTGCGTCGCACGGTCGATCGCCGCCGCCGGCAGGAGCTCGCCGAACATGACGACGCCCGGCTTTAGGATCGCGCCGCAGACGACGCACGACGGGAGCGGCAGCAGGGGCCGGACGTCCTCCTCCACGTGCCCGCAGACGAGGCAGACGGCTCGGCCGATCGAGCCGTGCACCTCGACGACGTCGCGCGAGCCCGCTTGCGCGTGGAGCCGGTCGACGTTCTGCGTCACGACGGCGCGCACGCACCCTGCGGCCTCGAGCCGCGCGAGCGCGAGGTGCGCCGCGTTCGGTCGTGCGTCGGCGAGGACGTCGAGACGCAGGCCGTAGAACTCCCAGACGCGCCCGGGGTCGCGCCGAAACGCGTCGAGGGACGCGACCTCGTAGGGGTCGAAGCGGGACCAGACTCCGTCCGCGCTGCGGAAGTCGGGAATCCCGCTCTCCGTGGACACGCCCGCGCCGGTCAGCACGACGCACGGCTGATTCGCCACGACGAGTTCTGCGAGCATGGCCGCGTCGTGCACGGGTTCAGTTTCTCAACGACGATCCGCGTGCGCTTCGCCGAGACCGACGCGCAGGGGATCGCGCACAACGCGAACTACCTCGTCTGGTTCGAGGTCGCGCGCGTCGGGTACCTCGAGCGGTTCGCGGGCGGCTACCAGCGTCTGCGCGACCTCGGCGTGGAGGCGCTGGTGCTCGAGTCGCACGTGCGCTACCTGCAGCCGGCGCGCTTCGACGACGTGCTGGTCGTGCACGCGCGCTGCCGGGACGTGCGGGGGGCGCGCTTCCGCTACGACTATCTCGTCGAGCGGGCCGGCGTCGTGATCGCCGACGGCTGGACCGCGCACGCGACCGTCGACGGCGCGACGCTGCGACCGACGCGCGTCCCCGACTGGCTGCGCGACGCGATCGTCAGTGCGGACCCGCCGGCGCCGCCGCCGGCTGCGTGACCGTCTTCGGCTTGGCCGGCTTCGCCTGCGCCTTCGGCGGGCCGACGCGGATCAGCTTCGGCAGCGCGCGGTAGCTCGAGTAGAAGGTCTGGTCGGAGAGCAGCCTGCCGTTCGCGCCGTAGACCTTCCGCTCCACGGACGTCTTCGTCGCGGGCTCGCCCGGATCGTCGACGACGACCTCGCCCGGCGCGAGCGTCGCGTCGACCGTCTTCTGCACCGGCGGCGGCGCGACGACGGTCAACGGCTGCGCAACCGACACGACGCGCCGGTGCTGCGGCGTTCCGTATAGGCCGACGGTGAGGGAATCCGGGCCGACGAAGGTCCGCAGGAGCAGCCAGTGCCCGGTGTCGTTGACGAACTTCAGGTCGACGTCGGGATAGTCGACGGTCGCGTCGCGGCCGAGCGGGTAGTGCGAGATGTAGAGCGCGTGGTTCGTCCGGGCCGTGATCGGGAGCCCCGCCTCGTAGGCCGCGTTGAACACGGTCGTCGAGACCTGGCAGACGCCGCCGCCGAGGCCGTTCTGCAGCTCGCCGTTGACGATCACCGGCGCGACGCGGAAGCCCTTCGCGGCCGTGCGTTCGCCCGTGGTCGCGTTGAAGGAGAAGGTGGCGCCGGGCGCGATCAGCTTGCGGTCGATCAGCCGCGCGACCAGCTGGACGTTGTGGATCCGGTTCGGGTCGCCGCCGTAGAACGTCTCGTACGTCGCGACGGTGCCGGTGATGGCGAGCGCCTGCGCCTGCGCCGTCGTCCGCGCCGGCTGCTGCGTCGTCACCGCGACGCACGCGACGCGGTTCGAGGCGCGCTCGGCTGCGGAGAGGACGGCGCGGGCCGTGACGGGCACGTCGACGGTGACGCCCGGCGAAGACGGCTTCACGTGCACCGCGCCGCGGGCGTCCACGACCCAGTCGGCGTTCCTCGGAGCGCGCCCGACGGTGCGCGCGACCGCCGCGAAGTAGGCGTCCGCCTGCGGACCGCCGAAGCGCAGCCCGTCGGTGGGCGTGCGCGGCAGGACGAGCATCTTCGCGAGCCGCCACCGCGCGAGCCGCAGGCGGGTCGGGCCGGCGACGAGCGTGACGGGCGCGGCGACGACGCGCGCCGCTGCGCGCTGCGCCGCCAGCAGTGAGGCGACGCCGACGCTCGGCGGGTCGCTGCGGACGGGCAGCGCGACCGGCGCGCGCGAGAACGAGGCGAGTGCGTCGACGACGAGGCGGCGTGCGCCGGCGGTGTCGAGGACGCGCCCCGTGCGCCCGGCCTGGATCGTGACGTGGAGCCCGCGACGGACGAGGCGCGCGTCGCGGTGCGGTCGGTCGACGGCGGCCGCGATCCGGCGCAGCTCGTAGGCGAGCGCCGCACCGTAGGCGCGGATCGGCGGTTGCACGTCCTGCGGAAACAGCTGCAGCTCGAGCCGGCGGTAACCGCGCATCGGGCCGAACCCGCCTCCGCTCTGCCGCGCGGCCGCGACGGCGGCGGCCCAGTCGACGTGCACGTCGAGATCGTCCGGCGTCAGGGCGAACGACCTGCCGCCGGCCGTGAACCTGACCGGGACGTTCTGCAGGCGCGCCGCCCGGCGCTCGAGCAGCGTCCGCGCGTCGCGCGTCGTCAACCCGCCGACGTCGACGCCTGCGATGCGCGTCCCCCCCGCGAGGCGGGCCGGGGAGCCGGCGAACAGCCAGCCGACGAGGAGCACGACCGCCGGGACGGCGGCGCAGAGCACCGCGAGGCGCTGCTTCGCGTGCGAGCGCGCGCGGGCCCGGCGGCGCGCGTGGACGGCGGACGTCGCTGCCACGGGAGCGCGCATGGTACCCGGCGCTCCGTCGCGAAACGGCCGCCGCTCAGAAGACGAACAGCTCGACGCCGCCGGAGACGTTCAGCTCGATCCCGGTGACGTACGAGGCGAGGTCGGAGCAGAGCCAGACGATCGCGTTCGCGACGTCCTGCGGCTCACCCGGCCGCCTGAAGACCGTTCGCCGCGCGATGCGCTCGTTCGTCTCCGCGTTCGCGAGGTGGAACGCCTCCGTGCCGATGATTCCCGGGACGATCGCGTTGCAGGTGATTCCGTGCCGGCCGCCCTCCATCGCAAGCGTCTTCGTCAGCCCCAGCAGCCCGGCCTTCGTCGTCGCGTACGACGCCTGGCCGAAGCCTCCGAGCGTGCCGGCGACCGACGCCATGTTGACGATCCGCCCCCAGCCTCGCTCGCGCATGTGCGGCCACACCGCCTGGGCGCAGTTGAAGGCGCCGGTGAGGTTGACGCGCAGGTCGCGCTCCCACAGCTCCGGTGCCTGGTGGTGGAACTGCGCGACGTGGTCGAGCGTGCCGGCGTTGTTGACGAGGATGTCGACGGAGCCGAGCTCGTCGAGCGCGCGGGCGACGGCCGCGTCCACCTGCGTGCGGTCGGTGACGTCACAGCGCACCGCGAGCGCACGCCGACCGAGCGTCCGGATCTCCTCCGCCGTCTCCTCCGCGTGCACGAGCCCCTGCGTGCGCGCCACCTGCGCCAGCGGCCCGTAGGCGTCCGTCTCCTCCGACAGCTGCGACTCGACCAGCAGGTCGGCGATCACGACGTCCGCGCCCGCGCGTGCAAGCGTCAGCGCGTCGACGCGGCCGAGGCCGCGCGAGCCGCCGGTGACGAGCGCGACGCGGCCGCTCAGGTCGATCTCGATGCTCACCGGGGCGAATCTAGAGGACAACGCGGCCGCTAGCCGCGGGCCAGGAAGATCTCCTTGGCGATCACGAGCCGCTGGATCTGGGACGTGCCCTCGTAGATCTGAAACAGCTTCGCGTCGCGCATCAGCTTCTCGACCGGGTACTCCTTCATGTAGCCGTAGCCTCCGAACACCTGCACGGCGTCCGTCGTCACCTTCATCGCCGTGTCCGCGGCGAAGCGCTTCGCGAACGAGGACTGGAGCGTCGCGCGCTCGCCCTGGTCGAGCATCCAGGCCGCCTGCCAGCAGAGCAGGCGCGCCGCCTGGATCTCGGTCGCCATGTCGGCGATCATGAAGTTGACGCCCTGGTGCATCGCGATGGGCATGTCGAAGGTGACGCGCTCCTTCGCGTACTCGACGGCGAGCTCGTACGCCGCCTGCGCGACGCCGACGGCGCCGATCGCGGTGCCCGGCCGCGTGAAGTCGAGCGTCTGCATCGCGAGCTTGAAGCCCTGCCCCTCGGCGCCGATCCGGTTCGCGACGGGCACCACGACGTCGTGCAGCGCGAACGCCGAGGTGTCGGTCGCGCGCTGCCCCATCTTGTCGAGATGCTGCTCGACCGTCACGCCCGGGGAATCCATCGGCACGACGAAAGCCGAGATCCCGCGGTGGCCCTTGGACGGGTCCGTCTTCGCGAAGACCACCGTCCACGCGGCATAGCCCGCGTTCGTGATGAACGTCTTCGAGCCGTTCAGGACGTACTCGCCGCCGCGGCGGACGGCGGTGGTCTTGAGGCGCGCGACGTCGGAGCCGGCCTCGGGCTCGGAGAGGCCGAACGAGCACAGGATCGGCTCCTCGACGAGCGGCGGGAGCCAGGTCGCCTTCTGCTCGTCGCTCCCGCCGAGGATGACGGGACCGGCGCCCAGCCCGTTGGCGCTCAGCGACGTGCCGATGCCGGTGCAGCCCCAGTTGAGCTCCTCGCCGACGAGCATCCCGTCGAACGCCCCGAGGCCGGCGCCGCCGTACTCCGTCGGGACGTGCAGGTTCATGAGCCCGACCTCGTGCGCCTTCGATATCACGTCGGCGGGGTGCTGCATCTTCGCGTCGTACTCGGCCGCCTTCGGCCGGATCTCCTTCGCGGCGAAGTCTCGCGCCAGCGCGCGCAGCTCCTTCTGCTCGTCGCTCAGGGCGAAGGAGACGCCCGTGCGGACGTCGGAGGTCGTCGTCATCTGGCTGGTCTCCCGTAGGCGTTGATTGACTCGTCAGTCAACCAGCGTAGCCACGGGCGGCTCCTCGGGCAACCGGGCCTCGGGCGCGAACTCCGACCGTTCGACGCGCGGGAGTCGGACGGTGAAGACCGTGCCCTCGCCGAGGCGGCTGTCGACGTCGATCGAGCCGCCGCTCTGGCCGACGATCCCGTGCACGGTCGCCAGGCCGAGGCCCGAGCCCTCGCCGAGCGCCTTGGTGGTGAAGAACGGCTCGAAGATGCGCGCCTGCGTCTCCTCGTCCATGCCGACGCCGTCGTCGCCGACCGACAGCACCGCCTCCTCGCCCGACGACAGGACGGCGACGGTGATCGAGCCGCCGACCGAGACGGCGTCGCGCGCGTTGACGACGAGGTTCAGGACGACCTGCTCGAGCTGGCCGCGGTCGGCGCGCACGAGCACGTCCTCGCTGCCGAAGATGGTGGTGAACACGATGTCCTCGCCGATCAGCCGGCGCAGGAGCTCGTCCATCCCCGCCACCACGTCGCGCAGATCGAGCTCCACCGCCTGCAGCACCTGCCGGCGGCTGAACGCGAGCAACTGCTGCGTCAGGTCACTCGCGCGCGTCGCCGCGCCGCGGATCGCCTGCACGCGCCCCGTCTGCGTCTCGCTCAGCTCCGGGTCGCGCAGCAAGAGGTCGCTGTAGCCAATCACCGCGGTCATCAGGTTGTTGAAGTCGTGCGCGATGCCGCCGGCGAGCTTCCCTACGGCCTCGAGCTTCTGCGACTGCTGAAGCTGCTGCTCGAGTGCGCGGCGCTCGCTGACGTCCTCGATCAGGCTGATGCCGAGCCCGTCGTCGAGGTCGAGCGCAACGTGCACGTGCGCGTCGACGGCCATTCCGTCCTTTCGTACGTAGCGCTTGTCGACCGAGAACGCCTGCCGCAGCCGTGCGTCGAGCTCGTGCTGCAGCGCGACGTCGCGGTCGTCGGGATGCGTGATGTCGAGGTAGTGGAGCGACGCGAACTCGGGCGGCGCGTAGCCCAGGATCCGCTGGAGCGCCGGGTTCGTCTCGGTCATCATCCCGTCCCGTCCGATCGAGATGCCGATCGGCGCGCGCTCGAAGACCATTCGGAACTTCCGCTCGGACTGCTGAGCGGCCTGCCGCGTCCGTTCCAGCGTGCGCACGAGCAGCCCGACGCGCAGAGCCGTACCCGCCGCGATGATCGTCCCGACGACGGCGTAGACATAGACGTGCACCTCGCCCTCGAGTGCACGCTCGACCCCTGCGGCGCCGACGACCGCGCCGAGCGAGAGGACGAGCGCGACGACGCGCCGGAGCGGGAGCTCGCCGCGCCGCTCGGTGACGAAGCGCGTCATCGACGGGTGCAGGGCGGCGGCGCCGACGAGTGCGTAGGACCCGAGCCAGCCGGCGTCGCGCCACGTGCCGAAGACGTAGTGCGACGTCAGCAAGGGCACGACGTACCACGCGTCGCTCACGACGAGCAGGAACACGCCGAGCGTGAGCAGGTAGTACGACGCGGTGCGCGCGCCGCGGGCGAACACGACGCGAATGGCGGCGGCGAGCATGGCGAGGTCGAGCACCGGGTAGCCGCCCGAGACCACCCGGTGCGCGAGCGTCCCGCCGATCTCGAGGTTGTCGAAGAACGCCGCCCAGAGCAGACAGCCCGTCGCCAGCGTGATCACCACCGCGTCGACGTACGTCAGGAGCTCGCCGCCGCGGCCGGCGATGAGCATGATGAGCGCGACGACGAGCAGTGCGTCGCCGGAGAGGTAGAGCACGTCGGCCACGCCCGGGTACGGGGGGTGGCCGTGGTAGACGCCGAAGTACGTGACGTCGCCCGCGAACAGGACCGCCTGCGAGGCGGCGAGCATCAGCCAGGCGCGCGCCGGCCGCGGCCGATGACGGCGGATGCCGACACAGAGCGCGACGACGGTCGCGGCGCCGAACGCCTCGTACAGAAGGGCGCTGCCGCCGATCGCGACGTAGGCGCCGACGGCAAGCGCCGCCGCGCCGAGGTACACGCCGGCCGCAATTCTCCGCACGGTTCCAGTATCGACAGCCGCCGCCGCGGCACCGGTCACGGTTGCAGGTGAATCGCATCCCCCGAACGGGGATCCGCCGGGTCGCCGGACGCTGCGTCCGGCTCGCGTGCCGCGCGTCGGCCGCGCGGCGCTAGGGTGCGCGCGTGGACTTCGAGCTGACCGACGAGCAGCGCCTGATCCAGGAGACGGTGCGCACGTTCGTGGACGAACGGGTGCTCCCCGTCGCGATCCAGAACGACATCGACCACAAGCTCGACCTCGAGCTGATCGAGGGCATGGCGGAGCTCGGCATCCTCGGAATCGTCGTCCCGGAGGAGTACGGCGGCGCCGGCCTCGACTACGTCGCCGAGGCGCTGGCGTGCGAGGAGATCGAGCGCGGCGAGGCAGCGTTCCGGACGCTGATCTCGGTGCACGTCGGCCTCAACTCGCTCTCGCTGCTCAGGTACGCGACGGAGGAGCAGAAGCACCGGTGGCTCGCGCCGCAGGCGAAGGGCGAGAAGCTGGCGTGCTTCGGACTGACGGAGCCGGGCGCGGGCTCCGACGTCGCCTCGATGCGTTCGACCGCACGCCGCGAGGGCGACGCCTACGTGCTGAACGGCCAGAAGAACTGGATCTCGTACGCGACCGTCGCCGACCATGCGCTCGTCTTCGCGAAGACCGACCCCGGCGCAGGTCACAAGGGGATCAGCGCGTTCGTGCTCGAGAAGGGGATGCCCGGCTTCACGGCGCGCGAGACCGAGCACAAGCTCGGCGTCTGGGCCGGGTCGACGGGCGAACTGTTCTTCGAGAACGTCGAGGTGCCCGCAGAGAACCTCATCGGCGACGAGGGTCAAGGCTTCGAGATCGCGATGCACTCGCTCGACCAGGGCCGCTTCACCGTGGCCGCCGGCGCTTGCGGCGTCATCCGCGCCTGCCTCGAACGGTCAGTCGAGTATGCGCGCGAGCGCGAGACGTTCGGGCAGCCGATCGGCAAGTACCAGTTCGTGCAGGACATGATCGCGTCGATGGTGGTTGGGTACGAGACGTCGAAGCTGCTCGTCATGCAGGCCGCGTGGATGAAGAACGAGGGGAAGCGCAACACACGGGAGACGTCACTTGCGAAGTGGCACGCGACGGAGTCCGCGTTCGAGGCGGCGCACCTGGCGATCCAGGTCTTCGGCTCGTACGGCTACTCGGCCGAGTACGGGATCGAGCGCTACTTCCGCAACGCGCGCGCCCCGATCATCTACGAAGGCACGACGCAGATCCACAAGATGATGCAGGCGGAGCATGCGCTCGGCTACCGGCGTCTGAACGGCCGCGGTGACGACGTCTCGCCGCTCTGCTCGTGGGCCCCGGCGCTCGCCGCTGTGCACACATCGGCATAGAACCGTCACGACCCCGTAGCGCTTCTGTTGCGGCCACGGCGCCGACTCGTGATGACGTATGGGTACCCATACCTCATGAGCCGCCGACTCCAAATCCTCCTCGCGCCGGATCAGTACGCGTTCCTGGCACGCGAGGCCGATCGCTCGAGCGTCTCGATGGGCGAGCTCATCAGGCGCGCGATCGACACTGTCTACGCGCCCGCCGGGTCGCAGGTCCTCAGCGTGATCAGACACGTCCCCGGCCGCCGCGCCGGGAAGCCGTTCGCGCGCTACGAGGCGGACGCCGCTGGCGGCGACCGCTCCGCCTCGCCGTCCCAGTAGTCGACGGCGTCGTCGAGGCGAAACAGCTTCCCCGGCGGCCAGGCGCCGACCTTGTTCGAGTCCGGGTACACCGCGACGCCGGGGTCGCCCCTGTTGGACAGGATCGCCACGCGCACCGGCTCGTCGGTCCGATTCGTCACCTTGTGCGCGCCCTCCTCGCCGTCCCGGAAGAAGGCGACGTCCCACGGCCTGAGGTCGCGCTCGCCCTCGGGCGTCCGCAGCGTCGGGCGGCCGACCAGGACGACGAGCCATTCCTCGAACCCGACCTCGTAGTGGTAGGGGCAGACGCTCTGTCCGGGCGGCAGCTCGTACACGCTCAGGCCGAGCTGCTCGGCGCCGATCAGCGGCCCGACGCGCGCGTATCCTGCTCGGTACCCGGGAGGATCGCCGTCGTCCCATTGCACGACGGCCTCGAGCAGACTCACGACGGTCACTCCTCACCCTCCCAGTACTCCACCTGCTCTCCGAGCCATCCGCGGTGGGCGAAACCCGGCGCCGAGACCCGCACCTTGCCGCTGTCCGGGTAGACGCACGCATCCCCGTACGGCGCGACGCTGGACGGCATGGCGAAACGTGCGGCGGCGCTGCCGTCGTTCCGCACCGCGTGCGCGCCGGCCGGTCCCGGCGGGAAGCACACCACGTCGCCCGCGACGAGGCGCTGCTCGCCGTCCGGCGTCCGCAGCGTCAGTTCGCCCGCGACGACGAGCAGCCATTCCTCCTCGACCGCCTCGAAGTGATAGGGCCAGGTCGTCTGGCCCGGCTCCACCTCGTAGACGCCGAGACCCGTCTTCGCGGCGCCGAGCGCACGTCCAGGCGAAGCGACGCGGAACTGATGCCCCTCCGGCGGGCGCTCGGGCGGCTCAGCAAGCTCCAGCTCGAGCAGGTTGAAGACGCGCTCCGTCAAGCCGCGAGCCCCCCGTGCGCGACCTCGACCACCGTGGCGACCGCACGCTCGACGTCCTCCTCCTGCGCGGGGAGCCGTCCGAGCACCCAGCCCGTCAGGATCTCCTCGAGCGACCCGTAGAACGCCCACGCGGCGACGCGCGCGTCGACGTCCGCACGCACCTCGCCCCGGTCGCGCGCGGCGTCGATGATCCGCGTCAGCGCGTCGAACAGGCCGCGGATCTCGTCGACGCGCTCGCCGACGTCCGGGCTGCGGGCGATCTCGCGCACGAGCACACGCACGAGATCCGGGGTCACCAGCCACGAGCCGAGGTAGATGCGCGCGAAGCGCCGCAGCCGTTCGCGGAACGGGACGTCGGCGGCCTCGATCCGCTTCGTGTCGGAGACGAGCGCCGTCCACGTCTCGCGGAAGATCGTTTCGAGCACATCTTCCTTCGACCGGAAGTAGTGGTACAGCAGACCGTGCGCGACGCCCGCCTCGACCGCGATGTCGCCGACGCGCGCGGCGTGGAACCCCTGGCGCGCGAACACCCGCACGGCCGCCTCGAGCAGCTCCGCGCGCCGGTCTGTCGTCGGCTGAGCCAACGAGACGGCAGCATAATCGGATGGTGGCGCCGCTCTCGGGAGTCACGGTCGCCGACCTGACGAGCCGCCTGCCAGGCCCGTTCGCGACGCGCGAGCTCCTACGCCTCGGCGCCGAGGTCGTCAAGGTCGAGCCGCCGGACGGCGATCCGACACCGCCCGAGTGGTACGGGCCGCTGAACGAGGGCAAGCGAGTCGTCACCTGGGACGCGCGCCGGGAGCCCCCGCCCTCCGACCTCGCCGCGGCCGACGTCGTCGTCGAGGGCTTCAGGCCGGGCGTGTTCGAGCGCCTCGGCGTCGAGCTGGCGCCGACGGCGATCCTCTGCTCGATCACCGGCTACGGCGTGTCCGGGCCCCGTGCGCTCGCCGCCGGGCACGACCTCAACTACATGGGCTACGCCGGCGTCCTCGCGGACACCGCACCGGCCGTGCCGCCGGTGCAGGTCGCAGACCTCGCCGCCGGCGCGCAGTCGGCGGTGATCGAGATTCTCGCCGCGCTCCTCGACCGCGCGCGAACGGGAGGCGGGTCGCACATCGTCGTCTCGATGACGCACAACGCACACCGCTTCGCGGCGCATCGCCTGCATGGAGAGCCGGTGCCCCGGCTGCTGACCGGCGGCGTCGCGTGTTACCGGATCTACGAGACCGCCGACGGCCGCCACCTGACCGTCGCCGCCCTCGAGCCGAGGTTCTGGCATAACCTCTGCGAGCTGCTCGACCGTCCCGACCTCGAACCGCACGCGTTCGCCGCCGAGCTCCCGGAGCTCGCGGCGGTCTTCCGGTCGCGGACGCTCGCCGAGTGGCGCGCGCTGCTCGAAGGAGCCGACACCTGCGTCGGGCCGGTGTTGACGCTCGACGAGGCGGCGCGCGACCTCGCGTGAAGGTCGCTGCGCTGGCCTTCGCGCTCTTCGGGATCCACGTCGGCGGGCACCGGGTGCTCGACGTCGGCTACGACCCCGCGTGGAGCGCGGACGGTTCCCGCCTCGCCTACGTCGTGCGCAGCGACCTCTGGGTCGCCGACGGAGCCGGCACGCATCGCGCGCTGCTCGTCCGCGACGCGACGAACCCTGCGTGGGCGCCGAGCGGGAAGCGCCTCGCCTTCCAACGAACGGCTGGATCTGGACGGTGCGCGCCGACGGACTCGACCTGCGCCGGCTTGCGCGCGGCACGCATCCGGCGTGGGCGCCGGACGGCGACCGGATCGCGTTCGACCGGGACGGCGAGATTCGCAGCGTCGCCTGGTCCGGCGGCGGCGCACGGATCGTCGCCGCGCGAACCGAGCCTGCGTACTCGGCGAGCGGCGTCCTCGCGTACGTCGACGTCGGCGGCGAGGTCGTCGCAGGTGCGCACACGATCGGCCCCGGACTCGACCCCGCGTGGTCCCCGACCGGCCGGCAGGTCGCCTACGACGACGGAACCTCGCTCTACGTTGACGGCGAGCTCGTCGGGAAAGGTGTGCAGCCCGCGTGGCGACCCGCCCCGCCGGTACGCCCGCTGCCAGACCTCGTCCAGCGGCCGCCGGCCCATCTGACGGCCGCGGGCGGCCCGGGCACCTGGCAGCTCCGCTTCACCTCGATGGTCGACAACGTCGGGCTCGGGCCGCTGATGGTGGTCGGCGAACGGAGCCCCGGCCAGCCGCTGATGACCGCGACGCAGCACGTGCGGCTGTCGAACGGCGCGCGGCGGACGTATCCGGGCGTCGGCCGCCTGCGCTACACGAACTCGCCGCCACACCACCACTGGCACCTGATGCGCTACGACGTCTTCCAGCTGCGCACCCTGCAGGGGCAGGTGCTGATGAGCGACCGCAAGAGCGGATTCTGCCTCGCCGACCACTGGGGCGCCGCGCCGGGCAACTGGCCCGGCCGCCGTCCAATGTTCCTCGGCGACTGCGAGCAGTACCACCCGGAAGCGACGCACGTCGTCGAGGGAACGTCACTCGGCTACACCGACCGCTACCCGGCGTTCTTCCACGGCCAGAACGTGAGCCTGGCACGCGTCCCCTCAGGCGTCTACGACCTCGTGCACCGCGTCAACTCGAACCTCTACCTGCACGAGCTCCGCTACGAAAACGACGCCGCGTCGGTGCGCCTGCGACTCATGTGGGCGCACGGGCGGCCGAGTGTGGCCGTCCTGCGCAGCTGCGCCGAAACCGTTACCTGTTGACGAACGCCGTGCGCGGCGCGAAGCGCGCCTGCGCATGCCACACCGCGAGGGCGAGCACGAACGCAGCGCCGGCGCAGATCACGACCGCCTGCGCCGCGATCCCGAACGCGAGCGCCTCGTCCTGGTGCACGCCGGCGGCCACGAGGATCGCCGCGCCCGCGCCCGCCTGCACCGCCGCTCCCGCCGGCGCGACCGGGAGCACTGCCGCGGCCGACGCGGCGCAGACGAACGCGAGCGCGAGCGCGAAGTCGGCGCCGAGCCCGAGCGCCGCCAGCAGGACGAACGTCGCCACGGTGCGCAGCAGCCACGACACGGCGACCGCGACCCAGGCGCACAGTGCGTCACGGGGGGGTGCGGCGTGCTCCCGCACCCAGCGCGACAATCGCCACGCGCGCACGCGGCGCATCCGCGCGAGGCGCGGCAGCGCGAGGACGAGCGCCGCGGCAGCGACCCCGGCAACCGCGACGACGAGCAGCCCTGCCTGGATCCAGCCGCCGACGCGCGCGACCGCCGCTGCGGCGGACGCGAGCGGCGTGAGGGCGGCGCTGTCGAGCAGGCCGAGCAGGAAGAGCGACAGAGCCACGGCGCCGACGGAGGCGCGGCGACGGCGGCAGCGGCGGACGACGGCGACGCGGATGACCTCGTCGCAGCGTCCCGGCAGCGCGATCCCGCCGACTGATGCCGCTCCGCCGGCGGCGGCGAGCGTCAGCACCGCCGGCCGGCGGTCGCTGCGGAAGAGACGCTGCCAGCCCCACGCTTTTACCGCATAGGCGGCGGCGAAGGTCGCTCCGGCCAGCGCCACGAGCCACGGGTTCGCGCGGTGCAGCGGCCAGCCGGTGCGCGCGAAGTGCCGCGCGACCAGGGCGCCGACCGCGAGCGCCGCGGCGACGAAGAGCGAGTTGAGGATGCGGCCACGCGACACGGGCTGCGACGCGTATCGGCAGCGCTACTGCGCGGCCGCATCCCTCACGTCGCGTCGCGCTCGTCCTCCGAACGCGGCAGCATCCGCTCCGAGATGCCGCCGAGCGCGCGCGTGAGCTCGCTCGGGATCACCCAGACCTTGTTCGCGTCGCCCTGCGCGATCTGCGGCAGCACCTGCAGGTACTGGTACGCGAGCAGCTGCGGGTCGGGGTTGCCCGCGTGGATCGCCTCGAACACGGTCCCGATCGCCTTCGCCTGCCCCTCCGCCTGCAGGATCTGCGCCTGCTTCTGCCCTTCGGCCTTCAAGATCGCCGACTGCTTCTCGCCTTCCGCCTGGAGGATCTGCGCCTGCTTCACACCCTCGGCCTGCAGGATCGCCGCGCGCTTCTCGCGGTCGGCCCGCATCTGCTTCTCCATCGTGTCCTTGACCGAGGCGGGCGGGTCGATCGCCTTCAGCTCGACGCGGTGGACGCGGATTCCCCACTTGCCCGTCGCGTCGTCGAGGATGCCGCGCAACTGGTCGTTGATCTGGTCGCGCGACGTCAGCGTCTGCTCGAGCGTCATGCCGCCGATCACGTTGCGGAGCGTCGTCACCGTCAGCATGTCGATCGCGTCCACAGGGTTCGAGATCTCGTACGTCGCGGCCTTCGGGTCGGTGACCTGGAAGTAGATGACCGAGTCGATGTTCACGACCAGGTTGTCCTGGGTGATGACGGGCTGCGGGTCGAACGACATCACCTGCTCGCGCAGGTCCAGCAGCGGACGCACGCGGTCGATGAACGGCACGACGATCGCCAGTCCGGGCGTGAGCGTGCGGGAGTAGCGCCCGAGGCGCTCGACGACTCCGGCGCGCGCCTGCGGGATGACGCGCACCGTCCTCCACAACGTGAGCAGCACGAAGACGGCGACGACGGCGAGCACGATCAGCGCAACCACGCGAACCTCCTCTATTCGGCGACGAGAGCGGTCGCGCCCTCGATCTGGATGACATCGACCGTCGTGCCCTCGGCGATCACCTGGTCGCCGAGGTACGCGCGTGCGGACCACTCCTCGCCGCCGATGCGCACGCGTCCGCCGTGCGCGTCGACGCGCCGCGTGACGAGCGCCTTGCGGCCGACGAGCGCGTCCACGCCCGTGCGCGAGAGCGCGGGCAGGCGCAGGTGCCGGCGCGCGATCGGCCGCAGGAAGGCGAGCGACAGGACGGCGCCGACGAGGAAGACGATCGTCGCGACCACGCCGCCGCCGCCGAGCGCCGCGACGACCGCCGCGACGACCGCAGCGAGCGCGACCGGACCTAGGAAGAACAGGCCGGGCGTGAGCAGCTCGCCGATCCCGAGCGCGACCGCGAGCACCACCCACACCACCCAGCCCACGGCTACACGATAGATCGCTCACCCGCGGACGCCGAGGAGCGCGACGACCGCGCGCAGGTCGTCGAGCGCGTCCGCGAGCCCGCGGCGCCCCTCGCGGTCGACGAGCACGGCCTGCATCCCGACGGCGCGCGCGCCTTCGACGTCGTCCTCGAGCGTGTCGCCGACCATCAGCGCCTCCTCGGCCGGGACGTCGAGCAGCGCGAGGATCTGGCGGAAGATCGTCTCGTGCGGCTTCGTCTTGCCGTGCGTGCGCGACGTGAGAACGGCATCGACCTGCAGCCCGTGGTGCGCGACGAACTCCGACAGGTCGCGTGCGGAGTTCGAGAGGAGGCCGATCTTGACGCCGCGCTCGCGCAGCGCGTCGAGCGTCGGAAGCACGTCGTCGTAGAGCTCGAAGTGGTGCGCGTGCAGCCAGGCGCGCTCCATGGCGACGGCGGCGTCGTACGTCCGCCCGCCGATGCCGCCCATGCCCTCGATGATCCGCTGCGTGAACAGGATCCAGATCTCCTCGTCGTGGTCGAGCTCCGGATGCCGCTCGAGCTCGGCGAGCGCGGCGGCGCGCGCCCGCTCGTAACGGGTCGGGTCGAGCGCCAGGCCGAACCGCTCGCCGAGGCGGCGGTACCCTTCCGGCCCGAGGTCGGGGCCGGGACGGGCGATCGTGAAGTCGACGTCGAAGACGACGGCTCGGACGGGCACGGCGGCGACGATAGCCTGACGTCCGATGGCCGCCACGCGCGATCCCATCGCGATCCTGCGCGAGTCGCGCACGATCGCGATGGTCGGCGCTTCGCACCGTCCGGAGCGCGAGAGCCACGGCGTGATGCGGTACCTGCTCGCCCACGGCTACCACGTCATCCCCGTCCGACCCGACTGTGACGAGGTGCTCGGGGTCCCCTGCGCGCCCACGCTGGCCGACGTCGGGGAGCCGATCGACCTCGTCGACGTGTTCCGCCGGCCCGAGCACTGCGCCACCCACGCGCGCGAGGCCGTCGCCGTCGGTGCGAAGGCGCTCTGGCTGCAGCTCGGCATCCGCTCGCCGGCAGCGCGCGCGGTCGCCGAGGCTGCCGGCCTCGACTACGTCGAGGACGCGTGCACCGCTGCGCTGCACGCGCGCCACCTCCGAAACGCGTGGAGGGGCGGCGCGGCGAGCCGCTAGTCTGTACCCGCTCGGGGTGTGGCGCAGCCTGGTAGCGCGCTCCGTTCGGGTCGGAGAGGTCCCCAGTTCAAATCTGGGCACCCCGATTGAGGCAGGGCCGGGGTCAGCGCTCGCCCCGGCCGGCGCCGAAGAACGACAGCGCGGCGCGGGCGCACGCATCCGGCCGCTCGACGACGAGCAGGTGGCCGCAGTCGGGGATCAGCCTGAGCGGCGCCCGCAGCCGCCGCGCGTACTCGAACCCGTCGGCGACCGGGACCTGCCGGTCGCGCGCACCGAAGAGGACGAGCGCCGGGCAGCGGACGCGCTCCAGGTCGCGGCGCGGGTCGTCCGCGACGAGGGCGGCCCCGGCCGTGCGCACGTCGGAGTGGATCGTCGGCCCGAGCAGCAGCCCGCGGACCGCGCGCTCCGTCAGCACGTCCGGGTTCGACACCTCGAGCGGGCCGAACACGAGCCGCCGGAGCCGGGACGACCGAGCGATCAGCTCGACGCGGCGGCCGGCGAGCCGCCCGGGCTGCACCAGCCCGACGAGGGCGACGAAGAGCTCCGAGATGCGGCTCGTGCTGGAGATGCCCGCCGGCGCGGCGAGCAGCACGCGGCGCACGAGCTGCGGATGGCGCTCGGCGAGACGCAGCGCGACGAGGCCCCCCATCGAGTGGCCGAGCACGTCCGCCGGCCCGTCGAGGAGCGGCGCCAGCGCGTCGGCGAACGCGGCGACGCTCGGCGCCGCCGGCAGTGGCGCCGAGCCGCCGTGGCCGGGCAGGTCCGGGACGACCAGGCGGCGGCCCGCGAGGAGCGGCGCGAGCTCGCTGAAGTTCCACGCCGACCCGCCGTACCCGTGGATCAGCAGCGTCGACGGGCCGTCGCCGCCCTCGTACACCCGCAGCTCGACCCCCCGGACGGAGACGGTGCGCGGCCGGAGACCGGGCAGCAGCCCTGCGGCATCCGTCACGAGGATCGATTATCCTTCGGGCAGATGATCGGCGATGCGGCGTCGGGGCGGGGCGAATGAAGCTCCCTCTCCTGCGCCCGCCGAAGCTGCAACACCCTGGCCCGTCAGCGCCCCGCGCGGCGGGCTTTTTCGTGCCGTGAAGCACGCGACGGAAGGAGCGACATGCCGAACCACCTCACGCCCGACGAGCTCTCCCGCGAGACCGGCATCGACCGCGACGAGGTGATCCGCATCTGCGTCGAGGAGCACGTGCCGATCTACCACGGGAAGATCGACAAGGCGCTCTTCACCGCGCAGCTCGAGGCGCTCGGCGCGCTGCCGGCCCGCCACTAGCGCGAAGCGAAAGCTACTTCCGGGCCGCGGCCGTCTTCTTGCGGGGAGACGCCGCGGCCTTCTTCTTGGCCGCCTCGGGCTTCGTCTTCTTCGACGCCGCCACCGACGCGCGCAGCGCCTCCATCAGGTCGACGACCGGCGTCGGCTCCGGCTCGGCCGGCGCCCGGAGCTCCTGACCGGCAAGTTTCGCCTCGAGCAGCTCGCGGAGGTGCTCGCGGTACTCGCTGCGCAGGGCCTCCGGCGTGAACGGCGCCGACAGCGAGGAGATGATCTGCTTCGCGAGGTCGAGCTCCGGCTCGCGCACCTCGGAGGCGGCGACCGCCTCGTCGATCTCCGAGTGGTCCTTGACGTCCTCGGCCACGAACAGCGTCTCGAGCGCGAGCGCTTCGCCGAGCGGACGGATCAGGCAGAGCTTTTCCTTGCCGGCCAGCACGAACCGGCCGAGCGCGGCGACCCCGGCCTCCTTCATCGCCTCGAGCAGCAGCACGTACGGGCGGCGCTGCGCCTCGGCGCCGGCGGGGACGAGGAAGTAGGTGCGGTCGAAGTAGATCGGGTCGACCTCGTCCAGGCGGACGAACTGGCTGATCTCGATCGAGCGGCTCGTGTCGTGCTGCTCGATCGCCTCGAGGTCGGCGTCCTCGATCGTCACGAACTGCCCCTTCGCGACCTCCCACCCGCGTACGAGCTCGTCGGACTCGACGTCGCGCTCGTGGACCGGGCACCACCGCTTCTGCTTGATCGGCGTCCCGCACTCGCGGTGCAGCATCCGGAACGAGACGTCCGACTGGCGCGCAGCGGGCTTCGTCGCCGGCGCGAGGCCGACGGGGATGTTGACGAGGCCGAAGCTGACTGAGCCGTTCCAAGTGGTGCGCATCTGCAGGGGAATCGTATAGGGATCGGCTGGATTCGCGGCCGAGGCGGCCGTTCCTGCGACTACATTGAGCCGCGGTGAGCCAGGTCGAGGCGGTGGAGGCGGCGCGGCCGGACGACGTCCGCCGGCGCCGCACGATCCCGAACCTGTGGCGCAACTCGCTCGCCGCCGGCCACCCCGAGCCGGCGTACCTGCACGAGGTGGACGGCGACTGGCGCCCGGTCACACGCCCGGAGGCGGCGCGCGCAATCGACGAGATCGCGAACGGCCTGCTCGCGCTCGGGCTGCGCAAGGGCGACGCCGTCGCGCTGATCGGCCGCACGACGCTCGAGTGGGCGCTGGTCGACTTCGCCCTCGGACTCGTCGGCGCCGTCGGCGCCCCGGTCTACGCGAACAGCTCGGCGCGAGACGTGCAGTACGTGCTCGCGCACTCGCGTGCGGTGGCGGCGGTCGTCGAGGACGCCGACCAGCGCGAGAAGCTCGGCGCGTTCGCGGGCGCGGTCGTGACGTTCGACGACCTCGACGAGCTGCGAGCGCGCGGGCGCGCGCACGCGGAAGCGCATCCGGGCGCGCTCGACGAACGAGCGGACGCGGTCGGCGAGGACGACCTCTTCACGTTCATCTACACGTCCGGCACCACCGGGCCGCCGAAGGCATGCATGATCCGCCACCGCAACTACTACGCAATGGTCGCCAAGGCGGACGAGCTCGAGGACCGACTCACCGGCCCGGACGACGTGATGCTGCTCTACCTGCCGCTCGCCCACAACTACGGGCGGCTGCTCCACCTGTCGGCCGCGTACGTCGGCTACACGCTCGCCTTCCTGCCGGACCCGCTGAGCGCCGCCGCCGAGCTGCCGCGTGTGCGCCCGACGCTGTTCCCGAGCGTGCCGCGCGTCTACGAGAAGATCCACACGGCGGTGCGGGCCGGCCTCGAGGCGGAAACCGGCGTCAAGCGGCGGGTCGCAGAGTGGTCGCTGAGCGTCGGCTACCGCGTGTCGCAGCTGCAGCAGGCGAGGCGGCCGGTGCCGCCGCTGCTCGCGGCGCAGCACACGCTCGCCGACCGGCTCGTCTACTCGAAGGTGAAGTCGCGGCTCGGCGGCCGCCTGCGAGTCGCGAACTCGGGCGGCGCGCCGCTCGCGCGCGAGATCGCCGAGTTCTTCCACGCCCTCGGCATCCTCGTGCTCGAGGGCTACGGGCTGTCGGAGGTCACGACGGCCGCGACCGTCAACCGCCCCGGCGACTTCAAGTTCGGCACCGTCGGCAAGCCGCTCCCGGGCGTCGAGATCGAGATCGCGGACGACGGCGAGATCCTCATCCGCTCCGACACCGTCTTCGCCGGCTACTACGACGACCCGGCCGCGACGGCGGAGACGCTCGACGGCCGCGGCTTCGTGCACACCGGCGACGTCGGATACCTCGACGAAGACGGCTTCCTCGTCATCACCGACCGCAAGAAGGACATCATCGTCACCGCCGGCGGCAAGAACGTCGCGCCGCAGAACCTGGAGAACGAGCTGAAGGCGCACACGGTCGTCTCGCAGGCGCTCGTCGTCGGCGACCGGCGGCCGTACGTCGCGGCGCTCGTGACCGTCGACCCCGCCGCGACGGCCGGCATGTCTCCGGAGGACGTGCACGCCGCGGTCGAGCGCGCCGTCGCGGAGGTGAACGAGGGCCGGTCGCGCTACGAGCAGATCAAGCGGTTCCGGATCCTGCCGCGCGAGTTCACGCTCGAGGAGGACGAGGTGACGCCGACGCTGAAGCTGCGCCGCAGGGTGATCGTCGAGCACTTCGCCGACGACGTCGAGCAGCTGTACGCGTAGCGACGGCCGCGCCCGTCGGCGCAGCGCCGCTACATGATCCGGCGCGCCCCGGCGTAGGCCGAGGCGTACCAGCCCTCGTTCAGGTTCGAGACCTGGACGAACGCGCCCGTGTGGGGCGCCTCGACGAACTGGCCGTTGCCGATGTAGATCCCGACGTGGCCGGCGCCGTCGAAGAACACGAGGTCGCCCGGCTGGAGATCCGACTTCGCGACCGGCACGCCCATCGTGAACTGCGCGTACGACGAGTGCGGCAGCGAGATGCCGACCTGCGCGTACGCCCACATGACGAGGCCGGAGCAGTCGAAGCCGGACGGCGACGCGCCGCCCCAGACGTACGGAACCCCGACCTGCGAGAGCGCGATGCCGACGACGCCCCCGTGCGTCTCCGGCGGAGCGACGACGGTGTCGGTCTGCGGCGTGACGGCCGAGACGCCGACGACGGTCGTCGCAGCCTGCTGCTGCGCGGCCTGCGCCGCCGCGGCGGCGCGCTGCTGCTCGGCGCGCACGGCCTGCAGCTGCCGCGCGCGCGCGGCCTGCTCCATCTGCGCGATCTGACCCTTGATCGACTGGTAGAGGCTCTGCGCCTGCTGGATCTTCGACTCGATGGTCTGCTTCGCCGCCGCGCGCTCCGCGACCACCTGCTGCTGCTGCGCCTGCTCGTGCGCGAGCTGCACGGCGTTCCGCTGCACGAGCGTGCGCGCGCGCACGAGCTGCGCCTGGACGCGCGCGTCGAGCGACGTGACGTCCTTGGCGGTGCTGATGCGGCTCAGCATGTCGTCGAGGCTGCTCGCGCCGAAGATCACCTCGAGCGTCGACGCCTGTCCCTCGTTGTAGAGCGTGACGAGTCGCTGCGCGATGATGCGCTCGCTCGTGCGCAGGCTGCGCTTCGCGATGTGCAGCTCGTGTCGGTTGAGCTGCACGTCGCGCTGGATGCGCGCGAGCTGCTGCGTCGACGCGAGGTACTGCGAACGCGCCTTCTCGAGCTGGTCGGAGAGTTGTTGCAGCTGACCCATCACCTGCTGCGCCTCGGCACGCTTCGAGCTGATCGACGGGTCGGCGAAAGCGGGAACTGCAGCGAGGAGAGCGATGCAGATCCCGACGAGAACGTACGGCGCCTGTCCCAACCTACGAATATCGACCCCCTTGCCGGGGACGGGACGGGCGCACCGGGAGGGGCCGGTACGTCACGAGTTCGGGAGGCTAGCAGCCTTTTCGGATGGACGTCAACCGCCTACCTCACGCAAACGCGGCCGCAAACCTGCTTCTTTCTACCGAAACTACCGGGTCTCCTCCTGAAGCGCTGTGGTACGGTCCCGCCCCGTGCCCGGGCTCTCGAGACCGCGCCGGCGCTGTTTGCTGCCGGTCGTCGCGATTGCCGCCGCCGTCCTGGTCGCCCCCGCCGTCAGCGGCGCGGACGCGACACGTTCGACGGCGACGCTCCGCGCTGCCGACGCCCAGCTCGCCGCGCGCTCGCGCGGGGCGGTGCTCGGCCTGTACGCGCTCGACGCGCGCATCGCGAGCGGAGGCGCGGTGATCGCGCGGCTCGACAGGCAGACCGCGACGCTGCGCGAGCAGAGGGTCGTCGTGCAACACGAGCTGCAGGTCGCGCGGCACTCCTCCGCGGTCGCGCAGCAGGCGCTCGCCGCCGAGCTGCGCACGCTCTACACGCAAGGGAACGTTGAGCCGCTCGAGCTCGTGCTCGGGGCGAAGAACATCACGCAGGCGCTGGAGGAGGTCGACAACCTCGACCGGCTGTCCGGCCAGAGCGAATCCGTCCTGCGCCAGGTACGCGCGGCACGCGCACAGGTCGCCGCGGCTGCGCGCGCGCTCGCACGCCGGCAGTCGGCGGTCGGAGCGGCAGCTGCCGCAGCGCGTGCCCAGCAGGCGGCGCTGCTCGACGCACGTCAGGCGCGTTCGTCGTACATCGCCTCGCTGGCGGCGCAGCGGCGCCTGAACGAGCAGCAGATCGCGCGCATCGTCGCCGAGGCCGCGGCCGCCCAGCGGCGCGCGGCGCAGCTCGCCGCCGCTCGTGCACACGCAGCCGCTGCCGCCGCGGCCTCGTCGCCCGCGCCACCCGCTCCGGCAGCCGCGCCGGCGCCGGCCGCACCGCCCGTCCTCGCCGCCTCCGACGTCCCGGCGGCGGCCGCCGGCGCGCGCACGCTCACCGTCACCGCGACGGGCTACTCGCTGCAGGGGCGCACCGCGACAGGCCTTCCCGTCGGCTACGGCGTCGTCGCCGTCGACCCCTCCGTGATTCCGCTCGGCACGCACATGACCATCCCCGGCTACGGCGAGGGCGTCGCGGCCGACACCGGCGGTGCGGTGGTCGGCTCGACGATCGACCTCTGGTTCCCGACCGTCGCGCAGGCGGACGCGTGGGGGCGCCGCATCGTCACGATCGTCCTGCACTGACCGCTCCCGAAATCCGAGCCGGGTACACTGCGTCGGCTCGCCGGACACTCTGCGGAAGCCAACGGACTTTTGAACGACGTCGCGAACACTGCCGAGCAGGTGCAGCCCCGCGTCCTGCTCGTCGACGACCACGACCTCTTCCGCACCGGGCTGCGGAACCTGCTCGAGGAGCAGGGCGTTCAGGTCGTCGGCGAATGCGAGAACGGGACCGACGCGCTGCGTGCGGTGCGCGAGCTCGCGCCGGACGTCGTCGTGATGGACCTCAACATGCCGGGCATCAGCGGCGTCGAGGCGACGCGCCAGATCTCGATGATCGCGCCGCTCACGCGCGTGCTCGTCCTCACGATCTCCGACCAGGACACCGACGTGATGGACGCGATCCTTGCGGGAGCATGCGGCTACCTGCTGAAGGACGCGTCGATCGCGGACCTGATGACGGGGATCCAGGCCGCGGCGGTCGGCGAGTCGCTCGTGTCGCCCACGATCGCGGCGAAGGTGCTGCAGCGCGTCCGCGCGTCGAGCGCGTCGCATCGCGAGGCGGAGCTGATCCAGTCAGAGCTCTCCGATCGTGAGATCGAGGTGCTGAAGCTGATCGCGAACGGCAAGGACAACGCGATGATCGCCGCCGAGCTGCACATCAGCCCGAAGACGGTCAAGAACCACATCTCGAACATCCTGATGAAGCTGCAGATCGAGAACCGGATCCAGGCCGCGGTCTACGCGGTGCGCTCCGGGATCGTGTAGCGGCGCTTCCGCGCGTTTACGCGGCGTTCGCGCGGACGAGCTCGGCGTGCCGCCGCAGGTCGCCCAGCGCGTTCCGCAGCCGCACCAGCTCCGCGTTCGCGCAGTCGCGGCGCGCGACGAGCACCGACACCTCGCCGCGGTCGTCGGTCGGGTCGCTGCGCGTCAGTCTCGTCGCGATCTCCGCGAGCCGGCGCTCGATCCGCCAGCGCTCCGCCTCCAGGTCGAGCGCGCGGGCGTAGCCGTCCGTGAGCGTGTGCTCGATCCGCGACAGGTCGCTCGCGCCGCCTTCGATCAGGTCGTTGATCTCGTCGACGAGCCGCTCCATCGCTCGCTCGATTGTTCGCCTCGGGTCGGACGCCAGCAAGGGCCGCAAGTCCCATCTTCCGGCGGGCGCAGGCCCATGTCGGCGGCAGACGAGGCACACTTGCGCCGTGCGCAGGGTGGTCCTCGCCGTCGCCGCGTGCCTGGCACTCGCCGCTCCCGCGTCCGCGGCCGCACCGCCGCTGGCGACGCGGCTCGCGCAGGCGCTCGCCGTCCCGGGGCTGCACCCGGCCGCCTCGGCCGCGATCGCGATCGACCTCGCCGACGGGCGCGTGCTGTTCGAGCGGAACGCCGACGCGCCGCTCGCGCCCGCCTCCAACGAGAAGCTGACGGTGACGTTCGCAGCGCTCGAGGAGCTCGGCCCCGACTATCGCTTCGCGACGCAGCTCCTCAGCACCGGCCACCAGGTCGGCTCCACGTGGGTCGGGAACGTGTACCTCAAGGGATTCGGCGACCCGGTTCTCAGCTCGGCCGACCTCGCCGAGCTCGTGCCGCAGCTGCAGGCGCAGGGGATCACGCGCATCGCCGGCCGCGTGCTCGGCGACGAGTCGTGGTTCGACTCGCTGCGCACCGCGCCGGGATGGAAGGCGGACTACTACGTGCAGCAATGCGCACCGATCTCGGCGCTGATGGTCGACGGCGACGTCGTCGGCGGCCGCGTGGCGCTCGACCCGGCGCTCGCGGCGACGCAGCGGTTCCGCGAGCTGCTCCTGCGCGCGGGTCTCGCCGTCGGGGCCGCGGGCGTCGGCACCGCGCCCGAGGAGGCGTTTCCGCTCGCGCAGGTGGATTCCGAGCCGCTCTCCCAGGTCCTGGCGCAGATGGACGTCCCGAGCGACAACCGGATCGCCGAGATGCTGATCAAGGATCTCGGCGCGGAGGCGGCCGGCCGCGGCACCACCGCGGCGGGCGCGGCCGTCGTCCGGCACGTCCTGACCGCGGGCCGCGTGCCGCTCCGCGGCGTCCGGATCGTCGACGGCTCCGGGCTCTCGCTCGACGACCGCCTGACGGCGCGCGCGATCGCGACGATCCTGATCGACGCCTGGAACGACCCGGCGCTCCGGCAGCCCTTCTGGTCGGCACTGCCGGTCGCCGGGATGACGGGCACCCTCCAGGACCGGATGGAGCGGCGGCCCGCGCGCGGCGCCGTGCGCGCGAAGACAGGGACGACCGACCGCGCCTCGGCGCTCTCCGGCTACGTCCGGCGGCGCTACGCGTTCGCGGTCGTACAGAACGGTTGGCCCGTGGCGACGTTCGCCGCGCGCCTCGCGCAGGACCGGTTCGCGACCGCGCTAGCCGCGGCCGAGTAGCTCGAGCAACGCCGCCTCGTCGAGCAGCTGGACGCCCGCCTGCTGCGCCTTCGCCACCTTCGAGCCGGGGTTCTCGCCGACGAAGACGCCGGTCGTCTTCTTCGACACGCTGTCGGACACCTTGGCGCCGAGCGCCTCGAGCGCGGCGCGCGCCTCGTCGCGCGACATCGACTCGAGCGTCCCCGTGATCACGTACTGGAAGCCCGTCAGCGGCCCTTCGACCGGCCGGTCTTCCTCGCCGGACTCGAACCGCAGGCCGAGCGCGCGCAGCTCGTCGACGAGCCGGCGGTTGTCGGGGTCGGCGAACCACTCGGCGATCGCCTCGGCGCGCTCGGGGCCGATGCCGTCGGTCTCCATGATCTCCTCCTGCGACGCCGCCGCAAGCCGGTCGACGCTGCCGAAGTGCCGGGCGAGGTTCTGCGCCGTCACCCACCCGACGTCGGGGATGTTGAGGCCGAACAGCACGCGCCGGAACGGGATCGCCTTCGACGCGCGGATCGCCTCGACGACGTTCGTCGCCGACGTCTCCGCGAAGCCGTCGAGCTCCAGCAGCTGCTCCTTCGTCAACCGGTACAGGTCGGGAAGCGAGCGCACGAGGCCGAGCTCCCAGAGGCGCCTGATCAGCTGCTCGCCGACGCCCTCGATGTCCGCGGCCGCCTGCACCCAGTTGATGAGCGACTCGAGCCCGCGCGACGGGCAGGCGCGGTTGGGGCAGCGGTGCATCGCCTCGCCCTCCGGCTTCACGACCTCGGCGCCGCAGAGCGGGCAATGCGACGGCATCCGGAACGGCTTCGTCCCGCGCCGGTGCGGCCCCGCCGGGCCGACCACCTGCGGGATGACGTCGCCGGCGCGCTGGACGATCACGTCGTCGCCTTCGCGGATGTCCTTGCGGTTGATGTCCTCCTCGTTGTGCAGCGTCGCCCGCGAGACGGTGACGCCGCCGACCTCGACCGGCTCGAGGAGCGCCCACGGGTTCAGCGCGCCGGTCCGGCCGACGCGGATCATGATCTTGCTCAGACGCGTCGTCGCCGTCATCGGCGCCCACTTGAACGCGCGCGCCCAGCGCGGGCGCGAGTGCAGCGCGCCGAGCAGGCGCTGCTGGGCGAAGTCGTCGACCTTGATCACGATGCCGTCGATCTCGTAGTCGAGTTCCGCTCGCTTTCGCTCCCACTCGGTCGCGCGCCGCGCCACGTCCTCGACCGACTCGAGCCGCTCCGCGAACGGGTTGATCGGGAAGCCGTGGCGCTTCAGCCACTGCAGCGTCTCCCACTGGGCATGCAGGTCGACGCCTTCGTGCACGCCGACGCCGTACGCCCAGATCGCGAGCGGACGCGACGCCGTGATCGACGAATCCTTCTGCCGGAGCGAGCCGGCCGCGGCGTTGCGCGGGTTCGGCGCGACCTTCTTGCCCTCCGCGGCGAGCCGCTCGTTCAGGTCGCGGAACCCCGACAGCGGCATGTAGACCTCGCCGCGCACCTCGAGGAGCGCGGGGACGTCGTCCCCGAGCAGACGTAGCGGCACCGACGAGATCGTCCGGAGGTTGACCGTGACGTCCTCGCCGACCTCGCCGTCGCCGCGCGTCGCGCCGCGGACGAAGACACCGTCCTCGTACGTCAGGTTGATCGCCAGGCCATCGATCTTCGGCTCGACCACGAACGCGAGCTCGCCGTCCGTCTCGAGCCGTTTGCGGACGTCGTCGACCCACTTCGCGAGCGCCTCGTCAGTCGTCACCTTCTCGAGCGACCCCATCGGCGTCAGGTGCCGCACCTTTTGGAAGCGCTCCGACGGCGGGGCGCCGACGCGCTGCGTCGGCGAGTCCCGCGTGACGAGCTCCGGATGCTCCCGCTCGATGGCGAGCAGCTCGTCGTACGCGCGGTCGTACGTCGCGTCGTCCACCGACGGGTCGTCGAGCACGTGGTACTCGTAGAGCCAGCGGTTGAGCTGCGCCCGGAGCTCGGCCGCGCGCGCCGCCGCGTCGACGGTCGCGCTAGACAAGGTCGAGCAGCTCCTGCGCCGAGTGGACGACGACGTCGGCGTCGCGCAGCGCCTCGGCTTCGTGGATACCGCCCCAGCCGACGCCGATCGCGTACACGCCGGCGGCCTTCGCCGCGCGCATGTCGAAGGGCGAGTCGCCGACATACGCGGCGTCCGCCGCTCGAGCGCCGAGGCGGTCGAGCGCCAGCAGCAGCGGCTCGGGGTCGGGCTTGTGGCGTTCCGTCTCGTCGCCGCCGACGACGACGTCGAACAGGTGGCTCACCGGGACGCGTGCGAACGCGAGGTCGACCGTCGCGCGCCGCTTCGCCGTCACGATCCCGAGCCGGTGCCCGCGGCGATGCAGCGTCTCGAGGACACCCTCGATGCCGGCGAACGCGGAGATCGTCTCGTGCAGCGGCTCGTTGTGCTCGCGGTAGACGCGAACGAGCTCGTCGACGCGTTCGGGGTCGACGGCGCGCATCTGCGCCTCGAGCCCCGGCCCGCCCACCGCTGCCATCAGCTGCTCGTCGGTGTAGTCGCCGCCGACGACCGTGGCGACGGCGTGCCGCATCGACGCGAGGATGATCGGCCCGGTGTCGACGACGGTGCCGTCGAGGTCGAAGAGGACGACGGGGTAACGCACGCGCGCAGGGTATCCGCGGCCGGAGCCGGCGCCGCCGGCCGGCGAGCCTACTTGCGGAGCAGCTGCGCGAGCAGCGACTGCCGCGGCGTCGGCGGCGCGAGGAACCGCGCGACCCGGCCCGCCTCCTCCTCGGTCAACGAGACGGCGGCATCGGCCCTGTCGTCGACCCAGATGCTGAACCGCAGCTGCGGCGGCGTCTCCTCGTCGCCGAAGTAGCGCGTCACGCGCAGCGCCTTGTGCGCGTCGCGCGGGACGCCGGGATGCGGCGGGAAGAACTCGACGAGCTTGCGCCGCTGCGGCAGTGCGCACCACGGGCAGAACCGGAACCTGTCCTCGACCGCGTTCCCGCAGTGCCTGCACGCGTGCACTGTCGAGAGCATTTCAGATCGGCAGCGCCGGATCGACCCCGGGCGGGTAGCGCACGCCGACGAGGTAGAGCCCGTGCGGCGGCGCCGTCGCGCCGGCCGCGCGGCGGGGACGGCCGCCGAGCAGGGGCGCGAGCTCGCGGCGGTCGAGCATCGTGCCGACCAGCGTGCGCACCATGTGGCGCAGGAACGAGTCCGCGGTGATCTCGAACGCGACCACGTTCTCGTCCTGCTCGACCCAGCGCGCCTCCTCGACGACGCGCACGAACGAGTCGTGCTGCGTCTCCGTCGGGGTGAAGGCGCGGAAGTCGTGCTCGCCGACGATCGCGGCCGCCTGCTCGTCGAGCGCGCCGACGTCGAGCGGCCGCGGCCACCACAGCGACCGGCGCGCCTCGAGCGCCGAGCGTTCGCGGCGGCGCCAGACGCGGTAGCGGTACGAGCGCGCCTGCGCGTCGAAGCGCGCGTCGAACGACGGCGGCGCGACGTCGATCCAGGTGACGGCGACGTCCTCCGGCAGCGCCGCGTTGAGCGCCTCCGCCGCGCGCCCCGGCGGCGGCCCGCCGTCTGCCTCCAGGGACACCACGTTCGCGAGCGCGTGGACGCCGGTATCCGTCCGCCCGGCGACGGCGAGGTGGGCGGCGGTCGCGTAGAGCTCGCCGAGCGCCCGGCGCAGCTCGCCCTCGACCGTGCGCAGGCCCGGCTGGCGCGCCCAGCCGTGGAAGGCCGTGCCGTCGTACTCGATCGTCAGCTTCAGCCGCACGTCAGGTCCGTTTGACGCCGTGCCTCGTCGACTCGCCCCGATAGATTCGACCCGTGCCCGACGAGCACCATTTTCTCCTGCAGCGCGTGCAGCCGGCGATGGTCGGCCTCATCGACGGCTCGCTGTCGACGCTCGCGCCCATCTTCTCCGTCGCGCTCGTCAGCCACAAGCCGTTCTACGCGTTCATCGCCGGGCTCGCGACGTCGATCGGCGCCGGCGTGTCGATGGCGTTCTCGGAAGGCCTGTCGGACACCGGCGAGCTGACGGGCCGCGGCAACCCGTTCGTGCGCGGCGGCATCACGGGCGTCGGGACGTTCGTCGGCGGCATCCTGCACTCGCTGCCGTTCCTGATCCCGACCTACCACGCCGCCCTCGTCAGCGCGCTCGTCGTCGTCGCGTTCGAGCTCGTGGCGCTCGCCACGCTGCGGTGGCGGTTCTTCCGCACCAGCTTCGCGTCGTCCCTCGCCGCAGTCTCCCTCGCCGGCGCGGTGATCGTCGCGATCAGCGCCGCCCTCGGCGCAAACGCGTAACGGCGCGGCTAAGCGGAGGCGTCGCCGGACTCGGCGGCGGCCGGGGCGGCCTGTGCCTCCTCGACGGGCGCGGCCTCGGCGGCCGGCTCGGGCTCCGCCTCCAGCGGCTCCTCGACCGCCTCCGCCTCGGTCGCCGGCGCCTCCTCGGCCGCCTCGACCGGCAGAGCGGGCGCGGGCGCCGTGGCGGCGGCCGAACGCGTGCGCCGCGGCGCGAGCTCCTCCTCGACGAGCTCGAGGTAGGCCATCTCGGCCGCGTCGCCCGGCCGCGGCCCGATCTTGACGATGCGCGAGTAGCCGCCGGGCCGGTCGCGGTAGCGCGGCGCCACCTCCGCGAACAGCTTGTGCACCACGTCGCGCGAGCGCAGGAAGGACGTCGCCTGCCGCCGCGCGTGCAGGTCGCCGCGTCGGCCGAGCGTGATCATCTGCTCCGCGATCGGCTTGACCGCCTTGGCCTTGGCGACGGTCGTCTTGATCCGGCCGTGCTCGATCAGCTGCCCCGCCAGGTTCGCGTAGAGCGCCTTGCGGTGCGCCGCGTCGCGGCCGAGCTTCTTCCCTGCGCGCTGGTGCCGCAACGCCCGCTCCTACAGGTGGTCGGGCCCGTTCGAGCCGCGGAGGGTGAGGCCGTGCTGCGCGAGCGTCTCCTTGACCTCCTCGATCGACTTCTTGCCGAAGTTCGGGATCGCCGCGAGCTCGTTCTCGGACTTCGTGACGAGGTCGCCGATCGTCTCGATCCCGACGCGCTTCAGGCAGTTGTACGACCGGACTCCGAGCTCGAGCTCCTCGATCGGGAAGTTCTCCATCCCGCCGGCGTTCGGAATCAGTGCCGCGTCGCCGGCGCCGTCGCCGGAGCCCGCGGACTCGCCGAAGCCCTCGATCTTCTCGAGGTCGGTGAAGATTGCGAGCTGGCGGATGAGAATCTCGGCCGCCTCGGCGATCGCGTCCTTCGGGTCGAGCGAGCCGTTGGTCGTGACGTCGAGGATCAGCTTGTCGTAGTCGGTGCGCTGTCCGACGCGCGCCGCCTCCACGTCGTAGGAGACGCGGCTGATCGGCGAGAACATCGAGTCGACCGGGATGACGCCGATCGTGTGCGCCTGCCCGCGGTTGCCCTCGGCGGGGACGTACCCGCGGCCGCGCCCGATCGTGAGCGTGATCTCGAGCCGGCCCTTCGACGAGAGGTTCGCGATCTCGAGGTCCGGGTTGAGGATCTCGAGGTCGGCGGGCGCCTCGATGTCGGCGGCGGTCACCACGCCCTCGCCCCGCTTCGTCAGCCGCACCTCCACCTCCGGCGACTCGCCGTGCAGGATGCAGACGAGCTGCTTCAGGTTGAGGATGATGTCGGTGACGTCCTCGCGCACGCCGGGCAGCGTCGTGAACTCGTGCGCGACGCCCTCGATCTTCACGGAGGTGACGGCCGCGCCCTCGAGCGACGAGAGCAGCACCCGGCGGAGCGAGTTGCCGAACGTGTAGCCGAAGCCGCGGTCGAGCGGCTCGATCACGAACACGCCGCGGTTCTCGTTCACTTCCTCGTGCGTGATCTTCGGGATCTGGAAGTCCTGTGCGCGTACTGCCAACGGAGTCCTTTCTCTTGTCCTTCGCGAAACGGTGCGAGCGCTACTTCGAGTAGAGCTCGACGATCAGCTGCTCCGAGACCGGCGTGTCGATCTCGGCGCGCTCGGGCCACTTGAGCACGGTGCCCGTGAGCCCCTCGTGGTCGGCCTGCAGCCACGGTGCGACGGCGGCCGTCAGATCGGTGGCGTCGCGGACGATTTGCTCGGCGCTCGACCCGCTCTTCAGCGTGACGACGTCGTCCGGCTTCACCTGGTAGCTCGGGATGTTGACGCGGCGGCCGTTGACCGAGAAGTGGCCGTGGCGCACGAGCTGGCGCGCCTGCGCGCGCGACGCGGCGAAGCCGAGGCGGTACACGACGTTGTCGAGCCGCGTCTCGAGCATGCGGAGCAGGTTCTCGCCGGTGATGCCGCCCTGCTTGTTCGCCTTGTCGTAGTAGGTGCGGAACTGCGTCTCGAGCAGCCCGTAGTAGCGGCGCGCCTTCTGCTTCTCGCGCAGCTGCAGCAGGTACTCACTCTGCTTGACCCGGCCGCGGCCGTGCTCGCCCGGCGGGTACGAGCGGCGCTCGATCGCGCACTTCTCGGTCAGGCAGCGCTCGCCCTTCAGGAAGAGCTTCATGCCCTCGCGCCGGCACTGCTTGCACTTCGGGGAGCGGTCGCGGGCCATCTAGACGCGCCTCCGCTTCTTCGGGCGGACGCCGTTGTGCGCCTGCGGGGAGACGTCCTTGACGCCGAGGATCTCGAGGCCGGCAGCCTGGAGCGAGCGGATCGCCGTCTCGCGGCCGGAGCCGGGGCCCTTCACGAACACCTCGACCTTCTGCAGCCCGTGCTCCATCCCCTTGCGCGCAGCGGCGTCGGCGGTCACCTGTGCCGCGAAGGGCGTCGACTTGCGCGAGCCCTTGAAGCCCGCCGAGCCGGCCGACTCCCAAACGATCACGTTCCCGTCCTTGTCGGTCAGCGCGACGATCGTGTTGTTGAACGACGTCTTGATGTGCGCCTGTCCGATCGCGATGTTCTTGCGGACGCGGCGGCGCGTCCGGCCGCGCGCGGCGGCACCCGTCTTCCTCGTGGGCGGCACTAGCGGTCGCCCTCCGCGCACGCGACCATTACTTCTTCTTCCCGCGGCCGACGGTCTTCTTCGGGCCCTTGCGCGTGCGGGCGTTCGTCTTCGTGCGCTGGCCGCGCACCGGCAGGTTCCGCCGGTGCCGCAGGCCGCGGTACGAGCCGATCTCCTGCAGGCGCTTGATCGCCTGCGTCCGCTCGCGCCGGAGGTCGCCCTCCACCTGGTACTCGCCGTCGATCAGGTCGCGGAGCTTCGCGACCTCGTCCTCCGTCAGGTCACGCACCTTCGTGTCGGGCGAAAGGCCGAGCTTCGCGCAGATCTCCTGCGCCTTCGGCTGGCCGATGCCGTAGATGTAGGTGAGGCCGATCTCGAGCCTCTTCGAGTTCGGCAGGTTGACGCCGGCGATACGTGCCAAGGACTCTCCTTATCCCTGCCGCTGCTTGTGGCGCGGGTTGGTGCAGATGACCATGGTGCGGCCGTGCCGCTTGATCACGCGGCAGCGCTCGCACATGGGCTTCACGGACGGACGGACTTTCATGCTGATCCTCTGGACGGCTTCGAAAGGACGCGCACAGGCGTTCGCCTGCCAGCGCGAGGCGTCATCGTACCAGGACCGTCTCGGCGACGGTCAGCACCCGCGGCCTCTCGTCCGTGACGGCGACCGTGTGCTCGAAGTGCGCCGCCAGCGAGCCGTCGACGGTCGAGATCGACCACCCGTCGTCGTGGATGTACACGTCGGGGCCGCCGGCGGTGATCATCGGCTCGATCGCGATCGTCACCCCGGGCTTCAGCTCCGGCCCCTTGTAGCTCGAGACGAAGTTCGGCACCTGCGGGTCCTCGTGCATGGAACGGCCGACGCCATGGCCGACGAGGCTGCGGATGACGCTGAAGCCGGCCTCCTCCGTGATCGTCTGCACGGCGCGCGAGATGTCGCTGATCGTGTTGCCGACGCGCGCCTGCTCGATCCCCGCGTCGAGCGCCGCCTTGCAGACGTCGAGCAGCCGCTGCGCCTCGTCGGCGACCTCCCCCACGGGGAACGTCCACGCGGAGTCGGCGACGAACCCGTCGAGGGTGACGCCGACGTCGACCGAGAGGATGTCGCCGTCGGCGAGGCGGCGTCGGCCAGGGATGCCGTGGACGACCATGTCGTTCGGCGACAGGCAGGTCGACGCCGGGTAGCCCTTGTAGCCGAGGAAGGTCGGGACGCCGTCGTGGGAGCGGATGAACTCCTCGGCCAAGCGGTCGAGCTCGCCGGTCGTGATCCCCGGCTGCACGTGCTCCTCGAGCAGGGCGAGCGTGCCCGCGACGACGCGCCCGGCCCGGGCCATCGTCTCGATCTCCTGCGTCGACTTGCGGATGATCACGAGGCGGCCTCCGCCTCCGGCGAGCCGACGGCGGCCGGCTGCAGCACGGCGAGCGCGTCCTGGATCTCGGCCCACACCTCGTCGATCGAACGCTGGGCGTGCAGCGGCACGAGCTTGCCCGTGGCGCGGTAGTGCTCGACGATCGGCTCGGTCTCCGCGTGGTAGATCGCGAGCCGCCGACCGATCACCTCCGGCGTGTCGTCCGGGCGGCCCTCGAGCTCCGCGCGCCGCAGCGCGCGCTCCATCCCGACCTCGTCCGGCACGTCGAAGAACAGGATCGCGTCGAGGCCGCGCCCGATCCCGCCGAGCATCTCGTCGAGCGCCTCGGCCTGCGCGAGGTTGCGCGGGAACCCGTCGAGGACGAACCCGCCCTGCGCGTCCGCCTCCGACAGCCGCTCCCTGATCATCGCGATCGTGATCTCGTCGGGGATCAGGCCGCCGCTCGTGTAGATCGGCTCCACCTGCCGGCCGAGCTCGGTGCCCGCGGCGATCGCGGCCCGGAACATGTCGCCGGTCGCGACGTGCGGGATCCCGTACTCCTCTGAGATGCGCTTGCCCTGGGTGCCCTTGCCTGCCCCCTGCGGGCCGAGAACGAGCAGGTTCAACCGCGCCGCCCCTCCAGGCGGGTCACCGCAAGAAGCCCTCGTAGTTGCGCATCATCATCTGCGACTCCATCTGGCGCATCGTGTCGAGCGCGACGCCGACCACGATCAGGACGGAGGTGCCGCCGAGGGCGCGCGACGTGGCCTGCGAGAAGCCGAAGTGCTTGATGAAGATCGACGGCAGCACCGCGATCACGGCGAGGAACAGCGACCCGGGAAGCGTCAGCCGTGTGAGGATGCGGTCGAGGTACTGCGCCGTCGGGGGTCCCGGGCGGATCCCCGGGATGTACCCGCCGTACTTGCGCAGGTTGTCGGCCTGGTCGACCGGGTTGAACTGCACGGCCGTGTAGAAGTAGGTGAAGACGACGATCAGCACCGCCTCGACGCCCATGTACGTCCACGACTGCGGCGCGAAGTGCGCGTTGATGAACGTCTGCGTGTTCGGCGCGAACGAGCCGACGGTCTGCGGCAGCGCGAGCAGCGCCGCGGCGAAGATCACGGGGATGACGCCGGCCATGTTCACGCGCAGCGGCATGTAGGTCGAGCCGCCGGCGGTCTGCCTGCGCCCCATCATCCGCTTCGCGTACTGGATCGGGATCCGCCGCTGGCCCTCCTGGACGAACACGACGGCCACGACGACTCCGAGCGCGACGAGCGGGAAGAACAGCCGCTCGAGCGGGCCGCCGTTGATCCACGCGTTGATGCCTGCGGGTGCCGACGTGAGGATCGACGCGAAGATCAGCAGCGAGATCCCGTTGCCGATGCCCCGCTTCGTGATCAGCTCGCCCATGTACATGAGCAGCGTCGTCCCCGCGGTCAGCGTGACGACGATCAGCACGAGCCGCCCCGGGTTCCCCGACAGGGCGCCCTCGCGGTGGAAGAGGTACGCGTACCCCGCACCCTGCGCCGCCGCGAGCGCGACGGTGAGGTAGCGCGTGTACTGGTTGATCTTGGCGTAGCCGGACTCGCCCTCCTTCTGCAGCTGCTCGAGCGTCGGGATCACGACGGTCAGGAGCTGGAGGATGATCGAGGCGGTGACGTACGGCATGATCCCGAGCGCGAAGATCGAGAAGCGGGAGAGCGCCGAGCCCGAGAACAGGTTGAGCAGGCCGAGCAGCGAGCCGCCCTTGCCGTTGAAGAAGTTCTGGATCTGCGCCGAGTCGACGCCGGGGGCCGGCATCCAGGAGCCGAGCCGGTAGCAGGCGAGGACCGCGGCCGTGAACAGGAGCCGGCGCCGCAGCTCCGGGACCCGCCACGCGTTGGCGAGCCAGGAGAGCACGCCTACGCCCCGGCCGTCTCGGAGGCGTTCCGGCTGCGGTTCTCGGGCCGGCGCTTCGCGTTCTTCGGCTTGCGCTGCTTCGGCTCGCGCAGGAGCGTCAGGGAGCCGCCCGCCGCCTCGACCTTCTCGCGCGCTGACGCCGAGGCGCCGTGGACGGTGATCGTCAGCTTCTTCGTGAGGTCGCCGACGCCCAGCAGCTTCACGTCCTTGCGCAGCGACTTGATCAGGCCCTTCGCCTTGAGCGACTCGGGCGTGACCTCCTCGGCCGCCTCGAACCGCTGCTCGAGGTCGCGCAGGTTGACCGGCTGCGTGGAGGTGCGGAAGGGGCCGACGGGCATCGCGTCCTTCGACGTGTTGCCGCGCAGCTTGGCGACGCGCATGTAGAGCGGCATCTGGCCGCCCTCGAAGCCGACACGCATCGCGTGCGACCCGCTCCGAGCCTTCTGGCCCTTGATTCCGCGGCCGGAGTAGCGACCCTTGCCGGAGCCCGGGCCGCGGCCGACGCGCTTGCGGTCCTGCCGCGGCTGCGCCGGCTGCAGGTTCGACAGGTTCAGGTCGGCCGGCACTAGCCCGCCTCCTCCACGCGCACGAGATGACGCACCTTGCGCAGCATGCCCTGCACGACGGGGTTGTCGTCGTGCTCGGCGGTCCGGCCGATCTTGCCGAGCCCCAGCGCCCGCAGCGTGCCGCGGTGGCGCTGCGACTGGCCGATCTGGCTACGCACCTGCGTCAGCCGCAGCCTCGCCATTCGCGCTCACCTCCTCCGGCTCGGGCTCCGGCGCCGCGCGGTACGGCAGCACCTCGTCGATCGCCTTGCCGCGCGCCTGCGCGACCTCTTCGGGCCGCCGGAGCTGGCGCAGCGCCTGCTCTGCCGCCTTGAGCATGTTGATCGGGTTCGTCGTGCCGAGCGACTTCGCGAGCACGTCGCGGATCCCGCCGAGCTCGAGCACGGCGCGGACGCCGCCGCCGGCGATCACGCCGGTGCCGGGCGAGGCGGGGCGCAGCAGGACGCGCGCCGCGTCGAACTCGCCGAGCGACTCGTGCGTGATCGTCGAGCCGTGCTTCGCGACCGTGAACAGGTTCTTCTTCGCGTCGTCGACGGCCTTCGAGATCGCGAGCGGGACCTCCCGCGCCTTGCCGTAGCCGATGCCGACGCGGTCGACCTCGTCGCCGATCACGACCAGCGCTGTGAACGAGAACCGGCGACCGCCCTTCACGACCTTCGCGACGCGGTTGATCTCGACGACCCGCTCCTTCAGCTCTCTCGTCTCTGCGTACTCGGTGCTGGACACCTAGAAGCTCAACCCTCCTTCGCGCGCGCCGTCGGCGAGCGCCTTGACGCGGCCGTGGTACAGGTAGCCGCCGCGGTCGAAGACGGCCGTCTCGATCCCCGCCTGCCGGGCCGCGGCGGCCAGGCGGCGGCCGACCTCGGCCGCCTGCTCGGTCTTCGCGCCCTCGAACGGCTTCGGCAGGTCGAGCCACGACGCCGCGGCCAGCGTACGGCCGGCGTCGTCGTCGACGAGCTGCGCGAAGATGCCGCGGTTCGAGCGGAAGACGACGAGGCGCGGACGCTCGGCGGTGCCGCGGACCTTCCCGCGCACGCGGCGGTGGCGGCGCAGGCGCGCCTCGCGCGTGGAGACGGTGCTCATGCGCGCTTCCCGACCTTCCGGCGGACGAACTCGCTCTCGTAGCGGATCCCCTTGCCCTTGTAGGGCTCGGGCGGACGTACCTTGCGGATCTCTGCGGCGGTCTGGCCGACGACCTGCTTGTCGATGCCGCGCACGACCACCTGCGTCGGCGTCGGCACCTCGAAGGAGATGCCCTCCCGCGGCGTGATCCGCACCGGGTGCGAGTAGCCGACCTGCAGCTCGAGGTTGGTGCCGCTGAGCGCCGCGCGGTAGCCGACCCCCTGGATCTCGAGGCGCTTCTCGAACCCGTTCGTGACGCCTTCCACCATGTTCGCGATCAAGGTGCGCGTCAGACCGTGCAGGGCGCGGTCCTCGCCGCGCTCCGTCGGGCGCGAGACGGTGAGGGTGCCGTCCTCGTGCGTGATCTGCATCCGCTGCGGGATCGACTGGCGCAGCTCGCCCTTCGGCCCGGCGACGGTGATGCGGCCGGGGTCGACCGAGACGATCACGCCTGCGGGCACCTCGATGGGACGCTTTCCGATCCGGCTCATCGCTCGCTCCCGCTCACCAGACGAAGCAGATGACCTCGCCGCCGATGCCCTCGGCCTCGGCGGTGCGGCTCGTGACGACGCCGCGGGACGTGGACAGGATCGCGGTGCCCATGCCGCCGAGCACGCGCGGCAGGCGGTCCTTGCGCGCGTAGATGCGGCGGCCCGGCTTCGAGACGCGCTTCAGGTCGGTCAGCACCCGCTCGCGCGAGCGGCCGTACTTGAGCTCGACGACGAGCGTCGGATGCGAGCCGGACTCGTCGACGTGGTAGTCGCGGATGTAGCCCTCCTCCTTGAGGATCCGGGCGATCTCCACCTTCAGCTTCGAGCTCGGCATCTCCGCACGGTCGTGCAGCGCCTTGTTGGCGTTGCGGATGCGCGTGAGCATGTCGGCGACTGGGTCGGTCAGCATCTCCTCGCTCCTACCACGAGCTCTTCGTCATGCCGGGGATGACGCCCTGGTGGGCGAGCTCGCGCAGGCAGATGCGGCAGAGCCCGAACTTCCGGAACACCGCACGCGGGCGTCCGCAGCGGTTGCAGCGCGTGTAGTTGCGCACCTTGAACTTCGCGGGGCGGGCAGCCTTCACCCGCAGACTCTTCTTTGCCATTACCGATCGCTCCCGTCCGCGGCGAACGGCAGCCCGAGCCCGTCGAGGAGCGCGCGCGCCTGCTCGTCCGTCTTCGCGGTCGTCGTGATCGCGACGTCGAGGCCGCGGATCTGGTTGATGCTGTCGTAGTCGATCTCCGGGAAGATGATCTGCTCGCGGATGCCGAGCGAGTAGTTCCCGCGCCCGTCGAACGAGTTCGGGTTCAGGCCGCGGAAGTCGCGGATGCGCGGCAGCGCGATCGAGATCAGCCGGTCGAGGAACTCCCACATGCGGTCGCCGCGCAGCGTGACCTTGACGCCGATCGGCATGCCATCCCGGATCTTGAACTGCGCGATCGACTTCCGCGCGCGACGCACCTGGGCGCGCTGGCCGGCGATCGTCGTCAGCTCGTCGAGCGCGGCGTCGATCTGCTTCGCGTCGGTCTTCCCCTCGCCGACGCCCATGTTCAGCGTGATCTTCTCGATCGTCGGCGCCTGCATGATCGACGACAGCCCGAGCTGCTCCTTCAACTGCGCGCGGAGCTGCTCGTTGTACCGCTGCTTGAGCCGCGGAACGTACGTCTCGGCGGTCGCCGCGCTCACCGGTCGATCTCCTGTCCGCAGCCGTCGCGCTTGCAGACCCGCACCTTCACGGTGCCGCCCTTCGTCTCCTTGAAGCGGTAGCCGACGCGGGTCGGCAGCTTGCACGTCGGGCAGACCAGCATGACGTTCGAGACCGAGACCGCGGCCGGGCGGTCGATCAGACCGCCGGGCGCGATCTGCGTTCCGCCCATGCGGTTCGCGTCGCGGATCGGGCGCGGCTTCTGGTGCTTGCGCTGCAGGTTGAGATTCTCGACGACGACCTTGCTGTCGCGCGGCCGCGCGTCGACGACCCGACCCTGCTTGCCGCGGTCCTTGCCGGCCAGCATCTGGACGATGTCGCCCTTCCTGATCTTCAGCTGCGTCGCCATCTCGTCTTCTCAGAGCACCTCGGGTGCCAGGCTCACGATCTTCATGAAGTTCTTCTCGCGCAGCTCGCGGGCGACGGGCCCGAAGATGCGCGTTCCGCGCGGGTTCCGCTGGTTGTCGATGATCACCGCCGCGTTCTCGTCGAACGCGATCAGCGTCCCGTCGTCGCGGCCGAACGGCTTCTTCGTACGCACGACGACGGCCTTCACCACGTCGCCCTTCCTGACCGCGCCCTGCGGGGTCGCGCTCTTGACGGTTGCCGTGATGACGTCGCCGACGCGTGCGTAGCGGCGCTTGGAGCCGCCCGCGACGCGGATGCAGAGTAGCTCACGCGCACCCGTGTTGTCGGCCACCTTGAGGCGTGTCTCCTGCTGGATCACGGCCGCCTCTACCTCGCCTTCTCCACGATCTCGGCCAGCCGCCACCGCTTCGTCCTCGAGAGCGGCCGCGTCTCGACGATGCGGACGGTGTCGCCGACGCCGGCGGCGTTGCGCTCGTCGTGCGCGTGGAACTTGACCGTGCGCCGGACGACCTTCTTGTACCGCGGGTGCGACTTGATCACGTCGACCTTGACGACGATCGTCTTGTCGCCCTTGTCGGAGACGACGACGCCGCGCCGCTCCTGGCGGCCGCCGCGCTGCTCCTCCGGCTTCGGCGTCCGCACGATCGGCTTGCGCGCCGCCGCGGGCTCGCGCTTCGGCTTCGAGCGGACCCGCCGCTCCGACCGCGGCACGTGCCGGCGCGACTTCGTCTTCGGCGCCGCCGCGGGCTGCGCCTCGACGGCGTCCTCGGCGGCGGGCTCGTCCGCGGGCGGCGCCTGCTCGGCCTCCGTCGCCTCGGTCGCGGCCGCTGGCGCTTCCGGCTCCGGCGTCGTCGGAGCGGCTTCGGCCTCGGCCGTCGTCGGAGCGGCCTCCGGCTCGGGCGTCGCCGCGGCGGTGTCCTCGGTTGTCTCGTTCTGCTTCTCGTCGTCCGCCATCGCTAGCTCACCTTCGTCTTCTGTGCGTTCCGGTCGTGCTGCACGGTCAGGATCCGCGCGATCTCGCGCTTCGCGAGCTTCAGCCGCGCCGTGTTCTCGAGCGCCCCCGTCGCGGCCTGGAAGCGCAGGTTGAACAGCTCCTGGCGCGTGTCGGCGAGCCGGTGGGCGAGCTCGTCGTCCGTCAGCTCGCGCAGGTCCCTAGCCCGCAAAGAGATCACCGCCCTCGTCGCGCTTCACGATCTTCGCCTTGACGGGGAGCTTCTGCGCGGCGAGGCGGAGCGCCTCGCGCGCGAGCGGCTCCGGCACGCCGGCGAGCTCGAACATGACGCGGCCCGGTTTCACGACGGCGACCCAGCCCTCGGGCGAGCCCTTGCCCTTGCCCATCCGGGTCTCGGCGGGCTTCTTCGTGTACGGCTTGTCGGGGAAGAGGTTGATCCAGACCTTGCCGCCGCGCTTGATCTTGCGCGTCATCGCGATCCGGGCGGCCTCGATCTGGCGGTTCGTGATCCAGCCGTCCTCGAGCGCCTTGATCCCGAACTCGCCGAAGTGGACGGCGGTCTGGCCCGTGGAGACGCCGCGGCGCCGGCCGCGGTGCATCTTGCGGAACTTCGTCTTCTTCGGCAGCAGCACTAGGAACGGCCTCCCTTCGAGCCCTTGGATCCGGAGCCGCGCTTGGTGCCGCCGTCGCCGCCGTGCTCGCCCTTCGCGCCCGACTTGTCCAGCTTCGTCGGATCCTCGTGCTCGGTCTTCCGGGTCGTCGTGTCCGGCGCGTCGGCCACGGGTGCCGGCGTCGTCTCCACCTGCGGCTCGACCGGCGGCAGGTCGCGGCCCTGCGCCGTCTCGGCGCGTTCGTCGGTGCGGGGGCGCTCCACGTTGTCCTGGCCGCGGGCGCGGTCGCCGACGCCCGGGCGCGTGCCCGTGCGGGGGCGGGCGCCGCCGGGGCGGGCGCCGCCGCGCTGGCCGGGGCGGCCGCGCCGCACCGGGCCGAGCCCCTCGCGGTCCTGGCCGCGGTTCCGGCCCTGCTCGCGCGAGGCGCCGAGGCCTTCCGTGACGCCGCCGCGCCGACGGGCCGTGTCCTGGTCGCCGAGCCGGGTCTCGCGCGCGCCGCCGGTGACGCCGTAGCCCTCCGGCATGATCTCGCCCTTGTTGATCCACACCTTGACGCCGATGCGGCCGGTGGGGGTCTTCGCCTCGACGAAGCCGTAGTCGATGTCGGCGCGGATCGTGTGCAGCGGGACGCGCCCTTCCGAGTACTGCTCCGAACGGCTCATCTCCGCGCCGCCGAGGCGGCCCGAGCACTGCACCTTGACGCCCGCGGCGCCCGAGCGGATCGCCGAGGCGAGCGAGCGCTTCATCGCGCGCCGGAACGAGACCCGGTTCTGGAGCTGCTCCGCGATCGACTGCGCGACGAGCTTCGCGTCGAGCTCCGGACGCTTGATCTCGTTGATGTTGATGTGGACGTTCTTCTGCGTCATCGCGTGGATCTCGCGGCGCAGCGCGTCGACCTCGACGCCGGACTTGCCGATCACGATGCCGGGGCGCGCCGTGTAGATGTCGATCGTGATCCGCTGCTTGTCCTTGCGGATCAGGATGTCCGACAGACCCGCGTGCGCGAGCTTCTTGTTGATGTGGTCGCGGATCTTGATGTCCTCGATGAGGGCGCCCGCGAAGTCCTTCTTGCCGACCATCCAGTTCGACTTCCAGTCGTGGATGACGCCGACGCGCAGCCCGCCCGGGTGGATCTTCTGGCCCATTAGCTGTTACCTCGCTCGCTGTTCTTGCGGCGCGTCCGCTTCGGCTTCTCCTCGGCGGGCGCTGCCTGGGCTGCTGCAGGCGCCTGCGCGACCTGCACGGTGATGTGGCACGTGCGCTTGCGGATGCGGGCGACCCGCCCGCGCGCACGCGCACGGAAGCGCTTGAGCGTCGGGCCCTCGTCGACGAAGACCGCGTGCACGACCAGGTCGTCGCCGCGCCAGTGCAGGCTCGGGTTCGACTCGGCGTTCGCGACCGCCGACTCGAGCACCTTGCCGACGTCGAGGGCCGCCGCGCGCTCGGTGAACGCGAGGACGGTGCGCGCCTCGGGCACGCTGCGGCCGCGGATGTTGTCCGCGACGAGGCGCGCCTTGCGCGGCGACGTGCGCACGAACTTCGCCACGGCCTGAACCGTCTTCGCCTCCGCCGCCGGCGGCGCTCCGCCACCGGCCCGCGTGCGTTCCGCTGTCGAGCCCGCGCGCGGCATCAGCGCTTCTTCACCTGCGTCTTCTGGTCGCCGGCGTGGCCGCGGAAGTGCCGCGTCGGCGCGAACTCGCCGAGCTTGTGGCCGACCATCTGCTCCGAGATGAACACCGGGACGTGCTTGCGGCCGTCGTGGACCGCGATCGTGTGGCCGACCATCTCGGGGAACACCGTCGACGCGCGCGACCACGTGCGTACCATCTGCTTCGCGCCCGAGGCGTTCATCGCCTCGATCTTCTGCAGCAGGCGCTCCTCCACGAACGGGCCCTTCTTCGAGCTACGACTCAACGCTTGTCCTTCCCGCGGCGACGGCCGCGCACGATCAGCTTGTCGGATTCCTTGTGCTTCGAACGGGTGCGCTTGCCGAGCGTCGGCACCCCCCACGGCGTCACGGGGTGGCGGCCGCCCTTCGACTTCCCCTCGCCGCCGCCGTGCGGGTGGTCGACCGGGTTCATCGCCGAGCCGCGGACGGCGGGGCGCTTGCCGAGCCAGCGGCTGCGGCCGGCCTTGCCGATCGTGACGTTGCCGTGCTCGACGTTGCCGACCTGGCCGACGGTGGCGCGGCAGGTGAGCAGCACGCGCCGCATCTCGCCCGACGGCAGGCGCAGCGTCGCGTAGCCGCCGTCCTTCGCGACGAGCTGCACGCCCGACCCGGCCGACCGAGCCATCTGTCCGCCCTTGCCCGGCTTCAGCTCGACGTTGTGGACGAGCGTGCCGGTCGGGATGTTGAGCAGCGGCAGCGCGTTGCCCGGCTTGATGTCGGCGTCGGGTCCGGATTGCACGGTCGAGCCGACGCGCACGCCGGCGGGTGCGAGGATGTAGCTCTTGAAGCCGTCGGCGTAGTGCAGGAGCGCGATGCGCGCCGACCGGTTCGGGTCGTACTCGATCGCCGCCACCTTCGCCGGCACGCCGTCCTTCGTCCGCTTGAAGTCGACGACGCGGTAGCGGCGCTTGTGGCCGCCGCCCTGGTGGCGCGTGGTGATGCGGCCCGTGTTGTTGCGGCCGCCCTTTTTCGTCAGCTTCTCCGTCAGCGACTTCTCGGGCTTCGACTTCGTCACCTCGGCGAAGTCGGAGACCGACATGTGGCGGCGACCGGCGCTGGTCGGCTTGAACCTGCGCACGGGCATGACTAGATCTGCGCCCCCTCGAAGATCTCGATCGTGTCGCCGGCGCGCAGCTGCACGACGGCCTTCTTCCAGCCGGGGCGCGTGCCCTTGAACAGGCCGCGCCGCTTCGGCTTCGGCTGCACCTTGATCACGTTCACGCGCATCACCTTCACGTCGAACAGCTCCTCGACCGCCTGCCGGATCTGCGTCTTGTGCGCGTCCGGATGCACGCGGAAGGTGTAGGTGCCGTTCGTCGACGCGGCGTAGCTCTTCTCGCTGACGATCGGGGCGAGGACGATCTGCGACGCGTGCACTACTGCGCCCTCCCCGTCACGGTCTCGAGCGCCGCCTCGCTGACGAGCAGCGAGCGCGCCCACACGACTGCGCCGACCTCGAGCTCGCCCGGCGCGACGACCGCGACCTTGTCCAGGTTCCGAAAGCTCTTCGCGACGTTCACCTCGTCGTCGTTGCACACGACGACGAGCGGCGCCTGCCGCCCCCACGCCTCGACGAGCGCCCGTGCGCGCTTCGTCGACGGAGCGTCGAACTGCCCCGCCGACACGACGGCGAACGACCCGGCCTGGACGTGAGCCGCGAGCGCCGAGCGCAGCGCCGCCTTCTGCGCCTTGCGGTTGACCTTCTGCACGAACGTGCGCGGCGTCTTCGCGAACGCGTGACCGCCCGTCGTGAACTGCGGCGCGCGAGTCGTCCCCTGCCGCGCGCGCCCGGTGCCCTTCTGGCGCCACGGCTTCGCGCGTCCGCCGGAGACGAGCCCGCGGCTCTTGGTGGCGAAGGTACCCGCGCGCTGCGCGTTCAGCTCCGCGCGGACGGCCTCGTGCACGAGATGCGGCTTGACCTCCGCGGCGTAGACCGCGTCGTCGAGCTGCACGTCCTTCGACGCCTTTCCGGTCGCGCCGAGCAGCGGTGCCTTCGGCATCAGCCGCGCACCTCCACGAGCCCGTGCTTCGGGCCTGGAACGGCGCCCTTCACGAGCAGCAGGTTGTTCTCGGCGTCGACGTCGTGGACGGTCAAGCCGAGCTGCGTGACGCGCTTCGCGCCCATGTGCCCTGCCATGCGCACGCCCTTGAAGACGCGCGACGGGGTCGCCGACGCGCCGATCGAGCCCGGCTTGCGGATGTTGTGCGAGCCGTGTGCGCGCGGGCCGGAGCCGAAGTTGTGGCGCTTGATCGTCCCCTGGAAGCCCTTGCCGATGCCGATCCCCGCGACCTTCACCTTGTCGCCCGGCGCGAACGCCTCGACCGTGACGGTCTCGCCGGCGACCGCGCCGTCGATCCCGCCGCGGAACTCGACGAGCCGGCGGTGCGCCCCGACGCCGAACTTCCGCAGGTGGCCGAGCTCCGGCTTCGTCAGCTTCCGCTCGGGAACGGGCTCGTACGCGAGCTGGACGGCGTCGTAGCCGTGCGTGTCACGCGTCTTCACCTCGACGACCGGACACGGACCAGCCTCGATCACGGTCACGGGCGTGACTGCGCCCGTCTCCGCGTCGAAGACCTGCGTCATGCCGAGCTTGCGTCCCAGGATGCCCTTCGCCATCTCGCGTCCTACAGCTTGATCTCGATGTCGACGCCGGCCGGGAGGTCGAGCCGCATCAGCTGGTCGATCGTCTTCGGCGTCGGCGAGAGGATGTCGATGAGGCGCTTGTGCGTGCGCACCTCGAAGTGCTCGCGCGAGTCCTTGTCCTTGAACGGACTGCGGATCACGCAGTAGACGTTCTTCTCGGTCGGCAGAGGGACCGGCCCAGTGATCGTCGCGCCGCTGCGCTGCGCGGTGTCGACGATCTGCTGGGCCGACCGGTCCAGCTGCTGGTGGTCGTACCCCTTCAGGCGGATCCGGATCTTTCCCTGTGCCATGGCTGCTTCGTCTCGAGTCGCGTCGTGGCCGGACTACTTGATGACCTTCGTGACGACGCCGGCACCGACGGTGCGGCCGCCCTCGCGGATCGCGAAGCGCAGGCCCTCGTCCATGGCGATCGGCTGGATCAGCTCGATCTCCATGTTCGTGTTGTCGCCCGGCATGACCATCTCCTGGCCCTCCGGCAGCTTGATCGACCCCGTCACGTCCGTCGTGCGGAAGTAGAACTGCGGCCGGTAGCCGTTGAAGAACGGCGTGTGGCGGCCGCCCTCCTCCTTCGAGAGGACGTAGACCTCGGCGTTGAAGTGCGTGTGCGGCGTGATCGAGCCGGGCTTCGCCAGCACCTGGCCGCGCTCGACCTCCTCGCGCTTGATGCCGCGCAGCAGCGCGCCCGCGTTGTCGCCCGCCTGCGCGAAGTCGAGGGACTTCTGGAACATCTCGAGGCCCGTGACGACGGTCTTCTGCGTCTCCGGGTGGATGCCGACGATCTCGATCTCCTCGCCGACCGTGATTTTCCCCTGCTCGACGCGGCCGGTGACGACGGTGCCGCGCCCGGTGATCGTGAAGACGTCCTCGATCGGCATCAGGAACGGCTTGTCGACGTCGCGCGTCGGCTCCGGGATGTAGGAGTCGACCGCGTTCATCAGCTCGACGATCTTCTCCTCCCACTCGGCGTCGCCCTCGAGCGCCTTGAGCGCCGAGACCTGCACGACCGGGATGTCGTCGCCGGGGAACTCGTAACGCGACAGGAGCTCGCGCACCTCCATCTCGACGAGCTCGAGCAGCTCGGGGTCGTCGACCATGTCGGCCTTGTTGAGCGCGACGACGATCGCCGGCACCTCGACCTGGCGCGCCAGCAGGATGTGCTCGCGCGTCTGCGGCATCGGGCCGTCGGCCGCCGAGACCACGAGGATCGCGCCGTCCATCTGCGCGGCGCCCGTGATCATGTTCTTGATGTAGTCGGCGTGACCGGGGCAGTCGACGTGCGCGTAGTGGCGGTTCTCCGTCTCGTACTCGACGTGCGACGTGTTGATCGTGATACCGCGCTGGCGCTCCTCCGGCGCGTTGTCGATCGACGCGAAATCGCGCGCCTGCGTGTTGCCGCCACCCCGCTTCGCGAGCACGTTCGTGATCGCGGCGGTGAGGGTCGTCTTGCCGTGGTCGATGTGCCCGATGGTGCCGACGTTCACGTGCGGCTTCGTGCGCTCGAACTTCTGCTTTCCCATATCCCTTTCTTCCTTTTGACTAGGACCCCGAGGTCGCCTCGGTGATCTCGCTCGCGATCGACGCCGGCACGTCCTCGTACCGGTCGAACTGCATGGTGAAGTCGGCGCGGCCCTGCGTCATCGACCGCAGGTCGGTCGCGTAGCCGAACATCTCGCTCAGCGGGACGAGCGCCTTGATCACCTGCGCATTGCCGACGGGCGCCATGTTCTCGATGCGGCCGCGCCGGGAGTTGAGGTTGCCCATGACGTCGCCGAGGTAGTCCTCCGGCGTCGTCACCTCGACCGCCATCATCGGCTCGAGCAGCTTCGGCTTCGCGCGCTTCATCGCCTCCTTGAACGCCATCGAGCCGGCGATCTTGAACGCGCGCTCGCTCGAGTCGACCTCGTGGTACGAGCCGTCGACGAGCTCGATGCGCACGTCGACGACCGGGTAGCCGGCCAGGACGCCCGACCCCATCGCCTCCTGGATGCCTTCGTCGACCGGCTTGATGTACTCCTTCGGGATCTTGCCGCCGACGATCTTGTCCTCGAACTCGTAGCCCTTGCCGGGCTCCTGCGGGTAGAGGTTGATGATCACGTCGCCGTACTGGCCCGAGCCGCCCGTCTGGCGCACGAACTTGCCCTGCACCCGCTCCGCCGGCCGCGAGACGGTCTCGCGGTACGCGACCTGCGGGCGGCCGACGTTCGCGTCGACGTTGAACTCGCGCTTCAGCCGGTCGACGATGATCTCGAGGTGGAGCTCGCCCATCCCGGAGATGAGCGTCTGCCCCGTCTCCTCGTCCGTCGCCACCCGGAAGGTCGGGTCTTCCTCGGCGAGCCGGGTGAGGCCGTTTGCGAGCTTGTCCTGGTCGGCCTTCGACTTCGGCTCGACCGCGACCGAGATCACCGGGTCCGGGAACGTCATCGACTCCAGCACGATCGGCGCGCTCTCGGCCGCGAGCGTGTCGCCCGTCGTCGTCGACTTGAGGCCCACGCCGGCGGCGATCTCGCCCGCGCCGATCTCCTCGCGCTCCTCGCGGTGGTTCGCGTGCATCTGGAGGATGCGGCCGACGCGCTCGGTCTTGCCCGTCGTCGTGTTCAGCACCCGGTCGCCGGCTTTGAGGATTCCGCTGTAGACGCGGAAGTACGTCAGCTTGCCGACGTAGGGGTCGCTCATCACCTTGAACGCGAGCGCGCTGAAGGGCTCGTCCAGCGACGCGCGCCGCTCCGCCTCGGCGTCCGTCTTCGGGTCGACTCCCGCGACCGGCGGGACGTCGAGCGGGCTCGGCAGGTAGTCGATGACCGCGTCGAGCAACGGCTGCACGCCCTTGTTCTTGAACGCGGACCCGAGCAGCACCGGCGTGATCTCGTCGGCGAGCGTCGCGTTGCGGATAGCGCGCTTGAGCATGTCGGGCGTCACCGACGTCTCGTCCTCGAGGTACGCCTCGAGCACCTCGTCGTCGAAGTTCGAGACCGCGTCGATGAGCTGGTGGTGGTACTCCTGCGCCTGCTCGGCGAGCTCCGGCGGCACGTCCGTCACGTCGAACTGCTGGCCGAGGTCGTCCCTGTAGACGATCGCGCGCATCTCGACGAGGTCGACGACGCCGACGTGCGCGTCCTCCTGGCCGAGCGGGATCTGGATCGGGACGGGGTTCGCGCCGAGGCGGTCGCGCATCGACTGCACGGCGGCGAAGAAGTTCGCGCCGGTGCGGTCCATCTTGTTGATGAAGGCGATGCGCGGCACCTTGTACTTGTCCGCCTGGCGCCAGACGGTCTCCGACTGCGGCTGGACGCCTGCGACCGAGTCGAAGACGGCGACCGCGCCGTCGAGCACGCGCAGGCTCCGCTCGACCTCGACGGTGAAGTCCACGTGCCCGGGCGTATCGATGATGTTGATGCGGTGGTCGCGCCAGAACGCCGTCGTCGCCGCCGACGTGATCGTGATGCCGCGCTCCTGCTCCTGCGCCATCCAGTCCATGGTCGCGGCGCCCTCGTGCACCTCGCCCATCTTGTGGGTGCGGCCGGTGTAGTAGAGGATCCGCTCCGTCGTCGTGGTCTTGCCCGCGTCGATGTGGGCCATGATCCCGATGTTGCGGACGCGGTCCAGCGCCACCTTTGCCTCTGTTACCGCCAAATCTCTCCCGTCCTCACCAGCGGTAGTGGGCGAAGGCCTTGTTCGCCTGCGCCATCCGGTACATGTCGTCCTTGCGCTTGAACGCGTTGCCCTGCTGCTCGAGCGCGTCCAGGATCTCGCCGGCCAGCTTGTCGGACATGTGCTTCTCGCGGCGCTCGCGCGCGTACGTGACGAGCCACCTGATCGCGAGCGTGCGGCCGCGGTTCTGCGGCACCTCGACCGGAACCTGGTAGTTCGCGCCGCCGACGCGGCGCGACCGGACCTCGAGCACCGGCGTGACCGTCTTCACGGCCTGCTCCAGCACCTCCACGGGCGCGCGGCCCGTGCGCTCGCCCACCCGGTCGAGGGCCCCGTAGACGATCCGCTCGGCGACCGACTTCTTGCCGTCGCGCATCACGCGGTTCATCAGCTGCGTGACGAGGACGCTGTCGTAGACGGGGTCCGGCGTCACCGGCCGTGGCGTGATCTCCGCTCTGCGCGGCATCTACTTCCCGCTCCGCTTCGCGCCGTACTTCGAGCGGCCCTGCTTGCGGTCGGCCACGCCGGCCGCGTCGAGCGCCGCGCGGATCACCTTGTAGCGGAACCCCGGCAGGTCGCTGGTACGGCCGCCGCGGACGAGCACCACCGAGTGCTCCTGCAGGTTGTGCCCCTCGCCGGGGATGTACGTGCCGACCTCGACCCCGTTCGTCAGCCGGACGCGCGCGATCTTGCGCAGCGCCGAGTTCGGCTTGCGCGGCGTCGTCGTGGAGACTCGCGTGCAGACCCCGCGGCGCTGCGGGGCGCCGCCGAGCGCAGGGGTCTTGACCTTGGCCTTCTTCTTGGCGCGCCCCTTGCGGATCAGCTGGTTGACGGTCGGCATGCTGAGACGGAGTCTCCTCGTTGGGTCGTATCGCAGACAGGAAGCCGGCGGAGCGTGCAGCTCGCGCCGAACCGGTCGGGCATGGTACCCGAAACGCCGCGCGGGTCGCAAACCGCGGCCGCCCCGGGAACCTGGCGGGAAGGCGAGGCCGGCGGGCGGCGTTTTCCGGCTTTTCGGCGCGTCGTTTCGCGCTCCGAGGGGAACTACAGTGAGGCGAGCTGGCAGTGACCCTCCTGATCGTCATCATCGCGCTGGGGGTCGCAGCGCTGGTCGCCGTCGCGTCGGCGGCGGCCGCCTACCGCGTGCGGAGGACCGCCGACGACCGCGTCGCCGACGCGGTGCAGCGGCTCGCGTCGGGCATGCACGACACCATCCGCGAGCTGACGGACGCCGTCGAGCACTCCGAGCCGGCGCAGCCGGCCGAGCGGTTCGCGCCCGAGCTGGCGGCGACGCTGGACGTGGACGAGGTCGCCGAGCGCGCGCTCGAGGCCGCGGCGGCGGTCCCCGGCGTCGACGCGGCGATGCTGCAGGCCGACGGCCCCGGCGGCCCGTTCGTGCGCTCCTCCGTCGGGCTGAGCCCGGAGGAGGAGGCGCGCGTGGCACTGCGCGCGCCGGAGCACGACAACCTGCGCGCCGTCGGCGTCGCGCTCCGGTACCGGATCGACGACGCCGCCGGGGAATCGGCCGTCCTCCGCTCCGGGGTCGTCGTCCCGCTGCGAGCGGAGGGTGCGACGATCGGGTCGCTCGGCGCGTGGACGCGTTCGTCCGGACGCGAGCTCACGGAGGCCGCGGTCGACCAGCTCGAGCGGCTCGCGCTGCGCGCGGGGCCGGCGCTCGAGAACGCCCGCCGCTACGCCGAGGCACGCGCGCTCGCGGACCTCGACGCGCTGACCGGCTTGCACAACCGCCGCTACTTCCACGAGACGCTCGCCCGCGAGGTCGCGCGCGCCGCGCGTTACCGGCGCCGCCTCGCGCTGATCGTCATCGACCTAGACGACTTCAAGGCCGTGAACGACCGCGTCGGCCACCTCGCCGGCGACGGCGTCCTCGCCGAGGCCGCCGAGCGCCTGCGCTCCGTGATGCGCTCCGCCGACGTGGCGTGCCGCGTCGGCGGCGACGAGTTCGCGGTCATCCTCCCCGAGTCGGGCGCCGAGGACGCAGAGCTGCTCGCCGGCCGCATCGCCCGCGCAATCGCCGCGCGCCCGATCGCCGGCGCGGGGACGCTCCGCCTGTCCGCGGGCGTGGCGGAGCTCGGCGACGGCGACCGGCCCGACGACCTCTTCGAGCGCGCCGACTCCGCCCTCTACCGCGCGAAGGAGCTCGGCAAGGGTCGGACCATCGGCGCCTGATCGGCCGGGAGGGCAACCGTCGGTTCCGCTCCCGAGGCCGGCTGTGGCTCTTCCGCCGGCTTCGCGTGCCGAAGCGGTCAGGGGAGCGCCAGGAACGGGGCCCAGTCCGTCAGGTCGAGGGCGGCCGGCTGGGGTTCGACGTCGTGGCGGCAGGCCAGGCCGCCGAGCGCCTGGTTCTCGCGGCGGAGCAGCCAGGCGGCGAAGGCGGCGTCCTTCTCCTGGTCGGCGAGCGCGCGGCGAATCGAGGGCAGCGCCTGCGCGAACGGGAACGCCGCCAGCGGCGCGGGCTCGCCCAGCGCGGTGACCTCGACCCCGTCGACGACGGCGACGCCACCGGGCGCGAGCGCGAACAGACGCGCGGGCGCCTGCGCGGCGAGCGCGACGCCGGCGGTCCGCCCGCCGAGCCACGGCACCGGTCGCGCGGCGCGCACGGACCGCGCGGTCGTCGCGCCGTACGTCGTGTACCAGTCGCGGAGCTGCGGCGGCGTGGGCCGCGCAGCCGGCAGCGTCGCCTCGACCGCGTCGCGCCGCAGCTGGTCCGCGACGATCTCGCGCGCGAGCGCCGGAGCGAGGTGCGCCGTCGCGAGCGCGGCGCGGTAGGCGGAGGCGCTGCCGCCGAAATGGTCGACCACGACGTCCCGCTGCGCCTGCGCAAGCCGCTGCGGATCGACCGGCCGCGCGGCGACGAGCACGGCGTGCTGGAGCTCCGCCGAGAAGGCGACGTCGCGGTCGCCGGTGAGGCGCGCGAGGGCGGCGACGTCGCGCGCGAGCAGCGGCGTCCGTCCGAGCACGCAGAGCGTCCCCGCCGGCAGCGTGGCGCCCACGTCGAGCGACGTGTCGAGCGCAGACCCGGCGAGGGCGGGCGCGTCGCAGAGCGAATGGTCGCGCGTCCACAACCACGTACACGCCGCCTTCGGCTTGTCGGGGTCGTTCCCCTGCGGGCTGAAGGAGGCCCAGCCCCACGACCATACGCTCGCGATGTCGAGCTCCGCGGCGACCTGCTTCGCCGCGAGCGCCTCCCACTTAACGACGTCGAGCCACTGCGGCAGCGCGAGCCCCTCGCGGCCGCCGGCGCCGGGCGTCGAGGAGAACGTCAGCATCATCCCGAGGCGGTTCGTCGGGATGCCGATCTGGATCAGATCCTCGATCCGCGCGCGCATGACGCTGCGCAGCCGGCGGCTGCCGACGACCGGGCCGAGCTTCGCGATCGCGGGGCCCGAGAAGTAGACCTCGGGGACGATGTCGGCGACCTGCGCCACCTGCCGCCACCATGCGTCCGCGGCGTCGTCGTGCGTGTACGGGCGGCTCGAGAGCAGCAGGAACGGCCGCGCGCCGCGAGCCGCGAGCTCCTGCAGGTACGCAAGCACGTTGGCCCTGTACTGCGTCGTCGTCGGCGTCCACGGCGTCGGCGACTGAGCGCCGAAGAGCTCGTTCTCGGCGATCAGCGGGTGGTCGCACGCGGAGGACGCGACCGCAGCGTCGAAGAGCTTGTCGGCCCGCGAGGCGACCGTCGACGGGTCGGCAGGCTTCGAGGGCGTGCCGACGCGGTTGTCAGGTAGAGGTCGAAGTAGACGGTCTTCGCGCCCTTCGCGCGCAACTGCGGGGGGACGATCAGCTGCGACGCGGCCGCGACGATTCCCGGCCGGGCGAAGATCGTCGACCAGAAGGGAACCTGCCCGTCCGCGTAGTCGACCCAGAGCGGCTGCTCGTGCGGCAGCCCGCATGGCAGCGGCAGCTGCGGGGCCGGCGGCGACGCCGCAGCGATCGCGGCGACGGCGAGCGCCGCCGTCAGGGCGAGGACCGCGCCGGCCGCTCCGCGCCGCCGGAAAACAAAGGCCAGGCTCGCGCCTGGCCTTTGTCCACCACGTGCGGCCTCCCGCTCAGTCATCGAGCGGCGAATCGACCTCCGGGATCTCCTCGGCCTCGCCGGCCTCGTGCGTGATCGGCCGGTCCGACCCAGGCTCGCCGCCGAACGTCGCGTCGAGGGCGCCGAAGTCGATCGCGCCGCCGTCCTGGCCGATCTCCTCGAGCGCCGCGAGCAGCGTGTCGCGCTCGTACGCCTCGCGCACGACGGGCTCGCTCGGCGAGATCTCGATCGTGCGGTACCGCTTCAGGCCCGTCGCGGCCGGGATCAGCTTCCCGATGATCACGTTCTCCTTGAGCCCGAGCAGCCGGTCGACCTTCCCCTCGATCGACGCGTCCGTCAGCACCTTGGTCGTCTCCTGGAACGACGCGGCGGACAGGAACGACTCGGTCGCGAGCGACGCCTTGGTGATGCCGAGGATCAGCGGCTCGTACGCGGCCCGCTCGCCCTTGCCGACCTTCGCGTTCTCGCGTTCCAGCACGACCTTGTCGACGAGCTGGCCCGGGAGCAGGTCGGTGTCGCCGTTCGACTCCACGCGCACCTTCTTCAGCATCTGCCGCACGATCAGCTCGATGTGCTTGTCGTGGATCTCCACGCCCTGGCTCTTGTAGACCTTCTGCACCTCGCCGACGAGGTACAGCTCGGTCGCCGTCGAGCCCTTCAGCGCGAGGAGGTCGGTCGGGTTCTGAGAGCCCTCGTTGAGGGCGTCGCCGGCCTCGATCTCCTGGTTGTTGCTCACGAGGAGGCGCGTCCGGCGCGGCAGCTGGTACTCGACCGGGTCGGGCAGCTCGCCGTCGGGACCGACCGAGGTCGGGTGGATCGTGAGCTTCGGCCCGCGCTCCGTGTTCTCGATCTCGACGCGCCCGGGGATCTCCGCGAGCACGGCCGCGCCCTTCGGGTTCCGCGCCTCGAAGATCTCGACGACGCGCGGGAGGCCGTGCGTGATGTCCGCGCCGGCGACACCGCCGGTGTGGAACGTCCGCATCGTGAGCTGCGTGCCCGGCTCGCCGATCGACTGGGCGGCGATTATGCCGACCGCGTCGCCGATCTCGGCCATCTCGCCCGTCGCCGGGAAGATGCCGTAGCACGTCCGGCACACGCCGGTCTCGGCGCGGCACTTCAGCACCGAGCGGACGGCGATCGTCGCGTCGTCGCCCAGCTCGCCCCGCAGCTCGTCGACGAGCGCGACGGTGACGACCTCCCCGCGCTCGGCGAGCACCGTCTTCCCGGGCTTGCCCGTGGCGAGCGGCTTGTGCACGTCCGCCGCGAGCACCCGGCCGAGCAGCGACGTGTTGACGCCGCCCTCTCCGAGCAGGGGCAGCTCGATCGCCTCCTCCGTCTTGCAGTCGTCCTCACGGACGATCACGTCCTGCGAGACGTCGACTAGGCGCCGCGTCAGGTAGCCCGAGTCGGCCGTGCGGAGCGCCGTGTCGGCGAGGCCCTTGCGAGCGCCGTGCGTCGAGATGAAGTACTCGAGCACCGACAGGCCCTCCATGAAGTTCGCCTTGATCGGACGCTCGATGATCTCGCCCTTCGGGTTGGCCATCAGGCCGCGCATCCCGGCGAGCTGGCGGATCTGCTTGAACGAGCCGCGCGCGCCGGAGTTCGCCATCATGAACACCGGGTTCAGCTCGTTGAAGTTGGCCTGCATCGCGTCGGCCACCGTGTCGGTCGCCTCGGTCCAGATGTTGACGATCGTCTCGTGGCGCTCGTCCTCGGTGATCAGGCCCATGTCGTACTGCCTGTGCACCTCCTCGACCCGCTTCTCGTAGTCGGCGAGGATCTTCTCCTTGTCGGGCGGGATGACGATGTCGTTCTTCGAGATCGTCACACCGGCACGCGTCGCGTACCGGAACCCGAGGTTCTTGATCGTGTCGAGCACCGGCGCGAGCGTGTGCGCGCCGTAGCGGTCGGAGAGCGACAGGATGTAGCGGTCGGTGTCCGGCTTCGTCAGCGTCTGGTTCAGGAAGTCGAACTCGAGCTCCTCGTCCGGCGGCAGCAGCTCGTCGAGGGCGCGGTAGACGGCCGAGTTGATCAGCACGCGTCCCGGCGTCGTGAGGTGCAGCTCGCCGTTGAACCTGAACTCGATCGGGTCCTGCAGCGCGACGGCGCGCATCTCGAGCGCCACCTCGACCTCGTCGGCAGAGTCGAAGCGGCGTGGCCGCGGGTCGAGCTTCGCCGGGTCGAGCGACTGCAGGTCGTGCTCCGAGTACGTCAGGTAGTAGATGCCGAGCACCATGTCCTGCGTCGGCGTCGCGAGCGGGCGGCCGGACGCCGGCGAGAGGATGTTGTTCGACGACAGCATCAGGATCCGCGCCTCCGCCTGCGCCTCCGCCGAGAGCGGAAGGTGGACCGCCATCTGGTCGCCGTCGAAGTCGGCGTTGAAGGCGTGGCAGACGAGCGGGTGCACCTGGATCGCCTTGCCCTCGACGAGCACGGGCTCGAACGCCTGGATGCCGAGGCGGTGCAGCGTCGGCGCGCGGTTCAGCAGCACCGGGTGCTCCGCGATCACCTCCTCGAGCACGTCCCAGACCTCGGGGGTCATCGAGTCGACGTACTTCTTCGCCGCCTTGATGTTCTGCACCGTCTTGCGCTCGACGAGCCGGCTCATGATGAACGGCTTGAAGAGCTCGAGCGCCATCAGCTTCGGCAGCCCGCACTGGTGCAGCTTCAGGTTCGGGCCGGCCACGATCACCGAGCGGCCCGAGTAGTCGACGCGCTTGCCGAGCAGGTTCTGGCGGAACCGGCCCTGCTTGCCCTTGAGCATGTCGGAGAGCGACTTCAGCGGACGGTTGCCGGGACCCGTGACCGCGCGGCCGCGGCGGCCGTTGTCGAACAGCGCGTCGACGGCCTCCTGGAGCATCCGCTTCTCGTTGTTGACGATGATCTCGGGCGCGCCGAGGTCGAGCAGCCGCTTCAGGCGGTTGTTGCGGTTGATCACGCGCCGGTAGAGGTCGTTCAGGTCGCTCGTGGCGAACCGGCCGCCGTCGAGCTGCACCATCGGGCGCAGCTCCGGCGGGATCACCGGGATCGCCTCGAGGATCATCCACTCCGGCTTGTTCTCCGACTTGATGAACGCGTTCACGACCTTCAGCCGCTTGATCGCGCGCTGCTGCTTCTGCCCCTTCGAGGTCTTGATCGTGTCGCGCAGCATCCGCGCCTCCTCCTGCAAGTCGAGGTCGCGCAGGAGGTCGCGGATCGACTCGGCCCCCATACCGCCGCGGAAGTACACCCCGAACCCGTACGGGGAGCCGAACCGGTCCTTGAGCTCGCGGAAGAGCTGCTCGTCGTTCACGACCATCTTCGGCTCGAGCTCGCGGAAGAGCTGCCACGTCTGCTCGAGACGGTTGACGGAGTCGACCGCCCACTCGCGCGTGTCCTCGCGGCGCGACTCGATGTCCAGGTACATCTCGCGCACCTTCAGCGCCCACTGGATCAGGGCGTCGAGGTCCTCCTTCTTGATCTTCCCGTCGGTGCGCAGGCAGAGGTCGTTCGTCAGCTCGCGGAGGTCCTGACCCTCCTCCCAGGTGTCGACGACGTCCTTCAGAAGGCCGGCGCCGAGCTCGCGCGCCTTCTCCAGGTTCTTGAAGTCGATCCCTTCGACGTACCCGCGGTCCTCCTCGCGGATCTCCTCGCCGAGGAGCAGCGAGTCGACGATCGCCTGCAGCCGCTTCGTCAGTGCGCCCTTCTTCGCGCCCGCGGCCTTCGTCATCTGCTTCTCGAGCGGGGCGATCCCCCGGAGGATCTGCTCGGCCGCGGTCGCGACCTGCTCGAGCTCGCGCGGGGAGAGCCGGCGGTCGTCGCGGATCGCCGCGTTGCGGACGAGCTCGCGGATCTTCTTCGCGTCCTCGGTGGTGATCTGGGGGACGAGCTCCTTGAACAGGCCGCCGACGAGCTCGCGTGCCTGCTCGAGGGTCGGCAGCCCCTGCTCCTCGGCCCAGGTCGAGAGCCCGCGGGCCCAGAAGTCGTCGTCCTCGTCGAACCCCTTGTCCGTCCCCTTCGCGAGGTAGGCGCGCCGGCGCGCGAGCCGCTGCTCGAGCGCGGCGAGCTGCTCGTCGCGGTCGACGTAGATCCGCTCGTACTCGGCCTTGACCTTCTCCTCGAGGTCGGGGAGGTCCTTCGCCCTCGCCTCGACGTCGACGTGGGTGACGATCGAGGCGGCGAAGTACAGGACCTTCTCGAGCTCGCGCGGGGCGATGTCGAGCAGGTAGCCGATGCGGCTCGGGACGCCCTTGAAGAACCAGATGTGCGAGACGGGCGCGGCGAGGTCGATGTGGCCCATGCGCTCGCGGCGCACCTTCTGCCGCGTGACCTCGACGCCGCAGCGCTCGCAGATGATCCCCTTGTAGCGGACGCGCTTGTACTTGCCGCAGTAGCACTCCCAGTCCTTCGTCGGGCCGAAGATGCGCTCGCAGAAGAGGCCGTCGCGCTCGGGCTTGAGCGTGCGGTAGTTGATCGTCTCCGGCTTCGTGACCTCGCCCGACGACCAGTCGCGGATCTGCTTGCTGGATGCGAGCCCGATCCGGATCGCATCGAAGTCGTTGATGTCGATCATGCGGCTGCCCCCCGGTGGTTGCGCTCGTGGTCCCGGTGCGTCACGGCCGTGCGAGCGCCGAGCAGGCCGAGGACGCAGGGAGCGCCCGCACCGAGCGGTGCGAGCGCGACTGAGGACGCCGGCGTGCGACCGCTTGCAGCCGGCCGGGACGTGCCATGGATTGCCAGTGTGACCACCTACTCCTCGATCTCGATGTCGATGTCCTCGAGCGCGCCGATCGGCGGCTCCTCCTCGTCCTCGTCGGGCTCCTCGACGGCGTCGATGTCCTCCAGCGCCTCGTCGGTCGGCAGCGAGAGCTCACCGCTCTCGTCGACCCGATCCTGGCCCTCCTCGGCCTCCTGCGCGGTCGGCTGGCGGGCGGCCGCGCGCAGGGAGCCGGGCGAGAGGTCGATCCCGAGCTCCTCCGCGGCGCGGAGGAGCTCGTCGTCCTCCTCGCGCACCTCCACCTCGCCGCCCTCCTCGGAGAGCACCGACACGTCGAGCGCGAGCGACTGCATCTCCTTCAGGAGCACCTTGAACGACTCGGGGATCGACGGCTCGGCGATGTTCTCGCCCTTGACGATCGCCTCGTAGGCCTTCACGCGGCCGACGGTGTCGTCGGACTTGATCGTCAGCATCTCCTGCAACGTGTACGCGGCGCCGTAGGCCTCGAGCGCCCAGACCTCCATCTCGCCGAAGCGCTGGCCGCCGAACTGCGCCTTGCCGCCGAGCGGCTGCTGCGTGACGAGCGAGTACGGGCCGGTCGAGCGCGCGTGGATCTTGTCGTCGACCAGGTGGAGCAGCTTGAGGATGTACATGTAGCCGACGGTCACCTTCTGCTCGAACGGCTCGCCCGTGCGGCCGTTGAAGAGCCGCACCTTGCCGGAGACCTGCGCGCCCTTCGGTGCCCGCGGGTCGACGACCATCTTCACCGGCCCGTCGCCGTTCGCCTCGACCCACGCCTTGAGCGCTGCGTCCACGTCCTCGACGGTCGCGCCGTCGAACACCGGCGTCGCGACCGGCGTCGGGGCAGGCGCGTTGATCACGCGCGAGGCCCGGCCGTTCATCGGCTCGACGCCGTCCCCGGCGAAGACCCCGTGCGCCGCCGCCCAGCCGAGGTGCGTCTCGAGGATCTGGCCGATGTTCATCCGGCTCGGCACGCCGAGCGGGTTGAGCAGGATGTCGACCGAGCGACCGTCCTCGAGGAAGGGCATGTCCTCCTCGGGGACGATCTTCGCGATCACGCCCTTGTTGCCGTGGCGTCCGGCGAGCTTGTCGCCCTCGCTGATCTTCCGCTTCTTCGCGACGTAGACGCGGACGAGCTCGTTCACCCCGGGCGAGAGGTCGTCGCCAGCATCGCGGGAGAACGTCTTCACGTCGATCACGACCCCGCCCTCGCCGTGGGGCACCTTCAGCGAGGTGTCGCGGACCTCGCGCGCCTTCTCCTTGAAGATCGCCCGGATCAGCTTCTCCTCGGCGGTCAGCTCGGTCTCGCCCTTCGGCGTCACCTTGCCGACGAGCAGGTCGCCGGAGCCGACCTCCGCGCCGATGCGGACGATGCCGCGGTCGTCGAGGTTGCGCAGCGACTCCTCCGAGCGGTTCGGGATGTCGCGCGTGATCTCCTCGTCGCCGAGCTTCGTCGAGCGCGCGTCGATCTCGTACTCGTGGATGTGGATGGAGGTGAGCACGTCCTCCTTCACGAGCCGCTCGCTGATCACGATCGCGTCCTCGAAGTTGAAGCCCTCGAAGGGCATGAAGGCGACGAGCAGGTTGGCGCCGAGCGCGAGCTCGCCGTGGTCGGTCGAGGAGCCGTCGGCGAGGACGTCCCCCGCCTTCACACGGTCGCCGAGCTTCACGATCGGCTTGTGGTGGATCAGCGTCCCCTGGTTCGACCGCATGAACTTCGTGAGCTGGTACTCGTCGCGGCTGCCGCGGCCCTCGACGACGATGTGCGTCGCGTCGAGCTCGATCACCGTGCCCGCGTTCTTCGCGACGATCACGTCGCCCGAGTCGACGGCGGCGCGGTACTCGAGGCCGGTGCCGATCAGCGGCGCCTGCGGGATCATCAGCGGCACCGCCTGCCGCTGCATGTTCGCGCCCATCAGCGCGCGGTTCGCGTCGTTGTGCTCGAGGAAGGGGATCATCGCCGTCGCGACCGAGACGATCTGCGCCGGCGACACGTCCATGTACTGGATGTCGGCGGGCGCGGCCATCACCGCCTCGCCCTCGCGGGAGCGGCAGAGGACCTGGTCGTGCAGGAACTTGCCGGTCTTCTCGTCCACCGGCTCCGAGGCCTGCGCGATCGTGTACTGGGCCTCCTCGGCGGCGTCGAGGTAGACGATCTCGTCGGTCACCCTGCCGTTCCTGACCACCCGGTAGGGCGTCTGGATGAAGCCGAACTCCGAGACGGTCGCCATCGACGCGAGCGAGCCGATCAGGCCGATGTTCGGGCCCTCCGGCGTCTCGATCGGGCACATCCGCCCGTAGTGCGTGGGATGCACGTCGCGCACCTCGATCGGCGCGCGCTCGCGGGTGAGCCCGCCGGCGCCGAGCGCCGACAGGCGGCGGCGGTGCGTGAGCCCGTCGAGGGAGTTCGTCTGCTGCATGAACTGGGAGAGCTGCGAGGAGCCGAAGAACTCCTTGAGCGCGGCGACGACCGGACGGATGTTGATGATCGTCTGGGGCGTGATCGTGTCCACGTCCTCCGTCGTCATCCGCTCGCGGACGACGCGCTCCATCCGGTAGAGCCCGACCCGGAACGCCTCCTGGATCAGCTCGCCGGTCGTGCGCAGGCGGCGGTTGCCGAAGTGCTCGTACTCGTCGAGCTCGCCTCGGATCGGGCCCCGGTCGAGGGCGAACGCCTCGGCGGCGTAGTCGCGCGCGTCCTCCGGCACCCCGATCGCGTGCGGCAGGGCGACGAGCTTCTGGACGAGCGCGAGGATGTCCTCGGTCGTCAGGACGCGGACGTGCTCCGGCACCTTGACCCCGAGGCGCTGGTTCAGCTTGTAGCGGCCGACCTTGGTCAGGTCGTAGCGCTTCGGGTCGAAGAACAGCGAGCGGAGCAGGTTCCGCGCGTTGTCGAGGGTCGGCGGCTCGCCCGGCCGCTGCTTCTTGAACACCTCGATCAGCGCCTCCTCCTCGCGCGTCGTCGTGTCCTTCTCGATCGTGTTGCGGATGAAGACGGAGTCGTCGAAGAGCGCGAGGATCGCCTCGTTCGAGGAGGTGTCGAGCACGAAGCCGGTCGACGGGTCCTCGGCCGGGAGCGCACGCAGGAGCGTCGTGATCGGCAGCTTCCGCTTCCGGTCGATGCGCGCGTAGACGACGCCCTTCTTGTCGATCTCGAGCTCGAGCCACGAGCCGCGGCTCGGCATCAGGTTCGCGGTGAAGACCTGCTTCGTCGGGTCCTTCGGCTCCATCAGGTAGGCGCCCGGCGAGCGGACGAGCTGGGTGACGATCACCCGCTCGGTGCCGTTGATGACGAACGTCCCCCACTCGGTCATCATCGGGAAGTCGCCCATGAAGACCCGCTGCTCGCGGATCTCGCCGGTCTCCTTGTTCACGAACCGGACGGTCATCGAGAGCGGCGCCTGGTAGGTGAGGTCCTTCTCCCGGCACTCCTGGATCGAGAACGGCGGCTGGCCGAACTCGTACTCGCCGAACTCGACGGCGAGCGTGCCGGTGTAGTCCTCGATCGGCGAGATGTCGTCGATCGTCTCGCGGAGCCCTTCGCGGAGGAACCACTCGAAGGACTCGCGCTGGATGTCGATCAGGTTGGGGAGGTCGAGGACGTGCTTGAGGCGTGAGAAAGACTTGCGCGCGCGTGGCGCGGTGACCGTCTGGGCCAAGTAGATCGAGCCTCCTCGGGCGCTATGTGCGGGCGGGCGGGAATTGCGGGCAGAGCAAAACCGATGCTGCTGTCGGCGAACTTTCCAGTATAGGGAGGCCGACCCTCCCGCCGCAAGGGCTCGCGGCGGGCGCCGGCGCTGCCGCGGGGCCTGGCGCTGCCGACCCCCCGAGGGTACCAGACCCCTGCCGGGCCGCCGACCCGCGGGAGGAGCCGGGGCGCGGGCCCCGGCTCCCGGCGCGCCGGGCTCAGCGCAGCTCGACGGTGGCGCCCGCCTCCTCGAGCTGGGCCTTGATCGCGTTCGCCTCCTCCTGGCTCACGCCTTCCTTGACCGGGCTCGGCGCGCCGTCGACCAGGTCCTTCGCCTCCTTCAGGCCGAGGCCGGTGACGGCCCGCACGACCTTGATCACCTGGATCTTCTGGGCGCCCGCGCTCGCGAGCACGACGTCGAAGGAGGTCTTCTCCTCCTCCGCCGCCGCGCCGCCGTCGCCGGCGGCCGCCGCTCCGGGGACCGCGACCGCGACCGGCGCCGCCGCGGTGACGCCCCACTCCTCCTCGATCTTCTTCTTCAGCTCGACGAGCTCGAGCACGGTCATCTTCCCGAGCGCGTCGAACACGGTGTCAACTGCCGCCATCGTCGGATCCCTCCTTCGGCTCGCCGGCGGCGAGCTCGGTCGTCGTCTCTTCGGTGTCGGCCTCGGGTGCGCCGGTGGCCGTGCCGCCGAGCTGCTCGATCCGCGCGTCGACCAGCCCGACGAGATCCTGCAGCGGGGCGGCGAGGAGCGCGAGGAGCGCGGTGAGCGGCGCGACCACCGCGCCGAGCACCTGGCCGCGCAGCGCGTCGAGGGGCGGCAGCTTCGCGAGCTCCTCCACCTCCCCGGCGGCGATCGCCCGCCCGGCGAGGATACCGCCGCGGATCGCGAGGACCTTCGTCTCGCGGGCGGAGTCGGCGAGCGCCTTCGCGACCGCGACCATGTCGCCGTCGGCCTCGATGAACGCGATCGCCGAGGGCCCCTCGAGCAGGGCGAGGAGCGCGTCCACGCCGGCGGCCTCCGCCGCCCGGCGGGTGAGCGTGTTCTTCACCACGCTGAAGCGGGCCCCGTGCTCGCGCAGCCGGGCGCGGAGGGCGTCGATCTGGGGCATCGACAGGCCGCGGTAGTCGGCGACGATGAGCGTCTCGGCCGACCGGAGCCGCTCGGTCAGCTCGGCGACGACGCGTTCCTTGTCGGTCTTCTGCATGTCACGTCCTCCGGGACGGCGAGGGCTCGCCGAGGCGAGCCGGAGGAAGCGTGCCTCCCGCGGACCGCCTCGGCTGGGCTTCCGCCGGGCCGCACGCCGTGCGGCCGGCTGCCAGCGTTCTTCGGCGAGCGTCTAGCCGGTTACGCCGACACTGTAGCCGGCTCGGCCTCCTCCAGCTCGTCGAGGATGCCGCGGGTCCGGAGCGGGTCGACGTGGATCCCCGGCCCCATCGTGCTCGCGAGCGTCACCTTCTTGATGTAGCGGCCCTTCGCCGAGGCCGGCTTCGCCCGGACGATCTCCTCGATCAGCGCCGCGTAGTTCTCGAGCAGCTCGCGCTCGCCGAAGCTCCGCTTGCCGATCGGGACGTGCACGTTCGCGCCCCGGTCGGTGCGGTACTCGAGCTTGCCGGCCTTCGCCTCCCGCACCGCCCGCGCCACGTCCATCGTCACCGTCCCGGTCTTCGGGTTGGGCATGAGCCCGCGGGGGCCGAGGATCCGGCCGAGCCGCCCGACCAGGCTCATCTGGTCGGGGGTGGCGATCGCGACGTCGAAGTCGGTGAACCCCTCCTCGACGCGCCCGGCGAGGTCGGCGGCGCCGACGACATCCGCGCCGGCCTCCTGCGCCTCCTTCGCCTTCTCGCCCTCGGCGAACACCGCCACGCGCCGCTCGCGGCCGGTCCCGTGCGGGAGCATCAGGGTGCCGCGGAGCTGCTCCTCGGCGTGGCGGACGTTGAGCCCGAGGTTCAGGTGCGCCTCGATCGTCTCGTCGAACCGGGCGCCGTCGCTCGCCTTCAGCAGGCGGATCGCCTGGGCCGGGGAGTAGAGCTCCTGCCGGTCGATGCCGCGCAGCGCGCTCCGGTAGCGCTTGCCGCGCCTCACGCCTCCACCTCCACACCCATCGAGCGGGCCGTCCCCTCGATCACCTTCATCGCCTGCTCGACGTCGCGCGCGTTCAGGTCGACGAGCTTCGTCTCGGCGATCGCCCGCAGCTGCGCGCGCGTGAGCGTCCCGACCTTGGTCCGGTTCGGCTCCGCCGAGCCCTTCTCGATCCGGAGCGCCTCCTTGATCAGGACCGCCGCCGGCGGCGTCTTCGTGACGAAGTCGAAGCTCCGGTCCTCGTAGACCGTGATCTCGACCGGGGTGATGCGGCCGTTCTCCTGCGCGGTCTCGGCGTTGAAGGCCTTGCAGAACTCCATGATGTTGACGCCGTGCTGGCCGAGCGCGGGCCCGACCGGCGGCGCCGGGTTCGCCTGCCCGCCGGGGATCTGCAGCTTGATCACGGTGAGGATCTTCTTCGCCATCGGTTGCGTCCGCCTCCAGGCGACCGGAGCGAGCTCCGGCGCCGGTCGGGTCTCTCAGTCGATCTTCTTCACCTGGTCGAATCCGAGCTCGACCGGCACCTGGCGCTCGAAGATGTCGACGAGCACCTTCAGCTTCTGGGCGTCGGGGTTGACGTCGACGATCTCGCCGTCGAAGTCGGAGAGCGGGCCGCTCGTCACCTTCACCGACTCGCCGAGCTGGAACTCGACCTGGGCCCGCGGCCGCTCGGCGGTGGCCGCGCCCGTCTTGAGGATCCGGTCGACCTCGCCCTGGGAAAGCGGCACCGGCTTCGACCCCGCGCCGACGAACCCGGTCACGCCGGGGGTGTTCTTCACGACCGTCCAGGCGTCGTCGTTCAAGTCCATGTTCACGAGCACGTAGCCGGGGAGGACCCGCTTCTCGGCCTGCACCTTCTGGCCGTCCTTCGTCTCGATCACCTGCTCGGTCGGGACGACGACGCGACGGAAGCGCTGCCGCTGCCCCATCGACTCGATCCGGTGCTCGAGGTTGGCCTTCACCTTGTTCTCGTGGCCGGAGTAGGTGTTGACGACGTACCAGCGGAACATGGCTCCCCGCTCAGATGATGTGCTCGACGACCCGCTTCCAGAGCTGGTCGTTCAGCCAGAGGTAGGCGCCGACGATGACGCAGGCGACGAGCACGACGACCGTGCCCTGGACGACCTGGTTCTGCCCCGGCCACTCGACCTTCTTCAGCTCCGCCCACGACTCGGCGAGGAAGTTCGTCCGGCGCTCGACCTCGCCGGGAGCGCGCTCGGACCGGTCGGCGGCGCCGCCGCGCCCGAGGTCGGCGACCCGGGCCATCAGCGGGTCTCCCGGTGCGGGGTGTGCGCGCCGCACCACGGGCAGAACTTCCGGAGCTCGACGCGGTCCGGGTCGTTCCGCTTCGACTTCGTCGTCTGGTAGTTGCGCCGCTTGCACTCGGTGCAGGCGAGCGTGATCGCCACTCTGACTCCGGTCTTCGCCATCGGTCCTTTCGTGTCCGGGCAGGCTGACGCACTGCCGCCGGGCCGTCACAGTCTAGCGGGCGCCCGCACCGGCGGCGGGACGCACCGGCGGGCGGGCCGAGGTAGCGGCGGGTGGGCTCGAACCACCGACCTCCGGGTTATGAGTCCGGCGCTCTGACCAGCTGAGCTACGCCGCCGAGTGGCGGTCGTCATGGTAGCGGTGGCCGGGCGCGAGCACGACGCCGCCCTGCGCCCGGACGGCGTCGAACTCGGCGAGGGTCCAGCGCACGTAGGCGTGGCAGAACGGGTCGTCGCACTCGCAGAGGAACATGATCCGCCCGTCGACCCCGCCCTCCTCCCACTGGGCGTAGGCCGCGATCCGCTGGTTCTCCGAGGCTGCACCGCGCGCCACCCCGCAGGGATCGGCAGGACCGCGGCGACACCGCACACCCCGGCGAGGGAACCGCGGCCGCGGGCCGGGCGGCCGGCGAGGCGCCGGCCGGCGCGGGCCGCCGCCGGGCGGGCGCGGCGCCCGGCTCGTCGACGCGGCCGAGGACGGCCCGCGCCGTCGGCTGCACCGAAGCCCCGCTCGGCGCGCACGCCCGCACGCCGCGGCCGCGACGGCGCGCTACGAGCGAGCGCGCCTCGCTCGAGACGAAGCCGCCGTCGGCGACGCGGCCGCCGTCGGCGAGGCGGCGCGCCCGACGCCGCGGGCCCCCGCCGGGGCCCGCGCTCGCCCAGAGGAAACGGGGCCGCCCCGGCTGCGCGGGCGGCCGGCGGGCCAGGGGCGAGATCGGGGGGTGATGTGGATCCGCCCCTGGCTGCGGCAGCCGCCGGCTCGACCCTCCCGCCGCCCTCGGGCACTGGGCTTCGGCGGGGGAGGGAGAGCCGCTGCACCTCCTCCGAGGTCAAGCCCGCCTAGCTTGCCCCCGCCGCGGGCCGCCGGCAATTCGTGCCCGCTACCCTTCTCGCCCTCGGTGGGGACTACGGATCATCGGTAGGGACTACGGAGTCGGCGGGCGGCCGTGCTCGCGCTCAGGCGCCTCGAGCAGCCCCTCGGCGATCGCGAAGTGGACGATCTCGGCCCGGGTCTGGAGCGCGAGCTTCTGCATGATGCTCGCGCGGTGGGTCTCCGCCGTGCGGACGGAGATGTGGAGCTTCGCCGCGATCTCCGGGTTCGTGTGGCCGAGCGCGATCAGCCGCAGCACCTCGCGCTCGCGCGGGGAGAGCGGGCCCTCCTTCGCGGGCCGCCGCGCCGCCTCGGCCGCGACCAGGCGCGCCCCGAGCTCGGGCTGCAGGTAGCGGCCGCCGGCCGCGACCTCGCGGATCGCGCGCACGACCTCGGTGTCGACCGCCTCCTTGAGGACGTACCCGCTCGCCCCCGCGGCGAGCGCCTTGCGGACGTAGCCCGGGTTGTCCTCCATCGAGAGGACGAGGATCCGCGCCGCCGGGAACGCCTGGCGGAGGGCCGGGATCCCGTCGATCCCGTTCCGCTCGGGCATGACCACGTCGAGGAGGACGACGTCCGGGCGGCAGCCGGCCGCCGAGGTCAGGGCGGCCTCGACGCTGCCCGCCTCCCCGACCGTCTCGAGGTCGGCCTCGGCGTCGATCAGCAGCCGCAGCCCGGTCCGGACGACGGCGTGGTCGTCGACGATCAGCACGCCGGTCAGCGGAGCGGCACCTCCACGAGGAGCGAGGTGCCCGCGCCCGCGCCCGAGGCGATCGCGAGCCGCCCGCCGACGAGCTGGACGCGCTCCCGCATCCCCTGCAACCCGAAGCCCTCGGCCGGGCGGCGCTCGGCGTCGAAGCCGCGGCCGTCGTCCTCGAGCACGAGGCGCAGCGCCCCGCCGGAGCGCGCGAGCACGACGCTGGCGCGGCTCGCCGCCGCGTGCTTGACCACGTTCGTCAGCCCCTCCTGCACGATCCGGTAGAGGGCCGACTCGACCTCGCTCGGCAGCCGGTCGCCGAGCGGCTCGGCGATGAACTCGACCGCGAGCCCGGTCTGCTCGGACACGCTCTCGGCGAGACGCTCGAGCGCGGGCACGAGGCCGAGGTCGTCGAGGGCCTTCGGCCGGAGCTCGACGACGATCCGGCGGACGCCGCGGAGGGCGGCGACGACGGCCGACCGCAGCGCGGCGACGGCGCGGAGCGACTCGGCGCCGGCGGCGTCCTCGAGCCCCTTGAGCCCGATCAGGATCGAGGTGAGCGTCTGCCCGGTCTCGTCGTGGAGCTCCCGCGCGATCCGCCGGCGCTCCCGCTCCTGCGCGTCGACGACCCGGCGCACGACGTCGCGCTCGACCCGCTCGGAGAGGTCGACGGCGACCGCCGCGCGCGCGGCGAACGTCTCCGCCAGCCGGACGTCGTCGGCGGAGAACCCGCCGCCGTCCCGCGGGTAGGCGTCGAGGACGCCGATGCGGCGGTCGTGGACGACGAGCGGCACGCGCAGCGGCCGCGGCGCGCCGGCGGCGTCGGCCTCCTCGCCCGAGGAGGCGGCGCAGCGCAGCTCCCCGCCGCCGGCGGGCAGGAGCAGGCGGACGAGCCGCGCGTCGAGGAGCGCGCGGAGCCGGTCGACGATCAGCTCGAGCAGGCGCTCGAGGTCGGTCTCGGTGACGAGCGCGTTGCCGACCTCGTTCAGCGACTCGAGCCGGCGCGACCAGCGGCTCGCCGCCGCGTACAGCCGCTCGTTCTCGACCGCCCGCCGCCGGGTGGCGCTGTGGAGGCCGAGGATCGTCACGCCCGCGATCGCCGCCACCGCGGTGAGGACGACACCCCCGCGCCAGCTCGAGGGCGGGTAGGCGGGGGCGCCCCAGACGAGGAACGGCACGAGCTGCGCGGCGGCGAGGGCGGCGAGGCCGGTGGCGAGCGCCGCGCGGCTGCCGAGCAGCGCGAGCCAGATGAGCGGGACGAGGAAGAGGCCGGCGAAGCCGGAGCTCGCCCCGCCCTCGGCCTCCCGCAGGAAGGCGACCATCAGCATGTAGGCGAGCGGCATCCCGTACGCGGTCGCGCGCGGGAAGCGCCGGGCCCCGAGCGCGGCGGCGACCGTCGCCGCCCCCGCCACGGCGGCGAGCGCGAGGAAGAGCGGGTCGTTGCGCTGCGAGGGCAGGAGCACGAGCCCGAACGCGACCGCTACGGCGACGCTCGGGACGAGCGCGAAGCCCTCGAAGGGCGCGACGGGCTCGCGGCGCGCCCGGGCGGGCGATGCCCGCCGGAGACGGCCGGCGAGGCGGGAGTTCACCCGGAAGCCGTCCAGGCCCTCATCGTAGGGCTACGGGAGCGGCACGAGCGGCTCGCCGCTCCCCGCCCGCGCCCCGCGCGCCGGCGCGGCGGGGCCGCGGGGGAGCTCGAGCGTGAACGTCGCCCCCTCCCCCGGCGCGCTCGCCACCGTCACGTCGCCGCCCATCGCGAGCGCGAGCTGCTTCACGATCGCGAGCCCGAGCCCGCTCCCGACCGGGCGCTCCCGCCCGTACTTGTCGTAGAGGAAGAAGCGGTCGAACGCGCGCGGGAGGTCCTCGGGGTCGAGCCCGGGGCCGGTGTCGGCGACGACGAGCCTCCCCTCCTCGCTCCGCACCGAGACGGTGCCGCCGGGCGGCGTCTGGCGGAGGGCGTTCTCGACGAGGTTCGAGGCGACCTGGAGCACGCGGTCGTGGTCGGCGACCACGCGGGAGGGGCCGCCGAGCGCGTGCAGGCTGACGCCGAACGAGCGGGCGGCGGCGCGGTGACGCGCCACCGCCTCGGCGGCCACCTGGGCCAGGTCGACCTCCTCGCGGCGGACGGAGAACGCGCGGCGGTTCATCCGGGCGAGCTCGAGCAGGTCGCGGACGAGCCGCTCGAGCCGCCGGGCCTCGACCAGGATCGGGCCGATCGCGTCGGCGGGGGTGAACGCGCCCTCCACCACGCCCTCGGCGTAGCCGCGGATCGCGGTGAGCGGCGTCTTCAGCTCGTGGCTGACGGAGAGCAGGAAGGTCCGCTCGCTCTCGCGCGAGGCGGCGAGCTCCGCGGCCATCTCGTTGAACGCGCTCGCGAGCGCCGAGAGCTCCGCCGAGCCGCCGACGGGGAGGACGCCGGGCGAGGCGCCGCGGGCCAGGGCGCGGCTGGCGGCCGCGACGCGGCGGATCGGGCTTGCGATCGAGCGCGCGAGCAGGAAGGCGATCACCGCCGCGAGCCCGGTGCCGAAGACGCCCGCGAGCAGGAGGTCGCGCAGGAACGGCCCCCACACCGGCGAGGCGACCCGGGCGGAGAGGACGAGCAGCCCGCGGGGCGGGATCGGCCGGTAGGAGTAGAGGTACGTCTCCCCGGCGAGCTTCAGCTTCCCGTTCGAGCGCGCGGTCACGGAGGCGCCGGCCGGCAGGAACGCCTTCATCTCGGACAGGCGGCGGGCGATCACGCGGGTCGAGCCGTCCTGGAAGTCGAGGTTGATGTAGCTCGGCTCCTGCCCCTCCTGGCGGGCGAGCAGGTTGGCGCGCCGGGCGACGCTGGCCGCGGTCGACCGGTCGGCGGTGCGGTGCTGGAGCACCGCGCCGATCGCGACCGTGACCGCGAGCGACGCGAGCACGGCGGCGAGGATCGCGGCGAAGAGGCGGGTGCGCAGCGCGCTCACCGGGACACGGCCTTGTAGCCGGACCCGCGCAGCGTCTTGATCAGCTCCGGACGGCCCAGCTTCCGCCGGAGCTGCGCGACGTGGACGTCGACCGTGCGCGTCCCGCCGGGGTACTCGACCCCCCAGACCCGGTCGAGGAGGACGTCGCGGGAGAGCACGGCCCCCGGGTTGGCGAGGAAGAAGGCGAGCAGGTCGAACTCCTTGGCGGTCAGCTCGACCGGCTCCCCGGCGATCGTCACGTCGTGCGTCTCGCGGTTGAGGACGACGTCGCCGAGCGTCAGCACCGTCTGCGCCGGGCCGGGCTCGGAGCGGCGGAGGACCGCTTTCATCCGCGCGAGCAGCTCGCGGAGCGAGAACGGCTTCGTCAGGTAGTCGTCGGCGCCGACCTCGAGGCCGACGACCCGGTCGGGCTCCTCGTCGCGCGCGGTGAGCATCAGGATCGGCGTGCGGGCGCGGGCGCGGATCGCCCGGCAGACCTCGAACCCGTCGATCCCTGGCAGGCCGATGTCGAGGAGGACGATCCGGACCGGGTGGCGGTCGAGCTCGGCGAGCGCCTCCTCGCCCGAGCGCACCCAGACGACCCGGTACCCGTCGCGCGCCAGGTAGCTGCGGACGAGCTCTCCGACCGACGGCTCGTCCTCGACAAGCAGCACGGTGCCGGCCATGCGTGCCGAGTGTAGGCCGCTCAGCCGCCGGAGGCCCTGCCCGGCGGGCCCGCGCCGACCGCGGGCGGGCGGGCCCGCACCCTGATCGCGGGGTCGCCGTCGATCCGGACCGTCATCGCCCACCAGCGTCGCTGGATCTCGGCGAGCGTCCCCGGCACCCCGCTCACCCACACCTTCGCCGCCGGGTCGACGGCGACCACGACCGTGCTGCCGTCGCGCTCGCGCAGGGTGAGCGACGAGGGGCCGGTCGCGACCACGCGTCCCTGGTCGTAGATCAGCGTGTGGGGGACGCGCTTGACCATCACGTTCACCTCCACGTGCCACCAGCCCCTCGGCAGGGGCGTCGCGGCGCCGGCGCCGGCCGCGAGCGCGAGGCCGGCGAGGAGCGCCGCCGAAGCCGTGGAGAGCCGCCGGAGCACACGCGCATCGTCGCCCGGGACTGTCACCCGCCGGTGCGGGTCGTGTAAAGCGTGCGTAAATCGCCGGCGGGCGCCGCACCCGCCCCTACTTGACGAGCGAGAGCATCTTGAACATCGGCAGGTACATCGCGATCAGGATGATCCCGACCATGACCCCGACGCCGATCATCATCAGCGGCTCGATGATCGAGGTCAGCGACTGGATCGAGGCGTCGACCTCGTCCTCGTAGAAGTCGGCGATCTTCCCGAGCATCTTCTCGAGCTCGCCCGTCTCCTCGCCGATCCGCACCATCTGGCTGACCATCGGCGGGAAGACCGGGTTCTCGATCAGCGGCTGGGCGATCGACGCGCCCTCGCGCACCCGGACGCGCACGTCGGCGAGCGCCGACTCGACGACGAAGTTGCCCGACGTCTGGCCGGTGATCTCCAGCGCCTTGATGATGTCGACGCCCGCGGCGACGAGCGTCGAGAGCGTACGCGAGAACCGCGCCATGGTGATCTTCAGCACCGTCTCGCCGATGCGCAGCGGGAAGTGGAGGCGCAGGCGGTCCCACACGGGTCGCCCCGCCTCGCTCTTCTTCCAGCGGAAGAAGCCGACGACCAGCCCGCCGAGGAGCGGGAAGACGATGAACCAGTCGTGGCGGAGCGTGTTCGAGGCGCCGACGACGTACTGGGTGAGCGTCGGGAGCTGGCCGTGGAGCTGGGCGAAGATCTTCTGGAAGATCGGGACGAGGAACAGCAGCATGCCGATCAGGACCAGGGTGGCGAAGATCATCACGATCGTCGGATAGGTCATCGCGCTCTTCACGCGACGCTTGATCTGCTGCTCCTTCTCGATCTGGAGCGCGACGCGGTCGAGCACGACGTCGAGCACGCCCGCCGCCTCTCCCGCCTCGACCATCGCCACGTACAGCCGGCTGAAGACCTTCGGGTGCCGGGCCATCGCCTCGGAGAGGAGGCGGCCGGCCTCGACGTCCTCCCGGAGCTGCGCGATCACGTCGCCGAGCACGGCGTCGCTCGTCTGCTGCTCGAGGATGACGAGCGACGTGACCACGTTCATCCCCGCCTCGATCATCGTCGCGAACTGCCGGGAGAAGATCTGGAGCGACTTCGGCCTGACGCTCTTGAGGGCGCCCGTCGCGGCCGAGGCGGCGGGAGCGTCCTCGATCTGCTCGACCCTCTCCGCGAGCAGGCCGTGCCGGCGGAGCTGGTCGATCGCGGCGGCGAGGTCGGCCGCGATCACGGTGCCGTCGAGCTCCAGCCCGTCCGCGTTGACGGCGCTGTAGGCGAACGTCGCCACGGCCTTCCCATCGGCATACGCGTCCGGGGGCTTGAGCGGCGGGACGGTTCTGCCGATGCCCGCCCCGATGGGCGTGCCCGTGAGAGCGGAGACGGGGCAGGGCGTGGTCGAGCTCCTCGCGGCGATGGCCGTGCTGACGATCGCCCTGCTCGCGCTCGCCGCCGGCTACGACACGGCGGCGATCTCGCTCCACAACGCCGGCCGCAAGACCGAGGCGGCGAAGCTCGCCGACGGGCAGATGGAGCTCTACGCCTCGCTCCCGTTCGGCTCGATCGGGCTCGACCAGACCGCGCTCGCGAACGTCACGACCGCCGGGAACCCGGCCTACGACCCGACCTACGTCGCCGACGAGGCCGCCCTGAACGCCGCGTCGAGCGGGACCGACGTGACGATCGCCGGCTGCGGCAGCGCGCCGCAGTGCCAGCCGGTGCAGACGGTCACCGGCCCGGACGGCCACGGCTACGTGCTCGAGACGTTCGTCCGCGACGTCGTCTCGACCGGCTCCTGGAAGGAGCGCGTCGTCACGGTGATCGTGCGCGACCCGGGCGCGAGCGGGACGCCGGAGCTCTTCCGCGAGACCGCCGGCTTCGACCCGGGCCCGTAGAGCTCAGCCGTTCCAGTTCGTCGGCTTGACCGCGGGCAGGTAGGTGGTCGAGGTGTTGAGCGGAGTGCCCGGCGGCATCGTGTGGAAGGGGATGATCGCCGAGGCGCCGCTCTGGAAGGTGAGCGTGTTGGCGAGCACCGGCCCCATGTCGGTGCCGCTCTGCAGCAGGTAGTCCTGGGTCACGTACGCGCCGAACTGCACGGTCTTCGTCGTGTTGATGCTCATGCAGTAGGTCCCGGCGAAGGGCCCGGACGCGTACACGACCGGCGTGAGCGTGCCGTTGTACATCTTCTCGCAGCCCGCGATGACGATCATCCCGTTCACGTCGGGGTCCCAGGTCGTTCCGCAGCCGGCGACGCCGCAGATCGTCGTCGCGGAGTTGATCGCGACCGTGCCGGTGAAGTAGAGCGTCCCCTGGCCCGTGTAGTCGATCTCGGTCGAGCTGCCGTTGCTGACCGAGAGGTTGCCGTCGAAGTAGAGCTCGCCCTTGACCGAGAGCGTGTGCGTCGACGCGTTCCACTTGATGTAGCTCGAGCCGTCGCTCGAGTAGCAGGCGTAGCTCGTGGGCGGGAAGAGGTTGATGTTGCCGTCGCTCGCGTTGAGCGTCGTGTCGTTGTCGAAGAAGTTCGCCGGGACGCCGCTCGATCCCGGCCCGCAGCCGTTGCCGGTCGTGACCGGCCCGGGATCGGCGGTCGCGTACGCGTTCGCGAGGTCGACGGGCGGCATCGAGAGCGCGACGGAGAGCGTGTTCTTCACCGTCCGCGCGTAGATCGGATACGTGCTGCCGTTGCAGGAGCCGGAGCCGGGCGTCGCGCCGTTGCAGGACGCGCCGGCGCCGGCGACGTCGAGCTCGCTGATCGGGTTGGAGGGCGTGCCGATCGCGTAGTTGCTGTTCCCGGAGTGCTGGGTGATCGTCAGGGTTCCGCCGACCTCGAGCTGCGCGCCGTTGAACTGGGATTGCTGCTGCATGCAGAGGTTGCCGCGGACGAAGAGCGGCACGCTGATCGCCTGGCCGTTGCCGCCTCCCTGCTCGAGCGTCGTCGCGCAGGTCGCCGTCGTGTCGTTCGAGTAGAGGTAGTTCCAGACCGAGTAGTCGGTGACCGTGACCTTCGACGGGACGTCGGCCTGGGCGGAGACGGTCCTCGTCACCCCCCCGTAGCTTCCGATCCCGGTCATCGTCCAGGTGACGCCGTCGGGGGCGACGTTCGCGTAGTAGGTGACGGTGCCGCCGTCCTGGCCGAAGGACGTCGGCGAGGAAGACGGCGTCACGTGCGTCGAGGCGGCGCTGTACACCCGGCCCTCGGCGTAGGAGAGGCCGAGCTCGGCGAGCGCGAAGGCCCGGTCGGCCGCCGCCGACTGGCCCGCGTTGCGGTGGTTCACCGCCACCTCGAACGAGACCGCCGCCGTCAGCGCCGCGAGCACGATGAGGACGATCAGCGCCAGCACGAGCGCGATCCCCGACTCCTCCCGCGCGAGCCGCCGGGTCATCTCGAGGCGGTGGTCGCGGCCCCCGCCCCGCCGGTCGGCGCGGCCGCCCCGCCGCCCGGCGCCGGCGTCGCCGCGGTCGTCGTCAGCGCGACGAGCTCGAGCACGTAGCGCGAGCCGTCGGCCTCGTTCGCGAGCGTCACCTTCTTGCCCGCGGCGAGCCGGATCGTCGGGTCGCCGCTCGTGAACGAGCCGCCGAAGACGCCGATCCGGATCGACTTGTCGCCGAGCGCGACGAGCCGGAAGAGCGGGTTTGCGGCCGGGAAGCCGTCGCCGACGAGCACCGTCTGCTTCTTGCCGTTCATCCGGACGACCGCGGCGTTCGGCGGCGGCAGCTTGGCGGTGAAGGGCACGGTTCCCGTCGCGGGCTTGGCGGCGGTCACCGGCTTCGGCCGGCGCCTGGGCTTGGGCTTCGGCGCCGGCGCGGCGGGGGACTGGGCGGCCGGGGCCGGCGCTGCGAGCTGGACGAGCGCCGCGAACGGGTCCTTGAGGCGAAGGCGCGAGAAGCGCTGGAGCTGGACCGGCGCCGAGGCCGCGGTCGTCGCAGCGGCCGCGGCGGGCGTCTGGGCGGCCGGGGCGGGGGCGGCGACCTCCTCCGGCGGTGCGTGCTGGTCGAGCTGCTTCATCAGCTTCGGCACCTGGATCGCGAGCACGGCGACGAGCACGATCGCGAGGCCCGCGGCGATCTTCTTCTGCTTTTGCTCCTTCGCCTGGAGCGCGCTCGGGCGCCGACGGGCCATCAGGTGCTCCCCCCCTGCGGGGTCGTCGTCGTCGCGCCGGTCGTCGTCGGGGGCGCCGGCGGCGGCGCTCCGATGCCGTAGACGTAGGCGTCGAGCGAGAGCGTCGCGGTCAGGGTCTTGCCGCTCGAGGAGAGGCTGAGCTCGTTCGCGAGCAGCAGGCGGCCGCTGACGTGCAGGCGCCGGCCGGCCGTCACCTGCGCGCGCATCCGGGCGAGGAAGGCGTTGACGCTCGCGAACGTGCCGGCGACGGTGACGGTGACCGGCAGGACGGCGTAGCCCTGCACGAGCGGCGTCAGCGCCGACGGCTTCACCGACTGGAGGTTGACCCCGCTCTCCCGGGCGAGCCGGGAGAGGTCGACGAGGAGCGACGGCATGTCCGGGGTGTCGGGCATCGCCTTGACGAGCCGGAAGATGTCGGCGGCCTGGACCGGCACCGGCTTCGTCCGCGGCGCGTGCGCGGCGTACAGCGCGGTCTGCACCTGCCCGATCGCAGCCGAGAGCCGCGCCGCCTTCGACTTCTGCGGCGAGACGAGCGCGAGGTAGCCGGCGAGCCCGAGCAGGAGGCCGGCCACCGGCAGGCCGATCAGGAGGAGCTGCCGCGTGCCGAGCGGGCGCTTCACGTCTGCGCGCTCCCGGCGGGCGGGACGACGGAGGCGACGATGTCGAACTGGACGAGCGTCTTCGGACCCACGACCGTCTGCTCGGTGGAGGTGAGGGTGACGTCGCGAAGCGACGGCAGGAGCGTGAGGCGGGCGATCAGCGCCGCGACGTCGTCCTCGCTGAAGGTGTACCCGCTGATCGAGAACCCGGTCGGGAGCGCCGTCGCGCTCGGCGCCGACGGCGTCGTGGTCGTCGTGGTCGTCGTGGTCGCCGCCGCCGACGGCGGGGGCGCGGTCGGGGAGACCGGAGCCGTCGCGGTCAGGTCGGTCAGCCACACGTCGGCGGGGAGGACGCGGGCGAGGTCTGCGAGCGTCGTGTCCCACGGCATCTCCTTCGCGAGCGCGTCCTGCAGCGCGGCGAGGCGCTTGGTGCGCTGGTCGACGAGCGTGCTGTAGTCGGGCGCCGCGACCTCGGCGTGGGTCGCCTTCGGGAGCTCCGCCCGCAGCGCGGCGAGCTCGCCGCTTCGCGTGGCGACGAGCGAGCGCGCCGACTGCCAGCCGACGACGACGAGGGCGAGGGCGACCACCGGCACGCTCGCGGCGGCGGCGAGCGGCGCGACCGTCGACAGCGCGAGGCGCCGCTCGCCGGCGCCGATCGCGTCCCTCGGGAGCAGGTTGACGGCGCGCACCGGCTACACCTCGAGCGCGAGCCCGACGGCGATCGCGAGCGAGCCCGCGTCGGCGGGCGGCTCGACGCCCTTCCCGAGCTCGACGCGACCGAAGGGGTCGCCCAGGCGCACCGGCACCCCGAGCTGCCGGCGGAGCTCGGCGTCGAGCCCCTCGAGCTGCGCGGCGCCGCCCGCGAGCAGCACCTCGCCGATCGCGAGCGAGCCCGGACGCGACTGGTAGAACTGCAGCGAGGAGAGGAGCTCGCGGGCGAGCACCTGCAGCTCCTGCCGCACCGCCGTGCGCGCCGCCTCCGCCGCGACCGACGAGGCCTCGGTCGCGAGCGAGAGCTCCCGCTTGATCGCCTCGGCCTCGGCGAGGTCGACGTCGAGGGCGCGCGCGATCGCCGCGTCGAGGGCGGCGCCGCCCCAGTCGAGGACGCGCGCGAAGTCGCAGACGGCGCCCTCCGAGACGGCGAAGATCGTGCGCTCGTGCCCGATCGCGACCGCGACGAGCGCCGCGGCGGCGGGCTCGGCGGCCGGGTCGCCCCGGAGCGCGCGGAGCAGCGCGAAGGCGTCGAAGTCGATCCCGGCGAGCCCGATCCCGGCCTGCTTGCAGGCCTCGACGTAGCCGTCGACGAGCTCGCGGTGGGCGAAGACGATCAGCACGCGGAGGGTGCGCTCGCCGGGCGTGTCCGCCTCGCCGAGGACGACGTGGTCGAGGACCGCGTCCGTGATCGGGATCGGGACGACGTCCTGCGCGCGGAACCGGACCGCGTTCGCGAGCTGCCGCTCGTCGTCGATCGCCGGCACCTCGAGCACGCGCACGCCGATGCGGTTGGTCGCGACGCCGAGCCGGACGCCCCGGCGCGGCAGCCGCTGCTGGCGGAAGAACCGCTTGAGGGCGTCGGCGAGGGCGCCGGCGTCGCGGACCTCGCCGCCGGCGACGATCCCGCGCTCGAGCGGGGTCCGCGCCACCCGCAGGAGCTCGGCGGAGCCGCCGTTGTCGACGAGCGCCGCCGCGAGCTGCGAGGAGCCGATGCGGAGGCCGACGATCCGCGTCGCCTCGCGGCCGGGCTTCGCCACCCGCGGCGAGCGCACCGGCAGCGCCGGCCGGCCGAGCCGCACCGGGGCGAGGCTCACCTCCTTCTTCCACCACGACGTCCCGTCCGCCGGGGCGGCGGGCTCCGGCGCGGCCTCCGGCACGACCTGCAGGGCCGCGGGCGCCGGGCGGCGACGCAGGCGGATCTCCTTCTTCCAGATCGAGGTCTGCGGCGCCATCAGCCGGCGGCCACCTTCAGCCCGCCGCCGAGCGCGGCCGGGACGCCGCCGCGCTCGATCAGGCCGAGCAGCTCGGCGCGGCGAGTCGAGCGCGCGACCGCCTCCTCGCGCGCGACGACGCCGCGCAGCACGAGGTCGGCGAGCGCCTGCTCCATCGTCTGCATGCCGCTGCGCGAGCCGGTCTGCATGTACGAGTAGATCTGCTCGACCTTCGCCTGCCGGATCAGGTTCCTGATCGCGTCGTCCGGGATCAGGACCTCGAGCGCGGCGACGCGGCCGAGGCCGTTCGCGGTCGGGAGCAGCGCCTGCGTGACGACGCCCTGCAGCGAGCCGGCGATCTGCGCGCGGATCTGGTCCTGCTGCTCCGCGGGGAAGACGTCGATCATCCGGTCGATCGTCCCGGCGGCGCTCTGGGTGTGGAGCGTCCCGAAGACGAGGTGGCCGGTCTCGGCCGCCGTGAGCGCGGTCGAGATCGTCTCGAGGTCGCGCATCTCGCCGAGGAGGATCACGTCGGGGTCCTGGCGGAGCGCGGCGCGGAGCGCGCTCGCGAAGCTCGTCGCGTCGGTGCCGATCTCGCGCTGGTTGACGACGCAGCGCTTGTGGGCGTGGAGGAACTCGATCGGGTCCTCGATCGTGATGATGTGGTCGGAGCGGGTGCGGTTGATCTCGTCGATGAGCGCGGCGAGCGTCGTCGACTTGCCGGAGCCGGTCGGGCCGGTGACGACGACGAGGCCGCGCGGCAGGCCGGTCAGCTCGCGCAGCCCCTCGGGCAGGCCGAGCTCCTCGAGCGTCTTCAGCCGGTCGGGGACGACCCGGAAGGCGGCGGCGAGCGACGCGCGCTGCACGAACACGTTGACGCGGAAGCGCGCGAGCCCCGGCACGCTGTAGGAGAGGTCGAGCTGGCGGTCGAGCTCGAGCCGCTTCTGCTGCTCGGTGGTGAGGATGCGGTAGAGGAGCGTGCGGATCGCGTCGGCCTCGAGCGGCGAGCCGTCCTCGAGCGGACGCAGGCGGCCGCGCACGCGCACCGCCGGGGGCGCGCCGACCGTGACGTGGAGGTCCGACGCGCCGGCCGCCACGGTCTGCTCGAGCAGCACGTCGAGGCTGTGGATCTGCGGCTCCACGGCCGACCTATCGGCAGGGGGCGGCGGCGACTTGACCCTGCCCCGGCCCCACCCCCGCGCCGCGGGCGACCGACCTCCCCCGGCTCGCCGCCCACCCCTCACCCGATCGGGGGTCCGACGCGCGCGCTCGGGCACCGATACGGCACCCAGGGGGTGACCCGACTCCCCGAGCGAGGTGGACACGTGACCGTCGAGAAGATCAAGCAGCGGCTCGCCGCCGACCAGGGCTTCACCCTGATCGAGCTCCTGATCGTCATCCTCATCCTGGGCATCCTGGTCGCGATCGCGGTGCCCTCCTACCTCAGCTTCCGCACCCGGGCCCAGCAGGCGGCCGCCCAGGCGAACGTCCGCTCCGCCGTCCCCGCGGCCGAGAGCTGGTACCAGGACACGGCCGGCGGCAACGGCTCGTACGCGAACCTCTCCGGCGCGAATTTGCGAGTCGAGGCGCCGGGCGTCTCGCCGAACGTGAAGGCGGTCGCGCTCAACTCGAACGCGGGCTACTGCATCCAGGACACCGAGGGCGCCTCGACCTACGACTACATCGGCGGGAACGCGACCGCCGCGTCCGGCTACGCGGTGGCGACGATCCAGGCGGGCACCTGCTCGGCCGCAGACGGCGGTGTCGCGGCGACGTAGCGCGCTCACCCGCGGCGGGTGAGCCGATCCCCCGCCGGTTCACCCGTTCGGGGCTCAAGCGCCCCCGGTCCGGGCCGATACCTCGATCCGTGCACCACCACGACCTGTCCCCCTCCACCACCAAGGAGAAGAGATCGACGTGATCAGCAAGATCAAGGCGAGACTGGCGGCAGAGCAGGGCTTCACCCTGATCGAGCTGCTCGTCGTCATCGTCATCCTCGGCATCCTCGTCGCGATCGCGGTGCCGTCCTACCTCGCGTTCCGCGGCAACGCCCAGGACGCGGCCGCGAAGGCGAACGTCCGCTCGGCCATCCCGGCGGCGGAGAGCTACTACCAGACGCAGAACCCGTCGACCTACACGGGCATGAACCTCGCCGCGCTTCAGGCGCAGGCGCCTGGCGTCTCACCGAACGTCGGCGTCAAGGTGCTCGCCGGCGGAGCCGCCTACTGCCTGTGGGACACCGAGGCGGTCGGACACTCGGCGTACTACGTGGGTGGCGACACCACGACCATCACGGACGCCAACAGCCCGCCGGCCAAACTCTCCTCGGTCACCGGGGCGACCGACGGACAGGCGATCTGCAACAACATCACGTAGGAGCAGGACGCACCTAGGAGATGTCGCGAGGGGCGCGGGCGACCGCGCCCCTCGGCGTTCAAGGGCGAGGCGACCGGTGCCGATACCTCGGACGTGACGCGCGAGCGGCGGATCATCCTGATCGTGGGCGGCGGCCTGATCGCGGTCGCGCTCGTCCTCAAGCTCGTCGTCTGGCGCCCACCACCGCCGGTCGTGTCGCCGCCGCCGGCCGTCCACCACGCCCGGGCGGCGGGCGCGGCGGGCCACCACATCCGCGCCGGCGCGACGGCGCCGGCGGTCGACCCGACGCTCCCCGCGCCGCTCCGGCGGGCGCTCGCGCGCCACGGGGTCGTCGTCGCCGTCCTCTACGCCCCCGGCGACGAGGGCGCGGTCGCGACCGCGCGGGCGGGCGCCGCGAGCGCGCACGCCGGCTTCGCGACGCTCGACGTGCGCGACGAGGCGGTGGCGCGGGCGGTCGCGCTGAAGCTCACCGGCGAGACCGACCCGTCGGTGCTCGTCGTCACCCGGCCGGGGAAGATCGCGCTCGTGCTGAGCGGCTACGCGGGCGCGGACGTGGTCGCGCAAGCCGCCGCGGCGGCGCGGTGACGGCGGAGCTCGTCCGCGAGGCGACGCGGGACGGGCGCCGGGTGGCGCTCTTCCGCTGCTTCGACGGCGACGACGGCGCGACGATCGTCGAGGCCGAGGTCACGACGCCGGCCGGCGAGCGGGTCCGCCGCGGCCCGTACCGGTTCGCGACCGCCCACGACGCCCTCCGCTTCGTCCAGGAGGCGACGCTCGCGCTCCAGTACCTCGGCTGCTCGGTCGGCGGCGGCTAGCACCCCCGCGGCGAGCCGGCCGGCCGCCTCTAGGATCGGCGGCGCCGTGAGCGTCCGCGCCGCCCTCGCCGCCTGCGTCGCCGCCGGCGGCGTGGCGGCGGTCGCGCTCGGCGCGCCCGGCACCTGGCGCGAGCTCCACCGCGGCCCCCGCCTCACCGCCGCGCAGGCCGCGACCGCGGCCGCGGCGCACGAGGGCCTCCCGGTCGCCCTCTTCGCCCGCTGGAAGGCCGAGCTCCGTCCCGGCGAGCGCTGGTGGCTCGTCGTCGCGCCCGGCGTCCGGCGCGGGCTCACGACCCGGGGCGCCGAGTACCAGACCTACGCGCTCTACGCCCTGCTGCCCAACCTGCCCGCGCGGTCGGAGCGCGCGGCGGGCGTCGTCTTCCGGGTCGAGCGGCCGTGACGGCCCGCCTGCTGCTCGCGAACGGGCTCGAGCTCGCGGTCGGCGCCGGCGTCGCACGGGCCCTGCGCGCGCCGCCCGGCTGCGCCTACCTGCTCGGGCTCGCGACGGTCGGCGTCCTCTCCGCGCACCTCGCCCTCGTCCACGTCGCCTTCGGCTGGACCGCGCTCGCGGTCGCCGCCGCCGTCTCGCTGCCGCTCGCCCTCCGCCTCCGCCCGCGGCTGCGCCCGCGGCCGCTCGACGCGGTCGCGCTCGCGCTGCTCGCCGCGCTCCTCGCACGGGCCTGGGTCGCGTTCTCGACGAAGCCGCTCGACGACTACGACGCCTGGGCGATCTGGGGGATGAAGGCGCGGGCGCTGACGCTCCTCGGCTGGGCCGACCCGAGCCTGTTCGCGAGCCGGGTGGCGCTGCCGGCGCATCCCGACTACCCGCTCCTCGTCCCCTCGCTCGAGGCCGTGGCCGCGCGGGCGATGGGCGGCTTCGACCCGCGCCTCGTCCACCTCCAGTTCCTGCTCCTCGGCGTCGCGGGGATCGCCGCCATCCACGCCCTCGCCCGCGAGCGCGCGCCGCGGCTCGTCGTCTGGCCGCTCCTGCTCGCGCTCGCGGCGGCACCGGCGTTCGCGAGCCAGCTCCTCACCGCCTACGCCGACGTCCCGCTCGCGCTCCTCGTCGCCGCCGGGACGCTCGCGGCCGCCCGCTGCCTCGACCGCCCCGGCCCGCGCCCCGCCGCGACCGCGGCGCTCCTCCTCGGCGCCGCGGCGCTGACGAAGGAGGAGGGGCTCCTGTTCGCCGCCGCCGCCCTCCTCGCGCTCCTGCTCGCGCGCGCCCCGTGGCGGCGCGTGCTCGCGCTCGCAGCCGGAACCGAGCTCCTGCTCGCGCCGTGGCAGGCCTGGCTCCTCCTCGAGTCGCCCCCGCGCGACCCCGCGCAGGCGCTCGCGCTCCAGCCGCCGGGGATCGGGACGGTGGTCGTGCGCAAGCTGCTCGAGGACGCGCTCTCGGTGCCGTCGTGGACGCTCCTCCTCCCGCTCTTCGGCGCCGCCGTCCTCGCCGCCGCCGGGTCGCGCCTCGCGGCCTTCGCCTGGGGCTGGGCGCTCCTCTCCCTCCTCGGCCTCGCCGGGATCTACGTCGCCGCGCACGGCGCATGGCTCGCGTTCTCCTACAGCGGCTACCGCGTGGTCGACTCGCTCGTCGTCGGTGCGGCGGCGCTGACGCCGCTCCTGCTCGCCGAGGCGCTCCGGCCTCAGGCGGCGACGACCCGCGCGAGCTCCTCGATCGAGGTCAGCCCGGCGGCGACCTTCGCGAGCCCGTCGTCCCAGAGCGTCCGCATCCCGGAGCGGAGGGCGGCGCGCTCGATCTCGTCGCGGCTCGCCTTCGCCACCGCGAGCGACTCGATCTCCTCGCTCATCTGCAGGAGCTGGAAGATGCCGATCCGGCCGCGGTAGCCGGTCTGGTTGCAGCGCGGGCAGCCGCGCTTGCGGTAGAAGACGACGCCGTCCTGCTGCGCGGCCACCTCCGGCGAGACGTGCGCGGAGAGGAGCTCCTCGACCGAGGGCGAGTACAGCTCGCAGCAGTGCGAGCAGAGCCTCCGCGCGAGCCGCTGGGCGAGCACCGCGGAGACGGCCGAGCCGGTGAGGAACGGCTCCACGCCCATCTCGTTCAGGCGCGTCAGCGTCCCCGGCGCGTCGTTCGTGTGCAGCGTCGAGAGCACGAGGTGGCCGGTCAGCGCCGCCTCGATCGAGATGCGGGCGGTCTCGCTGTCGCGGATCTCGCCGACCATCACCACGTCCGGGTCGGAGCGGAGGATCGAGCGCAGCACGGTCGCGAAGGTGAGGCCGGCGCGCTGGTTGATCTGCACCTGGTTGACGCCGGGGAGCCGGTACTCGACCGGGTCCTCGACGGTGATGATGTTCACCTCCGGGCGGTTGATCTCCGCGAGCGCGGCGTAGAGGGTGGTCGTCTTGCCCGAGCCGGTCGGCCCGGTGACGAGCAGCGCCCCGGTCGGCTTGCGCACGAGCTCGCGCAGGCGGTTCCGCATCTCCTCCGACAGCCCGAGCTCCTCGAGGGTCGGCGCACGCCGCGACTTGTCGAGCAGGCGCATGACGACCGACTCGCCCTCGACCGTCGGCAGGGTCGCGACGCGGATGTCGAGCAGCCGCCCGGCGGCCGCCGCGTTCAGCGAGATGCGGCCGTCCTGCGGCTTGCGCCGCTCGGCGATGTCGAGCTTCGCGAGCACCTTCAGGCGCGTGATCACGCCGTTCGCGAGCCGCTTCGGGATCCGCTGCACCTCCTGCAGGACGCCGTCGATCCGGTAGCGGACGAGGAGGCAGTCCTCCTGCGGCTCGACGTGCACGTCGCTCGCGCCGTCCTCGGCCGCCTGCGAGATCAGCGCGTTCACGAGCCGGACGAGCGGCGCGTCGGAGATCCCGTCGTCGGCCTCGAGGTCGCCGATCTCCTCCTCCTGCTCCTCCTCGACCTGCTCGATCGCGCGGATCTCGGCGCCGACGCGCGCGTCGAGCGCCTGCGTCGGGCGGGCGAGCCGGCCGAGCTCGGCGAGCAGGTCCTCGCGCGGCGCGACCGCGAGCTCGACCGCGAGCCGCGTGGCGAGCCGCAGCTCGTCGATCGCGGCGATGTCGGCCGGGTCGGCGATCGCGACGCGGAGCGTCGTCCCCAGGCGGCGGAACGGCAGCGCCTGCACGCGCTGGAGCACCGTCAGCGGGATCTCCGCGACCGCCTCGGGGTCGACCTCCTCGGCGAGGATGTCGACGAACGGGAGGTGGTAACGCTCGGCGAGCGCACGGGCGACCCCCTCCTCGGAGGCGAGCCCCTCGTCGCGGAGCGCCTGCGCGAGCGAGCCGACGCCCGCCCGCCGGCGGAGGTTCGCGAGCCGGTCGACGGCGACGAGGCCGGTCGGCTCGAGCAGGTCGGCGACGAGCTCGACGAGCGGGCTCACCGTCTCCGGCGCGGCCGCGGGCGGGCGCGCGCGGCCGCCGACCGCGGCCGCCTCGAGCGTGGTCCAGGCGTCGTCTGCCACGAATGCCTCGAACGAGCTATCGGCAGGCCGGGGCCGGGCCTGAAGGGCTAGAGCGAGCCCAGGTAGACGCGCACGACGGCGGGCCCGGCGAAGAGCGCGACGACCCCCCCGAGGGCGAGGAAGGGGGCGAAGGGGATCGCCATCTTCCGGGCGGCGGCCCCGTGCCGGGCGAAGAGCACGACGGAGGGGACGAGCGCGGCGACCATCCCGGCGAAGAGCGCCACCGGCACGGCGCGGCCGGTCGCGACGCCGAGCAGGAGCGCGAGCTTGACGTCGCCCATCCCCAGCCCGCGCGGGTAGGCGAGCGCGGCGAGGAGGAGGAAGAGCGCAGCGCCGAGCCCTGCCGCCGGCCACTCGACCCCCGGCCGCCACGCCTCCTGGAGGGCGAGCACGGCCGCCGACGCCGGCAGCACGACGCGGTTCGGGACGATCCGGCGCTCGAGGTCGGTCGCGGAGACGACGACGAGCGCGGCGCAGAAGGTCGCCGCCGCGAGCGCGCGCAGCGAGAGCCCGAAGCGGGCGACGCACGCCGCCACGAGGAGCGCGGTCGCGAGCTCGACCGCCGGGTAGCGCCAGCCGATCGGGCCGCCGCAGGCGCGGCACCGGCCGCGCAGCAGGAGGTAGGAGACGAGCGGGACGTTGTCCCGGGCGCGGATCGCCGCGCCGCAGCGCATGCACGCCGAGCGTGGCCGCGCGACCGACCGGCCGAGCGGGAGCCGCGAGGCGACCACGTTCAGGAAGCTGCCGGCGGCGAGGCCCGGGACGACGACGACGGCTGCGGCGGCGAGCTGCACGCTAGGCGCTGCCGGTGATCGCGATCGAGTAGGGGACGCCGTTCACGGTCAGCGTGCAGGTCATGACCGCCTGCCACCCGGAGCCGAGCCCGGTGAGGGTGAAGGCCGAGCCGCTCGCGGAGGCGCCGGTCGCGATCGACGAGCTCGAGGGGGAGACGGTGGCGCCCGGGCTCACCTCGTTCGTCACGCTCGAGGTGACCGTGACCGCCGCGCCGCTCGCGTTGCCGACGGCGGTGCCGGAGGCCGTCTCGAGCGTCGGCTTGCCGCTGAAGGCGCCGGTCGCGCCAAGCCCGGTGACGGTGCACGTCGTCGCCTGCTGGATCGTGCCGCAGGACGGCGTCTTGCTCGTGCTCGTGAAGCCCAGCCCGTCGAACGAGCCGGTGACGGTGAACTGCGTCGGCGAGGTGACGGTGTTGGTGCCGTCGCTCACGGTGACGTTGTAGCTGCCGTTCCCCGAGAACGGCACCGTGAAGGTGACGTTCACGCTGCCGTCGGCGCCGGAGGTGCCGCCGGCGGTGATCGTCGCCGTCGTCGAGCCGACCGTGACGGTGAGCGGCGAGGAGGGCTTGAAGTAGCTGCCGGTGATCGTGACCGACGACCCGACGGCGCCGGAGGTCGGGCTCGGCGCGCCGAGCGCGACGGTCGCGTTCCGCAGCGCGATCGTATCGTCGACCGTGAACGAGTCGCTGCTCGGGCCGGTGTCGTTCACCGTCATGCTCACTCCGAGCCGCGGCAGGTCGCCGGACGACCAGGTGAGCGAGAAGGGCTGCGCCGTCGTCACGGCGCGCACGAAGACGACCCCGCTGCCCGAGCAGGCGCCGCCGGCGTAGCGCATCAGCGCGCCCGACGAGACGCACCACGTCACGGTGCCGCTCGCGTGCGAGCACTGGGACGGCAGCGTGAGCGTCACGCCGGCGCCCGAGCCGACGATGGTCGCGTAGGAGGAGCAGCGCGCCTCGTACTCGAGCCGGTCGAGCGCGAGCCGCACGCCCTGCTGGGCGTCGACGCGTCCGCTCGTGTCCCGCTGCGCGCGCGTCCCGGAGACGAAGATGTTCGCGAGCCCGCCGAGCACGATCGCGAGGAGCGCGCAGACGACGAGCAGCTCGACGGCGCTCTGTCCCTGCTCGGCGCGGAGGCTCGTGCGCATCAGCCGGCGACGCGCAGGCCCCCGAGTGCGGGCTGCGGCTCCGGCTCGACCGCGCGCTGCTCGGCCTCGGCGGCGAGCGCAGCCACCTTCTCCGCCCGCTCGAGGGCGACGATGAAGTCGTGACGGTTCGAGGACGCGTCGGCGGCGACGTCGCGGTCGATCGAGCCGTCGAGCACCTTCGCGATCAGCGCCTGCTCGAAGGTCTGCATGCCGAAGTAGTCGCCGTCGGCGATCGCGTCGGCGATCTCCTCGGGCCGGTTCTCGCGGATGAGGTCGCCGATGCGCGCGTTCGCGACCATCACCTCGACCACCGCCACCCGGCCGCCGCCCCGCTTCGGCAGCAGCCGCTGGGAGATCACGCCGCGGAGGACGCCGGCGAGGATCGAGCGGATCTGCTGCTGCTTGCCCTCCGGGAAGAACTCGATCAGGCGGCCGACGGTCTCGGCGGCGTCGATCGTGTGCAGGGTCGAGAGGACGAGGTGGCCGGACTCGGCCGCCTGGAGCGCGGTCTGGGCGGTCTCGGCGTCGCGGAGCTCGCCGATCAGGATCGTGTCGGGGTCCTGCCGGAGCGCGCGACGGAGGGCCTGGCCGAAGCTCTCCGTGTCGAACCCGACCTCCCGCTGGCTCACGATCGACCGGCGGTCCTCGTGCAGCACCTCGATCGGGTCCTCGATCGTGACGATATGCGAGGCACGGGTGCGGTTGAGGTGGTCGACGATCGCCGCGAGCGTGGTCGTCTTGCCGGAGCCGGTCGCGCCGGTGACGAGGATCAGGCCGCGGTGCTCGTCGGCGAGCCGCTCGACGCCGGGCGGCAGGCCGAGGTCGGCGAACCGGGGGACGCGCTTCGGGATCAGGCGCATCGCGACCGAGACGGTCCCACGCTGGCGGAACATGTTCACCCGGAAGCGCGGCAGGCTCGGCGCCTCGTAGGCGACGTCGAGGTCACCGCTCGCGAGGAACTGCTCGTAGCGCTCTGGGACGCGGGCGGTGATCGTACGCACGACCGTCTCCAGGTCGGCGTCGGTGAGCGGCTCCGCGCCCTCGACCGGGGCGATCGCGCCGTGCCGGCGGACGAGCGGCGGGCGGCCGACCTTCAGGTGGACGTCGGAGGCGCCGAGCCCGACGGCAGCCGCGAGCAGGGAGTCGAGGTCCATCCCCTCCCGTTGTCGGCAGCACCGCCGCCGGGCTTTAGCGGGCGGTGAGCGATCGGCGCTCGCCGGCGAGGAGCCGCTCGGCGGCGCGCCAGGCGACCCGGCTGCGGGCGAGCCGCCACGTCGCCCGCGGCCAGCGGTCGAGCGCGGTCTTGATCGCCCAGCTCTCGGCGTTCAGCCGTCCGAGGGCGCGCGCGAGCGCGGCGGCGTACGGCTCGAGGCTCGAGGCGCGTCCGGCGAGCAGGTCGAGGATCGACGCGGCGGCGAGCTCGGAGGAGACGAAGCACTCGTACAGCCCGTCCCCGGAGACGGGATCGACGAGCCCGGCGGCGTCGCCGACGAGCAGGGAGCGCTCGCCCGCGACGAGCGTGCCGCGCCGGCGGAGCGGCAGCGGGTGGCCGCGCGCGCCCTCGATCGCCTCGTACGGGATGCCGCGGGCCGCACAGACGCGGCGGAGGTGGGCCTTCAGCCGCGGCCCCTCGCTCGCCCACGCGCCGACGCCGACGTTGACGTGGTCGGCCTTCGGGAACACCCAGCCGTAGCCGCCGGGGATCGCGCCGAGCTCGAGGAACGCGCGGCCGCGGAAGCCGGCGCCGAGAGCGCGGTAGGGGACGTTGCCCTCATAGGCGACGCCGCGCAGGATCCCGTTGCCGAGCCCGAGCGCGCGGGCGGTGGTGCCGTTCGCGCCGTCGGCGCCGACGACCGCGTCCACCGGGAGCGGCGCGCCCCGCGCGCGGACGAGGCGGCTGCCCGGCTCGACCCGCACGGTCTCGCCCTCCCACACCTCGACGCCCGCCTCCCGCGCGGCGTCGAGCAGGAGCGCGTCCAGGCGGCGGCGCTGGGTCATCAGCACGACCGGCCGGGTCGTCGGCCGGCGGACCGGCTCGCCGTAGCGGAAGGCGACGGCGAACTCGCGCACGCGCTCCTCGACCACCGGCGCCGGGTCGACCGGGCAGCGCGCGACCGCGCGCAGCGTCAGGCCGCCGCCGCAGGGCTTGTCGCGGGGGAAGCGCGCCCGGTCGACGAGCAGCACCGACGCGCCGGCTCGCGCGAGCCGCAGCGCGGTCGTGGAGCCGGCGGGACCCGCGCCGACGACGAGCACGTCGTAGCGCTGCACGGGCGAAGGTTAGGCTGAGACGGTGCGCACGGAGTCGGTCGACGTCGTCGTCGTCGGCGCGGGCCCGGCGGGCCTCGCCGCCGCCCGCGAGACCGCCGCCGCCGGCCTCGACACGCTCGTCGTCGAGCGGCAGCGTCAGGTGGCCGAGCACGTCCGGACGAGCGGGGCGACCGCGGTCTCGACTGTCGCGCGCCTCGGCGCGCCGGCGCGTCTCTTCCACGTCTTCGAGCGCTTCCGGCTCGTCTCCCCGGGCGAGACCGCGGTGGTCGAGACCGGCGACGCGCTCTGCGCGCTCGACGTGCGCGGCTTCTACCGCTGGCTCGCCGACGAGGCGGTCGCCGCCGGCGCGCGCGTCGCCGTCGCGACGCACGCGAGCGGCGTCGTCGTCCGCGAGGGGATCGTCTCGGGGGTCGAGCTCTCCGGGCCGGACGGGCCGGCCCGCGTGGAGGCGAAGGTCGTCGTCGACGCGGGCGGGCACCGCGCGCAGGTGTCGAAGCGCGCCGGCCTCCATCCGGGGTTCGCGCGCTTCGGCGTCGGCGCGGAGTACGAGCTGCTCGCGCCGGCGGCCGACCAGCGGGAGGCGGTGCTGATCGTCGGCGAGCGGTACGCGCCCGCCGGCTACGCCTGGTCGTTCCCGTGGGGCGGGCAGCGCGTCCGCCTCGGCGTCGGCCTCCACCACCGCGACGTGCGCGACGACCCGAAGGAACGCCTCGCGCTCCTCTACCGGGAGGGCGACGAGCTCGCGCTCGGCGTCTCGGGCGCGGAGATCGCCGAGTACCACTTCGGGCTCATCCCGGCCGACGGGCTCGCGCCGCGGCTCGTCGGCGACGGGATCGTCGCGGTCGGCGACGCGGCCGGGCAGGCGACGCTCGTCGTCGGCGAGGGGATCCGGATCAGCCTGCTCGCCGGCGAGCTCGCCGCCGAGACGATCGCCGCCGCGCTGCGCGCCGGCCGGCGCGACGCGGCCGCGCTCGCGCCGTACGAGCGGCGGTTCCTGCGCGCGTTCGACCGCGAGCTCCGCTTCGGGCGGCGCCTGAACCACCGGCTCGCCTCGCGGCGCGGCGACGAGCGCTGGGACGCGCGCGTCCGCCTCCTCCGCACGCTGCCCGCCGACCTCGTCGTCGACCTGCTGCAGTCGAAGCTGCGCCCGGGCGGGATCGCCGCCTGGTACCTGCGCCGCCCGTGGCGGATCGTCCGCTCGGCGACGCTCGCCCGCGCCGCCCTGGGACGCTCGTGAGCCACGGCTAGAATGCCCTCCGCTCGCGGGGGTGTTCCAGAGCGGCCAAATGGGACGGGCTGTAAACCCGTTGCTTCTAGCTTCGGAGGTTCGAATCCTCCCGCCCCCACTCGATCAGGCTGTTGCTGCAAATGGGGCCCGAGTGCACGTCCGTTCGCACGGTGGTCGAACCCCGGCGGCTCGGTCAGCGCGAACCGCTCGGAGGCGGTAGCTGTAGGTCACGGCAGATCTCCGCACACGCGAGAAATCGATCTCGCCATCGCGAGGGACGGCCGGAGGATGTCCGGCGCGCCGTGGGTTTTCGGTGGCGGTCCCGGTGTGAGCGCGCACGGGTTGGTCGACTCGAGCGTGCGCTTGAGGTTGCCGGTGACGCCGAGCCAGGTGAGCGTCAGCGTCTCCTCGAGTCGTTCGCGCAGCGAGCCGGCGGCGCCGGGTAACTGCGGTCGAGCTCGGAGGCGAGCGCGCGCAGCCGCTCGAGCGCGCGGGCCTGGTCGTCTGCCGCCCACGCTCGGCGCAGCCGCTGCTTCACCGCCGGCATGCATGGTGGTCGAACCCATTTGCGCGGTGCCGGCTTCTCGAATCGTCGCCTCGCGCTGATCCCGGTGGCTCGAGCTGCTCATTCACTCGCGCGAAGCTCGGCGAGAACAGCCTGTGGCGGCATCAGCCTGACGCCGTGGTGTTCGGTGAGTGGAAGGAGGTGGCGGCGGTCGCCGGTCGCCACGACGTCGACTCCCCTTTCGACTGCGCAGGCAAGGATCGCGTCGTCAGCCGGATCTCCCGTTACCGGATCGACGCGATCGGGGGCTGAGGGCCGGTCGCTTGCCAGCTCGGCGAGAAAGCGGCTGGCCTCGCGACACTGCGCCTCGCTGAAACCGAGCTTCATCTGGAGCACGCGCCCGAGCTCGCTGAGAACGAGATCCGGAAGTACGAGCTCGATCCGTCCGTTGATCGCTTCCTCGATCAGCCAACTTGGCGGCCCGTCGGCGATGAGCGCGGACACCAAGACGTTGGTGTCGCAGAGAACGCGGAGGCTCAGGCGCTCCCTCCACGGAGCGCGTCGACGAGCGCTTCGATGTCCTCCGGCCCGATTCCCTGCTGCTCAGCCCGTTCCCGGCCGTAGCGCTGGAGCTCGCGGAGACGTTCGAGCTGAACGTGGCGCCGCAGTGCGTCGCGTACGACCTCGCTCTTCGTCTTGCCCTGGGCCTGCGCGAGTGCCTCGGCCTGCCTGAGCAGATCGTCGGGTACCGACACAGAGAGAAGTCTGGACATGTGTATGAAGATATCATATGAGGTCGCGTTGCGACCGCTCGAGCTCTCATGGCAACGAACGGGTGGAGGGCGTCGGGTTGTGGGACGCCGGGCCCACTCGGCCGGTGCGACCCGCTCGCCGCGGTCGCCCGCCTGCCGTCGGCGCCGGGATATCGGGGAGTCGCCCGCCGCGCTCGCGCCGGCCCGGGCTCGCCGACGCGCCCTCGCCTCCGCCGTGGGCCCGGCGGCGCGCGCGGGCCGGAGCCTCCCCGTCCCGGCCGGCGGGTGCGAGAGGGGCCCGGCCGGGACCGGGCCCCCTCTCGCGGCGGCCGCGGGCGGCGCTAGACGACGCCCGCCGCCTTGAGGACGGCGCGGACGCGCGCCGGCGTCATCGGCGCCTCGCGGATCCGGACGCCGGTCGCGTCGAAGAACGCGTTCGCGATCGCCGCCGCCGGCGGCGTGGTCGACGGCTCGCCGATGCCGAGCGGAAGCTGGTCGTTCCGCTGGACGATCACGTTCGTCACCGCCGGCGACTCGGTGAAGCGCAGGATCGGGTACGTCACCCAGTCGAGGCTCGTCACGCGGTCCTTCGTGAACGAGACCTCCTCGTGGAGCGCACGCGAGATGCCCTGCACCGAGGCACCCGACATCTGGTTCTCGACCAGGCCGGGGTTGACGACGAGACCGGCGTCGACCGCGTTGTAGATGTGCTTGACGACGATCTTGCCGGTCTTCTTGTGCACCTCGATCTCGACCACCGCCGCCGCCATCGCCGCGGTGCCGTGGCGGCCGAAGCCGAACCCGCGGCCAGTGAGGACGTCGCCGGTCTGCTTGATCGAGTTCGCGACGCGTGGCTTCCAGCCGGCGGCCTGCGCGGCCGCGTTCATCACGCCGAGCCAGCGCGGGTCGCTGATGTTCTGCTGCCGGAAGGCGATCGGGTCCATCTTCGCCTCGTAGGCGAGCTCGTCGATGAGCTGCTCCGACGCGAACGAGGTCTGCGGCCCGGACGGGTCGCGCAGGGCGCCGCTCTGGAAGTAGCCCTCGAAGAGCGGCAGCGTCTTGCCCGTGAGCCGCTTGTTCGCCACGTCGTACATCGGACCCGTGTTCGGCGTGTTCGGCGAGACGGTGCCCGGCACCGGGTAGATCGACGTCGGCGTCGAGAGCACCGACTGCCCGTAGACGAGCGAGCCGAGCAGCTCCTGGGTCATGTCGAGCGACGTCCCCGGCTGCTGCAGCACGGTGAAGTCGTACGCGACGAGCTTCCCGTTCGCGTCGATCCCGCCGCGCACGTCCATGAGCTGAGCCGGCCCGTAGCCGTCCCAGCCGTGCTCGTCCCAGCGCATGAGCTGGACACGCACGGGCGCGCCGACGATCTTCGACATCAGCGCCGCCGCCTTCGCCGTGTCGACGTAGCGGTTGCCGGGCCCGAACGAGCTCGCGCCCTCGTACCAGAACGCCCGCACCTGGTTCGGATCGGAGAACCCGAGGAGCTGCTGGATCACCGGCACGAGGCCGTCGATCGACTGCGTGCTCGAGAAGATCGTCGCGTGGTCGGGCTTCACGTCGGCGATCGCGCAGCACGGGCCGATCGGCATGTGGCCGTTGTAGTGGTACATGTAGGTCGCCTTCACGACCTTCGCCGCCGAGGCGAGCGCCGTGTCGACGTTGCCCTGGTCGAGCGTCAGGCGCGCCGGCGCCTTGCCGGCGGCGTCCTGCGCGCGCATCCGCGACCACAGGTCGCCGCTCGAGGGCAGGATCGGGTTGTCCTTCCAGGTCACCTTGAGCTGCGCGGCGGCCTGGATGGCGTCGTACTCGCGCGGCGCGACGACGCCGAGGAAGTCGCCCGAGCGGACGACCCTCGCCCCCGGGATGTGCGAGATCGAGCTCTCGTCGACGGAGACGATCGGCGCGCCGCTCCCGTAGGCGCCCTGCCCGCGCGGGCGGACGACCCGGCCGTGCAGCATGCCCGGCACGCGCACGTTGTGCACGTACGTGTACTGGCCGGTGATCTTCGCCGGCAGGTCGACGCGCGGCACGCGCGTGGTCACGAGCTTGTACTGGCTCACCGGCTTCGCCGGCGCCTGACCCGGGTCGAGGTTCGGGGTCGGGATCGTGGCGTTGATCAGCTTCCCGCCGACGAGCTGCCCGTAGGTGACGGACTTGCCGCCGCCCGAGACGACGCCCTTGCTCACCGAGAGCTGGGAGACCGGCACGCCGAGCTGCTGGGAGGCGAGCGCGAGCAGCGCCTGCTTCGCGTAGGCGGCGGCGGCCCGCACACCCGGGCCGGCGCTCGTCTGGATCGCCGTGCTCCCGCCGGTCGAGCCGGAGAACACGAGCCGGTTCGTGTCCCAGACGCTGTGGCGCATCTGCGCCATGTCGGCGTCGAGCTCCTCGGCTGCGACCATCAGCAGCCCGGTGGTGACGCCGCTGCCCGGGTCGATGTGGCTCGTCTTCAGCTCGATCGTGCCGTCGGGGTTGACCGTCAGCCACGAGTCGACCTGCGTCTTGTCCGGGTTGTACGCCGCGGACGCCCGCCCGGCGCCGAGGGCGCCCGCGAGCGAGAAGCCGACGACGAGCGCGCCCGAGCCTCGGAGGAAGCTCTTGCGGGAGAGCTCGCGCTCGTGGATGAGTCCGGTCATCGCTACTTGCCTCCCTTCGCCATCACCGCGGCCGCCTGCTTGATCGCGGTCAGGATCCGCGGATACGTCCCGCAACGGCAGAGGTGCCCGTTCATCGCCGTCTTGATCTCGTCGACCGACGGATTCTTCGTCGTCGACAGCAGGTCGGCGGCCTGGATCATCATCCCGTTCTGGCAGTAGCCGCACTGCGGCACCTGCACGTCAATCCAGGCCTGCTGGAGCGGATGCAGCGCCGGGGCTGCGCCCGCCGTACCACGCTCCTTCGCCCACAGGGCCGGAAGCCCCTCGAGCGTCGTGATCTGCTTCCCGCTCACCGCGGCCACCGGCGTCACACACGACCGAATCTCCTTGCCGTCCAAAAGCACCGAGCAGGCACCACACTGCGCGAGACCGCAGCCGAAGCGCGGCCCGTGCAGATGCAGCTCGTTGTGCAGGACATAGAGAAGCGGCGTGTCCAGCGACGCGGAGACCGAGTGAACGAGACCGTTCACCTTGATCTTCAACTTGCTCGCCATTTGCCAATCCCTCCCGATTGATCTTTCTGTCGCCG